>NZ_FRDM01000018.1 GCF_900143215.1 Geodermatophilus obscurus | reverse complement strand
GCGGTGATGGCGTCGTCGGAGCGGGCGACGGTGCCCTCCACGGCGGTGATGGCCTGGTCGGCTTTCTGGTTGGTGGCCGCGACCGCGGTGATCGCGTCGTCGGCCTTCTGGTTGGTGGCGGCGACCGCGGTGATGGCCTGGTCGGCCCTCTGGTTGGTGGCGGCGACCGCGGTGATCGCGTCGGCCGCCCGCTGCCGCGTGGCGCCGACCGCCGCGATCGCGTCGTCGGCCCTGGCTCGCGTGCTCTCGACGGCGGTGATCGCCGCGTCGGCACGCTCGACGACCCCGTCGACCCGGTCGACGACCGTGGTGAGCCGTTCGAGCAGGAACTCGACGCGCCCCACGACGGTGACCAGCCGCGGGACCAGCGCCAGCGCCTCGGTCACGCCCTCGCGGACCCCCTCCACCGCGGAGATCACGTCGGACGGGCCCGGGACGAACGGCAGCTTCACCTCGGGGACGCTACGACGGGCGCGGGTGACCTGCCCGCCGATCCCCGCGCGTCCGACCCGGGCGGGAGTCGCTGCGCCCGTATGGTGGGTGACTGCCCGACTGCGCAGCGGTACCACCGCGCGCCAGGCGGGAGTTTCGGTGCCCGCCAGGGCGACGGTTCGACGATGGGAAGTCGGCACGGGTGGGGAACAAGCGCACGCGCGACGACGCGGGGGAGGCCCGCTCGTCCGGGCGTCTCCGCGGCCGGCGTCGCCCGGCTGCGCCCTCCCCTGCCGCGGGCGACGAGACGCCGGCCCGCGAACCGATCACCGTCGAGCAGCTGATCGCCCGCCAGGGCGGCGAGGTGGGCCGCCGCCGCGCCGCCCGTACCGGTGAGATACCGCTGCCCCTGGCCGGCGAGAAGACCCCCGAACGTCGGCGCGGGCTGCCCCCGGTCCCCGCCGAGGAGGCCCCCGCGGTCCGGAACGCGGTCCGCGCACCCTCCGGGCGCCGCGCCGGCGACGTCTCGCGCGCAGCCGGCGACACGCCGGCGCCGCAGCGCGGTCTGCCGCCGGTCCCGGGTGCGCCGGCGGGCCCGGGACCGGCGGCCCCCGGGACGCCGTCCGTGGTCCCCCCGCTGCCCGTGGTCGTCCCGCAGCAGGAGGACCCGGCCGCGCCACAGGCGCCGCACAGCGGCCTGCCGCCGGTGCCGCCGTCGGCCCGGCCCTCCGTGCCGCTCTTCCCGCCGCTCGAGGACGGGACCGGCCACCGCCCGTCCCGCCCGATTGCGCCGCTGCCCCCGATCCCCGGCCGCGACGCCCCGCTGTCCGGCGCGACCCGGTTGGCGCCGCCCTCGCCCAGCGAGCGCCGGGCCGCCCGCCGGGCCGCCCGGAGTCCCGGCCGCCGGCGGCTGGTCCGCGCTGCGACGGGTCTCGCCGCCCTCCTCGGCGTCGTCCTCGCCTACCACCTGGGCCTCTACTTCTACGTCGACCAGCGCATCGAGCGGGTCGAGGCGCTGACGCCCGACGGCGCGGAGGTGCTCGCCCCCGGGCTGCAGGAGGGCGCGGCCACCTACCTGGTGGTCGGCACGGGACTCCCCGGCGAGGAGGGTCCCGCCTCGGTGGCCACCCTCCTGGCGCACGTCACCGCCGACGGGGAGCGCGCGGTCCTGGTCAGCATCCCGCCGACCGCGCTGGTCGACACCCCCACGTGCATCGGCGCCGACGGCGGGGTCCGTGAGGCCGTGACCGAGTCCTTCGCGGCCTCGCTGCTCGAGGGTGGGCCGTCCTGCACGGTGCGCGCGGTGCAGCAGCTGTCCGGTCTGCGCGTCGACCACTACCTGGGCGTCGACCTGACCCGGCTGCCCGGCATGGTCGACGCGCTCGGCGGTGTCGCCGTCTGCCTGCCCACGGCGACGTCGGCGGTCGCCGCGTCGGCGCAGCCGCTCGCAGCCGGCGCCAGCGAGCTGTCGGGGGAGCACGCCACGGGCTACCTGGCTCCCGGTGACGCAGGCGCCGACGTCACCGGTGAGGCGGTCGCCGAGCGCGCTCAGCTGGTGCTGACCTCCACCCTGCGGACGGCGATGTCCGCGGGGACGATCGGCAACCCGGCCACCCTCACCGGGTTCCTGACCCGCGCCTCCGACGCCCTCACCGTCGACGAGGCCACCACCCTCGGCGACCTGCGCACCCTCGCCGGCACCCTCGGTGACCTCTCCGGCGACGCCGTGCAGCGGATCGGTCTGCCGGTCGCCCAGGTGGGCTACGTGCCGGCCGGCAGCGAGCAGGCCCACGTCGTGCTCGACGACGCCGCCACCCGCTCGCTGTTCGACGCGGTGATCGAGCAGGGCCGACTGCCCGCGGAGCTGGTCACCTCCGAGGCCGCCGACCCGGCGGCCGTGGCAGCTGCCCCCGTCCCGGCAGCCGCCGAACAGCCCGTCACCACGCCGGCGGAGCAGCCGCTGACCGCCGCGCCCGCGGGGATTCCCGTCGACGTCCTCAACGGCACCGCCACCAGCGGGCTGGCGGGCACCGTGGCCGACCAGCTGCGCGCGCAGGGCTTCGGGGTCGGCCAGGTCGGCAACGAGCTCGGCGTGGTGAACCAGACCGTCGTCCGGCACGCCCCGGGTGCCGAGGAGCAGGCCCGCACGGTCGCCGCCGCCGTCCCCGGTGCGGTGCTGCAGGCCAGCGACGCCACCGGCGGTGCCGTCCAGCTCGTGCTCGGGCCGGGCTTCTCCGGCGTCGTCCCGGTCGTGGTGCCGCCCCCCGCGCCGGTGGCGGCTCCAGGGACGGCTGCCGAGGCGTCGGCTCCGCCGTCCGCCGAGCCGGCCGCGGCCACCGTCGGCTGCTGAGCTCGGCCCCGCCTGCGGGCCCAGCGCGGTGCGGCCCCGCTCGGAGGACGGCGCCGCAGTCAGGCAGCGGTGTGTGCACGTCTCGCTGTGCGGGCGCCTCGGGCAGCGCGGTGTGTGCACACAACGCGAAAGGGCCGCCGCGGGAGCTCCCGTAGCGGCCCCTCGAAGCCCCGGTCGGGTCAGCCGAAGCGGCCCGAGATGTAGTCCTCGGTCGCCTTCTGATCCGGGTTGCTGAAGATCTTCTCGGTCGGGTTGAACTCGATCAGCCGGCCCGGCTGGCCGACCCCGCTGAGGTTGAAGAAGCCGGTCTGCTCGCTCACCCGCGCCGCCTGCTGCATGTTGTGGGTGACGATGACGATGGTGAAGCGTTCTTTGAGGTCGGCCATCAGGTCCTCGATCGCCAGCGTGGAGATCGGGTCCAGCGCGGAAGCCGGCTCGTCCATGAGCAGCACGTCGGGCTCGACGGCGATCGCGCGGGCGATGCACAGCCGCTGCTGCTGACCACCGGAGAGCCCGGCGCCCGGGCGGTTGAGCCGGTCCTTGACCTCGTTCCACAGGTTGGCGCCTCGGAGCGAGCGCTCCACCAGGTCGTCGAGGTCGGACTTCCGCATCTTCTTGTTGTTCAGCCGGATGCCCGCGGCGACGTTCTCGTAGATCGACATGGTCGGGAACGGGTTGGGCCGCTGGAAGACCATGCCGATCTGCCGGCGGACGTCCACCGGGTCGACGTCCGCGCCGTAGAGGTCCTGCCCGTCCATGACGATCTTGCCCTCGACGCGCCCGCCCGGGACGACCTCGTGCATCCGGTTGATCGAGCGCAGGAAGGTCGACTTGCCGCAGCCCGACGGCCCGATGAGCGCGGTGATGCTGCGCGGCTCGATGGAGACGTTGACGTTCTCGACCGCCAGGAAGTTGCCGTAGTAGATGTTGAGGTCGGAGACGTCGATGCGCTTGGCCACTGAGGGTCCTCCAGGGTTGCCGGTCAGCGACCGGTCTTGGGGGCGAAGAAGCGACTGATGAGCCGGGCGACGACGTTGAGACCCATCACCAGGATGATCAGGACGAGGGCCGCCGTCCAGGCCCGGTCGGTGGCGAACTGCGGCGGCACGCCCGGCTGGGTGAGCTGGTAGTAGGCGTAGACCGGCAGGGTCGCCATGCGGCCGTCGAACGCGTCGAGGTTCGTGGCGTTGGTGATGCCCAGGGTGATCAGCAGCGGAGCGGTCTCGCCGACGACGCGGGCGATCGCCAGGGTGACGCCGGTGCCCAGGCCCGCGATCGACGTGGGGATGACCACCTTGACGATGGTGCGCCACTTCGGCACGCCCAGCGCGTAGGAGGCCTCGCGCAGCTCGTTGGGCACCAGCTTGAGCACCTCCTCCGCCGAGCGGACGACGACCGGGATCATCAGCACCGACAGTGCGACCGCGCCCATGACGCCGAGCCGGATGCCCGGGCCGAGGAAGATGGCGAACAGCGCGTAGGCGAACAGGCCGGCCACGATCGACGGGATGCCGGTCATGACGTCGACCAGGAAGGTGATCGCCCGCTTCAGCCGCCCGCGGGCGTACTCGACGAGGAAGATCGCCGTCATCAGGCCGATCGGCACCGAGAGCAGCGTGGTCAGCGCCGTGATGATCAGCGTGCCCATGATCGCGTGGTACGCGCCGCCGCCCTCGCCGACGATGCCGACGAGCGAGGAGGTGAAGAACTCGCCGTCCAGTCGTGCGGCGCCGCGGCTGACGACCTCCCACACCAGCGAGACCAAGGGCACCATCGCCAGCCCGAAGGCACTGACGACCAGGCAGGTCACCAGCCGGTCGGTGGCCCGCCGGGAGCCCTCCACGGCGCGGGTCAGCAGGTACACCGCCAGGGTCCCGAGGACGACGGTGTAGAGCACGAACAGGGCTGCGTTGAGGTCGAGCACCGGCCAGAGCGCGCCCACGACGGCGGCGACCCCCAGGAAGGCCGCCCAGGGCGCCCAGGTCGGCAGCCGCCGGGTGCGCTCGCCGCGGCGTGGAGCGGGGGCGCTGCTCCCCGGCGGCGCCGGCGCGGTGGAGGTCTGGGTCATCAGTTCGCTCCGGAGAACTCGGCGCGCCGGTTGACGATCGCGCGGGCCAGCACGTTGACCGCGAGGGTGATGACGAACAGCGCCAGGCCGCTGGCGATGAGCGTGTTGATGTCGATGCCCGAGGACTCGGGGAACTCCAGCGCGATGTTCGCCGCGATCGTCGACGGGTTGCCGCTGCTGATCAGGTTGAACGTGATGCCGCCGGAGACCGAGAGCACGATGGCCACGGCCATGGTCTCGCCCAGCGCCCGGCCCAGGCCCAGCATGGAACCGCCGATGACGCCGGAGCGGCCGTAGGGGAGGACCGCCATCCGGATCATCTCCCAGCGGGTGGCGCCCAGGGCCAGCGCCGCCTCGCGGTGCAGGCTCGGCACCTGCAGGAAGACCTCGCGCGAGATGGCGCTGACGATCGGCAGGATCATCACGGCGAGGACCAGGCCGGTGGTCAGCATGGTGCGGCCCGTGGTCGAGGCCGGTCCGGCGAACAGCGGGATGAAGCCGAGGGTGCGCTCGAGCCACTCGAAGAGGGGCACCAGCTTCGGGGCCAGCCAGAAGATGCCCCAGAAGCCGTAGACGATGCTCGGGATCGCGGCGAGCAGGTCGACCAGGTAGCCCAGGCCCTGGGCCAGCCGTCGCGGGGCGTAGTAGCCGATGAACAGGGCGATGGCCACGGCCAGCGGCGTGGCCACCAGCAGCGCGATGACCGCGGCCAGCAGGGTGCCGAAGACCAGCGGGGCGACGTAGGAGGCCAGGCCGCCGTCGCCGGGGATCTCCTCGGCCGGCGCGGTGAGCGCGGGCACCGCCTCCACGACGAGGAACGCGGCGACCCCGGCGAGGATGACGAGGATGAGGATGCCGGCGCCCTTGGCGGTACCGGCGAAGACCCGGTCACCGGGACGGCGGACCGACCGTCCGGTCCCGGCGCGGGACGGGGGTGTGGTCCTGGTGCTGCTCACCGCTGCTCCGTGGTGTGTGGGCCGGTGCCTGGGGGACCCGGCGGAGGGGAGTTCGCAGGGCCCGGCCGGGGCCGGGCCCGCCGACGGCCCGGGGCGCCGTCGGGCACTCCGGGCCGTCGCCGGTCATTGTGTGCTCAGCCCGCGGTGATCGCGTCCACCGCGGTCCGGGCCTGCTCGCGCAGCGCGTCGGAGATGGGCGCGGAACCCGCGGCCTCGGCCGCGGCCTGCTGGCCCTCCTCGCTGATCACGTACCCCATGAAGTCGGCCACCAGTCCGGCGGTCTCCGAGTCGTCGTACGAGATGCAGCCGATGTGGTAGCTGACCAGCACGATCGGGTAGCTGCCGGACTCCGCGGTGTCGCGGGCCAGCTCGATGGCGAAGTCGTACCGGCCCCGGCCCTCGATCCGCTCGGAGTTCTCCACCACCGCGGCCGCGGCCTCGGGCGTCGGGGTCACGAACTCCTCGCCCACGCCGATGTTCGCCACGCCCAGCTCGCCGGCCTGCGAGAGGTCGGCGTAGCCGATGGTGCCGTTGCCGCCGCTGACAGCGCTGACGACGCCGGAGGTGCCCTGGGCGGCCTCGCCGCCGGGGACCGGCCAGTTGCCGTCCGGCTCGTGCGGCCAGGCCTCGCCGGCCGCGGCGGCCAGGTACTCGGTAAAGTTCTCGGTGGTGCCCGACTCGTCCGAGCGGTTGACCGGGGTGATCGGCAGGTCCGGCAGCGATGCCCCGGGGTTGTCGGCGGCGATCGCCGGGTCGTTCCAGGTCGTGATCCGCTGGTCGAAGATGCCGGCGACCACCTCGGGCGAGAGGTTGAGCTCGTCGACGCCCTCGAGGTTGTGGACGACCGCGATCGGCGAGATGTAGTTCGGCAGCTCGAAGACCTCCCCACCGGCGCAGCGCTCCTGCGCGGCGGGCAGCTCCTCCTCGTCGAGCGCGGCGTCGGAGCCGGCGAAGTCCACGCCGCCGGCGAGGAACTGCTCGCGGCCCCCGCCGGAGCCCACGGGGTCGTAGTTCACGGTCACGCCGGGCTGCACGCCCGAGTAGCCGGCGCTCCAGCCCTGCATGGCGGCCTGCTGGCTGCTGGCACCGGCGCCGTCGAGGGCGCCGCTCAGCTCGGTGGAGTCGCCGGCGCCGGCGCTGCCAGCACCGGCGTTCTCCTCGTTGGCGGCGCCGCACGCGGTCAGCGCGAGGGTGCCGGCGAGCGCGGCCGAGAGCACGACAGCGCGCGAGGTGGTGCTGAGCTCCACGGGAGTGGCCTTTCCACTGTGTGTGCCCAGACCTTCTGCCGGGCAGCGCGGGACCATCGAGGACCGACGCTAGGGAGCCGAGGTGGACGCCTCCCCGTCCACCGGTGAACGACAGGTGAACGGCGGCCGAGGCTTGCTCCACGCGGTGTGGTCCGGCTCACGTCCAACCGGTGAACGGGGGCGTGTCGGCTCGTGGCCATCCGCGCCGGCACCCGGGGCGGACCCTTCCGGTGCCGGTCACCAGGAGGTGGACACCTGCCCGTGACCGGCCGCCCGCCCGCCGGACTCCCGCCGGTCGCTCGCCGCTGTTCAGGTGCCCTGGGCCGGATGTCCCGGGCTCGTCGAGGGCCCGAGCGGGGGAGCGGGGACGGGCAGCCGGACTCAGGACGCCCGCTCCCGTACCCGGTGGGAGGGGTCCTCCCGTCCGGCTCCCGTGGCTCGCGCCCCGTGCCACCACGGACGAGCGCACGGAGGTGCAGCGGTGCTCCTGTGGCCGGCGATCACCGCGCTGGGGTTTGCCGCACTGATCGGGGTGGTCATCGCGCTGGGCACCCGGTCGACCGCGCGGTACGAGGCCGAGCGGGAGCGCGCCGGTGGGCTCGCGAGCAGGCGGTCGAGACGGCTCCCCGAGGTCGGGTCGATCACCAGTCCGGCGGCGGACGACCGTCCGGACCGGACGGCAGGACCGGAGCGCGTCCATCCAGGTGCCCGGCCCGGTAGGAGTGGTGAGCGGACGCAGCGGGAGCCCTACGGAGCGCGGCGCCAGGACACGTCGACGGCGTGCCGGGTGAAGCCGCTGCGCTCGTAGAGCGTCACCGCCGCGGTGTTGTCCTCCTCGACGTAGAGCAGCACCTGACGCAGCCCCAGGCGGCGCAGGTGGGCCAGCCCCACGTCGGTCAGCGCACGGCCCAGGCCCAGGCCCTGCGCGTCCGGGTCGACGCCCAGCACGTAGACCTCGCCGACCGCCTCCGGCCCCTCGTCGCCCGGCGGGTGGACCTTCGTCCAGTGGGAGCCCAGCAGCCGGTCGCCGTCCCAGGCGAGGAAGAAGCCGGCCGGGTCGAACCAGGGCTCGGCCTCGCGCAGCCGCAGGTCCTCCGCCGTCCAGTTGCCCTGCTCCGGGTGGGAGGCGAAGGCCCGGGCGTTGGTGCGCAGCCAGGCCCGCTCGTCGGTGCCGGGCCGGAACGTGCGCACCTGCACGCCCTCGGGCAGCCGCAGCCGGGGCTCGGGGTCGACCCCCGCCAGCTCGCGGCGCATCTGCAGCAGCACCCGCGCCCGCTCGTAGCCGTGCCGCTGCGCCAGTTCGGCCGACCCGGGCAGGTCGCCGTGGGCCCACACCCGCAGCGGACGGTCCCCGGCCAGCTCCTCGAGCCGGGTCAGCAGCGCGCGGCCGGCGCCCCGCCGCCGGGACCCGGGCGCGACGACGAGCTCGGCCTCGGCGTCCCCGGTGCCGTCGCCGCCCTCGAACCGCGCGTAGCCGGTCAGCGCCCCGTCGGCGGCGGTGGCCAGCACGTCCCGCCCGCCGGCCGGACCGCCGTGCTGCAGCCGCAGCTCGGCCTCCTCCGACAGCGGGCGGACGCCGTCGGCCGCGGTCGCCGCGCGCAGCAGCGCGAGGACCGCGGCGACGCCGGCCGGGTCGAGCCGGTCGACGTCCCGGACGAGGGGAGCGGACAGGGGGGCCTCAGACCAGCTTGGTGTCGGTCTCGGGCCGGGACCTCGACCCGGACCGCGCGGCGGCCGCGGTCGAGTCGGCGACCTGCTGGTCGAGCTTGTAGCCGACGTTGCGCACGGTGCCGATCAGCGCCTCGTGCTCGGTGCCGAGCTTGGCCCGCAGCCGGCGCACGTGGACGTCGACGGTGCGGGTGCCGCCGAAGTAGTCGTAGCCCCAGATCTCCTGCAGCAGCTGCGCCCGGGAGAAGACCCGGCCCGGGTGCTGGGCCAGGTACTTCAGCAGCTCGAACTCCTTGTAGGTGAGGTCGAGCGGGCGGCCGCGCAGCTTCGCGGAGTAGCTGTGCTCGTCGATGACCAGCTCCCCCGCCTGCGTCACGCCGCTGTCGGCGCCGTCGACGGGGGAGGTGGCGGCCAGCCGGCGGGCGGTGGCCCACTTGAGGCGGGCGTCGACCTCGGCCGGGCCGGCGGTGTCGAGCAGGACGTCGTCGACGCCCCAGTCGGCCGACAGCGCGACCAGCCCACCCTCGGAGAGGACGGCGACCAGCGCGGAGGCCACGCCGGTGGAGGAGAGCAGCCCGCACAGGGTCCGGGCCTGGATGAGGTCGTGCCGCGCGTCGACGAGGACGACGTCGCCGGAGTTCCCGTCCAGCAGGCTCGACAGCTCCGGTGCGACCACGCGGACGTGGTGGCCCAGCAGGCCGAGGGCGGGCAGCACCTCGGTCGTGGCCTGACGTGCGGCGGTCATGAGCACGAGTCGCATGACGTCTCCTCAGGGGAGCCGGGGACGACAAGTGTCGTCCGGGGGGCCCACGACAGCGCTGTCGATGAGCCAGCAGGATAGCCGACGGGTCGCCGCGATCCCGGCTCGCAACCAGATCGCGACACCTGGCCGTCCGCACACCGACGGCGGGCGGCCGACCCGGGGAGGTGGTCCCCGGCTCCGGACACGCCGGGGCGGGGCCGTCGCGCCGCCGGTCGAGCGGATCGGGCGCCGGGTGTCTGCGACGATCGCCCCGTGACGGCGACCGAGGTGGGGTCCGGGCTCTCCGCCCGCGCGTGGCACCTGCCCACGGCCGCCGCGGTCGTGGCGGCGACGGCTCTGCTGGTCGGGCTGCCCGCGGCCGCGGGCGACGCGGGCCGGCTGGCCGCGGTCGCCCTCCTGCAGGTGGCCCTGGTCCTCGCGTGGGTGCCGGCGACCGGCATCCCGGCCCGGGCCGGCGGGCCCGCGCTCGGGCTCGCCGCGGCGGCCGGCGCGGACCTGCTGGTCGTGCTGCCCGAGCGGCCGGAGATCGGCGCGCTGCTCGCCGTCCCGGGGCTGGGCCTGCTCGCCGCGGTGCTGCACCAGATGCTGCGCCGGGCGCCGCGCGCCGACGTCGTCGGCTCGCTGGCCGGCGTCCTGCTGCTGGTCTGCGCGGTCTGCGCGCTCGCCGTGCTCCTCCTGCTGCCCCGGGCGGGTGACGCGACCGCAGGCGCCACCACGCTGCTCGTCGTCGGGACGGCGCTGGCGGTGGGCCCCCTCGTCGACCTGGTGCTGCCCCGGCCGCCGGTCGCGGCGCGCGTGCCGCGCGGGGTGCCCGGCCTGGTGCTGGCGGTGCTGGCGGGCGTCGCCGTCGCGGTGGTCCGCTCGGGTGCCGGCGACGGAGCCGCGGTGCTCGGTGCGCTCCTCGCCGGCCTCGTCCTGGGCGGGGTCGCCGCGCTGGTCGGCCTGGCCGCGTCCTACGTCGTCGCGGGCGGACCAGGCCGGCCGTGGGCGGCGACCCTGTTGCAGGCGGTGCTGCCGGTCGCCGCGGCCGCCCCGGTGGCCTTCTCCCTGCTGCTGCAGCACGCCCTCTGAGCGGCCGTCCGTGCGCGCACTGCTGGTGGTCCTGCTGCTCCTGGGTGGCCTCGCCCTCGCCGCCGACCGGGGAGCCGAGGCGGTCGCGGAGGACCGGGTGGCGCAGCTGGTCGCCGAGCGCGGCGGGCTGACCGGCCGGCCGGAGGTCGAGATCGGGGGCTTCCCCTTCCTTCCCCAGGCGGTGGGCGGGCGGTACGACGACGTGCGGATCGGCCTGACCGGGGCCGACCTGGGGCAGCCCGAGGGCACCCGCGCCGACGTCTCGCTGCGGGGCGTGCAGGTGGCGCTCTCCGACGTCCTGTCCGGATCGGTGCAGCAGGTGCCGGTCGAGCGGGTCGACGGGACGGTGACGGTGCCCTACGACCTGCTGTCCCGGGAACTGGGCCAGGACGTGACCGTGAGCCGGGACGGCGACGGGCTGCGGGTGGGGACGACCGTGCAGATCGCGGGGCAGACCGTGCCGCTCATCGCGACCGGCACGGTCCGGCTCGACGGCGACACCCTGGTGGTCGACGTGGCGGAGGCCACCACCGCCGGCGTCGACGCGCCCGGCTCCTTCGTCGACCAGGTCAGCGACGCTCTCGACCTGCGCTACGGGATCCCGCAGCTGCCCTTCGGCCTGCAGGTCACCGGCGTCGCGCCGGCGGACGACGGCGTGCGGGTGCAGGTGGCGGCGACCGACACGGTGCTGGACACCTGAGAGAGGACGGCGCCCTTGCCGGGCCGTCCTCTGCCGGAACACCCGGGCGGGGGGCCGGGTTGGTGCCTGGCGTGGACCAGACGCACGGGGCGGTGCTCGAGGGGCTGGGCGTGCACCCCGGGCGGGCCGACCTGACCGTCGTCCAGTTCTCGACGGCGTTCTGCGGGCCGTGCCGGGCCACCCGCGCGCGGCTGCGGCAGCTGCAGGCCACCCGCCCCGGTCTGGCCCACGTGGAGGTCGACGCGGAGAGCCACCTCGACGCCGTCCGCGCGCTCGGCGTCGACCGCACGCCGACCCTGCTCTACCTGGACCGGGAGGGCCGGCTGGTCGGCCGCAGCAGCGGGGCGCCACGACCCGCGGAGCTGGCCGCGGTCGTCGAGGTGCACGTGCCCGCTGCCGCTTCCCGGGCGGGCAGGGACGCGTGATCCGTTATCCTCGCGCCTGTGGGCTTCCTGCTGACCTCCCGCCGCACAGTCGACCTGTGCCGCGTGGGCAGCTGCCTGTGTCCGGCCGTCTGAGGACGAGCCCGCTCGTCCAGACGTGCCCCGACCGCCGTCCGGAAGCCCCCGCACCCAGGTGTCCTGCAGTCGCACCGCCGGACGGTGCGCCGCGTCCCGGGGCACCCGGACCCCCCTCCGCCTGACCCGCACGCGCACCACCGACCGCACCCACCGACCACGGAGGAACACCTCACATGAGCCGCAACGACGTGCTCGTCACCGCCGACTGGGCCCAGGAGCACATCGGCGCCCCCGGCATCGTCTTCGTCGAGGTCGACGAGGACACCAGCGCCTACGAGAAGGGCCACATCCAGGGCGCCGTCAAGCTGGACTGGAAGACCGACCTGCAGGACCCGCTGCGCCGCGACTTCGTCGACCGGGAGCAGTTCGAGCAGCTGCTGTCCGAGCGCGGTATCAGCAACGACGACACCGTCGTCCTCTACGGCGGCAACAACAACTGGTTCGCCGCCTACGCGTACTGGTACTTCAAGCTCTACGGCCACTCCGACGTCAAGCTGATCGACGGCGGCCGCAAGAAGTGGGAGCTCGACAGCCGCCCGCTGTCCACCGACGCCGTCTCCCGCCCGGCGACGCAGTACAAGGCCTCCGAGCCCGACGTCTCGATCCGCGCCTTCCGCGACGAGGTCGTCGCCGCGATCGGCACCAAGAACCTGGTCGACGTCCGCTCGCCCGACGAGTTCACCGGCAAGCTGGTCGCCCCCGCCCACCTGCCGCAGGAGGGCGCGCAGCGCCCGGGCCACATCCCCACCGCGGTGAACGTGCCGTGGAGCAAGGCGGCCAACGAGGACGGCACCTTCAAGAGCGACGAGGAGCTGGCCGAGCTCTACGCCGAGGCCGGCCTCGACACCGGCAAGGACACCATCGCCTACTGCCGGATCGGTGAGCGGTCGAGCCACACCTGGTTCGTGCTGCGCGAGCTGCTCGGCCACCAGAACGTCAAGAACTACGACGGCTCCTGGACCGAGTACGGCTCCCTCGTCGGCGTCCCGATCGCGAAGGGGGCCTGAGCATGTGCGGCGCACCCCAGCAGGGCGGCACGCTGGCCGGCGTGGACCTGACGACCCAGACGGTCATCCAGGGCCAGGTCTGGCACGACGGCGCCCCCGTCGCCGGTGCCTACGTCCGGCTGCTCGACGCCACCGACGAGTTCACCGCCGAGGTGGTGACCAGCCCCGAGGGCGAGTTCCGCTTCTTCGCCGCTCCGGGGAACTGGAAGCTGCGCTCGCTGGCCCCGGTCGGCAAGGGTGAGCGCGTGCTCGACGCCGACGTCGGCCTGAACGAGACGACCGTCGCCATCGCCTGAGCTCGATGGTGATCAGGTGACCTGATCGTCCGGGGTCCTGGCTCACCGTCGACGCCGAGCCAGGACCCCACACGGTGCGCCCGGACGCCGTCCGCGGCGCCCGCTCCCTTCCCAGGGGACGGGCGCCGTGCTGTCCTGGCGCCGCGCACGTCGCGATCCTCGGCAGCATCGAGGCCAGCCGGTGGCTCGAGGCAAGGTGCATGGCCTGGGTGGCCTACGGAGCGCGCACCGGTAGGTGAGGGCACGCCGTCACGCTGCTGCACTGACGGCCGCGCCTCAGTCGACGCCGGGCGGCAGGCGGTTGGGGCCGGCCTCGGGCGGCCGCGGACGATCCTCGGGGTAGGTCCGGACGGCGACGATCGCGACGTCGTCGGCGCCGGGCTCGGGCAGCATCCGGGCCAGGAGCGTGTCGCAGAGCTCCTCCAGCGGCGTGCCGCCGAGGTCGCGCAGCGCCTCCTGCAGCGCAGCCAGCCCCGCGTCGAGGTCGCTGTCCCGGCGCTCGACCAGGCCGTCGGTGACCAGGAGCAGGGTCTGGCCGTCGGCCAGCTCGGCGGTGTGGTCGGCGCGCGGCGCGTCCGGGTCGATGCCGAGCACCAGGTCGGGACGGGTCTCGAGCAGCGTCGTGGTGCCGTCCGGCGCCAGCAGCACCGGCGGCAGGTGGCCGGCGTTGCTCCACCGCAGCACGCGGGTGCCGGCCACGGGCACGTCCGGGTGGCGCTCGATGCGGGCGAGCACCACGGTCGCCATCGTGCTCACCGCGAGCCCGCGGGCGACGTGCTCGGTGCGGGACAGCGTCGCCGACGGTGGCTCCTCGTTGTCGTAGGCCAGCGCCCGCAGCAGGCCGCGGAGCTGGCCCATCGCCGCCGCGGCGTTGCTGTCGTGCCCCACGACGTCGCCGATCACGAGCACCGTCGCGCCGTCGGGCTGCAGGAACGCGTCGTACCAGTCCCCGCCGACCTGTGCCTCGTGGGCGGCCGGGCGGTACCGCACGGCGACCTGCAGGTGGTCCGGCTCCGGCGGCGGGGTCAGCAGGGCCTGCTGCAGCCGGTCCGACAGGGCCCGCTCCGCCGCGGCCCGCGCGGTCACCCGGCGCAGCTCGTCCGCCTGACGCCGCGCCGCCAGCCGGTCGGTCAGGTCCCGGAAGGAGACCACCACCCCGGTCACCGCGCCGTCCTCCACCGTGGGGACGGCGATCAGCTCGATCGGCACCGCCGTGCCGTCGCTGTGCCAGAAGGTCTCGTCCTCAGCGGTGACCGTCCGGCCGGTCGTGAGAGCGCGCCAGACCGGGCACTCGTGCTTGGGGTACGGCGAGCCGTCGGGGCGGCGGCCGTGGATGACCGCGTGCTGGTCGCGGCCGAGCTGCTCCTCCACCGCGAGCCCGGTGATGCGGACCGCCGCCGGGTTGACGAACTCGACGCGCCCGTCGGCGTCGAGGCCGTAGATGCCGTCGGCGACGTTGGCCAGCACGCGCTCGTACCGGGCGAGCGTGCGGGAGAGCAGGGTCTCCACGTCGTGGAGGGACACGCCGTTCCCGTCCTGGCCGGCTGCCCGTGCACCCATGCTCCGCCACCTCCCTGCGCCCCGTCGGTACCGCTCCGGTCCACCTCACCTGCCTGCCCCATCGGGACGGGACCGAACCGGGGTGCCGTCGATCGGCGCCGCTCCCTGGCGGACACGGGCCGGCAGGACGGCGCCGAGCGCGAGAGGACGTCGACCGGCCCGACGTCACCGACGCACCGGCCACGACGGCGACACCGGACCAGCGGTCGGCGGCGGCCACGGCCGGCGCGGCGCCGGCGACCGGCCGACGAAGGACCTCTCCTCGGCACGCTCGGGACGGTGCCCTGGACGGGGCCGTTCCAGCACGTCGCCTGGCAGCCCTACGGTGGAGCGCATGGTCTCTGCCTGGGTCCTCGTCGTCCTGGCGTCGCTCGCGGCGCTCGGCTGCGGGTACGGCGCCGCCCGGCTCACCCGCCGTCCGAGGGAGGTGCGCCGGTGACCGGCGACACCGAGCTGCCGGTCGCCGACACCGTCGACGTCCGCTCGGGACCGGAGGTCGCGGAGGGGCTGCTCGCCGTCCTGCCGTTGCTCGGCGAGTGGCACGGCGAGGGGCAGGCCGCCGGAGCAGAGGGAGACCACCGCTTCGGCCAGTGGATCCGGTTCAGCCACGACGGCCGCGGCTTCCTGGCCTACGACTCACGCACCTGGCGGCTCACCGACGACGGCGCGGTGGTCGGGCCCGCCGTCCGGGAGTCCGGATTCTGGCGTCCCCGCGGCAGCGACGACGTCGAGCTGCTGGTCACCAGCCCCGACGGGCTGGTCGAGCTCTACGTCGGCCGGGCCCGGACGACGACCAGCTGGGAGCTGACCACCGACGTCCTCGCCCGCACGCCGGACGCCCCCGAGGTGTCCCGCGCCGTACGGCTCTACGGCATCGTCGAGGGCGCGCTGATGTACGCGATCGACCGCGCCGCCGGCGACGCGCCGCTGCGGCCCACCATGTCGGCCCGGCTGGAGCGCCTCAGGTGAGCGGCACGCTCGACTCGTCCGCCCACCCCGCCACCCCCCGCCAGGTCGCCGACCGGTACGTCGACGCGGTCTGCGAGCTCGACCCGATCGTCGCGACGTCGTTGGGTACCCGCCCCGGCGACGACCGGCTGCCCGACCCCGGTCCTGCCGGGCTGGAGGCCGAGGCGCGGCTGGCCGGCGACACCCTCACCGAATTGGACCGCGTCCTGGCCGCCGACCCCGCTCTGGACGGCGACCCGGTCGAGCGGCGCTGCGCCCGGCTGCTGCGCGAGCGGCTGGGCGCCGAGCTGGCCGTGCACGAGGCCGGCGAGGGGCTGCGGGCGCTGTCGAACCTGTTCAGCCCGGTGCACTCGATCCGCCAGGTCTTCCTGCTCATGCCGACGGCGTCGGAGGACGACTGGGCCGTCGTCGCCCGCCGGATGGCGCGCGTGCCCGAGGCCTACCGCGGGTTCCGCGCGTCGCTGGAGGAGGGCGCGCGGCGCGGCCTGCTCGTGGCGCCGCGCCAGGTGTCGACGGTCGTCACGCAGCTCGGCGAGTGGCTGGCCGGGCCCTTCTTCGGCGGGTTCGCCGCGGGCGGCCCGGAGGCGCTGCGCGGCGAGCTGGATGCCGCGGCACGGGTCGCCGACGGCGCGGTCGCCGAGGTGCGTGACTTCCTCCGCGACGTCTACCTGCCGCAGGCCGAGGGGATGCCGGACGCCGTCGGTCGCGACCGCTACGCGCTGGCCGCCCGCCGCTGGACCGGCTCGGACCTCGGCGCCGGGAAGGGGCTGGAGGAGGCCTACGCCTGGGGCTGGGCCGAGCACCGGCGGATCCTCGCCGAGCAGCGGGTCGAGGCCGAGCGGGCCGTGCCCGGCGCGACCCCCATGGAGGCGATGCGCTGGCTCGACGTGCACGGCCCCGCCGTCGACGGCGTCGAGGCGATCCGCGAGCGGCTGCAGTCGATGATGGACGACGCGATCGCGGCCCTCGACGGCGTCCACTTCGACCTCGCCGAGCCGGTCCGCCGGGTGGAGGCGATGATCGCGCCGCCCGGCAGCGCCGCCGCGCCGTACTACACGCGCCCCGCGCAGGACTTCTCCCGCCCGGGCCGCACCTGGCTGCCCACCCTGGGCCGGGAGCGCTTCCCGCTCTGGGACCTGACCTCGATCTGGTACCACGAGGGCGTTCCGGGCCACCACCTGCAGCTGGCCCAGTGGGCGTACGTCTCCGGGCAGCTGTCGACGTACCAGACCTCTCTGGGCTCGGTCGGTGCGAACGTCGAGGGCTGGGCGCTGTACGCCGAGCGGCTCATGGACGAGCTGGGCTACTTCGCCGACCCCGGCACGCGGCTGGGCTACCTCGACGCCCAGCAGCTGCGCGCGGTGCGGGTGGTCATCGACATCGGCATGCACCTGGGCCTGCCCGTTCCGGACGACGCCGACGGTGTGCTCGCCGGGCACGGTGGCCGGCCGTGGACGCCGGAGCTGGCCCGCGCCTTCCTCGGCGAGCACAGCGGTGCGACCCCGGCCTTCCTCGACAGCGAGCTGGTCCGCTACCTCGGCCTGCCCGGGCAGGCGATCAGCTACAAGCTCGGGGAGCGCGCCTGGCTGGCGGGCCGGGCGGCGGCGCAGCGGGCGCGGGGCGAGGCCTTCGACCGCAAGGCGTGGCACATGGCCGCACTGTCGCAGGGCTCCCTCGGTCTCGACGACCTCGCCGCGGAGCTCGCCGTCCTCTAGAAGCGGGTGGGGGCGGGGTTGACCGGGTCGGTGTCGTGGCCGACCGGGTCGTCCGGGGCGGCTGGGTGCGCCTCCAGCAGGGAACCGAGGACGTCGTCGACCGCGCCGGCCGGCCCGCCGACGTAGGTGCTCATCAGGGTGGGGTCCGTGGCCACGAACCAGGCGCGGTCGGCCGGCCACCACACGGCCGCGCTCTGCTCCTGTGGCTCGGGGGCGAAGTTGGCCGCGGCCAGCGTGATCGGACCGCGCTGCAGCAGCAGGTCGCAGGTGGGCAGCGTCAGGTGCGGGCGGTCGATGGCGGCGTCGTCGTCGTCGCACCAGCCGAACCAGCACTCCTGCGGCGTGGTCGTCCACCCGGCGAGCAGCGCGCTCAGGGCGGCGGCGACGTGTGCGGGGAGGTGGCCCTCGGCGGGGCTGTCGTTCCAGACGTCGGGCTGGTCCTCCTCGGAGACGTGCTCCCACGAGCCGGTGATCGCCGGCCACTGCATCAGCCGGTGCGCGGTGGTGCCGTTGTAGGCCGCGACCTCGTCCCAGCGGACGTCGACGTCGTCGTCCCCGGCGTAGCGCACGGCGGGGTGCAGAACGCGGGCGTAGGCCTCGAAGACGGGGGGCACGAGGGACGCGACGGAGCGGTCGTGCCGGAGGGCCGCGGCGACCCAGGCGCCGGGGGAGGGGTCTGTCCCGACAGGATGGCCGGTCGACAGCGGGGACCTCCCCGGGAGAACGGACAACCCCCGGGCTGCTCCGCGGCGCCCGGCCCTCCGAAGAGGGGAGCAGCACGCGGGCCGGCTGGACAAATGCCGGCGGCCCGGGGGTCGGGTGACTGTCCGGTTCTCGCTCGCCGCCGTACGACGGACGGGCGATCTGCCGTCGCTCAGACTGTCGTCTGAACGGGCGGCCCATCTGGACGGCGGCTAGCGGACAGCCACCTCACGAGTCCGATAAGCATGCAAGTTACGGACCACCTCCTCTCTCGTGTACGTCGACGGTACGTCGCCTCCACGGGGGTCGGCAACGCGGATTTTCAGCCGTCGGTGGAACGGCCGGGAGGCGGTGTGCCGTCCCGGTCCAGGCGGTGGTCGGCGCGGTCGTCGACCGTCTCCCGCTGGTACACGTCCGGGATCCCGTCGCGGTCGAAGTCGGCCCGCTCGTCCTCGTAGATGCGCTTGTAGCGGCGGTTGCGCAGCCGCAGGACGACCGTGGCCAGCAGCGCGGCCAGCAGGGTGCCGGTGAGGATGCCGACCTTGGCGTGGTCGTAGGTCTCCGTGCCCAGGCCGAAGGCGAGCTCGGTGATCAGCAGGGAGACGGTGAAGCCGATTCCGCCGAGCAGGGACAGGCCGAGGACGTCGGGCCAGCCGAGGTGCTCGTCGAGCTGGGCGCGGGTGAAGCGGGAGACCAACCACGTGGCGCCGGTGATGCCGATCGCCTTGCCCAGCACCAGTCCGACGGCGATGCCGACGGCGACGCTGTCGGTGACCGACTCGGTCAGCCCGGAGAGCCCGCCCACCGCGACACCGGCGGAGAAGAAGGCGAACACCGGCACGGCGACGCCGGCCGAGATCGGCCGGAACCGGTGCTCGAAGTGCTCGGCGAGGCCCGGGCCGGCGCCCGGGCCGCCCGCGGCCTGGCTGCGCGCGACGGGCACGGTGAACGCCAGCAGCACGCCGGCGACCGTCGCGTGCACCCCCGACTCGTGCACGAGCACCCAGGTCAGGGCCGCCAGCGGCAGCAGCAGCCACCACGAGCGGACGCGCCGCTGCACGAGCAGGCCGAAGACGGCCAGCGGGACCAGCGACAGCAGCAGGGACCCGGCGGAGAAGTCGTCGGTGTAGAAGACGGCGATCACCGCGATCGCCAGCAGGTCGTCGACGACCGCGAGGGTCAGCAGGAAAGTGCGCAGCGCCGCCGGGAGGTGGGTGCTGATGACCGCCAGGACGGCGAGGGCGAAGGCGATGTCGGTGGCGGACGGGATGGCCCAGCCGCGCAGCGCGTCGTCGTCCCGGCCGAGGTTGAACAGCACGAAGAACAGGGCGGGCACCGCCATGCCCCCGACCGCCGCGGCGACCGGCAGCGCCGCGCGGCGCGGCTCGCGCAGGTCACCGGCGACGAACTCCCGCTTGAGCTCCAGGCCGGCGACGAAGAAGAAGATCGCGAGCAGCCCGTCGGCCGCCCAGGTGCCCAGCGACAGGTCCAGGTGCAGGGACGCCGGGCCGACGCGGGTGTCGCGCAGCGCCTCGTAGACCCCGCCCCACGGGGAGTTCGCCCAGACCAGCGCGACCGCCGCGGCGACGAGCAGCAGCGCTCCGCCGACGGTCTCCTTGCGGAGGATGTCGGCGATCCGGCGGGTCTCCGCCCAGGAGCCCCGGCCGAAGAGGCGGGCGGTGGAGGTGGACGGCACGAGCGGCTCCAGGTGACGGGGTCGGCGGGGGAACTGCCGACCAGACTTCCCGGCGCACCTGCCTGGGGACCCTACCGGCGACCCGCCGTGTACGCCGTCCCCGGGGCCCCCGCTCCGTACAGTGGGCGCCGTGACCCACCGCTGCGCACGGCCGTCCGGGAACGGCCGGTGAGACTCGCCGAGCTGGCCGGGCGCCGGGTCGGCGTCTGGGGTCACGGCCGCGAGGGACGGGCCGCGGTGCGCGCCGCGCTGACCGCCGGTGCGGCGGAGGTCGTGGTCGTCGACGCCGTCCCCCCGACGGACCTGCCGCCGGGTGTGCAGACCGGCGCGGACGTCGCCGCGCTCGCCGGCTGCGACGTGGTGTTCCGTTCACCGGGGATCAGCCCCTACCGCGAGGACGCCCGCGCGCTGGCCGCCCGGACCTCCCTCACCTCCGGCACCGGCGTGGCCCTGGCCGAGTTCGCCGCCCGCGACGTCCCGACGCTCTGCGTCACCGGTACCAAGGGGAAGAGCACGACCAGCGCGCTGGCGGCCGCGGTGCTCGGCGCCGCCGGCCGCCCTGCGGTGCACGCGGGCAACATCGGCACCCCGCTGCTCGACGTCCTGCTGGACGAGGTCGTCGCCGATGCACCCCCCACCCACCGCACCTCGCTGGTCGTCGAGGTCTCCAGCTACCAGGCCGCCGCGGTCGAGGGCTGGTCCGGCTGGGGCGCGGTGACCTCGCTGGCCCCCGAGCACCTGGACTGGCATGGCGACGTGGCGACGTACTACCGCGACAAGCTCCACGTCTTCGCCGGCTGCGGGCCGGCTTCGGTGGTCGTCAGCGCGCAGGCCCGGCCGGTCGCCGAGCAGCACCTCGACCCGGCGGTGCTGGTCGACCCGGCCGACGTCGTCCCGGAGGCGCGGCTGGACGGCTTCCGGCCCGAGCGGCTCGCCGGCGTGCACAACGTCGCCAACGTGCACGTCGCGCTGGCCGCCTGCGTGCGGATGGGCGTGGACCTCGAGCGGTCCGCCGACGCCGTCCGTGCCGCCGTCGCCGACTTCCGCGCACTGCCGCACCGGCTCTCCCCGGTGGCCACGCGGAACGGCGTCACGTTCGTCGACGACGCGCTGAGCACCACCCCGGTGTCGGTGCGCGCCGCCATCGACGCCTTCACCGGGCAGCAGGTCACGCTCATCGCCGGGGGGCAGGACCGCGGGCTGGACTACACCGACCTGGCCGCGGCGGTCGTCGCCCGCGACGGCGGGGTGCAGGTGCTGACGATCCCGGACACCGGCGCCCGGTTCGCCGCCGACATCCGCGCAGCCGCGGCCGCCGCGGGCGTCGACGCGCCGGTCACCGAGACCGCCTCGCTGGCCGATGCCGTCGCCGAGGCGCTGAGCACCGCCCGGCCGGGCGGCCTGGTGCTGCTGTCGCCGGGCGCGCCCAGCTACAACCGCTTCCGCAACTACGAGGAGTTGGCACGCACCTATGAGCAGATCCTCCTCGACGCCGGAGCGTCGCGTGTCTGAGGGACGGGGCGTGTCCGACGCCTTCGTCGTCGCCGGCCGCTCGCTCGACCTCGCCACCGGCGAGGCCGCGTTCACCTACCGGCTGGCCGGCGACGAGTTCACCGAGCGGCTCACCCTCGACACCGAACTGCTCGGCGGGGCCGACCCGGCGCGGGTGGACGCCGCGCTGGACCTGGTCCACCTGGTCATGGGCACCAGCTACTACAAGCTGCGGGCGCCGGGCCGGGTCGTCGTCGAGCGGCCGGTGACCAAGGCGCAGGCCGCCGTCGCCGAGGCCGCGTACACGCACGGGCTGGGCGAGTTCGCCGCGGTCAACCGGCTGCCGGTGCCGCACGAGGTCGCCTTCGACCTGGAGACCACCGACGACCTGCCGGCGCCGGTGGAAGGCGGCGGACGCCGGGCGCTGCTGCCGGTCGGCGGCGGCAAGGACTCCGCGCTGGCGCTGGTCGTCGTCACCCCGGCCACCGCGCTGGCGGTCAACCCGACCGACGCCCAGCGCGACGTGGCCCGCGCCGCCGGGGTCCCGCTGATCGGCGTCCGCCGCCGGCTGGACCCGCTGCTCGGCGAGCGCACGCGGGGCGGAGGACTGAACGGGCACGTGCCGGTCACCGCGATCAACTCGGCGATCTCCACCCTGGTCGCCGTCCTCGGCGGGTTCGACCCGGTGGTCTTCGCCAACGAGCGCTCCGCCGACGAGGAGACGCTGACGGTCAACGGCGCGCGGGTGAACCACCAGTACTCGAAGTCCTACGAGTTCGAGCGGCTGTTCGCCGCCGCCGCGGCGGAGGTGGGCGTCGGCTACTTCAGCCTGACGCGGCAGCTCTCGGAGCTGGCGACGGTGGGCGCGGTGGCGGCCCTGCCGGACCTGCGCGGCGAGATCCTCAGCTGCAACCGCAGCTACACGCAGGCGCACATGGGCGGTGAGGCCACGCAGCGCTGGTGCCTGCACTGCGACAAGTGCCTGTTCACCTTCCTCTGCTTCGCGGTCTTCCTGACCCCGGGGGAGGCCCGCGCGATGTTCGGCGGCGACCCCCTGGCCGACGTCTCGCTGGCCGACGGCTTCCGGCGGCTGTGGGCCACGGACAAGCCGTTCGACTGCGTGGGGGAGCGGGCCGAGAGCGCCGCCGCGATGGCCCACCTGGCGCGCAGCACCGCCTGGGGTGAGCACACCGTCGTCCGTGCGCTCGGCGAGGAGGCGGCCGCCTTCGCCGCCGTCACCGGCGCCACCGTCGAGGGCTTCCTGCCGCCGCGCGGTGACCACTCGGTGCCCGACCGGTACCTCGCCTCCCTGCAGCGGGTGGTCGCGGAGGCCCGCCCGCCGGTGGCGTGAGCGGCCGGCTCGCGGACGTCGAACGGGCGCTGCTGCGCCCCGGCGCCCGCGACGTCACCGGGCTGGCCGCCGCCGTCCCCGGGCAGTTCGACCAGCTGGCCGGGGAGCTCGCCGCCGCCGGTCGCGCCGGCAGCCGCGTCGGCCTGGTGACGGGCGTGCACATCGCCTGGGCGCCCACGCCCGCGGCCGAGACCGATGGTCCGGTGGGCACCGCCGTCCTTGCCGCCGCGCTGGCCGTGCTCGGCGCCGAGCCGGTGGTGCTCACCGACGAGCCGTGCGCGCAGGTGACCGCCGCCTGTCTGGAGGTGCTCGGCGCCGGGCGCCTGGACGTGCTGCCGGTGTCCGCGGACGAGGAGCAGGTCCGGGCGCGGGTGGCCGCGCTCGGCCTCTCGCACCTGGTCGCGGTGGAGCGGCTGGGGCCGGCTGCGGACGGGCGGGTGCTGACGATGCGCGGGTTCGACGTCACCGGCTCCACCGCCCCGCTGCACGCGGCGTTCGCGCTGCCGGGCCTGGTCACCGGGGCGGTGGGCGACGGCGGCAACGAGATCGGCATGGGCAACGTGCCCGCCGACGTCGTCGCCGCGTGCATCGCGCACGGCGACCGGATCGCCTGCCGGGTGCCCGTCGGCGCCCTCGTCGTCGCCGGCACCTCCAACTGGGGCTGCGCCGGGCTGGTCGCCGGCCTCGCCCGGCTCGTCCCCGGGCACCGCGACGCCCTCACCGGGCTGCTGGACCCGCAGGTCGACGGCCGGGTGCTCGGGGCCGCCACGTCGGCCGGCGCCATCGACGGTGTCACCGGGCTGCCCGGCGCCACGGTGGACGGCGTCCCGGTGGCCGACTACGCCGACCTGCTCGCCGGTCTGGGCTCCCTCGCCCGGGCCGCAGAGTGCGTCTGACGAGCCTCGTCCCGAGGTGGGGCCGCTCGACTGCGTCGAGATGTCAACGGGTGGGCCACGGTCGAGGCCGTCGGTGATTGCCCGAAGGTCTTCTCGCCGTGGTGACGGTGCCGCTGATCCGCAGCGGCCGGGCCGCCGCGGGGTCGAGGGCGAGGCAGGTCCCTCAGCGGGCCGGCGTTCCCAGGACCGGTGATGCGGGCTCGGGTGGGGTCCAGCCCATCACGGCACGGGACCCGCGCGTGATGGCGCCGGCCGGTGTCAGGCGCATGACGCTGTTCCGCAACGTCTGGCGCCAGCCGCCGCCGAGGTGGGATCCGAAGCGGCCCGATGCAACCGAGGCCCGGGCCAGGTCGCGGCATCGGGGCCTGCGGGTGGCGTCGAAACCGTCCAGGGCGGGGGCCAGCCGCCCGCCTGCTGCGACGGGGGCGCCGACGAGGAGGCCCACGCACAGACCGTCCTCCAGCGCTGTCGCGGCTCCTTGTCCCATCGTCGGGAGGGTGCCGTGGGCGGCGTCGCCGACCATGACGACCCGCCCGGTCGTGTAGCGCGGCAGCCCACCGGGCAGATGGTGCACGTCGTGCCGCAGGACCGCCTCGGGCGGCGTCGCGGCCATCGCCTCCTGCACCGGGCTCGCCCAGCCCGCGAACCGCTCCCGGGCCGCACCGAGTTCGTCGGGGATCACCGTGCGCTCGGGCATGGCGACGTATCCGTACCAGTACGTCTCGTCATCGGCGACGCGCACGATGCCGAACTCCGCGTGCGGGCCCCAGTACTGCTGCAGCGCCGTGGACCCGTGGGCCCCGGGCGCGATGCCCCGCCAGCTCGAGAACCCGCTGTAGACCGGGCGGCTCGCCGGGAACAGCACCGCTCGCACGGCACTGCGCATGCCGTCGGCGCCGATGACGATGTCCGCCTCCCGTCCCTCGACAACGGCGGGCGCCCCCTCCGGCTCGCCCGGATCCACGGTGGTCACGGGGGTGCCGGCGACGATCCCGACGCCGCAGGCCAGGGCCCGTCGGTGCAGCGCGGCGTGCAGACGGCGGCGGTGCACTCCGATGAGCCCCGCCGGCCGGCGCATGACGGGGGTGTCCGGGAGGGCGAGGATCGGCCGGCCCTCCAGGTCCCGGATGCCGCCCGCCCAGGTCGGGTACCCGAGCGCGGCGACGTCGTCGTCCCCGGAGCCGAGCCCGCGGAACGCGGCCACGGCGTTGGGGGTCATGGCGAGGCCTGCCCCGACCTCACCGAGCTCCGGCGACCGCTCCAGCACCGTGACCTGCCACCCGATCCGGGCAAGTGAGATGGCCGAGGCCAGGCCCGCGACACCGGCCCCGACGACAGCAGCCTGTCCCATGTGCCCTCCGTCGTGGACTGGCCGCCCTCGCGCTCTTCGCGAGGGTCCCGATCAGGGTGGTTGC
Source organism: Geodermatophilus obscurus (assembly GCF_900143215.1). Classification (GTDB taxonomy): domain Bacteria; phylum Actinomycetota; class Actinomycetes; order Mycobacteriales; family Geodermatophilaceae; genus Geodermatophilus; species Geodermatophilus obscurus_A. The sequence continues at coordinate 56,316 of NZ_FRDM01000018.1, read as the reverse complement.
GACAGCCGCCGTCATGGTCCCCCAGCGGAGGCCGTCCAGGAGGTCCAGCGCTTCCTCATCGCTCACGCCCGCTGGGCCCGCCCGACCTGCCCCCTGACCTCAGGTGCGGCCGGTTCCGCTGATCGAATCCTCTGCGGAACGGTGGACGGTGACTTCCCAGGCGGCCTTCGGTGCGTCGCCGTAGCGGGTTCCGCAACCGGACGGCTCGTCGCGAGCGGCCAGGTGGTCGGGTCAGGTGCTGTTCGCCCTCTCCAGGTCTGTCGTCGAGTGCCGGCCGAGGCATGGTCCGGTTGGTCTGCCGGCCGCGGCTCGGCACAGGGGCAACTCAGCGGGCTCAGCCCCGCACTGGCAGGCGGCCACACCCGCAGCCCCTCGAACCCGGACCACCCGGTCGGGTGACGTGCGGACGGCGGACCGTCGGGCGCGGTACCCGGGCGACCGATGGAGGGTGCGTGAACACGCTGTGGCTCCGCCCGCGGGACGAGGTCTTCGCCGGCCGTGCGCTGAGCGCGTTGTTCGCGATCTCGGCCGGCCTGGTCGCCGCCTACGCCGCCGTGGCCCCGCAGCCGATCGCCGGCACCGGGTACGCGGTCGCGGCCGCGCTGGTCGCTGCGCTGCTGACCTGGGCCGCAGTGCTGCACCTGGTGCCCGCCGCCCGGTTGACCCGCTGGGGCGCGTGGGGGCTGTGCCCGATCGCCGGCGTGGGCGCCATCGCGGTGGTGGCCCTGGCGCTGCCCGAGGAGATCGCCCTGGCCCACCCGATGTTCGGGCTGTGCGTGCTCTACGCCGGCTCGCAGCTGCGCGGGCCGGCCGCCACGGTCGTGACGGTGCTGGCCGTGGCCGCCGACACGGCGGTGCTCGCGGTGGTGGAGGCGCCTCGGGCCGCGGCGGTGGCCGCGGTCTTCGTCGCCGCCGTGCTCGGCTCGACCGCCGTCCTGCTCGTCCAGGTCATGAACCGGATGGCGCGGCTGGTCTCAGCTCTCCAGCGGCAGGCGGGCCTGGACTCCCTCACCGGTCTGGTCAGCCGGCGGGTGCTCGACGACGCGCTCGCCGCGGCACTGGCGCCGCCCTGGTCGCGCGACGGCTCGGATGCCGGCACCGCGCTGATCCTGCTCGACGTCGACACGTTCAAGTCGATCAACGACGTGCACGGCCACCCCGTCGGCGACGACGCGCTGGTGCACCTGGCCGGGGTGCTGCGCACGCACGCGCGCTCCGGGGACCCCGTGCTCGCCCGGCTGGGCGGCGACGAGCTGGCCGTGCTGCTGCGCGGCTGCACCGCGCAGGATGCGGCCGCTCGTGCCGAGCAGCTCGTCGAGGCCGTCCGCGCCACCCCGCTGCGCCTGCCCGACGGCACCTGGCTCGCGCTGTCGATCAGCGTGGGCGTCGCCCATGCGCCGCGGCACGCCAACGACCTGCGCGGCCTCTATGCCGCCGCTGACGCCGCCCTGTACGGGGCCAAACGCTCCGGCCGTGACCGCGCGGTGCTCGCCCCCTGACCGCAGGCCCGACGCATCGCGCGGGCGGATCGGCTCGCGGGCGGCCTCCCTCGATGGTTGCTCGGCGGTCACGACACGCGGACCCCGGCTCCGATGGCCTCCCGACCGGGCGGACGGTCTCCCTGCCCGCGTCTCCGTCGACAGGTGCGCGTCCGACACGGACCTAGGCTGGACGGCGTGCCCGCCCCGCACCCGCCCTCCGACGCCCCACCGACGGGGAACCAGCCGCTGGCCGAGCGCCTGCGCGCCCGCGGGCTGCGGCTGACCACGCAGCGCCAGCGGGTGCTCGCCGCGGTCGCCGCGCTCGCGCACGCCACCCCCGAGGAGATCGCCACCCGGCTGCGCGAGGAGGCGGGCCCGGGCGGCGCGGCGCCGGACACCTCGACGGTCTACCGCAACCTCGAGCTGCTCGAGCGGCTCGGGCTGGTGTGGCACACCCACCTCGGCAAGGGCGCGCCGGTCTACCACGCCGCGGAGCGCCCGCACCTGCACGTGGTCTGCGCCGGCTGCGGGCAGATCTCCTCGGTCGACCCGGCACTCCTCGACGGCGCCGCGGAACGTCTGGCGGCCGACCTCGGTTTCCAGCTGGACGTGGGGCACGTCGCGCTGTCGGGGACGTGCCGCGCCTGTCGCGAACGACCCGGATCGGAGTCCTGATGTCCACCCCCAGCCCCCTGCTGTCGCGCCCCGGTGCCGTCCCGGTGGAGGACGGGTCCGTCCCGGCGCACTACGGCAGCCCGCTCCGCGAGCAGCGTGAGCTCGCCGAGGGCGCCGGCCTGGTCGACCGCAGCGACCGCGACGTGCTCGTCGTCCCCGGTGCCGACCGGCTGACCTGGCTGCACAGCCTGCTCACCCAGCACCTCGAGCAGCTCGGCGACGGCACCGGCGCCGAGGCCCTGGAGCTCTCCCCGAACGGGCACGTCGAGCACCACCTGGTCCTCGCCGAGATCGCCGGCACCACCTGGGTCGACGTCGAGCCGGGGACCGGCGCGGCGCTGCAGACGTACCTGGAGCGGATGCGGTTCCTGCTCCGCGTCGAGCCGGCGCTCGCGACCGACGCCTGGGCGCTGCTGTCGCTGGTCGGGCCCCGGGCCGACGCCGTGCTCGCCACCGCCGGCCTGCCCGTTCCTGTCGCGCGGTACGCGGTGCTCGCGCTGGACGGCGGCGGGTGGGTGCGCCGCATGCCCCCGGTCGGGGACGGTGCCCCCGTCGTCGACCTGCTGGTGCCGCGCGGTGAGCTGGCGGCCCGCGCCGGCGCGCTGCTGGCCGCGGGGGCCGCGCCCGTCGGGGTGGACGGCTACGAGGCGCTGCGGGTCGAGGCCCGCCGTCCGCGCCTGGGCGTCGACACCGACCACCGCACCATCCCAAACGAGACCGGCTGGCTGACCAGCGCCGTCCACCTGACCAAGGGCTGCTACCGCGGCCAGGAGACCGTGGCCCGGGTGCACAACCTGGGCCGGGCACCGCGTCGGCTGGTGCTGCTGCACCTCGACGGGCTGGCCGAGCAGCTCCCGGAGGCCGGGACGCCGGTGCAGCTCGGCGCGCGCGACGTCGGCCGGGTCGGCTCCGTCGTCCGCCACCACGAGCTCGGCGTCGTGGCGCTGGCGCTGGTGAAGCAGTCGGTGGCGATGGACGCCGAGCTCACCGTGGCCGGCGCCCGCGCCGCGATCGACCCCGACGACGCCCCGGCCGGCCTCGACGACACGGTCGCTGCGGCGCGTGAACGGGTCCAGGCCGTCCGGTCTGGGACGATCCCCCGGTGACCGCTCGACCCACCGGAGAGGCCCGCTCGTGACCCCCGAACCGACCCGCGCCGGCGGCGCCGCCGTCGACGCGCTGCTCGACCCCGGCTTCCTCGAGGCCGCAGTGCAGCGGCCGATGGCCGACGTCCGCCGGTTGCGCCGCCAGGCCGAGCAGGAGGAGGTCAACCTCTCCTACACCCGGCGGCTGCTGCAGGGCCGGCTGGACATCGTGCGCCGCGAGCTGCAGCGCCGCGCCGAGCACGACGGCCGCTCGCTGGTCGACCTGCTGCCGGAGATCCTCGCCGAGAAGGGCCGCGGTCCCGCGCACGGCCTGGGCCGGCACCAGACGGTGCAGCCGGCGGCACCCGAGGACTACGAGAGCTGGGTCAAGTCCCTGACCCCGGGAGTCGACCTGTCCGCGGTCCCCGCGCTGTCCGACGCCGAGCTGCAGCAGGCCGCCCGCGCGCTGGCCGCGGCCGAGGGGTCGCTGTCCGAACGGCGCCGCGGCGTGCAGCAGGTCATGGACGGGCTGGCCGCCGAGCTGGGCCGCCGGTACCGCAACGGCGAGGCCGACGTCGCCGCGCTGCTCGCCGACGAGGGCCGTTGACGGCCCTCTCGCGGGGGCCCGCCGCGAGCTCGCGAGTGGCGGGGGGCGAGGGGGCCCTCCTGTGGCCGGAGAACCCGGTGCTGGTGGAGGTGGAGCGCTCGGGGTTCCTGGAGTCGGTGCACCGCGGCTCGCTGGTCGTCGTCGGCCCCGACGGTGCGGTGCTGCACGCGGTCGGGGACGTCGACCGGCCGGTGCTGCCGCGGTCGGCGAACAAGCCGGTGCAGGCGACCGCGCTGCTGGCCGCCGGCTGGACACCGCGCTCGGGGGAGGAGCTGGCCATCGGTGCCGGTTCGCACTCCGGCGAGGACGGCCACCGTGAGCTGGTCGCCGGCATGCTCACGGCCGCGGGCCTCTCGCCCGACGACCTCGGCTGCCCGCCGGCGCTGCCCTCGCACGAGGCCACCCGCGCCGCCTGGCTGGTCGCCGGCCGGGCGCCGGAGCGGCTGGCGATGAACTGCTCGGGCAAGCACGCGGCGATGCTGTCGGCCTGCGTCGCCGCCGGCTGGCCCACGAAGGGGTACCTCGAGCGCGAGCACCCGCTGCAGCAGGCGATCGAGACCCGGCTCGGGGAGGCGGCGGACACCCCGGTGGCGGCGGTCGTCGTCGACGGCTGCGGTGCCCCGCAGCACGGACTGCCGCTGACCGGCCTGGCCCGGGGGGTGTCCTCGCTGGTCGAGGCCGCGGCCGGTGCGCACGACCGGGCGGTCGCCGACGCGATGCGGGCGCACCCCTGGTTCGTGGCGGGCACCGGCCGGGAGGACACCGACCTGATGCACGCCGTCGACGGCCTGCTGGTCAAGGGCGGGGCCGACGGCGTGCACGTCGCCGCCCTGCCGGGCCGCGGCGCGGTCGCGCTGAAGCTCGACGACGGCGGCGACCGCGGCCGCACGCCCGCTCTGTGCGCCGGGCTGCGGCACCTCGGCGTCCCGGAGGGGCAGTTGGCCGCCTGGGCGGTGACGCCGGTCCCGGGTGGGGACGGCGTGGTCGGCGAGGTGCGGGCCGCCGCGGCGCTGACCGGCTGACAGCGACACGCCGGGTGTGAGGCGTCTCACGCCCGGGTGCTAGCTCCTCCGCTTGCAATAGCTAGCACCCGCGTCTAGCGTCGACAACGTGCAGATCCCCGGCGAGTTCGTCCGCGAGCAGGTGACGAGCGTCCGCGAGAAGGTGGACCAGCTCGCGGGCAGCGTCGCGGAGACCGTCGCCGCTGAGCGCTCCAAGGTCTCGGCGACCGGGTCCCAGGTCGGGGAGTTCATCCGGGAGCAGCGCAACGCCGCCCGGGTGTCCCTCCGGGAGCTCGCCCGCGTGGCCGGCGTCAGCAACCCGTACCTCTCGCAGGTGGAGCGCGGACTGCGCAAGCCGTCCGCGGAGATCCTGGCCTCGATCGCCAGAGGCCTGAAGATCTCGGCGGAGACGCTGTACGAGCAGGCCGGGATCCTCGACCGCCGCAGCGGCAACCCGGACACCGTGGCGGCGATCCGCGCCGACCAGTCGCTCTCCGAGCGGCACAAGGCGGTGCTGCTCGAGCTGTACGAGACCTACGTCCGGGAGCACGCCGCGAGCGCGCCCACCCCGGTCGCTCCCACTGAACCCGCCCCACCCCATCCCACGAAGGAGTCGGCATGACCGCCACCGACACGTTGAAGAAGTACGGCGAGACCGTCGCCGTCCAGAACAAGCAGGTCCTGCTGGCCGCTGTCGGCGCCGGTGACCTGGCCGTCGAGCGCACCCGCGCCGTCGTGGGCACCGTGCGCTCGCGCGTCGAGGCCCTGCCCGGCGAGGCCCAGGTGCAGGTCGACCTGGCCGCCAAGGAGGCCCGCACCCGCGCCGAGGAGGCCGTCCGGACCGCGCGCACGTCGGCCCAGCACGTCGCCTCCGCCGTCCGCCCCGACGCTGTCGCCAGCACCGTGGCCGGCCTGGTGAGCACTGCCCGCACGCAGACCGTCGCCACCATCGAGACCCTCGCCGTCCGCGGTGCCGAGGTCGTCGAGGAGCTGCGCCGCCAGCCCGTCGTCCGCAAGGTCGTCGGCCGCGCCGAGCGTGCCGTGGACGCCGTCGAGGACGCCCTCGAGGACGTGCTCGAGGAGACCGCCGAGACCGTCGCCGAGGCCTCGAACGAGGTCACCTCGATCGCGCAGAAGACCGCGGCGAAGGCCGAGAAGGCCATCGACCAGGCCGAGGAGGCCACCCACGAGGCCGCCGAGCAGGCCAAGGCCACCCTGGAGTCGGCCGAGGAGCCCGCGGCCGACAAGCCGGCCCGCAAGCGCGCCGCGGCCAAGAAGACCAGCCCGGCGAGGAAGTCGGCGCCGGCCGGCACCTCCGCGCGGGTGACCCGCACCGCCAAGCGCGAGAACTGATCACCACACGGTCCCAGGGCCCCGGAGCCGCGGACAGCGCTCCGGGGCCCTGCCGTGTCCGGAACTCCCCCGGACGGGTCGCGGGACCGCGGCCCGGAGCGGCCCGGCGGGTACCCTGCCGGGCATGCTGAGCTTCCAGGGTGCCGTGTACGCGGTGCTCTTCTACGCGGCTCTGGCGCTCACCGTGTGGGCGCTCGTCGACGCCCTCGTCCGCCCGGCTGCCGGCTACGTCGCAGCGGGCAAGCTCACCAAGCCCGGCTGGGCGGCCATCCTCGGGCTGTCGGTGCTCGTCATCGTCGTCTTCCAGAGCCCGCTGAGCTTCCTGGGCCTGCCGGCGGTCATCGCGGCGATCGTCTACCTCGTCGACGTCCGGCCCGCGGTCCGCGGGCTGAGCCGGGGCGGCAACAGCTGGTGAGCCGCCGGGGCGCTCAGTACCGGGTGTCCTTCGGGATCAGGATCCACAGCACCAGGTAGGCGATGAACTGCGGGCCGGGGAGCACGCAGGAGAGCACGAACGCCAGGCGCAGGCCGCTCGGCGAGATGCCGTAGCGGCGGGCGATCCCCGCGCAGACACCGGCGATGACCTTGTTGTGCGTGTCGCGACGGAGGGGGAGACGGGCAGGCGGGGTCATGTCCCCGACCCTACGGTCGGTACGTGCTCCTGCGCGCGGTCCGCGGCGACATCACCGAGGCCGACGTCGACGTCGTCGTCAACGCGGCCAACCCCGGGCTGCTCGGCGGCGGCGGGGTCGACGGCGCGATCCACGCGGCCGGTGGCCCCGAGGTCCTGGCGGAGTGCCGTGCGCTGAAGGCCGGACTGCCCGGCGGCCGGCTGCCCCGCGGCCAGGCGGTCGCGACGACGGCCGGCCGGCTCCCGGCCCGCTGGGTGGTGCACACCGCCGGCCCGATCTGGTCGGCCGAGGTCGACCGCTCCGCCGTCCTGCGCTCCTGCTACACCGAGAGCCTGCGGGTGGCCGACGGCCTGGGCGCCCGGTCGGTGGCCTGCCCCGCGATCTCGGCCGGCGTCTACGGCTGGCCGCTGGAGGACGCCGCGGTGCAGGCGGTGGCCGGGGTCCGCGCGGCCGAGGTCCAGCACGTGCAGGAGGTGCGGTTCGTGCTGTTCGACGATCGTGCGCTGGCGGCGTTCGAGGCCGCGCTCAGCGGCTGAAGACGCCCTCCGGCGGCTCCGGTGAGGCGACCGCGCCGGCGTCGTGCACCGGCTGCGCGTTGCCGGCGAAGCGGTCCAGGTCGGCGCCCTCGACCACCCGGCTCGGCATCGGGTCGGCGGCGCAGCGGCGCACCAGCGCGGGGATCGGCAGCTCGGCGTCCGAGGCGACCGCGACCAGGTTGCCGAAGCGGCGGCCGTGCAGCGTGCCCGGCTCGGCGAGCAGGCACACGTGCATGAAGACGGCGCGCAGCGTGGCCACCTGGGCGCGGGCGAAGCGCAGCGGCGGGCCGTCGGCGACGTTGGCGGTGTAGGTGCCGCCGGGCCGCAGCACCCGGTGGGCCTCCTGCGCGTACTCGGTGCTGGTCAGGTGCGCCGGCGTGCGGGCCCCGGCGAAGACGTCGCTCACGACGACGTCGGCGGCGGCGCTCGGGAGCGCTGCCAGGCCCGCACGCGCGTCGGCGGCGCGCACCCGGACGCGGGCGTCGCGCGGCAGCGGCAGGTGCGCCCGGACCAGCTCGGTGAGCGGCTGGTCGAGCTCGACGACCCTCTGCCGGGACCCGGGCCGGGTCGCCGCGACGTACCGGGGCAGCGTCAGGGCGCCGCCGCCCAGGTGCACGACGTCGATCGGCCGGCCCTCCTCGGCGGCGAGGTCGAGCACGTGGCCCATCCGGCGCACGTACTCGAACTCCAGGTGGGTGGGGTCGGCGAGGTCGACGTGCGACTGCGGCGTGCCGTCCACCACCAGCACCCAGGAGCCGTCGCGGTCGGCGTCCCCGAGCAGCTCGGCGGTGCCGCCGTCGACGGGTGTGGGACCGGGTGGGACGACGGGCTCGGCCTGCCGGCGCCGGCTCACCGGATCACCGGGACGGGAGGCACGTCGACCATCGTGCCGTACCGGCGAGACCGGCGATCCCGCACGGCCGGAGGGCCGGGAACGCGCGATCTCGCCGCGGGGTCACGCGTCGCTGCGGATGTGTCTGCGGACCTCGTCGACGAGGTGCTCCGGGATGTCGGTGAGGCCGTGGTCGGCGCGGGCGTGCGCGGCGACGGCAGCCAGGATCTCCTCGTCGGTGGGTGCGAGGAAGGTGCGGGTGCAGGTGGGGACGACGTCGCCACAGGAGAACTGCTTCACGGTCACCTCGATGTGGTGGTAGGGATCCAGTGGTACAGCCAGCTCCTACCCATCGGCGGCGAGCCTGAGCAGGAGACGTTCCACGCGGACGACGCCGACCGCGACGCCGACGTCGTCGACGCAGACGATCGGGTCGAAGCGGGAGTGCTCGGGGCGCGCCGCCGCCCGTCGGGCCACCTCGCGGACCCCCGCGAGGACGGGGACGCGGAGGCTCACCGGGGCGATCCGGTGCCCGGGGTCGTCGTCGCCGCGGCGGCGCGGCAGCAGCAGCGCCTGCGGCCGGCCGCCGGAGTCGACGCGCAGCCCCAACTGGCCACCGGCCACCACGCCACCCACCGGCCCGCCCTCGACGGGCACGTCCTCGACGAGGCTGGCCACGTGCTCCACCAGGCGCGCCCTCGCCGACCGGAACCGCAGCGGCGCGGCCATCCCCGGGTCGAGCCGGGGCCACGCGGGTCCGGGCCGGCCGAAGAGCCAGCCCTGGCCGAGGGGCACACCCAGGCGGAGGAGCGCCTCCACCTCGCCCCAGGCCTCGATGCCCTCGGCCAGCAACCACGCGTCGATCCGTCCGGCGAACTCGCCGAGCAGCTCGGTGAGCGCCAGCTTGACCTCGTCGCCGTCCACCCCGTTCACGATGGCCCGGTCCAGCTTGACCATCTGGGGCTTGATGGCGGCGATCTGCTGGAGGCCCGAGTAGCCCGACCCGGCGTCGTCGACCGCGAGGAGCGCGCCCTTGCTGCGCAGCCGGTCGCGGAGGGCGATGAGGGGGTCCAGGTCGGCCACGTCCTGGTGCTCGGTCAGCTCGAGGACGAGGGGAGCGAGGTCCGGGACGGACAGGAGGGCCCCGGCCAGCTCGGGATCGGTGAGCAGGTGCGGGCTGACGTTGACGGTGAGGAAGCAGTTGGGCGGCACGGTGCGCAGCAGGTCCAGGCAGCGCCTGACGACGAGGCCCTCCAGCCGCGCACCGACGCCCTGGGCGCCTGCAGCGGCGAACCACTGGTCGGGTGGCACCCGGCTCGGCCGGCCATCGGGCTCGGAGAACCGGGCGAGGGTCTCGTAGCCGGCGACGACGCCGCGTTGCAGGTCGACGATCGGCTGGAAGAGCAGTCGCAGCAGGGACGGCTCGGCGAGGACGGACGCCACCCGCCGCGGCCAGTCAGCTGCCGTACCGACGGAGGTCACGGCCTCGGGCCGTGGGTCAGCCAGTGCATGGTCGTGCCCCCAGACCCTCCTCCGCAGTCCGACTCCGTCGCCCCGCAAGTACGGACCGTAGCGGATAGGAACCCCTGCCGCGGACGCCGGGGGAGGTCCGTCCGGCCGCCGACGAGGTCGCGGCGACGAGGTGCACACCAGTCGGGCAGGTGTGGGGCGGATCACGATCCGGGTCGCCGGACGGTGCCCCGGGCCGCGCCCCGCGGGCTCAGACCGGGGCGACGGCCGACCAGCGCACGGTGACCTCGCCGTGCCGCCACCGGCGGCTGGAACCGACGAACGGCCAGCCCTGTCCGGCGAGGGTCTCGACGGCGGCGGTCCAGCGCTGGCGCGGGCCGAAGGTGGACAGCCCGGCCGCGGTGGCCCAGGCCGTGTCGAGAGCACGGAGGAACACGTGGACCGGCTGCCCGGGCACGTTGTGGTGGATCAGCGCCTTGGGCAGCCGCTCGGCGAGGTCGGAGGGCTCGTCGAGGTCGGACACCCGGGCCGACAGCGTCAGGGTCAGCGGCCCGTCGGCGTCCAGGGCGACCCACGCCGAGCGCCGTCCCCACTCGTCGCAGGTGCCCTCCACCAGCAGTCCGCCGGGGCCGAGCGCGGCGCACATCGTCTGCCAGGCCTGCGCGGCGGACTCCTCGTCGTACTGGCGCAGCACGTTGAACGCGCGCACCAGGACCGGGCGCAGGCCGGCCAGCTCGAAGCCGCCGACCCGGAAGTCGACCCGCGGCGGGTCGCGGTCGGCGGCGACGGCGGTCACCCGCTCGGGGTCGATCTCCAGGCCGACGACCTCGAGGCCGTGCACCTCCGGGCCCAGCCGGTCGGCCAGCTCCAGCGTGGTGACCGCCGACGAGCCGTAGCCCAGGTCGACGACGAGCGGCCGGGCGGCGTCGCGCAGCCGCGGTACCTGGGTGGCCCGCAGCCAGCGGTCGACCCGGCGCAACCGGTTGGCGTTGGTGGTCCCGCGGGTCGGCAGGCCCAGGGCGCGGGCGCGGCCGGCGGCCAGCCGCGGGGCGGCCTTCCGGGGGAGGCTGGCCCGGCCCTTGTGGTCCACGCCTCTCCGGGGTCGCCCTCCTGCCTCGCTCACCGGCCCGGAGCGTAGTCCCGGCTAGCGTGGTGCCGTGCAGGTCCGACGGAACGCCCGCTTCGCGGAGCTGACGACCCTCGGCGTGGGAGGTCCCATCGACCGGCTGGTCGAGGTCTCCGACCCCGGCGAACTGGTGGCCGCCGTCCGTGAGGCCGACGACGCGGGGCGGCCACTGCTGGTCCTCGGCGGCGGCTCCAACCTGATCGGCCCGGACGCCGGGTGGCCCGGGGACGTGGTGCTGGTCGGCAGCCGGGGCATCGAGCGGGACGGGAGCCGGCTGGTCGTGCAGGCCGGCGAGCCCTGGGACGACCTGGTCGCGCACACCGTCGAACAGCGGCTGGCCGGCATGGAGGCGATGTCCGGCATCCCGGGCTCGACCGGGGCGACACCGGTGCAGAACGTCGGCGCCTACGGCCAGGAGGTCGGCCAGGTCATCGCCGCCGTCCGCGTCTGGGACCGCGTGCGGTCGGCCGAGCAGGTGCTCACCCCGGAGGAGTGCGGGTTCGCCTACCGGGACAGCCGGCTCAAGCGCGAGCCGGGCCGGTACGTCGTCCTGACCGTCTCCTTCGAGCTGGAGCCGGGGGAGCTGTCCCGGCCGGTGGGCTACGCCGAGCTGGCGCGCACCCTCGGCGTCGAGCTGGGGGAGCGGACCCCGCTCGCCGACGTGCGCGCCGCCGTGCTGGAGCTGCGCCGCGGCAAGGGCATGGTGTGGGACCTCGCCGACCCCACCAGCCGCAGCGCGGGCTCGTTCTTCACCAATCCCGTCGTCCCGCTGCAGCGGACGGTCGAGGGCTGCCCCAGCTGGCCGGCCGGCGACGGCCAGGTCAAGCTCAGCGCCGCCTGGCTGGTGCAGCACGCCGGCTTCGGTCGCGGCACCCGCCACGGGCGCGTGGGGACCTCACCCCACCACAGCCTCGCCCTGACCACCGAGCCCGGCGCGACCGCCGAGGAGCTGCTGGCCTTCTCCGAGAAGATCATCACTGCGGTGCAGGAGCGTTTCGGCGTGACCCTGGAGCGCGAGCCCACCGCCATCCGCCCCTGACCCCGGCCCCCTGCAGGGGCCCAGCGCGAGCGTGCGAGCGGTGGGGGGCAGGGGGTCCTTCTACTCGCGGTGCACCTTGTGCTGGGCGGCCTGCGCCCGCGGGCGGACCACGAGCAGGTCGATGTTCACGTGGTGCGGGCGGGTGAGCGCCCAGGCGATGCAGTCGGCGACGTCCTCGGCCACCAGCGGCGCGCGCACGCCGCGGTAGACCGCCTCGGCCCGGTCCCGGTCGCGCACCCGGTTGAGGGTGAACTCCTCGGTCCTCACCATCCCGGGTGCGATCTCGACCACCCGCACCGGCTGGTCGAACAGCTCCAGCCGCAGCGTCTCGGCCAGCGTGTGCACGCCGTGCTTGGCCGCCGTGTAGGACGCGCCGCCCTCGTAGCTGACCAGCCCCGCGGTCGAGCCCACGAACAGCACGTCGCCGGCGCCCGAGGCGATCAGCGCGGGCAGCAGCGCCTTGGTCAGCCGGACGGTGCCCAGCACGTTCACCTCGTAGGTGCGCGCCCAGGAGTCCAGGTCGGCCTCGGCCACGGGGTCGGCGTCGAAGGCGCCGCCGGCGTTGTTGACCAGCACGTCGACCCGGTCCAGGGCGCCGGCGAACGCCGCCACCGAGTCGGCGTCGGTGACGTCCAGCGGCAGCGCCCGGGCGCCGATGGAGGCGGCCAGCTCGGTCAGCCGGTCCATGCGCCGCGCGCCGACGACGACGCCCTCCGCCGCCAGGCGGGTCGCGGTGGCCGCACCGATGCCGCTGGAGGCGCCGGTGACGACGGCGCTCCGCCCCGTGCCGGGCAGCTCGCGGGGACCGGATGCAGGATGGGTCGGGGAACCGGGCATGAGGCCCATCCTGGCGTTGTTGCAGACTGCAATGTCGAGCGGGTGCCTCCCGGCGCCCTGGAGCGAGGCGGGAGGTCGCACGTGGCCGCTCGCCGCCGTCCCCGCTCGGCCGTGCCCCGGCGGGTGGCCACCCTCTCGGTGCACACCAGCCCGCTCGACCAGCCCGGTGCCGGTGACGCCGGCGGGATGAACGTCTACGTCCTCGAGGTGTCCCGCCGGCTGGCCGAGCGCGGCATCGCCGTCGACGTCTTCACCCGCGCCGTGTCCAGCGACCTGCCGCCCGTGGTGGAGATGAGCCCCGGCGTCACCGTGCGGCACGTCAGCGCCGGCCCGTTCGAGGGCCTGGGCAAGGAGGAGCTGCCCGCCCAGCTGTGCGCCTTCACCGCGGCCGTCCTGCGCGAGGAGGCCCAGCACGAGCCGGGCCACTACGACGTCGTCCACTCGCACTACTGGCTGTCCGGCCAGGTCGGCTGGCTGGCCCGCGACCGGTGGAGCGTGCCGCTCATCCACACCGCGCACACCCTGGCGAAGGTGAAGAACGCCGCGCTCGCGATCGGCGACCGCCCCGAGCCGCGCGCCCGCGTGATCGGCGAGGAACAGGTCGTGGCCGAGGCCGACCGGCTGGTCGCCAACACCGACGACGAGGCCCGCCAGCTGGTCGACCACTACGGCGCAGACCCGCGGCGCACCCTCGTCGTCCCGCCCGGCGTGGACCTCGACCGCTTCACCCCCGGCGACCGGACGGCGGCCCGCCGCCGGCTCGGGGTCGCCGAGGACGCGGTCGTCCTGCTCTTCGTCGGCCGCATCCAGCCGCTCAAGGCCCCCGACCTGCTGCTCGAGGCGGCCGCGCGGATGCTCGCCGACGACCCGGCGCTGCGCGACCGCCTGCAGGTGCACGTCGTCGGTGCACCCAGCGGCACCGGCCTGGAGGCCCCGCGCCGGCTCGAGCAGCTCGCCGCCGGGCTCGGCATCGCCGACCTGGTCCGCTTCCTGCCACCGGTGCACGCCGAGCTGCTCGCCGAGCACTACCGCGCCGCCGACGTCGCCGTCGTCCCCAGCCACAACGAGTCCTTCGGGTTGGTGGCCCTGGAGGCCCAGGCCTGCGGGACGCCGGTCGTCGCGGCCGCCGTGGGGGGCCTGCGCACCGCCGTCCGGAACGGCGTCTCCGGGGTGCTGGTCGAGGGCCGGGACCCGACCGACTACGCCGCCGCCATCCGCGCCGTGCTCGCCCGCCGGGAGCTGCTCTCGGCCGGCGCGCGCCGGCACGCCGGCGCCTTCTCCTGGGAGCGCACCGTCGACAGCCTGGTCGCGGCCTACACCGCCGCCGCGGAGGAGATGGCCATGACGTCCCAGGAGGTGGCATCCCAGCGAGCGGCTCCCGGCACGCTGCTGCGCCCGGCCTGGGCGCGGGGCGGCGTCCGTGCGCTCGGTGCGCAGGTGGCCCAGTGAGCCTCGTCGAGGAGCTCGACGCGGTCATCGAGCAGACGCTGCGCGACAGCGAGCTGGTGCACGAGCACTCCGCGCCGGGTCGCTGGCTGGTCGACCTGCCCGGTACCAAGAAGCTCAAGACGGTCTGCGGGCTGATCGTCGGTGAGCACGCGTTGCGGGTGGAGGCCTTCGTCTGCCGCCGGCCCGACGAGAACCGCGAGCAGCTGTGGACCTACCTGCTGCAGCACAACGCGCGCATGTACGGCGTCGCGTACTCGATCGACAGCATCGGCGACGTCTACCTGACCGGCCGGCTGCCGCACGCCGCGGTCACGCCGGAGGAGCTCGACCGCATCCTCGGCGCGGTGCTCAGCTACGCCGACGACCACTTCAACGCGATGCTCGAGATCGGCTTCGGCACGTCGATCCGGCGAGAGTGGGAGTGGCGGGTCAAGCGCGGGGAGTCCCTGCGCAACCTGGAGGCCTTCGCCGACTTCGTCGACCCCGGCCGGAGGTCCCGCGCCGCCGGAGCCCCGGACGGCGGGGCGTGACGGCGACCGAACGGTCGCTCCCCGAGGTCGCCCAGGAGCGACCCGGCTACGCCCGCCGGTGGTGGGTGCTGGCCACCATGACGGTCTGCCTGCTCGTGGTGATCATGGGCAACACGACCCTCAACGTCGCGATCCCCACGCTGCAGCGCGAGCTCGGCGCCAGCCAGGGCCAGCTGCAGTGGGCGATCGACGCCTACATCCTCGTCTTCGCCGGCCTGCTCTTCTCCTGGGGCGTCATGGGCGACCGGATCGGCCGCCGGAGGGTGCTGGTGATCGGGCTGTCGGTCTTCGCGGCGGGCTCGCTGCTGGGCGCGTTCAGCAGCAGCCCCGGTGAGCTGATCGCCTGGCGCGCGGTCATGGGCATCGGCGCCGCTGCGGTGCAACCGACGACCCTGGCGGTCATCACCAACGTGTTCCCGCCGGGCGAGCGCGGTCGCGCGATCGGTGTCTGGGCAGGCACCGCCGGGATCGCCGTCGCCGGCGGCCCGCTGGCCAGCGGCGCGGTGCTCCAGCACTTCTGGTGGGGCGCGATCTTCCTCATCACGGTGCCGGTCGCGCTCCTCGGCATCGCGGCGGCGCTGCTCGTCGTCCCGGAGTCCCGCGACCCGTCCCCGGGCCGGCTCGACGTCCCCGGGGTGCTGCTGTCGGTGCTGGCGCTGGTGGGGGTGGTCTACGGGATCATCCACGGCGGCTCGGGAGCGAGCTGGGGATCGCCCGGCGTCCTGGTGCCCCTGCTCGGCGGGCTGGCCCTGCTGGGGCTGTTCGTCTGGCTGCAGCGCCGCTCCCCCCACCCGGCGCTGGACGTCACGCTGTTCCGCAACCCGGCCTTCTCCGCTGCCGCGGCCGCCCTCGGGCTGAACTTCTTCGCCCTCATGGGCGCGACCTTCTACCTCGTCTACTACCTGCAGGGCGCGCTCGCGTACGGCCCGCTGGCCAGCGGCGCGGCGCTCATCCCCATGGCGCTGGGCATGGCGGTCATGGCGCCGGGCAGCTCGCGGCTGGCCGAGCGGTTCGGCGCCAAGGCCGTCGTCGGCACCGGCTTCGTCCTGCTGACCGCGGCCGTCAGCGGCTTCCAGCTGCTGGACACGACCTCGCCGCTGTGGCTGCTGCTCGTGATCCTGTCGGTGCAGGGCGTCGGGATGGGGACGGTCATGGCGCCCACGACCGAGTCGATCATGTCGGTGGTGCCCCGGCACAAGGCCGGCGCCGGCGCGGCGGTGAACAACTCCGTGCGCCAGGTCGGTGGTGCGCTGGGGGTGGCGGTGCTCGGCTCGCTGCTGGCCAACGCCTACGCCGCCCAGCTCGGGAACGCGGTCGACGCGCTGCCGGCCGACGCCCGGGCGGAGGCCAGCACCTCGCTGGTGGCCACCCTCGCGGCGGTGCAGCGGACCGTGGCGGGCGGGGACCCCGAGGCCGCGGCCGCGGCGGGCGACCTGGTCGGCCCGGCCCAGGAGGCGTTCGTGGCGGCGATGCACCTCACCGCCCTGGGGACGGCACTGGCGACCGCCCTGGCCGCCGTCGTCGTCCTCGTCTGGCTGCCGGGGCGGCGCGCCCGGTCCGGGGCCGGAGCTCCCGCCGGGGGTTAGCGTGGCGGCGGTGCAGGAGGGTCCCGGGCAGCAGCAGCGGCAGGTCCGGGCACTCGTGGGCCTGCTCGCCGCGACGGCGCTGGTGTACCCGCTGCTGCTGTGCGCGGTGCGGCTGACCTTCGCCCAGCTCCTCGCCGTCGACGTGGGCGGCACCCTGCTGTGGTTGGCCGTCGGCGCGGGCTGCAGCGTGGCCGCCGTCGCGGCACTGCGCTGGGGTGTGGACCGTCCTGTCCGCAGCCCCTGGCTGTTCAGCGGCCTGCTGCCGCCGGCGGTGTTCGAGGCCTGGCTGCTGTGGCCGCTGCTCGCCGGATGAAGGACCTCCCTGCCCCCCGCCCCTCGCAGGCTCACGGCGGGACCCTGCAGGGAGGCCGTTCCATCACCTCACCGGTCGGGCAGGATGGCCCGGGTGACGATGTCCTCACCCCAGACCCGCCCCGGCACGCTCGTGCTGCTCCGCCACGGCGAGAGCGAGTGGAACAAGGCCAACCTGTTCACCGGCTGGGTGGACGTGCCGCTGTCGGAGAAGGGTCGCAGCGAGGCCGCCCGGGGCGGTGAGCTCCTCGCCGAGCACGGCCTGCTGCCGGACGTGGCGCACACCTCGGTGCTCAAGCGCGCGATCAGCACCGCCGAGCTGGCGCTGGCCGCCGCGGACCGGCAGTGGATCCCGGTCAAGCGCTCCTGGCGGCTCAACGAACGGCACTACGGCGCGCTGCAGGGCAAGGACAAGGCCGCCACGCTCGCCGAGTACGGCGAGGAGCAGTTCACGGTCTGGCGTCGCTCCTACAGCACCCCGCCGCCGCCCATCGAGGCCGGCAGCGAGTACTCCCAGGACGGCGACGCGCGCTACGCCGTGCTGCCGCCGGAGGTGCGCCCGCAGACCGAGTGCCTGGCCGACGTCGTCGTCCGGATGCTGCCGTACTGGTACGACGCGATCGTGCCCGACCTGCGCGCGGGGCTGACCGTGCTCGTCGCCGCGCACGGCAACAGCCTGCGCGCCCTGGTGAAGCACCTGGACGGGATGGGCGAGGACGAGGTCGTGGGGCTCAACATCCCCACCGGCGTCCCGCTGCGCTACGACCTGGACGACGACCTGCGCCCGACCAACCCCGGTGGCCAGTACCTCGACCCCGAGGCCGCAGCCGCCGCCATCGAGGCCGTCAAGAACCAGGGCAGGAAGTAGCGGACAGCTCCCGGGACACGGCCGTGGCCCCCTCCTCGACGAGGGAGAGGGCCACGGCCGTGTGAGCGGGCCCGCGCGCGGGGGAGGCGGCGGGCGCGGTCGATCGCCCGGAGGGCGATCAGTCGGCCTGGGCGTGCATCTCCCGCTCGCCGGTGACCAGGTACACCACCCGGCGCGCGACGCTGACCGCGTGGTCGGCGAAGCGCTCGTAGTAGCGGCCGAGCAGGGTGATGTCGATGGCCGCCTCCATGCCGTGCGGCCAGTCCTTGACGAGCAGCTCGTTGAACAGCTGCCGGTGCAGCTGGTCCATCAGGTCGTCCTCGGCCTCCAGCGCCGCGGCCGCCTCGACGTCGAGCTTGGCGATGACGGTCGCCGTCTGGGTCACCAGGCTCTCGGCGACGTGCCCGGCCTGGAGGAAGATCGGCCGCAGCTCCTGCGGGACGGCGTGCTCGGGGAAGCGCATCCGCGCCAGCTTCGCGACGTGGACGGCGAGGTCGCCCATCCGCTCGAGGTCGCTGATGATCCGCATCCCCGCGGTGATGGTGCGCAGGTCCGTGGCGACCGGCGCCTGCCGGGCCAGCAGGGTGAAGCACCGCTGCTCGATGCTCTCCCGGGTGGCGTCGATGTGCTCGTCGCCCTCGATCACCAGGTTCGCCAGCTCGATGTCGGCGTCCAGCAGCGCGGTGGTGGCCTTGCTCATGGCCGACCCGACCGAGTTCGCCATCTCGACCAGGCAGTTGTTGATGTCGGCGAGTTCCTCGTGGTAGTGCTGGCGCACCGTCGTCCTCCTCGTCGGCCCTGTCGGCCGTGGCCCAACGCTCGGGGTACCCGCTGCGCGAGGCCCCGACGATCTCCGGACCCCGAGGGTAGGTCCGTTCGTCGACCCGCTTCGGCCCTGTCGGTGAACGGGAGGACACCGGGACGTGAACAGTCACGGTCCGGGGTGTCCCGGTCACCCGGACGGGGGGTGTCCGTGGCCGAGCGCGGCCTAGCATCGGCGCGTGAGCTCGTCGGTCGCCCTGCTGGTCGGCGGCGTCGTCGGCCTGGTCGCCGGCGTCCTGGTCGCCACGCTGCTGCTGCGTCCGCGCCGTCCCGACCTCGAGCAGTCCGCGCCGTCCGACGGAGCACCCCCCGAGGCGGTCCTGTCCCGCCGGCTGCTCGACCTGATCGACCCCGCCATCGTCCTGCTCGACCCGGACGACGTCGTCCTCCTGGCCAACCCGGCGGCGCGATCCCTGGGCATCGTCCGCGACACCCGGCTGCTGGTCCCCGAGCTGCTGGAGCTGGCCCGCGCGGTGCGGGACGGCGGCCGGCGGCGCGCCGAGGTGGCGCTGCCCGGCTCGGTCGTGGGTGGGGGGCCACGGCAGGTCGGCGTCCTGGGTGTCCGGCTGGAGCGGGGATCGCGCCCGGCGCTGGGGCCGGTGGCGCTGGTGCTGCAGGACGTGACCGAGGCCCGCCGGGTGGAGGCGGTCCGCCGGGACTTCGTCGCCAACGTCGGCCACGAGCTGAAGACCCCGGTGGGCGCGCTGTCCCTGCTCGCCGAGGCGATCGAGGACGCCGCTGACGACCCGGAGACGGTGCGCCGCTTCGCCTCCCGCATGACCCACGAGGCCGACCGGCTGGCCCGCCTGGTGCGCGAGCTCATCGACCTCTCCCGGCTCCAGGGCGGCGAGCCGCTGCCCGAGCTGGTGCCGGTCGAGGTCGACACGGTCATCGCCGAGGCCGTCGACCGCACCAAGCTGGCCGCCTCGGCCAAGGAGATCGCGATCGTCACCGGCGGCGAGGACGGACTGGTCGTGCGCGGTGTCGAGTCTCAGCTGGCCACTGCCGTCACCAACCTGCTGGCCAACGCCGTCGCCTACAGCCCCGAGCACACCCGGATCGCCGTGGGCGCCCGGGCCCGGGCCGGCTTCGCGGAGATCACCGTGACCGACAACGGCATCGGCATCCCGCGGGAGGACCGCTCGCGGGTGTTCGAGCGCTTCTACCGGGTCGACCAGTCCCGGGCCAGCCGCACCGGCGGCACCGGTCTCGGGCTGGCCATCGTCAAGCACGTGGCCAGCAACCACGGCGGTTCGGTCAGCGTGTGGAGCGAGGAGGGCCTCGGCTCCACCTTCACGCTGCGGATCCCGCTGGCCGCCGGCGCGGACACCCCAGGACCCGCCGGCGACGCGCCGGCCGAGCACGACCTCGCCGGCGGTCCGCCCGCCGCTGACGCCCCGGAGGGACGGTCATGACCCGAGTGCTGGTGGTGGAGGACGAGGACTCCTTCTCCGACGCGCTGTCGTACATGCTCCGGAAGGAGGGCTTCGACCCCGTCGTGGCCAACGACGGGCCGCAGGCGCTCGCCGAGTTCGACCGCGGAGGCGCCGACCTCGTCCTCCTCGACCTCATGCTGCCGGGGCTGCCCGGCACCGAGGTCTGCCGACAGCTGCGCTCCCGCAGCAGCGTGCCGATCATCATGCTGACCGCCAAGGACGCCGAGGTCGACAAGGTCGTGGGCCTGGAGCTCGGCGCCGACGACTACGTGACCAAGCCGTACTCGGCCCGCGAGCTGGTCGCCCGCATCCGCGCGGTGCTGCGCCGCCGCGGCGACGCAGAGGCGCCGGTGGAATCGGCGCTGGAAGCCGGCCCGGTGCGCATGGACGTGGAGCGGCACGTCGTCTCGGTGGACGGCGAGCCGGTGGCGCTGCCGCTCAAGGAGTTCGACCTGCTCGAGCTGCTGCTGCGAAACGCCGGGCGGGTGCTCACGCGGGTGCAGCTGATCGACAGGGTGTGGGGCTCGGACTACGTGGGCGACACCAAGACCCTCGACGTCCACGTCAAGCGGCTGCGCGCCAAGATCGAGCCGGACCCGGCCAACCCCAAGTACCTGGTGACCGTGCGCGGCCTGGGCTACAAGCTGGAGGCGTAGTACTCGGTCGGCCTACCGGCTCCACCGCCACCAGGTGCCGTCCCCGGCTGAGCGGAGCCTCCAGGGTGCGGACCGGCCGGGGCTACTGGCCCCGGCCGGTCTCGTCCTGCAGCTCGTCGATCTTGCGCGAGGCGTCGGCCTTGGTGATGTCGTCCGGCACCTCCTCGCCGGCCTCGCGGGCCAGCGTGTGCAGGTAGCTCTTCTGGGCGCCGGTCGCGGGCTCGTCGCCGGTCACCCAGTCCGAGGGGTCCTTCTCGGCGCTGCGGTCGTCGTTGGCAGTCGGTTCGCTCATGTGTTCGAGTCTAGGCCGGGGTGAGCTCCGGCGCAGGGTGAGCGGCGACCGCGCGGCGAGCGGACTCCCACCGGCGGCCGGTGCGGTAGACGTGCACGCCGCCGCAGGGGCACTCCACGTGCAGCGCGATGTGGGTCGGGTGGTTGGTCGCCGAGCGGATGCGCCGCTCGGCGACCAACTCGTCCGTGTTCGTCACGGGGCAGGTGATCAGCAACATGGGACGAGCGTGCTCCCCGGAGGGTGGCCCGACGAGTGGCAGGAGTGACCCCGATCGCATGTTTCCTGCCATACTCCGTGCATGGCAGCAACGAGTCGCCCGCTGGTCGTGAGCGTCGTCGTCGCCGACGGTCTCGTCGGCAGCTTCGGGCTCGGCGTGTGCGCCGAGGTCTTCGGCTACGACCGCCGGCACATGGGGCTGCCGCGCTTCGACTTCGCGCTGGTCACCGAGGCGCCGGGGGTGCTGCGCACCGACACCGGGATCCCCATCACGGTGGAGCACGACCTGGAGCGGCTGGCCCGCTCGGACATCGTCTCGATCACGGCCTGGGAGCTGTTCGACCGCGTGCCGTCGCCCGCGCTGCTCGATGCCCTGCGCGGGGCGTACGCCCGCGGCGCCACGATCGTCAGCCACTGCACGGGTGCCTTCGTGCTCGCGGAGGCGGGGCTCCTCGACGGCAAGCGGGTCACCACCCACTGGAAGTACGCCGGGGAGCTGGCCGCCCGCTACCCCGCCGTCCAGGTCGACCCGTCGGTGCTCTACGTGGACAACGGCCGGGTCATCACCGGCGCCGGGACGGCGGCCGGCGTCGACACCCTGCTCCACCTCGTGCGCCGCGAGTGGGGTGCGGCGGCCGCCAACGCGCTGGCGCGGGAGATGGTGGTGCCGCCGCACCGCGACGGCGGGCAGGCGCAGTTCATCGACGCCCCCGTCGCCGAGTGCCAGGACGACCTGCTCGGCGCGGTCCTGGAGTGGGCGCAGAACCACCTCGCCGACGACCTCAGCGTCGACCTGCTCGCCCGCCGCGCGCTGATGAGCCCGCGCAGCTTCGCCCGCCGGTTCAAGGCCACCACCGGGACGACGCCGCACGCCTGGCTGCTGGCCCAGCGGCTGGCCGCCGCCGAGGCGCTGCTGGAGGGCAGCGACGCCCCCGTGGAGGAGATCGCCCGGCTGGTCGGCTTCGGCACCGCCGCGGGCTTCCGCGAGCAGTTCACCCGCCGCCGGGGCGTCTCCCCGCGGGCCTACCGGCAGACGTTCCGCCGGACGCTCGCCGCGGCGGACGACGACCGGGCCGCCTGATGAAGGACCCCCTGCCCCCCACCGTTGAAGGACCCCGTCCTCCTCACCCCTCGTGAGAGGACCCCCTGCCCCCTGCCCCCCGCCACTCGCAGGCTCGCGGCGGGACCCTGCAGGGGGCCAGCGAGCCTCGGGACAGGGCCTGCGGCGGGACCCTGCAGGGGCCGACAGGACCCGGGACTAGGCGTCCGGGATCGGCCGGGCGACGCCGACCAGGGAGTCCAGCCGCCCCGCGTTGGCCGGGGCCAGCGGGTTGCGCACGACCCGGGTCAGCGCCAGCCCGGCCCGGGCCAGCAGCAACGCGTGGGTGCGCGGGGTGAAGTGCCAGATGTGCTCGGTCGGCTTGAGCGTCCACCAGCGGGTGCCGAGCAGCCGCGCCGGCAGCGAGGAGACGTAGGGCGTCGAGAACAGGACCACGCCGTCGTCGGCGACCTGTGCGCGCACCGTCCGCCAGAACGACAGCGGGTCGGGCACGTGCTCGACGGTGTCCCAGGCGCAGACGACGTCGGAGCCGGGGGTCAACGGCGCCTCCTCGAGCTGGCCGCAGAACACGTCGAGCCCCAGGGTGTCCTGGGCGTGCTTGGCCCCGGTGCGGGAGAGCTCGACGCCGGACGTCGTCCACCCCGCCTCGCGGGCCGCGGCGAGGAACAGGCCGTAGCCCGCGCCGACCTCCAGCAGCCGCCCGCCCGCCGCCGGGCCGCCCCGCTCCCGGTCGATCAGGGCGAGCCGGCCCGCCGTCCAGGTGCGCTGCAGCAGCATCGCCGGGGAGAGGCGCGTCTCGATCGAGGGCGCCGCGTCGGTGGAGACGGCGGAGCCGTAGACGCCGCCCTCGAAGTAGCCGGCGTCGTCGTAGATCCGCTGCAGCGCCTCGGGGCGCAGCCGCGGGCTGGTGAAGACGAGTTCGCACTGCGGGCAGCGGACCACGCCGAACGGGGCGACGTCGTGCACCAGCGTGCCGGGCACCCGGCACAGGCAGCAGACGACGTCCTCGGTGTCCTCGGCCGTCCAGCCGGTGCGCTCGTCCACCCGGTCAGCCTACGGAGCGACCGGCCCGTTCCGCGGCAGCGGTCGAGGCCGCGCCCGGCGCCGCGGGCACCGCGGAGTCCGCGGCGGAGGGCGGGTAGCGCGTGGCCACCAGGGTGGCCAGCCGCCGGCGGACGACGGGGGAGACCAGCCCCTCCCCGCCGTCGGCGTCCAGCAGCTCCCCCGGGACGACGACGTAGCGGTCCGGCGCGGCCTCGGCCTGGGCGAGGAAGGCGCGGCGCACCGCCTCGGCGTCCGCGTCCGCGGGAGCGCAGGTGACGGGGGAGTCGACGACGACGGTGAGGTCCGGCAGCAGCCCGCGGGTGGCCCACAGCGACGTCCGGAAGATGCGGTCGGCGTCCAGCCCCTGGCCGGCGCCGTGGAACGCGATCGAGGTGTCCACGTAGTGGGTGTTGACCACCACCCGTCTGCGCTCGAGGGCCGGGCGGATCACCGTCGCGACGTGCTGCGCGCGGTCGGCGGCGGCCAGCAGCGCGGCGGTGTGCGCCCCGACCGGGCTGCCGGTGTCGTCGACGGCCGGCTCCGGCTCCGGGAAGCCGGTGCCCGAGCCGTGCCGAGGCGGGAAGAGCAGGCCGCGCACCTGCCGGCCCAGCTGGGTGTCGCTGGGCTCGGAGGTGACCTCGACCGGGCAGCCGCAGTCGCGCAGCACCTGCGCCAGCTCCGCGGTGTAGCGGCGGGTGAGCTCGCGGTCGGCCCCCTCGACGACGACGAACAGCCCCACGCCGCTGGAGGCGGCCGAGAACAGGTCCGAGCGGCCCCACAGCAGCCGGAGCACGTCGCGGAACCGCGTGCGCGAGCGCGCCGGCACCACCTGGCGGGTGGCGTAGGCGCTCACCCCCAGGGCGATCACCCCGCCCACCAGCAGCGTCAGGCCGGGGCCGGTCAGGGTGAGCACCAGGTCGCCCAGGCGGACGTCGTGGGTGCCGAGCAGCCCCGCCAGGCCCGGGCCGACCGCCACCGCCAGGAGCAGGACGATGCGCACCGAGGAGATGACGAAGGCGAAGACGCGGCCGCGCAGCCGGTCCTCCACCTCGAAGCCGATCAGCGTGTAGCCGATGATCCAGCTGACGCCGGCGAACAGGCCCACGCAGAACGCCGCGGCGGTGGCCAGCACGAAGTCCCGCAGCAGGGACATCACCAGCAGGGCCACCCCGGCCAGCCCGATGGCGTGCGTGAACACGCTGCGCCGCGGCACCGTGGGCAGGATCCGGGGGCCGGCCAGCATGCCGATGGCCAGGCCGGTGAAGACGACGCCGAACACGACCGAGTAGCCGGCCGCGCCGGCGCGCAGCGTGGCCACGTACAGCTGGGCGACCCCGACGGTGAGGCCGCCGGCGCCGAACGCGCCGATGACACCCACGTAGAGGGCGCGCATGAACGGCTGCCCGCGCAGGAAGGCCACGCCCTCCACGACCAGCGACAGCACGTTGCGCTGCCCGCCGTCCCGGTCGACCGGCGTGCCCGGGATGAGCCGGCGGGAGAGGAACACGGTGGCCGCGCTCAGGCCGAAGGTGCCGGCGTTGACGACGAGCGCGACGACGATCGCCGTCCGGGCCTCGCTGCCGTCGCCCTCGCCGACCAGCCGGCTGACCGTCGACATCAGGGCGAACACCAGGGCGGCGACGGGGACGGCGCCGTACACGGAGAACAGCGAGACCTGGTTGGCCACGGCGAGCCGCTCGCGAGGCACGATCGACACCCACATCGCCTGCTTGGCCGGGTTGGTGAACAGCCCGACCGCCTCGACGAGGAACTGCGCGACGTAGAGCCAGGTCAGCTCGTAGGTGACCGCGATGGACAGGTACAGCGCGAGCGCCAGCAGCTCCCCGACGACGACCGTCGTCCGCCGGTCCAGCCGGTCGGCCAGCGCTCCGGCCAGCGGGCCCAGCACCAGGTCGGGCAGCAGCCGGGTGAGGATGACGCCGGAGATCGCGGCGCCCTGCACCGCGAGGGACTCCTCGCGGGTGAGCTGCTGGGCCATGGCCGTGGTGGCCAGCAGGCCCAGCCAGTCGCCGAGGCTGGAGACGGCGATCGCCGCCCACAGCCGGCGGAAGACCGGGATGCGGACCAGCGCGAAGAAGGCGTTGTCGGGGCGCGCGGCGGCGGCCGTGGTGCGCTCCCCGGCCGGGGGCGGGGCCGCCGGCGCGCGCTCCTCGTCCACTGCTCCCCGCCGTCCGCTCGTCGGTCAGTCGGGGGAGAGGGTAGTGGCGCAGCGTGGCCGGGTCGGTGCTGCCGGACCTCCGATCGGGTGGACGTTCAGGGACGACGGCGGTGCAGCGTCACCGGCACGGGTGCCGGGCTGGCCGGGTGCGGGGCGACCAGGCCCCGGTCCAGGCGCTCCTCGGTCAGCCGCCGCAGCTCCGCGTAGGCCGCCGTCCCCAGGAGGGCGGTGAGCTCCCCGGCGTAGGTGACCACGAGCGGCTCGGCGGAGACGTGCGCCGCCGGGGAGCCGGTGCACCACCAGTGCAGGTCGTGCCCGCCGGGGCCCCAGCCGCGGCGGTCGAACTCGCCGATGCTCGACACCAGCACCGTCGTGCCGTCGGCGCGCTCGACCTGCTCCTGCTCGCGGCGCACCGGCAGCTGCCAGCAGACGTCGGGCTTGGTGAGCAGCGGGTGCAGCCCCTCGCGCAGCGCCATCCGGTGCAGCGCGCAGCCGGTGCCGCCGGGGAAGCCGGGCCGGTTGAGGAAGACGCAGGCGCCGTCGACCAGGCGGGTGCGCAGCGAGCGCACGCCACCTTCGTGCTCGTCGGCGTCGTCCTCCTCGGTCCAGGCGCTGCGGCCCACGGGGGCCAGCTGCCAGTCCTCGTCGGGGAGGTCGGCGACGGCGGCGGTGACGCGGGCCAGGTCGTCCTCGTCGGCGAAGAAGGCCCCGTGGCTGCAGCAGCCGTCGTCCGGGCGGCCCTCGACGACGCCGGCGCAACCGCGGCCGAAGACGCAGGTCCAGGCGGACGACAGCCAGGTCAGGTCGGCCCGGACGACGTGGTGCGGGTCAGCCGGGTCGGGGAACTCGACCCACTCGCGGGCGAAGTCCAGCGGCACCTCGGGCGGGACGTCGTGCACCCGTCCAGCGTAGAGAAGGGACCTCCGGCTCCTGCCCGCTCCAGGGTCCCGGCCCGAGCTTGCGAGGGTCGGGGAGGAGCGGGTGCTCTCTCTCGCTCCGCTCGGCGCGAGCCCCTGGAGGCGGCCATGCAGACTGACCGCATGAGGCTCGGGGTGCTGGACGTCGGCTCGAACACCGTGCACCTGCTCGTGGTCTCCGCCCATCGCGGCGGTCACCCGACCCCGCAGCACGACGACCGCTGGCTGCTGCGCCTCGCCGAGCACGTCGGCGACGACGACCTGCTGTCCAAGGACGGCGAGAAGGCGCTGCTCAAGGCCGTGCGCAAGGCGTGCGAGCAGGCCGAGAAGCAGGGCTGCGACGAGGTGCTGGCGCTGGTCACCTCCGCCATCCGCGACGCCCGCAACGGCATGGACGTGCTGGAGCGGGTGCGGGACAGGACCGGCGTGGAGCTGCAGGTGACCAGCGGCGAGGAGGAGGCGCGGCTGACCTTCCTCGCCGTCCGCCGGTGGTTCGGGTGGAGCGCCGGGCGGCTGCTGGTGTTGGACATCGGCGGCGGATCGCTGGAACTGGCCAGCGGCTTCGACGAGGACCCCGACGTCGCGCTGTCGCTCCCGCTGGGCGCCGGCCGGGTGACCCGGCGCTTCCTGCCCGAGGCGCGCACCGGCGGGCGCCCGGACCTGCACGCCCTCGCCGAGCTCGACGAGCACGCCGCCGACCTGCTCGAGCCCGCGGCGAAGAAGCTGCTGGCCGGCGGCCCGCCGGACCTGGTGGCGGCGACCTCCAAGACGTTCCGGACGCTGGCCCGGTTGACCGGCGCGGCGCCCTACTCCGCCGGCCTGCGCGCCCCGCGCCAGCTGACCCGGGAGGGGCTGGTGCAGCTGCTCGGGTTCGTCGCCCGCATCGAGTCCTCCGCGCTGGCCGAGCTGCAGGGCGTGTCGCCCGACCGGGCCCACCAGATCCCCGGGGGTGCCGTCGTGGCGCGGGCCGCCATGCGGGCGCTGGACGTACCGTCCGTGCGGATTTGCCCGTGGGCGCTGCGGGAGGGCGTCATCCTCCGGCGACTGGACTCGTTGGAGGACGAGAGATGAGCACTCCTCCCGGCAGCCGCGGCGAGGCACGCCGCGACCCGGAGACCGGCGGCCGTCCGCTCGCCGACATCCTGCGCGAGGCCGGGGTCGAGTCACCGACCCGCGGACGGCGTCGGCGAGGGGACGAGCTCGAGGACACCGGCGTCCGCCAGCGCGGCACGGGGGACACCGGGCGGGTGGCCGACCGGCCGGAGTTCGGCCGGCGGGCCAGCGACCGGACCGGGGACGGCGCCTCCGCCGCACCGCGGGGCGACCGGCGGGCCGGACGCCGGCAGCCGGAACCCTCCACCGCGGCCATCCCCGGCCTGCGGCCCTCGCGCAAGCCCGGCGTCCCGGGTGCGACCGCGCCCGGGGCCGCGCGCGACGGGGCCGTGCGGGAGGACCGGTCGCGGGAGGACCGGTCGCGGGAGCGGCCGCCCCGCGAGCGGGGGACCGCCGCTCCCGGCCCGCGGACCGGCCCGATCCCCGTGGTCCGGGCCGACGACCCGCCGCTGCTCGAGGACGACGGCCTCGCTCCCCGCGAGGGCGCGATGGCCTGGCTGCGCTTCGGCGGCGAGCTGGTGCTGGCGCTGGCCGCCGGCGTCGGCATCTACTTCCTGTTCACCGTGCTCTGGCAGCAGCTGCCCTACCTGGCCGTCCTCCTGGCCCCGGTCGCGGTGGCCGGGCTGGTCGGCGGCGTCGGTGCGTGGCGGCAGCGTCAGGACCGGGAGCCGGTCGGCGCCCGGCTGGTGGCGGTGCTGGTCTTCGCCGGGACCCTGCTCACCATCGCGCCGGCCGCGGGCCTGCTCGCCACCGGCTGACGGACCGCCCTTTCCCCACGCTCGGCCCCTCCGGGTCCCGCCGCCGGCCCCGTCCGGGCACCGCCCCGAGCCCGCGAGGGGTGGGAGGAGGGGGTCCTCCTACCTCCCAGAGGGGTCGCCGGCCTCAGTCCTCGTCGTCGACCGGCTCGGCGGCGAACTGCTCGACGATCGCGGCGGTGAACGCGTCGAGGTCGTCGGGGTTGCGGCTGGTCACCAGGTTGCCGTCGACGACGACCTCCTCGTCCACCCACGTCGCGCCGGCGTTGCGCAGGTCGGTCCGCAGCGAGGGCCAGGAGGTCATCCTCCGCCCGCGGACGACGTCGGCCTCGGCGAGCACCCATCCGGCGTGGCAGATCGCCGCCACCGGCTTGCCCGCGTCGAAGAACGCCTTGACGAAGGCCACGGCGTCGGCGTCGGCGCGGATGAAGTCGCCGTTGATGACGCCGCCGGGCAGCACCAGCGCGCCGTACTCGTCGGGGTCGGTCGAGCTGACGACCGCGTCCACCTTCTTGGTGTCGCCCTTGTCGATGTGCTGGTAGGCGGTGATCTCACCGGCCTCGAGCGACACCAGCTCCGGCTGGGCGCCGGCCTCGTCGAGCGCCTGCCAGGGCCGGTCGAGCTCCACCTGCTCCACGCCGTCGGTCGCGAGGACGGCCACCTTCAACCCGTCGAGTTCGTCAGCCATGCGGCGGCGGCTACCCCGCCCCTGAGGAGCACACACGCCCCGAGCACTAGGTTCGACCCCGTGCGTGCACGGATCACAGCCCGGTGCGCCGCCTGCTCGACGTCCTCCCCGGCGCCGGCCCGCGGGTCGCCGACCCGGTCCGTGCCGCCGCCGACGCCACTGCAGCGGGGTGCGCGGTCGCCCTCGAGCACCCGCCCGCCGCGGACGCCGCCGCCGAGCTGCGCGACCTCGTCGCCCGGGTGGCCGGCGCCGGGCTGGCGGGCGCCTGCGAGCTCACCGTCCCCGTCGACCGGCTGGGCGGCGCGGCCGCCGGAGTGGCCCGCGCCGCCGCCGGTGCCGGCCTGGACGTGGCGCTGGACGGCGACCCCGCCGCGGTGGACGCCCTGGCCGCCGAGACCGGCCCGGTGACCGTGGTGGTCCGCGCGGCCGACCCCGCCGCGGAGGAGCGCTGCCACGCGCTGGCCGGCGGCCGGGTGCGGCTCACCGGCGGGCGGGGCGCGGCCGCCGACCTGGCCTTCGTGCGCTGCCTCGAGGTGCTGATGAGCGGGGCCGGGCGCCCCGGCGTCGGCACGACCGACCCGCGCCTGGTCGCCCTCGCCGGCGAGCGCGCCGCCTGGAACGAACGAGTCCCCGACAGCTGGGAGTACGTCATGCCGTGGCAGGTCCGCAGCGAGCAGCAGCGCCGGCTGGTCGCCGGCGGGTACCGGGTGCGGGTGGTCCTGCGCTCGGGTGCCCCGGTTCCCGCCGTGCGTCGCGCGGAGGGCCGGTCGTGAGCGCCGGGGGCGCCGGCCGCTCCGGGCTGGCCATCATCGGTGGCGGCAAGATCGGGGAGGCCCTGATCTCCGGCCTCGTCCGCCGCGGCGGGGCCGACGGGATCGTCGTCTGCGAGCGGCACCCGGAGCGGGCCGCGGAGCTGACCGCGCGCTACGGCGTCCCGGTGCTGGGGCTGGCCGAGGCCGCCTCCCGGGCGCGGGTGCTGCTGCTCGCGGTCAAGCCGCAGGACATCGGCACGCTGCTGGGGTCCCTGGCGGGCTCGGTGGACCCCGGTCACCTGGTGGTGTCGGTCGCCGCCGGCGTCCCGACGGCCACCATCGAGGCCGCCCTGCCCGCGGGCGTCCCCGTCGTCCGGGTCATGCCCAACACCCCGGCGCTGGTCGACGAGGGGATGAGCGTGCTCTCGGCCGGGGCGCACGCCGACGAGGGGCACCTGGACGAGGCCGAGACGCTGCTGGCCGCCGTCGGGCGGGTGCGGCGGGTGCCGGAGGCCCAGCAGGACGCCGTCACGGCGCTGTCGGGCAGCGGCCCGGCGTACTTCTTCTACCTGGTCGAGGCGATGGTCGACGCCGGCATCCTGCTGGGCCTGCCGCGCGACCTGGCCGCGGACCTCATCGTGCAGACCGCGCTGGGCTCGGCGGTCATGCTGCGCGACTCCGGTGAGCACCCGGTGCAGCTGCGGGAGGCGGTCACCAGCCCCGGCGGGACGACGATCGCCGCCATCCGGGAGCTGGAGCGGCACAGCGTGCGTGCGGCGCTCATCGCCGCCATCGAGGCGGCGCACGCCCGCTCGGTGGAGCTGGGGCGGGCCGCGCGCGACCGGTGACCGTAGCGCGACGGAGCATCGATGTGTCGACAATCCGTGACCGGGTCGGGACGTGTCGTCGACGACGCGCCCAGGCACATGTCGATACGGCTACATAGGTCTAGTTCTGCCCAGGACGGACCGTTCCCCCTGTTCGTTTCTTCCATCGCTTCTGTCACGCATGTCCCCCTACTCTCTGTGTCAGCACATGCGGGCTCCGTAGTCGGTGGGGAAGCCGACGCCCGGCGCGTGCTAGGTCCGGAGATGAAGAGATGACCATGCCCCAGCGCACCATTCCCGCCGCCGCCTACGCCCGCCCCGGCGTTCCCGGCCCGCGCCCCGTCGGCCGGCCGATCCAGGCCGCCACCATGGCCCGCCCGATCCCGCCGCAGCACCCCGCCGCCATGCCGGTCGGCCGCCCGCCGGTCCCGACCCCCCGCGCCGCCGTCACCTTCCTGACGGTCGCCGAGGTCGCCAGCATGATGCGCGTCTCGAAGATGACCGTGTACCGCCTCGTGCACGCCGGCGAGCTCGCCGCCGTCCGCGTCGGCCGCTCGTTCCGCGTGCCCGAGCGCGCCGTTCAGGACTACCTGCGCGACGCCTACACCGACATCGCGTGAGAGAGGACCCCTCTGCCCCGCCCCTCGCAAGCTTGCGACGGGACCCTGCAGAGGGGCCGGCTCCGGCGCGCGGAGTCGCGCTGTCGCCCTCGCCTGACGAAGGACCACCCTTCCCCCACCCCTCGTGAGAGGACCTCTCCGCCCCCACCCCTCGCGAGCTCGCGGCGGGACCCTGCAGGGAGGCCAGCGGGTCCGTGAAGGGTGGCCGTTCCAGTGCCTCGCAGGCTCGGGGCAGGACCCTGGAGGAGGCGGAACCGCCGCTCCTCGCGGAGGCCTCCTGCACCACCCCACCCCTCGCGGGTGGGTCCGGATCGCCGGCAGGCCCACGCGGCAGCGTCGCCGCGGGGCCGCCGGGTACGCTCGGGCGCCGAGCGACACCGGGACCGATCGGTCCCGGTCGTCGCACACGAGCTGATCACCTCGCGCGGTGCCCGGTACGACCTCCCGGTCGACGGTGGCCGCCGCGCCGCGACGACGTCGGGAGCACGCACATGGGTTCGGTCATCAAGAAGCGCCGCAAGCGGATGGCGAAGAAGAAGCACCGCAAGCTGCTGAAGAAGACCCGCGTCCAGCGCCGCAACAAGAAGTGAGCTGACGCTCGTGCCGCCCGTCGTCGTCCTGGTCACCGGCGTCAGCCGGTGGCTCGGTGGTGCGCTGGCGGCCGAGCTCGCTCGCGACCGCTCCATCGAGCGCGTCATCGGGGTGGACACCATCCCCCCGTCGCCGGAGATGCTCCGCCGGCTGGGCCGCACCGAGTTCGTGCGGGCCGACATCCGCAACCCGCTGATCGGCAAGGTCATCGCGACGGCGTCGGTCGACACGGTCGTGCACATGAACATCAGCTCCACGCCCGCCGGCTCCGGCGGGCGGGGACCGATGAAGGAACTCAACGTCATCGGGACGATGCAGCTGCTGGCCGCCTGCCAGCGGGCCTCGTCGGTCCGTCGGTTCGTGCTCAAGTCGAGCAGTGCCGTCTACGGCGCCTCCTCGCGCGACCCGGCCGTCTTCACCGAGGCCATGCAGGCCCGTCGGGTTCCCTCCGGGGGCTTCGCCCGGGACAGCCTCGACATCGAGGGCTACGTCCGGTCCTTCGCCCGCCGTCGTCCCGACGTCGGGGTGGCCGCGCTGCGCTTCACCAACTTCATCGGCCCGCGCATCGACTCGGTGCTCACGCACTTCCTGCGCATGCCGCTGGTCCCGACGGCGCTCGGGTACGACGCCCGTGTCCAGCTGCTGCACGAGGACGACGCGCTGGCGGTGCTGACGCGGGCCACCACCGGCGACTTCGCCGGCACCGCGAACGTCGGTGGGGAGGGCACGTTGCTGCTGTCACAGGTGATCCGCCGGCTGGGCCGCCTGCAGGTCCCGCTGCCCTCGCCGGCGCTGGGGTCCCTGGGCCGGTTCACCCGCCGGTTCGGCTACGTCGACTACTCCCCGGAGCAGATGCGCTTCCTGAACTTCGGCCGGGTCGTCGACACCACCGTGCTGCGCGAGGAGTTCGGCTACACCCCGCGCTATACGACCGAGCAGGCGCTGGCCGACTACGCGAGCACCCTGACGCCGGTGATCCCGCCCGAGGTGGTCACCGGGGTGACCACGCGGGCGCAGGATCTCGTGGCCCGCGTCGGTTCGGCGGCGGGTTCGGTCGGGCAGCGGCTGTGGCCGGCGCCGCCGACCCCCGGCCTGCGGGCGGTGCGCGATGCCTGAGGCACGGGTCATCCAGCTGCGGCCGGACGACGACGAGCCGCGGGTCCCGCCGCCGTCGTCCGCCTCGTGGGAGGAGCAGGTCGCCGGCGGCCTGGAGTTCCTCCGGCGGCGGCTGACCGGCGACTACGACACCGACGAGTTCGGGTTCGACGCCGACCTCACCGACCACGTGCTCCTGCCGTTGCTGCGGCCGCTGTTCTCGCGCTGGTTCCGGGTCGAGACCCACGGGGTGGAGAACGTGCCCGACACCGGCGGCGGGCTGGTCGTCGCCAACCACTCGGGGACGGTGCCGCTCGACGCGATGATGGCGACGGTCGCGCTGCACGACGACCACCCGGCCCGGCGCCGGCTGCGGCTGCTCGGCGCCGACCTGGTGTTCGACCTGCCGGTCATCGGCTCGCTGTCGCGCAAGCTCGGCTCCACGCTGGCCTGCAACGAGGACGCCGAGCGGCTGCTCACCGGCGGCGAGCTGGTCGGGGTGTTCCCCGAGGGCTTCAAGGGGATCGGCAAGCCGTTCCGCGAGCGGTACACCCTGCAGCGGTTCGGCCGGGGCGGTTTCGTCACCGCCGCGCTGCGCACCGGTGCGCCGATCATCCCGTGCGCCATCGTCGGGGCCGAGGAGACCTACCCGATGATCGGCAACGTCAAGACCCTCGCCCGGCTGCTCGGTCTGCCCTACTTCCCGGTGACGCCGACCTTCCCCGCGCTCGGCCCGCTGGGGCTGGTGCCGCTGCCGTCGAAGTGGCTGATCGCCTTCGGGGAGCCGATCGAGACGGCGTCCTACGGTCCGTCCGCCGCCGAGGACCCGATGCTCGTCTTCAACCTCACCGACCAGGTGCGCGAGACGATCCAGCAGTCGCTCTACGAGCTGCTCCTGCAGCGCAGGTCCGTCTTCAGCTGAAGAAGGACCCGGCTGCCCCCCGACCCTCGCTCCGCTCGGGCCGGGTCCCTGCAGCCGGGCCGTTCCAGCACGTCACCACGCTCGCGGCGGGACCCTGCAGGGAGGCCGGCGGGCCCTGACGAGGGCCGTTCCAGAGCGTCACCAGGGCAACCTGTTGCGGCGGCGCAGGGCGAGCGCGCCGCCGACCAGCCCGCCGGAGAGCGCGGCGGCCGCCACGGTGGGCACGACGGTCTTCGCGGCCTTGCGACCGGTGCGGAAGTCCTTGATCTCCCAGCCGCGGGACCGGGCGACCGCACGCAGCTCGGTGTCGGGGTTCACCGCGACCGCGCGGCCGGTGAGCGTCAGCATCGGCAGGTCGTTGGAGCTGTCGCTGTAGGCGGTGCAGCGGGAGAGGTCCAGACCCTCCCGGTCGGCCAACGCCCGGACCGCCTCCGCCTTGGCCTCGCCGTGCATCAGCTCGCCGACCAGCCGCCCGGTGTAGTGCCCGTCGACGACCTCCGAGACGGTGCCCAGCGCGCCGGTCAGCCCGAGCCGGTGAGCGATGATGCCGGCCAGCTCCACCGGCGTCGCGGTCACCAGCCAGACCCGCTGCCCGGCGTCCAGGTGCTGATGGGCGAGCACCCGCGTGCCGGCCCAGATCCGGTCGGCCATCAGCTCGTCGTAGATCTCCTCGCCGGCCTGGACGATCTCGGCCACCGGGCGCCCGGCGACGAAGGCCAGCGCGCTCTCCCGGATCGTGTGCATGTCGCCGGCGCTCTCGTTGCCGGCGATGCGGAACTTCGCCTGCTGCCACACGAAGCGCGACATGTCGCGGGCGGTGAGGTACTTGCGGGCGGCCAGGCCGCGGGCGAACCAGAAGATCGAGGCGCCGACCATCATCGTGTTGTCGACGTCGAAGAACGCCGCCGCGGTCAGGTCCGGGACGGCGGCCGGCGCAGGCTCGACCTCGGCGGCCGCGGCCGAGGCGGCGCCGGCGACGTGGGCCCGCGTCTCCTCGTCCGGTACGTCCGCCCGGCGGGCGCGGCGGCCGCGGAAGGGCAGTCCCGGCACGACGACCTCCACTGTCGCTCCTCCACCGCCCCTCCGGGCGGCTGGTGGATCTCCGGGGGAACCCTAGTGGCGTCCGCGGGCACGGCGGCCGGGGGTCCGGGCGCGACCGTTCGCCCGGGCTCAGCAGACGAGCGGCCGGATGAAGATCGGCCGCGGGGTGTCCAGCATCGGCGCGTCAGGCTCCCGGGGATCACGGAGCGGGCAGTGTGTCGCCGGCGGTCCGCGGGTAGGGCGTGGTCACGGGGGTGGGTCGCGGCCGTGACCCGGCGGACGCTGCTGCGGGCGCGCGCTCGTCGACCGGGCGCGACCGCCGCGAGCGTCCGTCCTCCTCGCCCGCCGGGACCCCGTCGTCCCGGTCCGGAACGCCCGCCGTACGGGGGGCCCGGCGCTGCGGGTGTGCCCGTGGTGACAACATCGCTGCGGCCCGTCCACGCCACCCCGTTCGCGGCCGGGCCGAGGCGCCTCCCGCGGGTGACCGGAAGCGCTCCACCGGAGGAGAAGTGCATGACCGACGTCGGTAGCTCGCTGTCCGTGCTGGTGCACGCGGCCGCCCGGGACCGCGCGGACGCGCCGGCGGTCGTGGCCGGCGAGCAGCGGCTGGGCTGGGGCGAGCTGGACGCCCAGGTCGACCGCGTGGCCGCCGGGTATGCCGCCCGCGGCCTCGCCCTGGGCGATCGGGTGGCCGTCCAGCTGCCCAACGGCGTGGACTGGCTGCGGGCGGCGCTGGGCGCCCTGCGCGCGGGGCTGGTCGTCGTCCCGGTCAACACCGCCTACACCGACCCGGAGCTGGAGTACGTGCTCACCGACTCCGGAGCGGCGCTGCTCGTGGCGACCGGGGACCGGCCGCAGGTGGCCGGCGTGCCCGTGCTCGCCGGGCCGCCGACGGACGACGCCGCCCCGCCGGCGGTGCCCGAGGCCCCCGGCTCCCTGGCCGTCCTCGCCTACACCAGCGGGACCACCGGCCGGCCGCGCGGCGCGATGCTGTCGGCCGCCGCGCTGCAGGCCAACCAGGAGCAGTGCCTGCGGATGGACCCGCCGCCGGTCCGGCCCGACGACCGCGTGCTCCTGGTGCTGCCGCTGTTCCACGTCTACGGCCTCAACGCCGGCTTCGGCCTGGTCGCCGCGACCGGCGCCTGCGCGGTGCTCGTGGAGTCCTTCGACCCGGTCACCTCCCTCGAGGTGATGGCGCGCGAGGAGGTCACCGCGATCCCGGGCGCCCCGCCCCTGTACCAGGCCTGGCTGGCCGTGGCCGACGCCGCCGGGTCCGACACCGGCCTGCGCCGCGCCTTCGCCGCCGTCCGGATCGCCTCCTCCGGCGCCGCACCGCTGCCCGAGGACGTCTGGACGGCGATGCGCGAGCGGGCCGGGGTTGCCGTGTGGGAGGGCTACGGACTCACCGAGGCCTGCCCGGTGGTGGCCAGCACGCTGGCCACCGGGCGGGCCAAGCCGAACTGCATCGGCGGCCCGGTCCCCGGGGTGGAGCTGCAGCTGCGCGACACCGCGCTGCACGAGCCGCCGGAGGACGGCGAGGTGTCGGCGCCGGGGGACCTCGCCGAGGACGGCCCCGGTGAGGTATGGATCCGCGGCGCCAACCTCTTCTCCGGGTACTGGCCCGACGGCGCCGACGGGCCGGACGCCGAGGGCTGGCTGGCCACCGGCGACCTCGCCTACGCCGACGAGGACGGCGACCTGCACCTGGTCGACCGGCGCAGCGACCTGGTCCTGGTCAGCGGCTTCAACGTCTACCCGGCCGAGGTGGAGCGGGTGCTCGACGCGCACCCGGCCGTCGCGGAGAGCGCGGTCATCGGCGTGCCCGACGCGCGGACCGGCGCCGCCGTGCGCGCCGTGGTCGCGCTGCGGCCGGGTGCGCGGCTGGGTCTCGAGGAGCTGCGGGAGCACGCCGCGGCGTCCCTGGCCCGGTACAAGGTGCCGACGTCGGTGCACGTGCTGGCCGCGCTGCCGCACTCGCTGACCGGCAAGGTCAGCCGGGCGCGGCTGCGCGAGCTGGGCCTGGCCCGCGCCGACGACGAGCCGACCGCCGGGGGCGACGGTGACCGGTGACGCTCCCCGGCTGCAGCTGCTGACCCGGGCCGACTGCCACCTGTGCGCGGTGGCCGCGGAGACCCTCGACCGACTCGCCGCGGAGGCCGGGCTGGCGGTGGCCACGGTCGACGTGGACGCGGATCCGGAGCTGCAGGCCGAGTACGGCGACCGCGTGCCGGTGGTGCTGCTCGACGGGCGGGAGCACTCCTACTTCACCGTCGACGTGCCCCGGCTGCGGCGCGACCTCGGCCGGTAGGGGCGCAGCGACCGGCGCCCGGGCAAGCGGCACTGCCGTCGACTCCCGCGCTGTTCCCGGCACTCACGCACCGCTGCAACGGCGCGGACGCGGGTGGAACAGCGCGAGAGGGTGCCGGTCGACGACGGATCGGCCTCGCCCGACCGGGCCCCTGCACGGGGGTCCTTGCTATGGTCTCCACCACAGCAGTGCGCGTCTGCGCTGGGGAGCGGCCTGGTGGCCCCTCGGCGACTTTGTTCCTGCGTTCACAAGCGGTTACCGTGGCGTTCGCCGGGCGGCCGACCGCCCGGGTCCCCGATGTCGTTCGACCGCATCCGGCACCCGCCGGACCTCCGGGCGCGACCGTTTGTGGAGTGCCACATGACCGAGCCTGCGAGGTCGTGCGACGGCACAGCTCCTCAGGGTGCGGGGTCGACGAGCGCCAGCGAGGAGTGGCCCGTGTCCGCACCCCGGCCCCGGATCCCGGAGGCCACCGTCGCCCGCCTGGCCGTGTACCTGCGCGTGCTCGTCGGTCTGGCCGACGGCGGGCGCAGCAACGTGTCCTCGGGTGAGCTCGCCTCGGCGGCGGGCGTCAACCCGGCCGGGTTGCGCAAGGACCTCTCGCACCTGGGCCCCTGCGGCGTCCGCGGGGTGGGCTACGAGGTGGCCACGCTGCGCGACCGCATCGCCCGGGTCCTCGGTGTCGAGGAGTCCCGCCCCTGCGTGCTGGTCGGGATCGGCAACCTGGGCACGGCCCTGGCCGACTACGCCGGCTTCGGCAGCCGCGGGTTCCGGTTCGTCGGACTCTTCGACGCCGCCCCCGACCGCGTCGGCAGGCGGATCGGTGGCCAGCCCGTGCGACCGGTGGCCGAGCTCGACGAGGTGGTTGCCGCCACCGCGGCCACGATCGGGGTCATCGCGACACCGGCCGACGTCGCCCAGTCGGTCTGCGACCGGCTGACCGCGGCAGGGGTGAGGAGCATCCTGAACTTCGCGCCGGTGGCGCTGAACGCGCCCGCAGGGGTCGACGTCCGCCAGGTCGACCTCTCCGTGGAACTGCAGGTGCTCGCGTTCCTCGGCCAGCAGCGCGGCGCGGCCGCGACGACCGTGGAGGTGACTGCGTGAGCGAGCTCGCGAGCTCACCCATGGGCACAGCAGCCCGGCGGACGCGTCCGACGAGCGCCGGCGAGGAGGACTCGTGAGCCTGCTCGCCGTGGGGATCAGCCACCAGACCGCCCCCGTGGCGCTGCTCGAGCAGTTCGCGATGGGCGCCGACGACACCGTCAAGGCGCTGCACGAGCTGGTCGGCAGCGACCACGTCAGCGAGGCGATCGTGCTGGCGACCTGCAACCGGGTCGAGGTCTTCGCCGAGGTGGACCGGTTCCACGGCGGCGTCACCGACGTCAGCCGGGTGCTGGCCCGGCAGGCGGGCGCCACGGTGGAGGAGCTCTCCCCGTACGTCACCGTGCACTACGAGGACCAGGCCGTCGCGCACCTGTTCACCGTCGCCGCCGGCCTGGACTCCATGGTCGTCGGCGAGACCCAGGTCCTCGGCCAGCTGCGCAACGCCTACGCGCTGGCCCGGGAGCAGGGCACCGTGAGCCGCGCGATGCACCCGGTCGCGCAGCGGGCGCTGCGGGTCGGCAAGCGCGTCCACTCCGAGACGGGGATCGACAGGGCCGGGGCCTCCCTGGTGTCGGTCTCGCTCGACCGCGCCGAGGAGCGGATCGGCTCGCTGCAGGGCCGCCCGGTGCTCGTCGTCGGAGCCGGCTCCATGGGGGCGCTGGCCGCCACCACGCTGGCCCGCCGCGGCGCCGCCGTCACCGTCAGCAGCCGCACCCCCGCGCACGCCCAGCGGCTGGCGACGTCCGTCGAGGGCCGGGCCGCCGACCTCGCCGACCTGCCGGCGGAGATCGCCGCCGCCGACGTGCTGGTCACCTGCACCGGCGCCCGGGGCCTCGTCATCGGCACCGAGGTGGTGGCCCGGGCGATGCGGGCCAGGATCGGGACCGCCAGGCCGGACCGGCCGCTGGTCGTCATCGACCTGGCGCTGCCGCGGGACGTCGACCCCGGCGTGGCCGCGCTGCCCGGTGTGCACGTGGTCGACCTCGCGCTGCTGCAGGGCGAGCGGAACGGAGCGCTGCTGCAGGGCGCGCGGGGTGCCGACGGGCACGCGTCCGCCGGCCCGGTGGCGGCGGACGACCTCGCCGCCGCCCACGCCCTGATCGAGGCCGAGACCGCGCTGCTGCGTGCCGAGCGGCAGGCCGCCGCGGTGGCCCCGACGGTCTCCGCGCTGCGGAGCCAGGCCGCCGAGGTCGTCGACGCGGAGCTGCTGCGGCTGTCCACGCGGGTGCCCGACCTGGACGCCCGCGCCCGCACCGAGGTGGCCCGGACCGTGCACCGCGTCGTCGACAAGCTGCTGCACGAGCCGACCGTGCGGGTCAAGGAGCTGGCCAGCGCCCCCGGCGGTGTCGACTACGCCGACGCGCTGCGGGCCCTGTTCGGCCTGGGCATCGACGCCGAGGTCCTCCCGGCGCGGACCAACCTGGCCGAGGCGGTCGCCGTCGACCCCGACGAGCTGCGGCCCGGGGGCACGGCATGACGGCGACCACCACCGGCACGCTCCGGCTGGGCACCCGCGCCAGCCGGCTTGCGACCACCCAGTCGCGGACCGTCGCCGACGCGATCACCGCGGCCGGCGGCGTCCCGGTCGAGCTCGTGCCCATCAGCACCGAGGGCGACCGCTCCTCGGCCGCGATCGCCCAGCTCGGCGGCACGGGTGTCTTCGTGGCGGCGATCCGGCAGGCGCTGCTCGAGGGCACCGTCGACGTCGCCGTCCACAGCTACAAGGACCTGCCGACGCTGCCCGAGCCGGGGCTGACCATCGCCGCCATCCCGCCCCGGGAGGACCCGCGCGACGCGCTGGTCGCCCGCGACGGCCTCACCCTCGGCGAGCTGCCGTCGGGATCGAGGGTGGGCACCGGCGCCCCGCGCCGCGTCGCCCAGCTGCGCGCGCTGGGTCTGGGCCTCGAGGTGGTGCCGATCCGCGGCAACGTCGACACCCGCCTGGCCCGGGTCGTGCCGGGCGACCTGGACGCCGTCGTGCTCGCCCGCGCCGGGCTGTCCCGGCTCGGCCGGCTGTCGGCGGTCACCGAGACCCTCGACCCGCTGCAGGTCCTCCCCGCGCCGGCGCAGGGCGCGCTGGCCGTGGAGTGCCGCAGCCACGACGAGCGGACCCGGCAGCTGCTCGCCGCCCTCGACGACGCCGGCACCCGTGCCTGCGTGGTCGCCGAGCGGACGACGCTGGCGGCCCTGGAGGCCGGCTGCAGCGCGCCGGTCGCCGCCTACGCCGAGCTGGCCGAGGGCGAGGACGGCCCCGAGATGTTCCTCCGCGCCTCGGTCACCGCGCTCGACGGCAGCGACGGAGTCCGCGGCTCGATCACCGGACCGCCTCCCGAGGCCGAGCGGCTCGGCCGCGAGCTCGCCGCAGAACTCCTCGACCGGGGAGCCGCCGAGCTGATGGCGGCGTCCCGGTGAGCTGCACCCTCCGGGCCGGGCAGCAGCCCCCGGCCCCCCGTACCCCCGCACACCAGCCCGTCAGGGCCCTACCCAGGAGCACGCGATGACGCGCTTCCGCAAGCAGAACGGCGGGACGACCGGCACGGTCGTCTTCGTCGGCGCCGGCCCGGGCGACCCCGGGATGCTCACCGCCCGGGCGACCGCGGCGCTCGCCGACGCGCACGCCGTCCTCGTCGACGCCGACGTCCCGCCGGCGATCGCCGAGGCCGTCCGCGCCGACCGGCCGGAGCTCGAGCTGACCCCCGCGACCGGGGAGCCGGCGGAGGTCGCCAAGGCCGCCGTGACCGCCGCCCGGACCGGCGGCACCGTCGTCCGGCTGGTCGCCGGCGACCCGTTCACCTCCGACGCCGTGGTCAAGGAGGTGCTGGCCGTGGGCCGCACCTCGGTCGGGTTCGACGTCGTCCCCGGCGTCGCCTCGCAGACCGCCGTCCCGGCGTTCGCCGGCGTCGCGCTGGGCGGCACCTCGCTGACCGCGGACCTGCGCGGTGGCGAGGCCGACCTGACGGCGCTGGCCGCCGCAGCCAAGAGCCTGGACGCGCCGCTGGTGCTCCAGGGCAACGCCGAGGACCTCCCCGACGCCGCCGCGCGGCTGGTCGAAGGCGGACTGTCCGGCAGCACCGCGGTCGTCGTCACCACCGGCGGCTCGGGCACCGGGCAGCGGAGCGTGGTGGCCAAGCTCGCCGCCGTCGCCGAGAAGACCGCCGGGCTGGACTCCGTCAGCGGCCCGGTCGTGGCCACCGTCGGGTCGGCCGTCGACAAGCGCGCCCGGCTGTCCTGGTGGGAGAGCCGGCCGCTGTTCGGCTGGCGGGTGCTGGTGCCGCGCACCAAGGACCAGGCCGGCGAGATGAGCGACCGGCTGCGGTCGTACGGCGCCGTCCCGGTCGAGGTGCCGACCATCGCCGTGGAGCCGCCGCGCAGCCCGGCGCAGATGGACCGCGCCATCAAGGGCCTGGTCACCGGCCGCTACGGCTGGATCGTCTTCACCTCGGTCAACGCGGTGAAGGCCGTGCGCGAGAAGTTCGTCGAGCTCGGCCTGGACGCCCGCGCGTTCGCCGGCGTCAAGGTGGCCTGCGTCGGGGAGTCCACCGCCGACGCGGTGCGCGCCTTCGGCATCGTGCCGGAGCTGGTGCCCAGCGGGGAGCAGTCCAGCGAGGGCCTGCTGGCCGACTTCCCCGAGTACGACGACGTGCTCGACCCGATCGACCGGGTGCTGCTGCCCCGCGCCGACATCGCCACCGAGACCCTCGCCGCGGGCCTCAAGGAGCGCGGCTGGGAGATCGACGACGTCACCGCCTACCGCACCGTCCGGGCCGCCCCGCCGCCCGCCCCGGTGCGCGAGGCGATCAAGGGCGGCGGCTTCGACGCGGTGTGCTTCACCTCGTCGAGCACCGTGCGCAACCTGGTCGGCATCGCCGGCAAGCCGCACGCGAAGACCGTCGTGGCGGTGATCGGCCCGCAGACCGCGGCCACCGCGCAGGAGTTCGGCCTGCGGGTGGACGTCCAGCCGGAGACCGCCGCGGTGGGCCCGCTGGTGGACGCGCTGGCCGAGCACGCGCTGTCGCTGCGCGAGGCGGACGAGTGACCGGAGGCGCCAGTCCCGGGTTCGCCCGCGGGCGTCGGCTGCGGTCGACGCCCGCGCTGCGACGGCTCACCGCGCAGACGCGGCTGGCCCCGGCCGACCTCGTGCTGCCGGTGTTCGTCAAGCAGGGCATCGACGAGCCGCAGCCGATCAGCTCGATGCCCGGCGTCGTC
Source organism: Geodermatophilus obscurus (assembly GCF_900143215.1). Taxonomy (GTDB): domain Bacteria; phylum Actinomycetota; class Actinomycetes; order Mycobacteriales; family Geodermatophilaceae; genus Geodermatophilus; species Geodermatophilus obscurus_A. The sequence continues at coordinate 14,253 of NZ_FRDM01000018.1, read as the reverse complement.
CAGCACACGACCGAGTCGCTGCGCAAGGCCGCGCACGAGGCGGCCCAGGCCGGCATCGGCGGGCTGATCCTCTTCGGCATCCCGTCGGAGAAGGACGCCGTCGGCTCCCAGGCCGACGCCGCCGACGGCGTCGTCAACGTCGCCCTGAAGCAGCTGCGCGCCGACCTCGGCGACGAGCTGGTGCTCATGGCCGACCTGTGCCTGTGCGAGTACACCGACCACGGGCACTGCGGGCTGGTCACCCCGGCCAGGGGTGGGGTCCGGGGGCAGGGCGGGGAGCTCGTCGTCGACAACGACCCGACGCTGGACCGCTACGCCGCCGTCGCGATCGCCCAGGCCCAGGCCGGAGCGCACGTGATCGCCCCCAGCGGGATGATGGACGGCCAGGTCGCGGCCATCCGGCGGGCGCTGGACGGCGCCGCGTTCCAGGAGACGCCGATCCTGGCCTACGCCGCCAAGTACGCCTCGGGCTTCTACGGCCCGTTCCGCGAGGCGGCCGAGGGAGCGCCGCAGTTCGGCGACCGCTCGACCTACCAGATGGACCCGCCCAACGCCGACGAGGCGCTGCGCGAGGTGGCGCAGGACCTCGCCGAGGGCGCCGACGCGGTCATGGTCAAGCCGGCGCTGCCCTACCTGGACATCGTCGCCCGGGTCGCCGACGCCGTCGACGTCCCGGTCAGCGCCTACCAGGTCAGCGGCGAGTACGCGATGCTCGAGGCGGCCGCCGCGAACGGCTGGGTGGACCGGCAGCGGGCGATCCTGGAGACCCTCACCGCCATCCGCCGGGCGGGCGCGGGCACCGTGCTCACCTACTGGGCGGTGGAAGCGGCGCAGTGGTTGTCCCGCACCCGCCCCTAGCGCTAGCGCTGATGTCCTACGACGAGCCCGGGGGCTCCTGGCGGCCGTTCTGGCTGGTCGCCGGGGTCCTCGGGCTCCTCGTCGTCCTGGCCGCCGTCCTACCCGGCCCCGACCTGCCGCCGCTCGTGCGGGTCCTGGCGGTGGTCGCCGTCCTGGGCGTGGCGGGGACCGGTGTCGTCTCCGCCCGCCGTGCCTGGACGGTGCGGGTCGACGCCGCCGGCGACGAGCCGGCGCTGTCGGTCGGCCCCGAGCGCGTGCCTCTGGCCGCGGTCGACGCCGCGCACCTGCGCGCGGTCGGCGCCGGGACGGCGGGGGTGGACGCCGGCGCCCCGGTCCTCGGCGGCGGCTGGTCGCTGCCCCGCGGCCGCTCCGGTCTGCCCCTGCGCACCACTGATGGGCGCACCGTGCTCGTGCCCACCCGCGACCCCGCCGCGCTCGCCGCGGCACTGCTCGCGGCTGTGTCGGACGTCCCCGGCGGCGCGCCGGGGAGGCAGGGGACACTGGGGTCGTGACCTCGCTGGACAGCCCTCCGTACGCCTACGAGGCCCCCGCGTCGGCCGACCTGTTCGGCCGCGCGCAGCGGGTCACCCCGGGCGGGGTGAACTCGCCCGTGCGCGCCTTCGGCGCCGTCGGCGGCACCCCGCGCTTCATGGCCCAGGGCCAGGGCGCGTACCTCACCGACGCCGACGGTCGCCGCTACGTCGACCTCGTCGCCTCGTGGGGGCCGCTGATCCTCGGCCACGCCCACCCGGCGGTCGTCGAGGCGGTCACCGCCGCCGCCCGCCGCGGCCTGACGTTCGGCGCCCCCACCGAGGGCGAGGTGGAACTGGCCGAGGAGATCGTCCGCCGGATGCCCCCGGTGGAGGAGGTGCGGCTGGTCAACTCCGGCACCGAGGCGGTGCTCTCAGCGGTGCGACTGGCCCGCGGCGTCACCGGACGTCGGGTCGTCGTCAAGTTCGCCGGCTGCTACCACGGCCACGTCGACGCGCTGCTGGCCTCGGCCGGCTCCGGCGTGGCGACCCTCGGCCTGCCCGACACCCCCGGCGTCACGACCGGTGCCGCCGCCGACACCGTCGTCCTGCCCTACAACGACGCGGCCGCGGTGGAGGCCGTCTTCGCCGAGCGGGGCAGCGAGATCGCCGCGGTCATCACCGAGGCCGCGGTCGGCAACATGGGCGTCGTCCCCCCGCTGGACGGCTTCAACCAGGCGCTGCGCCGGGTCACCGCGGCGCACGGCGCGCTGCTGATCGTCGACGAGGTCATGACCGGCTTCCGCGTCTCCCGCTCCGGCTGGTACGGCCTGGACCCGGTGGACGCCGACCTGATGACCTTCGGCAAGGTCATGGGCGGCGGGCTGCCGGCCGCGGCCTTCGGCGGCCGCGCCGACCTCATGGAGCACCTGGCGCCGGCCGGGCCGGTCTACCAGGCGGGCACGCTGTCGGGGAACCCGGTCGCGGTCGCCGCGGGCCTGACCACGCTGCGGCACTGCACCCCCGAGGTCTACGCCCGCTGCGACCAGGTCGCCGTCACCCTGCGCGGAGCGGCCAGCGCCGCGCTGTTCGCCGCCGGCGTCCCGCACCGGGTCCAGCAGGCCGGCTCGATGTTCTCGGTCTTCTTCGTCCCCGACGAGCGGCAGGTGCGCGACTACGACGACGCCCGCTCGCAGGACGCCGCCCGCTACACCGCCTTCTTCCACGCCATGCTCGCCCGCGGCGTCTACCTGCCGCCCTCGGCGTTCGAGTCGTGGTTCGTCAGCGCCGCGCTCGACGACGAGGCCGTGGAGCGGGTCCTCGAGGCCCTCCCGGCTGCCGCCCGCGCCGCGGCGGCCGTCGACCCGTCGTCCGCCCCGCCGGCCGAGGAGCCGGCCGACGCCGCCACCGGGATGAGCACCTGATGGCCGAGACCACCGTCGTCCACCTGCTGCGCCACGGCGAGGTGTTCAACCCCGAGAAGGTGCTCTACGGCCGGCTGCCCGGCTACCGGCTGTCCGAGACCGGCGAGGCGATGGCGCTCGCCGCCGCGGAGTGGCTCGGCGACAAGGGGCTCACCCACGTCGTCTCCAGCCCGCTCGAGCGCGCGCAGCAGACGGCCGCGCCGATCGCCGGCAAGCTCGACCTGCCGGTCGAGACCGACGACCGGCTCATCGAGGCCGGTAACGCCTTCGAGGGGCTGCGGGTCGGTGTGGGGGACGGCGCGCTGCGCTCGCCACAGCACTGGTGGAAGCTGCGCAACCCGATGCGCCCCTCGTGGGGCGAGCCCTACGTCGAGATCGCCGCGCGGATGCTGGCCGCGGTCGAGGCCGCCCGGGACGCCGCCCGCGGCGCCGCGGCGGTCTGCGTCAGCCACCAGCTGCCGATCTGGACGCTGCGGCTGCACCTGGAGGGACGCCGCTACGCCCACGACCCGCGCCGTCGGCAGTGCGGCCTGGCCAGCATCACCTCGCTGACCTACGACGGCGACCACTTCGTGGGGCTGTCCTACGCGGAGCCCGCCGGCGCCACACCCCCCGACGCGGTGCCCGGGGCATGAGGCGAGGGCTGCTCGGCGCCCTGGTGGGTGCGCTGCTGCTCACCGGCTGCGCCACCGGCGACGGCGCCGTCGACGTCAACAACGGCGGGGAGTTCCGCTTCGTCCAGGGCACCCCGGCCGGCGAGGTCATCCCGTCCGGCGAGCGCGCCGCCGCGCCGGAGTTCTCCGGCACCCTGCTCGACGGCGGCGACTTCGACTCCACCGAGCTCGACGGCGGCATCGCGGTGGTCAACTTCTGGGGCTCCTGGTGCGCGCCGTGCCGGGTGGAGTCGCCGGAGTTCCAGGAGGTCCACGCCGAGGTGCGCGACCGGGGCGTGCAGTTCCTGGGCGTCAACGTGAAGGACACCGACCAGCTGGCCCGCGCGTTCGAGGACAGCTTCGGCATCGAGTTCCCCTCGCTGCACGACCCGCGGGGCGAGGTGGCGCTGGCGTTCCGGGACTACCCGGCCAACGCCATCCCGTCCACCATCGTGCTCGACGCGCAGGGGCGGGTGGCCGCGGTCTACACCGGCGCGGTCGCGCAGGAGGACCTGCGTGCGGTGCTCGACCTGCTGATGGCCGAGGAGGGCTGATGGGGGAGACCTTCAGCGGCCTGGTGGCCGACGGGCCGCTGCTCGTGGCCGCCGCGGTCGCCGCCCTGGTCGGGCTGGTCAGCTTCGCCTCGCCCTGCGTGCTGCCCCTGGTGCCCGGATACCTGTCCTACGTCACCGGCCTGGTCGGCTCCGGCACCCGTGCCGTGCCGGCTCCCGCACCGGCGGTCCAGGGCTCCGGCGGCACGGCGGTGGCGGTCCGCACCGACGAGCGCTCGCCCCGCGGACGGATGGTGCTCGGCGCGGTGCTGTTCGTGCTCGGCTTCACCGCCGTCTTCGTCACCATCAGCACGGCGGTCGGCGGCCTGGGCCGGCTGCTGCTGCAGTACAACGACGAGATCACCCGCGTGCTCGGCGTCGTCACCGTCCTGGTCGGGCTGGGCTTCCTCGGCTGGCTGCCGCTGCTGCAGCGCACCAGGCGGGTGGCGTTCCGGCCGGCGACCGGGCTGGCCGGGGCCCCGCTGCTCGGCGTCGTCTTCGGGCTGGGCTGGACGCCGTGCCTGGGCCCGACGCTCGCCGCGGTGCAGAACCTCGCCTTCCAGGAGGCCACCGCCGGCCGCGGCGCGCTGCTCGGGCTGGCCTACTGCCTGGGCCTGGGCGTGCCGTTCGTGCTGGTCGCGCTCGGCGCCCGCTGGGCCATGGGCGCCACGTCGTTCCTGCGCCGGCACGCGCGGGCGGTCACCCGGTTCGGCGGCGTCGTCCTCGTGGTGGTCGGCCTGCTGCTGGTCACCGGCGCCTGGACCGAGATGATGCGCTGGCTGCAGGGCTGGCTGGCCGCCAACGGCTTCGCGGAGAGCGTCCTGTGACCACCACCGCCCCGCCGCGGCCGGCTCCGGCGCCGCCGCCCCCCGCCCGACCCTCCCTCGGCACCCGCGTCCGGGGCCTGTGGCTCCGCTGGTGGCGCCGGCTGACCGCGATGCGGACGGCGATCGTCCTGCTGTTCCTGCTGGCGCTGGCGGCGATCCCGGGGTCGCTGCTGCCGCAGCGCTCGCTGAACCAGAACGCCGTCCGGCAGTACTTCGCCGACCACCCGACGCTGGCGCCGGTGCTCGACCGGCTCTACGCCTTCGACGTCTTCGGCTCGCCGTGGTTCGCCGCGGTCTACCTGCTGCTGTTCGTCTCGCTCATCGGCTGCGTCGTCCCCCGGCTGGCCGAGCACGTCCGCGCGCTGCGGGCCGCTCCGCCGCCCGCGCCGCGCCGGCTGCAGCGGCTGCCCGACTCCGCCGAGCTGGCCACCCCCCTGACCGGCCCGGCCGCCCTCGACGTGGTCGAGGAGGAGCTGCGGGTGCGGCGCTTCCGCGTCGTCCGTCGGGAGACCGGCCACGCCGACTCCGCCGGGTCCAGCGGCAACGGCCCGGAGCTCTCCGCGGAGAAGGGCTTCTGGAAGGAGACCGGCAACCTGCTGTTCCACCTGTCCCTGGTGGCGCTGCTGCTCGGCCTGGCCGGCGGCAAGCTGTGGGGCTACGAGGGCAGCATCCTGGTCACCGAGGGCCAGGGCTTCTGCAACGCCTTCCAGCAGTACGACACGCACTCCTCGGGCGCGCTGGTCGACAGCGGTGACCTCAGCCCGCTCTGCATCGACCTCGAGGACTTCCGCGCGGAGTACGAGGAGGACCTGACCGCGGCCTCCTACACCGCCGACATCCGCTACGGCGGCCCCGGCGAGGAGGGGGAGCCGGCGACCATCGGCGTCAACGACCCGCTCCGGCTCGACGGCGACCGGGTGTACGTCACCGGCCACGGCTACGCGCCGCGGTTCACCGTCACCCTGGCCGACGGGACGGCGTTCACCGACGTCTCGGCGCCGTTCCTGCCCTCGGACCAGACGACGATGTCCAGCGAGGGCGCGCTCAAGCTGCCCGACCTCGGCGCCGGCGTGGAGGACCAGCTGGCCCTCGAGGGCTTCTTCGCCCCGACCGGGCTGATGCAGGGCGGCGTGCTGACCTCGATCGACCCGCGGCCGCTGAACCCGCAGGTGGCGGTCCTGGCCTACCAGGGCTACCTCGGCCTGGACTCCGGCCTGCCGCAGTCGGTCTACTCCCTCGACGCCAGCCAGATCGAGCGCGGCCGGCTCGCCGAGGTCGGCCGGGCCAACCTGGCGGTCGGCGAGACGCTCACCCTCCCCGACGGGACGGCGATCACCTTCACCGGCGTCTCGCAGTTCGCCGCGCTGCAGTTCTCCCACGACCCCGGCCAGGTGTGGGTGCTCGCCGCCGCGATCGCCCTGCTGGTCGGCCTGCTCGCGCTGCTCCTGCTGCGCCGTGAGCGCTTCTTCGCCCGCGTCGGCCCGGCCCCCGACGGCGGCGGTACCGTGCTGTCGGTCGGTTCGCTGACGCGGGGTGGCGGCGAGAGCGCCACGTCCTTCGCCGAGCTGACCGGGCGGCTGCGGGCCGCGCTCGACGAGCGTTCCCCGACCCCCTCCGCCCCGCCGTCCGGCGGGGCCGCACCGGAACCGGAGGTCCCCCCGAGTGACCGTTGACCCGTCGCTGGCCGAGCTGTCGGACAGGCTGTTCTCGATCGCCGTCGCGCTCTACTCGGTCGCCGTCGTGGCGTTCTCCGCGCAGCTGGCGTTCGGCCGGCGCCCGGCGCGCCAGCTGGTCCCCGCCGGGTCCGGCGGTGCGGGTGCGCCTGCCGCCCCGCCCCGCACCGACCGCTGGGGGCTGGCCGGGCTGGCGGTCACCGTCCTCGGCGCCGCCGTGCACGCCGGTGTGCTGGTCACCCGCGGGATGGCCGCCGACCGGCTGCCCTGGGGCAACATGTACGAGTTCGCCACGGCCGTCGTCCTCGTCGGCGTGGTCGTCTACCTGGTGCTGGCCGTCCGCATCCCGGCCGTCCGCGACATCGGCGCCTTCGTGCTCGCGCCGGTCGTCATCTCCCTGGTCGCCACCGGGCTGTTCCTCTACACCGAGACCGGACCGCTGGTCGCCGCGCTGCGCTCGAGCTGGCTGGCCGTGCACGTCTCGACGGCCATCCTCGGCTTCGGCATCTTCTTCGTCAGCGGCATCGCCAGCGTGCTCTACCTGCTGAAGCTGCGCTCCGACGCCCGCGGCGCGGAGGCCGAGGGCACGTTCCTCTCCCGGCTGCCCGGTGCGGTCACCCTCGACCGGGTGGCCCACCGCACCGCGGTCTTCGGCTTCCCGATCTGGACCTTCGCCGTCATCGCCGGGGCCATCTGGGCGGAGAGCGCCTGGGGCCGGTACTGGGGCTGGGACCCCAAGGAGACCTGGGCGTTCATCGCCTGGGTCGTCTACGCCGGCTACCTGCACGCGCGGACGACGGCCGGCTGGCGGGGGCGCCCGGCCGCGTGGGTCGACGTCGTCGGCCTGGCCGTCATGGTCTTCAACCTGCTCTACGTGAACATGGTCTCGACCGGCCTGCACAGCTACGGCGGGCTGGACTGAGAAAGGACCCCGTCCTCCCCACCCCTCGCGAGCTCGGGGCGGGACCCGGGACGGGGCCGCCGGACCCGTTCGCGACCCCAGGCTGAGGCCTGGACGGGGTGGATCGCCCTGCGGACGGGGTGCCACGGCCACACGTCCCGCCCTCCCGGCACCCCGCCGGGGGTTCCCCGCCCGGCCGCACCGGCGGAGCATTCCCTCCGCGCGACACCCCGCCGGCGTGCGCGAGCGACTCCGCCGAGGAGGAACTGCGCCGGACCCGGGTGCTCGATCGAGGAGGCAGCGCCATGGCCAGGACGAGCGGGCGGAGCGGCACGACGGCGGGCAGTGCTCCCGGGGCACCGCGTCCTCGTCTTCCGGTGGCCGGCCGGCGGGGGACCGGTGCCGCGCCCGGAGGGGACGGCGCGGCCGGAACCACCCCGTCGCCCGACGCCGTCACGACCGACGCCGTCACGACCGACGCCCGGCTGGCGGCGCTGTTCGGCCTGCGAGGCGACGGCTGGCTGCGGCACGCCAACCCGGTGAGCGTCTGGGTCCGGTTCGCCGTCGTGCCGCTGATCGTCCTGTCGATCTGGAGCCGGCGGTGGATCGGGCCGCGGTCGCTGCTGCCCCTCGCTGCGTCGCTGGTCTTCATGGTGGTCGAGCCGCTGCTGTTCCCCCCGCCGCGGTCGACCCGGAACTGGGCGTCGAGAGGAGTGTTCGGCGAGCGCATCTGGGCCGACCGGAACGTGGTCGACCTCCCGGAGCAGTTCCGGTCGACCGCCGTCCCGAACACCACCTATGCGTTCCAGTTCGCCGGGCTGGCCGTCCTGGCCCGCGGCCTGGTCGTGTTCGACCTGAAGTCCGTCGTCGGGGGGCTCCTCCTCGTGCAGTGCGCCAAGGCCTGGTTCATCGACCGGATGGTGCTGCTGTTCGGGACGATGGCCGAGCGGGACCCGCGGTACGCCTCCTGGGAGTACTGACCGGGGCATCCGCGGGGGCAGGGGCCGGTGAGCGCGCCGTCCCGTTCGTCACACGAGGTGACACGGGCCTCCCGTACCGGCGGCGTGTCGGTGACACGCCGGACGCGGCCGTGCTTCCATGCCCCCATGTCGCGCCGGAGGGGAGCTCCCCGTGGGTAGGCACTCTGCTCTCGAGGGGGCCGCGGTGGACCCCGTGGTGGCCGCCGCACTCGCGCAGCGGTCGGCGGACGTGCCGGCCGGCCGGCACGGCGAGCCGCGTGCCGAGGGCACCGAGAGCGGCCTGGGTTGGCCGGGTGACCCGACGACGCACGAGGGCCTGGGCTGGCCCGGCGGGATCTCCGACCAGGCCCCTCAGGCCGCGTCGGACGCCGGGCAGCCGCAGATACGCCGCGGGTGGCGGCGCCTCTTCCGCGCCGCGTGAGGGAGGACCCGTACTCCCCACCCTTCGCGGGCCCAGGGCGGGATCCTGGCCGAGGCCGCGCTCGGGCCTGGGCGTTCGAGGCGCTACGCGGGAGAGCCGTCGTCGCGCCGGGTGCGGCGCTCCAGCTCGCGCAGGAACTCCGGGTCGTCGTCGGGCGCCACCGGGGGGACGGCGCGCTGCGGCCGCGGCCGCCTCGGCGCACGGACCCCGCCGGGACCGCCCTTCTCGGCCGCGCGCAGCACCAGCACCACGACGGCGATCGCCACCACCAGCACCACCACCAAGGCCATCGCGGCCACCCCCTCGATCGAGCCCGAGTGTCCTCCACAGTACGTGCGCGGGCGATACTCGACCGCGCACACGGCGAGAGGAGTGCGCCATCGACGCCGTCGACCAGCAGCTGATCGACCTGCTGCGTGCCAACGGGCGGGCGAGCTACGCCGAGCTGGCCCGGCGGGTGGGCCTCTCCTCCCCCGCGGTGCACGAGCGGGTCGGCAAGCTGGAGGCCGCCGGGGTCATCACCGGCTACCGGGCGATCGTGGACCCCGCGGCGGTGGGCCTGGGGGTCACCGCGCTGGTGGGCGTGATCGAGAGCGACTCGGTCGACGAGACCGGGATCGAGGAGGCGCTGGCCGCGATGCCCGAGGTCGAGGACTGCTGGCGGGTCGCCGGCAGCGAGGGCTACGTGCTGAAGGTCCGGGTGACCGACATCGCGGCACTGGAGACCACCATCAGCGCGTTGAACCGGATCAGAGGCGTCGCCCGCACGCGGACGACGGTCGTGTTGAGCACCAAGTGGGAGGGCCGTCATGGCGGAGAGGGTTGAGCCGGCGGTGCCCGGCGCGCCGACCGGGGGGCCGGCAGCGCCGCCCAGGATCGCGCCCTGGTTGGTGGTGTACACGATCGGCCGGCTGGCCATCGCCGCCGCGTTGGTCCTGCTGCTGTGGCTGCTGGGGCTGGACTTCTGGTCCGGTGCCCTCTTCGGGCTGCTGCTGTCGATGCCGGTCTCGTACCTGCTGCTGCGCTCCTCGCGCGAGCGGCTCACCGAGGGCCTGGCCGCGCGCAGCGTCGCGCGGCAGCAGGCCAAGGCCGCGCGGGAGGCGCGCCTGACCGGCGAGGGCTGACCGACCCTCCCGGGCCGGCCCCGTCCAGAGGCTCGCCGCCGGCCCCGTCCAGGGCACCGCCCCGAGCGGAGCGAGGGGTGGGGAGGACGGGGTCCTTCCACGGTGAGGAGGACGGGGTCCTTCTTCAGCCGCTGAGGGCCAGCCCCGCGCCGAGCAGCACGCCGGTGACCAGGGTGAGCAACCCGGTGCCCTGCAGCGCCGCGATCAGCGCCGGTCCGCGCCCGCCGGAGAGCACGGTGCGCACGGGTGGCACGGCCAGCGGGACGGCGAGCAGCGCCAGCAGGGCCCAAGGTCGGACCACGCCGATCGCGACGACGACCGCGAACGCCCCCGCCGGCAGCGCCGCGAAGGCGATCCGGGTGCCGCGGTCGCCGAGCAGCACGGCCAGCGTGCGCTTGCCGACGGCGGCGTCGCCCTCGATGTCGCGCAGGTTGTTCACCACCAGCAGCGCCACCGACAGCAGGCCGATCGGCACCGAGGCCGCGACGGCCAGCCCGTCGACCGAGCCGGTCTGGACGAACGTCGTCCCCACGACGGCGACCAGGCCGAAGAAGACGAAGACGAACACCTCGCCCAGCGCCCGGTAGCCGTAGGGGAGCGGGCCGCCGGTGTAGGTCCAGGCCGCGGCGATGCAGGCCGCGCCGACCGCGACCAGCCACCAGCTCGACAACGCTGCCAGCGCCAGCCCGGCGAGCCCGGCGACGGCGAACGAGGCCAGCGCCGCGCCGAGCACCTGCCGCGGGGTCGCCGCGCCCGAGCCGACCAGCCGCATCGGGCCCACCCGGACGGCGTCGCTGCCGCGCACCCCGTCGGAGTGGTCGTTGGCGTAGTTGACCGCCACCTGCAGCGCCAGGGCGACCAGCAGGGCCAGCAGCGCGGTCAGCGGCCGGAAGCCGTCGAGGGCCGCGGCGGCGCCGGTGCCCACGAGCACGGGAGCCAGGGCCGCGGGCAGCGTGCGGGGTCGGGCACCGGCCAGCCACTGGGCGGGGGTCGCCACGGTCAGGACCTCCCGTCGAGGATCGCGGCGGCGACACCCTGGCGGTCGGGCTTGCCGGTGTGCAGGGTCGGGACGGCGGCGATGCGGTGCAGCTCCCGCGGCGCGGCGGGCCCACCCAGTCGCGCGGTGACCCAGGGGCGCAGCGCGGCCAGGTCGGGCTCCGCGCCGGGTGCCGGCACGACCGCGGCGACCACCCGCTGGCCCCACTCCTCGTCCGGCCGGCCGAAGACGACGGCGTCGGCGACGTCCGGGTGCTGGCGCAGCACCGCCTCGACCGCCTGCGGCGCGACGTTGACCCCGCCGGTGACGACGACGTCGTCCAGCCGGCCGTGCACGGTCAGCCGGCCGGCGTCGTCGAGAGAACCGGCGTCGCGGGTGCGGAACCAGCCGTCGGGAAAGGCCGTGGCGGTGCCCTCGGGGTCGAGCCGGTAGCCGGTCGCGAGCACCGGCCCGGCGAGCTCGATCCCGCCGTCGGCGACGCGCACCCGCACGCCGTCCAGCGGCTCGCCGTCGTACACGCAGCCGCCGGCGGTCTCGGTCATCCCGTAGGTGGTCACGACGGCGACGTGCTCCTTCCGGACCCGGGCCAGCAGCGCCGCATCCGTGGCCGCGCCGCCGACCAGGATCGCGTCGAAGGCGCGCAGCGCGGCGGGTTCGGCATCGAGGTACCGGCGCAGCTGGGTGGGCACCATCGAGGTGTAGCGCCGGCCGGCCGGCATCCGGGCGACAGCGGCGGCCAGCGGCTCCCCGGAGGCGAGCACGGCCGGGTCGGTGCCGCCCAGGATCGAGCGGCAGAGGACCTGCAGGCCGGCGATCGCCGAGACCGGCAGCGCGAGCAGCCAGGCGCCCGCGCCGCCCAGCCGGCGCAGCGTGGCCTCGCCCGACGCGCGCACCGCGGCCGCCGGCAGCAGTACGCCGCGGCCGCCACCGGTCGAGCCGGAGGTGACGACGACGAGGTCCGCGCCGTCCTCGAGGGGCACCTCGGGGCGCAGCACCCACCGGGCGGCCTCGAGGGCAGGCGGCGGGCCCGCGGGCAGCACCGCGAGCGGCGCCGTGCCGTCCAGGGCGGCTCGCAGCTGTGGCAGGAGCGCGAGGGGGTCGGCCGGCGCGGGCACGAGGGTCAGGTGCCGGGGCACGAGGTCCGAGAGTAGGGACCCTCCTGCCCCCGTGGAGGACCCCCTTGCCCACCCGCCACCCGCACGCTCGCGGCGGGCTCCCGCACGGGGGCCGGTAGGGCTCGCGGCGGGACCCTGCAGCGGGGCCGAACTACGCTTGCTGCCGTGATCGACACCGACGGGGCGCGGGTCTGGTCGGTGCCGATGCGGATGCGGTTCCGCGGCATCGACGTCCGTGACGGCGTGCTGGTGCGCGGGCCGGCCGGGTGGGGCGAGTTCTCCCCGTTCTGGGACTACGACGTGACCGAGAGCCGCCGCTGGTGGGCCGCGGCGGTCGAGGCGGCCTGCGACGGCTGGCCGGCGCCGGTGCGCGACGCCGTGCCGGTGAACGTCACCGTCCCCGCCGTCGACCCCGAGCGGGCGCACGCGATCGTGACCGCCTCGCGCTGCCGGACGGCGAAGGTCAAGGTCGCCGAGCCGGGCCAGACCGCGGCCGACGACCTGGCCCGGGTCGAGGCGGTGCGCGACGCCCTCGGCCGGGACGGCGCCATCCGGGTCGACGCGAACGCCGCCTGGGACGTCGACACCGCCGCCGCCCGGATCCGCGAGCTGGACCGGGTCGGCCTGGAGTACGTCGAGCAGCCGTGCGCGTCGCTGTCGGAGCTGGCCGTGCTGCGCCGCCGGGTCGGCGTCCGGGTCGCCGCCGACGAGGTGGTCCGGCGCGCGGCCGACCCGCTGCGGGTGGACCTCCGCGAGGCGGCGGACGTCGTCGTCCTCAAGGTGCAGCCGCTCGGCGGTGTCCGCGCAGCGCTCGAGGTGGCCGGCGCGCACGGCCTGCCGTGCGTCGTCTCCTCGGCGCTGGAGTCCTCGGTGGGCATCGCCGCCGGCGTGGCGCTGGCCGCCGCGCTGCCGGAGCTGCCGTTCGCCTGCGGGCTGGCCACCGTCGCACTGCTGGACGGCGACGTCACCAGCGACCCGCTGCTGCCCGTGGAGGGTGCGCTCCCGGTGCGCGCCGTGACACCCGACCGGCTGGCCGACGTCGCCGCCGGCCCGGAGGTCGAGGCGCGCTGGCGGGCACGGCTGGCCGCGGTGCGCGGGTGAACCCCTCCACCGCCCTCGCGCGGGTGCTCGTCGACGAGCTGGTCCGCGGCGGGGTCACCGACGCCGTGGTGGCGCCCGGCTCCCGCTCCGCGCCGGTCGCGCTGGCGCTGGCCGACGCCGAGCGCGACGGCCGACTCACCCTGCACGTGCGCATCGACGAGCGGACGGCGGCCTTCCTCGCGCTGGGCCTGGCCAAGGCGTCCGGGCGGCCGGTCCCGGTGCTGACCACTTCCGGGACGGCGACCGCGCACCTGCACGCCGCCGTGCTCGAGGCCGACGCCGCCGGGGTGCCGCTGCTGGCGCTGACCGCCGACCGGCCGCCGGAGCTGCGCGACACCGGCGCCAACCAGACCATCGCCCAGCCCGGCCTCTACGGGGGCGCGGTGCGGGCGGCGGTCGACGTCGGCGTGCCCGAGGTCGGCCGCGAGGAGGCGCAGAACCGGTACTGGCGCTCGCTGGCGGCCAAGGCGCTGCTCACCGCGCGCGGCGCACTCTCCGGCGACCCGGGCCCGGTGCACCTCAACCTGCCGCTCCGCGAGCCGCTGCTGCCCGAGGACGCCGGCGTGCGCACCACCGGCCCGTGGTCCGGCCGGCCGGACGGTGCCCCGTGGACCGACGGCTCGGTGCCCGCACCGCCGCGGCCGGCCGATCCCGGCCCGGCCCGCACGCTGGTCGTCGTCGGGGACGCCCCGCCCCCGCTGGGCCGGGCAGCGGCCGAGCTGGCCGGCGCGCAGGGCTGGCCCGTGGTCGCCGAGCCGTCGAGCGGCGCCTGGGCGGGATCCGTGCGCGGCGGCGCGCTGCTGCTCGGGGTGCCCGGCTGGCTGGCCGCGCACCGGCCCGACCGGGTGCTGGTGGTCGGCCGGCCGACGCTGTCCCGGCCGGTGTCGGCGTTGCTCGCCGACCCCGCCGTCCGGGTGGAGACCGTGTCCGCCGCCCCGCACTGGCCCGACGCCGGCCGCTCGACGACCTGGGTGGGCGCGCTGCCGACCGCCGGCGACCCGGCCGACGCGGCATGGCGCGAGGCTGGTTTCCCGGGCGACACCGCGTGGCGGGACGCTGGTTTCCCGGGCGACACCGCGTGGCGGGACGCTGGCTCCCCGGGCGACACCGCGTGGCGGGACGCTGGCTCCCCGGGCGACACCGCGTGGCGGGACGCTG
>NZ_FRDM01000017.1 GCF_900143215.1 Geodermatophilus obscurus | reverse complement strand
CGGCTGGGATGTCATCGCAGCAGGCCCCGGCTGGGATGTCATCGCCGGATCCGCGGGTCGATGGCGGTGTAGAGCAGGTCCACCACCAGGTTGATCAACAGGAACACGAGCGCGAACAGCAGGATCGCCCCCTGGAGGACCGGGTAGTCGCGGGCCTGGACCGACTGCAGCGCCAGCTGTCCGAGCCCCGGCCAGGAGAAGACGATCTCCACGACGACCACGCCGGACAGCAGGTAGGCCAGCTGCACACCGGTGACGGTGACCAGCGGCAGCAGCGCGTTGCGCAGCACGTGCCAGGTGAAGACCTGCCGGGTGGGCAGCCCCTTGGCCTGCGCCGTCCGGACGTGGTCGGCGCCGAGCGCCTCCAGCACGCTGGACCGCACGAACCGGGTGATGACCGAGCCGGACACCGTCCCGGTGACCACCGCCGGCATGATCAGCCGCTGCAGCCAGCCCCACGGATCGTCGCTCAGCGGCACGTAGCCGCCCGAGGGCAGCCAGCCCAGCGTGCCGGCGAACACCAGGATGAGCACGATCGCCACCCAGAAGTCCGGCACCGAGATGCCGAACTGGCTGATGACGGTCGCCACCCGGTCGACGACCGACCGGGGCCGGAGCGCCGACACGGTGCCCAGCGGGACGGCGATCAGGAGCGCCACCAGGATCGAGGCGAACGCCAGCGTCAGCGTGGCCGGCAGCCGCTCCGCGATCAGCGACGTCACCGTCTCCCCGCTGCGGAAGCTGACCCCGAGGTCCCCGGTGAGGGCCCGGCCCGCCCAGGTGAAGTACTGCTGCACCAGCGGCTGGTCCAGGCCGGACCGCGCGAGGAGCGCGTCGTAGGTCTCCTGGTCGAACCGGGTGCCGAGCGCCAGCCGGATCGGGTCGCCCGGCACCAGCTGGACCAGGGCGAAGACGATGACGCTCACCCCCACCAGGACGACGAGGGCCTGGCCGACCCGGCGGAGGAGGTAGCCGGTCAGGGCAGCTCCACGGTCTCGAAGTTGATCGCCTTGTCCGCCCGGATCTGATAGCCCGACAGGCCGGGCGCCCACGCCTGCACCACGTCGGGGTTGTAGAGGTACAGGTAGGAGACGTCGTCGACGATGAGCTGCGCGGCCTGGTCGTAGATCTGCTTGCGGGCGGCCTCGTCGGTCTCCGTCGCCCCGGCCTGCAGCAGCTGGTCGACCTGCGGGTTGCTGTACCCCTGGTAGTTGTTCGGCCCGTCGGTCTGGTGCTGCTCCTGGTAGTAGGCCGCCGGGTCGAGGTTGCCGAGCCAGCCGAGGTAGAAGGCATCGAAGTCACCCTGGCCCTGCCGGTCCAGCCAGGTGGCGAAGTCGAGGGTCTCGATCTCCACGTTGATCCCGATCGGCTCGAGCTGGCTGGCGATCACCTGCGCGGCGGTGACCGTCTCCGGGAACTCGTCGGTGACCATCAGCCCCATCGTCAGCGGCGTCTGGACGCCGGCCTGCTGCAGCAGCTGGCGGGCCTGGTCGGGGTCGGGCTGGAACGGCGCGTAGTCGGTGTGGAAGAAGCTGTCCTCGGGGATCGCCGTCTGGTTCGGCTGGGCCGCCCCGAACCACGCCGCCTCGGCCACCGCCTCGCGGTCGACGGCGAAGGAGATCGCGCGCCGCACGTCGCGGTTGTCGAACGGCGCCCGTGCGTAGTTCATGGACAAGTACCAGTAGTCGACGCTGGGCGTCGTCTGCAGCTCGACGGTGTCGTCGCCCGCCAGCGACTCGATCTGCTGCGGCGGGACGTTGTCGGTCCACTGCACCTCGCCGTTCTGCAGCGCGGTCAGCGCCGCCGCCGGCTCGGTGATGTAGCGGAACTCGACCCCGTCGACGGTCGGCGCGCCGCCCCAGTGGTCCGCGTAGGCGGTCAGCACGGTGCTGCTGGCGTCGGAGCTCTCCAGCTGGAAGGGGCCGGTGCCGTTGGCCTCGGTGGTGAGGTCGAGGTCCTCCGCGGCGTTCTCCGGCAGGATCGCCATCCCCTTGAAGGAGCCGATCCGCTCCAGCAGGTTTGGCGTCGGCTGGGTGAGCCGGATGACCACGGTCTGCGGGTCGGGTGCTTCGACCGACGCGACGTTCTGGAACCGGAAGGAGTTGCTCAGCTCCTCGTCGATGATCCGGTTGTACGAGTAGACGACGTCGGCCGAGTCGAACGTGCTGCCGTCGTGGAACGTCACCCCGTCGCGCAACGTGAACGTCCAGGTCAGCTGGTCCTCGCTGGTCTCCCAGCTCTCGGCCAGGCTCGGCTCCATCGTGAGGTCCTCGGCGTTCGGCACCACCAGGGTGTCGTAGACGTTCTCCAGGACCTGGAAGCTGGGGTACGCCGTGGTGACGTGCGGGTCGAACTGGTCGGGCTGGGCGGCCACCGCCGCGACGAGCGTGTTGCCCCCGCCCCCGCCGCCGCCTCCACCGGTTCCGGTGTCGACGCTCTCCCCGCCGCCGCCGCAGGCGCTGAGGACCAGGGCACCGGCGGCGAGCAGGGGCAGGAGTCGGTTGCTGCGCACGGGGACCTCCGGCGGCTCGACTGTCGCGGTCTGCGCCCGACCCTGGCCCGGACCGTCCCGCCTCGCAGGTCGGGACGGTGATCGTTGCCGACCCGTGACCGAACGGAACGGCACCGCACGCTCCTGGGAACCTCGCACCCGCTGCCTCCCTCGCCCACCACCGTTGATCATGGGGTCGCTGCCGGAGGACACGCCGTCCGCAGCGTGTCGCCGAACATCAACCCATGATCAACTCGGGGGGGAGGTGGTCGGCTGGACGGTCGGCGCGGGCGCCGCCTCGGGTTCGCCGAGGGTGGCCCGGCGCAGCGCCTCGAGGTCGACCTTGGGCACCCGGTCCATGCCCAGCAGCCCGTTGACCTCCTGGTAGGTGTCGGTCAGCTGCGTCCAGCAGGCGCCGGCGAGCGCGGTGCTGCCGTGCACCGCGGCCCACTGGGCGCGGTAGCGGGCCAGCAGGTCCTCCGGCGAGGTGGCGTCGGCGTAGCCCCAGCCCTCGTCCTCCGGGGAGCGCAGCGCCACGCCGCCGAACTCGGAGAGGACGACGGCCCGGCCCGCGACGCCGGCCCGCTCCAGGTCGGCCAGGTACCCGTCGGGACGCCGTCCGGTCGCCACCCGCTCGAGGTCCTCGGCCGTGGCGTAGCGCTCGCCGAGCACCGCGGGGTCCTGCTCGTAGTCGTGGACGCCCAGGATGTCGCCGCCGAGGGTCTCCCAGCCGTCGTTGGCCGAGACCGGCCGGGTGCCGTCGAGCGCGTCCGCCGTCGCCGCCATCGCCCGGATCAGCCCGCGCTGCCGCTCGTCGACCGCCGCCTCCTGCACACCCCACGACTCGTTGAGCGGCACCCACGCCACCACGCTGGGGAACCCGCGGTGGGCGACCACCACGTCGGCCCACTCCCGCAACAGGCGGGCGCTCGCCGTCGGGCCGGGCCGGTACGCCGAGGGCATCTCCGCCCACACCAGGAGACCCATCCGGTCGGCCAGGGCGAGGTAGCGCGGGTCCTCGGTCTTCTGGTGCTTGCGGGCCCCGGTGAAGCCCAGCGCGCGGGTGAGCTCCAGGTCCCGCCGCAGCGCCGCGACGTCGGGCGGGGTGGCGCCGGTGTCGGGCCAGTAGCCCTGGTCGAGCACCAGCCGCAGCGGCGCCGGACGGCCGTTGACCAGCAGCCGCCCGTCGCCGACCTCGACCGAGCGCAGCGCGGTGTAGCTCTCGACCTCGTCGAGCACCTCGCCGTCGTCGGTGATCAGCGCCAGTTCGGCGTCCAGCAGCACCGGGTCCGGCCCGGGCCGCCACAGGAGCCGGCTGCGGTCGTCGATACCGCCGTCCCCCACCTGGACGGTGCGCTCGACGACGGCACCGTCCACCCGCACCGCGTCGTCCACCAGCAGCCGGTCGCCGGCGCGCAGCCGCAGGTGCAGCCGGGCACCGGACACGGGGGTGGCGAGCTGCACGCGGACGTCGACCCGCATCGTCCGCGGGTGGCCGCGCCACTGGACGTCGGCGATGTGCCGCTGCGCCACCTGCTCCAGCCAGACCGTGCGCCAGATGCCGGTGGTGCGCGGGTACCAGATCTCGTGCGGCTCGTCGCGCCAGTCCTGTTTCCCGCGCGGTGCCTCGAGGTCCAGCGGGTCGTCGTCGGCCCGGACCACCAGGTCGGCGCCGTCGTCCCCGAGGGAGTCGGTGACGTCGACGCCGAACGGCGTGTAGCCGCCCTCGTGGGAGGCGACGTGCGTGCCGCCGACCCACACGTCGCAGACGCGGTCGACGGCGCCGAAGTGGAGGACGGTGCGCCGGTCGCCGGCGCGGCCGGGCAGCCGGCGGCGGTACCAGGCGCGGTGGAGCCGGCCGGTCCACTGCACGCCGCTCGCCGGGGTCTCCGGGGCGTAGGGCACCCGGATCGTGCGGTCGAACGCGATGCCGCCGACGGTGCCGGCGAGGTCGGGGTCGGCGGCGAACTCCCACTCCCCGTCGAGCGAGGTCCAGGGACGGCGCAGCAGCGGCCGGGGGTGTTCGGTCGGGTCCGTGTGCTCCACGGACCCACCTCACCGGAGGATGGCCCCGCTCGCAGCCCGGTCGACCGTCCCCCCGCACCGCAGCGCGTCCTCCCCCACGGCCGGCGGTGAGGGAGGACGCGCCACGATCAGGTTCCCTGATCGTGGCGCGGGGTCAGAGCGGGCGAACCGTGCCCAGCAGGTGCTCGGCGCCGCTCCCGGCGTTGCGGACGGCGAGGTCCCAGCCGCCGCCGGCCACCGGGTCGGTCGCCAGCGTGACCGTCGAGGGCAGGAGCAGCGGCTTCCGGAACACCCCGTCGACCGCCATCGCGTCGGGCAGCCGTCCGGTCAGCGCCGCGAGCGCCCGGGCCTGCACCCACATGCCGTGCGCGATGGCCCGCTTGAAGCCGAAGGCCTTGGCGGTCAGCCCGGAGAGGTGGATCGGGTTCACGTCGCCGGAGACCCGCGCGTAGCGGCGCCCGGCGTCGTCGGGCACCTGCCAGGTGGCGACGGGACGCGCCAGGTCCCCGACCGACAGCGAGAGGTCGGACTGCGGCGCGCCCTCGGGCGCCTGGGCGCCGCGCGACAGGTACGTCGACCGCGAGCGCCACACCTCGGCGCCGCCGGCGGAGACGGACGCGCACAGGTCCACCGTCGCCCCGCGTGGGTGCCGGGCGAACCGCTCGGCCCACACCTCCAGGTCGAGTGCCTCGTCGACCCGCACGGGCCGGAGCACGTCGACCCGGTTCCGCACGTGCACCAGGCCCGGCAGCGCCAGCGGGAACGACCGGTCGCTCATCAGCGCCAGCTGCAGCGGGAACGCCAGCACGTGCGGGTACGTGGCGGGGAGCGTGTCGGCCAGCGGGAAGCCGCAGACCCGGTCGTAGGCGGCCAGGTCGGCGGCCTCGACGCGGACGCCGGTGCGGGCCAGCCGGGTGTCGGGCAGCCCGCCGCCGCGGCCGCGCGCGGTGACCGCGGCCCGGGCGAACAGCGCCGGCATCGACGGCGCCGACCCCAGCACGGTGCGGGCCATCACGCCCCCAGGAACGACTGGCCGCACACCCGCACGACCTGGCCGTTCACCCCGGCGGCGCTGGGCTGCGCCAGCCAGGCGATCGTCTCGGCGACGTCGACCGGCAGGCCGCCCTGCTGCAGCGAGTTGATCCGCGAGCCGATCTCGCGGGTGCCGAAGGGCATCCTCGCCGTCATCTCGGTGACGATGAAGCCCGGCGCCACCGCGTTGATCGTCGCGCCGCGCTCGGCGAACGCCGGCGCCCACGCCCGCACCATGCCGATGACGCCGGCCTTGGACGCCGCGTAGTTGGTCTGCCCGCGGTTGCCGGCGATGCCCGACTGCGAGCTCACGCAGACCACCCGGGCGCCGGGCCGCAGCACGCCCTCGGCGTCGAGGAGCGCCTGGGTGAGGTCCAGCTGCGCCTGCAGGTTCACCGCCATCACCGCGTGCCAGCGGGCGGCGTCCATGTTGACCAGCAGCTTGTCGCGGGTGATGCCGGCGTTGTGGACGACGACGTCGACGCCGCCGCGCCGCTCGCGCAGGTGGGCGATCAGCCGCTGCGCCGCGTCGGGCGCGGTGATGTCGAGCTGGAACGCCGTCCCGCCGATCTCGTTGACCACCTCGGCCAGCTCGTCACCGGCCGCCGGGACGTCGACGGCGACCACGTGCGCGCCGTCGCGGGACAGGACCCGCGCGATCGCGGCGCCGATGCCGCGGGCGGCGCCCGTGACGACGGCGACCCTGCCGGCCAGCGGGCGCTCCTCGTCCTCGTCCGCCGGGACGTCGGCCGTGGTGAGGGCAACCACCTGGCCGTCGACGTAGGCCGAGCGGCCGGAGAGGAAGAAGCGCACCGGGCCGGGGACGGAGGCCTCCGCACCGGCCGGCACGACCAGCAGGTTCGCCGTCGCGCCGTTGCGCAGCTCCTTGGCGATCGAGCGGACCAGCCCCTCCAGGGCCTGCCGGGCCGCGGCCTGCGCCGGGGAGCCGGCGTCCGACGGCGGGTCGGCCAGCACCAGCACCCGGCCGGAGGGGCCGAGCCGCCGAACCGCCGGCGTCAGGAACTCCTGCGCCGCGCTGAGATCGGCCGGGCCGGTCACGCCGGTGGCGTCGAGCAGCACGGCGCCCAGCCGCTCGCCGTCCGTGGCCGCCGGCGGCTGCACGGGGACGCCGGCGTCCTCGAGCAGGCGGATCAGGATCTCGTGCAGCCGGCTCCCACCGGTGGTGCCGACCACGGCCGGGCCGGTCAGCAGCGGAGCGCCGGGCTCGTACCTGCGGAGCACGGCCGGTCGGGGCAGGCCGAGCTGCTTGACGAGGGTCGAACCGACGCCGGAGTTGGCGAGGTCGCGATACCAGTCACTCACGGGGTGTGTCCTCTCAGTAGCCGGCGGTTTCCGCGGAAATGGCCGGGAGGGGTCAGGACTCGAGGATCGCGACGACGCCCTGGCCGCCGGCCGCGCAGACGGAGATGAGGCCGCGCTTGCCGGGGCCCGCCTCGTGCAGCTGCTTGGCCAGCGAGGCGACGATGCGCCCGCCGGTCGCGGCGAACGGGTGACCGGCCGCCAGCGACGAGCCGTTGACGTTGAGCCTCGACCGGTCGATGGAGCCCAGCGGGGCGTCCAGGCCCAGCCGCTCCTTGCAGAACGCCGGGTCCGCCCAGGCCTTCAGCGTGGCGAGCACCGTCGAGGCGAAGGCCTCGTGGATCTCGTAGTAGTCGAAGTCCTGCAGCGTCAGGCCGTTGCGGGCCAGCAGCACCGGGACGGCGTACGCCGGGGCCATCAGCAGGCCCTCGCCGCCGTGCACGTAGTCGACGGCGGCGGTCTGGGCGTCGACGAGGTGGGCGAGCACGGGCAGCCCCCGCGACGCAGCCCACTCGTCGGAGGCCAGCAGGACGGCGGAGGCGCCGTCGGTCAGCGGCGTCGAGTTGCCCGCGGTCATGGTGGCGTCGGGGTCGCCCGCGCCGAACACCGGCTTCAGCTTCGCCAGCTTCTCCACCGAGGTGTCCGGGCGCAGGTTCTCGTCGCGGGTCAGGCCCAGGTAGGGGGTGACCAGATCGTCGAAGAAGCCGCGCTCGTAAGCGGCGGCGAGGTCGTGGTGCGAGCGGACGGTCAACTCGTCCTGGGCCTCACGGCTGATCTCCCACTGCCTGGCGGTGATCGCCTGGTGCTCGCCCATCGACAGGCCGGTGCGCGGCTCGGCGTTGCGCGGGGCCTCGGGCACGAACATCCCGGGTCGCACGCCGGCGAGGGCCGCGAGCCGCTGCTGCACCGTCCTGGCGCTGCCGAGCGCGATCAGCACGCGGCGCATCTCGTCGTGGATGGCCAGCGGGGCGTCGGAGGTGGTGTCGACGCCACCGGCGATGCCGGACTCGATCTGCCCCAGCGCGATCTTGTTGGCGACGAGGACGGCGGCCTCGAGCCCGGTGCCGCAGGCCTGCTGCACGTCGTAGGCCGGGGTGGCGGCCGACAACCGCGAGCCGAGGACCGCCTCGCGGGTCAGGTTGAAGTCGCGCGCGTGCTTGAGGACGGCGCCGGCGACGACCTCGCCGACCCGCTGGCCCTGCAGCCCGAAGCGGGCCACCAGCCCGTCCAGCGTCGCGGTGAGCATGTCCTGGTTGGACGCCTGCGCGTACGCGGAGTTCGAGCGGGCGAAGGGGATGCGGTTGCCGCCGACGATCGCGGCCTTCCGGGTCTGCGGAGCCATCGGGGTGACCTCCGGGATCACTGGAGCGGGGCAGGGGGCGGCGGATCACCGCCTCGAGGAGTGCCTGACACTCACGGTATCAGGTACTGTTAGTGTCGTGAAGTTCGAGACGTCGAGGCGCGACCGCCGCGACTCGCGGTGGGACGAGCACCGCCGCGCCCGCCGCGAGCAGCTGGTCGACGCCACCATCGCCGCGGTGGGCCGGCACGGTGCCGGCGTCGGCATGGAGGAGATCGCCACCGCCGCCGGAACCAGCAAGACCGTCGTCTACCGGCACTTCGCCGACCGCACCGAGCTGCACGTCGCCGTCTGCGCCCGGGTGGCCGGCCACCTGATGTCCCGGCTGCGCGCGGCCATGACCGGCACCTCGGGCCCGCGGCAGATGCTCGCCGTCGCCGTCGAGACCTACCTGGCCTTCCTGGAGGCCGACCCCGAGCTCTACCGGTTCGTCGTCCAGCCGCCGCCGGCCGACCGGCCGGAGGACGCCGACCCGATCGCCAACCTGTCCCACCTGGTCGGCGACGAGGCGGCGGCCATCGTCGCCGTCGCCCTGCAGGAGGCCGGCCGCGACCCGTCGGCCGCCCTGCCGTGGGGCCACGGCCTGGTCGGCCTGGTCCGCTCGGCCGGCGACTGGTGGCTGCAGGCCGACCGGCCGATGCCCCGGGTCGAGCTCGCGGCCCACCTGACCGATCTCGCCTGGGCCGGGCTCTCCGGCGTGGTGACCCGCAACAAGGAGGAGGGACCGTGACGACGAGCCTGCCGCACGCGGTGGACCCGAAGGCGCTCACCGAGGTGCTCGACGGCCGCTGGGGCCACGTGCGCCGCGACGCGCGGGAGAACCTGCACGACCCGGACCTGCTGCCGGTCTACGGCGAGAACGTGCAGGAGGCCCGCGAGCGGGTCACCCGGATGGCGCGCAGGATCGCCGCGTCCGGCCGGGTCACCCTCGGGTTCCCCAAGGAGTACGGCGGCGAGGACGACGCCGGCGGCTCGGTCACCTCGATCGAGATGCTGGCGTTCACCGACCTGTCGCTGATGGTCAAGGCCGGCGTCCAGTGGGGGCTGTTCGGCGGCGCCGTCCAGGCGCTGGGCACCCAGCGCCAGCACGACGCGTACCTGCCCGCCATCATGAGCTTCGACCTGCCCGGCTGCTTCGCCATGACCGAGACCGGGCACGGCTCCGACGTCCAGCAGCTGCGGACGACGTGCACCTACGACTCCGCGACGCAGACCTTCGACCTGCACACGCCGCACGAGGCCGCGCGCAAGGACTACATCGGCAACGCGGCCGAGGACGGCCGGATGGCGGTCGTGTTCGCCCAGCTGGTGACCAACGGCGAGCGGCACGGGGTGCACGCCTGGCTGGTGCCGATCCGCGACGAGCAGGGAGATCCGATGCCCGGCGTCACCATCGGGGACGACGGCCCCAAGGCCGGCCTGCTCGGCGTCGACAACGGCCGGCTGTCCTTCGACCACGTCGCCGTGCCGCGGGACATGCTGCTCGACCGGTACGGCCAGGTCGCCGAGGACGGCACCTACACCAGCTCGATCGAGAACGAGACCCGCCGCTTCTTCACCATGCTGGGCACCCTGGTCCGCGGCCGGGTGAGCGTCGGCGGCTCCGCGGCGGCCGCGACCAAGCTGGCCCTCGACATCGCCGTCCGCTACGGCGAGACCCGCCGGCAGTTCTCCGCGCCCGGCGCCGACCGCGAGGTCCTGCTCAACGACTACCTCGTGCACCAGCGCAAGCTGCTGCCGGCCCTGGCCGCCACCTACGCCTACTCCTTCGCCCAGGAGGAGCTGGTCGGCACGATGCACGACGTCCAGGGCGCGGAGGACCTCGACGAGGCCGCGCAGCGGGAGCTGGAGTCCCGGGCGGCCGGGC
Source organism: Geodermatophilus obscurus (assembly GCF_900143215.1). Lineage (GTDB taxonomy): Bacteria > Actinomycetota > Actinomycetes > Mycobacteriales > Geodermatophilaceae > Geodermatophilus > Geodermatophilus obscurus_A. Next base: position 71,295 of record NZ_FRDM01000017.1, on the reverse strand, counting down.
TCAAGGCCGCGCAGACCTGGCACGCCACGCGGACCATCCAGATGGCCCGTGAGGCCTGCGGCGGTGCGGGCTACCTGCAGGAGAACCGGCTGCCGCACCTCAAGGCCGACACCGACGTGTTCACCACGTTCGAGGGCGACAACACCGTCCTGCTGCAGCTCGTCGCCAAGGGCCTGCTCACCGGCTACCGCGACGCCTTCGGCTCGCTCGACGGCTGGGGCAAGGTGGGCTTCATCGCCGACATGGTGCGCGAGACCGTGCTGGAGCGGACGGCGGCCCGCGGCCTGATCGCCCGGCTCGTCGACGCCGTCCCCGGCCGGGAGGACGAGGTGCCGCTGCTCGACCGCGGCTGGCAGCTCAAGATGCTCGAGGACCGCGAGAAGCACGTGCTCGAGGGCGCGATCCGGCGGCTGCGGCGCGGCGCGGCGACCCCCGGCGTCCGGCCGTTCGACGTCTTCAACGACGTCCAGGACCACGTGCTGCGGACGGCGCAGGTGCATGTCGACCGCGTCGTGCTGGAGGCCTTCGTCGCCGGCATCGAGCGGGCGACCGACGCCGGCGCCAGGGCGCTGCTCGAGCGGGTCTGCGACCTGTACGCGCTGTCGACCATCGAGGCCGACCGGGCCTGGTTCCTCGAGCACGGCCGGCTCACCGCGAACCGCTCCAAGGCGCTCACCGCCACGGTGAACGCGCTGCTCAAGGACCTGCGCCCGCACATGGTCACGCTGGTCGACGCCTTCGCCATCCCGGAGGACTGGAAGGGCGCGGCGATCCTGCGCGAGGAGCCCGGCCGCCAGGAGGCGATGTCCGCCCACGACCGGGCCACCCACGACACCGGGCTGCGCCGCGGGACGGCGACCTCCCTGGAGGTCCCGCCCGGCCAGTAGCAGAAGGGCCCCGTCCTCCCCACCCCTCGTGAGCTCGGGGCGGGACCCGGGACGGGGCCGCGCGGCGGGACCCTGCAGGGGGGCCGTCCCAGCACGTCACCAGGCGGGTGGCTGCCCGACACGTCGTCGGAGGCAGCCACCCGCCGACCGTCACGGCGTCTCGGGAGCGAGGGGAGCCCCGCCGTTGACGGTCACCTCGGACACCGCGCCGCTGGCGACCTCCCAGGTCTCCAGCACCTGGGCGTACACACCGGAGTCGACCAGGGCCTGCAGCGCACCGGCGAGCGCATCCCGCAGCCCGGCCCGGTCCCGGGGCACCGCGATGCCGTACAGGCCGGGCTCGTACTGGACGTCGGAGACCAGCTGGAAGGCTCCCTGGGTGCGCTCGTTCGTCGTGATGAAGACCGCCGGCGGGTAGTCGGTCAGGACGGCGGCGACCCGGCCGGTGCGCAGCTCCACCAGCGCGTCGTCGTTCGTGGCGTGCAGCTGCACCCGGATCGGGTCGTCGTCGCAGCGGTCCTGGCTGCGCTCCAGCAGGCCGACCTGCACCGTCCCGGCCTCGACCGCCACCGCCTCGCCGCACAGCCCGGCCAGGTCGTGGACGCCGTGCGGGTTGCCCCGCTGCACCACGATGGCCGAGCCCGCCCGGAAGTAGTCCACGAAGTCGGCCTGCGCCTGGCGCTCGGCCGTGTCGGTCATGGCGCTCATGACCAGGTCGACCCGGTGGGCGGCGAGGTCGTCGAGCATGGTGTCGAAGTCCGCGAGCCGGAACTCGACCCGCACGCCGAGAAGGGCGCCCATCCCGGCCATGAGGTCGGGTTCCAGCCCGACCACCGTGCGGCCGTCGGGCGCGAACGACGAGGCCGGCGGGTAGGAGGCGTCGGTCGCCACCGTGAGGACGCCTGCCTCGCGCACCTCTTCCGGGAGCAGGGCGCGCAGCTCCTCGTCCACGGAGAGCGCCGACGCGGCGCGCGGCACGTCGGCCGGCGCGGCGGAGCAGGCGGTGAGCAGGGCCAGGGCGGCCGCGGCGACGCTCCGCCGGGCGAGACGGGCAGTGGTCACGGGGTCATCTCCAGCGAGGGGGTGGGAGGACGGGACCCGGCGGGGTCCGGCACGCCGCCCGGGGGCAGCGCCGGCCACGGCCGGGGACGGGAGAAGAAGAAGCCCTGCGCGCGGTCACAGCCGGCGTCGCGCAGCCACTCGGCGGCGGCCGCGGTCTCCACGCCCTCGGCGCAGACGGTGAGACCCAGCCCGTGGGCCAGCTGCACCAGCGACCGGACGACCTCGCCGTCCTCGGCGTTGACGCCCACACCGGCCACGAAGCTGCGGTCGATCTTCACCTCGGCCAGTTCGAGGGACCGCAGGTGGGAGAGGCTGGCGTAGCCGACCCCGAAGTCGTCGAGCGAGGTGCCGAACCCGTGGGCGGCGAGCGTGGCGAGGGTCCGCGCGGTCGCGCCGAGGTCCACGGGCAGGGCCGTCTCGGTCACCTCGAGCACCAGGCGCTGCGGTGGGACGCCGGTGTCGGCAGCGAGCCGGACGACGGTGGCGGCGAACTCCGGCTGCTCGAGGTTGCGCACCGACACGTTGACCGCGACCGACCAGTCGCGGCCCTCCGCGCTCCAGGCGGCGCAGTCGACGAGGGCCTGGGTGATGACCCACTCGGTGAGCGGACCCATGATCCCGGAGTGCTCCACCGCCGGGAGGAACTCCCCCGGCGGCAGCAGGCCGCGATCGGGGTGCTGCCACCGCAGCAGCGCTTCCACGCCGCCGGTGCGGCCGGTGCGCAGGTCCACCTTGGGCTGGTAGTGCAGCCGCAGCTCGCCGGCCTCCAACGCGCGGCGCACCTCGTGGGCGGTGATCAGGCGGGAGGACGGGGCGGCGGCCAGCGCAGGGTCGAAGACGACGATGCCGGTGGTGCCGCGCTTGCCCTGGTACATGGCGGCGTCGGCACGCTTGAGCAGGGTCTCGACGTCGTCGCCGTCGGCGGGGTGCAGGGCGATGCCGAAGGACGCCTCGATCGTCAGCGGCACCCCGTCGAGCACGACGTCGGTGGACAGCTGCTCGCTCACCAGCTCGACCAGGTCCCGTGCCGCGCCGGGGTGGCTGACCCCGGGCAGCAGCAGGCCGAACTCGTCCCCGCCGAGGCGGGCCACCGTGTCGTCGGCCCGCAGCGTGCCGGCCAGCCGGTCCGCCACCAGGCGCAGCAGCTCGTCCCCGGCGTGGTGTCCGAGGGTGTCGTTGACCTCCTTGAACCGGTCGAGGTCGACGAGGACCACCGCGCAGCTCCCCGACCGGCGGGTGGCCTCCTCGACCCGGCGGCGGAACATCTCGCGGTTGGGCAGCCCGGTCAGCGGGTCGTGCAGCGCGTCGTGGGCGGCCTGGGCGGCCTGCCGCCGCAGCCGCCGGGTCGCAGACCAGGAGATCCCGGCCAGGACGACGTAGAGCAGGGCCAGCCCGGCGCCCAGCCGCCAGTAGTCACGCGCCGTCGCGGCCTCCACGTCGGCGGCGACGGCCTCGTAGGGCAGCAGGATCTCCAGCACGCCCACCGAGCGGCCCGAGGAGTCCGCGACGATCGGCTGGAGCACGCGGACGGCCCGCCCGGAGGAGCCGCCGTCCACGATCTGCACGTCGGTCGCCCCGGCCGCCGCGGTCTGGAAGGCCGGGTGGTCGGGCGGCACCGACCAGTCGTTACCCGGGTCGATCGCGCCCGGCGACCCGGACAGCCACCCGTCGTCGGAGAAGACGACGGCACCGCTGAAGTCGCGCAGCCGCAGCCGGTCCACCGACCCGCGGAAGACGGCCAGGTCCGTGGCGGTCTGCAGCCGCCGGCGTTCCTGCGCGGTCAGGCCGCCGGCGAGGTCCTCGCCGTGCAGCGCCGGCGCGATCGCCATCTCCTCGACCACCGCGGCCTGCGCCCGGCCGTGCTCCAGGCCGCGCTCGATGCCGTCCTGTCGGCTGCCCTGAGCCAGGACCGCACCGAGCGCGACGACCGGCACCAGACTCGCCACCGCGTAGGTGACGAACAGCCTGGTGCCGGCTGCCGAGGAGGACCACGAACGACCCATGACCTTGGCATCGGCCGTCCCACGACCGCGGTCGAGGCCATCTCACCCGGAGGGGGCAGGCGGCCTCGGGGCAGGCGGCCCCGTCCCCTCGGCTCTCCCGAGGTCGATCATGGAGTTGCCGCCGCCGGCACGGCGGGACACGCCGCGGCATCCGCCGACGACCCCGTGATCATCGGCGGGGGACGGCGGGTCGGTGCGCGCGCGTCAGGAAGCCGGTGGGCTCGGGAAGCCGCCGACCAGCTGCTCGAAGGCGTGCGCGACCCTCAGCGGGGTGGTGTCCTCGAACCGGCGGCCGACGAGCATCATCCCGACCGGCAGCCCCTGGGAGAGCCCGGCCGGGACGCTGGTGGCCGGGTGGCCGCTGACGTCGAACGGCGCGCAGTTGACGATCATCTCCAGCGCCCGGGCCACCTGGGTCTCCAGCGGATCGTCCGGTGCCGGGATCTCCGGGGCCACCATCGGCACGGTCGGCATCACCAGCAGGTCGACCTCGGCCAGCGCGGCGTCGTACTGCCGGCGCACCTCGGTCGCCAGGTTCTGCGCGATGGCGTAGTGCCGGGTCTGCTCCCGCTCCAGCGACCAGCGGCCGGCCAGCGCCACCGCCGTCACCGTCGGCGACCACCGGTCGACCACCTCGCGGCGCTGACGGCCGTAGTGGGCCACCAGCTCGGGGTCGTAGCGGCCCTCGTAGTTCCAGCCGTAGCCGTTGCCCTCGATCATCTGCACCGTGGCGCCGTCGGTGGCGATGACGTTCCAGACGTGCAGCGCGTGCCGGTGCCACGGCAGGTCGACGTCCACCACCTCGATGCCCAGCTCCCGCAGCCGTTCGGCGGCCGCCCGGACGGTGTCGTCGACGCCGTCCTCGGAGAGCTCCTCCCAACCGAAGCCCTGGGCGACGACCCCGACCCGCAGCCCCGCGACGTCGCCGTCCAGCGCGGCGGCGTACTGCTCGGGTGCCACGTCGGCGGGCTGGCGCGGGTCGTCGCCGTCCCGGCCGGCGAGGACGTCGAGCATGAGGGCGGCGTCGGCGACCGTCCGGGTCATCGGGCCCAGGTGGTCGAGCGTCAGCTCGATGGGGAACGCGCCGGTGTAGGGCACCAACCCGTGCGTGGGCTTGTGGCCGACGATGCCGGAGAAGGCCGCGGGCATGCGGATCGAGCCGCCCTGGTCCCCGCCGACCGCCAGGTCGACCACCCCGGACGCCACCAGCGCGGCGCTGCCGCTGGAACTCCCGCCGGTCGTCCGCGACGGGTCCCACGGGTTGCGCACCGGTCCGGTGACGGAGGTGTGGCTGCCGCCGGAGAAGCAGAGGTCCTCGCAGACGGACTTGCCGGTGATCGTCGCGCCGGCCTCGAGCAGGCGGGTGACGACGGTGGCGTCCTCCCGCGGGACGAACCCCTCGACGGTGTGGGAGCCGTTCATCATCGGGACGCCGGCGACCGCGACGTTGTCCTTGACCGCCACCGTCCGGCCGGCCAGCGGCCCGTCCGCGGCGCCGCGGATCTCGGTGGTGACGTACCAGGCACCGAGTAGGTTGTCGGCGTCGCCGGGGCGGGTGCTCGGCCGGTCGGTGGGCGCCTGCGGGGCGATCCCGGCGTAGAGCTCCTCGACCGCGTCGTAGGAGGTGAGGAAGGCCGCGACGATGGGGGTGTAGGCGGCCACCTCCTCGGGGCCGGGCTTCATGCCGTAGCTGGCCGCGAGCGCGGCCACCTCGTTCTCGTCCGGCGGGCGTACGGGCACGGCGGCCTCCAGGTGAGCGGCGGGGAGAACCGCAAGCTAGCGGCGTCCGCACCCTCCTGCCACCGGCGGTCACGACCTCCTCCTGTGCCGATCAGGGGGTCGTTGCTGCCGGCACGGCTAGACACGCCGCAGCGGCTGACGACAACCCCATGATCACGACGAGCGAGGGAGCGCGAGGACAATCCCCGCCGTGGAGATCCTCGCCGCGGCGGCGGAGACGCTGCGGGTGCCGGCGGCGGTCGATCTCGCCGCGATCGTGATCGGCGCGCTGACCGGCGGGCTGCTCGCCGCCCGCGAGGGGTTCGCCGTGTCCGGCGTCCTGCTGCTGGCCGTCAGCGGCGGCCTCGGCGGAGGGCTCGTCCGCGACGTGCTGCTGGGCGACCTGCCGCCGGTCGCCCTGACCAACCCCGCCTACCTGCCCACGGTGGCCATCACCGCGGCCGTCACGTTCTACTTCTCCGGCTGGCTGTCCCGGCTGACCGGGCTGCTCGTCGTCCTCGACGCCGTCACGCTGGGCTTCTTCACCGTCATCGGCGCGCAGAAGGCGCAGCTGGCCGCCCTGCCCAGCGCCAGCGTGGTCTTCGTCGGCACGCTCACCGCGGTCGGCGGCGCGGTCATCCGCGACGTGCTGCTGGCCCAGCGCGCCGACATCGTGCAGCCCGGCCCGTACAACGCGGTCGCCGCGCTGCTCGGGGCCGTCGCGCTCACCGTGCTCGCCGGCCCGGTCGGCATGGACCCGCTCCCGGTGGCGGCGCTGGTCATCGTCCTGGTGGCCGGGCTGCGGGTGCTCTCGGTGTGGCGCGGCTGGGAGGCGCCGGTCGCCGTGGACCTGCCCGGACGGGCCCGCCGCCGGCTGCGGCGCCAGCGGGCCGGGCGCCCGACCCGCTGGCGCCGCCGCGACCGGACCTGAACCAAGGACCCGGTCCCCTGCAGAGGGCCGGACGGCACCCTCAGCTCGCGGTGCCGGGCTCCGGTGAGCGCGGGCGGGCCCGGGAGTGCAGCCGGACGGCGAGCAGCGCGACGTCGTCCTCCGCGTCGGGCAGGAAGAGCCGCTCGAGCACGCGGTCGCACAGGTCGGCCAGCGGCAGCGCCGCGTACTCGGTCAGCGCGGCCACCAGCTGCGCGCTGCCGGCGTCGAGATCGCGGTCGCGGCGCTCGACCAGCCCGTCGGTGTACAGGAGGACCGTGCTGCCCGCGGGGAGGACGGCGACGCGGTCCCGGCGCGCGGCCGACGGGTCGACCCCGAGCAGCAGGTCGGGCAGGTCGTCGTCGAGCACGTGCACCCGGCCGTCGGGCAGCAGCAGCACCGGGGGCGGGTGGCCGGCGCTGGACCAGCGCAGCAGCGTCCGGTCGGCGCGCAGGTCGGCGTCCTGCTGCTCGAGGCGGGCGACCACCGCCGTGGCCATCGTGTCCAGCCCCAGCCCGCGCATGGCGCGGTCGACCTGGGTCAGCACCTGCGCCGGCGGGGCGCCGCTGGAGTAGCTGATCCCGCGCAGCAGGCCGCGCAGCTGGCCCATCGCCGCGGCGGCCGCGACGTCGTGGCCCACGACGTCGCCGATGGCCAGCACGGTCGTCCCGCCGGGCTCGAGGAACGCGTCGTACCAGTCGCCGCCGATCTCCGCGCCCTCCGCCGCGGGCACGTACCGGACGACGATCTCGCAGGAGGCCGGCTCCGGTGGCGCGGTGAGCATGCTGTGCTGGAGCGCACCGGCCAGTTCCCGCTGCTGGCCGTAGAGCCGGGCGTGGTGCAGCGCCAGGCCGGCCCGGCGGCCCACCTCGACCGCGGTCTCGACCTCGGCCGGTGTGTGCGGCCCCCGCTCGGCGCCGTTGAACAGCCCGAGCGCGCCGAGGGACTGACCACGGGCCACCAGCGGCACGACCACGCCGGAGTCCGGGCCCAGCCGGCCCAGCAGCGCGCGGGTCGCGGGCTCCGGGATGGAGCGCGCGACCCGCGCGGCGTCGATCCGGGGCAGCACCAGCGGGCGGCCGGTGCGGGTCACCACCGGCGCGGCCGCCTCGTCGGTCATCACCGCGACCATCGAGTGCACGTACAGCTCCAGCTCGGCGCGCAGCGCGGGGTCGCGGTGCGCGGAGGCCATCTCGTGCAGCCGGCCCTGCTCGTCGCTGACCACCAGCCAGCACCAGTCGGCGAGGGTGGGGACGACGACGTCGGCGAGCTGGCCGACCTGCCGGGTGACGTCCAGGGTCCCCGACAGCACCCGGCCGGCGTCGGCGAGCAGCTGCAGCCGGGCGGTGGCCTCGGTCATCGCGGCGACGGCGTCGGCGCGCACGGTGTCGGCCCGCAGCCGCGAGGCGGTCAGCGCGAGCTGCGCGGTCAGCCCCTCCAGCAGCTCGACGTCGCGGTCGGGAAAGGCGTGCTCGGTCGTCCAGACGACGACGAAGCTGCCGAGCAGCCGGCCCTCGACCCGCAGCGGCAACGCGGCCAGGGCCCGCGTGCCCAGGACCGCGTTGACCTCGGCCATCCGCGGGAAGCGGGCCTCGACCTCGGCGGCGTCGGGGAACAGCAGCGGCTCCCCGTGCCGGGCGACCCACTGGGTGGGCAGCTCGTCGTCCAGCGGCGTCTGCACCCCACCGGACGGCAGCTGGAGGTCGGCCGCGCTGGCCACGGTGTCGACGATGCGGCGGGTCAGGTGCAGGTACAGCTCGTCGTCACGTGGGTCGAACACCGCCAGCCCGATCGACTCGGCGCCCAGCACCGCGGCGGCGCGCAGCGCGATCTCGGCCAGCTGGGTGACCCGGGTGGCGCCGGCCAGCTCGGCGGCGACCTCGGCGATCGCGGCGGCGCGGCGGACGGCGTCGAGCTCCCGGTCGGCCTGCTCGTGGGCCTCGGTGACGTCGACGACCGTGCCCACGATCCGCGCCGGCCCGCCGTCCGGGCCGGCGAGGACCCGGCCGCGGCTGATCGTCCAGCGCACCCTGCCGTCGGTGCGGACCACGCGCAGCTCGACGGCGTACTGGGCCAGCGCGTCGATGGCGGCCTGCATCTCCTGCTGCGCGCGCTCGCGGTCGTCGGGGTGCACGTGCTCGGCGAACAGCCGGTCCATCCCGAGCAGGACGGTGGCGTCGTGGCCGAAGATCGACGCGCAGCGCTCGTCCCAGACGATCGTGTGCCGCCGCAGGTCGACCTCCCAGGTGCCCACGGCACCGGCCTCCAGCGCCAGCTCCAGGCGCATCAGGGAGGCGTCCGCGGCCGACCGCGCCGCGGACAGCTCGAGCTCGGCGGCCACCGAGGCGGCCAGCTGCTCGAGGGAGGCGACCTGGTCCGGCGACCAGTCGCGCCGCACGCCGTCGAACACCGCGAGCGCCCCGACGACCTGCCCGGACCGTGCTCGCAGCGGAACGCCGAGGCAGGCGACGAGCGACCCGTCGACTGCCGCGGGCAGGGAGGCCAGCCGCTCGTCCTGCGCCGCGTCCGGAGCAGCGACGGGGACACCCAGCCCGACGGTCACCGCGCACGGGGAGCCCGCGAGCGGCAGCGGACCGCTGACGACCGACGCCGGCAGTCCGCAGGACCCCACGGGCACCTCGGCGTCGGTGACCAGGCAGACCAGCGCCGCCGGGGCCTGCGTCAACCGCGCCGCGAGCTGCGCGAGCCGGTCGTGGACGCCGGCGGACGCCTCGGCGAGCAGCCGGCGGGCCGCGGCGACCCGCCCGGGGTCGGTGAGCACGTCGGTCCGCGGGGACGGGGGTCCCGACGCCATGCCCGCACTCCCTCGTCCCGCTGTCGGCGGCGGATGCGCCGGCCGCACATCCTGACACGGCGACCCGTCGCGGAACGGGATCGTCCCCGATCGTGTCGCCGCCGTCGCCCACCCGGGAGGGTGAGCGCGGCCGCTCCCGGGTCGAGCGCGGCGGCGCGGGAGCCGATGGGCGGTGCATGACGGCGACCCCGGTGAGCAGCCTGCCCGACTGCCGTCCGCTGCTCGCCGACCCCGACGACCTGACGCTGGTGTTCCAGCCGATCGTCGACCTCGCCGCGGCGCGGATCGCGGGCTACCAGGCGCTCTCCCGCTTCCCCGGCACCGCCGGCCCCGGCGTCTGGTCCGCCGCCGCCGCGGACTGCGGCCTGGCCGCCGAGCTGGAGGCGCTGGCGATCGCCAAGGCCCTGGCCGTCGTCCCGCTGCTGCCCGACGACACGTTCCTCACCGTCGACGTCAGCCCGCACCTGCTCGGCAGCGCCCCGGTCCAGGACGCCCTCGCCACCCGGCCGGACCTGTCCCGCGTCGTCGTCGAGCTCACCGGGCACACACCCGTCGACGACCTCGACGTGCTGCGTCGGAGGACCGACGCGCTGCGCGCCCGCGGGGCCGTCGTGGCACTGGACGGCGCCGGTTCGGGGCTGCAGCAGATGGCCGCCGTCCGCCCTCGGCTGGTGACGCTGGACCGCGCTCTGGTGACCGGCGTGGACACCGACCCGGTCCGCACCGCGCTCGCCGAGGTGGTCGGCGAGTTCACCGGCCGCATCGGCGCCCGGCTGCTGGCCGAGGGTGTGGAGACCGTCGCGGAGCTGACCGCGCTGACCCGGCTCGGCGTGCCGCTGGCGCAGGGCTGGCTGCTCGGCCGGCCCACGCCCGGCTTCGCGCCGCTGGCACCCGAGGTCGCCGTCCTGGTCCGCGCGCACGTCGCCCGTGTGCACGTGGCCGACGGGGTGGCCGCCCTGGTGCGCCCGGTGCGCCAGTCCGACGTCGGCGAGCCGCCCGCCGTCCCGCCGGCGGTGCTGGTGGGCGGGCAGGGCGAGCCGGTGGCGCTGGTGCTGGCCTGCCCGCGCACCGGGAAGCCGTACCTAGCGCCGGTGTCGCTCCAGGCCCACCCCGCGGACGACGTCGCCGCGACGTTGCGGCGGGCGGTGACCCGGCCCCCCGCGCAGCGCTTCGACCCGGTGGTCTGCACCGACGCCTCCGGCGCGGTCGTGGGCCTGCTGCGCGTCGAGGACCTCGCCGCGGCGGTCACCCGCTGAGGAGGGGCCCCTGCAGGTGGGAGGGCCCCTCTCAGGCGCTGGCGGTGTCCAGCGCCTGCGTCTGCTCCTCGGTGAGCACCAGGTCCTGCATGGGCAGCAGGTCGGCCAGCTGCTCCACCGACCGGCCGCTGGCGATCGGCGAGACGACGGTCGGACGGTCGGCCAGCCAGCGCAGCGCCACGGCGGCGACCGTCACCCCGTGCGCCTCCGCCACCTGCTGCAGCGCGCCCAGCACCCGGTCGCCGCGCTCCCCCAGATAGGCCGAGGCACCCTCCGCCCGCGGCGAGTCGACCTGCGCACCGGCCCGGTACTTGCCCGTCAGGAAGCCCTTGGCCAGCGCGTAGTAGGGCAGCACGCCGAGGTCGTGGGCGGCCACGACGTCGCGCAGCCCGTCCTCGTAGGCCGCCCGCTCCATGAGGTTGTAGTGCGGCTGCAGCGCCACGTACCGGGTCAGCTCCAGCCGCTGCGAGGTCCCCAGCGCCTCGGTGAGCCGGTCCGGCGAGTAGTTCGACGCCGCGACGTACCGGACCTTGCCCGCCTGCACGAGCTGGTCGAAGGCGCGCAGCGTCTCCTCCAGCGGCGTGCTCCCGTCGTCGTAGTGCGCGTAGTAGAGGTCGATCCGGTCGGTCTGCAGTCGGCGCAGCGACCCCTCGACCGCCGTCCGGATCTCCGCTGCCGACAGCGGGTGCTCCTTCTCCAGGCGTGACGCCTTGGTCGCCACGACCATCCGGTCGCGCATGCCCCGCTCGGTCATCCAGTTGCCGAGGATCTCCTCCGACGCGCCCCGGCCGTAGGACTCCGCGGTGTCGACGAACGGGGCCTGGGTGCTGACCGCCGCGTCGGTGAACCGGTCCAGCAGCGCGAAGGACGTCGGCTCGTCCGCCGTCCAGCCGAACACGTTGGCGCCCAGGCAGAGGTCGCTGACGGTGAGGTCGGTCCCGGGGATCACTGGCATCCCCTCACGCTAGAGGAAGGACCTCCCTGCCCCCCGCCACTCGCATGCTCGCAGCGGGACCCTGCAGGGAGGCCAGCGGGACCCGGGACGGGGCCGACGACGGGACCCTGCAGGAGAGCCGTGAGCGGGCGCACGGGAACCGGTCGCCGCCGAGGCCCGACGGCGCCGTGCGGGACCCGTTCGACCCCCCTCGGTGGCGCGCTGTCAGTACGGCATGGCACCGTGCCTGCGGTCCGACCCGCCGTCCGGCGCGGTCCGGCACGCTCTGTCACCGACACGGAAGGAACCCCGTGAACAAGGCCGAACTCGTCTCCGCCATCGCCAAGCGGGCCGACGTGCCCAGCTCGACCGTCGACTCGGTGCTCGCCGGGCTCCAGGACGAGCTCGTCGACGCCATCACCCGCGGCGAGAAGGTCGCCGTCTCCGGCCTGCTGACCGTCGAGCGCACCCAGCGCTCCGCGCGCACCGGCCGCAACCCCCAGACGGGCGAGTCGATCGACATCCCCGCCGCCAACACCGTCAAGGTCACCGCGGGCTCGAACCTGAAGAAGGCCGCCAGCAACGTCCCCGTCTGATCGGGGGCTTCCCCGGCGACGTCCCCGTCTGATCGGGAGCGTCCTCGGCACCGTCCGCGTCGGGACGGCGGCTGCCCCTGTGACCGGGCCCACGACCGCGTGGGTCAGGATGCCCGGGCAGTCGCCGTCCGACGGCGGACGGCACGAGGGACGGAGGACCTGTGACGACGGCACCCGAGGTGGACACCGATCCGGCCGAGGTCGGCTTCGACGCCGGCCGGCTCGCCCGGCTGGACCGGCGGCTGGCCCGCTGGGTGGACGACGGCCAGCTGCCCGGCTACCTGGTGACCGTGGCCCGGCACGGACACCTGGTGCACGTCGGCTCGGCCGGGTACCGCGACGTCGAGGCCGGCCTGCCGGTGGAGCGGGACACCCGCTGGCGCATCTACTCGATGACCAAGCCGGTCACCTCGGTCGCGGCGATGATGCTGTACGAGGAGGGCGCCTTCGAGCTCTCCGACCCGATCGCGAAGTGGCTGCCCGAGTTCGCCGAGACCCGCGTCTACGTGGCCGGCTCGGCTCTGCGCCCGGTGACCCAGCCGCAGGTCGAGCCCATCCGGGTGCGCCACCTGCTCACGCACACCTCGGGGCTGACCTACGGCTTCCACCACGCCCACCCGGTCGACGCGATGTACCGGGCCGCCGGGCACGAGTGGGGCACCCCCGCCGGCGCCGACTCCGCGGAGGTCTGCCGGCAGTGGGCCGCGATCCCGCTGGTCTTCCAGCCCGGGTCGGAGTGGAACTACGGCGTCTCCACCGACGTCCTGGGCCGGCTGGTCGAGGTGGTCTCCGGCCTCCCGCTCGACGAGTTCTTCGAGCAGCGCATCTTCCGTCCGCTCGGCATGACCGACACGTCCTTCGGGCTGCGTGAGGGGGACGACGTCGAGTCACTCGCCCGGCTCTACGCCGCCGTCCCAGGGCAGCCCGGCGGTGCGCCGACCCGCTTCACCCCCTACGACGCGATGGGCGCCGCGGCGCACGCCAAGCCGGCCTTCCTCTCCGGCGGCGGCGGGCTGGTCTCCACGGCCGGGGACTACCTGCGGTTCGCCGAGCTGCTCCGCCGCGGTGGCTCCTACGACGGCGGCCGGCTGCTGAGCACCCGCACCATCGGCTACATGACCCGCAACCACCTGCCTGGCAACCAGGACCTGGAGACCTTCGGCCGGCCGCTGTTCGCCGAGACGCCGCTGCGCGGGGTGGGCTTCGGGCTCGGCTTCTCCACGGTCATCGACCCCGTGCGCTACGGCGTGCTGTCCAGCCTCGGGGACTACAGCTGGGGCGGGGCGGCGTCCACGGCCTTCTACGTCGACCCGGTGGAGGACGTGACCGTCGGCTTCTACACCCAGCTGCTGCCGTCGAGCACGCTGCCGATCCGCAACCACCTGCGCCAGCTGGTCAAACAGGCCCTGGTCGACTGACCCGAGCGCGGAGGGGGTCAGGCGGGGCGCCGGGCGCAGCGCACCACGTTCCACGAGACGGGCTCGAGGCGGATCGGACCGTTCACCGGGACGTCACGGGGACGCACCGCATCGGGCTGTCGAGCGGTGTTCGTGGCCCCCGGGTCGGCGTCCTGGAGCACGCGGTGCCGGAGTGCCGTGTGACCGGCAAGCGAACCTGCCAGCTCGAGCTCCAGCGGGACCGCGACGTCGGTCGAGCGGTTCGCCACGAAGAGCACGAGTTCGCCGCTGACCTCGTCGTGGGTCGCCGCGGCGACGACCGAGTCGACCTCTCCGTACTTGCCGGTCGGGTGTCTGGGCGAGTCGACCTCCACGCGCAGCGCCCGGCCACGGGCGCCGGCGGTGACGTCCGCGAAGGGGAAGTACGTCGTCTGACGCCAGGCGGTGCCGCCGGGCTCGGTGGTGATGGGGGCTATCACGTTGACGAGTTGAGCCAGGCAGCCCATCCGGACCCGGTCCGAGTGGTTGAGCAGGGAGATGAGCAGCGTCCCGACGACCACGGCCTCGGCGACGGAGTACACGTCCTCAGCCAGTTCGGGCGCGTCCCGCCACGGAACCCTGGTGTCGTCCCCCCGGTGGAACTCGGTCTGGTGCCAGACGTTCCACTCGTCGAAGGACAGGTTCATCGTCTTGGCGCTGTGGAGCTTGCCCTTGACGTGGTCGCAGGTGCCGACCACCGTCCGGATGAAGTCGTCCATGGAGTCCGACGACGCCAGGAAGCTGGGCAGGTCACCCTCGACGTCCTCGTAGTAGTTGTGCAGCGTGATGTAGTCGACCGCCTCGTAGGTCTCCTCGAGGACGGTGGCCTCCCAGCTCCCGAAGGTCGGCATCCGGCTGTTGGAACTGCCACAGGCCGCGAGTTCGATCCCGGGATCCACCCGACGCATGGCCTTGGCCGCCTCCAAGGCCGCGCGGCCGTACTCGTGCGCGGTCTTGTGCCCGATCTGCCACGGCGCGTCCTGCTCGTTGCCCAGGCACCACACCTTGACGCCGTGCGGTTCCGCGGCACCGTGCTGCTTCCGCAGGTCCGACCAGAACGTGCCGCCCGGGTGGTTGCAGTACTCGACCAGGTTGCGGGCGGCGTCGACGCCGCGGGTGCCCAGGTTGACGGCCAGCATCATGTCGACGTCGGCCTTCCTGCACCACGCGGCGAACTCGTTGAGGCCGAACCGGTTGCTCTCCCGACTGCGCCAGGCCAGGTCGAGCCGCACCGGGCGCTCCTCGAGCGGGCCCACGCCGTCCTCCCAGTCGTACGCGGAGACGAAGTTCCCGCCCGGATAGCGGACGATCGTCGGGCCCAGCTCCCGGACCAGTCCGAGGACGTCCTCGCGGAACCCGTCCTCGTCGGCTGTGGGGTGACCGGGTTCGTAGATCCCCGTGTAGACGGCACGCCCCATGTGCTCGAGGAAGCCGCCCAACAGCCGCCGATCGATCGAACCCAGCGCGAACGCGTCGTGGACCGTCAGCCGGACACTGGACATGTGGCTCCTTCCCGGGAGTGCGGGTCAGCTCATGCGGCGATCGGCTCCACGCGTCGGATCACCAGGCCGTAGGCCACGATCCCGCCGAGGATGAACGCTCCGGCCAGCAGGAGAGGCGCGACGAACGATCCGCCGGTGAGGTCGAGGAGCGCGCCGGTGACGATCGACGTCGCGATCCCCGCGGCACTGCCGGCGAAGTTCATGATCCCGGCCATCGAGGCGACGTGGTTCGTCGACGGGGCGAGCTCACCAGGCAGGAGCCACACGCTGGCGTTCGCGAAGGTGAGCGATCCGTAGGACACGGAGAGGAGGGCGATGGCCACCCCGGCGCTGTCCGTGGCCAGTGACAGCACGATGCAGCTGGAGAGCACGAGGCCCCCGATGATGAGGGTCTTGCGGGCCCGGGTGACGCTCCACCCGCGGCGGATCAGCGCATCGGCGGTCAGTCCGCCGAGCCAGCCGGTGGGCACCGCCACCAGGGCGGGTATCGCGCCGAACAGGCCGAGCGAGGGCAGGTCGAACCCGCGGCCCTGGACGAGGTAGGTCGGGAACCAGGTGACGAACCAGTAGATGACGAAGGCGATGCAGAAGTTGCCGAAGACCATGCCCCAGACGGCTCGGTGCTTGAGCAGGTCGATCCACCGGATCTGCGTCTTCGCGTGGGGATCCTCCTGCACTGCCTCCTGGCCCGCTTCGATGTACGCCAGTTCCTCCGCGGACACCCGCCCGTGCTCGTGCGGCTTTCGGTAGAACCACCACCACACCGCCGCCCAGACGATGCCGAGCAGTCCCGTCACGACGAAGGAGCCGCGCCAGCCGACGAGCGCGATGAGCAGGACGACGATGGGCAGGGAGAGCGCGGTGCCGACACGTGAACCGCTGTCGTAGACCCCGGTGGCGAGCCCGCGTTCCTGCTTGGGCATCCACTCACGGACGGCCTTGGCGTTGCACGGGTATGCCGGGGACTCGCCGATGCCGAGGAGCAGTCGCAGGCCGAGGAGCGAGGCGAATCCACGGCCCAGTGCCGTCATCGCGGTGAACACCGACCACGCCAGCGCTGCCGCGGTGTAGGCGATGCGGACACCGACCCTGTCGACGAACCACCCGGAGATCAGCTGGAACACCGCATAGGTCCAGAAGAACCCCGAGAGGAGCACGCCGAGTTCAGTGCTGCTGAGACCGAACTCCTCCTGGATGTCAGGAGCCGCAGCACTCAGGTTCGCCCGGTCGATGTAGACGATCGACGTGCCGATGAAGAGCAGCGCCACGACGACCCAGCGGACCTTGCCCTTCGGCCTCCTGCCGACCCGCACCCCACTCCGGTCGCTGCCGCCGGACCGACCGGGGCCGGCGATGTCGGACGCCGGGTCTGTCGACATGGTCCTGACCCACTTCTCCGATCAGGCGACCTGCCTTCGGGAGCGCGGCCCTGGCGGTGCCTGGTCACCCTGGGTGCCGGCAGGTCACCCGGGTCCGACCCGAGGTCGGCCTCCCGCGGGGTCCTCCGGTACGGATCGTGGGACGGTCGGGGCTGGCCGTGGCGGAGAGCGTAGTCCCCGGTGCAGGGCCCTACCACGGCTGAGCCGCGGCAGGGCCCACCCCCGGGGTCGGTGGGACGGCGCCGCACGCGTCGTCCCACCAACCCTCGAGGGGCCGCCGTCGGCCCCGTCCCGGACCTTCCTCAGAGGTAGCGGCGGAAGAGGATCGAGGCGACCATCGCCGGCTTGCTCTGGTCCTCGATCTCCATCGTGATGCCCAGGTTCATCTGCACGCCGCCCTCGAACTGCTTGGCCTCGTCGAGGGTCGCGGAGGCGCGGACGCGGGCGCCGACCGGCACCGGTGACATGAACCGGATCTTGTCGGCGCCGTAGTTGACGCCCATCCGGAAGCCCGTCGCCTCGATGATCTGCCCGGACAGGGCCGACACCAGCGACAACGTCAGGTAGCCGTGGGCGATGGGGCCACCGAAGGGGCTCTCCCTCTTCGCCCGCTCGACGTCGACGTGGATCCACTGGTGGTCGTGGGTGGCCTCGGCGAACATGTCCACCTGTTCCTGGGTGATCTCCACCCAGTCGCTGTGCCCGAGGTGCTGGCCCACCTTCGCCAGCACGCCCTCGACGCCCTCGACCGTGGTCTGCGCCATGAGCCTCTCCTCCTGATCCGCGGGTCTGGTTTGCTGACTCCACCACACAGCACGACGGCGAGGGGAGCGGGGTTGCTGCGGCTCGGTGCCCTGTCCGTGCCGCCCGGCCGGTTGGTGGTCATGGCCATCGTCAACCGCACCCCGGACTCCTTCTACGACCGCGGCGTGACCTACGAGCTGGCCGCCGCCGTCGAGCGCGTGGACCGGGTGGTCGCCGAGGGCGCGGACGTGGTCGACGTCGGCGGGGTCAAGGCCGCGCCCGGCGAGGAGGTGTCCCCCGCGGAGGAGGTCCGCCGCACCGTCGACCTGGTCGCCGCCGTCCGCGCCGCGCACCCGGCGCTGCCGATCTCGATCGACACCTGGCGGGCGGAGGTGGCGCGGGAGGCGCTGGCCGCCGGCGCCGACGTCGTCAACGACGCGTGGGGCGGCGTCGAGCCGGAGCTCGCTGCGGTGGCGGCCGAGTGCGGCGCCGGGATCGTCTGCACGCACGCCGGCGGGCTGCCGCCGCGCACCCGTCCGCACCGGGTCGCCTACGACGACGTCGTGGCCGACGTGGTGGCCCGGACGACGGCGCTCGCGGAGGCCGCCGTCGCCGCGGGTGTGGACCGCGACCGGGTGCTGGTCGACCCGGGGCACGACTTCGGCAAGAACACCCGGCACTCGCTGGAGGCCACCCGGCGGCTCGACGAGCTGGTCGCGACCGGCTGGCCGGTGCTGGTGGCGCTGTCGAACAAGGACTTCGTCGGCGAAACCCTCGACGTCCCGCTGGAGCAGCGGCTGACCGGCACCCTGGCGGCGACGGCGGTCAGCGCCTGGCTCGGGGCGACCGTGTTCCGCGCGCACGACGTCGCGGCGACCCGGCAGACCCTGGACATGGTGGCCGCCATCCGGGGCGACCGGCCGCCCGCGCGCACCACCCGCGGCCTGGCCTGACACATCGTCGGCCCACCGGCCGACACCGCGGCCACCTGCCGTCGAGCCCTTCCCGGCACTCGATCGCGGGAGCCTCCGGTCCCCACTCCTCGCGCCGCCTCGCAGGGCGTCTCCCCGCAGACCGCGGCCACCTGCCGTCCCGCCCGGGGCTGAGGAGCACCGCGACCCGCCGCTACCTTCCTGCTCATGGCCGCCACCGGGTTCCACACCGCCGACGAGCTCAACGCGCTGCTGCCGGGCACCCTGCCGGGCCTGCTCGGGCTGACGATCACCGCCCACGAGCCCGGCCGGCTGGAGGCCGCGCTCGACGTCCGCCCGGAGTTGCTGGCGCCCAACGGCTACCTGCACGCCGCGACCGTCATCGGGCTGGCCGACACCGCCTGCGGGCTGGCCACCCGGGCGCTGCTGCCGGAGGGGTCGAGCGGCTTCACCACCATCGAGCTGAAGAGCAACTTCCTCGGCACGCTGCGCGAGGGCCGGGTCACGACCGTGGCCACCAACGCGCACGCCGGCCGGACGACGCAGGTGTGGGACGCCGTGGTGACCGCGGCGGGCTCCGGCAAGACCGTCGCGCTGTTCCGCTGCACCCAGTCGGTGCTCTGGCCGCGCTGACCACCCGACCGGAGTACTCGCCGGTAACCCCCTTGTGGCCCGGACCACGGGAGATGTGAGACTGGCGCCACACCGATGTGCGAAGGAGCTGCACCCGTGGCGCTGGCCAGCCGTTACCCCGACGTCGAGATCCCCGACGTCTCCGTCCCCGAGTTCGTCCTGGCGGCCGGGCGCGAGAAGCCCGACGCCCCCGCGCTCATCGACGGCCTCAAGGGCGACGTCATCACCCACGGCCAGCTGGCCGCCTACGTCGACCGCGTCGCGGCCGCCCTGCACGCCCGCGGTCTGCGCAAGGGCGACGTCGTCGCGATGTTCTGCCCGAACACCCCGTGGTACCCGGTGGTGTTCCACGGCATCGCCGCCGCCGGCTGCGTCATGTCGCCGATCAACTCGCTGTACACGCCCGACGAGATCGCCTTCCAGCTGCGCGACTCGGGCGCGAAGATCCTCATCACCGTCTCGCCGTTCCTCGACCGGGCGAAGGCCGCCATCGAGAAGTCCCCGGTCGGCGAGGTCGTCGTCATGGACGGCGCCGAGGGTCACGCCTCCCTGGTCGACCTGCTCTCCACCGACGCACCCTCGGTGCAGGTCGACGTCGACCCGGCCAACGACCTGGTCACGCTGCCCTACTCCAGTGGCACCACCGGGCTGCCCAAGGGCGTCATGCTCACCCACCGCAACCTGGTGGCCAACGTGGCGCAGTGCCGCCCGCTGATCCAGCTCGGCGAGGACGAGCGGATCATCGCCGTCCTGCCGTTCTTCCACATCTACGGGCTCACCGTGCTGATGAACCAGGGCCTGGCGTGGGGCGGCGCGGTGGTGACGCTGCCGCGCTTCGACCTCGAGGACTTCCTGCGCACCATCCAGGACCAGAAGATCACCCGCGCCTTCGTGGCGCCGCCCATCGTGCTGGCGCTGGCCAAGCACCCGCTGGTCGACCAGTACGACCTGTCGTCGCTGACCTCGGTCCTCTCCGGTGCCGCCCCCCTCGACGAGCAGCTGGCGCTCGCCGCCGAGCAGCGGCTGCGCAAGGGCGCCGACAGCGGCGTCACGGTGGCCCAGGGCTACGGCATGACCGAGCTGTCGCCGGTCTCGCACACCACTCCCGACCTCGGCGCGGAGCCGCCGGGTGCGGCCCCGGGCTCGGTGCCCAAGGGCTCGGTGGGCTTCGCCGTCCCGAACTCCGAGTGCCGGCTGGTCGACCCGGCCACCGGTGAGGACGCCGCCCAGGGCGCCCGCGGCGAGCTGTGGGTCCGCGGCCCGAACGTCATGAAGGGCTACCTGAACAACCCCGGGGCGACGGCCGACACGATCGACGCCGACGGCTGGCTGCACACCGGCGACGTCGCGATCGTGGACGACAACGGCTGCTACACCGTCGTCGACCGGGTCAAGGAACTGATCAAGTACAAGGGCTACCAGGTGGCCCCGGCCGAGCTGGAGGCCGTACTCCTCGGCCACCCGGAGATCGCCGACGCGGCCGTCATCGGCGTTCCGGACGAGGAGAGCGGCGAGGAGCTGCCCAAGGCCTTCGTCGTCCGGGCCCCCGGCTCGGCGCTCACCCAGGACGCGGTCATCGAGTACATGGCCGCCAAGGTGGCGCCGCACAAGAAGATCCGCATCGTCGAGTTCATCGAGGCGGTGCCGAAGTCCGCGGCCGGCAAGATCCTGCGCAAGGACCTGCGTGCAGCGGGCTGAGGACGGCGGGCCGCGGGCGGACGGGCCGACGGCACGGATGGACCTGCGGGTGCGGCTGCTGGGACTGCTGGCCCGCCGCTTCTCGATCACCGGCCTGGACGCCGAGGGCATCGCGGAGGCGCAGACGCGGCACCCGGGCCACAACCGCGTGATCGACTTCGTGTTCGGCGGGGTGGCGCCCGGCACCGAGCAGGAAGAGGTCGAGGTGGCGGGCCAGATCGGGAGCCTGCGGGCGCGGGTGCACCGACCGGCCGGCGCGGAGGGTCCGCTGCCGCTCGTGGTCGACTTCCACGGCGGGGGCTGGGTGCTCGGCGACCTCGACGGGGTCGACTGGCACTGCAGCAGCGTCGCGGCCGCGGTGGGGGCGGTCGTGGTGTCCGTGGACTACCGGCTCGCGCCCACCCACCGCTGGCCGGCCGGCCCCGAGGACTGCTACGCCGCGCTGTGCGACGTGGTGGCCCGCGCGGCGGAGTTCGGCGCCGACCCCGACCGGGTGGCGGTCATGGGCGACAGCGCCGGGGGCAACCTCTCCGCCGTCGTCGCGCTGATGGCGCGGGACCGCACCGGGCCCCGGATCGCCTTCCAGGGGCTGGTCTACCCGGCCACCGACCTCACCCTGTCCAGCCCGTCGGTCGACGAGAACGCGGACGCGCCGGTGCTGACCAGGGCGGACTGCGTGGCGTTCCGGGACCACTACCTGGGCGGGCAGGACCCGCTCGACCCGTACGCCTCACCGCTGTTCGCGGCCGACCACTCCGGCCTGCCACCCGCACTGGTCCAGGTGGCCGAACTCGACCCGATCCGCGACGACGGCCTGCGCTACGCGGCGGCGCTGCGGGCGGCGGGGGTGCCGGTGCGGACGACGACGTACGTCGGCATGCCGCACGGCTACCTCAGCTTCCCCGGCTTCTGCCGCAGCGCTCCGCAGGCGATGGCCGAGCTGTGCGCCGAGCTGGCCCTCCACCTCCGCGCCGAGGCGCCGGAGCCCCGCACCTGACCGGTGGGGCCGGCCCCGTCCGGGCCTGCGAGAGGTGGGGGGCAAGCGGTCCTTCTAGGGTCGGGGCATGCGTGCGGTGACCGTCAGCGGACCCGGTGGCCCCGAGGTGCTCGGCTGGGGTGAGGTCCCCGACCCGGTGCTGCGTCCTGGCGAGGTGCTCGTCGACGTGGTCGCCACCGCGGTGAACCGGGCCGACCTGCTGCAGCGGGCCGGCTCCTACCCGCCGCCGCCCGGTGCCAGCGACGTCCTCGGACTGGAGTGCAGCGGGGTGGTCAGCGAGGTCGGCGAGGGGGTGACCGGCTGGTCGGTCGGCGACGAGGTGTGCGCGCTGCTGTCCGGTGGCGGCTACGCCGAGCGGGTCGCCGTCCCGGCCGGGCAACTGCTGCCGCGCCCCGCCGGGGTGGAGCTGGCCACGGCGGCCGCCCTGCCCGAGGTCGTCTGCACCGTGTGGTCCAACGTCTTCATGCTCGCCGGCCTGCGCCGCGGCGACACCTTCCTGGTGCACGGCGGGTCCAGCGGGATCGGCACGATGGCCATCCAGCTGGCCGCCCGCGCCGGCGCGCGGGTGCTCACCACGGCGGGCACCCAGGCCAAGCTCGACGTCTGCCGCGAGCTCGGCGCCGAGGTCGGTATCAACTACCGCGACGAGGACTTCGTGGAGCGGGTGCGGGAGGAGACCGACGGCGCGGGCGCCGACGTCGTCCTCGACAACATGGGCGCCAAGTACCTGGCCCGCAACGTCGACGTCCTGGCCACCGGGGGGCGGCTGGTCTGCATCGGCATGCAGGGCGGCACCAAGGCCGAGCTGGACCTGGGCAAGCTGATGCGCAAGCGGGCGTCGGTGCACGCCACCACACTGCGGGCCCGGCCGGCGACCGGGCCCGGCGGCAAGGCCGAGATCGTCGCGGCGGTGCGGCACGACGTGTGGCCCGACGTCGAGCGTGGCGTCGTCCGGCCGATCGTCGACCGTCGGCTGCCGATGTCCCGCGCCGCCGAGGCGCACCGGGTCGTCGACGCCAGCGAGCACGTCGGGAAGGTGCTGCTCGTCGCCCGGTGAGCTGTCCGCTCGGCCCCGTCCCCGGCCACCTGCAGCGGGTCCTCCCGGAGGTCCCTCCTCAGCGCGGGCGGAGCGCGGCGACCGCGTCGATCAGGTACCCGACCTCCTCGGCCGTGTTGTAGTGCATCAGCCCCAGCTGCACGGCGCCGCCCTCCTCGTTGACGCCGAGCGCGTCGAACAGCTCCCGGGCGTAGAGGTCGCCGTCCCACGCGCAGATGCCGCGCCGGGACAGCTCGTGGGCCACCTGTCGCGGGCCCATCCCGGGGACGGTGAACGACAGCGCCGGCGTGGTCAGCGGGGCCGAGCCGAGCACCTGCACGTGGCGCATGGCCCGCAGCGCCTGGTCCAGCCAGTCGAACAGCCCGCGTTCGTAGGCCGCCACCGCCGCCATGGAGGTCTCCAGCCGCTCCCGCCGGGTGCCGCGCGCGTCCTCGGACAGCGAGGCCAGGTGCTCGACGGCCGCCGGGACCCCGGCCAGCAGCTCGAAGGCGTGCCCGCCGCTCTCGAACCGGTCGGGCACCCGGTCGGGGACCGGCGCCAGCTTCTCCGGCTCGAGCTCGAGCAGCAGCGCGGGGTCGGCGACCACCGCGCCCACGTGCGGGCCGCACCACATGTCGGCGGCGACGGCCAGGAAGTCCGCACCCAGCGCACCGACGTCGAGCAGGTCGTGCGCGGCGGCGTGCGTCCCGTCGACGAAGACCAGCGCGCCCACGGCGTGCGCCCGGCGGGCGATGGCGGCGACGTCCGGGCGGGTGCCGATCGCGGAGCTGGCCGCCGTGACCGCGACCAGCCGGGTGCGCGGGCCGAGCAGCTCGTCGTACTGCCAGTCGGGCAGCTCGCCGGTCTCGATGTCCACCTCGGCCCAGCGCACCCCCACGCCGGCGCGGGTGGCCAGCTCCACCCACGGCCGGACGTTCGCGTCGTGGTCGAGGCGGCTGAGCACCACCTCGTCGCCGGCGCGCCAGGTGCGGGCCAGCGCCCGGGCCAGGGTCCAGGTCAGCCGGGCGGGGTCCGGCCCCAGGACGACGCCGGTGGAGACCCCGCCGACCAGGTCGGCGACGGCGGTGCGGGCGCTGACGAGCAGCCCCTCGGCGCGGGCGGACGCCGGGAACACCCCGCCGCGGTCGGCCACCGGCACCCGCATCGCCTGGGCCACCGCCAGCACGACGTTCTCCGGGAGCAGGGACCCGGCCGGCCCGTCGGCGTGCACCAGCCCGTCGGAGAGACCCGGGAACAGGCCCCGGACGCGGGCGACGTCCAGCCGCCCCGCCCCCGGTCCCATGGGCTTCGACCCTAGACGTTGCCCTCCCCCGTCGAAGCCGCCCGGTGCCACCCCGGCAGGCTCCCGCGGCGGCGGGGAGGATGGGGGCATGACCGCATCTGACAACGGCAGTGGACGCCCTCACCAGGTCGTCGTCGTCGGCCCCGACGGCCGGCCCGTCGGCACCATCCCCGCGCCGGACGGCGCTCTGGGCGGGCAGGCCAGCGACCCAGGCGGGGAGGGCGGCTCGATCGGCGACATGGTGGAGCAGCCGGCGAAGGTCATGCGGATCGGCACGATGATCAAGCAGCTGCTGGAGGAGGTCCGCGCCGCGCCCCTGGACGACGCCAGCCGCAACCGGCTCCGCGACATCCACGCCTCCTCGATCCGCGAGCTCGAGCAGGGCCTGGCCCCGGAGCTGCGCGAGGAGCTGGAGCGGATCACGCTGCCCTTCAGCGAGGGCGAGACGCCGTCGGACGCCGAGCTGCGCATCGCCCAGGCCCAGCTGGTCGGCTGGCTGGAGGGCGTCTTCCACGGCATCCAGACCGCGCTGTTCGCCCAGCAGATGGCCGCGCGCGCCCAGCTGGAGGAGATGCGTCGCCGCGCGCTGCCGGGCGGCTCGCAGCCGGCCCCGGGTCCCCATCCGCACCCCGGCGGCGGCCAGTACCTGTAGGCCGCCGCTCCGCCGGGATCAGGTCACCTGATCGTGCAGCGTCCTCCCCGAGCGTGTGCGTTGAGGGAGGACGCTGCAGGGCGCGGCTGGACGGCGCCATCCACAGATGTGAATCGCCTCGTCCCGCTAGGACACCGGGCGTCGAGACTCCCCCTGTGCATCCGACCCTCCAGTCCGCCGCGCGGCGCCGCCTGGGCGTGTTCACTGTCGTCGAAGCCCGGCGAGCCGGGTACCGAGCTGACGAGATCCGGTCTGCCATCAGCAGCGGCCGCTGGCACCGGCTGCGTCGCGGGATCTACATCGAGACGGCGGCGTGGCGATCCGTGGCTGACGACCCCCGGGCTCGCCACCTCGTCGAGTGCGTCGCTGTCCTCACCGCGTTGAAGCCCGGTCCGGTCGTCAGTCACTCGTCAGCGGCCCGTTTCCACCGCTTCGTCCTGCCTGGGCGGATCGACGGGGACGTCCGGCTGACGCAGGTCGAGGAGTGGCGTCAGGGACGCGGTTACCGGATCGCCGCAGCCACCCTGCCGGCCAACGACCTCACGTCGGCGCCCCCGCTGACCGTCACCAGCGAGGCACGCACGCTGGTGGACTGCGCACGGGAGTGGCCTCTCGTTGATGCCGTCGTCGCTGTCGACGCCGCCCTCCACGCCGGACAGGTCACCCGGGCCGGCCTCCGCTCCGCAGTGCTCGCGCAGACGCACTGGCTCGGTGTCGGCGGTGCGGCCCGGGCGGTCGACCTGTCGGACGGCCGTGCCGAGTCCCCACTCGAGTCACGGGGCCGGCTGGCACTCGTCTCCGGGGGTCTCCCTCGGCCGGAACTCCAGGTCGAGTTGCACGGGGTGCGAGGTTTCGTCGCGCGCGTGGACGCCTGGTACGACGACGCCGCTGTGGCCCTCGAGTTCGACGGCCGCGTCAAGTACCTCGACCCGCGTCCCGGCAACACGTCCGGTGACGTGCTGTGGAGAGAGAAGCGCCGGGAGGACCTGATCCGGGAGTTGGATGTCCGGGTCGTGCGCATCGCCCAGGAGGACGTGGACGCTCCCCGGACACTGATGGCGCGGGTCGCCCGTCTCCTGGCGACGCCGTGGGTGGGGCCGCGGCGCTTCACCGTCGTCCGTCGACCCGAGCCGGGAGCAGATCCAGCCGACGCGGTCGCGTGACGTGGGCCGTCGTCCCAGCCTCCCCCGGCGGATCCTCCCTCAGCTGGCGGTGTCCCCCCGCACGTTCCACGCCGAGGGCGGACGCGCCACGATCAGGTGACCTGATCGTGGCCCACCGGGCTACAGCGAGGAGAGGAAGGCCGCGACGCCGTCGTCCTCGTTCGTGCCGGTCACGTCGGTGGCCGCGGCGAGCAGGTCCGGGTGGGCGTGCGCCATCGCCACCGCCCGGCCGCCGCCCTCGCGCACCCAGTCGAAGGCGGCGATGTCGTTGGGCATGTCGCCGAAGACGACGACGTCCTCGGGGCCGACGCCGTGCTGCGCGGCCACCTTGGCGATGCCGGTGGCCTTGGTGACGCCGCGCGCGGAGATCTCGGCGAGCGCGTCGGTGGAGGAGTTGGTGACCGTCGCGGTGTCGCCCACGACCCGCTCCACCAGCGCCACGAACTCGTCGCGCGGCAGCCTCTCGTGGCGGGCCAGCAGCTTGGCCACGGGAGCGGCGACCATCTCCTCCAGCGTCGCCACCGCCACACCGGGCGCGTCGACGTCCCACCGCGGCTGGTAGACCGGCTCGTGGCGGAACTCCAGGCCGTACTCGACGGCGAACCAGGTGTCGGGCTGGTGCCGGCGCAGCTCGGCGGTGACCTCGTGCAGCACCTCCGGCGCCAAGGCGTCCTCCTCGAGCACCTCGAAGCCGGCCAGGTCCAGCAGGACGGCGCCGTTGCAGCACACGGCCGTGCCGTGCCGCAGCACCTCGCGGATGCGGACCATCCAGCGCGGCGGGCGGCCGGTGGCGAGCACGACCGGCACGCCGTCGGACCGCCAGCGCTCCAACTCGGCCACCGTCGCGTCGCTGACGGTGTCGTTCCCCCGCAGCAGGGTGCCGTCCATGTCGGTCGCGATGAGCCGCGGTCTCCAGTCA
This sequence comes from Geodermatophilus obscurus, assembly GCF_900143215.1. Classification (GTDB taxonomy): domain Bacteria; phylum Actinomycetota; class Actinomycetes; order Mycobacteriales; family Geodermatophilaceae; genus Geodermatophilus; species Geodermatophilus obscurus_A. The sequence goes on along the minus strand of NZ_FRDM01000017.1, from coordinate 44,701 downwards.
GACACCCGGCCGCCTCCCGTCGAGCAGGGCCTCCAGGTAGCGTGCGACGCCGTCGACGTCGTGCCCGCTGGTGACCAGTGGTGTGGCCGCCCGGACGGCGGGGTGCGCGTTGGCCACCGCGACCGCCCGGCCGCCGGCGTCGCGCACCGCCTCCATCATGGGCAGGTCGTTGGGCATGTCGCCGAAGACGAGCACGTCACCGAAGCCGACGCCGTAGCGCTCGAGCGCGATGGCCAGGCCGGTCGCCTTGGTGATGCCGGGCGGCAACACCTCGATGAAGCCCAGACCGGCGTGGGTGACCTCGGCCCGCGCCGGGTCGACCACCTCGCGGGCGCGGGCGAGCAGCTCGTCCTGGCCGAGGGTCGAGGAGCGGAGGAAGACCTTGAGCACCGCACCGGGAGGCAGCACCTGGTGCCGGGGCAGCAGGTGCGCGGGCTCCGGGTAGGGCCACTCGAAGCCGTGCTGCACGCGCAGCGGGGAGTGCACCTCGCCCTGCTCGGCGGCATCCTCCACCGCGAGGACCAGCTCGCCGGCGACCGCCTCGATCTGCTCGATGACCGCGGTGGCCTGCTCGCGCGGCAGGCCCACCGTGCGCAGCACCTCGTCGCGCTCCAGGTCGACGACGAAGCCGCCCTGCGCCAGGACGGCGATGCCCCGCCCGTCGAGCGCGGCGCGGACGCTGTCGAACAGTCGCGGACCGCGACCGGTCACGCCGACCACCGGTACGCCGGCGTCCCAGCACGCGGTCAGCGCCGCCCGGGTGCGCGGGCTGACCTCCCCGCCGGAGGTGAGCAGCGTGCCGTCGAGGTCGCTGGCGACCAGCTTGGGCCGCCAGGTGCCGAGATCGCCGAGCTCGACGAGGTCGTCCGCTCCGGCGCCGGCGGTGTCGGTACTGGGCAGCACGCCCGGCCGGTCAGTCGTCATGCGACCGGCGCCGGCACCGGCGCCGCGAGCGTCATGCCCGGGGTGAGGGCCTCGACGCCGCCGAGCCACGGGCGCAGCGCGTGCGGCACGTGCACCGACCCGTCGGCGCGCTGGTGCACCTCCAGCAGGCAGGCGATGGTCCGGGCGATCGCGCACAGCGTGCCGTTGAGCGTGGCCGCCGTCTGGTTTCTCCCGTCGGCGTCGCGGTAGCGGGTGTTCAGCCGCCGCGCCTGGAAGGTCGTGCAGTCCGAGGTGCTGGTCAGCTCGCGGTAGGTGCCCTGGCTGGGGAACCAGGCCTCGATGTCGAACTTGCGCGCGGCGCTGGTGCCCAGGTCGCCGGCGGCGATGTCGACGACCCGGTAGGGCAGCTCGAGGGCCTGCAGGAACTGCTCCTCCCAGGCCAGCAGCCGCAGGTGCTCCTCGGCGGCGTCCTCGGGCCGGCAGAAGCTGAACATCTCGACCTTGTCGAACCAGTGCACGCGGATGATGCCGCGGGTGTCCTTGCCGTAGGAGCCGGCCTCGCGGCGGAAGCAGGAGGACCAGCCGGCGTAGCGCAGCGGCCCGCCCGACAGGTCGAGCACCTCGTTGCCGCGCATGCCGGCCAGCGCGACCTCGGAGGTGCCGACGAGGTAGAGGTCGTCGCGCTCGACCCGGTAGACCTCCTCGTCGTGCTCGCCGAGGAAGCCGGTGCCCTCCATGGCCGCGGGCTTCACCAGCGCCGGGGCGACGACGGGGGTGAACCCGGCCGCGACCGCCTGCCCGATCGCCAGCTGCGCCAGGGCGAACTCCAGCATCGCGCCCGGGCCGGTGAGGAAGTAGAAGCGGGCGCCGGAGACCTTGGCCCCGCGCTCCATGTCGATCGCGCCGAGCGCCTCGCCGATCTCCAGGTGGTCGCGCACCGGGAAGTCGTGGCTGGGCACCTCGCCGACGGTGCGCAGGGTCACCGCGTCGTCCTCACCGCCGGGTGGGACGCCGTCGTGCACCACGTTGGCGATGCGCAGGTGCGCCTCGCGCAGCGCCGCGTCGGCCGCCCGCAGCGCCTCCTCGGCCTCCTTGACCTCGGCGGCCAGGGACCGGGCCCGCTCGAGGACGGCGGGCCGCTCCTCCGGCGTCGCCTTCCGCACCGCCTGGGAGGCGGCCTTCTGCTCCGCGCGCAGGTCGTCGGCGCGCTTGACCACCTCGCGGCGGGCGGCGTCGGCGCCGAGCAGCTCGTCGACCCGGGACTCGTCGGCCCCGCGCGCTCGCTGGCTGGCCTTGACGAGGTCGGGGTGCTCACGCACGAGTCGCAGGTCGATCACCGCTCGATCGTAGGTGGCCCCGCGGTGCGGGCCGGGTGGGCGGCGGGGCGGCGCCCCTCCTCCGGGCGAGATAGCGCGATCCCGCGCGGGTACGGGCCCGGGAGCGTGCGGGATCGCGCGATCTCGCCGGGCGGTGCGTGCGGGACAATGGCGGCATGCGTTTCCTCGGCGACACCCGTCCGGCGACCGACCTCACCTACGCCGACGTCTTCATGGTGCCCAACCACAGCACCGTGGGCTCCCGGCTCGAGGTCGACCTGACCACCCCGGACCGGGTGGGGACGACGATCCCCGTCGTCGTCGCCAACATGACGGCCATCTCCGGACGGCGGATGGCCGAGACCGTGGCCCGCCGCGGTGGGCTCGCCGTCCTGCCGCAGGACATCCCGGTCGACGTCGTGTCCGAGGTCGTCTCCTGGATCAAGACCCGGCACCCGGTCTACGACACCGCGATCACGCTCTCCCCGACCTCCACCGTCGCCGAGGCGCTGTCCCTGCTGACCAAGCGCGCGCACGGGATCGTCGTGGTGGTCGAGGGCGGCTCGCCGGTCGGTGTCGTGACCGACGGGCAGTGCCAGGGCGTCGACCGGTTCGCCCAGCTGTCCGAGGTGATGACGCCGGATCCGCTCACGATCCCGGCCGGCACCGACCTGCCCAAGATCTTCGACGTGCTCTCCGGGGAGCGGGTGAGCGCGGCGCCGGTGGTGGAGGGCGACCGGCTGGTCGGCGTCATCACCCGCAAGGGCGCGCTGCGGGCGGCGCTGTACCTGCCCGCGGTGAACGGTGAGGGGCACCTGCTGACCTCGGCCGCCGTCGGGATCAACGGCGACGTCGCCGGCAAGGCCGGCGCCCTGCTCGCCGCCGGGGTGGACGTGCTGGTGGTCGACACCGCGCACGGCCACCAGGAGAAGGCGGTCGAGGCGGTCCGCGCGGTGCGGGCCGTCGCCGGCTCGACGCCCGTCGTCGCCGGGAACGTCGTGACCGCCGAGGGCACCCATGACCTGATCGAGGCCGGCGCGGACGTCGTCAAGGTGGGCGTGGGCCCCGGCGCCATGTGCACCACGCGGATGATGACCGGCGTCGGCCGGCCGCAGTTCTCCGCCGTCGAGGAGTGCGCCGCCGCGGCCCGGTCGCTGGGCAAGCACGTCTGGGCCGACGGCGGCGTGCGGCACCCGCGCGACATCGCCCTGGCCCTGGCCGCCGGCGCGGCGAACGTGATGGTCGGCTCCTGGTTCGCCGGCACCTACGAGAGCGCCGGTGACATCCACGACGACGGCTCCGGCCGGCTGTACAAGGAGTCCTTCGGAATGGCCTCGGCACGCGCGGTCAAGGCCCGGACGGCGACCCAGTCGGGCTTCGACCGGGCGCGGGCCGGGCTGTTCGAGGAGGGCATCTCGTCCTCCCGCATGTACCTGGACCCCGCGCGGCCCGGCGTCGAGGACCTGATCGACGGGATCGTCGCGGGCGTGCGCTCGTCGTGCACCTACGCCGGCGCCCGCACCGTCGACGAGCTGCACGCGCGCGCGGTGCTGGGGGTGCAGAGCGCGGCCGGCTACGAGGAGGGCCGCCCGCTCCCGACCTCCTGGTGAGGCCGGGCGGGTGGGATGAAGCCATTGCCACAGCCGGTCTTCGAGGGCCTGGTCGCCGACGCCCTGGACCAGGTCCCGCCGGAGCTCCTGGCGCTGATGGACAACGTCGTCGTCCTCGTCGAGGACCGCAACGCCGACGAACCCGACCTCCTGGGCCTCTACGAGGGGTACGCGCTGACCGAGCGCGGCTGGGAGTACGGCGGCGCGCTGCCCGACCGGATCATGGTCTACCGCGAGGCGATCTGTGACATCTGCTCGACCGCCGAGGAGGTCGTCGAGGAGGTCACGATCACCGTCGTCCACGAGATCGCGCACCACTTCGGCATCGACGACGACCGGCTGCACGAGCTCGGCTGGTCATAGCAGAAGGACCCTCCTGCCCTCCACCGTTCGCAGGCTCCCGGCGGGGCCCTGCAGGAGGGCCGTTCCATCAGCTCGCCAGCTCGGGGCGGGCCCCTGCAGGGGGGCCGTTCCAGCACCTCACCGCCGCGTAACGTGATCACCCGTGGCTGACGTCAAGGGCAGCGGGCTGCCGATCAAGATGCTGCACGACCGCGTCCTGGTCGCGCTGCGCCGGGAGGACGGCGAGCGGCGGTCCACCGGCGGGATCCTCATCCCCGCGACCGCCCAGGTGGCCAAGCGGCTGGTGTGGGGCGAGGCGCGCGGCGTCGGATCGAGCGTGCGCCAGGTCAAGGTCGGCGACCAGGTGCTCTTCTCCCCCGAGGACCAGCACGAGGTCGAGGTGCACGGCGAGGAGCTCGTCATCCTGCGCGAGCGGGACGTGCACGCCGTCGCCGCCGAGCGGATCGAGGAGTCCACCGGCCTCTACCTCTGAGCAGGCCGGCGGGAGGTCACCGCCGGCGTTCGCAGATCCCGCCGGCGAGCGCTGCGTGCACACAGCGTCGCCCGCGGGGAGCCGGCACCGCGGTACGTGCACGGAGTGCTCAGCCGTCGGCGCGGGCGTGCCGCACGATCACCTCCGTCATCTCGGCGAGGAGCCGGCGGACGGCGGTCAGCTCGTCGTCCGCGTAGCCCTCCATCGCGGCGAGGAGGTCCCGCTGCAGCCCGCCGAAGAACTGCCCGCCGGCGGCCATCGCCGACTCCGACATCTCCAGCACGACCCGCCGCCGGTCCTGCGGATCGCGGACCCGGCGCACGTGGCCGGCCCGCTCGAGCCGGTCGACCAGCGCGGTCACCGACGCCGAGCTGAGCTCGACGGCCTGCCCCAGCGTGCCGGCGGTCAGCGCCTCGCCGCGGCGGGCGGCGTCCATGATGGCGACCAGCGCGCGGACGTCGGTGCGCCCCAGCCCGTGCATCGTGGCGAACCGCTGCCCGACCGCGTCGAGCTCCACGTTCAGCCGGCGCAGGAGCAGCGCGACCTCCTGCCGCACCCGGTCGCCGTCCCCGGACACCCACCACCTCCGTTGCCGCGCGACCGGCACGCGCCGTAGTCTCTCGACGATCGAGATTATCGACCATCGAAGGACATCATGCGCTCCGTCGCCCGCTGGATCGTCCCCGCCGTCGTGGCCCTCCTCTGGCTCGGCCTCGCCGGCACGCTGGGGCCGACCAGCGGCAAGCTGACCGAGGTCCAGGAGAACGACTCGGCGGCGTTCCTGCCCGACAGCGCGGAGTCCACGCGCGTCACCGAGCTGCAGGCCGGCTTCCGCACCGAGCGGAGCCTGCCGGTGATCCTGCTGTGGGAGAGCGACGGCGGCGCGCTGGACGAAGCGACGCTCGCCGCCGTCGGCGAGCGCACCGGTCAGGCGGTCGCGGTGGCCGAGGACGCCGGCGCGCTCGTCGGCGAGCCCTCACCGCCCGTCCCGTCCGAGGACGGCGCGGCCGTGCAGGCGGTGCTGCCGGTCGATCCCGACCTCGGCGACGGGCTCGGCGAGCTGGTCGCCGAGCTGCGGGACCTGCCCGGCGTCGACGGCACGACCGCCTACGTCACCGGCCCCGGGGCGGTGTTCTCCGACTTCGCCGACGGCTTCTCCGGCATCGACAGCCTGCTCCTGATCGCGGCGTTCGGCGTCGTCCTGCTCATCCTGCTGGTCGTCTACCGCAGCCCGCTGCTGCCGCTGCTGGTCATCGGCACCGCCGGCCTGGCGCTGGTGGTGTCCCTGGCGGTGGCCTACCTGCTGGCGCGCGAGGGCTGGATCGACGTCAACGGGCAGAGCCAGGGGATCGCATCGATCCTCGTCGTGGGCGCGGCCACCGACTACGGCCTGCTGCTCGTCGCCCGCTACCGGGAGGAGCTGCGCCGCGAGGAGTCCCGCTCGACGGCCATGCGGGCGGCGCTGCGGCAGTCGTGGGAGCCGATCGTGGCCAGCGGTGCCACGGTGGTCCTCGGCGTCCTGTGCCTGCTCTTCTCCGACCTGGGCTCCAACCGCGGCCTCGGACCGATCTCCGCGCTCGGCATCGCGTTCGCGATGCTCGCCGCGCTGACGTTCCTGCCGGCCGCGCTGGTGCTCTTCGGCCGCGCCGCGTTCTGGCCGTTCCGCCCGCGGTACGGCGACGAGCAGCCGCACGGCCGGGGCTGGGGGCGCGTGGCGACGGCGGTGGGCCGCCGTCCCGCGCGGGTCCTGGTGTGGGCGCTGGCCGGCCTGTTCGCCCTGGCCGCGTTCGTGCCCACGTTCGACGCCGACGGGATACCGCTGTCCGAGGCCGTCCGTGGCGGGTCGGAGTCGGGCGCCGGGCAGGAGGCCCTGGCCCGGCACTTCGACGCGGGCGGCGCGAGCCCGGCCACCGTCATCGCGCCCGCCGACGGGTGGGAGGACGTCGCGGACGCGGCGGCCGGGGTCGACGGCGTCGTCGGGGTCGCGCCCTACACCGGCGTACAGGCCGGCCCGCCCGGGGCGGCCGGGGGCGGACCGGTCGAGGTGGACGGACTGGTCCGGCTCGACGCCACCCTGGCCGATGCGCCGGACAGCGAGGCAGCCCAGGCCACGGTCGCGGACCTGCGGACGGCGGTGCGTGACGTCGACCCCGCGGCACTGGTCGGCGGCTCCACCGCCAGTGACCTGGACACCCAGGGGACCGCGGCACGCGACCTGGCGGTGATCGTCCCGCTCGTGCTGCTGGTCATCACCGTGGTGCTGGCCCTGCTCCTGCGGGCGATCGTCGCACCGCTGCTCCTGGTGGCCACGGTGGCGCTGAGCACCGCCGCGACCGTCGGCGTCGGCGCGCTGGCCTTCGACCACCTCTTCCAGTTCCCGGGCAGCGACCCGCAGGTGCTGCTGATCGGTTTCGTGTTCCTCGTCGCCCTGGGGATCGACTACAACATCTTCCTCATGACCCGGGCCCGCGAGGAGTCGCGACGGCACGGGACGAGGGAGGGCACGATCCGGGCACTCGCCGTCACCGGCGGGGTCATCACCAGCGCGGGGCTGGTCCTGGCCGCCACGTTCGGCGCGCTCACCGTGCTGCCGCTGGTCCTCCTCATCCAGCTCGGGTTCCTGGTCGGCTTCGGCGTCCTGCTCGACACCTTCGTCGTCCGGACGCTGGTCGTGCCGTCGGCGGTCCTGCTGCTCGGCGACCGCACCTGGTGGCCCAGCCGGCTGGCCCGCCGGCGCACGCCCGAGGAGCCGGACCGCGAGCTCGAGAGGGTGTGAAGCCGAACCGGCCGAGTGAGCAGTTGCGGTCGACGACACGGCGGGACGCGCCGGGCCGGGCGACCCCAACTGCTCACTCGACGGCCTCAGACGTGGCCGGCGCGCACCCGCTCCAGCCAGCCGGCGGCCTCGCCGAACGCCGCGTCGGTCGACACCGGCGTCACCGGCCTGTTCTCCCGGCCGTCGGCGCGCGGGTAGGAGCCGAGGAAGCGCAGCTCGTCGCAGACCCGGTGCAGCGCGGCGAGCGCCTCCCCCACGCGGGCGTCGGCGGCGTGTCCCTCGCAGTCGAGGGAGAAGGAGTAGACGCCCAGCCGCTCGCGCGTCGGCCGCGACTCGATGCGGGTCAGGCTGATCTCGCGGACGGCGAACTCGCGGAGCAGGTCCAGCAGCGCCCCCGTGCGGTCCCCGACGACGGCGACCAGCGAGGTCTTGTCGTTGCCCGTCGGCGCGGGCAGCGGGCCGGGGGGCGCGACGAGCACGAACCGGGTCACCGCACCGGAGCGGTCGGCGACGTCGTCGGCCAGCGCGGTGAGCCCGTACCGCTCGGCGGCGATGGGCGCGCACACCGCGGCGTCGTGCTCACCGGCCGCCACCTGCCGCGCGGCCTCGGCGGTGGAGGTGGCCGGCAGCGGGACGACGCCGGGCAGCAGCCGGGCCAGCCGGCCGGCGGTCTGCGCCAGCGCGTGCGGGTGGCTGGCCACCGAGCGCACGTCGGACAGCGTCGTCCCCGGGCGGGCGGCGAGGACGAAGGAGGGCGCCAGGAACACCTCGCGGGTGATCAGCAGCGGGTCGCCCTCGGCCAGGCCGTCCATGGTGGCCGGCACGGAGCCCTCGACGGAGTTCTCCAGCGGCACGAGCGCGGCGTCGGCGTCCCCCGAACGGACGGCGGCCAGCGCCGCCGGCACCCCCGGGGAGGGGATCCGGGAGCCCTCGGCCGGGGCGACGGCGCTGATCAGGGCCGCTTCGGCGAAGGTACCCTCGGGTCCGAGATAGGCGTACCGCGTCGGAGGCGTCCCAGGCACCCGACGAGGGTAGTGCGGTCGGGGACGGGCGGGTGCCCCACCCGGGGGAGCTGCCACGCTGTCGCAGGACCCGGAGCCGTGCAGCGGCCGGACACCGTGGTTGGAGGGATGCGTGACCCCCGGCCCCGCGCGCCTCACCGAGGGTGACCTCGACGATGCGCTCTGGCGTCTGCTGTCCGTCAGCGACCGGGACGACCCTGCTGCCTTCGCCGCCGAGCACGATCGCGCGATCGAGGCCCTGGACGCCGCGACCGAGCCGCGCTGGGTCGCCTGGCGGCACGCCCTGGCCGCCCGCCGCGCCCTGGTCGACGGCGACCGCGAGGCCGCGGCGGCCGGGGTGTCCGCCGCCCGCGACGCCCTGGGCCGGTGCCTGCCGGGCGCGCAGACCGCACTGACGCTGGCCTACCTGGCCGCCGTCGAGGTGGCCGCCGACCACGTCGACGCGGCGATGGTGCTGGCCATCGACGCCGGCCTGCTGGCCGAGACGGCAGCGGCCGACGGCCCCTCGCGCGCCCTGCACCAGGCCCACCTGTGGCTGTCGCTCGCGCTGGGCGCCCTCGACCTGGAGGAGCTCGCCGTCGCCCAGGCGCTGCAGGGCTCCCGGGTGGCCGACCAGCTGCCGGGCGTCGCCGACCGCTGGCGACTGCTGCAGCTGTGCGCCCAGCAGCACGCCGAGCTGGCGCAGACCCTGCACCGCCGAGGCCAGGTCGAGCCCACCCGGGAGCTGGCCGGGGCGGCGGTGGACCTCGCGGAGGCCGCCCGCGCCCTGGACTGGGAGGCCGAGCCCGCCGACCAGGACCTGCTCGACGTCGTCCAGGCGTGGGCGATGGCCGGCTGCGGCGAGGTCGAGGACGCACTCGGCCCGATGCGCCGCGCGCACAAGCGGGTGCACCGGGACGGCGGGACCTGGCTGCGCGGCTACGCCGACCTGGTGCTCGCCCGGCTGCTGTCCCGGCTGGCCCGCACCCGGTCCGGCGGCGGGCACGACGCCGAGGCCACCGACCTGCTGGTCGACGCCGCCGGCGCCTTCGCCGCCACCGGTGACCGCCGCCGCTACCGCCAGTGCCTGCTGGAGCTGGGTCAGGGCACCGCGGCGATGGGCCGCCCGGCCGAGGCGCTGCACTGGCTGGAGGCCTACCGCGCCGACACCGGCCGCGCGCACGCCCGTGGCCGGGAGCTGTGGGCGGAGATGTTCGTGCGGCGCAGCCGGCTGCGGGAGGCCGAGCGGCAGACCGCTCACCTGCGCCGGGTCGCGCTGGAGGACCCGCTCACCGGGCTGGGCAACCGGCGCAGCGCCGAGCGCCGGCTGGGCGGCATGCGCGTGGGCGCCGAACCGGTGTCGTTGGCCGTCGTCGACATCGACCGGTTCAAGGCGGTCAACGACGACACGTCCCACTCGCACGGCGACGAGGTGCTGCGCCGGGTGGCCGAGCTGCTGCGGGAGCACAGCCGCTCCGGTGACGAGGTGTACCGGTGGGCCGGCGACGAGTTCCTCGTCGTCCTCCCGACGGCGACCGAGGCCCAGGCGCTGGCCGCCGTCGACCGGCTGCGCGCCGCCGTCGCCGGCGCCCACTGGGGTGACCTGCAGCTGCCCGAGCCGGTGACGGTGAGCATCGGCGTGGCCACCGCCCCGGCGGCGGTCGAGGACGAGCCGCTGGGCTGGCGGTCGCTGTTCGACACCGCCGACCTGCACCTGTTCACCGCCAAGCGCGGCGGACGCAACCGGGTGCGCGCCCACGGCGGCCGCGGCGGGGACGACGCACCGTGACGGCACGGACCGGGAGGGACGGCTGTGACGGGAGTGCACCGGGCGCCCGGCGAGCCCCCCTCCCGGTGCTCGACTCCGTTGACGACGGCGGGCACAGTGCGCTCGTGCCTCCCGGAGCCCTGCACCACCGGGTGACCGTCGCCCTGTCCAACTGGCAGCTCGACGACGCCGAGGAGCTGCTGGCCGACGTCGGCACCGACTCCCCCTACGTGGCGCCCGCACCGCGCGACGGCGGCGCCGACCGTCCCGCCGACCTGGGCCGGGCCTGGGCCGACACGCTGCGCGCCGAGCTGCTGGTCCGCCGCTTGCGGCAGGCCGGCTTCACCCTCGTCGGCGACCCGGTGGAGCCCGCGTCCGGCCCCGGTGCGGCGCCCGCGCTGGACCTGCACGCCGGCGTGGCCGAGCTGATCGACGGCGCTCCCGCGAGCGAGGACGGCGACCCGCGCGCCTCCTCCGCGGCGCTGGCCATCGCGCTGGTGCGCTCGGCGAAGGCCGCCTTCGACGCCACCGCGGACGAGCTGCAGCGCGCCGCCGGCCTGGCCCGGCACGCCCGCATCGAGCTGCTGTCCCGCCGCACCGACGCCGCCATGGACGAGGCCGTGGAGGCGGCCAGCCTGCTCGACCCCGCGATGCCGCCCTCCGCGCTGCTGGTGCGGACCCTGACCGACCTCGCAGGCGTGCTCGCCGACCTCGAGCTGATGCCGCTGGCCCTGGACTACCAGCGGCGGGCGCACGAGACCGCGGTGACCGCCGCCGCGGTCCCCGGGGCGCTGCGACCGGAGGACGGCGATCCCGACGTCCTGGTGGCCCGCGCCGCCAGCTCCCTGGGCGAGCTGTGCGCCGAGCTCGGGGAGGCGCTGCTCGACGACGGCGTGCCGGACGCGGCCGGGCCGCACTTCGCCGAGGCCCGCACGCTGGCCGAGCAGGCACTGACCCTGCTCCCGCCGGAGTCGGCCGAAGCGGTCCTGGCCGCGCAGGTGGTGCACGGCTGGGCGCTCGTGGGCCTCGGCGAGCACGCCGCGGCCGTCGGACCGCTGCGGGCCGCCGTCCACGCCACCACCGCCGGTGACCGGGCGCTGCACGCCGCGGCGCTGCTCGCCCTGGGCCGCGCGCTGCGCCGGCAGGGGAACGGCCGTGGCGCCGACGAGCAGTTGGCCCTGGCGCTCGCCACGGCCACCGAGCACGGCCTGCCGCGGCTGCGCCGGGCCGCGTTGCGCGAGCTGTGCACCCTGCACGCCGAGCTGGACGACGCCGGCCGGGCGCTGCCGTACCTGCAGGCCTACCTGGCCGACGAGCTGGACCGGGTCGACGAGCGGCGCACCCGCTGGGTGGAGCTGTTCGGTCGGCGCAAGAGCCTGCTGGAGACCGAGCGGGCCGCCGGGCAGCTGCGCCGGCAGGCCTACGAGGACCCGCTCACCCACCTGCCCAACCGGCGCTACGCCGAGGCGACCCTCGACGGGCTGCTGGGCGGCGGGACGACGGCGGCGCTGGCCGTCGTGGACGTCGACCGGTTCAAGGAGGTCAACGACGCCGTCGGCCACGCGGGCGGCGACGACGTCCTGCGCCGGGTCGCCGAGATCCTGGTGGCCGGGTGCCGCGACACCGACGAGGTCTGCCGGTGGGCCGGCGACGAGTTCGTCGTCCTGCTGCCCGACACCACCGCCGAGCAGGCCGAACACGCGCTCGAACGCTGCCGCCGCGCGGTGGCGGGGACCGACTGGGCCGCACGGGGGCTCCCCGTGCCGGTGACGATCAGCGTCGGCATCGCCTCGGCCACCCGCGGCGACGACCGGCGCACGCTGTTCGCCGCCGCCGACGGCGTCCTCTACGACGCCAAGCGCACCGGCCGGAACCGGGTCGTCCGGCTGTCGGCGGTGACCCAGACGCGGGTCGCCGGGAGCCCGCCGGACGCGCTGTACGGGCCGGCTGCGACTGCTGTGACGGACGGGTCCTCCCGGGACGACACGGCCGCCGCCGGCTCCCCGGAGGAGTCCGCGGCGGCCCCTAGGGTCCCTGCCGTGCAGCCTTCCCTGCTGGCCGACCCCACCGCTGTGACCAGCGGCTTCGCCTCGCTCCTCGTCGAGCCCGCCGATCCGCCGCTGGGCCTGGGCAGCTCCGCCGAGCCGGCCCTGGCGCCGGTTCCGCCGGCCGCCGCACCGCCCGCCGAGCCTGCTGCCCCACCGGCCGCGCCGGCCCGCGGGACGCCGGCCGAGCCCGACGTCATCTGGGGCACCGGCCGCAGCACCGAGCAGGTGCTCGCCCTGGTCCGCGAGGCGCGCCGGCAGTTCCCGGACCGGCCCGCCGTCGTCGTGCGGGCTCCCGCCGAGACGCTGGTCGCGCTGGCCAGCGAGCACGACGCCTACACGACGGTCGACGCGGCGTCGATGTCCGCGGCGGTCGGGCCGCTGCCCGAGCCCGCCGGTCGGATCGGCGTGCTGTGCGGGGCCGGCGGCGACCTCGCGGTGGCCGCCGAGGCCACCTTCGCCGCCCGCGTCACGGGGACCGCGGTGGTCCGGGTGGACGACGTCGGGGGCAGCCGGTTCCGCGCCGGGCTGCCGGGCGGGGCGCTGTCGGAGGACGTCGACTGCCTGGTCGTCGTCGCGGGGCTCGACGCCTCGCTGGCCGGCCTGGTCGGCGTGCTCACCGACGTGCCGGTCGTCGCCGTTCCCACCTCGACCGGGCAGCCGGGCTCCTTCGGCGGGTTCAGCGCGCTGCTGACCATGCTGAACTCGGCCGCGCCCGGCGTGGTGGTGAGCAACATCGACAACGGCCACGCCGCCGGCGTCTTCGCCGCCCGGGTCGCCCGGAGGACGCACAGGCGCTGACCACGCCGCCACGGTCGGCGACGATCAGCTGAGCTCACCGTCGCGGGTCCGGGCTCACGACCAGTGATGAGCCCGGACCCACCGGGATCAGCTCACCTGGTCATCGCGCGGGGGAGCCACGGCGGCGGGGGCGGCCGATCACTGCGCGCCGGACGCCGCCCACTCGGCGAGACGCCGCTCCTGCTCCTCGGGGCTGACGTCCTCGACCTTCGTCATGATCGCCCAGCGGTGGCCGAACGGGTCGTAGACGGAGGCGAAGCGGTCGCCGGTGACGAAGGTGGCCGGCTCCTCGCGCACCGTGGCGCCGCGCTCGACGGCGCGGGCGAACACCGCGTCGACGTCGGCGACGTAGACGCAGGTGGAGCTGCTCACCCGGTCCGACTCCTGCCCGCTCGGGGCCACCAGCCCGTAGGCGTCGTTGGGGTCGCCGAGCTGCAACCGGCCGAGGCCGAGGTCGAGCTCCGCGTGCACGACCGTGCCGTCGGGGCCGTCCATCCGCTGGACGACGGTGGCGCCGAAGACGTCGGCGTAGAAGCGGATCGCCTCGGCCGCGGGCGAGCAGACGAGGAACGGGGTCAGCGTGGTGCAGCCGTCGGGACGGCCGTTCGTGATCGCCATGTCCCCGAGCCTGCCTAGGCTCCGGCCGTGCCGTCTTGGAGGAACGCGACAGGTCCGGCGAGCGGCCTGCTGCGGCCGGCCGAGACCGCCCGCGAGGCCGGTCTGCGCCGCGACGCCCCGGTGTCCCCGGTGCTGGCCCCGTTCGTCGAGCGGTACTGGTCGGTGCGGTGGGACCGGACCGGCCGACCGCCGCACCGCTCCGAGGTGCTCAGCCACCCCAGCGTGAACCTGTCGGTGGAGTCCGGCTCCGAGCCGCGGTTCGGGCACGCGCTGCCCGCCGTCCTCGTGCACGGCGTCACCCCGCGTCGCTTCACCATCGACCTCGTCGGGACCGGCCGGGTGACCGCGGCCAAGTTCCGCCCGGGTGGCTGGGTCGCCTTCGGCGGCCGGCTGCCCGGCCGGGCCACGGCGACGCCGCTGGGCTCCGCGCTCGGCCTCGACGCCGCCCGGTTGCGCGACGCGGTGCTCGCCGTCGAGGACGACGGCGCCCGCGCGGCGGTGCTCGACGCGGCCCTCGCCCTCCTGGCCCCGGACCCGCCCGCGGCGTACCGGGACCTGTTCGCCGGCTACGTCGGGCTGAGCCCCAAGGCGGTGCTCGCCCGGTACCGCCTGCAGGACGCCGCGGCGACGATCGACGCCGGCGCGGTCGGCGACCTGGCGGGCCTCGCGGCGTCCCTGGGCTGGTTCGACCAGTCGCACTTCAGCCGTGACTTCCGGGCCGTCACCGGCACGACGCCGTCGGCCTACCTGCGACGGGCACGCGCGGCCCGGGGCACCGGCTGAGCCCGGGTCGGACCACCGGCTGCGGCAACCCGCACCACAGCACCGGGCCGCCTGCCGGCTCGGGCACCCGCCGCCGCAGCTCGGCCGTCAGCACCGACCGGTGCTCGCGCAGCTGCCCGCGCCAGGCCGGCAGCGACCCGTCCAGGTCGTCGAGCAGCGCGCAGGCGGCGAGCTGCTCGACGACGGAGGATCGGGGCATGCCCCCGCTGCTGACCGCCCGGCCGGCCCGACGCCTCGTCCAGCTCTACGCGGGCCTGGCGCTCTACGGGCTCTCGATGGCCCTGCTCGTCCGCTCGGGCCTCGGGGTCATGCCGTGGGACGTGCTGCACCAGGGCCTGGCGCGGCAGCTCGGCTGGTCCCTCGGGGTGGTCACCATCGTCGTCGGCGCGCTGGTGCTGCTGGCGTGGGCCCCGCTGCGCGAACGGCCGGGGCTCGGCACGGTCAGCAACGTGGTCGTCATCGGCCTGGTGCTGGACGCCGTCCTCGCCGTGCTGCCCGAGCCGTCGTCCCTCGCCGTCCGCGTCGCGCTCGTCCCCGCCGGCATCCTGCTCAACGCCGTCGCGACCGCCGCCTACATCGGGGTCCACCTGGGCCCGGGGCCGCGCGACGGGCTGATGACCGGGCTGGTGCGCCGCACCGGGCGCTCGGTCCGGCTGGTGCGCACCTCGATCGAGGTCCTGGTCGTCGGCCTCGGCTGGCTCCTCGGCGGCACGCTGGGCGTCGCCACCGTGCTGTACGCGCTGGCCATCGGCCCGCTGGTGCACGCGCTCCTGCCCCGGCTGTCGGTGGACCTCCCCCGCGCGCCGGTCCGCGTCAGCTGACCGGCGTCCGGCGCAGGCCCGCTGCCACCACGGGGACGACGGCGACCACGAGCACCGCCACCGCGACGACGCCACCCAGCGCCCAGGCGGCGAACACCAGCAGGGCGGCCAGCTCGGTGCCGAGGCCCGCGACCGAGGTGACCGTCGCCCGGCGGGTGCTGTCGATGCGCTCCTGCAGCCGCGCCTCGGCCACCACCAGCACCGCCAGGTAGAGGGCGTAGGCGACCGCCACGAGCACCAGCGCCGCCGGGCCGGGGACGACGGCCACCGCCCCGAGCAGCAGGCCCGAGAGGAGCAGCAGCCCGGACAGCGCGCGGTCGGGCAGCCGGTCGGCCCGGCCGCCCAGCGCGGCGCCGAGCGCCCCGGCCAGCGTGATGCCCAGGACGGCGACCGGGACGGCGACCGTCGGCACCCCGCGGTCGCCGGCGAGCACCGGGAAGTACTCCTCCACCGCGTCGAGCCCACCGACCAGCGCGACCGCGAGCACGGTGAGCCGCAGCCCGGGAACGCGGACGGCCTCGGCCACGCCGCTGCGCAGGGTGCCGAGCAGGGACTCGCCGTCGGACTCCCGCGGCGTCTCGGGGAACCGCAGGGCCAGCGCCGCCCAAGCGAGGCACACCGCGGCGCTGGCCCAGCCCACCAGCGCGTAGCCGCCGAGGGCGTACAGACCGGCGGCCACGGCCGCGGTCGGGATCTGCACCAGCAGCTCGGCCGACGTCATCCAGCCGTTGACCCGGGCGAAGGACCCCTCGGCGCCCACCTCGGCCAGGCCGTCGTGGACCAGCGCCTCGACGGTGCCGGAGACCAGCGCGCCGGCCACGCCCCAGACGACGAAGCCGGCGAGGAAGCCGGTGGTCTGCGGCGCGACGGTCCAGACGACGAAGGCGGCCGCCTCCAGGGCGCCGCCCGCGACGAGCGCGCCGCGGCGGGACCACCGGTCGGCCAGCGCGCCCGCCGGCACCTCGGTGAGCACCGCGGTGACCGACCAGGCGGCGAACAGCAGCGAGATCTCCGCGGCGGAGAGCCCGGTGTCGAGGAACAGCAGCGCGTAGAGCGGGTAGAGCGGCACCAGCTCCGACAGCGCGGTCCAGCACACCGCCAGGCGGGCGAGCGGCCGGGCGGCGGGCGGCAGGGGAGTTCCGGCCGGGCGTCAACGGAAGGGCACGGGCCGGACCGTAGCGGGGGTCACCCCCGCCCGCAGCCGGTTTTCCGGCCGCGCTCGGCTAGGCTCTCCGGCCGAGAAGGGGAGTAGCCCCCCGTCCGCTGGTCGACACGCTGGCGCCTCCGGGTGCCCGGTCAGCGGGCCCACGCTCGGCCGTGGGTGGGCGAGACCTTCGACCGCAGTCGCCATCGCCGGCAGCTGCCGGTCGGAGGCTGCCCGCATCCGTCCGGCAGCGCCCTGACGGAAGTGAGAACCCCGTGTCCCTGACGGTCGTGCTGACCGCCTTCGTGCTCGTCCTGCCGGTCGAGCTGCCGGACAAGACGCTGTTCGCCAGCCTGGTCCTGGCCACCCGCTTCCCGCCGCTGCCGGTGTTCGTGGGCGTCGGGACGGCGTTCGGGCTGCAGGTCGCGATCGCGGTCACCGCGGGCAGCCTGCTGTCCCTGCTGCCCGAGGCGCTGGTCAGCGGCGTGGTCGCGGTGCTGTTCCTGGTCGGTGCGGTCCTGCTCTGGCGCAGCGCGCAGGAGGGGCCGGAGGACGCCGCCGACGTGGCCGAGGGCAAGGAGGGCCGGTCGTTCTTCCGCGTCGCCGCCATCTCCTTCGGCGTGCTGTTCGCCGCGGAGTGGGGTGACCTGTCGCAGCTGGCCACCGCCGGGCTGGCCGCGCGCCTGGACGACCCGATCTCGGTGTTCGCCGGGGCGTGGGCCGCGCTGCTCACCGTCTCGGCGCTGGCCGTGTTCCTCGGCAGGAAGCTGGCCGACCGGCTGCCGGTGGCGCTGATCCGCCGGGTGGCCGCGGTGCTGTTCCTCGTCTTCGCCGTCGTGGCCGCGGTCGAGACGGTGCGGACCCTCGCCGGCTGAGAGAGGACCCCCCTGCCTCCCGCCCACTCGCGAGCTCGCGGCGGGACCCTGCAGGGGCCGGGGGCACAAAGCCACTTCCCGTCCGTGGCGAGGAGGCCCAACCTCGCTCCACACGTGGAGCTGAGGAGGTCGCCGTGGCCGTCATCCCCGATCTGCCCTGGACCGCCGAACACATCGGCGACGGCGCGGGCGTCGTCATGGTCACCCACCTGCACCTGCGCCGGCTCCGCGACGTCCCGGCGTTCTTCCGCGACTCGCTGGCCATCCGGAACCAGACCATGGCCGCCCCTGGCGCGCGCTCGCTGTACCTGCGGGCACAGCCGCTGGCCCGGCACTTCACCACCGTGTCCTGGTGGGATGACCAGGCCGCCGTCGTCGCGTTCGTCCGCACCGACCCGCACCGCGCGGCGATGCGCCGTTGGGGCCCCGAGATGCGGGAATTCAGCAACCGGTCGTACCCCGGCACCGAGGGCGTCATCCCCACGCTGAAGACGGCTGCTGCGCTGTCGGCGTAACGCGCTCGGCCCCGGCCCCTCCCGGTGGGAGCATGGCCACCGATGGATGCGGCCGTGCGGGTGACCGACCTCGTCAAGCGCTACCCCGGCCGGCCGGTCAACGCCGTCGACGGGATCTCCTTCACGGTGGAGCGCGGGGAGGTCTTCGGCCTGCTCGGCCCCAACGGCGCGGGCAAGACGACGACGATCGGCGTCCTCACCACCCGGGTGCTGCCCACCTCGGGCGCCGCCAGCGTCGCCGGGGTCGACGTCGCCGCCGACCCGGTGACCGCGCGCAGCCGGCTGTCGGTGGTGCCGCAGCGGCCCAACCTCGACCGGGCGCTGACCGCCCGGCAGAACCTGGTCTTCCACGCCGCCTACCACGGCGTCGGCCGGGCCGAGCGCAACCGGCGGGCCGACGCGCTGCTCGAGCAGCTGGGCCTGGGCGGGCGCGGCGGGGACAAGGTCGACGACTACTCCGGCGGGATGGCGCAGCGGCTGCTCATCGCCCGCGCGCTGATGCACGCCCCGCAGGTGGTCTTCCTCGACGAGCCGAGCACCGGGCTGGACCCGCAGGCCCGGCTGTTCGTGTGGGACCGCATCCGCGAGCTCCGGGCCGGCGGCGTCACCGTCGTCCTCACCACCCACGACATGGACGAGGCGGCCGCGCTGGCGGACCGGGTCGGGATCATGGACCACGGCCGGCTGCTGGCCCTGGACACCCCCGCCGCGCTCACCCGCTCGCTGCCCGGCAGCGCCACGCTCGACATCGACCTCGAGCGCGCCCCCGAGGACACCGACGAGGCCGTGCTGGACGCGCTCGCACCTCTGGCCGAGCGGGTCGAGCAGGTCGCCGACAGCTCCGGGCTGCGCGCCCGCCTGTACCTCTCCGGCGACGCCGCGGCGCTGGTCGGGCCGGTGTCGGAGGCCCTCGGCGCGCGGGGCGCGCGGCTGACCGGCGTGCGCATCGGCGAGCCGAGCCTGGAGGACGTCTTCCTCAACCTCACCGGACGGGAGCTGCGATGAGCACGGACACGGTCGCGCCGGGCCTGGTGGTCCAGGCCGGGGCAGCCGCAGCGGGCCGGCCGGACGTCGGCCGGGCGTTCCGGGCGCTGCTGTGGCGCGACGTGTTCGTCACCGGCCGCGAGCTGGTGCCGTTCCTGCTGCAGGTCGTGCTGCAGCCGGTGTTCCTGCTGTTCGTCTTCGGCAAGGTGCTCGTCGAGCTCGGCTTCGCCACCGACCAGTACGCCGACGTGCTGCTGCCCGGCGTCATCGCGCTGACCGCGTTCCTCACCGCGCTGCAGAACACCGCCTTCCCGCTGGTCATCGACTTCTCCTTCACCAAGGAGATCGAGGACCGGCTGCTCGCGCCGCTGCCCACCGCGCTGGTCGCCGTCGAGAAGGTGGTGTTCGCGCTGCTGCGGGCGCTGATCGCCGCGGCGGTGATGTTCCCGATCAGCTGGTGGGTGCTCGGCACACTGCCGGTCGAGTGGGGTGACCTGCCGGTGCTGGCCGCGTTCCTCGTGCTCGGCTCGCTGGTCGGCGCGGTGATGGGCATGACGCTCGGGACGTTCGTGAAGCCCAACCGGATCAACATCGTCTTCGCCGTCGTCCTGACCCCGTTGCTGTTCACCGGGTCCACCCAGTTCCCGTGGCAGTCGCTGGACACGCTGCGCTGGTTCCAGGTCGTCTGCGCGCTCAACCCGCTGACCTACGTCAGCGAGGCGCTGCGGGCGGAGATGGCCCCGGAGGTGCCGCACCTGCCGCCGTGGCTGTGCGCGCTGGCGCTGACCGGCTTCCTCGCCCTCTTCGGGGTGACCAGCCTCATCGGCTTCCGCCGCCGCGCCCTCGACTAGGGGGAGGACCCGTCCTCCCCACACCTCGCGAGCTCGCTGCGGTGCCCTGGACGGGGCCACCCTCTACGCTCCCGGCCGTGGACTTCCGGACGACGGTCGTGCAGAGCGGGAAGACGGCGACGGGGCTGCAGGTGCCCGAGGACGTCGTCGCGGCCCTGGGCGGCGGCAAGCGGCCGCCGGTCACCGTCACCCTGGGCGGGTACGGCTACCGGACGACGGTCGCGCCGATGGGCGGGGCGTTCTGGATCCCGCTGGCCGCCGAGCACCGCGAGGCCGCCGGACTGCAGGCCGGGCAGGAGGTCGACGTCCGGGTGGAGCTCGACACCGCGCCGCGGGAGACCCCGCTCCCCGAGGACCTGGCTGCGGCGCTGGACGACGGCGCGCGGACCTTCTTCGACGGCCTGGCCCCGTCGCACCGCAAGGAGTGGGTGCGCTGGGTCGAGGAGGCCAAGAAGCCCGAGACCCGCGCCGCCCGCGTCGAGAAGACCGCCGAGGCGCTGCGCGCGGGCCGCAAGACCCGCTGAGCTCGCTCCCTCCGTCGGTGCCGAGGACGGACGACCCGGATCCGCAGATGGTGCCTCCCGCAGTCCTCAGGCGGTGAGTGCAGCTGCACTCACCGCCTGAGCGCTCCGGGGGAGTTCCCCGGCCGGCGGGCCCCGGCCGCGGGCAGCACCCGGGATCGGCTACCGCAGGGTCGGGATCCACTCGGCCAGCGCCCGGCCGATCTCGTGCGGGGAGTCCTCGGGCACGAAGTGCGCGCCGGGCACGGTCACCTCGGTGAGCGCCCGCCACTTGCGCACGAACGCCCGCGGCCGGCCGACCAGCATGAAGCCCGGGTCGGCGTTGAGGAACAGCTTGGGGACGTCGCTGGTGCGCAGCCACTGGCCGTACCGGGCGACGACGTCGCGGACCTTGGGCGGCACGTTCTCGATCGGCAGCTGTCGCGGCCACTCCAGCGTGGGCCAGCGGTGCGCGGGGTCGGCGAAGGGCTCGCGGTAGCGAGCGTGCGCCTCCGGGCTCAGGCCGCGGGCGACCGACGCCGGCAGGATCCGCTCGACGAACGCGTTCTTCTCCAGCACCGCGGCCTCACCGTCCGGACCGCGCATGGTGCGGAAGATCCGCCGTCCCTCGGCCGGCCAGTCGGCCCAGGTCAGCGGGACGACCAGCGCCTCGGTGAAGGCGATGCCGCGGACCGCGCCGGGGTGGCGGTGCGCCCAGTCGAAGCCCAGCGCCGAGCCCCAGTCGTGCAGCACGAGGGTGACCCGCTCGGTGGCGCCGACCGCCTCGAGGAACCGCTCCAGGAAACCCGCGTGGGCCGAGAACGAGTAGCTGCCGCGGGTCGGGTCGGGCAGCTTGTCCGACTCCCCCATGCCGATCAGGTCCGGCGCCAGGCAGCGGCCGAGGTGCTGCACGTGCGGGACGACGTTGCGCCACAGGTAGGACGACGTGGGGTTGCCGTGCAGGAAGACGATGGGATCGCCCTCCCCCACCTCGACGTAGGCCATCTGCAGGTTGCCGTCGGCCCGGCGGTCGACCCGGACGCGCCGGCGGGGGAACGGGTCGTCGGATGAGACGTCGGCGGCCATGCTGCGATCCTCACCCATCTCCCGGTGGCGCACCGCTCGGGGTGGGGAGGCCGGCCGCCTGCCGCGCGGCGGCCTCGATGCGCTCCCGGAACGCCGCCCACTCCGCCGCGCTGCGCTCGGGCAGGTTGTCCCCCGGGGAGCTCACCCCGGCCGACCCGTCGATCAGCTCGCGGAGGACGTCGGCGTGCCCGGCGTGCCGGGCGACCTCTCCGCCCACGTGCACGAGGACCGTGTGCAGGGTCGGGTGCCGGCGCTCCGCCCGCCACCAGGGCACCGTGCCGGTGGCGTCGAGCGGCAGCTCCCCGATCGTCGCGTCGGCGTGCGCGGCGGAGAACGCGTACAGCTCGAGGACGTCGGCGCGGGACTCCTCCGGCGCCGCCCACAGGTCGACGCCCTCCTCCGCGCCCTCGGCGTCCCACGGGTAGGACCGCCCGCTCGGCCGGCCGAACACCTCCCCGAAGTAGCCCAGCTGCACGTAGGAGACGTGCTTCACCAGGCCGAGCAGGTTGGTGCCGGTGGGCGTCACCGGCCGCCGGACGTCGTACTCCCCGAGGCCGTCGAGCTTGGCCAGCAGGTCGGCCCGCCGGGCGCGCAGGTACTCCAGCAGGGCACTCTTCTCGTCCATGGCCGGCACCCTGCCGCACCGGGTGACCTCGTGCTTGACCCTGACGCGACGTCAGGCTGTGCACTCGTCCCCGTCAGGGAGGAGGAGCCGGTGAACGTGGGTCAGGTCGCAGCGCTGGCCGGGGTGACGGTGCGCACGCTGCACCACTACGACCGGATCGGGCTGCTGTCGCCGTCCGGCCGGACGACGGCGGGGTACCGGCGGTACGCGCCGTCGGACCTCGACCGGTTGCACCAGGTGCTGGTCTACCGCGAGCTCGGGTTCCCCCTCGAGGAGGTCGCGACCCTGCTCGACGACCCCGCCGCCGACCCGGCCGAGCACCTGCGCCGGCAGCACCGGCTGCTGCTCGACCGGATGGAGCGGACGCGGGCGATGGTCGCGGCCGTCGAGAAGGAGATGGAGGCACGGCACATGGGGATCTCGCTGACCCCGGAGGAGCGGTTCGAGCTGTTCGGCGACTGGCTGCCCGAGGAGTACGAGGCGGAGGCCGAGGAGCGCTGGGGCGACACCGAGGCGTGGGCGCAGTCCCAGCGGCGCACCCGGAGCTACACCAAGGAGGACTGGGTCCGGATCAAGGCCGAGGGCGAGGACGTCGAGCGGCGCTTCACCGAGGCGCTGCGCTCGGGCGTCCCCGCGGACTCGGAGCGGGCGATGGACGTCGCGGAGGAGCACCGGCAGCAGATCAGCCGCAACTTCTACGACTGCCCGCCCGAGATGCACGCGGGCCTGGGCCGGATGTACGTCGAGGACGAGCGGTTCACCGCCCACTACGAGCAGATCGCCCCGGGCCTGGCGCAGTACGTGAGCACCGCCGTCCAGGCCAACGCCGCCCGCCAGGGCGGCTGAGGGAGGAGCCTCCTGCCCCCGTCGCTCGCCCGCTCGCGGCGGGGGCAGGAGGGCCGGCCGGTGGCGCTGCCGCGCGGTGTGTGCCGTTGCACACCGCGTCGCAGCAACGGTGGCCCGCCGCACCGGTCATCCTGGCTCCCCGTGATGTCCCTGTGGGTGCAGCTGCATCAGCCCGCCGTGCAGCGCGGGGTGCGGGCGGCGGTGGCGGCGGCGCTGGCCTGGCAGGTCGCCGTCCTCTTGCCGCCGATGCTGAGCGAGTACGCGTACTCCGCCCCGCTCGGCGCGGTGATCGCGGTGCACCCGACGATCGCCGACTCGGCCAGCGCCGCCTGGCGCAGCGTGCTGGCCATCCTCACCGGCTTCGCGCTGGCCGTGGGCCTCTACGAGCTGACCCGGGCGGTGCCGAACGCCCTCACCATCGCGCTGATCGTCGCCGCGGCCATCACCGTCGAGCAGCTGCGACTGTGGCGCGAGCAGGCCAGCTGGGTCAGCTTCGCCGCTCTCCTCATGATCACCGTCGGCCTCGACGACCCCGGCGCCTACGTGCTGCGCTACGCCGGGCTGACGCTGCTCGGCGCCGCCATCGGCGTCCTCGTCACCACGGTGCTCTTCCCGCCGCTGCAGCTGACCCGCGCGGTCGACCGGATCGCCGTCGCCCGGTCGCTGCTCGCCACCCACCTCGACGAGATCGCCGCCACGCTGCGCGAGGGGCAGGTGCCCGATCCGGCGGAGTGGGCCGGCCGCGCCGCCGGGCTCGACCGTGCGCTGGACCGGATGCGCGCCGCCGAGGCCCAGGTGGAGCGGGCCCGCCGGGCCAATCCGCGCGCCCGCCGCTGGCAGGGCCGGGCTGCCGGCATCCGCGAGGAGTCCCGCGCCGTCGACCGCGTCGCCGTCCTCGTCGACGACCTCACCTCCCTCGTCGTCGAGCTGCAGCCGCACCGGCGCGGCGTCGACCGGGTCGAGGCCGGGGCCGGCTGGCTGCTCGCCGACGCGCTCGCCGGCCTGGCCGGCGTCGTCCGGACGCCGCACCACAGCACCGACGGGACGGCGCCGGACCTCCGTGACCTGCGGATCGCCGCCGCGGAGGCCGCGCTGGACCGGCTGGTGTCCCTGCTGCGGAACGCGCAGGTGGCCGACGAGGACGGCTTCTTCGCGCTCGGCGCGGTGGCGGTCGGCGTCCGGCGCGGGCTGGCCGCCCTCGGTGCGCACCGGAGGCAGCCGCAGCCGGCCTGACCGGCCGGCCGGGTCAGCTCCGGTGCACCTCGTCGGGGCCGGCGGACCCGTCGAGCGCGTCGGGTCGGCCGGCACCGGCCGCGCCCGGGTCGTCGGGCAGCGGCCGGTCGTTCAGGTGGGCCGTCAACCCGGCCGGCTCGTCGGCGGGCACCTCGGCGCGGCGGCCCGGCCGCGCTCCGAGCCGCAGCCGACGGCGCGGCAGCCCGCCGTCCTGCGCAGCGGCCAGCAGCTCGGTCAGGTGCAGCACGCGCACCCGGGAGCGGCGGCGGCGCAGGCCGGTGACCAGCTGCCGCTGACAGCCGGGGTTCACCGCGACGACGTAGTCGACGCCGGCGGCCTCGATCTGGTCGAGCTTCGGGGCCAGCACCCGGCGGCTGTCCTTCGGCCGCAGCAGCGAGTAGGTGCCCGCCGAGCCGCAGCACTGCGCCGCGCCGGGCAGCTCGACGTAGTCGGCGACGGCGGCGATCAGCTCCCGCGGCTCCCGCCAGACGTCCATCCCGTTGCGCAGGTGGCAGGAGTCCTGCAGCGCGACCCGCGCCCGCCGTCCGTCGACCCGCAGCTCGCCGAGGGACGCCGAGCCGTCGCGGGCCAGGTACTCGGAGAACTCCTTCACCCGGTCGCGGCCCAGCACGCCGGCCAGGTGCGCCGCGCAGCCGCCGGCGGTGGTCACGATCGTGCCGGGCAGTTGCTCGCCGAGCCGTCGGCCCATCGTGCGGCCGAGCTCGAGGTCGCCGTTGTGCGCGTGCAGGGCGCCGCAGCAGCCCTGGTTCCCGGGAGCGTCCAGCTCCGGGCGCAGCCGTCGCGCGGCCCGGCTCACCGCCGGGAACAGTGCTCGCTCGAAGCAGCCCAGCATCAGGTGCGGACCCTGCGGTGAGGTGGCGGCCGTGCGCGCGTGCCCGCGGAAGGTGCCGAGCCGGCGCACCAGCCAGTTGCGGACGACGACGTTGGTGAGCACCCGCGCCAGCGGCGGCCGGTGCCGGCCCTGCCACTGGTGCGAGCGCCAGTGCTCGAGCAGCTCGCCGTACTGCACGCCGGCCGGGCAGACCGGCTCGCACGCCCGGCAGCCCAGGCAGAACGAGGACTCCTCCCGCAGGGTCGGGTCGTCCTCCTCCAGGACGCCGGTCTCCAGCGCGCGCATGAGCGTGATCCGTCCTCGCGGCGAGGACTTCTCGTCCTTGCTCAGCGCGTACGTCGGGCAGGCCGGCAGGCAGAACCCGCAGGAGATGCACCGGTCGAGCAGCTCGGGCGGGAAGATCCCGCGCGCGGCCGCGCCGGCGGCACCTGGCGCGTCGACACCGGGCGACACCTCGGCGCTCACGCGACCTCCTCGCTGCACTCGTCGGCGCGTTCGCGCCGCGCTGCTGTGTCCATCCGCGACCTCACGAGCCCGTCTTCCCGGGGTTGAGGATGCCCGCCGGGTCGAAGGCGGCCTTGATCCGCTTGGTCAGGGCCATCTGGTCGTCTCCCAGCCGGTCGCGGAGGTAGGGCAGCTTGGCGGCGCCCACGCCGTGCTCCCCGGTGATCGTGCCGTCGAGCTCGAGGGCCGCGGCGAAGATCTCGGCGAAGGCGGCGTGGGTGCGCTCGGCGGCGGCGGGGTCGCGGACGTCGACCACGGCGGTGGGGTGCAGGTTGCCGTCGCCGGCGTGGCCGAAGGTGCCGATCAGCAGCTCGTGCCGGGCGGCGACGGCCTCGATCCGGTCGACCATCTCGGCCAGCCGCGGGCGGGGCACGGTGACGTCCTCGAGCACGGTCAGCGTGTTCAGCCGGGACAGCGCCGGCAGGGAGCAGCGGCGGGCGGCCAGCAGCGCCTCGGACTCGGCGACCTCCTTGGCCACGGTGACCTCGAGCGCCCCCTCGTCGGCGCACAGCTCGCCCATGCGGGTCAGGTTGCGCTCCACGGCGTCCGGCTCGCCGTCGTCCCCGAAGAGCAGCAGCGCGCCGGCGTCGGTGCGCAGCCCCAGCCGGGCGTAGTCCTCCACCGCCCCGATGCAGGTGCGGTCGAGGAACTCCAGCGTCGCCGGCACCACGCCGTGGGCGAGGACCTGCGTCACCGCGCGGCCGGCGTCGGCCAGCGAGGAGAAGTAGGCCACCCCGGTGCTCGCCGTGGCCGGCATGGGCAGCAGCGCGAGGGTCACCTCGGTGATGACGCCGAGGGTGCCCTCCGAGCCGGTGAGCAGGCGGGTCAGGTCGTAGCCGGCGACGTCCTTCCACAGCCGGCCGCCGGTGCGGATGACCTCGCCGGTGGGCAGCACGACCTCGAGACCGAGCACGTAGTTGCGGGTGACGCCGTACTTGAGGCCGCGCAGGCCGCCGGCGCAGGTGGCCACGTTCCCGCCCACGGTCGAGACGGTGCGGCTGCCCGGGTCGGGGGCGAACAGCAACCCCTTCGCGGCGGCGGCCTCGGCGACGGTGGCCGTGGTGGCGCCGGGCTCGGCGCGGACCAGCAGTTCCGCAGGACTGATCTCGAGCACCCGGTCCATGCGGGTGAGCACCAGCAGGATGCCACCCTGCAGCGGCACGGTCGCCGCGCACAGGTTCGAGCCCGCGCCGCGGGGCACGACCGGGACGCGGTGCGAGGTGGCCAGCCGCAGGACGGCGGCGACCTCCGCCGTGCGCGCCGGGAAGACGACCGCGTCCGGCGGGGAGGAGAACAGCGGGGTGGCGTCGCGGGCGTAGGGCGCGACCTCACCCTGCTCGTGGCGGACGTGCTCCCGTCCGACGATCGACTCCAGCTCGGCCAGCACCCCAGGATCCAGCGCCACGTCACACCCCTCGCGGCAGGCGGGCGGGCCCCGCGCTCGGCCGCAGGGGGGAGCCTAGTGACCTCCGTCATGGTGTGCCGTGCGGCTGGACCTCACCCTCCTCGGCGAGCACCTGCTCGGCCAGCGGCACGGCGTGCTCGCGGTCGCCCGGCACCAGCCCGATCCGCACCCGCCGGTCGAGGCGGGCGAGCACCGCGGCCGCACCGGCCACCGCGTCGAGGTCCGCCGTCCGCCGGGCCGCGGAGAGGTCGGCGGGTCCGGGGCCGGGCACCGGCAGACTGTAGCCGCCCGAGCAGCCGGAACTGACCATCCAGGGCTGGGGTCCGGTCGCCGGTCCCCGCCGGATGGCCTCGGTGCACGCCCTCGACGTCGCGTCGTCCCCGGTCACGGTCGGACCGGGCGTGCGCGGGCCGGCGCTGGAGGAGCACCTGGGCCGGCACGGGCTGACCCTCGGCCACCTGCCGCAGAGCTGGGAGTTCGCCACCATGGGCGGCTACGCGGCCACCCGCTCGGCCGGGCAGGCCGCCACCGGCGTCGGTCGCTTCGACGACCTGGTCGCGGGGCTCACGCTCGCCACGCCGTCCAGGGTGCTCGCGCTCGGCTCGCCGCCGGCCTCGGCGGCCGGCCCGGACCTGCTCGGCCTGGCGCTGGGATCGGAGGGGGCACTGGGCGTCATCACCGAGCTGACGCTGCGGGTGCGGCCCGAGCCGCGGGCGCGGCACTACGAGGGCTGGTCGTTCCGGTCGTGGGAGGCGGGGCTGGCCGGGCTGCAGCGGATGGCCCGGCACGACCTGCTCCCCGACGTCGTCCGGCTGTCGGACCCCGACGAGACCCGGGCCGACCTGCTGACCGCCTCCGGCACCGGCGCGTCGCTGCTGCGCGGCTCGCTGCGGCTGCGCCGACGGGCCGCGGGCTGCCTGCTCGTCGTCGGCTGGGAGGGGCTGCCGGCGGCGGTGCGCGCACGGCAGCGGGCGGCGGCCTCCGTGTTGCGCGGGGCGGGGGCGGTGCGGCTGGGTGCGCGCGTCGGGGAGGCCTGGCGGCGGCACCGGTACGCCGCGCCCTACACCCGCGACAGCCTGCTGGACGCCGGGCTGCTGGTCGAGACGCTGGAGACGGCGGCCACCTGGACCGCGCTGCCCACCGTCCACGACGCCGTCCGCGAGGCGCTGCGCACGCGGTTGGGCCGGCGCGGGAAGCAGCCGCTGGTGATGAGCCACGTCTCGCACGTCTACCCGACCGGCGCCTCGCTGTACGTCACCGTGCTCGCCGACCGGGACGACGCGCTGCCCATCCAGCAGTGGCTCGCGGCCGAACGGGCGGCGACCGACGCGCTGCTGGCGGCCGGCGGCACGCTCACCCACCACCACGCCGTCGGTGCCGACCACCGCCCCTGGCTGGAGCGCGAGGTCGGCGCCCTCGGCGTCGACGTGCTGCGCGCGGTCAAGCAGCGGCTCGACCCGCGCGGCATCTGCAACCCCGGCGTCCTGCTGCCCGACTGAAGGAGGGCGCCTTCCTCCCCGGTACCCGGTCGGTGGGCGACGTCTCCCTCGGGCACCTCAGCCCCTGCTTCCACCTGGAAGCAGGGGCTGAGGTGCCAGGAAGGGACGCGGTGGCCGGGGTTCGGCGCCGCGGGACCGGTCAGGGCAGCTGCACCGTCGTGGTGACCCGCGCCAGGGCCGGCCGCGGCGGCACCGACCCGAACCCGAAGGTGACCGGCGGCCGCACCGCGGCCAGCGCGCCCAGCGGCACGCCGTCCCACGTGGCGTCGAGCGACGTCACCGCGTGCAGGTCCTGCACGCCGTACCACTCGGTGGACGGCGGCCGGTCGTGACCCGCAGCTGCAGCGGGCCGGCGCCGACCGTCCAGGTCCGCGGGTCCGGCCGGCGCACCGTCACCGGGGCCAGCCGCACCTCGTCGAAGGCGTAGGTGGCGGCGATGCAGTCCGCGGCCTCAAAGGGTGGTTGCGCGGCCGCCGTCCACCGGGATGACCGCGCCGGTGACGTAGGCACCGGCCCGGCTGGCCAGGTAGACCACGACGCCGGCCATGTCGTCGGGCCGGCCGATCCGCCCGAGCGGGGACGACGCGGCGATCTCCTCGCCGCGGGCGGCCAGCGTGGCGGCCATCATCCTGGACTCGAACGGCCCCGGGGCGACGGCGTTCACCGTGATCCGCCGCGGCCCCAGCTCCTTGGCCAGGTGCCGGGTCAGCTGGTGCACCGCGGCCTTGCTCGACGAGTACGAGTAGGTGGGCAGCTGGGGCACGTGCAGGCCGTCGATGCTGCCGACGTTGACCACGCGGGCCGGGTCGTCGTCGGTGCCCGCGGCCTCCAGCAGCGGCAGGAAGGCCCGGGTGAGGAAGAACGGCGCCTTGAGGTTGAGGTCGAGCACCTTGTCCCAGGCGGCGGCCGGGAAGGTCTCGAACGGCTCCCCCCAGGTGGCGCCGGCGTTGTTCACCAGCACGTGCAGCCGCTCCTCGCGGCGACCCACCTCCTCGGCCAACCGGCGGCACCCGGCCTCCGTGGAGACGTCCGCCGGGATCGACTCGACCGTGCCGAACTGCGACAGCTCGGCGGCGGCCTGCTCGCCGGCCTCGGCCTTGCGGGAGCTGATGTAGACAGACGCCCCGGCCTGGAGCAGCCCGCGGGCCATCATCAGGCCGATGCCGCGGGTGCCGCCGGTGACGACGGCGACCTTCCCGGAGAGGTCGAACAGGTGCACGGGCGGTCTCCTCCGCGTCGAGGGGGACGTCGTCGGCCCCCGGCCGGAGCACCGTATCCAGCGGCCGGCACACCCCGTGTGCCAGCCTCGGCGCATGATCACACCCGCCGCCGTCCGCGGCGCCACCAGCGAGGTCGGGGCGCTGCGGGCCGTGCTGCTGCACCGGCCGGGCGCCGAGCTGCGCCGGCTCACGCCCCGCAACAACGACCAGCTGCTCTTCGACGGCGTGCCGTGGGTGCGCCGGGCGCAGGAGGAGCACGACGCCTTCGCCGCCGAGCTGGGCGCCCGCGGCGTGGAGGTGCTGTACCTCGACCGGCTGCTGGCCGAGGTCCTCACCGACCCCGCGGCACGCGCGGAACTGATCACGGCCGCCGTCGACGACCCGCGGCTGGGCGCGACGCTCAAGCGCACCGCCGCCGCGCACCTCGCCGACCTCTCCTCCGAGGACCTCGCCCGCGCGCTGGTCGCCGGGGTGGCCCACGACGAGCTGCCCGGCGCCCGCGGGCTGTCCTGGGAGCTCATGGCGCGCGGTGACTTCGTCGTCCCACCGCTGCCCAACCTGCTGTTCACCCGCGACTCGTCGGTGTGGGTGGGCGACCAGGTGGCGGTGACCTCGCTGACGATGCCGGCGCGGCACCGGGAGAGCACGATCACCGCCGCGGTCTACGCCCACCACCCGCGCTTCGCCGGCGCCGAGCAGCTCTACGACGCCTCGCTGGAGCACTTGGAGGGCGGCGACGTGCTGCTGCTGGCGCCCGGCGTGGTCGCGGTCGGCGTCGGCGAGCGGACGACGCCCGGTGGCGCGGAGCGGCTGGCCCGGCGGGTGTTCGCCCGCGGCCTGGCGCACACCGTGCTCGTCGTCCCGATCGCCCAGCAGCGGGCGACCATGCACCTGGACACCATCGCCACGATGGTCGACGTCGACGCCATGGTCGTGTACCCCGCCGTCGCCGCCTCGCTGGTCGCCTGGACCGTCACCGCCGACGTCCCACCGGACGACGACGACACCACCGACCTCGTCGTCCGCGGCCCCGCGCCGTTCCTCGAGGCCGCGGCCGCCGCGATGGGCATCGACCGGCTGCGGGTGATCGACACCGGCCTGGACCCGGTGACCGCCGAGCGCGAGCAGTGGGACGACGGCAACAACACCCTCGCGCTGGCCCCGCGGCTGGCCGTGGCCTACGAGCGCAACACCGTCACCAACGCCGCGCTCGAGGCGGCCGGCATCGAGGTCGTGCGGATCGCCGGCTCCGAGCTCGGCAGCGGCCGCGGCGGGCCGAGGTGCATGTCCTGCCCGGTCCGCCGCGACCCGGTCTGACGTGCTGGAACGGCCCCGCTGCAGGGGCCCGCCGCGAGCCTGCGAGCGGTGGGGGGCAGCGGGGTCCTCCTACAGGCCCTGGGCCAGGCGGTGGTAGGCGGCTCCCCAGCGCAGCTCCTTCGCCAGCGAGCGTCGCGTGGTGTCGGCGTCGATGAGCACCAGCTCGGTCGCGAAGACCTCGGCCAGGTCGGTGAGCTCGTCGGCGCCGATGGCGGTGGACAGCACCGTGTGGTGCGGGCCGCCGGCGGTCAGCCAGCCCTCGGTCGCGGTCTCGAAGTCCGGCCGGGGCTGCCACACCGCGCGGGCCACGGGCAGGCTCGGCAGCGGCTCGTCGGGCTCGACGACGTCGATCTCGTCGGCCACCCACCGGAAGCGGTCGCCCAGATCGCACCAGCCGACGACGACGCCCTCGCCCGGCGCCGCGGTGAACACCAGCCGCGCCGGGTCCTCGCGGCCGCCGATGGACAGCGGGTGCACCTCGACCCGCGGCCGGTCGCCGGCGATGGTCGGGCAGACCTCCAGCATGTGCGCACCGAGGATCTTCGGCGTCCCGGCGAGGTCGTAGGTGTAGTCCTCCATGAAGGAGGTACCGCCGGGCAGCCCGGCCGCGGCGACCTTGAGGGTGCGCAGCAGCGCCGCGGTCTTCCAGTCGCCCTCGCCGCCGAAGCCGTAGCCGTCGGCCATCAGCCGCTGGACGGCGAGACCGGGGAGCTGGCGCAGCCCGCCGAGGTCCTCGAAGTTCGTGGTGAACGCGGTGAACCCGCCGTCCTCCAGGAAGCTGCGCAGCGCCGCCTCGATGCGCGCCTGGTAGCGCACGGCCTCGTGCTGCGGCCCGCCCGGGCGGGCGCCGTCGGCGAACTCGTACAGGTCGCCGTACTCCTCGACGAGGGCGTCGACGGCCTTCTCCGCCACGGCGTCCACCACGGCGACCAGGTCGTTGACGCCCCAGGTGTTCACCGACATGCCGAAGCGGATCTCGGCCTCGACCTTGTCCCCCTCGGTCACCGCGACGTTGCGCATGTTGTCGCCGAACCGGGCCAGCCGCAGCGACCGGGCCGCAGCCGCCGCCGTGGCCGCGCGCGCCCACGAACCGACCCGGGAGCGCACCCGCGGGTTGGACACGTGGCCGGCGACCGTCGTCCGCGGCATCCGCAGCCGGGACAGCAGGAACCCGTACTCCCGGTCGCCGTGCGCGGCCTGGTTGAGGTTCATGAAGTCCATGTCGATCGTCGCCCACGGCAGGGCGGCGTCGGCCTGGGTGTGCAGGTGCAGCAGCGGCTTGCGCAGCGCGTCCAGCCCGCTGATCCACATCTTCGCCGGGGAGAAGGTGTGCATCCAGGTGACGACGCCGACGCAGGAGGGGTCCTCGTTGGCCTCGCCCATCGCCCGCCGGATGGCGGCGGCGTCGGTGAGCACCGGCTTCCACACCACCCGGATCGGCACCTCGGCGGCCTCGTCGAGCGCCGCGGCGACCCGCTGTGACTGCTCGGCGACCTGCTGCAGGGTCTCCTCGCCGTACAGCCCCTGGCTGCCGGTCAGGAACCAGACCTCGTGCCCCTCGAACGGGTCTCCGACCACGGTGGGAGCTCTCCTCACTGTCCGTAGACGTTCTGGTAGCGCGCGTAGAGCGAGTCGACGTCCGACTGCGCGATGGGCAGCGGCTCGCCGAGCTGGCGGGACAGGTGCACGGTGCGGGCGACGTCCTCGGTCATGACCGCGGCCTTGACCGCCGCCTTGGCCGACGGGCCGATCGTGAAGACGCCGTGGTTCTGCATGAGCACCGCCGGGGACCGGGAGTCGCGCAGCGTGGCCACGATCCCCTGGCCGATCGAGTCGTCGCCGATGAGCGCGAACGGGCCGACCGGGATCGGGCCGCCGAACTCGTCGGCCATCGCGGTGAGCACGCACGGGATCGGCTCGGCCCGCGCCGCCCAGGCCGTGGCGTAGGGGCTGTGCGTGTGCACCTGGCCGTTGACCTCGGGCACGTGCCGGTAGACGTAGGCGTGCGCGTCGGTGTCGCTGGACGGCTTCTTCACCCCGTCGACGGCGTTCCCGTCGAGGTCGCAGACGGTGATGCCCTCCCAGGTCAGCTCGTCGTAGAGGACACCGCTGCCCTTGATGACGAACAGGTCCTCGCCGGGCACCCGCTCGGACACGTTGCCCGAGGTCCAGGTGACCAGCCCGTTGCGGGTCAGCTCGACGTGCAGCGCGGCGACGTGCTCGCGCTGCGCCTGGTGGGTGCCCCGCTCGGTGCGGGGGGCGGTGGCTGCCCTCGGGGTCCCCGCGGAGACGTGGAGCGCCAGCGGAGCGTCTTCGTGGGGTGAGGTCATGCGGGCTGCTCCTCGGCGGGTGCGGCGGACGTGGTCACTGACAGGGGGCTCACACGCATGTCACGGCGGCCCGCTCGACCGGGAGCCCGGCGACGTACCGCTGCATGAACGCGGTGAAGCCGGCGACGTCGGCCGGCTCGGGCTGGGCGGTCTGCAGGCTGGTGCCGGTGAAGACCGTCGTGTCCAGGTAGTCGGCCAGGTCCTGTCCCGGCGAGCGCCCGGTGGCGAAGGCGGCCAGGACGGCGATCCCCCAGGCGCCACCCTCGGCAGCGACGTCCCCGACGGACACCGGGGTGTCGATCGCGGCGGCCAGGAAGCGTTGCGCCACGCCCTTGGTCCGGAACAGGCCGCCGTGCGCGAACATCCGGTCGAGCCGCACGCCCTCGGTCTTCTGCAGGACGTCCATGCCGATCCGCAGCGTGGCGAGGGACGCGAACAGGTGCGTCCGCATGAAGGTGGCGAGGTCGAACCTGCTGTCCGGGGACCGCACGAACAGCGGCCGCCCCTCGTCGAGGTCGGTGATCGGCTCCCCGGAGAGGTAGTTGTAGGCCAGCATCCCGCCGCCGTCGCTGGCACCACCGAGCGCGGCGGAGAAGAGGATCTCGAAGACCGCCGACGGGTCCACGTCGGAACCCAGCGCCCGGGCGAACTCGGTGAACAGACCGACCCAGGCGTTCACCTCACTGGCCCCGTTGTTGCAGTGCACCATGGCCACCGGGTCACCGGCCGGCGTGGTCACGAGGTCGAGTTCGCGGTGCACCCGGGTGAGTTCGCGCTCGAGCACGACCATGGCGAAGATGCTCGTCCCGGCGGAGACGTTGCCGGTGCGCGGAGCGACCGAGTTGGTGGCGACCATCCCCGTGCCCGCGTCACCCTCGGGTGGGCAGAACGGGATGCCGGGACGCAGCCGCCCGGTCGGGTCGAGCAGCTCGGCCCCCGCCTCGGTGAGCTCGCCGGCCGGCTGGCCGGCGGACGCGATCCTGGGCAGCAGGTCGGCGAGGGTCAGCTCGACCCCGGCCTCGGCGGCCAGCTGGTCGAACCGGTCCAGCATCGGGGCGGAGTACCCGCCGGTGCCCACGTCGATCGGGAACATGCCGCTGGCATCGCCGATGCCCAGGACCTTCTCGCCGGTGAGCTGCCAGTGCACGTAGCCGGCCAGGGTCGTCAGGTGATCGAGCCGACCGACGTGCTCCTCGTGATCCAGGATCGCCTGGTAGAGGTGCGCGACGCTCCACCGGTGCGGGATGTTGACGCCGAACTCCGTGCTGAGCCGCTCTGCTGATCGACCCGTGTTCGTGTTGCGCCAGGTGCGGAACGGCGTGAGCAGCTCACCGTCGACGCCGAACGCCAGATAGCCGTGCATCATCGCCGACACGCCGAGTGCGCCGAGTCCTGCCAGCTCGACCCCGTGGCGTCGCCGCACGTCGTCCGCCAGGGCCGCGTAACTCTGCTGCACCCCCGCCCAGACGGCCTCCAGCGAGTAGGTCCACCGCCGCTCGACGAACTGGTTCTCCCAGTCGGAGCTGCCGACCGCGAGCGGAGCGTGGTCCGGGCCGACGAGCACCGCCTTGATCCGGGTCGATCCCAGCTCGATCCCCAGGGCCGTGCGACCTCCGGTGATCGCTGCGCCGACATCCGTCGTCATCTCTCGCGACCCTCCCGGCCCGTAGTGGTGGGCCCGCCCGGGCCCCCGGGAAGCGCAGCACCGCGCGTCCCCGCACCTCGCCCGTCGTGGAGGACGTCCGCCCGGCCCGGCAGCGTCCCGACGAGGTGGGTGTCAGCTGGTCCAGCGGTGCTCCGCATCGCTTCCTCCTCCACCCGGCGGCTCCGACGGCCGGACGGCCGCGTCACCGCCGGGGATGTTAGCGCTAACAGGGACAGCCGTCACACTGCGGCGGGCGTGCTCCCCACCGGGACGGGGCCGGTGCTGGACCGGACCAGCAGAACCGGCGGTACCGGCTCCAGGTGCAGGTCGCGACCGGCCAGCCGGGCCAGCACGAGCTCCACCGCACGGTGACCGAGCTCGGCGAAGTCCTGCCGGACCGTCGTCAGCGGCGGGGTCAGGTAGGGGGCCTCGGGCAGATCGTCGAAGCCGACGACGCTGACGTCCCGCGGGGCCTCGAGCCCCTCCTCGTGGAACGCCGCGAGCAGCCCCAGGGCCATCTGGTCGTTGGCGAGGAACACCGCGGTGACCTGCTCGCCCGCGCGCCTGCGCGCGGCGAGCCGGCGGCCGGCCTCGTAGCCCGAGGACGGCGTCCAGTCGCCGTGCAGGCACACCGGGACGGGCGCACCCGCGGCGGCCAGCTCGGCGCGCCAGCCCTCGATCCGGTCGCGGGCCTCCTGGGAGTCGGCCGGACCGGTGACGTGGTGGACGGTGCGGTGGCCGAGGTCGAGCAGGTGGCGGGTGGCCAGCCGGGCACCGGCGACCTGGTCCACGCCGACCGCGGGCTCCTCCAGGGCCCCGCCGCTCTGCACGGTGACCAGCGGCAGCGGGGTGTGCACCGCGTGCAGCGCCTCGGCCGCGTCGTCGTAGGTGGCCAGCGCCAGGACGGCGTCGACCGACTGGGCCATGAAGCGGTCGACGGCGTCGCGCATCGCGTCGGCGGTGGCCTCGTCGAGCACGGCGACGCTGAGCGAGTACCCGGCCGCCCGCGCCGCCCGCTCCAGCCCCACGAGGGTCTGCGCCGGCCCGTACTGGTTGATGTTCACCGTGACGAACCCGATGGTCCGGGTCGAGCCGGTGACCAGGGCCCGCGCGGCGGTGTTGGGCCGGTAGCCCAGCTCGCGGATGGCCCGCTCGACGCGCTCACGGGTCTGCGGCGCGACGTTGGGGTGCCCGTTGATGACCCGGGACACCGTCTGGTGGGAGACGCCGGCCCGAGTTGCGACGTCCGACATGACCAGCGCTCGGCTCGGCCCCTCGGGCTCCACCGTCACCCCTCCCCGTCGAGGAGCCGGCCCGTGGCCGCCTCGGTCGGTGCCCCGCCGGGCGGCCCCGCAGGAAGACCGCGGGGCCGCCCGGGGCGTCAGCGGGACGCTCCGGCGCGCCGCTTGTTGTAGACGTCGAAGGCCACGGCCAGCAGCAGCACCATGCCCTTGACCACCGACTGGATGGACTGGTCGACGCCCATGAGCTGCATGCCGTTGCTCATGACGGCCATGATCAGACCACCGACCATGGCGC
Source organism: Geodermatophilus obscurus (assembly GCF_900143215.1). Lineage (GTDB taxonomy): Bacteria > Actinomycetota > Actinomycetes > Mycobacteriales > Geodermatophilaceae > Geodermatophilus > Geodermatophilus obscurus_A. The sequence continues at coordinate 8,471 of NZ_FRDM01000017.1, read as the reverse complement.
CGACCACCGTGCCGACACCGCCGGTGACGGCCGCACCGCCGATGAACGCCGCGGCGATCGCGTCGAGCTCGAACATGTTGCCCGCGCCGGGCTGGGCGCCGTTGGACCGCGACGAGAAGACGACGCCGGCGATCCCGGCCAGGAAGCCCATGTTGACGAAGATCCAGAAGTTGACCGCCCGGACCTTGACACCTGACAGCGTGGCCGCCGCCAGGTTGCCGCCGATCGCGTACACCTGGCGCCCGAAGACGGTCCGCTTGGTGACGACGGCGTACACGAGGATCAGCACGGCCAGGATGATCAGCACGATGGGCAGGCCGCGGGCGTGCGCCAGCTGCCACGCGAACGCCATGACGACCGCGCCGACGAGCACGATCTTGGCGACGAAGAGCGGGAACGACTCGACCGGCTGCTGGTAGCGGATGAGGGCGATGCGGCTGCGGTACTGGCTCACCGCGTATCCGGCGACCGCGATCCCGCCGATGAGCAGGGTGAACGCGTCGTAGCCGTCGCCGCCGATGAGGCCGTTGAGGAACCCGCTGGCGATGTCGCCGTAGCCCGGGGGGAAGGGCGAGAGCGAGATGTTGTCCAGCACCTGCAGCGTCAGGCCGCGGAACAGCAGCATGCCGGCCAGGGTGACGATGAACGCCGGGATGCCGACGTAGGCGACCCAGAAGCCGTGCCAGGCACCGATCGCGACGCCCGTCGCCAAGGCGGCCAGCACGCCCACCCACCACGGCAGGCCCTGCTGGATGACCAGTACGGCCGACACCGCGCCGGTCAGGGCCACCACCGACCCCACGGAGAGGTCGATGTGCCCCGCGATGATCACGATGACCATGCCGATGGCCAGGATCAGGATGTAGCTGTACTGCAGGACGATGTTGGTGACGTTGCCCGGGGACAGCAGCGTCCCGTCGGTGAGCACGGTGAACAGCGCGATGATCGCCACGAAGGCGATGTAGATGCCGCTCTGCCGGAGGTTGCTCGTCAGCAGGGTGCGGACGTTGCTGGTGCCGGTGTGCAGGGCGACGGCGGGCGCGACGTCCTTGGGGGCCGTCGAGTCCTGGGCCTCCGGCTCCGACGAGGGGGGCACGGTCCTGGTCATGCCGCGAGCTCCTTCTCCTTGGTCATGAGCTCCATCAGGTTCTCCTGGGTCGCCTGCTGGACGGGCACCTCTCCGGTGATCCGGCCCGCGGACAGGGTGTAGATGCGGTCGCAGATGCCGAGCAGCTCGGGCAGCTCGGAGGAGATGACCAGCACCGCCTTACCGGCCGCGACCAGCCGGTTGATGATCGTGTAGATCTCGTACTTCGCCCCCACGTCGATGCCGCGGGTGGGTTCGTCGAGGATGAGCACCTCGGGGTCGGTGTACAGCCACTTGGACAGCACGACCTTCTGCTGGTTGCCCCCGGAGAGTTTGCCCACGATCGAGGCGACGCTCGGGGCCTTGATGTTCATGTCGCGGCGGTAGCCCTCGGCGACCTTGACCTCCTCGTTGCCGTTGACGAAGCCCTTGCTGGCGAGCTTGTCCAGGGCGGCGGCGGAGACGTTGCGCCGGATGTCCTCGATGAGGTTGAGGCCGTAGTGCTTGCGGTCCTCGGTCGCGTAGGCGATCCCGGCGTCGATCGCCTCGGAGACGTTGCGCGGCTTGACCTCCTTGCCGTGCACGAAGAGCCGGCCGGTGGTGTTCCGGCCGTAGGCGCGCCCGAAGATGCTCATCGCCAGCTCGGTCCGCCCGGCGCCCATGAGGCCGGCGATCCCGACGACCTCCCCGGCCCGGACGGTGAAGTTCGCGCCTTCGACGACCTTGCGGTCCTGGGTCGGGTGCCAGACCGTCCAGTCCTCGACCCGCAGGATCTCCTCGCCGGGGTGCGACTCACGCTCGGGGTAGTAGCTCTCCAGGTCGCGGCCGACCATCCCGCGGATGATCCGCTCCTGGGTCACCTCGCCGGCGTGCAGGTTCAGCGTCTCGACCGTCTTGCCGTCGCGGATCACCGTGACGTTGTCCGAGACGGCGGTGATCTCGCCGAGCTTGTGCGAGATCATGATGCAGGTGATCCCGCGGTCCCGGAGCCGGCGCATCAGGTCCAGCAGGTGCGCGGAGTCGGTGTCGTTCAGCGCGGCGGTCGGCTCGTCGAGGATGAGCAGGCGCACGTCCTTGGACAGCGCCTTGGCGATCTCCACCAGTTGCTGCTTGCCGACGCCGAGCTGGCCCACCGGGGTGACCGGGTTCTCGTCCAGCCCGACCGAGCGCAACAGCTCGCCGGCCTCGGCGTTGGCCTTGTTCCAGTCGATGACTCCGAACCGGCCGCGCCGCTCGTTGCCGAGGAAGATGTTCTCCGCGATCGACAGGTACGGGACCAGCGCGAGCTCCTGGTGGATGATCACGATGCCCACGTGCTCGCTGTCGCGGATTCCGGAGAAGCGGACCGACTGGCCGTCGAAGACGATCTCGCCCTCGTAGCTCCCCGCCGGGTAGACGCCCGAGAGGACCTTCATGAGGGTCGACTTGCCGGCGCCGTTCTCACCGCAGATCGCGTGGATCTCGCCTCGGCGGACCACCAGGTTGACGTTCTCCAGGGCCTTGACGCCGGGGAACGTCTTGGTGATGCCGCGCATCTCCAGGATGTGGTCGTCCATGGGACCTCGTCGTCCTGTCGTCGGCGCCTCGTCGCTGGCGGAGGGCGCGCCGCTGATGGTGGGGAGAAGTGTGCGCCACCCCGGCGGGGTGGGCCAGGCCGCGGGATGGCCGGCCTGGGTGGTGCCGGCCGGGCCCGACAGCGGTGCTGCCGGGCCCGGCCGGGCTCAGGTGCCGGAGGTCAGTCCGACTGGCCGCTGGCGACCTCTTCGGCCGTCCAGTAGCCGGAGTCGATCAGCACGGACTGGATGTCGTCCGCGAAGACCGTCTCGACCGGGAGCAGGTAGGAGGGGACGACCTTGACGCCGTTGTCGTACGTCTCGGTGTCGTTGGCCTCCGGCTCGTTGCCCTCGGCGAAGGCGGAGGCGGCGGCGACGGCCTGCTCGGCCAGCAGACGGGTGTCCTTGAAGATGGTGGAGCTCTGGACCCCGTCGTTGATCAGCTTGACCGAGGCGATCTCGGCGTCCTGACCGGTCACGACCGCCATCGGCTGCGGCTGGGCGTCGAGCGTCGGGCCGTAGCCGGCGTTCTGCAGCGCGGTGATGATGCCGCGGGAGAGGCCGTCGTACGGGGAGAGGACGCCGTCGACCCGGGAGCCGTCGTTGTAGGCGGAGGTCAGCAGGTCCTCCATCCGCCGCTGGGCGGTCTCCTGCTGCCAGCGCAGGATGGCGGCCTGCTCGATGCTCGTCTGGCCCGACTTCACGACCAGCGTGCCGTCGTCGATCAGCGGCTGCAGGACCGACATCGCGCCGTCCCAGAAGAAGAACGCGTTGTTGTCGTCCAGCGAGCCGGCGAACAGCTCGACGTTGAACGGGCCGGTCGCGGTGCCCGGCGAGCCGTCCTCGTTCCGCAGGCCCAGGCCGGTCAGCAGCGCGTTGCCCTGGGCGACGCCGACCTCGAAGTTGTCGAACGTGACGTAGAAGTCGACGTTCTCGGTGTCGCGGATGAGGCGGTCGTAGGAGATGACCGGGATGTTGTTGGCCGCCGCGTTCTCCAGCTGGCCGGAGAGGGCGGTGCCGTCGATCGCCGCGACGACGAGGATGTCGGCACCCTCGGTGATCATCTGGTCGATCTGCTGCGACTGGGTGGGGATGTCGTCGTTGGCGTACTGCAGGTCGACGGTGTAGCCCTCGCCCTCCAGCTGCTCCTTGACGTTGTTGCCGTCGGCGATCCAGCGCTCGGAGGTCTGGGTCGGCATCGAGACGCCGATGGTCAGGTCCTCCGTCTCGGCGCCTCCGCCACCGGCACCGCCGCTGCCACCGGCGCCCTCGCCGCCACAGGCCGCCAGGGTCAGCGCCATGCCGGCGCTGAGGGCGGCGAAGCCGAGCCTCTTGCTCACGTGATCTCCTCCTCGAGACTGCTGCGCGCTCGACCCGGCGCAGGCCCGCCCGTGGCGAGCGGCACAAGTGTGAGCGTTAACAACCCACTGCCGTCAACCCCTGATCGCCACCTCGGCGTCACGGTCTCGTAACGAGCACCGGGAAGTGCCCACGTGGGGTGAGGCGCGTCGGCGAACGGTGAGCTGGTCGCTACCCCGTGTCGACCACGCGGGCGTCGCACGTGACACCGGCCCGGGGGACGTCCGTCGTCCACCGGGCCGACCCCGCCGGCCCCGCCGCAGGGTCCCGCCGCGAGCTCGCGAGTGACGGGGGCAGAGGGGTGCTCTCTCAGCGCAGGGTGACCTGACGGGACAGCAGGCCCGCCCGAGCGCGGCGCTCGTCAGCGGTCAGCGGGTCGGTGACCTCCAGCGCCTGCTCCAGCCGGGTCTGGAACGCGGCGGCAGCGTCCGTCCAGTCGGCGGCCGGGGCGTCGGCGGGCAGGTCCCACACCGGCACGAGCAGGCCGTGCGCCCGGAAGGCGCCGGCGTAGCGGGTGCCCTCGCCGAGCAGGATCTCGCCCGAGGCGCGCAGCCGGGCCAGCGCGTCGAGCAGCCGCTCCTCCGGCTCGGGCCGCACCCAGCGCAGGTGGGCGCGCTCGGCGCCGGGCCGCACCCAGTAGGCGGCACCGAGGCCGGACAGCAGCTCGGTGGGCAGGATCGCGGCGTTGGCCTGTTCCAGACCGGCCTGCGCCGCGGCCCCGGCGTCGACTCCCTCGAGCCAGAAGCCGAAGTCCTCGTGCACGGTCACCTCGAGCGGCGCACCGAGGTCCACCAGCTCCTGCAATCGCGGCCCGGCCGAGCCCGCGCCGCCGAGGGGGCCCGGATCGACCGGCGCGCCGGCGGGGGCGTCGAGGGCGGCGGCCAGCGCCGTCCCGAGGTCGCGGCTGACGTCGTCGGAGGAGCCCTGCAGCTGGACGCCGAGCAGGATCTCGCCGCCGGCGCGCACCAGGGCCGGAGCCCCGCCGGGCAGCACGCTGGCGAGGGTGACGTCGCGGCCGTCCGCCGTCCGCAGGGGCGCGGTCGCCGCCGGGACCAGCTCGCGCAGCGCCACCCAGTGCGGCTCGCCGGGCAGCCCCTCGAACGGCCGGGTCACCGGCGGGGCGTAGCCCGAGCCGTGGCAGTGCTTGTAGCGACGGCCCGAGCCGCACGGACACGGCGCCTTGGGGTTGACGCCGTTCTCTGTGGCAGGGGCAGCGGGGCGCTTGCGGGTCGCGGAGCGGGCCATGGCCCGAGCCTAAGCGGCTCCCGCGCAGGGTCCCGCCGCAAGCCTGCGACTGGCGGGGGCAAGGGCGGCCCCCTCGCAGGGTCCCGCTGCGAGCCCGCGAGTGGCGGGGGGCGAGGGGGTCCTTACAACTACGCTGCTCCGGCGTGACGCCCGCGGCCCCGCCGATCGATCTCACCGACCCCGCCGTCGTCGCCGATCCCTACCCGGCCTTCGCGCGCGCCCGGTCGCAGGCGCCGGTGCAGTGGCACGAGGGGCTCGGCCTGTGGTTGGCGTTCACCCACGCCGAGAGCAACGCCGTCCTGCGCGACCGGCGGCTGGGCCGGATCTGGCGGGACCGGGAGCCGGCCGCGCGGTTCCGGTCGTTCAACCTCATCCACCGCAACGCGATGCTGGAGATGGAGCCGCCGGACCACACCCGGCTGCGCCGGCTGGTCAGCGCCGCCTTCGCCCGCGGGCACGTCGAGCGGCTGCGGCCGTGGGTGCGGCAGCTGGCCGCCGAGCTGGTCGACGGCCTGGTGGAGCGTTCCGGCGGGACCGAGCCGGTCGACGTCCTCTCCGGGATGGCCGGGGAGCTGCCCGTCGCCGTCATCGCCGAGCTGCTCGGCGTCCCGCGGGCCGACCGGCCGCTGCTGCGGCCGTGGTCCAACGCGATCGTGAAGATGTACGAGTACGGCCGGACGGCGGCGGTCGAGGACGCCGCGGAGCGTGCGGCGGACCAGTTCGTCACCTACCTGCGCGGGCTGGCCGGCGAGCGCCGCCGCGCCCCGGCCGAGGACCTGCTGTCCCACCTGGTCACCGTGCGCGACGCCGAGGGCGATCGGCTCACCGAGGACGAGCTGGTGACGACCTGCATCCTGCTGCTCGACGCCGGGCACGAGGCGACGGTCAACGTCAGCGGCAACGGCCTGCTGGCGCTGCTCGAGCACCCCGACCAGCTGCGCCGGCTCCGCGCGGACCCCGGTCTGCTGCCGACGGCGGTCGAGGAGCTGATGCGGTTCGACTCGCCGCTGCAGCTGTTCGAGCGGACCGCGACGGCCGACGTGGACCTCGGCGGCGTCACCGTGCGGGAGGGGCAGAAGATCGCCGCGCTGCTCGGGGCCGCGAACCGGGACCCGGCGGTGTTCGCCGCCCCCGACGCCCTCGACGTCGGCCGCACCGACAACCCGCACACCAGCTTCGGGGCCGGCGTGCACTTCTGCATCGGCGCACCGCTGGCCCGGGTCGAGCTGCAGGCGTCCTTCGGCGCCCTGCTGGAACGCACCTCCCGGCTGGAGCTCGGCGGGGAGCCGGTGCGCCGTCCGGAGTTCGTCATCCGCGGCCTGGCCGAGCTGCCCGTCGTGCTGGCCCGCTGACCTGGCCCGTCGCCGCCGGACCGTTGTGGATCGTGAGCGCGGTCACTGGCAAGATCCGGCCATGCGCGGCCTCATGCAGGACTACCCCCTGACCATCGACGCGATCTTCCGGCACGTCGAGCAGCACTACGGCGACGGGACGATCGCCACTGCGGGGCCCGGCGGGACCACCCGGGCCACCTATGCGGAATGGGCCGACCGGACCCGGCGGCTCGGCGGCGTGCTCGACACCCTCGGCATCAGCGCCGACGGCCGGGTCGGCACCTTCGGCTGGAACAGCCAGCGACACCTCGAGCTGTACTTCGCCGCGCCGAGCTCCGGCCGGGTGCTGCACACCCTCAACGTGCGGCTGTTCCCCGAGCAGCTGACCTACATCGCCAACCACGCCGAGGACGAGGCCGTCTTCGTCGACCGCACGGTGCTGCCCCTGCTGTGGCCGCTCATCGACACGATGAAGACCGTCCGGCACGTCGTGGTCATGGACGACGGCGGGGACAACGAGATCCCCGACGACCCGCGGGTCCTCGACTACGAGACGCTGCTGGCCGACGCCCAGCTGGTCGAGTTCGGGGTCACGGACGAGAACTCGGCCGCCTACATGTGCTACACGAGCGGCACGACGGGCAACCCCAAGGGCGTCGTCTACTCGCACCGCTCGACGTTCCTGCACACGATGGGTGTCATGGCGCCCAACGCCTTCGGCCTGGGCATCCAGGACGTCGCGATGCCGGTCGTGCCGATGTTCCACGCCAACGCCTGGGGCATCGCGCAGGCCGCGCCGGCCGCCGGCGCCTCCCTGGTCATGCCCGGCTCGATGATGCAGCCGGAGGCCCTGGCGAAGCTGATCCTCGAGGAGGGGGTCACCTTCACGGCCGGCGTCCCGACCATCTGGCAAGGCGTGCTCCCCCACCTGGCCGGCCGGCCGCACAAGCTGCGGGACATCGGCTGCGGGGGCTCGGCGGTGCCCAGGGCGCTGAGCGAGGCCTACCGCGAGCAGGTCGGCCTGCCGATCCTGCAGGCCTGGGGCATGACCGAGACCCACCCGGTCGCCTCCTCCGGCATCCTGCCGCGCCGCTACGCCGACGCCGACGCCGAGACGCAGGCCGACCAGCGGTCCCGGGCCGGATTGCCGTTCCTCGGCGTCGAGGCCCGGATCGTCGACGCCGAGACCCTCGAGCCCCAGCCGTGGGACGACAAGGCCACCGGCGAGCTGCAGGTGCGCGGCCCGTGGTGCGCGAAGGACTACTACAACCCGGACGCCGGCGTGGAACTCCTGACGACGGACGGCTGGATGCGCACCGGTGACGTCGCGGCGATGGACTCGTTCGGCTCGATCCGGATCGCCGATCGCACCAAGGACCTCATCAAGTCCGGCGGCGAGTGGATCAGCTCGGTCGACCTCGAGAACGCCATCATGAGCCACCCGAAGGTCAAGGAGGCCGCGGTCGTCGGCATCCCGCACCCGAAGTGGGACGAGCGGCCGCTGGCCTGCGTCGTCCTCAGGGAGGGCGAGACGGCCACCGAGGAGGAGATCCTGGAGCACCTGCGGCCGCAGGTGGCCAAGTGGTGGATGCCCGACGCCGTCGAGTTCATCGACGAGGTGCCCAAGACCAGCGTCGGCAAGTTCTCCAAGAAGGATCTGCGCACCCGCTTCGCGGAGTTCCCGGCCAGGGGCTGAGCCCCGGGGTGGATCCGTCCGGTCGACGCGGACGGATCCACCCCGCACGTCCCCACACGGAGGCGTTCCCGCGGGAACGCCTCGCTGGCAGAGCTTGCCGCGATGCTCCCTCAGCCGTCAGCGCACGACAGCACCGGTGCGCCTCCCCGCCGGAGTCCCCTCCCCGCCGGGGTCCGCTCCCCGCCGGGGTCCGCTCC
>NZ_FRDM01000019.1:5228-78957 GCF_900143215.1 Geodermatophilus obscurus | reverse complement strand
CGTCGCCACCGGTCAGCCCCAGGGTGCTCCGCTGGAGGGGCACGCCGATTGGGTCAGGGCGGTGGCGTTCAGCCCCGACGGCGCCCTGCTGGCCAGCGCCGGCGTCGACACGACCGTGCGGCTGTGGGACGTCGCCACCGGTCAGCCCCACGGTGCTCCGCTGGCCGGCCACACCGATGCGGTCATGGCGGTGGCATTCAGCCCCGACGGCACCCTGCTGGCCAGCGCCAGCCTCGATTCGACGGTGCAGTTGTGGGACACGGCGAGCGGTCGACCCGACGGCTCACCGCTAGAGGGGCACAGCGGCGCGGTGAACGGTGTCGCCTTCAGCCCCGACGGCGCCCTGCTCGCCACGGTCGGCGACGACTCGACGGTGCAGTTGTGGGACACGGCGAGCCGCCTGCCCGACGGCTCGGCCCTGGAGGGCCACACCGGCGGGGTGAACGGTGTGGCGTTCGCCCCCGACGGTGCGCTGCTGGCCACCGCCGGCAACGACCAGCGGGCCCAGCTGTGGGACCTGCGGTTCTCATCGTGGATGGACGCCGGCTGCCGGGTGGTCAACCGCAACCTGTCCCAGGCCGAGTGGGACCAGTTCGCGCCCGGCCTGCCCTACGAGCGCACGTGTCCGGACCTGCCGTCCGGGGAGGGAGCGCCGGCGGATGCCCCAGCCGCTGTGTACGCCGACTGACCTGCGCGACGCCTCCCCGCGCGGGCGGGGCACGCCGTTCCGTGGCCAGGAGTGGTTGCGATGACCACGTTCCAGTGGACGACTCTCGTCTGCGCCGTCGTCTCCCTCGCGATCGGGCTGCCCCTCGCCCTCGCGGGCAGGACGCGGCCCGGCGTCCCCCGGCCACGGGTGCGTCTGGTGCTGGCCTGGCTCGTCGTCGCGCTGTGCCCGGTGTTCCTGATCTTCCTCTTCTTCCCGGAGAGCACGATCAGCCCCGAGTTCACCTGGGGACAGGCCACCGGTGCGATCGCCGCGTACCTCGTCGTCTGGGGTGTCGGGATCCGGTACTCGCTGCAGGCGGAGGACCTCGAGGCGCGGGAGCGGGAACTGTCCCGCCGGGAGAGCAACGCCGCCTCGAAGGCCCCGGACAGCACCGAGCCGGTCAGGGGTGGCGACGTGCTGGTGTACCAGCTCGTGGATCGGCCCAGTGGGGCGATAGGGCTGGTCGGGGGCGGACTCGACCTCGTCACCTTCGCCGACGTCTGGGTCAACTCCGAGAACGTCGAGATGCAGATGGCGCGCTACTACGACCGGTCGGTGTCCGGGGTCATCCGTTACCTGGGTGGACGCCACGACAGCGCTGGTGAGGTGGTCGAGGACGTCATCGGCCGCGCGCTCGCGGCCAGGATGGAGGGCCGGCGCAGCGTCCCCCTCAGCACGGTCTTCGACACCGAGCCGGGTGACCTCGCCGAGTCGCACAGCGTGAAGCGGGTCCTCCACGTCGCGGCCGCCGTCGGCGAGTTCGGTCGGGGCTACGGGCATGCCGGCGACATCGGCGGCTGCGTCCGTGCCGTGCTCCGCTGTGCCGAGCGGCTCGCCGAGCGGGCAGACGACATCCGGTCGGTGCTGCTCCCGCTCCTCGGCTCGGGCAGCGCGAAGGGCAGCCTGGACGCCATCGTCCCCGCTGTCCTGGACACCGTCGCCGACCATCTGGAGTCGCATCCGGCCGGCCGGATCGACCGCGTCTACCTCATCGCGTACACGAAGGGTGAGCACGCGATGTGCCGGAGGCTCCTCGACGACGACCCCCGCCTGCAACCGGGGCGGCCGCTGAAGCGAGCCGCTCTGGTCCCGACTCCGTCGAGCACCGCACATCGCTAGCCGTGGCCGGGTGGACCGGCATCTCTGGCCTTGGCGGCCACCCGACCGAACTACAGTGGTGTGGTCATGAACCCACCCCACGAAAACGCTCCGCTGGCGCTCCTCGTTTCTGCGGGGGCCCCGGGATGAGCGTCCAGCAGGCCCTCCCGGGCACCGCGTCCCTCCAGCGTTCCGCGTCCGGTCAGGTGGGGCGGGAGCTGGACCGCATGCTCGCCGGCCTCAACGGGCCGCAGCGGCAGGCCGTCGTCCACGAGGGCAGCCCGCTGCTCATCGTCGCCGGCGCCGGCTCGGGCAAGACCCGGGTGCTCGCCCACCGGATCGCCTACCTGCTCGGCGCCCGCGGCGTGCAGCCCGGCGAGGTCCTGGCGATCACCTTCACGAACAAGGCCGCTGGCGAGATGAAGGAGCGGGTCGCCGCGCTCGTCGGCCCGCGCGCCCGGGCGATGTGGGTGTCGACGTTCCACTCGATGTGCGTGCGCATCCTGCGCGCCGAGGCCGCCAAGCTGGGCCTGAAGTCGTCGTTCACGATCTACGACCAGGGTGACTCGGTCCGGCTCATGACGATGGTCGCCCGCGACCTGGACCTCGACGCCAAGCGCTACCCCGGCCGCAGCCTGGCCGCGCAGGTGTCGAACCTGAAGAACGAGCTCGTCGACGAGGAGTCCTTCAGCCCCCAGACAGCACCGGAGAAGGTGCTCAAGGAGGCCTACACGCTCTACCAGCGGCGGCTGCGCGAGGCGCACGCCATGGACTTCGACGACCTGATCATGACGACGGTGCACCTGCTGCAGGCGTTCCCGGACGTCGCCGAGCACTACCGCCGCCGCTTCCGGCACGTGCTGGTCGACGAGTACCAGGACACCAACCACGCGCAGTACGTGCTGGTCCGCGAGCTGGTCGGCACGGGGGAGGGACCGGTGCCGCCGGCCGAGCTGTGCGTCGTCGGTGACGCCGACCAGTCGATCTACGCCTTCCGCGGCGCGACGATCCGCAACATCGACGAGTTCGAGCGCGACTACCCGCAGGCCACGACGATCCTGCTGGAGCAGAACTACCGCTCCACGCAGCGCATCCTCAAGGCGGCCAACCAGGTCATCGCGAAGAACACCGGCCGCCGTCCCAAGAACCTGTGGACCGACGCCGGCGACGGCGAGCTGATCGAGGGCTACGTCGCCGAGAACGAGCACGACGAGGCCGCCTGGGTCGCCGAGCAGATCGACGCGCTCGTCGACGACGGGAAGGCCAAGCCCAAGGACATCGCGGTCTTCTACCGGACCAACAACGCCTCCCGTGTCTTCGAGGAGGTGTTCATCCGCGTCGGCATGCCCTACAAGGTGGTCGGCGGGGTGCGCTTCTACGAGCGCAGGGAGGTCCGCGACGCGCTGGCCTACCTCAAGCTGGTCGCCAACCCGGCCGACGTCGTCAGCCTGCGCCGCATCATCAACGTGCCCAAGCGGGGGATCGGCGAGAAGGCCGAGTCCTGCATCGAGTCCTTCGCCGACCGGGAGCGGATCGCGTTCGGCTCCGCGCTGCGCCGGTGCTCGGAGGTGCACACCCTCGCGCCCCGGTCGCTCAAGGCGGTCCAGGAGTTCGTCGCGCTGCTCGAGGAGTTCGAGCAGCTGGCCGAGACCGGCTCCGGCCCGGCCGCGCTGCTGGAGAGCATCCTCGACCGCACCGGCTACCTCACCGAGCTGCAGGCCAGCACCGACCCGCAGGACGAGGGCCGCGTCGACAACCTCAACGAGCTCATCTCGGTGGCCGCGGAGTTCGAGGCGGCCAACCCGGGCGGCTCGGTTCCCGACTTCCTTGAGCAGGTGTCGCTGGTCGCCGACGCCGACCAGATCCCCGTCGCCGGGGACGACGCCGGCGTCGTCACGCTGATGACCCTGCACACCGCCAAGGGCCTGGAATTCCCGGTCGTCTTCCTGACCGGCATGGAGGACGGCGTCTTCCCGCACCTGCGCGCCCTCGGGGACCCGCGCGAGCTGGAGGAGGAGCGCCGGCTGGCCTACGTCGGCATCACCCGGGCGCGGCAGCGGCTGTTCATCTCACGGGCCACGGTGCGCACCAGCTGGGGGCAGCCGGCCTACAACCCGCCGTCCCGCTTCCTCGACGAGCTGCCGTCGGACACCGTGCAGTGGGCGGGCAAGGAGCCCGTGCCGGCGCCGAGCACCGGCTACCGCTCGGCGCAGCAGCGGGTGGCGGCCACCGGGCTGTCCACCGGCGGGCTGCGCGGCGGCTCGGGCAACCGGCCGGTCATCTCCGTCCAGGTCGGGGACCGGGTGAGCCACGACGCCTTCGGGCTGGGCACCGTCGTCGAGGTCAACGGCATCGGCGACAAGGCGCAGGCGACCGTGGACTTCGGCTCCGGTGGCACCAAGCGCCTCGTCCTGCGCTACGCGCCCCTGGTGAAGCTGTAGCGGACCCGCTCGTCGAGCTCTGAGCGAGGCGGCCGGCCACCCCGACCGCGACTCCGGGCACGGAGCAGCCGGAGACGGGTCAGATGACGACGCCGCGCTCGGCGAGGAACTCCTGCGGGTCGATGGGGCGGCCGTTCATGCTCCCGCGGTGGATCTGGTAGTGCAGGTGCGGCCCGGTGGACTGACCCTCGTTGCCGATCTTCGCGATCTGGTCGCCGGCGTGCACGAGGTCGCCGGCCTCGACGTCGTAGTAGCGCATGTGGCCGTAGACGTGCACGTTGCCGTCGGGGTCCTGGATGTAGACGGCATTGCCGTACCCGGAGGCCCGGCCGGCGCGGATGACGACGCCGTCGGTGGCCGAGGAGATCGGCGTGCCCAGCGGCCCGGCGAGGTCGATGCCGTAGTGCATCGTGCCCCAGCGCATGCAGAAACAGGTGGTGAGCCGGCCCTGCGCGGGGAGCACGGTCTTGGGCTCGCGGGCGGCGCGGGAGGCGGCCAGCTCCCCGAGGCGGGCCTGCGCCTCGGCCTCGGTGATGCCGCGGCGCACGCCGGCGTCCTCCAGGTCGCCGCTGAACCCGACCTCGGAGGCGACCCCCAGGCCGTAGTCGGCGGCGCTGACCGACAGCCCGGCCGTGTCCGAGCCCAGGGTGCTGGGCAGGGCGGCGACGACGGCGCCGGCGACGAGCGCGGCGAGCCAGATCGGACCACGCCGGCCCGGCGGGCGGGGCAGGCGGCGGCCCCGGCCGGAGGGCGGCTGCTCGGCGGCGTCGGGCTCCGGGGTCTCGGCGGCCGGTGCCGCGCCGGTCCTGGCGGCGAGGAGGGCGCGGACGACGTCGGCGGCGGGCTCACGCTTCGTGCCCGGTCGCTCCAGCAGCGCGGGGCCGGTCGAGCGGGTCACGGGGCACCTTCTTCGTGAGCGCTTCCCGAGCGGGCGCCGCAGGAGCGGCCCGTCGGGGGGCGACGGCGGCGGAGACGTCCGGGGACGCCTGCCGGTGGGTACCGGCGCCGTGATCGGACCGTAACGATCAGTCAGCTCGGCGACGGGTCACCGGCGCGGAGTGTCGACGTGTCTGCGTCCGCTGGGACCGGTGTGACGGGAGCGGCGGTGGCGCAGCACACGCCCGCCCGCCGCACCGGACGGGTGGGGCGGGCGGGGGAGGAGTGGCTCAGGCGACGGCGGCCGGGGCGGCGACGTGGATGTGCGGCTGCCGGCGGCCGGCGAGGGTCGTGGCGACCTCGTCGAGCACGGTGCGGTGGAAGGGCAGCGACATGTGGCCGACCCCGCGGACCAGCACGTTGCGGGCCTGCAGGTCCGGGTGGTCGCAACGACCGGCGCTGGTCGGGACGACGACCTGGTCGAGGTCGCTGTAGACGGCGGTCAGCGGGGTGCGCACCCCCGGCGCCGGCTCGGCCAGCTCCCGCAGCACCGCGGAGCCCGGCCGCAGCTGGCGGACCAGCGGGGTGGGCAGCAGGTGTGCGAGCAGCGACCCCTGGTGCGGTGTCCCGAGCGTCACCAGCGACTCGACGTGCTGGTCACCGCCCTGGCGCTGCACGTGGTAGCGGGCCAGCAGGCCGCCGAGGCTGTGCCCCACGACGTGCACCCGCTCGTACCCGGTCTGCTCGCAGATGCGCTGCAGGTGCCGGCCGAGGTCGGCGGCGCCGCGCGCGACGTCGGCGAGCAGCGGGCTGTAGTTCCACGAGCAGACGGAGGTGAAGCCGCGACGGCGCAGGCTGCGCCGCATCACCGCGAAGATCGAGTGGTTGTCGATCAGCCCGTGCACCAGGACGACGGGGACGCGCGCGGCCAGCGGGTCGGCGGCGAACAGGGCGCGCACCGCGGGCGGCTGCTCACCGGGGCGACATCGGGGGTCGGGCCGCAACTGCTCGGCGCGGGTGCCCAGGGGGTACATGACCATGTGGGCGCCGACGAGGGCCAGCTCGGTGATCCCGCCGGTGAGCGCGGCCCGGGTCATCAGCGAGCGCACGGGGTGCCGTGGGGCTCCCGGGCCGGCCGCGTCCCTGTGCGACGCTGGACCGGACTCCGGGTCGCTGAGTGCGTGCATCGTTCCTCCCCGTCAGGACCGCTGACCGGACTGGTCCCCCGGGGTTGGAGGCCTCCGTGGGATGCCCAGTTCACCCGACGGTAAAGCCGTCGTGTGGTGATCGTCACATCGACGCCACGAGCCGAGGCCAGTTCGTGACCGAGACGAAGGGGAACCGTGGTCACCCGCGATGGCTCCACCCGCGCCCGCTCGACCAGGTCCGGGGGAGGGACGGCGCGTCCTGCGGCCCGCCGCACCGGTCCCCGCCGGCCGTCCGGGCCGACCCCCGCGGTGCCGGCCGACGGGCTGGTCGTGGGTGATCGGCCGCCGACCGCACGCCTGGCGGGTGTGCTCCTCGTCCTCGCGGGGGTGGTCGGCGCAGTCGGCCTCGTCCCGACCTACCTCGTCATCGGCGGCACGGAGGTCTCCCAGTCCGCCGGTGCGGGCAGCCTGCTCGCCGGCCTGGTGGTGCCGCTGACCGCCGGAGTGGTCGGCGGCGGCCTCGCCGCCGGCCGGGTGCCCCGCTTCGGCCTCGCCTTCGCCTCGATCGGTGGGACGCTGTCCGTCGGCCTGCTGCTGATCGAGCTCTACCGGGCCAGCACCTCCACCGTCCGGCCGGGCATCGAGGTGATCGCCGGGCAGCGGGTCCTCACCAGCTCGGTCGACGTCGGACCCGGGTGGGTGCTGGGCGCCGTCGCGCTCGGGCTCACCGTCCTGGCCGGCGCGCTGGCCGTGGCGGCCTGGGGGCGCACCGTCATGGAGGACGCGGGCTCGCTCGACCCGGCCCGTCCGGCGCTGGCCGGTGCGGCGGCGCTGCTGGGGGTGGGCGCCGTGCTGTGCCTCGTGCTGCCGCCCGCCGACGTCCCCGACCGGATCGTCTCCGACCCGACGACCGGGCTGCAGGTCGTCGTCGAGCAGGAGGGCCCGCAGGGGCTGCTCGAGCGGCCCGGGCTGGCCCTGCTCGGCGGGCTGCTGCTGGCCGGCGCCGTCGTCCTCTGCTCGGTGCTGGCGCCGTCGCTGCGACCGCGGCTGGCCGCGGTCGGCGCGCTGCTGGCCATCGCCGTCGTCGTCCTCGCCGCCGGGCTGACCGGCCTGCGCGACGCGGCGGTCTCCGACGAGCTGGAGTGGACGCTGCCCGGCGCCGGGTTGCTGCTCGCCGGCGTCGGCTACGTCGTCCTCACGGTGCTGGCCTGGCGGCTGTGCCCGGCTCCCGCCCGGTGACCGCCCCCGGCGCGGCCGGCGAGGAGCGCATCCGGGTGGTGATCGCGACGCCGGGCGACGACGGCGAGGACCGCGCCACCGGAACGCTGGCCCGCGGCCTGCGCGACGCCGGGATGGAGGTCGTGCAGGCCGGCCGGTCCTCGCTCGAGCAGCTCGCCGACACCGTCGTCCAGGAGGACGCCGACGCCGTCGGCCTGCCGGTGCTTCCCGCCGACGCACCCGAGGTGCTCGCCCGGCTCCGCGCGCTGCTCGCCGACCGCGGCGTGCACGACGTCGTCGTCTTCGGGTGCGGAGCGGACGCCGAGCTGCCCCGGGGAACCCGGCTCTCCCCGCCCGGCACCGCGCCGGCGGAGGTCGCCGGCTGGCTGCGCGGGCAGCTCATCGGGGAACCACCGTGGACACCCCGGCCGTGAGCAGGGCGATCGCGGGGACGGCGCCGGATCGGTGCACCGCTGCGGCTCCTCGCCGGCGAGGAGCCCCGGTGGCCGGCGTCGTGTGATGCCGCCCACCCTCCCAGCGCCGGTGCACGGCCCGGGTCCCGCGGGCGATACGGTGCCTGTTCGTGGATCTCTTCGAGTACCAGGCCCGTGACCTGTTGGCCTCGCACGGTGTCCCCGTGCTCCCCGGCGGCGTCGCCGAGACCCCCGAGCAGGCGGAGGCGATCGCCCGCGAGATCGGCACCACCGTCGTCGTCAAGGCGCAGGTGAAGACCGGTGGCCGGGGCAAGGCCGGCGGCGTCAAGCTCGCCGACGACGCCGAGGACGCCCGGGCGCGCGCGCAGGACATCCTCGGCCTGGACATCAAGGGCCACATCACCCACCGCGTGATGGTCGCCCAGGCCAGTGACATCGCCGAGGAGTACTACTTCTCCTACCTGCTCGACCGCTCCAACCGCACCTTCCTGGCCATGGCCTCGAAGGAGGGCGGCATGGAGATCGAGCAGCTCGCGGTCGAGCGGCCCGAGGCGCTGGCCCGCATCCCGGTCGACGCGAGCAAGGGCGTCGACGAGGCGAAGGCGGCCGAGATCGTCGACGCGGCCGGCTTCCCCGCCGAGGTGCGCGACCAGGTGATCGCCATCGCCGTCCAGCTGTGGGACGTCTTCTCCGGCGAGGACGCCACCCTGGTCGAGGTCAACCCGCTGGCCAAGGCCCCCGACGGCACGGTCCTCGCGCTGGACGCGAAGGTGACCCTCGACGAGAACGCCCGCTTCCGGCACGCCGAGCACGAGGCCCTCGAGGACTCCGCCTCGGCCGACCCGCTGGAGGCCGCGGCCAAGGAGAAGGACCTCAACTACGTCAAGCTCGAGGGCGAGGTCGGCATCATCGGCAACGGTGCCGGGCTGGTGATGAGCACGCTGGACGTCGTCGCCTACGCCGGTGAGGAGTTCGGCGGCGTCAAGCCGGCCAACTTCCTCGACATCGGCGGTGGCGCCTCGGCCGAGGTCATGGCCAACGGCCTGCACATCATCCTGTCCGACCCGGCCGTGAAGAGCGTCTTCGTCAACGTCTTCGGCGGGATCACCGCCTGCGACGAGGTCGCCAACGGCATCGTGCACGCGCTGCAGCTGCTCGGCGACGAGGCGACCAAGCCGCTGGTCGTCCGGCTCGACGGCAACAACGTGGAGGAGGGCCGGCGGATCCTCGCCGAGGCCAACCACCCGCTGGTGACCCTGGTGGACACGATGGACGGCGCCGCCCGCCGGGCCGCCGAGCTCGCCGCCGCCTGAAGAAGGACCCCTCTGCCCCCACGCCTCGCAGGCTCGGCGCGGGTCCCTGCAGAGGGGCCGCGCCGTCCACTCCCCAGAACAGGACACCAGAGAGATGTCGATCTTCCTCAACGAGAACAGCAAGGTCATCGTCCAGGGCATGACCGGCTCCGAGGGGCGCAAGCACACCCAGCGCATGCTGGCCTCGGGGACGGCGATCGTCGGTGGCGTCAACCCGAAGAAGGCCGGCCAGAGCGTCGACTTCGACGGCGCCGGCGTCCCGGTGTTCGGCAACGTCGCCGAGGCGATGAAGGAGACCGGCGCCGACGTCAGCGTCATCTTCGTGCCGCCGGCCGGCGCGAAGAACGCCGTCATCGAGGCCGTCGACGCCCAGATCGGGCTCGCCGTCGTGATCACCGAGGGCATCCCGGTGCACGACTCGACCTACTTCTGGGCCCACGCCCAGGGCAGTTCGACCCGGATCGTCGGCCCGAACTGCCCGGGCCTGATCAGCCCCGGGCGCTCGAACGCCGGCATCATCCCGGCCAACATCACCAAGCAGGGCAAGATCGGGCTGGTCAGCAAGTCCGGCACGCTGACCTACCAGATGATGTACGAGCTCCGGGACATCGGCTTCTCCACCTGCGTGGGCATCGGTGGCGACCCGGTCATCGGCACCACGCACATCGACTGCCTGCAGGCCTTCCAGGACGACCCGGAGACCGAGGCCATCGTCATGATCGGTGAGATCGGTGGCGACGCCGAGGAGCGGGCCGCGGACTTCGTCCAGGGCAACGTCACCAAGCCGGTCGTCGGCTACGTCGCCGGCTTCACCGCGCCCGAGGGCAAGACGATGGGCCACGCCGGCGCCATCGTCTCCGGCTCGGCCGGCACCGCGCAGGCGAAGAAGGAGGCCCTCGAGGCCGCCGGCGTCCGCGTCGGCAAGACCCCGTCGGAGACCGCCCGCCTCATGCGGGAGATCGTCGGCGCCTGAAGCCGCCCCTCGCATGCTCGGGGTGGTGGCCTGGGCGGGGCCGGCTGCCCGGCGGCCCCGCACGGGTCGCCGGGCAGCGGCGTCTGCAGCTCGTCTGCGGCTCGGCGGGGGATGATGGGGGCGCCGCGGTGGTACGTGCTGCGGGCGGTGTCCACGATCCGTGCAGTTCCCAGCCACGACCGAGGAGCGCCCCGCGATGACCAGTCAGCCGCCGCAGCCGCTGGGCGGGTACGGGCAGCAGCCGGGCGAGGGCGAGGGCGAGGGCGGGCACCGTCCGGACGACGGACACCCCGCACCGGGGCAGCCGCACCAGGAGCAGCCCCGGTACGGCCAGCAGCCGG
This sequence comes from Geodermatophilus obscurus, assembly GCF_900143215.1. GTDB lineage: Bacteria > Actinomycetota > Actinomycetes > Mycobacteriales > Geodermatophilaceae > Geodermatophilus > Geodermatophilus obscurus_A. The sequence goes on along the minus strand of NZ_FRDM01000019.1, from coordinate 68,406 downwards.
TCCACGGCCAGCCGGGCTACGGCGCGCAGTACCCGCCGCAACAGCCCTACGGCCCACCCGGCTACGGGCAGCAGGCGCCGTACGGTCAGTCCGGCTACGGCCAGCCGCCGTACGGCCAGGCGGGCTACGGCCAGCCGCCGTACGGCCAGGCGGGCTACGCGGAGCAGCCCTACGGCCAGCCGGGCTATGCGGAGCAGCCCTACGGCCAGCCGGGCTATGCGGAACAGCCCTACGGCCAGCCGGGCCACGGCGCGCAGTACCCGCAGCCCTACGGCCAGCCGCAGTACGGGCAGCAGGCGTACGGGCAGCCCCAGTACGGCCAGCAGCCGCCGTGGGGTCAGCCCCTCGGCCAGCAGGCCCCGGTGCAGCAGCCGTACGGGCAGCCGGCCGGCAGCGGCACCCGGGTCGGCTTCGACCGGAAGCGGCCGGACCGGGGTGACTACCTGGTCGCGCTCTGCGCGGCGGCGTTCCTGCTGTTCGCCACCCTCCCGTGGTTCACCTTCGACTTCGGGTTCGGCTTCGCCGAGTCGATCAACGGCTTCGACTTCGCGTTGGTCACGACCGCCGCCGTGCTGCTCGTCCTGGCCGCGGTGTGGGCGCTGCTGCCCACGGTGGTGGACCTCGGCCTGCCGTTCCCCCGCGGCTTCGTGACGGTGGGACTGACCTCGCTGGCCGTCCTGCTGACCCTGGTCGAGTGGCTGAGCACCTTCGAAGGCGGCTTCAGCCTGTTCGCGCTGTTCACCATCCTCGCCGCGACCGCAGCCCTCACCGTCGCCGTCCTCACGCTGCTCCGTCGGCTCCGCACCCGGCCGGCCGCGGCCGTCGCGGGCACGACCTGGCCACCCCGGCAGCCGCCGGACCAGCGGTGGCAGGCGTACGGGCAGCCATCCACCTACGGGCAGCAGCCCGGCTACGGACCGCAGCCGCCGGCTCCGGATCAGCCCTCCCCGGGCACCGCGACGCCGCCGTCCCAGGGCGGCCGCGGTGCCGGCCGGCCCGGCGGCTCCGCCGCCTCCGGCGCCGGGGGCGACCCGTCCGCGTAGTCCTCCTGCCGCCCTCCGCCGGGATCGCCGGGCGCGTGCTCCGGCGATCCCGGCCCGGCCTTGGGACAGTGGGGGCGTGGTCTCCCTGCTCGCCCGACTGAGCCTGCCCGGGCAGCGGGACCCGGGTGCCCGCCCGTCGCGGCACGCCCCGGTCCTCGCCGCCGTGGCGACCGCCGCGGTCACGGTGCTCGGCCTGCTCGGCGTGGGCCTCGCGTCGATCGTGGTGCAGACGCTCGACCCGGCCGGCGGACTGCCGGTCGTGGGCTCCGGGCGGCTGGCCGGGCAGCTGTGGCTGCTCGCCCAGGGCGGTGGCCTGACGCTCCCGTCCGGCCCGCTGGTGCTCGCGCCGCTGCTGCTGACCATGGCCGTCGCCTGGGGCCTGTCCAGCGCCGGCCGCGGCGTCGTCCGCGCCTGCGACCTCACCAGCGGCCGGCCGCTCGCTGCCGCCCTGGCCGCCGCGGTCGGCACCCACACGCTGCTGACGGTGCTGGTCGGGTTGCTCGTCGACACCCCGGGGGCGCAGGTCGACCTGCTGCGGGCCGCGATCGGCAGCGCCGTCCTCGCCGTCCTGGCCGTCGGCTGGGGGACGGCGCGCGACTCCGGTCTGCTCGACGACGCCCTGGACTCCGCGCCCGGCCCGGTGCGGCCACTGCTGCGCGCGGCAGCGGCCGGGCTGCTGACCGCCGTCTCCCTCGGCCTGCTCGTGGTGGCGGTGGCCCTGGCCGCGGACACCGGGGGCTACGCCGCGCTGTCGCGGTCCCTCGGCGGGTCCGGCGCGGGCGCGGTCGGGCTGCTGGTGCTCGGCATCCTGCTGCTGCCCAATGCCGCCGCTGCCGCGATCGGCGTGGCCGCCGGCCCGGGCTTCGCCGTCGGCAGCGGCACCCTCGTCTCGGTGCACGGCGTGACGCTCGGGGCCGTTCCGGCGCTGCCGCTGCTGGCCGCGCTGCCCGACACCCAGGCGGTGCCGCTGCTGGCCTTCGCCTCGCAGGTGGTGCCCGCGTTCGCCGGTCTGGTCGCCGGCGCGACGCTGGGCCGGCGGCTGGACGACGGCGGGTCGGTCGTCGCCGGGCTGTGGGGGGTGCTGGCGGGCGTGCTGCTCGGCCTGACCTGCGGCCTGGTCGCCTGGGTGGCCGGCGGCTCGCTCGGCGACGGCGCGCTGGCCGAGGTCGGGGCGCCGCCGGTGGCGACCGGCCTGGCGGTGGCACTGCAGGCCGGCGTGGCCGCAGCGGTCGCGGCCGCGGTCACCCGCTGGCGATCCCTGAGCTGAGAGAGCACCCTCTCGCCCCCGGCCTCCGTGCAGGGCCCCGCCGCGAGCTGGCGAGCGGTGGGGGGCAGGGAGGTCCTTCTGCCGCGACCGGTGCGCAGGACGGGGTCCTTCACGGTGGGGGGCGAGGGGGCCCTTATAGGGTCGCTGCCGTGCCCGCCGCCGAGCAGTCCCCGCGGGCGCGGGTCGTCGTCCTGCTGTCGGGGACGGGATCGCTGTGCGAGGCGCTGCTGAGCGCCGCCGAGGACCCGGGCTATCCGGCCGCCGTGGTGGCCGTCGGCAGCGACCGCGAGGCCCCAGGGCTCCGGCACGCCCGCCGCCGCGGCGTCCCCGCCTTCACCGTCGCGCTGCGCGACCACCCCGACCGCGCCGCCTGGGACCGCGCGCTGGCGGCCGCCATCGGCGCGCACCGGCCCGACCTGGTGGTCTCCGCGGGGTTCATGAAGATCGTCGGCCCGGCCGTGCTCGACGGCTTCGGCGGCCGGCTGCTCAACACCCACCCCGCGCTGCTGCCGGCCTTCCCGGGCGCGCACGCCGTCCGCGACGCCCTGGCCGCCGGCGTCGACGTCACCGGCAGCACGGTGCACTGGGTGGACGCCGGCGTCGACACCGGCCCGGTGATCGCCCGGCGGGAGGTGCCCGTCCTCCCCGGGGACGACGAGGCGCGCCTGCACGAACGGATCAAGGACGTGGAGCGCGAGCTCCTGGTGGAGACGGTGGCGCGCGTGGTCACCGGCCTCGGCACCGAGACCACGGAGGACCCCCGATGAGCGACCGCACCCCGATCCGCCGTGCCCTGCTCGGCGTCTACGACAAGACCGGCATCGAGGAGCTGGCCCGCGGCCTGGCCGACGCCGGCGTCGAGCTGGTCAGCACCGGCGCGACCGCGCGCCGCATCGCCGATGCCGGGGTGCCGGTCACCCCGGTCGAGCAGGTCACCGGCTTCCCCGAGTGCCTCGACGGGCGGGTGAAGACGCTGCACCCCGCGGTGCACGCCGGCATCCTGGCCGACCGCCGGAAGCCCGAGCACGTGCAGCAGCTCGAGGACCTCGGCATCGCGCCGTTCGACCTCGTCGTCGTCAACCTCTACCCGTTCACCGAGACGGTGGCTGCAGGCAGCAGCCCGGACGAGTGCGTCGAGCAGATCGACATCGGCGGCCCCGCGATGGTGCGCGCGTCGGCGAAGAACCACCCGTCGGTCGCCGTGGTCGTCGACCCGGCTCGCTACGGCGACGTCCTCGCCGCCGTCTCCGCCGGCGGCTTCACCCTCGCCGAGCGGCAGCGGCTGGCCGTCGCGGCGTTCCGGCACACGGCGAGCTACGACATCGCCGTCGCCTCGTGGCTGGGCAGCGTCGTCGCGCCCGACGCGGAGTCGGTGTTCCCCACCTGGGTGGGCGGCAGCTGGGAGCGCGCCGACGTGCTGCGCTACGGCGAGAACCCGCACCAGCAGGCGGCGCTCTACCGCAGCGGTCGGCCGGGGCTCGCGCACGCCGAGCAGTTGCACGGCAAGCAGATGTCCTACAACAACTACGTCGACACCGACGCCGCCTGGCGGGCCGCGCACGACCACGCCGACCCGTGCGTGGCGATCATCAAGCACGCCAACCCGTGCGGCATCGCCGTCGGCACCGACATCGCCGCAGCGCACCGCAAGGCGCACGCCTGCGACCCGGTCTCGGCCTTCGGCGGCGTGATCGCGGCCAACCGCGAGGTCGACCTCACCATGGCCGAGCAGGTGGCCGAGGTGTTCACCGAGGTCCTCGTCGCGCCGTCCTTCACCGAGGACGCGCTGCAGGTGCTCACCGCGAAGAAGAACATCCGGCTGCTCCGGCTGGGCGAGGCGGCCCAGGCAGCGACCGAGTTGCGCCCGATCAGCGGCGGGCTGCTGGTGCAGAGTGCCGACCGCGTCGACGCCCCCGGCGACGACCCCACCACCTGGACCCTCGCCACCGGCGAGCCGCTGAACGCCGCCGGCCTCGACGACCTGGTGTTCGCCTGGCGCTCGGTCCGCGCGGTGAAGAGCAACGCCATCCTGCTGGCCCACGACAAGGCCACCGTCGGCGTCGGCATGGGTCAGGTGAACCGGGTGGACGCAGCGAGGCTGGCCGTCGCCCGGGCGGGGGAGCGGGCCGCCGGGTCGGTCGCCGCCTCCGACGCGTTCTTCCCCTTCGCCGACGGTCTGCAGGTGCTGCTCGACGCCGGGGCGCGGGCGGTCGTGCAACCGGGCGGGTCGGTGCGCGACCAGGAGGTCGTCGCGGCCGCGGCCGCCGCCGGCATCCCGGTCTACCTGACCGGCACCCGGCACTTCGCCCACTGAGAAAGGACCCCGTGCCCCCCACACCTCGCAAGCTCGGCGCGGGTCCCTGCACGGGGCCACGTCACACGTCCCGCCCGCACCTACCGCCGCCCGAGGCCGGCGCGGTCGTCGAGGGGGCCGACTTCGCCCGGGTCGACTGGTGGGGCGCCGAGCTCGAGGGGGTGACCTTCACCCGCTGCCGGTTCGAGGACGCCGGGCTGGAGGAGCTGGTCACCCGGCGGTGCGTCTTCGACTCCTGCGTGCTCACCGGGGTGCGGATGGGCGGGGCCAGGCACCGGGGGACGGCGTTCCTCTCCTGCCGCTTCGACCGCGCCCGGCTGTTCGACGTCACCTGGGACGGCTGCAAGCTCACCGGCTCGCAGTTCCCCGGCGCGCAGCTGCGGCCGATGACCACGACCGACAGCGACTGGAGCTGGACGTCGCTGCGCGGCGCCGACCTCTCCGGGCTGGTGCTGGCCGGTCAGCGGTTCCGGGAGGCCGACCTGACCGGCGCCGACCTGCGTGAGTGCGACCTCACCGGTGCCGACCTCGACCGGGCCCGCCTGCAGGGGGCGCAGCTGCGCGGGGCCGACCTGCGCGGCGCCTCGACCGACGCGGTCGACTGGCGGGCGTTCGAGCTGGCCGGCGTGCAGCTCGACCTGGTGCAGGCCGTCCAGGTCGCCCGCGCCCACGGCGCCCTGGTGGTCGACTGATCACCTCCAGCGGGGGCTGGTCAACAGCGCTTTCAGCGCGCCCAGCAGGCCGAGCACCGGGACGGCGACGGCGAACCAGAACCCCGTGTCGATCGTGGCGGTGTCCCAGCCGACGTCGGCCAGCGGCACCAGCACCCCCGCGCCGGCCGCCAGGCTCACCAGCAGCGCCAGCACCCCGAGGAAGCGGTGCGAGCGCGCCGGCAGGACGACGAGCAGGCCCAGCAGGAACAGCACCGCGCCGCCCAGCACGACCGCCATCGGCTGCCAGAACCCGTTGTCGAAGACCGCCGCCACACCACCGTCGGCGGCGTCGTCGAGGCCGCGGCGGACCAGGTCCCACCCGGTGAGGTCGCTGCCGGGCAGCCAGCGCAGCAGCAGGCTGACGCCCGCCGCGATGCCGGCCAGGAGGAGCAGGAGGCTGGCCAGGCTGTCCGGGCGCCGCACGCGCACCGGCCGGGTCGAGTACGCCGGGGCGGGAGGCCCGCCGAGGCCGGGGGGTGGAGGCGGACCGGGCGCGTGGCCGGGACCGCCGGCCGACACCGGGGCGGCCACCGGCTGGATGCCGGGGATGGTCTGTTCCCGCCAGTCGTCGGCGCCCCGCACTCCGCCGGCCGGGGTCTGCTCGCGCTCGCTCATGTGCACTCCTCGCGCAACCGCGGGCGGGGGAGACGCCCGCACCAGGGAGCCTAGGGCGGGGTGGCTCCTCCCGGACCCCCCTCCGGCAGACTGTCGGCCGTGCAGGCGACCACTCTCGACGGCAAGGCCACGGCAGCAGCCATCCGCGCGGAGCTGACCGAGCGGGTCGCCGCCCTCACCACTGCCGGCCACCGTCCCGGCCTGGGCACGCTGCTCGTCGGTGACGACCCGGGCAGCCGTTGGTACGTGAACGCCAAGCACAAGGACTGCGCGCAGGTCGGCATCGCGAGCATCCAGCGCGAACTGCCCGCGACCGCGACGCAGGACGACGTCCTCGCCGTCGTCGACGAGCTCAACGCCGACCCGGCCTGCACCGGCTACATCGTCCAGCTGCCGCTGCCCGCGGGCATCGAGGAGAGCGCCGTCCTCGAGCGGATGGACCCGGCCAAGGACGCCGACGGCCTGCACCCGGTCAACCTCGGCCGGCTCGTCCTCAACGTCCCGGGGCCGCTGCCGTGCACGCCGCTGGGCATCGTCGAGCTGCTGCGCCGCTACGACGTGCCGATCGCCGGCGCCGAGGTCGTCGTCGTCGGCCGCGGCATCACCGTGGGCCGGCCGCTGGGCCTGCTGCTCACCCGGCGCAGCGAGAACGCCACGGTGACCCTGTGCCACACCGGCACCCGCGACCTCGCCGCGCACCTGCGCGGCGCCGACATCGTGGTCGCCGCGGCCGGGGTGCCCGGTCTGGTCACCCGGGACGTCGTCAAGCCCGGCGCCGCCGTCCTCGACGTCGGCGTCAGCCGGGTCGACGGCAGGATCGCCGGGGACGTGGCCCCGGACGTCGTCGAGGTCGCCGGCCACGTCGCCCCGAACCCGGGCGGGGTGGGCCCGATGACCCGGGCGATGCTGCTGCAGAACGTCGTCCTGGCCGCCGAGCAGGCCGCCGCCACGGACGTCCTGTCCGCCTGACCATGACCCGCCCGCCGCTCTACACCCGCCGGCCGTTCCTGGCCGGGCTGCTGCGGCAGCTGCCGCTGCTGGTCGTGCTGCTCACGGTGGGCACCGGGCTGCTCATGGTCACCTTCGAGCACTGGCGGCGCGGACTGGTCGTCGTCGGGCTGGCCCTGGTCGGTGGGGGCCTGCTGCGGCTGCTGCTCCCGCTGCGCCGGGTCGGTTTCCTCGCCGTCCGCAGCCGGCCGGTGGACGTCGTCCTGCTGGTCGGCGTCGGCGTCCTCCTCACCGCCTTCGCGCTGGCGATCCCGGGCGCCTGACAGAGGACCACCCTTCCCCCACCCCTCGCGAGCTCGGGGTGGGCCCCTGAAGGGCGGCCGCCCTCGCCCCCGCCACTCGCAGGCTCGCGGCGGGACCCTGCACGGGGGCCGCACCCGACCGGGCGCGGAGCCCCGGCCAGCGATAGGTTGGCCGCCATGGCAGAGCAGCCCAGGAACGGCAAGGTGACCGTCGTCGGTGCCGGGTTCTACGGCTCGACCACCGCCCTCCGACTCGCGGAGTACGACGTCTTCGAGACGGTCGTGCTGACCGACATCGTGGAGGGCAAACCCGAGGGCCTGGCCCTCGACATGAACCAGTCCCGGCCCATCGAGGGCTTCGAGACCAGGGTCGTCGGCGTCGGCGGCGGGTCCTACGAGGGCACCGAGGGCTCCGACGTCGTCGTCATCACCGCGGGCCTGCCGCGGAAACCCGGCATGAGCCGGATGGACCTCATCGAGACCAACGCGAAGATCGTCCGGCAGGTCGCCGAGAACATCGCGCAGACCTCGCCGGACGCCGTGGTCATCGTGGTCTCCAACCCGCTGGACGAGATGACCGCGCTCGCCCAGCTGGCCACCGGTTTCCCCAAGAACCGGGTGATGGGCCAGGCCGGCATGCTCGACACCGCCCGGTTCACCAACAACGTCGCCGAGGAGCTCGGCGTCCCGGTGGGCTCGGTGCGCACCCTGACCCTCGGCTCGCACGGCGACACGATGGTGCCGGTGCCCTCGCGCTGCACCGTCGACGGCAAGCCGCTGGCCGACGTGCTGCCGGCCGACCGCATCGAGCACCTCGTCGACCGGACCCGCAACGGCGGCGCCGAGGTCGTGGCGCTGCTCAAGACCGGCTCGGCGTACTACGCCCCCTCCGCGGCCGCCGCCCGCATGGCGCGCGCGGTCATGCAGGACTCCGGTGCGGTCATGCCGGTGTGTGCCTGGGTCGACGGCGAGTACGGCATCTCGGGGGTCTACCTGGGGGTCGAGGCCGAGATCGGCCGCGACGGCGTGCGCCGGGTGGTCGAGGGCGACCTCACCGAGAGCGAGCTCACCGGGCTGCGCGAGGCGGCCGAGGCCGTGCGCGCCAAGCAGTCCGACGTGGCCGACCTCTGACCGCTCCGGTCAGCGGTGCAGGGAGGGAATCGCAGAGTGCGTGAGCCTGCGAGCGCACCAGTGGACAGAGCAGCGGCCGCGGACGCGGCCGACGAGCGCTAGCGAGGAGAACGCGTGAGCAAGATCAAGGTCGAGGGCACCGTCGTCGAGCTCGACGGCGACGAGATGACCCGGATCATCTGGCAGTTCATCAAGGACCAGCTGATCCTCCCGTACCTCGACGTGAACCTGGAGTACTACGACCTGGGCATCGAGTCGCGTGACGCGACCGACGACCAGATCACCGTCGATTCCGCCAACGCCATCAAGAAGCACGGCGTCGGGGTCAAGTGCGCGACGATCACCCCCGACGAGGCGCGGGTCGAGGAGTTCGGCCTCAAGAAGATGTGGCGGTCCCCGAACGGGACGATCCGCAACATCCTCGGCGGCGTCATCTTCCGCGAGCCGATCATCATGCAGAACGTGCCGCGGCTGGTCCCGGGCTGGACCAAGCCGATCGTCGTCGGCCGCCACGCGTTCGGTGACCAGTACCGCGCCACGGACTTCCGCTTCCCGGGCGAGGGCACGCTGACGATCACCTTCACGCCGAAGGACGGCTCCGCCCCCATCGAGCACGAGGTCTTCCAGTCGCCCGGCGGCGGCGTCGCGATGGCGATGTACAACCTCGACGAGTCGATCCGCGACTTCGCCCGCGCCTCGATGAACTACGGGCTCAACCGCCAGTACCCGGTGTACCTGTCGACCAAGAACACGATCCTCAAGGCCTATGACGGCCGGTTCAAGGACCTGTTCGCCGAGGTCTTCGAGGCCGAGTTCAAGTCGAAGTTCGACGAGGCCGGCATCACCTACGAGCACCGGCTCATCGACGACATGGTCGCCGCGTCCCTCAAGTGGGAGGGCGGCTACGTCTGGGCCTGCAAGAACTACGACGGCGACGTCCAGTCCGACACCGTGGCGCAGGGCTTCGGGTCGCTGGGCCTGATGACCTCGGTGCTGATGAGCCCCGACGGCCGCACCGTCGAGGCCGAGGCCGCCCACGGCACGGTGACCCGCCACTTCCGGCAGCACCAGCAGGGCAAGGAGACCTCGACCAACCCGATCGCGTCGATCTTCGCCTGGACCCGGGGCCTGGCCCACCGGGGCAAGCTGGACGACACCCCCGAGGTGACCCGCTTCGCGGAGACCCTGGAGAAGGTCTGCGTCGACACCGTCGAGGCCGGCCAGATGACCAAGGACCTCGCGCTGCTGATCTCCAAGGACCAGCCGTGGCTGACCACCCAGGACTTCCTGGCGGCCATCGACGGCAACCTGCAGAAGGCCATGGCCTGACGTAGACGCACGGAGGTCACCGAGCGGTGACCGCACGCCAGTGGCCCTCTCGGCACGCCCGAGGGGGCCACTGACGTGTTCTCGTCCTGTGGACGGCGCTGGTCGAGGTCTCGGGAGACGGCAGGGTCCCAGGGTGTCGATCACCCCTGCGCGCCCACACGAGCTGCCGGGCCGCGTCGTCCGTGGGAGTGCTGTCGTCCGGCAGGGGCTGCTGACGCGCGAGCAGTTTCGCAGTTCGGCGTGGATTCGCCTCCGGCATGACGACGTCGCGCAGGCGTCGCAGGTGGCAGGATCGCCGCCGGCTGAACCGGCTCAACGCCGCCGGATGGCTCGTCGTCCGCGTGACGGGGGAGGACCTCCGGCGGCCGGACCTGCTCATCGCTCGGGTGCGGGCTCTCCGAGCCCAGCGGCCGGCCGGGGCGACCTCACGCTGAGCGCCCTCTCCGAGCCCGGCCCTCCTGCAGGGTCCCGCCGCGAGCCTGCGAGTGGAGGGGGCAGGAGGGTCCTCTCTCAGGCGCCGAAGAGCTGGGTCCACCACGGGCCACCGGGGCCCTCGGCGACGCCCACGCCGAGCTTCGTGAGCTCGCAGTCGAGGATGTTCCGGCGGTGGCCCGGGCTCTCCAGCCAGGCCTCCATCACCGCGGCGGCGTCGGCCTGACCGAAGGCGATGTTCTCCGCCCGCGAGTGGTCGACGCCGGCCTGCTCGGCGCGGTCGAACGGGGACAGCCCCTCGGGGCTGGTGTGCGAGAAGTAGCCGCGGTCGCGCATGTCCGCGCTGTGCGCCCGCGCCACCGCGGCCAGCGCCGGATCGGCGGTGAGGGCGCCGCAGCCGGCGTCGGCGCGGGCTTCGTTGACCAGCGCCAGCACCGCCGCCTCCGCGGTGGGGGCGGCTGCCGCGGCGGTCGCCCGCGCCACGGGCGCCGGCTCGGTCCCCGCCTCGACGGCGGGCAGCTCGACCGCGGGCGCGGGCTCCTCGGCAACGGGGACCTCGGCGGACGCCGACGGTCGCTCCGGCGCCCCGGTCGCCGGGACGGACGGGACCGCGGGGGTCGACGTCCCGGCCGGCGGGGTCGCGGGTGCCGCCGCGGAGGTCTGCGGCGCCGGGTCCCCGTCGACGCCCATCCGCACGAGCGGGGCGTCCGCCGACGCACGGGAGGACGACGAGGACCCGCCGGTGCCGGCCGTGGCGGAGGGGGTGCCGGCCGAGGTCGCGGTCGACTCGAGCGCCACCGGGTCGGTGAAGCTGGTCACCGCCCCGGACACCATCGGCGCTCCGACCGTCACGACGGCGACCGCGCCGACCACGAGCAGCAGGGGCACCAGGCGCGGGAGGCGGAGGAGACGAGCCCACCGGGAGAACGAGGCGGCGATGCGGGAAGAGAGCGGCGGACCCGCCGGCATGTGGTGCACGAGGGCTGATCCTCACCAGGTGCTAGATCACGAATCGTTACTCTGGCAAGAGTAGCCGTACGCACAGCGTGATCGGCAGTGGGCTGTGGCCGAGGTCACTGCGGGGCGACCGACGTCGCCCGGATGGTGCCCCCGCGAGGCCGAGCGGGCAGCATGGACGTCGTCCCCCAGCCCCACTCGACAGGAGCGCGCCGCCGGTGAGCGACGTCTGGCTCAACATCCTGATGGTCGTCGTCTTCGTCCTGATCGGCGGCGCCTTCTCGGGGGCGGAGATCGCCCTGGTGTCCCTGCGCGAGTCGCAGGTGCGCGCGCTGGCCGAGTCGGGGGGACGCCGCGGCCAGGCGGTGCAGCGGCTGCTCAGCGACCCCAACCGCTTCCTCGCCGCCGTCCAGGTCGGCGTCACCCTGGCCGGCTTCTTCTCCGCCGCGTTCGGTGCCAGCACGCTGTCCCAGCCGCTCGGCGAGTGGTTCGTCACCCTCGGCATGCGCGCCGGGCTGGCCGACCCGCTGGCGTTCGTGCTGGTCACCATCGGGATCAGCTACCTGTCCCTGGTGGTCGGCGAGCTGACCCCCAAGCGCCTGGCGCTGCAGCGCTCCGAGGGCTTCTCCCTGCTCGTCGCCGCGCCGCTCAACGCGATCGCCAAGCTGTCGCGCCCGGTCATCTGGCTGCTGTCGAAGTCGACGAACCTGCTCGTCCGGCTGGTGGGCGGGGACCCGAGCGCCAGCGGCGAGTCGATCAGCCAGGAGGAGCTGCGCGACCTGGTCACGGCGCACGAGTCGCTGAGCTCCGACGAGCGCCGGCTCATCGGCGAGGTCTTCCGGGCCGGTGACCGCGAGGTGCGCGAGGTCATGACCCCGCGCACGGAGGTGGACTTCCTCGACGCGTCGATGACCGCCAGCCGGGCGGCCAAGCAGGTGTACGACTCCAGCCACTCCCGCTACCCGGTCGTCGGCCGCGACGAGGACGACGTCCTGGGCTTCGTGCACGTCCGCGACCTGTTCCTGCCCAACCACCCGGCCGGGCGCGCGGCGACCGTCGGCGACCTGGTCCGCGAGGTCAAGCGGCTGCCGGGCACCGCCGGCGTCCTCACCGCGCTGTCGGAGATGCGGCGGGAGAACCAGCACCTGGCGATCGTCGTCGACGAGTACGGCGGCACCGACGGCATCGTCACCCTCGAGGACCTCATCGAGGAGGTCATCGGCGAGATCTACGACGAGTACGACGAGGACGTCGCCGACGGCGGGGACGAGCGGCCGGACGGCCCGCAGGAGCTCGACGGGCTGCTCAACCTCGACGACTTCCGCGAGGCGACCGGCCTGCAGCTGCCCGAGGGGCCCTACGAGACCGTCGCCGGCTACGTGCTCGCCGAGCTCGGCCGGTTGCCCGTCGTCGGCGACAGCGTCGAGGTCGAGAGGCGCACGCTCACCGTCCTGGAGCTCGACGGACGGCGGATCGCGCGGATCTCGGTCGGCCGCGCCCCGCAGCCCGAGGTCGACCCGGCCCAGGTGCCGACCCCGACGATCGGCACCTGAAAGAGGACCACCCTTCCCCCCACGCCTCGCAGGCTCGGCGCGGGACCCTGAAGGGTGGCCGTTCCAGCACGTCACCAGGCTCGCGGCGGGCCCTGCGGGGGGCCGGCCTCACGCCCTTTTCTGGGCGGTCTCCCAGGCGTCGCGCACGATGCCGGCCAGGTCGGTGTGCCGCGGCGTCCAACCCAGGTCGGCACGGATCCGGTCGCTGGAGGCCACCAGCTGCGCGGGGTCCCCGGCCCGCCGCTGGCCGACCTCGACCGGCACCGGGTGCCCGGTGACCTCGCGGACGGCGTCGATCACCTGCTGCACCGAGAAGCCGGTGCCGTTGCCCAGGTTGTAGATGCGGTGCTCGCCCGGGGACGGCGCGGTCAGCGCGAGCAGGTGGGCGTCGCTGAGGTCCTCGACGTGGATGTAGTCGCGGATGCAGGTGCCGTCCTCGGTCGGGTAGTCCTCGCCGTAGATCGTCAGGTGCTCCCGCTGGCCGGCCACCACCTGCAGCGCGATCGGGATGAGGTGGGTCTCGGTGGTGTGCCGCTCGCCGAGGCCGTACGCAGCGCCGGCAACGTTGAAGTAGCGCAGGCTCACCGCGGCGAAGTCGTACGCGGCCGCGTACGAGGTCAGCATCGCGTCGACGGCGAGCTTGGTGGCGCCGTAGGTGTTGGTGGGCCGGGTCGGGGCGTCCTCGCGGATCGGCACCTGCTCGGGCTCGCCGTAGGTGGCCGCGGTGGACGAGAAGACGATCCGCCGGCAGTCGGCCGCGCGCATCGCCTCGAGCAGCGCGAGCGTCCCGGACACGTTGGTGTCCCAGTAGATCTCCGGCTCGACCTGCGACTCGCCGACCAGGCTCTTGGCCGCGAAGTGCAGGACCGCCTCGGGGCGGACGTCGGCGAGGACCGGCGCGGAGTCGTGCAGCGACGCCTGCACGAAGCGGGCACCCGAGGGGACGGCGTCGGCGTGCCCGGTCGAGAGGTCGTCCAGGACGGTCACCTCGTGACCTCCCTCGAGGAGAGCAGCCGTGACTACGCTGCCGATGTAGCCGGCTCCACCGGCGACGAGAACGCGCATGCGCCCACCCTAGGTCCGCGCCCGGTTGCCCACCGGCGCGACGCGGAGGCGCGGTCGAGGAGGTACGGACGTGGTCAGCGCACGACCGGCGGTGCAGCACCTGCCCGCCTACCGGCCGGGGCGCAACCCCGCCGACCTCGCCCGGGAGATCGGCGTCGAGCGGGCGGTGAAGCTGGCCAGCAACGAGGTGGCGTTCCCGCCGCTGCCGGCCGTCGTCGAGGCGCTGGCCGCCGCCGCGGGGGAGACCAACCGGTACCCGGACAACGGCGCCGTCGTCCTCACCGCCGCCCTCGCCGAGCGCTACGGCGTGGACCCCGGCCAGGTCGTGACCGGCTGCGGCGCGGTGATGCTCTGCCAGCAGTTGGCGCAGGCGTTCAACGACCCGGGCACGAGCATCGGCTTCGCCTGGCGCTCCTTCGAGATGTACCCGCTGCTGGCCCGGGTGGCCGGGGCGCGGGCCGTGCAGGTGCCGCTGGTGCCCGGCCGCCCCGGCGGCCCGGCCGACACCCACGACCTCGAGGCGATGGCGGCCGCCGTCGACGACAGCACCCGGGTGGTCTTCGTCTGCAACCCGAACAACCCCACCGGGACGGCGGTGCGCCGGCGGGAGCTGGAGCGGTTCCTCGGCGCCGTCCCCGCCGACACCCTCGTCGTCCTCGACGAGGCCTACCGCGAGTTCGTCACCGACCCCGAGGTCCCCGACGGGCTGGAGCTGATGCGGGGGCGGCCGAACGTCGCGGTGCTGCGCACGTTCTCCAAGGCCTGGGGGCTGGCGGGGCTGCGGGTCGGCTACCTGGTCGCCGAGGACCCGGCCGTCGCCGACGCCGTGCGCCGGACCCACGTGCCGTTCAGCGTCTCCACCCTCGCCCAGGCCGCCGCGGTCGCCGCGCTGGCCAGCGAGGAGGAGGTGCGCCGGCGGTGCGCCGCGGTCACCGCGGAGCGGGAGCGGATGACCGCCGCGCTGCGCGAGCGCGGCCTCGACGTGTCCGACAGCCAGGCCAACTTCGTGTGGCTCCCGGTGGGGGAGGAGGCCGCCGGGCTGGCGGCCGCGCTGGAGTCCCGGGCGGTCATCACCCGGCCGTTCGCCGGGGAGGGGATCCGGGTGACGGTCGGCACGCCCGAGGAGGACGACGTCTTCCTCGCCGCGCTCGACCAGGCCCGGTCGACGGCGACGGTCGGCTGAACCACCGCCGGTGACGAGGTGGTTCGGGATCCTGGGTCCCGGGGTGCAGGATCGGCTGGTTTGATGGCCGTCGTGCCTCTTCCCCGTGTGCTCTCCGGCATCCAGCCGACGGCGGGCTCCTTCCACCTCGGCAACCACCTGGGCGCGTTGCGGCAGTGGGTGGCCCTGCAGGACACCGCCGAGGCGTTCTACTGCGTCGTCGACCTGCACGCGATCACGATGGACTGGGACCCCGAGGAGCTCCGGCGGAACACCCTGACCGCGGCCGCCCAGCTGCTGGCGCTCGGCGTCGACCCCGGGCGCAGCACCCTGTTCGTGCAGAGCCACGTGCCCGAGCACGTGCAGCTGTCCTGGGTGCTGGAGTGCCTGGCGCGCTTCGGCGAGGCCAGCCGGATGACGCAGTTCAAGGACAAGAGCCAGCGGGAGGGCACCGCAGGCTCGTCGGTGGGGTTGTTCACCTACCCGGTGCTGATGGCCGCCGACATCCTGATCTACCGAGCCACCCAGGTGCCGGTCGGTGACGACCAGCGCCAGCACCTGGAGCTCACCCGCGACCTCGTGACCCGGTTCAACGGACGCTTCGGCGACACCTTCGCGCTGCCCGAGGGGATCATCCCGGAAGGGGCGGCCCGGGTCATGGACCTGCAGTCCCCGGACAAGAAGATGAGCAAGAGCCTCCCGCCGGCCGGCTGCGTCCTGCTCCTCGACGACCCCAAGGTGACCGCCAAGAAGATCCGCTCGGCGGTCACCGACACCGGCCGCGAGGTCGTCGCCGACCCGGTGGGGAAACCGGGGATCACCAACCTGCTGACCATCCACAGCGCGCTGTCGGGCACGTCGGTCCCCGAGCTGGAGGAGCGGTTCGCCGGCCGCGGCTACGGCGACCTGAAGAAGGAGCTGGCCGAGGTCGTCGTCGACTTCGTGACGCCGGTCCGTCAGCGCACCCAGGAGCTGCTCGACGACCCCGCCGAGCTGCAGCGGACCCTGGCGCAGGGCGCGTCCCGGGCCCGTGAGGTCGCCGGCCGCACCGTCGCCGACGTCTACGACAAGGTGGGGTTCCTGCCACCGGCGGGGTCCTCGTGAACGACGACACGTTCGTCCCGCGCAGCCGCAGCGCCGCGCGGACCGCGGTGCTGGGCGTGGTCGTCCCCATCCCCGAACCCTGGTCGCAGCTGTTCGTCGACTGGCGGGCCAAGGTCGGCGACCCGCAGGCCAACTCGGTGCCCCCGCACGTCACGCTGCTGCCGCCCACCGAGGTGCCGGTCGCCCATCGGCCGGCCATCACCGAGCACCTGGCCGAGGTCGCCCGCACGCACCCGCCGTTCGACATGCACCTGTCGGGCACCGGCACCTTCGCGCCGGTCTCGGCCGTGGTCTTCGTCGCGGTGGCCCGCGGCATCGGCAACTGCGAGCTGATCGCCAACGACGTCCGCCGCGGCCCGCTGGCCCGGTCGCTGTCCTACCCCTACCACCCGCACGTGACCGTGGCCCACGACGTCCCGGGGGACATGCTGGACCTGGCCTACTGCGGCCTGTCCGACCTCTCGGCGGAGTTCCGGGTGGAGCACTTCACCGAGTTCGAGCAGGCCCCCGACGGCGCCTGGGTGGTCGCCCACGAGTACCCCCTCACCGGCCCGCCGCACTGAAGAAGGACCCTTGCCCGCGCCGCTCGCAGGCGCGTGGTGGTCGGAGGGCCCCGTCCTCCCCACCCTTCGTCGAAGGAACCCCTGCCCCCCGCCACTCGCGAGCTCGCGACGGGACCCTGCAGGGGGCCAGCGGTGCCCGGGACGGGGCCGCCCGGGTGAGAGCCGGGGCGCGCCGGGCGGGGTCTGCCCGCAGACTAGGGCGGGTGAGTGCCACCCGGACCGAGCGGTCTGCTGCTCCGCCCGCCGAGGACCAGGCTCCCGGCGGCCGCTGGTCGCGGGTGACCCAGCTGCCCGGCCGCTGGCAGGCGCGGGTCACCCGGCTGCGCCACCGTCTCCCGTGGTTCGACCACCTGGCCCGCGCCGGCGGCCGCTACCAGCGCACCCAGGGCGACCTCATGGCCGCCGGCGTCACGTACTTCGTGTTCCTCGGCCTGGTCCCGGTGCTGCTGCTCGTCGCGTCGGTCATCGGGCTGGTCCTCGCCGGCAACGAGCTGCTGCAACAGGAGCTCTACGCCACCATCCGCGAGAGCTTCCCCGGCTCGACCGGCTCGGAGATCGTGGGCGAGCTGCGCGGCGCGGTCGGATCCGCCGGGGTCGTCGGGGTCATCGGGCTCGTCGGCTTCCTCTACGCCGGGCTGCGCGCGATGGACAAGCTCCGCCTGGGCATGGAGCGCATCTGGAAGGGCCGCGTCGACGAGCCGGAATTCCTCCGCGACAACCTGCAGGACCTCCTGGCGCTGGCCGCCCTCGGCCTCGCCGGGCTGCTCAGCCTCGGGCTCACCGGCGCGGTCACCCGGGCCACGTCGTGGACGCTGGAGGCGCTGGGCCTCGACCGCGCGCCCGGCCTGTTCCTGCTCACCGCCGTGCTGGGGCTGGGGCTGGCCGTCGTCACCGACGTCGTCGTCTTCCTGTGGCTGCTGCGGGTGGTGCCCTCCACCTCGTACCCGCTGCGCCGGCTGCTGCCCGGGGCGCTGTTCGGCGCGGCCGGCTTCGAGGCGCTCAAGCTGGTCGGCAGCCTCTACCTGTCGCTGATCTCGGGCAGCGTGACCGCGTCGGCCTTCGGCGGCGCCGTCGGCATCCTGATCTGGATCAACGTCGTCTGCCGGTTCGCCTTCTTCACGGCCGCGTGGACGGCGACCCTGCCCCGGGTGCAGGGGGACGCGCGCGTGGTGGCCGAGGGCCGCGAGCCGGTGGTCCCTGCCGCGGACGGCCGGGGCGCTCCGGCGCCCGGCTGACCGGCGCGGGGACCACCACGATCGCCCGGCGGACGCCGACCACCGTGGCGACGACGATGCCCGCGGCGGTCACGGCCAGCGCCACCGGCACCAGCACGGACCGCTCGTCGTCCGCGACCGCCGGTGCCGGGGGAGCGGCCACTCCGGCCGGTCCGGGGAGCGGGGTGGGGAGCAGCGGGGAGACGTCGGCAGCGGAGTCGACCAGGCGGCCCACGCCCTCGGTCGCGGCCGGGGCGGCGAAGCCCCAGTCCAGCAACGACGCGGCCTGGTCGGCAGCGCGCGATGGCGTGTTCTCGGTGCCCATCACGCTGACCACCAGCCGCCGGCCGTCGCGCTCGGCGGCCGTGACGAAGGTGTGCCGGGCGGCGTCGGTGAAGCCGGTCTTGCCACCGAGGTTGCCGGGTGTGCCGGCCAGCGGGTTCTGGTTGTGGATCTGGAAGCCGGGGTAGCGGTCCCCGACCGCGGGCATCTCCGCGAGCGGCGTCCGCAGCAGCGCCACCGCGGCCGGGTCCTCGACCAGCCGGCGGAAGACGAGGGCGAGGTCGTAGGGCGAGGAGGACTGACCGGCCACGTCCAGCCCGGACGGCGTCCCCGCGACCGTGTCGTACGCGCCGATCGACTCGGCCACCTCGTTCATGGCACGCACGGTGACGTCGGTGCCGCCCGCGGCGCGGGCCAGGGCGTTGGCCGCGTCGTTGCCCGACTGCATCACGAGCGCCTGGAAGAGCAGCGACACCGGATAGCGCCCCCCGGCGACCATGCCGACCCGGCTGCCCTCCACCGCCTCGTCCTCGACCGTGCCCTCGACGACCTCGGCGGGGTCCAGCAGCGGCAGGAGGGTCAGCAGGGTCAGGGTCTTGAGCGTGCTGGCGGGGTAGTAGCGGCCGTGCGGATCGCGGGCGGCCAGCACCGCCCCGCTCCCCGCGTCGGCCACCAGCCATCCGGGCGCGACCACCTCGTCCGGCAGCGGCGGAGCTCCGTCGACCACGACGGTGCCGCGCGTGTCGAGCTCCGCACCGCCGACGGTCACCCCGCCGGGCCCAGAGCCCTGAGGCGGTCCGCCGGGCGGAGGTGCGGTGGGCGTCGGCGCGGACGGGTCGGCGGTGGGCCGGGCCTCCTCGGCCAGGGCGGTTCCGGCGCTGCCCAACAGCAGCCCCGCAGCCAGCACCGCGGCGGCCAGTCGTGCCGCCGCTCGTCGCACGGCGCAGAGGCTAGCCCAGCGCCCCCCGGGTGCCACCCGGGGTGCGCGCGTGGCGCGGACCACTGTGGCCCCGGCGTTGGCAACGATCCCGTCTCGGTCTCCGACGCGGGGTTCGGCGCGGCCACCGGGCGGAGCTAGCGTGCGCTCGTCGCGTGCTGGAGGGACCGGCGTCCGCCGGCAGCCACGCACGACCCCGAGCCACCGGGGCGGACCGCCTCGTCCGTGCGGCCCGTCCCCCCAGAGAGGAGATCGTCTTGCGCCGAGCGCGGAGGATGAAGGCCGCGGCTGTGCTGCTGGCCGGCAGCATGGCCCTGGCAGCCTGTGCCAGCGACGAGCCCACCGGCACCGGCAGCGGCGAGGGCGGTGCCGGCGCCGCCCCCGAGGAGCTCCGGATCGGCCTGGCCTACGACGAGGGCGGCCGCGGGGACCAGTCGTTCAACGACTCGGCCTACGCCGGTGCCTCGGCGGCCGCCGACGCCCTTGGCGCCGAGCTGCAGGAGCTCAGCCCGAACGAGGACGCCTCCAACCGCGCCGAGCTGCTCACCCAGCTGGCCGAGCAGGGCTTCAACCCGGTCATCGCCGTCGGCTTCGCCTACGACGACGTCATCGCCGAGGTCGCCCCGCAGTTCCCGGAGACCACGTTCGCCCAGGTCGACGGCTCGAACGCCGACGGCGCCAAGGGCGACAACGTCACCGGCCTGGTCTTCGCCGAGGAGGAGGGTTCCTTCCTGGCCGGCGTCGCGGCCGCGCTGAAGAGCGAGAGCGCCCACATCGGCTTCGTCGGTGGCGTCGAGAGCCCGCTGATCGAGAAGTTCGAGGCCGGCTACGTCGCCGGTGCGCAGACGGTCAACCCGCAGATCCGCATCGACCGGCAGTACATCTCGCCGGCCGGTGACTTCTCCGGGTTCAGCGACCCCGCCCGCGGCCAGATCGTGGCGCAGGGCATGTACGACGCCGGCGCGGACATCATCTTCCACGCGGCGGGCGGCTCGGGCCTCGGCGTCTTCCAGGCGGCCGCTGCCTCGGGCAACCGGGCGATCGGCGTCGACTCCGACCAGTACCTGACCGTCGGTCCGGAGCTGCAGCCGGTGGTCATGACCTCGATGCTCAAGCGGGTCGACAACGCGGTGGAGCAGTTCATCAACGACTACGCCGAGGGCAACGTCCAGGGCGCCGAGGACGTGCTGAGCGACCTGTCCACCGAGGGCATCGGCCTGGCCACGTCGGGCGGCTTCATCGACGACATCCAGGACGACATCCAGCAGTACTCGCAGCAGATCACCGACGGCACCATCACGGTCCCGACGACGGTCGAGTGACACCCGTGCGGGTGGTCCCGCACGGCTGATCCACCTCGCGACGCGGGCCCGGGCGGGAAACGCCCGGGCCCGCGGTGTTCCGGGTCCGCCCCGGGCTCGGACGGAGCCCGGCGGGTGGGGCACCATACCCACGGCCCCCGGGCCCGAGGTCCCGGCGGAGCGGCTGATCCCGCGCGCCGGTGCCATCCGTAGTGACTGCCCGCCCACCGGCGGGTCCACAGCGAGGAGATGCCGGCATGGCCTCAGCAGACTCGCCCGCAGCCGGGCACGGAACGGCGCCGGACGACGCCCCCCTCGCCGTCGAGCTGCGCGGGATCACCAAGCGCTTCCCGGGTGTGGTGGCGAACAAGGACATCGAGCTGCGGGTCCGCCGCGGCGAGGTGCACGCCGTCGTGGGCGAGAACGGCGCCGGCAAGTCGACGCTCATGAAGACCCTCTACGGCGAGCACCGTCCCGACGAGGGCCAGATCCTGGTCGACGGCCGCGAGGTGTCCTTCCGCAGCCCGGCCGACGCCATCGCCGCCGGCATCGGCATGGTGCACCAGCACTTCATGCTGGCCGACAACTTCACCGTCCTGGAGAACATCGTCCTGGGCAGCGAGCCCACGAGGGCCGGCCGGCTGGACCTCGCCGAGGCGCGCCGCCGGATCACCGACATCTCCGACCGCTACTCCCTCGGCCTGCGGCCCGACGCCCTCGTGGAGGACCTCGGCGTCGGCGACCGGCAGCGGGTGGAGATCGCGAAGGTGCTCTACCGCGACGCCCGCACGCTGATCCTCGACGAGCCGACCGCGGTGCTGGTCCCGCAGGAGGTCGACGAGCTGTTCGCCAACCTCGCCGAGCTCAAGCGCGAGGGCCTGACGGTCATCTTCATCTCGCACAAGCTCGACGAGGTGCGCCGCGTCGCCGACTCGATCACCGTCATCCGGCGCGGCACCACGGTGGGCACGGCCGACCCGAGGACGACGACGGTCCGGCAGCTGGCGGAGTTGATGGTCGGCGCCGAGCTGCCCTCCCCGGAGGTCCGCACGTCGACCGTGCGCGAGACCCCGGTGCTGCAGATGGTCGGCGTCACCCTCACCGACGGCGGCCAGCGGCCCGTGGTGGACGAGGTCACGCTCACCGTGCGGGAGGGTGAGGTCGTCGGTATCGCCGGCGTCGAGGGCAACGGCCAGGCCGAGCTCGTCGACGCGATCATGGGGCTGCGCCCGCTGGCCGCGGGGTCGGTGCTCCTCGGCGGCGAGGACGTCACCGGCTGGAGCACCCGGGCCCGCCGGGAGGGCGGGGTCGGCTTCATCCCCGAGGACCGGCACCGCCAGGGCATGCTGCTGGACGCGCCGCTGTGGGAGAA
This sequence comes from Geodermatophilus obscurus, assembly GCF_900143215.1. Lineage (GTDB taxonomy): Bacteria > Actinomycetota > Actinomycetes > Mycobacteriales > Geodermatophilaceae > Geodermatophilus > Geodermatophilus obscurus_A. Next base: position 46,802 of record NZ_FRDM01000019.1, on the reverse strand, counting down.
CCGCATCCTCGGCCACCAGACCCGCCCGCCGGCGGTGCGGGGCCCCTTCATCGACCGCCGCGCCGCCCGGGCCGACACCGCCCGCATCATGCGCGAGTACGACGTCCGCGCCCCCGGGCCGGACACCCTCGCCGTCGCCCTGTCCGGGGGCAACCAGCAGAAGCTGATCGTCGGGCGGGAGATGAGCGCGGCGCCGCGGCTGCTGGTCGCCGCCCACCCGACCCGCGGCGTCGACGTCGGCGCCCAGGCGGTGATCTGGGAGCTGCTCAAGGACGCCCGCGCCGAGGGGCTGGGGATCGTGCTCGTCTCGGCCGACCTCGACGAGCTGATCGGCCTGTCGGACACGCTGCACGTCATGCTGCGCGGCCGGCTGGTGGCCACGCTGGACCCGCGGCGGGTCACCCCCGAGGAGCTCGGCGGGTACATGACCGGCGCGCGGACGACGGCGGGTGCGGCGTGACCGGCCTCGTCCGCCGGCTGGGGCTCTCGCTGCTCGGCCCGGTGCTCGCCGTCCTCGTCGCGCTGGTGATCTCCGCGGTCGTCATCGCGCTCATCGGGGAGGACCCGGTCGAGGCGTTCCGGGTGATGGTCGACCTCGGCGACAGCCCCTCGCAGCAGGTGCAGTCGATCGTCGTGGTCCTCAACCGGGCGGTGCCGCTGTTCCTCGCCGGACTGGCCGTGGCCGTCGCCTTCCGGATGGGCCTGTTCAACATCGGCGTCGAGGGCCAGTACCGGATGGCCACCATCCTGGCCGCCGCGGTCGGGGCGGCCGTGGCGCTGCCCGGCCCGCTGCACGTGCTGCTGATCGTGGTCGTCGCGATGGTGGTCGGCGCCGTGTGGGCCGGCATCGTCGGCGTGCTCAAGGTGACCCGCGGCGTGAGCGAGGTCATCAGCTCGATCATGCTGAACTTCATCGCGCTGGGCCTGGCGTCGTTCCTGCTCACCGGCCCGCTGCGGGGCAGCGCACCGGGTGCCTCGATCGTCACGACGAGCGAGATCCCCGAGTCCGGCCGGGTGCCGAGCCTCAACGGGCTGCTCACCGCGCTGGGCCTGGCCGCACCGCGCAGCGGCCTCTACGGCTTCCTGGTGGTGGCGGTCGTGGTCGGCGTCGTCGTCGCCGTGCTGCTCCAGCGCACCCGCTTCGGGTTCGACCTGCGCGCCACCGGCCTGTCGCCCTCGGCGGCCACCGTGAGCGGCGTCGACGCCCGCGGCATGGTCGTCAAGACCATGCTCATCTCCGGTGGCATCGCGGGGCTGATCGGCCTGCCCGACCTGCTCGGCTCGCAGTACGACTACGGCACCGAGTTCACCGCCGGGCTGGGCTTCCTCGGCATCGCCGTCGCCCTGCTGGGCCGCAGCAGCCCGGTCGGCATCGCGCTGGCCGGGCTGCTGTTCGCCTTCCTCGACCGGGCCGCGCTGCCGCTGCAGTTCGCCGACATCCCGTCCTCGGTCGTGACGATCATCCAGGGCACGATCGTGCTCGCCGTCGTCATCGCCAACGAGGTCGCCCGCCGCCTGGCGCTGCGCTCGGCCGAGCGGGCCGGTGCGTCCGCCGGTCCCGACCCGGGCGCCGGCGGGGACGACGGCGCGCCACCGCCCACCGGCCCGGACGGCGGGCAGCGGGTCCGCACCGGTGTCCCCGGCACCCCTGAGGACGTGCAGGCATGAGCACCACCGCGACGACCCGCACCGGCCGGCCCAGCCGCGGCCCGCTGACCGACCTGCTCACCGGCGGCGGCCGGGCCCGGCGGGTGCTCTGGCTGCTCGCCGGCCTGTGGCTGCTGTTCTCACTGGTCCGGGTCCTCTCGGGGGAGCAGGAACTCACCTCGTCGTCGACCCTCGCGGCGGCGCTGCTGCTCGCCGTCCCCATCGGCCTGGCCGCGCTCGGCGGGCTGTGGTCCGAGCGCGCGGGCGTGGTCAACATCGGCCTCGAGGGGATGATGGTCCTCGGCACCTGGGGCGCCGGGTGGGCCGGCTACCAGTGGGGCTGGGTCGGCGCGGTCCTCGGCGGCGTGGTCTTCGGCGCGGCCGGCGGCCTGCTGCACGCGATCGCCACGGTCACCTTCGGCGTCGACCACGTCGTCTCCGGCGTGGCGATCAACATCCTCGCCGGGGGCGTCGTCCGCTTCCTCTCCGAGCTGCTGTTCACCGAGGACACCGGGGGCGGCCCGACGCAGTCGCCGTCCCTGGCCAGCGACCCGCCGTCCTTGTCGCTGCCGCTGCTGTCCTCCGGACCGGACCTGCTCGGCGACCTCGAGGGTCGGGGCTGGTTCCTGCTCAGCGACCTGGCCGGCCTGCTGCGCGGGGTGACCAGCGGCGTGGGCCTGCTGACCCTGTTCGCCGTCCTGCTGATCCCGGTGTCCTACCTGCTGCTGTGGCACACCGCGTTCGGCCTGCGGCTGCGCTCGTGCGGCGAGAACCCGGCCGCGGCGGACTCCCTGGGCGTGCCCGTCTACCGGCTGAAGTACCTCGCCGTCATCATCTCCGGCGCGCTGGCCGGCCTCGGCGGCGTCTTCCTGGTGTTCGTCGCCGGCATCTACCGCGAGGGGCAGACCGGCGGGCGCGGCTTCATCGGCCTGGCCGCGCTGATCTTCGGCAACTGGCGCCCCGGCGGCCTGGCGGCCGGGGCGGGCCTGTTCGGCTTCGCCGACGCCCTGCAGCTGCGCAGCCAGACCGCGGTGGTGGCCCTGCTGCTGCTCATCGCCGTCCTGCTGGCCGCCGTCGCGGTGCACCAGGCGGTCCGACGCAAGCCGACCCAGGCGGTGCTCGCCGGCGTCTTCGCCGGAGCCGCGCTGGTCGGCTTCCTGACCATCGACCGGCTGCCCGAGGGCATCGTCTTCTTCACCCCCCACCTGACCACGCTGCTGGTGCTGTCGCTGGCCTCCCAACGGCTGCGGATGCCGAAGGCCGACGGGTTGGTCTACCGACGAGGAGAGCACTAGTGCAGGTCGATTGGAACGCTCTGCGCTCGGCGGCCCGGGAGGCGATGACGCACGCCTACGCGCCGTACTCGCGGTTCCCCGTGGGCGTGGCCGGGCTGGTGGACGACGGCCGCGTGGTGACCGGCTGCAACGTGGAGAACGCCAGCTACGGGCTGGGCCTGTGCGCCGAGTGCGGGATGGTCAGCGACCTCGCCCGCACCGGCGGCGGCCGGCTGGTCGCGGTGGCCTGCGTCGGTGGCGACGGGCAGCCGCTCATGCCCTGCGGGCGGTGCCGGCAGCTGCTGTGGGAGCACGGCGGGCCGGAGATGCTCATCGCGACCGTGTCGCTGGGGATCGTGCCGATGCGCGAGGTGCTGCCCGACGCGTTCGGGCCCGACGACCTGGTCGCCGCCGTCGAGCGGGGACGGGGCTGATGGACGCGATCGACGTCATCCGCACGAAGCGGGACGGCGGGCAGCTCAGCGCCGGGCAGATCCGCTGGGTGATCGACGCCTACACCCGCGGGGTGGTGCCCGACGAGCAGGTCAGCGCGCTGCTCATGGCGGTGTTCTTCCGCGGGATGTCCCCGGACGAGCTCGCCGTCTGGACGCAGACGATGATCGACTCCGGCGAGCGCAAGGACCTGTCCTCGCTCGGCCGGCCGACCGCCGACAAGCACTCCACCGGCGGCGTCGGCGACAAGACCACGCTGCCGCTCGCGCCGCTGGTAGCCGCCTGCGGGGTGGCGGTGCCGCAGCTGTCCGGCCGGGGCCTGGGCCACACCGGCGGCACGCTGGACAAGCTCGAGTCGATCCCTGGCTGGCGGGCCGACGTCCACGAGGAGGCCTACCTGGCGCAGCTGCGCGAGGTGGGCGCGGTCATCTGCGCGGCCGGCGACGACCTGGCGCCGGCGGACAAGAAGCTGTACGCGCTGCGCGACGTCACCGGCACCGTCGAGTCGATCCCGCTGATCGCCAGCTCGATCATGAGCAAGAAGATCGCCGAGGGCGCCGACGCCCTGGTGCTCGACGTGAAGACCGGCTCGGGCGCCTTCATGAAGGACCCCGACGCCTCCCGCGAGCTGGCCCGCACCATGGTCGGCCTCGGTGAGGCGGCCGGCGTGCACACGGTCGCGCTGGTGACCGCGATGGACCGGCCGCTGGGCCGTGCCGCCGGCAACGCCGTCGAGGTGGCCGAGTCGGTCGAGGTGCTGGCCGGCGGTGGCCCGGCCGACGTCGTCGAGCTGACCCTGGCGCTGGCCCGGGAGATGCTGGCCGGCGTCGGGCGGAGCGACGTCGACCCGGCCGAGGCCCTCCGCGACGGGCGGGCCATGGACGTCTGGCGGCGGATGGTCACCGCGCAGGGCGGCGACCCCGACGCGCCGCTGCCGCAGCCGGCCGAGCGGCACGTGGTGACCGCGCCGGCCACCGGCACGCTGACCCGCCTCGACGCCTACGCCCTCGGGGTGGCCGCCTGGCGGCTGGGCGCGGGCCGGGCGCGCAAGGAGGACCCGGTGTCCGCGGCCGCCGGCGTCACCTGGACCGCGGGGATCGGGGAGCAGGTGGTGGCCGGGCAGCCGCTGCTGGAGCTGCACACCGACGACCCGGACCGCATCCCGCGGGCGCTGGAGGCGCTGGAGGGCGCGGTCGGCGTCGACACCGGTGAGCGGCCCCTGCCGCTGCTGCTGGACCGCATCACGGCCTCCTGACCCGCGATCATGGCGCCGTGACCACCGCGGACGCCTCTGGAGTGGTCTCCGCGCCATGATCGCGAGGGGGGAGCGCGCACCGTCCCCCATCCACCGGGGAGACTGTGTTCTCGTGACCAGTACGTCCGCGCCCGTGGTGGCCGACAACCGGCCCCAGCCGGGCGACCCGCTGGACCCGGACGCCGCCATCTCCACGCGCGGCCTGGTGAAGCGCTACGGCGACCGCGCCGCCGTCGACGGCCTGGACCTCGACATCCGGCGCGGCGAGATCTTCGCGCTGCTGGGCCCCAACGGCGCCGGCAAGACCACCACCGTCGAGGTGCTGGAGGGCTACCGCAAGCGGGACGGCGGCGAGGTGCGCGTCCTCGGCGTCGACCCGGCCCGGGGCGGACGGCGCTGGAAGGCGCAGCTGGGCATCGTGCTGCAGTCCGGCGCGGGGGACAGCCAGCTGTCGGTCCGCGAGCTGCTGACGGCGCGGGCGTCGTACTACGCCGAGCCGCGCGACCCCGACGAGGTGCTGGAGCTGGTCGGGCTCACCGAGAAGGCGGGAGCCCGCGGCCGCACCCTGTCCGGCGGCCAGCGCCGGCGGCTGGACGTGGCGCTGGGCATCGTCGGCCGGCCGCGGCTGCTCTTCCTCGACGAGCCGACCACCGGCTTCGACCCCGAGGCGCGGCGGCAGTTCTGGGCGCTGATCCGCTCGCTGCGCGACCTGGGCACCACGATGCTGCTCACCACGCACTACCTCGACGAGGCCGAGGCGCTGGCCGACCGGGTCGGCGTCCTCGCGCGCGGCCAGCTCGCCGAGGTCGCCGTCCCGACCGCGCTGGGCGGGCGCGGCACCGCACCCGCCGTCGTCAGCTGGACCGAGGACGGCGCCCGGCGCACTGCCGAGACCGCGACGCCGACCGCGTTCGTGCGGGAGCTGGCCGGCCGCTTCCCCGGCGAGGTGCCCGACCTGACCGTCGCCCGGCCCACGCTCGAGGACGTCTACCTGAAGATGATCGGGCAGAGCCCCCGGGGAGTGGGCATCGCAGCGAGCGCCGGCGAGCGAGGAGCGGAACGAGCGGCCGAGCGGAGCGAGGGAGTGCAGTCGTGACCACCGCCGCCCCCGAGCGCACCGCGCTGCCCCCGCTCGGCCGGGTCTACCTGACCCGCGCCGGCGTCGAGCTCAAGGAGTTCTTCCGGCAGCGGGAGTCGGTGGTCTTCACCCTCGTCTTCCCGGTGATCCTGCTGCTGGGCCTGGGCGCGGTGCTCGACTACGACCTCGGCGCCGGGGTCGACTTCCCGCAGTACTTCATGGCCGGGGTCATCACCGCCGGTATCGTCGGGGCCAGCCTGCAGAACATGGCGATCCACATCGCCGGGGAGCGCTCGGACGGCACGCTCAAGAGCCTCCGGGGCACGCCGATGCCGGCCAGCGCCTACTTCGTCGGCAAGGTCGTGCAGGTGCTCGCGGTGGCGGTCGCGACCATCGTGCTGCTGCTCCTGGTCGGTGTCCTCGTCCACGGCATCGGCCTGCCCTCGGGCACCGACTGGATGACCTTCGCCTGGGTGTCGGTGCTGGGCGCCGCCGCCTGCACCCTGCTGGGCATCGTCGTGTCCACGCTGGCCCGCAACGCCCGGTCGGCGTCGGCGACGGTCACCCCCATCGCGCTGGTGCTCCAGTTCGTCTCGGGTGTCTTCATCCCCTTCGACCAGGTGCCCGGCTGGCTGCAGGACGTCGCCGCGGTGTTCCCGGTGAAGTGGCTGGCCCAGGGGCTGCGCTCGGTGTTCCTCCCCGACGCGCTCGCGGCGCGCGAGCCGGCCGGGTCGTGGGAGCTCGGCACCGTCGCGCTGGTGCTCGGCGTCTGGTGCGTCGCCGGCCTGGTGCTGTGTGCCCTGACCTTCCGCTGGCAGGACCGCGAGGGCTGACTCCCCGGCTCAAGCGGGCGCGCCCCGGTGACGAGAATGGGGAGGTGCCCGCACCGCTGAACGCCGACTCGATCCGCCGCGCGCCGAAGGTGCTGCTGCACGACCACCTGGACGGCGGGCTGCGACCGCAGACGGTGCTCGAGCTGGCCGACGAGGCCGGCTACCGGGACCTCCCGGTGGACGACGCGGACGAGTTGGGCCGCTGGTTCCGGCAGGCCGCCGACTCCGGCTCGCTGGTGCGCTACCTGGAGACCTTCGCGCACACCGTCGCGGTGATGCAGCGGCCCGAGGCGGTCAGCCGGGTGGCCCGCGAGTGCGCCCTCGACCTGGCCGCCGACGGCGTCGTGTACGCCGAGGTCCGCATGGCGCCCGAGCTGCTCACCGAGGGCGGCACACCGATCGAGGAGGCCGTCGAGGCGATCCTCGACGGCTTCGCGAAGGGCGGCGCCGAGGCCGCCGCCGAGGGCACGCCGATCACCGTCGGCACGCTGCTGTGCGCCATGCGGCAGAACGACCGTTGGGACGAGGTCGCGCGCCTGGTGGTCCACCACCGCGACGCCGGGGTGGTCGGGTTCGACCTGGCCGGGCCGGAGGCCGGCTTCCCGCCCGACCGGCACGGGTCGGCCATCGCGCTGCTGGACCGTGCCGGAGCGCACCGGACCGTGCACGCCGGCGAGGCCGCCGGCATCGACAGCATCGTCGCCGCGCTGGACGGCGCCCGCGCCGAGCGGCTCGGTCACGGCGTGCGCATCGCCGACGAGGTGGCCGAGGACGGCACCCTCGGGCCGGTGGCGCGGCGGGTGCTCGACGCGCAGGTGCCGCTGGAGGTCGCGCCGTCGTCCAACGTGCAGACCGGCGCCTACCCGTCGCTGGCCGCCCACCCGGTCGACCGGCTGCACCGGCTGGGCTTCGCGGTCACCGTCAACACCGACAACCGGCTGATGAGCGGCGTGTCGGTCACCAGCGAGCTCACCGACGTGGCCACCACGTTCGGCTGGGGCTGGGACGACGTCCGGACGGTGACCGAGCGGGCGCTGGCCGCCGCGTTCCTGCCGGCCGACGAGCGGGCCCGGCTGCTGGCCGACGTCGTCCGCCCGGGGTACGCGGCACTGCGAGCCTGATCACTGCCGGAATGCCCCGGTGACCTGCGCTGCTACGGTAGGTGTACCGGCAGTCGCCGGTCATCCTCTCCGGACGGTCCGTCCGGGCAGAAGCGCATCCGTGCAGATCCGCAGCGTCTCCTGACGTCGTGATCGCCAGTGAGGACGCCGATCGACGGTGTCCGCGCACCACCACGGGACGCGCGCCGAGAAGCATCGGAGTCCCACACCCGTATGACCACGTTCGACACTGTCGACGTCCAGACCACCCCTGAGATCACCGAGGTCGAGGTCCCCGCCGAGGCCACCGCCTCGCCCCCGACCCACTCCGGGCCGACCTTCGCCCAGCTGGGCCTGCCCCAGCAGCTGGTGACCGCGCTCGAGCGGCGCGGCATCCGGCACCCCTTCGCCATCCAGGCCTCCGCCCTGCCCGACGCCCTCGCCGGCCGCGACGTGCTGGGCAAGGCCGCCACGGGTTCGGGCAAGACGCTGGCCTTCGGCCTGCCGCTGCTCGCCCGCCTGGGCGAGACCGCCCGGCGGGGCCCGCGTGCCCCGCGCGCGCTGGTGCTCGTGCCGACCCGCGAGCTGGCCCAGCAGGTCTTCGACAACCTCGCCCCCCTGGGCCAGTCGATCGGCGTCCAGCTGACCACCGTCTACGGCGGTGCCTCGATGTACCGGCAGATCCAGCAGCTGCGCCGCGGCGTGGACGCCGTCATCGCCACCCCCGGCCGGCTGCAGGACCTGATCAGCCAGGGCGAGGTCACCCTCGACGAGGTCTCCGTGACCGTCGTCGACGAGGCCGACTTCATGTCCGACCTCGGCTTCCTGCCGGTCGTGCAGGAGCTGCTCGACCAGACCCGCCCCGACGCCCAGCGGCTGCTGTTCTCGGCCACGCTGGACGGCGAGGTGGACACCCTGATCCGCCGCTACCTCAAGGACCCGGCCCGGCACGAGGTCAAGCGCGCCGGGGACGACGCCCCGCCGGCCGAGCACCTGGCCTACAGCCTCGCCTTCCGTGACAAGGTCCCGGTGACCGAGCAGCTGGCCGCCCGGCCGGGCCGCACGCTCATCTTCGTGCGCACGCAGCTCGGCGCCGACCGGCTCGCCGGCAACCTGCAGGCCGCCGGCATCAAGGCCGAGGCCATCCACGGCGGGCTGCCGCAGGGTGCCCGCCGCCGGGCGCTGGAGGAGTTCACCGACGCCCGCAGCCCGGTGCTGGTCGCCACCGACGTCGCCGCGCGCGGCATCCACGTCGACGACGTCTCGCTGGTGCTGCACTACGACCCGCCGGCGGACCACAAGACCTACCTGCACCGCTCGGGCCGCACCGCCCGCGCCGGCGCCGGCGGTGTCGTGGTCTCGCTGCTGCTGCCCGACCAGGTGGGTCAGGCCAAGCGCCGGTTCCGCTCGGCCAAGGTGGAGCCGGTGGTCTCCCGGGTCCGCCCGGGCGACGCCCCGATCGCCGAGCTCGTCGCCAGCGGCGTGCACGTCGAGCCGGTGGAGCGCCCGGTGCGCGAGTCCCGGCGTCCCTCCGGTGGTCCCGGTGGCCGGCGTCCCCGCCGGGACGGCGACCGCCCGCGCCGCGACGGTGACCGCCCGCGCCGTCCCCACGGGGACCGGCCGCGCCGGGACGGCGACCGCCCGGCGTACGGCGACCGTCCGGCCTTCGGCGAGCGTTCCCGCGGGAACGGCGACCGTCCCTACGGTGAGCGCGGCGAGCGTCGTCCCAGCCAGTACCGCGGTCAGGGCCGGCGGCCCGCCGCCGACTGAGCACCCGTCCACGCAGTGGCGGCCGGTCCCGGATCCCGGGGCCGGCCGCTGCCGTTCGCGGTGGGTGTGACGCGCCACCTGGCACCCCACCGCTGTCGATCATGGGGTTGTTGCTCCCGGACACGCTGCTGCCGGCGTGTCCAGCGGCCACAACCCCATGATCGACTCAGCGTCGAGGGGGGTGGGGAGGACGGGGTCCGCTCTCAGTCGCGGAAGACCAGCGCCCCGCTGACCTCGGTGACGACCTGGTCCCAGGCCGGGCGCAGCACGGCGGCGTCCTCGGCGCGCAGCGGGGCGTCGGGCTGCCGCTCGCCGCGCGCCACCGCCCGGCCGAGCGGCGCGTCCGGGCCCAGCAGCTCGTCGACGCGGGTGAGCCCGGCGTACTCGGCGACGTCGCGGACGCCCTCGACCTGCTGCGCGAGGACGCGGTGGTCGACCAACCCGGCCGCGCCACCGGCGACCTCCGCCAGCACCTCGGTGAGCTCGGTGAGGTCGTAGCGGTCCTGGTCGGCCGGCAGCGGCGGGGTGTCGGTGTCGGCGACCTCCGGCCAGGAGGCGATCTCGGTGAGGTCGTGGCGCTCGTCCCCGCGGCAGAAGCGGGTGAGGTCGGCGGGGGAGGCGAACAGGAACACCTCGCCGTTCCGGCCGAGGAAGCGGGCCCGGTCGTCGACGTAGCAGCGCAGCGTGACGCCGGAGCCCTCCGGCACGACCACCTCCACCGGCAGGATGCCGACGGCCTCCCAGAACCCGGCGGCCTCGGCGACCTCCGCCGGCGGGGCGGAGATCCGGCCGGGACGGGCGATGGTGCTCACGCCGGCCGCTGCCGCCGGGGCCGCGGTCGAGCCGCCGGCCGGGCGCGTCCCGGGAGCGGCGTCCTCGGTGTCGTCGTCCTCGTCGTCGCCGAACTCGTCGTCCTCGTCGTCGGCCTCGGCCGCCGAGGGGTAGTCCCCGAGGGCGACCGTGCCCCCGCCGGTCCAGTCCAGGTGTGCGCCCAGCTCCTCGAGGACGTCCTCCCACAGGTCGTCGAGGGCTCCGCCGACGCCCACCCAGGCGTCCTCGCCGGAGCGGCCGAGGAAGGCCTCGACGCCGAGCCCGAGCGAGCCGATCTCCGGCCGGGCGACCAGGTCGGCGAGCGCGCTGAACTCCCCGTCGCGGGAGGCAGCGCCGTCAGGCCGGCGCTCCAGCTCGATGTCGTCGTCGACGTCCGCGCCGTCGTCGGCGTCGGTCACCTCCTCGTCCTCGTCGTCGTCGTCGTCCTCGACGTCGAGGCACTCGGCCAGCCGGGTGACGATGTCGATGGTCGCGGCCAGCTCCTCGACCGCCCACCGGTCGGGGTTCTCGGCGGCGATGTCGTAGACGCCGTCGAGGTCGTAGCGGTGGTCGTCGTCGGGCGTCAGGTCGGCCGCGCCCAGCCCGACCACGACCGGCCAGACCGGGTGGTCGGCGAGGTCGTGGTCGGTGCGGGTGCGGCAGAAGACGGCCAGCGCAGCCGGCGTCGGGAACAGGTGCACGCGGGCCCGGTCGTCCTCGGAGGTGCCGAGGAAGGCCTGCCACTCCTCGCCGTCCTCCTCCCACGGTGGGGCCCACAGGGTGAAGCCGGTGCGGTCGTCGACGGTGAGGGCGATGGGGACGATGCTGGGCCGGGCCACGGGCCCCATCCTGCCCGGTCCCCCCGAGGACGCGCCCCGGGGTGCTACAGGCCCATCGGGTGCCAGACGGTCTTGGTCTCCAGGAACGGCGTCAGCCGCGACAGGCCCGGGTCGGCCGACCAGTCCGGCTCCTCGGCGGGCGGCCGCACGACCCGCTTGATGCTCCCGGCGGCGAGGCGCTCGAGCTCCATGGCGCGGTCGGCCGGGGCTCCGGTGAGGTCGATGGCGTCGACGTCGTCGTGCTCGGCCAGCCACGGGCCGATCTCCCCGGCGTCCCCGGTGAGCAGGTTGACGACCCCGCCCGGGACGTCGCTGGTGGCCAGCACCTCGCCGAGGGTGACGGCGGGCAGCGGCCGGTCCCGGGACGTGACGACGACGGCGGTGTTGCCGCCGGCCAGCACGGGGGCGAGCACGCTGACCAGGCCGAGGAGTGACGAGCGCTGCGGCGCCAGGACGGCGACGACGCCGGTCGGCTCGGGCAGCGAGAAGTCGAAGTACGGGCCGGCCACCGGGTTGGCCCCGCCGAGGACGGCGCCCAGCTTGTCGGTCCACCCGGCATACCAGACCCAGCGGTCGATGGCGGCGTCGACGGCGGCCCGGGCCCGGGAGCTGCTCAGCCCCTCGCCGGCAGCGACCTCCTCGCAGAACTGCGCGTGCCGGCCCTCCAGCACCTCGGCGACCCGGTAGAGCACCTGGCCGCGGTTGTATGCGGTGGCGCCCGACCACTTCTCGAAGGCGCCGCGGGCGGCGACGACGGCGTCCCGGGCGTCCTTGCGGGAGGCCCGCGCGGCGTTGGCGAGGAAGCCGCCCCTGGCGTCGGTGACCTCGTAGGTGCGGCCGGACTCCGAGCGCGGGAAGGCGCCGTTCAGGTAGAGCTTGTACGTCTTGCGGACGGCCAACCGGTCACTCACTGGGCACCCTCCAGGTACGCGGCGAGCCCGTGCCGGCCGCCCTCGCGGCCGTAGCCGGACTGCTTGTAGCCGCCGAACGGCGACGTCGGGTCGAACTTGTTGAACGTGTTGGCCCAGACCACGCCGGCGCGCAGCCGGTCGGCGATCGCGAGGATCCGCGAGCCCTTCTCGGTCCAGATGCCGGCCGAGAGCCCGTAGGTGGTGTTGTTGGCCTTGGCGACGGCCTCGTCGGGCGTGCGGAAGGTGAGCACGCTCAGCACCGGGCCGAACACCTCGTCGCGGGCGATGCGGTGCGCGGGGGAGACGTCGGTGAAGACGGTCGGCGGGAACCAGTAGCCGCGCTCGGGCAGCTCGCAGGCCGGCTGCCACCGGTTCGCGCCCTCGGCCTCGCCGACCTCGGACAGCTCCCGGATGCGCGCGAGCTGCTCGGCGGAGTTGATCGCGCCGATGTCGGTGTTCTTGTCCAGCGGGTCGCCCAGGCGCAGCGTGCCGATGCGCCGCTGCAGCGAGGCGATCACCTCGTCGTGGACGTTCTCCTGCACCAGCAGCCGGCTGCCGGCGCAGCAGACGTGGCCCTGGTTGAAGAAGATGCCCTGCACGATGCCCTCGACGGCCTGGTCGATCGGGGCGTCGTCGAAGACGATGTTGGCCGCCTTGCCGCCGAGCTCGAGGGTGAGCCGCTTGCGGGTGCCGGCGACGGCGCGGGCGATGGAGCGGCCCACCTCGGTCGACCCGGTGAACGCCACCTTGTCGACGTCCTCGTGCTCGACGACCGCGCGGCCGGTGTCGCCGGCGCCGGTCACGATGTTGACCACGCCGGGCGGCAGGTCGGCCTGGCGGCAGACCTCGGCGAACAGCAGCGCGGTCAGCGGGGTGGTCTCGGCCGGTTTGAGGACGACGGTGTTGCCGGTGGCCAGCGCCGGGGCGACCTTCCACGCCAGCATCAGCAGCGGGAAGTTCCACGGGATGACCTGGCCGGCCACGCCCAGCGGCAACGGGTGAGGGCCCAGGCCCGCCCAGTCCAGCTTGTCGGCCCATCCCGCGTGGTAGAAGAAGTGCGCCGCGGCCAGGGGGACGTCGACGTCGCGGGACTCCCGGATCGGCTTGCCGTTGTCCAGCGACTCCAGGACGGCGAACTCCCGCGCCCGTTCCTGCAGCAGCCGGGCGATGCGGAACAGGTACTTGCCGCGGTCGGCCGGGCGCATCGGCCCCCACACGCGGGTGAACGCGCGACGGGCGGCGCGGACGGCGCGGTCGACGTCGGCGTCGGTGGCGGTGGCGACCTCGGAGAGCACCTCCTCGGTGGCCGGGTTGACCGTCGTGAAGGGGGTCCCGGAGCCGTCGACGAACTCGCCGTCGACGAACAGGCCGTAGGACGGCGCGACGTCGACGATGGAGCGCGACTCGGGGGCGGGGGCGTACTCGAAGACTGCGGGGGCGGTGGGGCGGGGCTGGGTACTCGTCATCAGTCGACGCTCACGTGGTCGGGGCCGGAGTAGTGGCCGGTGCGCAGCTTCTGCCGCTGCAGGAGCAGGTCGTTGAGCAGGCTGGAGGCGCCGAAGCGGAACCAGTCGGGGGAGAGCCAGTCGGGGCCGGCGACCTCGTTCACCAGCACGAGGTGCTTGATGGCGTCCTTCGTCGTCCGGATGCCACCGGCGGGCTTGACGCCGACCTGGCGGCCGGTGGCGGCGCGGAAGTCGCGGACCGCCTCCAGCATCACCAGGCAGACCGGCAGGGTGGCCGCGGGGGAGATCTTGCCGGTGGAGGTCTTGATGAAGTCGCCGCCGGCGAGCATCGCCAGCCAGGAGGCGCGGCGGACGTTGTCCAGGGTGACCAGCTCGCCGGTCTCGAGGATGACCTTGAGGTGGGCGTCGCCGCACGCGTCCTTGACGGCCACGATCTCGTCGTAGACGTCGAGGTACCGCCCGGCGAGGAAGGCGCCGCGGTCGATGACCATGTCGATCTCGTCGGCGCCGTTGGCCACGGCGTCGCGGACGTCGGCCAGCTTGACCGCCCGGCTGGCCCTGCCGCTGGGGAACGCGGTGGCGACGGCCGCGACGGAGATGCCCGTTCCGGCCAGCGCCTCCTTCGCGATGCCGGCCAGGTCGCCGTACACGCAGACCGCCGCGACCGGCGGCGTCGTCGGGTCACCCGGGTCGGGGCGGCGGGCCTTGGCCGCCAGGCTGCGGACCTTGCCCGGGGTGTCGGCACCCTCGAGCGTGGTGAGGTCGACCATCGAGATGGCGGTGTCGATCGCCCAGGCCTTGGCGGTGGTCTTGATCGACCGGGTGCCCAGGACGGCGACCCGCGACTCCGCGCCGACCTGGTCCACCCCCGGCAGGCCGTGCAGGAAGGCCCGGAAGGCGGCGTCGGAGCGGGTCACGTCGCGGTACGGCGCCGGGGGCTCGCGCCGCGGCGGGTTCGCCGCCGCCGGCGCATCGGGGTCGAGCACGTGGGTCATGGGCGCATTCTCCCTCCCGCGCCCGGCGCCCCCGCGCCCCGCACACCCGTGCGGGTGGGGGCCGACCGGAGGCGCAGCATGCTGCGCGCGCCGCGCTGGAACTCGTAGGGGACGTCCTGGACCCGCGCCCGCACGCCGACCCCGTCGAGCTCGCTCACCACGGCGGCCAGCAGGGCGGGCAGTTCCCGGCCGGCCTGGTCGACCAGCGGGTAGACGCGCACCTCGGTGCCCACGCGGGCCATCTCGCGCAGGGCGGCGATGTGGAAACCGGCGTCCAGCCGGTCGGCGTAGGTGAACAGCAGGTGCGAGGAGAGGACCAGGTGGACGGCGCCGTCGGCGAACGGCAGGTGCGGCAGGGCGGCCGCCACGCGGTGTCCCGGGTGTCCGGCCAGGTCGTGCGCGAAGACCGCCGCCGACTCCGCCCGGAGCCGGGCGTGGGCGGCGGGGTCGCCGTAGTGGTCCCAGACGTAGCGCTCGGCGTTGGCGGTGGCCCAGGCGCTGCCGCGGGTCAGCTCGGTGTCGAGACGGGCGACGAGCTCGCGCGGTGGGCTCGCGTAGACGGGGTCCACCGCGAACGCCTCGGTGCCGCGGGCCCGGGCCGCCGCGGTGAAGGACGAGCCTCCGCCGGGGCAGTCGAGGACCCGGCCGCGCAGGTCGTCGTCGGTCAGGGCGAACATCGCGCGGTACTCGTCGAACGACCGGGCGCTGACCAGGAAGTCCCCGATGTCGGTCGCGCCGCGCAGCTCGCTCACCGCAGCTCCTTGAACATGTGCACGAGCTCCAGGCCGGGGCGCACGGTCTCGCGGTGGGCGTCCACGTAGCCGTGCCGGCGGTAGAGCCGCAGGTTGGCGGTGCTGCGTGCGCCGGTGAACAGGGTTGCCTGCGCGAGTGGCGTCCGCTCCGCGGCCAGCAGCAGCCGCGTGCCGATGCCCTGTCCCTGCAGGTCCGGGACGACGACGAGCCGGCCGACGTGCAGGACGCCGTCCCGCTCGCAGGTGCGCACCGCACCGACCAGCCGGCTGCCCGCGAGGGCTGCCAGGCAGTCGCTGCGCGTCAGCTCGTCGGCCAGTTCGTCCAGGGTCTGGACGAGCGCCGGCAGCCGGACGTCGTCGTACAGCTGGGCCTCGGGGACGTAGGCGGCGCGCTGCAGGGTGAGCAGCTCGCCGGCCGCGCCGGGCGGCAAGGGTCCGATCTCGATGGGGGGCACGAGCGGTCTCCTCGGACGGAGGTGGACCGGGTGCGCGGCCCACCGGGGACGGGTGGGCCGGACGACGAGGGCTGCCACCTACCGGCGGCGCCACCCCTGCGTCGTCGTCACGTCGGGATGGTGCCAGCGCCGGGAGCCGGGGTCCACCGGGCCGCTACCGTGTCGCGCGTGCAGCTCACCGTCGTCGACCACCCGCTGGCCCGTGCCCGTCTGACCCGCATGCGCGACGAGCGGACCGACAACGCGGCGTTCCGCGCGGCGCTGGCCGAGCTGACCCAGATGCTGGTCTACGAGGCCACCCGCGACCTGCCCGTCGCCGAGGAGCGGATCACCACGCCGGTCACCGCGACCACCGGCTACCGGCTGGCCGCGCCGCCGCTGATCGTGCCGGTGCTGCGGGCCGGGCTGGGGATGGCCGACACCGCGCACGGGATGCTGCCGGAGTCGCAGATGGGCTTCGTCGGACTGGCCCGCAACGAGCAGACGTTCCAGCCCGAGGCGTACATGGCCTCGCTGCCCGCGTCGCTGGTCGACCGCGAGGTGTTCGTGCTCGACCCGATGCTGGCCACCGGCGGGTCGCTGGTGCACTGCTGCGGGTTGCTGACCGGGCGCGGCGCCACCTCGATCACCGTGCTCTGCGCGCTCGCCGCCCCCGAGGGGATCCGCCGGCTGGAGGAGAGCGGTCTACCGCTGCGGGTGTTCACCGCCTCGGTCGACGAGGGGCTCAACGACAAGGCCTACATCGTCCCGGGCCTCGGGGACGCCGGCGACCGTCAGTTCGGGGCGGTCTGACCGTGCGCTTCGGGGTGCTCGGCACCGGCCACTGGTCACGGACGGTCCACGCGGCCGCCCTGGCCGGGCACCCGACCGCCGAGCTCGTCGGCGTATGGGGCCGCGACCTGGTCAAGGCCGAGGAGGTCGGCGCGGAGTTCGACGTCCCCGGCTTCTCGGACCTGGCCGCGCTGCTCGACCAGGTCGACGCCGTGGCGATCGCCGTCCCGCCGTCGGTGCAGGTGGGGCTCGCCGAGCAGGCCGCTGCCGCCGGGAAGCACCTGCTGCTGGAGAAGCCGATCGGGCTCTCCCTCGGCGAGGCCGACCGGGTGGTCGCCGCGGTGCGCTCTGCGGGCGTGGCCTCGGTCGTGTTCTTCACCTTCCGCTTCCAGGCCGGGACGTCGACCTGGCTCAGCCAGGCCGCCCGCACCCGCCTGGCCGGAGGCGCCGGCTCCTGGCTGAGCGCGCTGGCCGGCAGCCCCTTCGACTCGGCCTGGCGCCGTGAGCACGGCGCGCTGTGGGACATCGGTCCGCATGCGCTCTCGCTGCTGCTGCCCACGCTCGGCCCGGTGGTCTCCGTGCAGGCCGGGGCAGGCGCCGGCGACACCGTGCACCTGGTGCTGCAGCACGCCACCCCCGGCGTGGCCTCGACGCTGACGCTCTCGCACACCGTGGCGCCGATGTCGACGGGCGTCGAGTTCTTCGTGCACGGGGACGCCGGACGACTCGTGCTGCTGCCGGACACCGAGAGCCCGGTCGAGTCGCTGTCCGCCGCGGTGGACGAGCTCGAGGTGGCGGCGCTGACCGGCGGGACGCACCCGTGCGACGTCGCCTTCGCACGGGACGTCGTCGCGGTGCTGGCGACCGCGGCCCGCGCTCTGGAGTCCGGTTGCCGGGAGCCTGTCGTCTCTTCGGGATGAGCACTGCCGGCTTTCCTCGCGGGTTGCCGCCGCTGCAGCACCGGCACTGCACGAGGACCCCCGGCAATGGCTGCACTGTCGCGCTGTTCCTGGCGCCTCCACGCTGGTGCAACGGCGCGGAAGCGGGTGCAACAGCGCGGGAGTGGGTCAGTCGAAGGGGTTGGTGAGGACGGGGCTGGCCTGCAGGACGCTGAAGGTGGCCGGCTGGCCGTCGGTGGTCGTGGTGCCCGGGACGTCGGCGGTGGCGCCGCCGTCGACGCTGTAGGTGCCGCTCCAGGTGGTCAGCGCGGCAGTGTAGGTACCGCTGCGGTAGTCGTGGCTGATCGTGTGGTCCGGGTACGGCGCGCCCGGGTCGGTGGTGTGCAGCACGGTGCCGTCGCCGGTGTCCCAGGTGAAGCCGCTGGCGGTGGCGACGATGTCGACGGTGAAGCCGCGGATGTCGACGGTGAACGTCTGGGTGGTCGGGCCGTCGGTGTAGAAGACGACCGGGAGACCGGCCAGCGCGTTGCCCGGCGGCTGCTGTTGAGTGGGCAGGTCCGGCAGGGGCAGGGTCTGGAAGTAGCGGAACACCTCACCCGGGGACGGCGGCGGGTTGAGCGCCGTGATGTCGACGCAAGCCCCTCCGTCGACGATCACAGGCCCATATGCGTCGCCGACAGGGGTCTCAGATGACGGTGCTAGGTCCGCGACCGGTAAGCGTCCCTCCTGGGCTAGTCGCTGTCTCTGGACAATGAGGAACTGAATGACGCGGTCCTGGACCTGCGGGCATGCCCGAGTGCGGGAGTCGCATGAAACCCCAGCCGCTGCGTCTTCGGCCGTGCAGGGATCTCGCAGACTCCATGCGAACAGAACGGGACCGGCTGAGGCAGCATTGCTGGCCATCCGTAAACCGTTCGAATCTACGTCGGAGATTGTTTGTGCCGAGACTTGCATGGCCCCCGAGGTGGCCTTTGTCTCCGGGCACGGAAAGGTGCGACAACCAGAGCTGCCGGTTTCCGCTTGAGCAACTGACGCGTTGGTCGCCACGAGTGCGGCGGCGAAGGTCAGAGTTGCCAACCAGAGGCGCCCCCTCATGCGACATCCAGTCGTGAAACAAGCCAGGTTTGTCGCTCCGGCTGCCACGTCAGAACGGCCCCCGCCGACAGGTTATCCCGCTCCGGAGTGTTCAGGTCGGTGACAGGTGTGCCGTGCTTGTTAACGCGCTGGGCGCCCTGCTGAAGGGTGAAAGCAGCTTCCGCCTCGTCGCCATTGATCACAGGAGTCGAGATGGACGAAACGCGCACTTCGCCGCCCACGCGCGCGTAGCCCGATGCGCGATCCTCATCGAAGCCGACGGCGAGTTGGTCGCAGGTCTCACACCCGCTGCTGAGGTCGCGTATCCAATTGGAGTCCAATGTCCTCTGGGCGTTGCTTATGAGGTCGATGTAGTACCGGACGAAGGCCTCGGCGCCGGCGGCGTCCTGGGTGCGGGCTTCGGCGGGCATCGGGAGGTCCGGCGGGCCCAGGGGCGGCAGTTCCGGCTCGGACGCGCTGGGCGAGGCGTCCGCCCCGGGCAGGGTGTCGCTCGCCTCCTGTCGCTCCGAGCAGCCGCTCAGCACGACCGCGCCGGCCGCGAGGCCCGCCACGAGTCGCAGGGTCCAGCGCCGTGTCACGTCGTCCACCCCCGAGTTGATCACCGGTCGCCGGGAGACTACGGAGTGCCGCCGCGCCGGGCACGCACCCCTGTGGACAACCACCCGAACGCATTGCCGTCGTTCCTCGCGCTCGGCCGCCGCTGCAGCACCGGCAACCCGGGAGGAACGCCGGCAATGGCAGTCCTCACAGTCAGGCGCCCAGCGCCTCGGCGAGCTCCTCGAACGAGGCCACCGACAGGTCGGCGTCCGGGTCGGTGGACGGCGGCACGACCCGACCGCCGAACTCGTCCGGCCGGTGCACGTAGGCCGTCCGCAGCCTCCGCGCCCGCGCCGCGGCGAGGTCGTCGAGGTGCGCGGCGACCATGACCACGGACGACGGGGGCACCCCGAGCAGCTCCGCCGCGGAGTCGTAGACCTCCGGGTCGGGCTTGTAGTGCCGCACGACCTCGGCGCCCAGCACGGCGTCCCACGGCAGCCCGGACCGCCGCGCCAGGTCCACCTGCAGCGCCACGTTGCCGTTGGACAGCGGTGCCAGCACGTACGAGCGCGCCAGCCTGCGGAGGCCGGGCAGCACGTCCGGCCACGGGTCCAGCTGGTGCCAGGCGAGCACCAGCTCGTCGCGGACCTCGGCGGGGACGGAAGCCAGTCCGGCGTCCGCGAGCACCGAGGACAGCGACGCGCGGTGCAGCGCGTCCAGTGGCGTCCACGGCAGCGTTCCGGAGCGCACCTGCTCCATCGACGGCACGTACCGCTCGCGCCAGTCGTCGGCGAGGGTGGCCGCGTCCACCGAGGGGCCCAGCAGCCGGTGCACCTCGCGGGCGACGCCGCCGCGCCAGTCGACCACCGTCCCGAAGACGTCGAACACCAGCGCGCGGACGTCCACGGCGGTCACCAGCCCGCCCGCGACAGGAACTCGTCCTCCACCAGCGGCCCGACCGTGCGCATGTAGGTCCCGGTGACGTGCCCGTCGTCCCGGTACACCCAGGTGTTGCCGACCAGCGCCGGGCACAGGTCGTCGGTGCAGAACAGGGAGCTGGTGTCCATCAGGCTCACCCCCGCGGGCAGCACGGCGTCGGCCGCGTCCAGCAGGTCGTCCGAGTAGACCCACGAGCGTGGGGTCCCGCACCGGTCGGTGTCCCCGCCCCACTGGGCCACGCAGTCGGGGACGTCGTGCAGGTGCCGGGGGCTGTCCCGCATCGCGATCACCGGCAGCCCCGCGTCCGAGAGCTGCTGCCACGCGTCGAGGAACCCCGGGGGCAGGATCTCCGGGTCGGTCCCGTAGGCCGTCCGGGTCCCCACCGTGACCACGAGGTCGGGATCCAGTGAGACGATGCGCTCGACCAGCCGGGACTGCCAGGCCACGCACCCCTCGTGCCCCGGCGTGCCCTCCTCGAAGAACTCGGAATGCGTCGAGAGGCTGCAGCCGGCGCGGATGAGCGAGACCAGCTGCCACGGGTGCCGCTCCGCGAGGTCGGCCAGCGGGGACAGCCAGTGGGCGGCGTGCGAGTCGCCCACGATGACGATCCGGCGCTCGCGGTCGTCGGATCCGAGGAAGCAGGTCTCGGTCTGCGTCGGCACGGCGTCCGGTGGGTCGTCCTCCACGGTGCACTCGGCACCGGGCATGAAGGGGTGGTCGTCCCGGATCACCGACAGGGACGGCAACGGTTCGACCCCGGGGATCCCCCCGGTGGCCACGACGGGGGAGGAGAGGGCCACCGCGCCGGGGTACTGCGGGTCGTCGGTCGCCGCGGCGACGCGGGCGGTTTCGCGGTCGAGCCAGACGGTGGTGCCCGCGCCCAGGACGAGCAGAGGAGCCAGGCCGGCCGCGACCAGGCCCAGCACGCGGACGGGGGACCGCCCGCGCAGCCGCTCGGCGGCGGGCCGTTCGACCAGGCGGTACGTGGCCTCGGCCAGGGCGAGGGACAGCAGGACCACCGCAGCCGCGCCCTTGACCGAGGGCGACTCGCGCCCGGTGTGGACGAGGTACAGCACCAGGACCGGCCAGTGCCACAGGTAGAGGGCGTAGGACCGGGTCCCCAGCCAGCGCAGGGATCGCAGTGCCAGCAGCCGGTGCACGCCGAGGCGCCCACCGGAGTCGGCCACGAGCAGCAGGGCCAGCGCGCACGCCACCGGCCAGGCGGCCTGCCAGCCGGGGAACGCGTGCGCCCCGTCCAGCACCGCGCCGCAGGCGACGAGCGCCACGAGCGCGCCCCAGCCCAGCAGGACGCCGGTCCGCCGTCCCGGCCGGACCCCGCTGAGCGTCAGGGCCAGCAGGGCGCCGGCGCCGAGCTCCCACAGCCGGGGCAACGTGGAGAAGTACGCCGCCTGCTGATCGGCCCGCGTCGCCACCACCGACCACGCGAAGGACGCCCCGGTGACCGCCGCGACGGTCAGGACGGCGGCCGGGCGGGCGAACCGACGACGACGGCCGCGGAACAGCAGCGCCCCGGCGGCCACGACGACGGGCGCGGCCAGGAGCACCTGGACCTGGATCGACAGCGACCAGAACTGCTGCACCGGGCTGGCGATGGCGTTGCTGGCCGCGTAGTCGACCGTCTCGGCGACCAGCCGGCGGTTCTCGGTGAACGTCGCCGAGGCGATCAGGTGCCCGGCGAGCTCCCGCCACCGCGTCTCCGGCAGGAACAGCGCACTGGCGGCCACGGTGCCGGCCAGGACCAGCACGGCCGGGGGGACCAATCGGGACAGGGTGCGCGTGATCGACGTCAGAGGGCGGACGCGGCCGCTCCGCGCGACCTGGCCGATGAGGCCGTGCACGAGGAAGAAGCCGCTCAGGGCCAGGAACACGTCGACGCCGCCGGACACCTGGCCGGTGGTGACGTGATAGGCGACCACGAGGGCGACCGCCAGCGCCCGGAGCCCGTCGATCTCCGGGCGACGGGTCGGATGCGGGTGGGCCTGGACGGTGGGGGAGGGCTCGAGGAGGACAGACATGGCGCCTCTCAGAGTCCCAGGGCGACTGCCATCTCGGCCCGAAGCGCGTCGAGCTCGTCGGCACCCCGGCCGCGGGCGGCGATGATCCCGGCGTCCTCGTGCACGGGGACGACGGTCTCGAGGTACGCCTTGAGCTTGGGCTCGGTGCCGCTGGGCCGCACGATCACCCGGACGCCGTCGCCGAGCAGCCGGACGGCGTCCACCGCGGGGGTCTCCTCCAGCAGGTCGGAGGCGGCGACCGGGCGCCCCAGCAGCTGCGCGGGCGGCGCGGACCGCAGCCGCGCCATCATCGCGCCGATCCGGGAGAGGTCCGCCACCCGCACCGACAGCTGCCCGGTCGCGAACAGCCCGTGCTCCAGCGCCAGTTCGTCGAGCCGGTCGGTCAGCGTGCGGCCGGTCGCCCCGAGCTCCGCGGCCAGCAGCGCGACGGCGAGTGCCGCGGAGATCCCGTCCTTGTCCTTCACCACCCCGGGCGCCACGGCGTAGCCCAGCGCCTCCTCGTAGCCGAAGACCAGCGGCTCGTCGTCGGTCCCCGCGCGGACGATCCACTTGAAGCCGGTCGGCGTCTCGGCGAACCGGACGCGGTGCGCGGCGGCCAGCGCGTGCAGCAGCGAGCCGCTCACCAGCGACGCCGCGTACGTGCCGCGCACGCCGTGGCGCAGCAGCCAGTCGGCCAGCAGGCCGCCCACCTCGTCGCCGGTGAGCTGGCGCCCGCCGGAGACCACCGAGCAGCGGTCGGCGTCGGGGTCCTCGGCGATCGCCACGTCGGCGCCCACCCGCTCCGCCAGCGCGGTCAGCAGGTCGACCGCGCCGGGCTCCTCGGGGTTGGGGAAGGCGACCGTCGGGAACGCCGGGTCCGGCCGGTCCTGCTCCGACACGCTCTCCGGCGGCGGGAAGCCGGCGGCGGCGAAGACCGAGCGCGTCGTCCCGGCACCCACGCCGTGCATCGCGGTGTAGGCCACCCGCAGCGCGGCGCGGTCGGCGGCCGGGACCCGGTCGGGGTCCAGCGCGTGGACCACGGCGACCACGTAGTCGGCCTCGACGTCGTCCCCGAGGGTGACCCAGTCGTCGGACGCCGGCACCTCGCGCGCCGGCCCTACGGCGGCGATCGCCGCCTCGATCTCCCGGTCGGCCGGCGGCACCAGCTGCGCGCCGTCGCCGAGGTAGACCTTGTAGCCGTTGTCGTCGGGCGGGTTGTGGCTGGCGGTCACCATCACCCCGGCCACGCAGCCCAGGTGCCGGACGGCGAAGGAGAGCACCGGCGTCGGCAGCGGCCGCGGCAGCACCTGGACGGCGAACCCCGCGCCGGCCAGCACCTCGGCGGTGATCCGGGCGAACTCGTCGGAGCGCCGGCGCGCGTCTAAGCCGACGACCACGCCGCCGCCCGCGTGCCCGGCGTCGACCAGCCAGCGACCCAGGCCCGCCGCGGCGCGGGTCACCACGGCGGCGTTCATCCCGGCCGGCCCGGCACGCAGCGGGCCGCGCAGCCCGGCGGTGCCGAAGGTCAGCGGCCCGGCGAACCGGCGCTCCAGCTCGGTCCAGTTCTCGGCCTCGACCAGCGCCTCGACCTCGGCGCGGTCGCCGTCGTGCGGATCGGCGTCCGCCCAGGCGCGGGCGGTCTCGAGCAGGCTCACATGTCCTCCTCGCCGGCGCTCGTCGGAGCCGTGACCCAGGCCGCTGCACCCCTGCGTGACCTCGCACGCTCGGTCACGCACGCTCCTCGAAGTGCTCGGCGTCGAACTCGGCCGTCGTGAACTCGCCGCCCACCCGGGCGTGCACCGGATCGGCGAGGTCCGGCTCGCCGTGCACCTCGACCAGCGCCTCGGCGAAGACCTCCGCGTCGTCGGCGGGTTCGTAGCCCAGTGCGCGGGCGGCGGTGAGGTCCCACCAGGTGCGGGTGTTGGCCGAGACGCCCCACACCACGGCGAACCCGGGGGACGGCGCCCGCAGCGCGGCGTCGACCAGGCCCACCTGGTCGGTGGGGGAGAGCCACGTCGACAGGTGACGGGTCGTCATCGGCTCGGGAGCGGCGGTGCCGATCCGCAGGCAGACGACGTCCAGGCCGTACCGGTCGGCGTACAGCGAGCCGAGCGCCTCCACCGCCACCTTGGACACCCCGTAGAAGGTGTCCGGCCGCGGCAGGCCGTCGTCCTCGCGCAGCACGCCGGACGCCGGGCGCGGGGTGAAGCCGGTGGCGTGGTTGCTCGACGCCAGCACCACCCGGGGGACGCCGGCCTGCCGTGCCGCCTCCAGCACGCACTGGGTGCCGTCGATGTTCGCGTGCGCGACCGCCGCCCACGTCGACTCGCCGGAGACGCCGCCCAGGTGGACGACCGCGGCGGCGCCGGAGACGGCCTCGGCCATCGCGGCCCGGTCGGTGACGTCGGCGACGACGTGCTCCTCGCCGGGCCGGGGATCGGCGATCGGGACGACGTCCAGCGAGCGCAGCGCCCAGCCGCGCTCGGGCAGGCCGCCGCGCAGCACCGTGCCGATGCGTCCGGCCGCGCCGGTGAGCAGCACCGTCCCGCTCACCGGACCCACCACGCGGCCATCCCCGTGTAAGAGGCCGTCACGGCAGCCGCCCGATGAACTCGACGAGGAACTCGCCCAGCCGGCCGGCCGCCGCCTTGCCCGCCGCGAGGACCTCCTCGTGGTCGAGCTTCTCCCCGGTGATGCCGGCGGCGGCGTTGGTGACCATCGACAGCCCCAGCACCTCCAGCCCGGCGGCGCGCGCGGCGATCGCCTCCAGCGCCGTCGACATGCCCACCAGGTCCGCGCCGAGCGTGCGCAGCATCCGGATCTCGGCCGGCGTCTCGTAGTGCGGCCCGGGCAGCGCCGCGTAGACGCCCTCGGTCAGCGCCGGGTCCAGCTCGCGGGCCAGCGACCGCAGCCGCGCCGAGTACAGGTCGGTGAGGTCGACGAAGGTGGCGCCGACCAGCGGGGAGCGGGCGGTGAGGTTGAGGTGGTCGCTGATCAGGACCGCCTGGCCGACCCGGTGGTCGGGCGACAGCCCGCCGGCGGCGTTGGTGAGGACGACGGTGCGCACACCCGCCGCGGCCGCCGTCCGCACGCCGTGCACGACCGGTCCCACGCCGCGGCCCTCGTAGAGGTGCGTGCGGCCCAGAAAGAGCAGCGCCTTCCGGTCGTCCACCCGCACCGAGCGCACCTCTCCGCCGTGGCCCACCGCGGTCGGGGCGGCGAAGCCGGGCAGCTCGCCGATGGCGACGCTGCCCTCGACGGTGCCGAAGGCGTCCGCGGCCGGAGCCCAGCCCGATCCCATGACGACGGCGGCCTCGTGGCCGCCGCCGAGCGCGCTGGTCAGGTCGTCGGCCGCGCGGGCGGCCAGGGCGGCGGGGTCATCGGCGGGGTCGTCGGCGGGGGCTGCGCTCACGCCGGAACGCTAGCCCAGCGCCCGCGTGGGTGACGGGGCACACGTGTCCCAGCTGTCCCGTTGCGGGCGTGTCCGCTGGAGGCCGGAGCGCGGGCGGTCGACTGTGTCGAGGTGCAGCGCATCGACATCGACGGCGTCCCCGTCTTCACCGCCGACGGCCCGGCGCGGACCACCGCGGCCCTCGTCTTCGGCGTGGGCCTGCGGGACGAGACGTTCGCGACCATCGAGGTCACCCACCTCGTCGAGCACCTGGCGATGGGCGCGCTGCCCAAGTCGCACCTGCGCTGCAACGCCGTCACCGACGTCGACACCACGACCTTCTTCGCGACCGGCCGGCCGGAGGCCGTGGGCGCGTTCCTGGAGGGCATCTGCCGGGCGCTGGGCGACCTGCCCACCGAGCGGATGGAGCTCGAGGTCGGCGTCCTGCAGGCGGAGAACTGCTCTCCGGCGCACTCCACCCTCGGCGCGCTGTGGGCCGCCCGGTTCGGGCTGGTCGGCCCCGGCCTGGCCGTCGCCGACGGGCCGGGCCCGGAGTACCTCACCGAGGAGACCGTGCGGGCGCACGCCCGCCGCTGGTTCGTCCGCGGCAACGCCGCGCTGTGGTGCGCGGGGCCGCTGCCCGCCGGCCTGCGGCTGCCGCTGCCGGACGGCCCCCGTGCCGAGCGGCCCGTCCCGGCCCCGCGGCCGCAGACCGCGCCGGTGTGGACCACGGGGCACGGCGCCGGCGTCGGCCTGCTGCTGTCCGCGGGCGGCGCGGGCGACCCCGCCCTGACGGTGGGCGTGGAGGTGCTCAAGGAGCGGCTCCGGGACACCGCCCGCCTCGCCCGCGGGCTGAGCTACTCCGTCGACTCGATGGCCCTGGACGTCACGGCCGGCCACCGCGAGGTCGCCGTCGTCGTCGACGCCCGGGAGGGCCGGGAGGGCGCCGTGGCCGGCCTGCTCTGGCAGGCGTACACGGAGCTGTGCGCGTCCGGCCCGACGGGGGCGGAGCTCGCCCACGCGGTGGCCGGCTTCGAGGAGGAGCTGGACGCCGACGAGCGCGCCGTCGTGGAGTCCGAGCTGGCCGACGCCGCCTACTGCACGGTCAGCGGCTTGCCGTTCCGCCCGGTGCAGGACGTGCTGGAGGCGTGGCGGGCCATGACCCCCGAGCGGGTCGCGGCGGCGCTGCGCGGCACGGCACCCACGGCGATCCTGTACCTGCCCGAGGAGGTCGACTACGCCGGTCCCGGCGAGCCGGTCGAGCGCCGGTCCGTGTGCAACGTGCAGGACCGGCTGCCGGCGGGGGAGACGTTCCGCCCCTCGGCGCTGGCCCGGCTGTTCTCCCGGCAGAGCCGGGTCGCGCTCGTGGTGGGGGAGCGGGAGCTGGCCCACCGCGACAGCGACGGCGACGTCCACAGCATCCCGTGGGAGCTGGTCGAGGCCGCGCTGCCCACCCAGGACGGGCGGGCCGTCTTCGTCGTCGGGCGCAACCTGTGCAGCGCGGTCGTGGACCAGGAGCGCTTCGGACGGCGGGCCGTGGCGGCGGTGCAGGCGCGCGTGCCGGTCGCCCGCTGGCTGCCGCGTCCGAGGACCGCGGGGGACGACCTGGTCGGAGCGGCTTCTCCGGCTGCCGGGACGGTGGCCCCCCTGTAGGGGCCCGCCCGGCCCCGTCCCGAGGCTCACCCGAAGCGTGCGAGGGGTGAGGAGGACGGGGTCCTTCTCCGGTGGGGGCAGGGGGGTCCTCTTAGACTCCCCGGGGTGCAGATCCCGTTCCGGTCCTCCGAGCGAGCCAGCCTCGGCGTCGAGTGGGAGCTGCAGCTCGTCGACCTGCAGACCCGGCAGCTGACCGCCGGGGCGGTGGAGATCCTCGAGGAGATCCGCCCCGAGGGCGCCGAGGAGCACCCCAAGGCCAAGCACGAGCTGCTGCAGTCGACCGTCGAGGTCATCACCGGCATCTGCACCACCGTCGCCGAGGCCAAGGCCGACCTGGCCGGCACCGTCGCCGAGGTGCGGGCAGCCGCCGAGCGCCGCGGCCTGGGCCTGATGTGCGCCGGCACCCACCCGATCACCGACTGGCAGACGCAGCAGATCTCGCCCAAGGAGCGCTACCTGCAGCTGGTCGAGAAGATGCAGTGGCTGGCCCGCCGGCTGCAGATCTTCGGCGTCCACGTGCACGTCGGCGTCCGCGCGCCGGAGAAGGCGATCCCCATCGTCAACGCGCTGACCCAGTACGTGCCGCACTTCCTGGCCCTCTCGGCGTCCTCCCCGTTCTGGGTCGGCTGCGACACCGGCCTGGCCTCGGCCCGCTCCAAGGTCTTCGAGGGGATGCCGACCGCGGGGCTGCCCTACCAGCTCTCGGGCTGGGACCGCTTCGAGGAGTACATGGAGACGCTGATCGCCACGCACGCGATCGAGAGCGTCCGGGAGGTGTGGTGGGACATCCGGCCGCACCCGGACTTCGGCACCGTCGAGCTGCGCATCTGCGACGGGCTGCCCACCCTCGACGAGATCGGCGCGGTCGCGGCGCTCTCCCAGTGCCTGGTCGAGCAGTTCGACACCCAGCTCGACCGCGGCTACACCCTGCCGGTCCCGGCGTCGTGGGTGCTGCAGGAGAACAAGTGGCGGGCGGCCCGCTACGGCCTGGACGCCGACATCGTCGTCGACGACAAGGGCACGGTGCGGCCGGTGCGGCAGGCGATCACCGACCTGGTCGAGGAGCTGGAGCCCACCGCCCGCCGGCTGGGCTGCGAGGCCGAGCTGGCCGACGTCCACCGCATCCTGGCCGTTGGCGCCTCCTACCAGCGGCAGCGCGCGGTCGCCGCGGCCTCCGACGGCGACCTGACCGTCGTCGTCGACAGCCTGCTGGCCGAGCTGCGGGACGGCCTGCCCACCAGCGGACCGGCCGACCGGCCGCCGGGGCCGGTGCCCGGCCCGGCCGACTGCTCGGGGGGTCACGCGGCATGAGGGGCACTGCGGCATGAGGGGCACTGCGGCACGAGGGGCACTGCGGCACGAGGGGCACTGCGGCACGAGGGGCACTGCGGCAGGAGGGGCACTGCGGCATGAGTGGCACTGCCGGATGACCCAGTTCCCGGAGGAACTGGGGACGGCCGTCGACGAGTGGGCCGCCGAGCGGCACCCGCAGCTGGTCGCCGTGCGCCGGCACCTGCACGCCCACCCCGAGCTGTCCTACGCCGAGTTCGAGACGACGTCCTTCCTCGAGCAGCGGCTGCGCAACGCCGGCCTGGAACCCCGACGGCTGCCCTCCGGCACCGGGCTGGTCGTCGAGGTGGGTTCCGGGGACCCGATCGTGGTGCTGCGTGCCGACATCGACGCGCTGCCGCTGGCCGACCTCAAGGACGTCCCCTACGCCTCCACCCGCGAGAACGCCTGCCACGCCTGCGGGCACGACGTGCACACCACCGTCCTGCTCGGCGCCGCGCTGGCCCTGAACTCGATCGAGGACCTGCCCGGCACGGTGCGATGCGTCTTCCAGCCCGCCGAGGAGACCGTGCCGGGCGGGGCCACCGGGGTGGTGGCCGCCGGCGTGCTGGAGGGGGCCTCCCGCGCCTTCGCCCTGCACTGCGACCCCTCCCTCCCGGCCGGCAGCGTGGGTCTGCGCACCGGCGCCATCACCGCCGCCTGCGACCGGATGGACGTCACCCTCACCGGCCCCGGCGGGCACACCGCGCGCCCGCAGCTGACGGTCGACCTGGTCGACGCCCTCGGCCGGCTGATCACCGACCTGCCGGCGCTGCTGTCCCGGCAGGTCGACCCGCGCGCCGGGATGTCGCTGGTGTGGGGCGCGGTCAAGGCCGGGGTGGCGGCCAACGCCATCCCGCAGCGCGGTCACCTGAGCGGCACGGTGCGGGTGCTCGACCGCGACGCCTGGCGGGACGCCGAGACGCTGCTGCGCTCACTGGTGGAGCGGGTCGCCGCCACCACCGGCGCCGACGTGGAGGTCGACTACGTCCGCGGGGTGCCGCCGGTGGTCAACGACCCGCGGGCGGTCGCGCTGCTGCGCTCGGCCGCGCTGGAGACGGTCGGCAGCGAGGGGCTGCAGCTGTCCCCGCAGAGCATGGGCGGGGAGGACTTCGGCTGGTTCGCCGACGTCGTGCCCATCGCGCTGGCCCGGCTGGGCACCCACGGCGGGGGACCCCCGCTCGACCTGCACCGGGGCACCTTCGACGTCGACGAGCGGGCCATCGGGGTCGGCGTGCGGCTGCTGGCCCGCACCGCGCTGCACGCGCTCTCCGCCGACGCCGGCGCGCCGCCGCCCGGACCGAAACCGCACTCCAGCGGTTCCGGTCCGGTTGCGCGACGGTAGACACTGACGCTCATCGACCGACGATGCCGGGAGTTCGACGATGAGTTCCTCCGATCAGCAGACCACCGCACCGGCCGACGCCGAGGTGCCGGCCGAGCACGAGGTCCCCGACGAGCTGCCGCTCGCCGCCGGCTTCCCGGCCGCCACCCGGGAGGCGTGGCGGGAACTGGTCGCCACGGTGCTGCGCAAGGCCGGGCGCGAGGACCTGCCGGAGCCGGTCGAGGACGCACTGCGGGTGCCGGTGGCCACCGGCGTCAGCGTCGCCCCGCTCTACACCGCCGAGGACGCCGGTGACCTGCCCGCCGCGGTCGGCGTCCCGGGGCTCGCCCCCTTCGTCCGCGGCTCGCGGCCCGGCGCGGGGGGCGGCGACGTGCCCGGCGGCTGGGACGTCCGGCAGCGGCACGCCCACCCCGACGTCGCGCTGACCCGGGAGGCCATCGCCGCCGACCTGGAGAACGGCGTCACCTCGCTGTGGCTGGAGCTCGGCGAGGGCGCGATCCCGGTCGACGCGCTCGGCGACGTCCTCACCGACGTCTACCTGGACCTGGCGCCGGTGTCGGTCTCCGGTGGGCCGGCCGCGGCCGAGGCGCTGCTCGCCCACGTCGACGGCCGCACCGACCTCGCCCCCGGTGGCTCGCTGGGCCTCGACCCGCTGGGCGTGCACGCCGCCTCGGGACAGGCGCAGGACCTCACCGGCCTGGCCGACGTCGCCCGCCGGGCGCCCGCCGGCTGGCGCACCGTCGTCGTCGACGCCACGGTCTTCGCCGATGCCGGCGCCTCGGCCGTCGAGGAGCTCGGCTGCTCGCTGGCCGCCGGCGTGGCCTACCTGCGGGCGCTCACCGACTCCGCGGACGGACGACAGGGTCTGTCGGTCGACGAGGCGTTCGCCCAGCTCGAGTTCCGCTACGCCGCGAGTGCCGACCAGTTCACGACGATCGCCGGGCTGCGCGCCGCCCGCCGGCTGTGGGACCGGGTCGGCGAGGTCAGCGGCGCCTCGGTCGACGTCCGCGGGCAGCGGCAGCACGCCGTCACCTCCTCGGTGATGACGACCCGGCGTGACCCGTGGGTC
Source organism: Geodermatophilus obscurus (assembly GCF_900143215.1). Taxonomy (GTDB): domain Bacteria; phylum Actinomycetota; class Actinomycetes; order Mycobacteriales; family Geodermatophilaceae; genus Geodermatophilus; species Geodermatophilus obscurus_A. Next base: position 16,121 of record NZ_FRDM01000019.1, on the reverse strand, counting down.
AACATGCTGCGGACGACGGTCGCCTGCTTCGCGGCGGGCGTGGGCGGCGCCGACGTCGTCACCGTGCAGCCCTTCGACGCCGCGCTCGGCCTGCCCGACGCCTTCTCCCGGCGGATCGCCCGCAACACCCAGAGCCTGCTGGTCGAGGAGGGGCACCTCGCCCGCGTGCTCGACCCGGCCGGCGGCTCCTGGTACGTCGAGGCGCTGACCGACGCCCTGGCCGAGGCCGCCTGGAGCTGGTTCACCGAGATCGAGGGGGCCGGTGGGCTGGCCGCCGCGCTGGACTCGGGCCTCGTGCGCGACCGGATCGCCGCCGCGTGGGACGCCCGCGCCGAGCGGCTGGCGCACCGCACCGACGCGATCACCGGCGTCAGCGAGTTCCCCAACCTCGCCGAGAAGCTGCCCGAGCGGCAACCCGCCGCGGACCTGCACCCCACCGGCGGGCTGCCGCGGGTGCGCGCCGCGCAGGCGTTCGAGGAGCTGCGCGACCGCGCCGACGCGGCGGACCGGCGTCCGCAGGTCTACCTCGCCACCATCGGCCCGATCGCCCGGCACACGGCGCGGGCCACCTTCGCCGGCAACCTGTTCCAGGCCGGGGGAGTGGCGACGCCGTCCGGCGACGGGGCCTCCGGTCTCGCCGACGCCGGGACGACGGTCGCCTGCATCTGCGGGACCGACAAGGACTACGCCGGGTCCGCGGCCGGGCTGGCCGCCGAGCTCCGCGCGGCCGGTGCCACGCAGGTGTGGCTGGCCGGGAAGCCGTCGCTGGCGGTCGACGGCGTCGACGGGTACGTGTACGCCGGGTGCGACGCGCTCGACGTCCTGCATCGAGTCCACGAGCAGCTGGGAGTGCCGGCATGAGTGCGATCCCCGACTTCAGCGGTGTCGACCTGGGCCGCCCCGCGGCGGCCGCGTCGGCCGACGACTGGGCCAAGCGGTTCAAGGAGGCCACCGGCCGTGGCGTGGAGGAGGCCACCTGGGAGACGCCGGAGGGCATCGCCGTCCCGCCGCTGTCCACCCCCGCGGACCTGCGGGGTCTGGATTTCCTGCAGACCTACCCGGGGCTGCCGCCCTACCTGCGCGGGCCCTATCCCACGATGTACACGACGCAGCCGTGGACGGTCCGCCAGTACGCGGGCTTCTCCACCGCCTCGGCGTCCAACGCGTTCTACCGGCGCAACCTCGCCGCCGGGCAGAAGGGCCTGTCGATCGCCTTCGACCTGCCCACCCACCGGGGCTACGACTCCGACCACCCGCGCGTGGTCGGCGACGTCGGCATGGCCGGGGTCGCGGTCGACTCGATCCTGGACATGCGGCAGCTGTTCGACGGCATCCCGCTGGACCGGATGAGTGTCTCGATGACCATGAACGGCGCCGTCCTGCCGGTGCTGGCCCTCTACATCGTCGCCGCCGAGGAGCAGGGGGTGGAGCCCGGTCAGCTGACCGGGACCATCCAGAACGACATCCTCAAGGAGTTCATGGTCCGCAACACCTACATCTACCCGCCCAAGCCGTCGATGCAGATCATCAGCGACATCTTCGCGTTCACCTCGCAGCAGATGCCGCGGTTCAACTCGATCTCCATCTCCGGCTACCACATCCAGGAGGCCGGGGCGACGGCCGACCTGGAGCTGGCCTACACGCTGGCCGACGGCGTGGAGTACCTGAAGGCGGGCAAGGACGCCGGGATCGACGTGGACAAGTTCGCGCCACGGCTGTCGTTCTTCTGGGCGATCGGCATGAACTTCTTCATGGAGGTCGCGAAGTTGCGGGCCGGGCGGCTGCTGTGGGCGCGGCTGGTCAAGGACGCCGGGGGGCAGAACCCGAAGTCCCTGGCGCTGCGCACGCACTCGCAGACCTCGGGCTGGTCGCTGACCGCGCAGGACGTCTACAACAACGTCGTCCGCACCTGCCTGGAGGCCATGGCCGCCACCCAGGGCCACACCCAGTCGCTGCACACCAACGCCCTCGACGAGGCGCTGGCGCTGCCCACCGACTTCTCCGCGCGGATCGCGCGGAACCCCCAGCTGCTGCTGCAGCAGGAATCGGGGACGACGCGGGTCATCGACCCGTGGGGCGGCTCGGCGTACGTGGAGAAGCTGACCTACGACCTGGCCCGTCGGGCCTGGGCGCACATCGAGGAGGTCGCCGAGCACGGCGGCATGGCGCAGGCCATCGACGACGGCATCCCGAAGCTGCGCATCGAGGAGGCCGCCGCCCGCACCCAGGCGCGCATCGACTCCGGCCGGCAGCCGGTGATCGGGATCAACAAGTACCGGGTCGACGCCGACGAGGCGATCGAGGTGCTGCGGGTCGACAACGCCGACGTGCTCGCCCAGCAGAAGGCCAAGCTGGAGGAGCTGCGGGCCTCCCGGGACGGCTCCGCCGTGCAGGACGCCCTGCGCCGGCTGACCGACGCCGCTCGCGCGGCCGCCGAGGGACGGCGCGGTCGCGAACTGGACGCCAACCTGCTCAAGCTCGCCGTCGAGGCCGCCCGGGCCAAGGCCACCGTCGGGGAGATCTCCGACGCGCTCGAGGAGGTCTACGGGCGGCACGCGGGCCAGGTGCGCACCATCTCCGGCGTGTACCGCGAGGAGGCAGGAGATTCGGGGCCGATGGAGGAGACCCGCAGCATGGCCGAGGCGTTCGAGGAGGCCGAGGGGCGCCGTCCCCGCATCCTGGTCGCCAAGATGGGCCAGGACGGCCACGACCGCGGGCAGAAGGTCATCGCCACGGCCTTCGCCGACCTCGGCTTCGACGTCGACGTGGGCCCGCTGTTCCAGACGCCGGAGGAGGTCGCCCGGCAGGCGGTGGAGGCCGACGTGCACGTCGTCGGCGTCTCGTCGCTGGCCGCCGGCCACCTGACGCTGGTGCCGGCGCTCAAGCAGGCGCTCGCCGACCTCGGGGCCGACGACGTCATGATCGTGGTCGGCGGGGTCATCCCGCCCGACGACGTGCCGACGCTCAAGGAGATGGGCGCGGCCGAGGTGTTCCTGCCCGGCACGGTCGTCGCCGAGGCGGCGCAGGGGCTGCTGCGGACGCTGTCGTCGCGCCTCGGTCACTGATGGCGGCTCGGCAGGTCGACGTCCCGGCGCTGGTCGAGGGCGTGCTCGCCGGTGACCGGCGGGCGGTGGCCCGGGCGATCACGCTCGTCGAGTCCCACCGCGCCGACCACCGCGAGCGCGCGCAGGAGCTGCTGGTCGAGCTGCTGCCGCGCGCCGGGACAGCGCGGCGGGTGGGCATCAGCGGCGTCCCCGGGGTGGGCAAGTCGACCTTCATCGACGAGCTCGGCGTGACGCTGACCGCGGCCGGTTCGAAGGTCGCGGTGCTCGCCGTCGACCCGTCGTCGGCCCGCTCGGGTGGGTCGATCCTCGGGGACAAGACCCGGATGGCGCGGCTCTCGGTCGACCCGAACGCGTTCATCCGGCCCTCGCCGACCTCGGGCACGCTCGGCGGGGTCGCGCAGGCTACGCGGGAGTCGATGGTCGTCGTGGAGGCGGCCGGGTACGGCGTCGTCCTGGTGGAGACGGTCGGGGTCGGGCAGTCGGAGATCACCGTCGCCGAGATGGTCGACAGCTTCCTGTTCCTGACGCTGGCCCGCACCGGTGACCAGCTGCAGGGGATCAAGCGCGGCATCCTCGAGATCGCCGACGTCATCGCGGTGAACAAGGCCGACGGGCCCGGTGCCCCCGACGCCCGCAAGGCCGCCCGCGAGCTGGCCGGGGCGATCCGGATGCTGCGCGGGCACGGCGAGGACTGGCAGGTGCCCGTGCTCACCTGCGCCGGGCTGACCGGCGAGGGCCTCGACGAGGTGTGGGCCAAGCTGGTCGAGCACCAGGACCGGCGCAAGGCGTCCGGCGCGTTCGACGAGCAGCGGCGCAGCCAGCAGGTGCGCTGGACCCGGCAGCTGGTGCGCGACGGCCTGGAGCACCGGCTGCGCGCGCACCCCGGCGTCCGGGCCGCCGCACCGGAGCTGGAGAAGGCGGTGCTGGCCGGTGAGCTGACCCCGGCGCTGGCCGCGCAGCAGCTGCTGGAGACCTTCCTCGCGGCACCGGCTCCCCAGGCCTGAGCGAACGATCCGGCCCCCTGCTTCCCGCGATCATGGCGCCGAGACCGCTTCCGGAGCCGGTCGCGTGGTCACGGCGCCATGATCACGAGGAGTGTCCCCAGCGTCGGCCGTTCTCCACCGATGTCCGGAACCGACGCACGCGACCTCGTCGGACGTCGACGGTCGTCGCATGCACCCAGGACTCCTGCGCACCACTGATCGACAGGGCGGGGTCTTCACACGGGAGCAGGCGCTCGCAGTCTGCTCGCCGGCGGAGATCCGCTCGCACCTCCGCTGTCGGCGCTGGCGCCGCATGCCATGGCGCGGGGTGTTCGCGGACGGAGACCTGCCCGACCGACCGGAGCTGCTCGTCCGGGCGGCTTCGCTCTGGCTGGGCGGGGACCTCGTCGCCTGCCACTCCACCGCCGCAGTGCTCTGGGGGTTCGACCTCCGGGGCGGGGAGGCGGCCGGTACCGATGTCCTGCACTTCCTCGGCCCTGCAGACATCGACAACCGCCGTCTGTCGGGACTGCAGGTCCACCCGTCCTCGCTCGGGACGGACGACGCCGTCCTCCATCGCGGGATCTGGTGCACACCACCCGCGCGCACCGCCTGCGACGTCGTTCGGCTGAGTGCGTCGATCGACGGGCTCGCGACGCTCGATGCGGCGCTGCGCGGCGGCACGTGTGACCGGGAGGACCTGGCCGACGCCTGTGCTCGTCAGCGTGGACTGCGCGGCGTCGTCCGACTCGGGCGGCTCATCCCGTGTGCCGACGCGGGTGCGGAGTCACCGATGGAGTCCCGCATGCGGTGGCGCTTCCTCGCCGGCGGGCTCCCGGCCCCGCGGGTCCAGGTGGAGGTGACCGACGGGTGGCGCCGCCATCGCCTCGACATGGGCTGGGAGGACGTCCTCGTGGGCGCGGAGTTCGACGGCCTCGAGTCCCACATGACCCGCCAGCAGCTCACGGCCGACCGCGATCGCCACAACTGGTTCACGGACCGGAGCTGGCGTCTCCTGCACTTCACCGCGACCGACGTCTACCGGCAGCACGAGCGGATGGTGGCCGCGGTGGCGCGGCACCTCGGCAACCCACGCCGGACGATCATGGTCCTGTGACCACCAGATCGGGTCACGGAGTGGTTCCAGCGCCATGATCACGAGAGAAGGCGGCCGGTCAGACGCCGGTGGAGCGGCACTCCCGGGCGCGCAGCTCGGCGAGGTAGTCGTCGGGCGCACCGGCGGCCTCGGCGGCGTCGGCGAGCGCGCCCAGGTACCGCGCCGAGGGCAGCCCGCCCTCGAAGGCGTCGAGGACGTAGACCCAGGCCACCTGGTCGCCGGTCAGCGTGTGCACCCGCAGGTGCAGCTTCCGGTAGAGGCCCTGGTCGGCCCCCTCCCAGGCGTCGAGCGCCACCTCGTCGGCGCCGGTGAGGTCGTAGAGGGCGACGAAGACGCCGGGGGACAGCGACTCGCCCGGCGTGGTGTCGTCCGGGACGAGGGTGGCCAGCGCCCCCTCCCAGCCGTACTCCTCGGCCCCGAAGGTCAGCCGCCAGCCCTTGATCCAGCCGGTGCCGGTGTGCGGGGAGGAGGGACAGCGCCGGAGCATCTGTGCGGGGTCCATGTTCGACCCGTACGCGGCGTAGAGGCCCATCACCGGGCAGCCTACGGCGGTGTGGCACGCCCCTCGGTGGGAGATGGGCCACGTCGTTCCCCGCAACGGGGAGAATGGCCCGCGGCACGTGTCCGCACCGCACCGATAGGACCCCCCATGACCCGCATCGTCATCATCGGCGGTGGCCCCGCCGGCTACGAGGCCGCGCTGGTCGCCGCATCCCTCGGTGCGCAGGTCACCGTGGTCGAGCGCGACGGCGTCGGTGGAGCGAGCGTGCTCACCGACTGCGTCCCCTCCAAGACCTTCATCGCCTCGGCGGGGGTGATGAGCAACGTGCGCGACTCGGCCGCCCTCGGCGTGCGGGGCTCGGAGCTGGCCACCGTCGGCATCGAGCTCCCCGCGGTCAACCAGCGGGTCAAGGGCCTCGCCGTGGCGCAGTCCGCCGACATCAAGGCCCGCCTCGTCGGCGAGGGTGTGCGCGTCGTCGCCGGCCAGGGCCGGCTCTCCGACGAGGTCCGTGGCCTGGCGAAGCACCGGGTCGAGGTGCTGGACGGCGAGGGCGAGGTCGCCGAGACGCTGGAGTGCGACGTCGTCCTCATCGCCACCGGTGCCGACCCCCGCGTGCTGCCCGGCGCCGAGCCCGACCACGAGCGGATCCTCGACTGGCGCGACGTCTACGACATCCAGGAGCTGCCCGAGCACCTGGTCGTCGTCGGCTCCGGGGTGACCGGCGCGGAGTTCGCCTCCGGCTACCTGGAGGCCGGCGTCCCGGTGACGCTGGTGTCCTCGCGCGACCGGGTGCTGCCCGGCGAGGACTCCGACGCCGCCGAGGTGCTCGAGGACGTCTTCCAGTCCCGCGGCGGCCGGCTTCAGCGCGGCCGGGCCGCGGCGGTGCGGCGCACCGAGAAGGGCATCGTCGTCGAGCTCACCGACGGGCGCACCGTCGACGGTTCGCACGCGCTGATGACCGTCGGCACGGTGCCGAACACCGACGGGCTGAACCTGGAGCAGTGCGGGGTGGAGCTCGCGCCGTCCGGGCACGTCGTCGTCGACCGCGTCTCGCGCACGAGCGTCCCGGGCATCTACGCCGCCGGCGACGTCACCGGGGTCTTCCAGCTGGCGTCGGTCGCGGCGATGCAGGGCCGGATCGCCATGTGGCACGCGCTCGGCGAGGCGGTCACCCCCATCCGGCTCAAGACGGTCTCGGCGAACGTCTTCACCCACCCGGAGATCGCCACGGTCGGCGTGCAGGAGAAGACGCTGCCCGAGGGCGCCGACATCGAGGTCGTGCGGCTGCCGCTGGCGACCAACGCGCGGGCCAAGATGGCCGACCTGCGTGACGGCTTCGTGAAGCTGTTCGCCCGGCAGGCGACCGGCGTGGTCGTCGGCGGGGTCGTCGTCGCCCCCGGGGCGTCGGAGCTCATCCTGCCGATCGCGCTGGCGGTCACGAAGGGGCTGACGGTCACCGACCTGGCGCAGACCTTCGCGATCTACCCGTCGCTGTCCGGGTCGATCACCGAGGCCGGCCGGCGGCTGATGCGGGCCGACGCCCTCGCCTGAAGAAGGACCCCGCGTCCCCCCATCCCTCGCATGCTCGGGACGGGACCCTGACTCGAGGCCGTTCCAGCACGTCACCACGCTCGCGGCGGGACCCCTGCAGGGGGGCACGAGGCCCTCGTGGCGACCGGGATCCGTGTGACGGGACGGCGGGGGCGTCCGGGAGGCCTGGGTCGGGTGTGACGGCGGGTTCGGCTGGAGCCCGGTCGTCCGGTGCCGACGCGCGCGCGGGCTGCCGAGGACAGGGAGGATGCGCCCCCACCGGAACGCCCCCGCCCCCCGCCGCCGCCCGCTCCGGGCGCTGGCCGGTGCCGCGACCGCGCTGGCCCTCTGCCTGACGCTGCCGGCGACGGCGGCCCGGGCCGAGGAGGCCGGGGCGCCGGACACGGTCGTCGGCGAGATCGTGCAGGCCTGGCCAGAGGCCGGGCCGGCCGGCTCCGCCGCGGGTGCCGAGCACGCCGAGGCGCCGCTGACCTGGATCGAGAGCACCACCGGCGGGGCGGTCCGCGTGCCGACCGAGGCGGTGGCCGACCTGGCGGTCGGCTCCACCGTCGAGCTCACGGTGGGCCGGCACGTCGCCGACGACGCCGCCCAGCAGGGCTTCGCGCCCGCCCGCGACGTGCTCGCCGCCGAGTTGCTGCAGGAGGCCCCGGAGGCGCACGCCGCGCGGGTGGCCGGGCTGACCAACCAGGTCACCGTGGCCATGGTGGTCCCGGCCGGCGGGCGGCGGGACGGCGCGACGCTGAGCCAGCTCCAGGCCGCCGTCGACGGGCCGGTCGCGGAGTTCTGGGCGGGGGAGACCGACGGCGCCGTCCGGCTGGGCGTGACCGAGGCGCACGACTGGCTGCAGACCACTGCCGGGTGCGCGGACCCGACCGCCCTGTGGAACGAGGTCGCCGCCCGCACCGGCTTCGTGCCCGGCCCCGGCCGCCACCTGGTCGTCCACGTCAGCAGCCTGCCTCGGGACCTCCCCGGCTGCTCCTACGCGCTCGGTCAGGTCGGCACCGGTGTGGGCAGCGGCGGGCGGGTCTACGTCCGCGACGTGCTGCCCTCGGTCATCGCCCACGAGCTGGGCCACAACTTCGGCCTCGGGCACTCCTCGGGGCACCAGTGCGACGCCGCGGTCGAGACCGGTGCCTGCCGCACCGCGCCCTACCGCGACTACTACGACGTCATGGGCGCCTCCTGGAGCACGGTCGGGTCGCTCAACGCCCCGCAGGCCGCGCAGCTGGGCGTGCTGTCCTCCGCTGCCCAGGTGCCGGTCGCGGCGACCGGGCCGGCGACGACGGTCACCCTGGCCCCGCTCGCGTCCCGCGGCGGCACCCGGGCGGTGCGGCTGACCGACGCGACGGGCAGCACCTACTGGCTGGAGCTGCGCGCCGCCGTCGGCCGCGACGCCTGGCTCGGCGCGGCCGGCAACCGCTTCGGCCTCGACTCCGGCGTCCTGCTGCACCGCACCGGCCGGATGCCCGACACCGCGCTCCTCCTCGACGGCACGCCGTCCACCGCCGCGCGGTGGGACGACGACCTGCAGGCCGCGCTGCCCCTCGGCGTGCCGGTGCCGGTCGCCGGTGGCGCGTTCACCGTCACCGTCGGCGCCGTCACCGCGGCCGGGGCGACGCTGACCGTCGTCCCCGCCGCCGGCGCCGCCGTCCCGGTGACCCCGCTGCCCCACGGCGACCCGACGCCGGAGGTCCTGGCCGCCGCGCCGGACCTGCGGCCCGCCGCCCCGGCGACCACCGCGACCGCCGTCCCGGCCGAGGTCGCGGGCGCGCCGGAGGTCCCCGTAGCCGCTGCCCCGGAGGCGCCCGCGGCACCGCTCGCCGCCGACGTGCGGCTGACCGAGCCGGTGCCCGCCGCGGTCCGGGTCGCCTCCCGCGCCGGCTGGGCGCTGCCCGTCGCGGCGGCCGCGGGCGTGGGGGTCCTGGTGCTCGCCGGCTGGACGGTCACCCGGAAGCGGAGCGTGCGCGGCCGGGACTGAGCTCCCGCCTCCACTTCCCGGTCCGGCCTGCCGATGAGGGGACCGGCCCCTCGCGCTTGGAGACCCTCCGTGCCACCTGTGCGTTCCCCCCGGCTGCTGGTCCTCGCCGTCACAGCGGCCGCCGTCCTCCCGGTCCTGGTCGCACCGCCGGCCGCCGCCGAGGAGACCCCCACCAGCGGCGAGACGGTCATCGGTGAGCTCGTCCAGGGCTACGCGGACCCGGCTCCCGACGAGATCGTCGGTGGGGCCCACGAGGACGACGGCACGCTGCTCAGCTGGGTGCAGTCCGACGACGGCGAGGTCGTGCGGGTGCCCACCGAGGACGTCGAGGACGTCGAGACGGGGTCCACCGTCGAGGTGGTGCTGGGGAACCCGGTCGTCGACCAGGCCGCGCAGGGTGGCCTCGAGCCGGCACTCGACGTGCTGTCCACCGAGGTGCTGGCCGCCCCCGCGGCGATCACGGCCCCGGCCGCCGGTGCGGTGAACCACCAGGTCACCGTGGTCATGCTGCAGCCGGCCGGAGCGGCCCGGGACACCACCACCCTGACCGAGGTCATGGCAGCGGTGAACGGGCCGGTCGCCGCCTTCTGGGAGCAGCAGACCGACGGTGCCGTCCGCCTCGGCACGGTGGCGGGCCTCGACTGGACGACCCAGTCCGCGCTCACCTGCAGCGACCCGTTCGCGCTGTGGAAGGAGGCGGCCACCCGGGCGCGGTGGACCGAGGGCCCCGGCAGGCACCTGCTGGTCTACGTGCCCACCGACTCACCTGGTTGCGGCTACGGACTGGGCACGATCGGCAACGGTCCCGGCTCCGGCGGGCTGGCCTACGTGCAGGAGGCGGGCACCGCGGTCATCGCTCACGAGTTCGGGCACAACCTCGGCCTCGGGCACTCGTCCCTGCTCCAGTGCGACGGCGTGGTGGACAGCGGCCCCTGCCAGGTCACCAGCTACCACGACCTGTACGACGTCATGGGCGTCTCATGGGAGCAGGTCGGTTCGCTGAACGCCGTCCACGCCGCGAGCCTCGGGGTGCTGCCCTCGAGCGCCGCCCCCACGCTGGTGGCCGGCGCCGCCGCCACCGAGTACACCCTCGCGCCGGTCGGTGCCCGGACCGGCACCCGGGCGGTCCGGCTGGTCGACGACGACGGCTACGCGTTCTGGCTCGAGTACCGGACCCCGACCGGCCAGGACAGCTGGCTCGGGACGGCGGCCGGTGCAGCGGCGCGACTGCAGAGCGGCGTGCTGCTGCGGCAGGAGACCCACGTCCAGGGCGACACCTCGTGGCTGCTGGACGGCACCCCGTCCCCGGAGAGCGGCTGGGATTCCGACCTCGCCGTCGCGCTGCCCCCGACCAGCCCCGTGTCCTTCGGAGCCGTGCCCTTCACGGTGACGGTGTTGGCGGCCACCCCCTCCGGAGCCCGGGTGCGCGTCTCGGCGGGCACTCGGGCGCCCGTGCACCCCATCGATGCCGCCTACGCGCAGCTGGGCGGCAGTCGGGTGCTCGGTGAGCCGACCAGTGGCCTGGTCTGCGGGTACACCGGTGACGGCTGCCGGCGTTCGTACGTGGGTGGCGTCATCGCCTGGACGCCGTCCACCGGCGCGCACGATGTGCGCGGCGCGATCCTGGAGCGCTGGCGGTCGCTGGGCGCGCAGACCGGCATGCTCGGCTACCCGATCGGGGACGACGTCGCGGTGCC
>NZ_FRDM01000019.1:0-5103 GCF_900143215.1 Geodermatophilus obscurus | reverse complement strand
CACGATGTGCGCGGCGCGATCCTGGAGCGCTGGCGGTCGCTGGGCGCGCAGACCGGCATGCTCGGCTACCCGATCGGGGACGACGTCGCGGTGCCCGGCGGGTGGAGGACCGACTTCGCCGGCGGCTCGATCTACTGGTCTGCGGCCACCGGGGCGCGGATGGTGCGCGGGGCGATCCTGCAGCGCTACGTCGCCGCCGGCGGCCCGGCCGTGCTGGGCTTTCCGGTCGCTGATGACGGCGGCACGGCCGATGGCACCGGTGCGCTGGTGCGGCTGCAGGGCGGGGTCATCTACTGGTCGCCGAAGACGGGTGCCCACGATGTGCGGGGCGCGATCCTGACGCACTGGCTGCAGCAGGGGGGACCGACCGGGGCGCTCGGCTTCCCGCTGACCGACCACGCCGCGCTGCCCGACGGCGACGGCTGGCAGGTCCGCTTCCAGCACGGCACGCTCGTCGAGCGGCCCGACGGCACGGTCGACACGACCACCGGCTGAGGAGGAGGACCCTCCTGCCCCCCACCGCTCGCAGGCTCGCGGTGGGCCCCTGCGAGGAGGCCGCCGTCCTCCTCACCCCTCGCAGGCTCGGGGTGAGCCTCGGGACGGGGCCGGCGAGGGCCCGCCACCGGGGGACCGGTGGCGGGCCCTCGCCGTGTGCGGGGACTACCCGGCGTCGGAGATGGTGCAGATGACCGCGCCGCTGGTCACGGTGGCGCCGACCTCGGCGGACAGGTCGCTGACCGTGCCGGCCTTGTGGGCGGTGATCGGCTGCTCCATCTTCATCGCCTCGAGGACGACGACCAGGTCACCCTCGGCCACGGTGTCCCCGTCGGAGACGCCGACCTTGACGATCGTGCCCTGCATCGGGCTGGTCAGGGAGTCGCCGGACGTCCCCGACCCGCCGTGCCCGCCGCCGCGCTTGCGCGGCTTGGCCCCGCCGGCCGCCACCGGAGCGCCCCCGCCGGCGGCCAGGCCCGCGGGCAGCGACACCTCGAGCCGGCGCCCGCCGACCTCGACGACGACGGTCTGCCGCGGCTCGTCCTCGTCCTGCTCGGCCGGGGCGGCGGTGTGGGGCTGGACCTGGTTGTCCCACTCGGTCTCGATCCAGCGGGTGTGCACGGTGAACGGCTCGGTGGTGAAGGCGTCGTCGCGGACCACGGCCCGGTGGAACGGGACGACCGTCGGCATGCCCTCCACGACCAGCTCGTCGAGGGCGCGGCGGGCCCGCTGCAGGGCCTCCTCACGGGTGGCGCCGGTGACGATGAGCTTGGCCAGCATCGAGTCGAACGCGCCGACGACCTCGCCGCCGGTCTCGACGCCGGAGTCCCAGCGCACGCCGGGCCCCTGCGGGATCTCCAGCCGGGTCACCGGGCCGGGGGCGGGCATGAAGTTGCGGCCGGCGTCCTCGGCGTTGATCCGGAACTCGATGCTGTGCCCACGCGGCGTCGGGTCCTCGGTGAGGTCCAGCGGCAGGCCGTCAGCGATGCGGAACTGCTGGCGGACCAGGTCGATGCCGCTGGTCTCCTCCGAGACCGGGTGCTCGACCTGCAGCCGGGTGTTGACCTCGAGGAAGGAGATCGAGCCGTCGACGCCGACGAGGTACTCGACGGTGCCGGCGCCGTGGTAGCCGGCCTCCGCGCAGATGGCCTTGGCCGACTCGTGGATGCGCGCCCGCTGCTCGTCGGTGAGGAACGGCGCGGGGGCCTCCTCGACCAGCTTCTGGTTGCGCCGCTGCAGGGAGCAGTCCCGGGTGCCGACGACGACCACGTTGCCGTGCGTGTCGGCCAGCACCTGCGCCTCGACGTGCCGCGGCTTGTCGAGGAAGCGCTCGACGAAGCACTCACCGCGGCCGAACGCCGACACGGCCTCGCGGACGGCGGAGTCGAACAGCTCGGGGATCTCCTCTTTCGTGCGGGCCACCTTGAGACCGCGACCGCCGCCGCCGAAGGCCGCCTTGATGGCGACCGGCAGGCCGTGCTCCTCGGCGAACGCGACCACCTCGTCGGCGCCGCCGACCGGGTCCTTGGTGCCGGGCACGAGCGGGGCGCCGGCCTTCGTCGCGATGTGCCGGGCCTGCACCTTGTCGCCGAGGGCGATGATCGCCTCGGGCGACGGCCCGATCCAGGTCAGGCCGGCGTCGATGACGGCCTGGGCGAAGTCGGCGTTCTCGGAGAGGAAGCCGTACCCGGGGTGGATCGCGTCGGCTCCGGACCGCTTGGCGGCGTCCAGGATCTTGTCGATCACCAGGTAGGAGTCCCCGGGCGTCGTCCCCCCGAGGGCGAAGGCCTCGTCGGCCGCGCGCACGTGCAGCGCGTCGCGGTCCGGCTCGGCGTAGACGGCCACGCTGGTCAGCTCGGCGTCCTTGCAGGCGCGGGCGACGCGCACCGCGATCTCGCCACGGTTGGCGATCAGGACCTTCTGCACCGGTGTTCTCCCTCGGGTTCGTGCTGCATCGACAGCGGGTGGGGCGGACGAGCCAGGCTCAGCGCCGCCAGAGGTCGGTGATCGCCAGCCCGCGTTTGGCGAGCTGGGTGCGCAACGTGGCCAGCGACAGGCCGATGACCGCCGCCGGGTCGCCCTCGACCCGCCGGACGAACGGCGCGCCCAGCCCGTCGAGGGTGAAGGCGCCGGCCACCGCCAGCGGCTCGCCGGTCGCGAGGTAGGCCTCGATCTCCCGCTGCGTGGGGCTGGCGAAGTGGACGACGGTGGACACGACGGCGACGTCCCGGCCGACCACCTGGCCGTCCTGGACGTCGAAGAGCGCCTGGCCGGTGTGCAGCACGCCGCTCCTGCCGCTCATCCGCTGCCAGCGGTCGCGGGCGTCGTGCACGTCGGCGGGCTTGCCCAGTGGCTTCCCACGGAACTCGAGCAGCGAGTCCGCGCCCACGACCAGCGCGTCGGTCTCCTGCTCGGCGACCGCCTTGGCCTTGGCCGCGGCCAGCAGGGCGACCTGCTCGCCGACCCGCGCCGCCCGCACGGTCGACTCGTCCACCTGGCTGACGACCACCTCGGGTGTCAGCCCGGCCTGGCGCATCAGGGCGAGACGGGCCGGGGACGCCGAGGCCAGCACCAGCCTGCGGTCCACGCTCATGCGAACCGCCCGGAGGCGCGCCAGCCACCGGGGCCGGGACGCAGCGGACGCCGGTGAGCGTCCCCGAACGACGCCCAGGCCCCGACCGGGGTCGGTCGGCGACGGGGGCGCCGCTGAGCCAGGGCGGCGACGACGACGGTGAGCGCGGCGAGCTCCTCGGCGGAGGGTTCGCCCCTGACCACCCGCAGCAGTGGTCGCGGGGAGTGGGGGCCCGGAGGGTCTCCGTGATCGAGCGACGGAGAGGCTGCGCTGGAGTCGGGGGACGGCACCTGGTCGCGGTGTCGTCCGGAGGACGACGGTGTCACAGCGGGATGTTCCCGTGCTTCTTCGGCGGCAGGGTCTGCCGCTTGTTGGCCAGCAGCCGCAGCCCCTTGGTGACCTCGATGCGGGTCTCCGACGGCCGGATCACCTGGTCGACGTACCCGCGGTCGGCCGCGATGTAGGGCGAGAGCAGCGCGTCCTCGTACTCGGTGATCAGCTCGGCGCGGCGGCCCTCGGCGTCGTCCGCGTCGGCCAGCTCCCGCCGGTAGAGGATGTTCACAGCGCCCTGCGCGCCCATGACGGCGATCTGTGCGGTGGGCCAGGCCAGGTTGAGGTCGGCGCCGAGGTGCTTGGAGCCCATGACGTCGTAGGCGCCGCCGTAGGCCTTGCGGGTGATCACGGTGATCTTCGGGACGGTCGCCTCGGCGTAGGCGTAGATCAGCTTCGCGCCGCGGCGGATGATCCCCTCCCACTCCTGGGAGGTGCCGGGCAGGAACCCGGGGACGTCGACGAAGGTCAGCACCGGGACGTTGAAGGCGTCGCAGGTGCGCACGAACCGCGCCGCCTTCTCGCTGGCGTCGATGTCCAGCGTGCCGGCGAACTGGGTGGGCTGGTTGGCCACGATCCCGACCGGTCGTCCCTCGACCCGGCCGAATCCGACGACGATGTTCGGCGCGAACAGCGGCTGCACCTCGAGGAACTCGCCGTCGTCGAGCACGTGCTCGATCACGGTGTGCATGTCGTAGGGGGTGTTCGCCGAGTCGGGGATGAAGGTGTCGAGCTCGCGGTCCTCGTCGGTCACGCCGTCGTGCGTGGTGTCGGCCGGGGCGACCTCGAGGGCCGGCAGCGGGTCGAGGTTGTTGCTCGGCAGGTAGGACAGCAGCGCCTTGACGTAGTCCAGGGCGTCGGCCTCGTCCTCGGCCAGGTAGTGCGCGACGCCGGACTTGGTGTTGTGCGTGCGGGCGCCGCCGAGCTCCTCGAGCGTGACGTCCTCGCCGGTCACGGTCTTCACGACGTCGGGGCCGGTGATGAACATCTGGCTGGTCTGGTCGACCATCACGACGAAGTCGGTCAGCGCGGGGGAGTAGACGTGCCCGCCGGCCGCGGCGCCCATCACCAGCGAGATCTGCGGGATGACGCCGGAGGCGTGCACGTTGCGCCGGAAGATCTCGGCGTAGAGGCCGAGGGCCACCACGCCCTCCTGGATGCGCGCGCCGCCGCCCTCGTTGATGCCGATGATCGGGCAGCCGGTGCGGATGGCCAGGTCGAGCACCTTGACGATCTTCTCGCCGTAGACCTCGCCGAGGCTGCCGCCGAAGACGGTGACGTCCTGGGAGAAGACGCAGACCGGGCGGCCGTCGACGGTGCCGTAGCCGGTGACGACGCCGTCCCCGAAAGGCCGCTTGGAGTCCATGCCGAAGTTGGTCGAGCGGTGCCGGGCGAGCTCGTCGAGCTCGGTGAACGACCCCGGGTCCAGCAGCGCCTCGATCCGCTCGCGGGCGGTCATCTTTCCCGCGGCGTGCTGCTTCTCAACGGCGCGCGCGGAGCCCGCGTGGGTGGCCTCCTGCACGCGACGCTCGAAGTCCGCCAGCTTGCCGGCGGTCGTGTGGATGTCGACGTCGCCGAGGACTCCGTCCCCTGCGCTCTCCAGTTCAGCCGCGCTCACGTGCTCTCCTCGCTGCGCTCGTCGGCGCGTTCGCGCCGCGCTGCTGCGTCCATTGGTGAGCTCGCAGGCTCGCTCACGTGCTCTCCTC
>NZ_FRDM01000021.1 GCF_900143215.1 Geodermatophilus obscurus | reverse complement strand
TCCGGCGGCCGTCCGCCGTACCCCTCCGGCGGCCGCTCGCCGTACTGCTGAGGGGGCCGCTCGCTCTGCTCCTCGGGCGGCCGCTCGCCGTACCCTTGTCCACCGGGGTACTCGCCCGGCTCGCCCTCGCCGTCCTCACCGCACAACCGGATGTACTCGGCGAGCACCTCCGCGACCGTGTCGGTCGCCAGCCGGTCGCACGCCTGCTGCCACGCAGCCCGGTGGCAGGCGTGGATGGCGGCCTTGCGCGTCAGCTCAGCGATCGCCGCGTGCCCCCTGACCATGCAGGTCAGCGTCGCAGCGAGACAGTCCATGTAGTCGTTCACGGTCCGGAATCCGCGGTAGACGCCCTTGAGGCGCCGACGAGCGACGAGTATCCGGGCGTACAGCTCGATGGGGTCGGTGACGCCGGCGTCGATGGCCGCCACGATGCCGTCCACCTCGGCCCGCCGGGCGCTGACGCGATCGGGCAGGGCCGGAGCCGGTTCCTTGATGAGGTCGGCGAAGCAGGCGGCGGCCTCCTGGGTGCGCCGGCTGATGTCGGCGATGAGGCCGGCGACCTCGTCGGGATCGCAGCGGCGGACGTCGTCGTCGTAATCGCAATCGCCCTCCCAGCAGCAGCCCTGGTTGTCGCCGCACCTCCTCAGCCGGTCCGCGATCCGGTCGTACGCGCGGGCGAGGCAGTCCCGGTCGGCCTCGTCGATCCGGCACGTCACGCGGTCGACGCACTCCTCGAGCTTGTCCCGGGCCTGCTTGACCAGTGGTTCGGCGGTGGCGCGGGCGGCGCTGTAGGCGGCACGGGCCTGGTCGTAGGCCGCCTGGGCCTCGTCCAGCGCCGGGCCTTGGGCCTTGTTGTAGTCGGCCTGGGCCTGGACGCCCTGGGCCTGGCACTTCAGGTCGTCGAGCAGGTCGCGGCTGCCGCCACGAGCCTGGCGGGGGCGGTCGGTGGAGGCGGAGCGCGCGGCAGTGGTCATGGTGTCCTCCCTGAGTGGCTGGCTGCATCCTCGGGCGGGACTGTCACCGCACCGTTACCCGCGAGCCGGGCCAGGAGGGCCTGCGCCTCACCGGCGTGGACACCGTCGGCGACGAGGCGCTGCAGCTCGTCCGTGGCCTCCTCGAGGGCGCCCACGAGGACGTGCAGGACGGCGAGGTGGTAGCGAGCGTCGGGGTCGCCCGGCGCGAGGTCCAAGGCGGTGAGCAGCGCCTCCCCCGCGGTGCCGTGGTCCTGGCGGACGAGGGAGACCACGCCCAGCTGGGTCCAGGCCCGCGCCGAGGCGGGCGCGAGAGCGGTCGCCCGGTACAGCACCCGCACCGCCTCACCGGTCCGGTCCTGCGCGGCCAGCGCGGTGGCGAGCGCGATGTGCAGGTCGGCGTCCTCCGGCCGGTCGGCCACCGCGGCCGCCCACGCGACCTCGGCCTCGTCGGCGCGTCCGAGGGCCAGCAGGGTGCAGCCCATGGCGTCCCAGGCCCAGTGGTTGCCCGGATCGAGGCGGACGGCGGTGCAGAGCGCGGAGAGCCCCTCCTCGACGTTCCCGGCGGCGATCTGCGCCATGCCGCGGTGCGCCCAGGGGGCGCTGCGCTCCGGCTCCAGGGCGATCGCCCGCTCCGACTCGGCGATCGATTCGGCGTGCCGGCCGGTGGCCGCCAGCAGGTAGCCGAGGTTGGCGTGGGCCGTCGCGTTGTCCGGATCGAGCGCCGCGGCCCGGCGGAAGAGGTCCTCGGCCTCGGCGACGTCGCCGCGGGCCAGCGCCAGGCTCCCGCGGTTGACCAGCGGCTTGGCCGGGGATTCGGGAGATGTGAACACCGGCGTCCTCCTAGCCGACCAGTTGCTTCATCAGGCCGCCCAGGACGTCGCCCGGGTTGATCTGCGGATAGGTCCACTGGATCTGGTCGAACGACAGGTCGAACGGCTTACCGGACTCGTAGTGCAGGGGGAACGCGAGCCCGAACCGGAGGTTGGACCCGTACTCGAAGCCCGCGAGCTTCCACGTCCTGCGGTAGAGCTCGACCTCGGTCACCAGCAGGTCGGCCGAGACGTCGACGAAAGCGTCGATCCCGAAGCGGAACTTGGGCTCGACGAAGAGCTCGCCTCGGGCGTCGAGGACGATGCCGGTGCGCGGGGTCCAGTTGATCGCGGCGCCGGCGGAGATCGCGCCGGCCACACCGACCTCGCCGTAGACGGACACCCCGGCGGTCGCACTGACCACCGGGATGCCCGCCCCGATCCCGCCGTCGACCTGCACCCGCATCCCGGCGCGAGCCGGCACCACGAACGTCCCGGACCCGGTGACGGTCGTGTCGTCAGGACGGGCGGGGTTGTAGGTGACCTCCAGCGCGACGTCCCGCAGCTGGCCCGGCCCCACGCCGGCGCCGACGGTGACCCCGCCCTTGATGGTCGCGAAGATGCCGATCCGCTGACCCGCGACGGCGACCCCGACGATGGGGATGTCGATCCCGACGGACAGGATCCGCCGCTCGACCAGCTTCTCGGGGAAGACGTCGAACGTCGGCGGCAGCGCCACCTTGCCGCTGACCTCGATTTCGCCCTTCGGGGTCAGCCGCAGGCCCACGGTGCCCTGCAGCCAAGGGGTGATCGCCAGGGTGACGGTGCCGCCGCCGTAGGCGGTGAGCGAACCGTCCCTGGCGATCTCCCCGGTCGGCCTGCCCTCCGCGTCCAGCGTGCGGTTGGTGAGCCCGGCCTTGACCGTGCCCTTGGCCTGGCCCCGCTCGTAGCCGAGGTCGGCCTCGACGCTGAACGCCCCGTCGGCGTAGCTGCCGGTGACGGTGCCGGTGAGGCCGGGGACGTCGGGCTCGGCGGTGACCGCGCCGGCCAGCGACCAGCCTTCGGTACCCTCCTTGACCGTGGCCGCGAGCTTGCCGCCCTTGATCCCGGGGATGCCCTTGCCGAGCAGGATCTCGCCGGTGATCGCCATGCCCGTGGCGGGGTCGTAGGCGAAGCCGAGGGTCCCCTTGTCGACGCCCTTGAGGCTCGTCTCGAACTCGCCGGCGGCGGTGACGGTCTCGTCGGTGACCTCCACTCGCGCGGATGCCGCACGGATGCCTGCGATCTTGCCGGGCCCAACCGCCAACTTACCGCGGACACCCCATGTGCCGTTCTCGTAGGACAGGCCCAGTTGGGCCTTGGTGAACATGCTCGTGTCGAAGTTGATCTCGCCCTCGAGCCGAAGCGTCGGCTGACCCGCCCTGGCTGCCGCGGCGGCTCCGATGTGCCCCTTCGCGAGCCTCTCGATCTCGAAGTCGATGCGACCCGACACGGCGATGCCGCCGGTGCCCGCGGACAGGGTCAGGCGTCCGCCGGTGACCTGGAACGGCCCGGGCAGCTGGAGGTCGCCGCCCGCGATGCTGGCCTCGATCGCCACACCTGATCCGTCGAGGACCAGCGAGATCTCGGCGTTCTTCAGCAGCTTGCTGTCGGGCAGGACCGACCCGCGTCCCACGAGCCCGTCCAGGACGTCGAGCTCGAGGTCCTCGAACTCCACCGGGCTCAGGCCCTTGACCTGCATCCCGTTGCGGAGGCTGGGTTTGGACAGCGAGGCGGCGAAGGGCAGGCCTGGCATCCCCAACAGGTCCGCCGTCACTGTGACGTCCTCGACGACTTCGTTGTTCTTGAGCGCGACGCCCGATAACGATCCGACGACTCCTGTCCCTCCGGCGCTGCCGGGTGAAGAGAAGGTGACGTCCGTGGCCTGGAAGAGCAGCCCCTTCCTGGCGGTCCGGCGCCACTTGTCAGCCTGGACCTTTCCCTTGTCGTCCATCGGTAGTTCCTTGTTGCGGCCGCCGAAGGACTGGTTGAAGATCTGCAGCCTGTTCTTCGAGCCACGAAGCCTCAGGAGTTCCGGCGGGGTCAGCTTCTTGAGGCCGGCCACATGGGCGGCCGTGCCCATGTCGGCCACCTCCCAGGAGTCATTCGCACTCCGCCCCTCGCTCCCCTTCGCGGCTACGGCCTTCCTGAAGGTCACGGCATAGCTCTTCACCACCGTCGACGTCCTCGGCCGAGGTCGCAGATAGGGGCTGGCGTTGGCCATGAAGGCCTCCACCTGGGCCGACATGGCCTCGCTCATGGGCCTACCGGCAGCTCGGTTCTTCGAACGGTTGAAGAGCCACAAGTTGGCGATGGCGTCCTCGCCGTAGAGCTGCCAGTCGCGCTTGTGGTCGACGTCGTACAGAGCGAACTTCTCGCCGCCCTTGGCCCATCGCGGACGGAGCGCCTGCTTGACGATCTTGTCGAGCGAACCGATGTAGTAGTCGAAGGGGTCTCCTGTACCAGACTTCGCAAAGTAGGGCTCGTCGGGCTTCTTGCCGGGGTTGGACTTCTCCAGGTAATCGCGTATCGCGGGACTGACCTCGTCCTCGACTCCGGCCTCCCAGATCTCCCGCTGTCGGGTGTTCCTCTTCTCCCCTCGCCGCCACTTGAAATCCGTCCCAACGACGTCGGCCTTCCACTTCGGGAAAGCCACCTCCTCCAGCGTCAACGTCCCTTTGGGATTGGCAGAAGTATCGATCGTCCCCTTTGGCTCCACCCCTGGAGGGGCTGTCCAGATCGGTCCCTTCTCTTCATCCGGTACGGCAACCTCGGCCGGCTTACCTCCGCTCGTGGTCGTCTTCTTCTTGTCCGACGCTCGGCGGACGACGGCGCCACCGAGGCCGGGTGTCTTGCGGTTCACACCCGGCCGCTGCTGGACGACGTGCGCCAGCTCGTGCGCGAGCAGGCGCTTGCCCTCCGGGCCGGCCGGGTCGTAGGCGCCCGCGCGGAAGTAGACGTCGTTGCCGCGGGTGAACGCCAGCGCACCGATGGCGCGGGCGGCCTCGTCGGCGCTCCGGTCGTCGTGCACCCGGACGTCGTCGAGCGGGCGCCCGTAGGCGGTCTCGAACGCCCGCCGCGACGCCTCGGGCAGCGGTGCCCCCTTGCCGCGGCTGGCCTCCAGGTAGTCCTGGACCTCGTTCGGGACCCGCGGTGTCTCGCGCGCGGGCGCCTCCCCCTCCGGCGCGGGTGGCTCCGGCTCCGGCGCCGGGGGGCCGGACTCCACCGGCCCCGGGCCGGACGGCACCGACGGGGCCACGACCGGGGCCTCCCCCGCGGGCGTCGGCACCTCGCCCATCACCGAGTCCTCGGCCGGCGGGGCTCCGGCGGACGCCGGGGTGGCCACCGGTCCGGGAGCCCCGGCGGGCGTCGTGGTGTCCGGGACGACGCCGACGCCCGGACGCGCGCCGCCCGAGCCGGTCGGCGTCGCCACCGGCGCGCCCGGCAACCGCTGCTCGGCCGCCGGGTCCACCGTTCGCCGCACCGGCTGGACGGTCCCGGGGGCAGGCGGCGGGGCGGGGGCCGTCGCGGGTGCGGTCGCCGCGGCGGCCCGCAGCACCCGGTCCGCCGCCGAGTCGGCCGCGCGCTCGGCGGGGTCGTCGACCGCGCCGAGCGCCGCGTTGCCCGGTGCGGCCTTGGCCCGCAGTTGCCGCGCGCCGAGGCCGCCGGACGGGGCGGCCGCCGCCGCGGCCTCGCCGTCCGCCTTCTCCTCGAGGGCCTTCGGCCGGCCGTCCGGTTCCCGCTCGGTGTCGGCCGAGGCCACGTCCGTCGCCATGGCTCACTCGATCGGTCGTGGGAGGACGACGAGGTAGAGGCGGCCGACGGGGTCCGCCTCGCCGCGCTCGAAGCCGACCACGCGCGCCGGCTCGTCCAGCTCCAGGTCCCGCAGCTCCACCTCCGCCCGCAGCAGGGCGATGACCCGCTCGACCAGCTCGTGCACCGCCGCCCGGTCCGCGTCGGGGAGGGACTGGTGCACCCACTCGACGGCCTGCAGCCGCCTGTCCGACCCGACGTCCTCCCGGAACAGGAAGGAGCGCGCCTCCCCCGCGATGTGCGCGAAGGCCTCGTCGGCGGATCCGGCGTGGACGGTGTTCAGCGCGGCGAAGGAGGCGTGCGCCGCGCCCACCGGCGCCGCGGTCCCCTCGATCATCGCCTCGTGCACCGGGTCGTCGTCCGCCTGGAAGCGGGCCATGCGGACGTCGAGCAGCTGCTGCACCTCCGGATCGGGATCCACCGTCACCAGGAACGCGCTCCCGTCCGTGCCCGGCAGCAGGCGCGGTCCAGGCGGGTTCTGCGCGAGGTCCGCGGCTCCGGCCGGCGGTCCCGTCACCTTCGGGGCCAGCGCCTGCGCGAGCGCCGCCAGCCGGCCCAGACCGGGGGCGGCCGCCGGTTGCGCGCCGACAGCCGGGGCGTAGCGGGCCAGCACGATCATCGCGCCGCCGCCGGCCTCCTCGTAGCGGTTCCGCCAGACGGCGTCCGGAGTGAGCAGCATGGCGGCGCCGTCGGCGAACACCACGTCCACGCGCTGCCACCCCTCGTCGGACCACGAGCCGCCGGCGATCCCGGCGGCGAGCTCGGCCGCCTCGTCCTCGGAGCCGGCCCGGAGGACCCAGACGGTCACCGGGTCGACCGCTGCGGGGAGGACGACGTCGCCCTCGCACTCCTCCCGGCGCCGGCGGCGGAACAGCACCCAGTCCGTGGTCGCCTGCACCGCACCGGTGCGCGGCCGCTCGGGCGGGAAGAGCAGGCCGATCTGCGTCTCGGCGTAGCCGGCATCCGGCACGTGTGCCCCGGAGAGGATGGTCAGAGCGTCGACGGCTGCGTCGTGGGAGGCGTTGCCCGGCCGGACGACGTCGGTGGCCTCCAGGGCGCGCGCGGTCGCCACGGGTGTCAGGCCGGTGAAGAACTCCGGCAGCTCGCCGCCGGCGACCGTGCCGCTGTGCTCGCCGTCCCCATCGTCACCGCCGTCCTCGGTCGGCGACCGGAGCCCGAGCACCGCCCAGGCGTCGACGACGGGGTCCTCCTGCCAGCTGAGGGCGAGGGCCGCCGCCCCGCCGGGATCGCGGATGGTCAGCAGTCGGCGGCCGTCCTCGGCGTCGAGGCGGCCCAGCACGATCGAGCCCTCGACCAGCTGCACACCCGTGCCGTTCTCGTACAGCCGGGCCTCCAGGCGGAGGGCGACCTCCCCGGTCCCGAGCGAGGCCGGGTCCGCGTCCGGGTCCGGCCGGAGCGCGACCCTGACCCGCCGTCGGGCGAACACGTCCAGGGGGACCTCCCGCTCTTCCCCCTCCTCCCCGGTCTTCTCCGACTCTCCCCGTGGGTGGAACGCCTCGACGGTGAGCTCGGCTGTGGCCTCGTCCCCGCCGCTCAGCTCGAACGGGTCCCCGCTGACCGACAGCTCCAGCGACAGCGCCACGCTCTGCGCCGCCACCGCCTTGTGCAGGTGGACCGGTCCGGGTTGGCTCGCCGCCCGCAGCGCCGCCGCCGCGGCTCGCACCGCACCGGCCACGGCGTCGAGCACCTCCGGGACGGCGCTGCCGGTGGGCGCCAGCTCGGTCAGCCGTGCCACGGCGGCGTCCACGGCGACCCGGCCCTCGACCACGCCGGCGAGGAGGTCCACGAGCCGGGCGGCGTCCTTCGCCGCCGTCGCCGGTGCCGCGAGGGTCCCGGCGACGGCGAGCCGGGCGGTCAGCGCCGGGCCGAACCCGAGCCGCACGGCACCGGCCAGGGTCACGCCCGGCCCGGGGCCGGACACCCTGCGGCGCAGCGGCGTCGGCCCGCCCGGCGTCCCGATGCTGAGGTCCACGGCGAACGCGAGGCCGGTGCGCTCCTCCGCGGTCGCCTCGGTGAGCCCGTCGGGGACGAGGACGTCCACCCGCTCGAGCGCACCGGGATCGGCCAGCCCGCGCAGCAGCGAGATGCGGTCCATGTGCTGGGCGCGCTCGAGCTCGTGCGGGATCTGGTCGCGGCGCACCGCGCACAGCCGCAGCTCCACCCCCGGCCCGACGAGGTCCTGCACCTGCGCGCGCAGGTCACCCCCGCCGGGGTCCACCGGCAGGTAGCCGGCCGCGGGCAGCTCGACGAACCCCCGCTCGACGAGCTCGCGGGCCGGCACGACGGCCGGCGCGGCGGGAGCCGCCGCGAGCTGGGCCTGGAACTGCAGCACCTGCGCCAGGAACACCGGCCACGGCCGCTGCTCGACCCGCCCCGCCCAGTACAAGCGCGCCGGGGGCTCCATCCGCTCCCGGCGCGCCGTCCACTGGTCCAGCAGGGTGATCTCCGCGCCGTCCCAGCCGAGCACGCCGATCGGGAGCACGTCCTCGCCGGCCAGGTTGGGCGCCCCGGCGCCCCACAGGCCGGTCCCGATGCCCGCCGCCGAGAGCGCGGACCCGAACCGGGCGCGCTCCTGCGCGAAGTAGGCCGCCGCCACCTGCGAGCACAGGTGGACCTCCGGCCGCGTCACCCCCGGCAGGCAGAACGGCCCGACGTCGAGCTGCAGCGGCCGGAGGAGGACCGTCACGCCGTCGACGACGTAGGGCCGGTCGGCCGCCGTGACGCACCCGCCGTCGCAGAGCCGGCCGAAGACCTCGGCGTGCCCGCACAGGCCGGTGGCATGAGCCAGGCAGATCGTGTACAGGACCGTGCCGGGGACCACGGCGGCCGCCGGGGCTCCCTCCCCGGCGGTGCAGGGCTCGAACCCGGTGGCCGCCTGCTGTCCCGCCGGTGGCGGCGCGCCGCGCCCGGGCAGCAGGTCGGCCACCTCGACCTGCACGGCGGCCGGCAGGTGCAGCAGCTGCCCCTTCGGCGCGACGGCCAGCCCCGCCGACACGCCGAGGACCGGCCCGCCGGCGCCGGACGGCTCGAATCCCCACAGCAGGCCCGGCCCGCCGGCCTGGTCGGAGTACTCGACGTAGCGGCGCTGCCCGCGCCGTTCGAGGTTGAGGTCGTCGGCCCGCAGCGCGCGGCCGTCGTAGTAGTTGAGCCCGATCAGGGGCGTCGTGCCGGGCACGAAGGTGCGCCCCCCGAGGCTGCTCCGCAGCTCGACGGTGCCCGCCTCGATCGGGAACGCAGACTCAGTGCTGGTCATCGGGAACTCCTCGGTCCGGGAGTCGGCGTACGACGTCAGTCCCCTGCCCGCGGGTCCCCGGCGGGCCGCCCACGACGCCGGCGAGCGGCACGGGCCGCCCGTCGACGAGCCCGACCAGCGGGGTGGGGCCGGTACCGCGCAGCAGCACGCGGTAGGTGACCTCGTCGGTCGGGGGCGCAGGCAGGTCGAAGGTCACCCGCTCCGCGGTGACCTCCGGGGTCAGCTCGAGCGGATCGCTCCAGCCGTCCTGGACGTCGAAGCGGCGCACGTCCAGGGCCTGGGGCACGGTGGAGACGACGATCGGCCCGGTGAACCGGATGGTCACGGTGCGCCCGGAGAGCTCGATGGGCGGGTCCACGCGGGGGCCGCCGGCGTCGGCGGGGCACAGCTCGCCGAACGTGCCGTCGAGCAGCTCGCCGATCAGCTCGGACAGCAGCCAGGTGGGCACGTGGCAGCGCCGCACCGACAGGTCGACGACGGGGACGTCGAGCCGTCGACCCCCGGAGCCGTCGGGGACGAGGGCCATCCCCGGCAGGTCGGCCAGCACGACCTCGCCCGGCTCGTCCTCCGGGAACAGCCGGGTCTGCTGCTCGGGTCGCGGCGGCAGCAGCCCGGGTGGGCCGAGGCCGCACACCTCGCGGGCGGCGACCGCCCGGAAGCCGGTTAGTCGCCCGGGCGGATGCGGCCACCCGGGCGGCACGGTGCCGTCGCGGACGTAGCGGCGCAGCGCCGGGAAGGCGGCGTCCCGGTCGTCGTCCGGGGCCGGGAACGGGCGGGGCCGCAGCTCCAGGTGGGCCAGCTCCAGCACGCGCGAGTACCCGGCGGTGGGCTCGCCCTGCCCGCACGACGACGCCACGGTCGGCACCGGCCGGGACAGGCAGGCCTCGTGCCGGGCGACCAGCCGGGCGTCGAAGCGACCGTCGTTGCGCGGCTCCAGGGCTCCGGCCGCCACCTGCTCGTCGAACCAGGCGCGGACGTCGAGGCACATGCCGACAGCCGAGGAGACCTCCCGCCCCAGGCCGTCGGTGCACAGCCCGGGCCCGACCTCCAGCTCGGCGCGCTCGGCGTGGACGGTGACCGGGAACCCCCACACGACCGCCTTGCCGTGCAGCCAGGCCTGGTGCAGCGCCGCCTTGCCCCGGGGACCTGCGGCCAGCACCTGGAAGTCGGAGACCCCCAGCAGCATGCCGAAGTGCACGGCCAGCGAGGTGAAGGGATCGACCTCCAGCGCCGCGGCCAGGGGCGCCGGACGGGGGGCGGTCACGTGAGCCCGTCCTGGCGGAGGAGCAGCGGTCGCCGCTGCGCCGCCGTGGCCTGGTGGACGGTGACCTCGGTCCGGGCGGCCTCGACCGCGGCCGCGGCGTCGTCCACGGTGCGCTGGGCGGCCAGTTGCGCGGTGAGGGCCTGGGCGCGCGCGGTCTCGGCCGACTCCAGCCGCTGGCGCAGCTGCGCAGCGTCCAGCCCACGCAGCCGCGCCAGGGTCGCGCCGGCCTCGGGCAGGGCGACGGCGAGCTCGGTCACCGCGGCCGGCAGGGCCACCGCCCACTTCTCCAGCGGCTCCCCGCCCTCGTCCCCCACCGCGGCGGCCAGGGCATCGATGTCCGCCTGCTCGGCGAGGTCGGGGAAGTCGATGAGCATCGTCAGGACGGTCCGAGCCCGCTCGAGGTCGCCCGGTGCGGTCTCGACGGCGTCCTGGACGGCCCGGCGCGCCTGGTCCAGCGCCTCCCGGGTGGCGGCGACGGCGCCGTCCACAGGTGAGCGGGCCGTCTGCGCGGCCCGGTGGCGCTCCAGGGCCTCGGCGAGCGCCGTGGCGCGCGCCGCGTCCGCCACCAGGGCGGCGGACACCCGGGCGCGGGTGCGCTCAAGCATCCGCCGGCCGCCCAGCAGCGTGGCGAGCCGCTCGCCGGCCCTCGTCTCCTCGTCCGCGAGCTCCGTGGCCGCAGCGCTCAGCGCCGCGACGGCCTCCGGCAGGTCCGCGACCGTGGCCGCGGTGGTCCCGGCCTCCACCCCGGCGCGCAGCGCCTCGTCCTGGACCCGGGCCAGGTCGCCGCGCATCCGCCCCAGCAGCGCGGTCTCGCTGCCCGTCTGCGCCTGGACGCGGGCCAGGTCGTCCGTGGCGGTCAGCTTCCGCTGCAGCACCCGGCCCTGCGCGACGGCGTTGGCCTCGAGCAGCAGCTCGACGCGGTGGCGGGCCGGCCGGGAGGTGGCGGCGGTGAGCTGTTGGAGCAGCGTCGAGGCCTCCTGCTGCAGGACCGCCAGGTCTGCGGTGGCCGAGTCCAGGGCCTCCTGCCGCGCGCGGACGCTCTCCTGCAGGGCCTCGAGCCGGTCCTCGGCGGCCTCGATCGCGCCCTCCAGCCGGGCCACCTCGGCCGCGAGCACCTGCGCGACCGTGGTGGGGGCCGGCGCGGTGGGTGGTGCGGTTCCCGGAGTCGTCGCAGTCGTCACGGTGCTCCCCTTCCCGTGGGTGGATCGGCCGCGATGCCCGGCGGCGCACCGGGATACGGCAGTCCTGCCTTGAGGTGTTCACGGCGGATGGCGTGCGCCAGCTGCGCCATGCCGATCGTGCGGCGCGCGGGCGAGGGCTCGGCCGCGGCGAGGAAGGCCGCGGCCACCGCGGCGTTGCGGATCAGCGCGCCCGGCAGCTCGTAGAAGGCGGCGAGGACGGCGAGGTCGACATCGGCGGCCAGTGGTGCGGGGGCCGGCAGGTGGTGCCGCCACAGCGCCAGCCGGGCGGCCTCGTCCGGCGGGTCGAACGGGACGACGAAGTCGATGCGGCGGGCGAACGCGGGGTCGAGGTTCTGCCGGAGGTTGGTGGCCAGGACGGCGACGCCGTCGAACCGCTCCAGCCGGGTCAGCAGGTACGCCGTCTCCAGGTTGGCGTAGCGGTCGCGCGCGTCGCCGACCTCGGTGCGCTTGCCGAACAGCGCGTCGGCCTCGTCGAACAGCAGCGCGGCCCCGCCCCGCTCGGCCGCGTCGAACACCGCGGCGAGGTTCTTCTCGGTCTCCCCGATCCACTTCGAGACCAGCCGGGAGAGGTCGACGACCAGCAGGTCCCGCGCCAGCGCGCCGGCGAGGACCTCCGCGGCGAGCGACTTCCCCGTCCCCGGGGGACCGGTGAACAACATCCGCAGGCCACGCCGTCCACGGCGGCCACGCAGCAGCCCCCACTCGTCCAGCACCCGGGCCTGCCCACGCATGCGGTCGACCGCCTCCCGCAGCTGCGCCGTCTGCTCCCCCGGCAGCACGAGGTCGTCCCAGTCCGCCTCGGGGTGGACCAGCACCGCGCCGGGTGGCACCGCGTCGGCGGCGCGCGCGTCGACGCGAGCGCTGACCGCGTCCCAGCCGACCTCCTCCGGCACCAACGCGGCGCGCAGCCGCACGTCCGCGGCGGCCGTCTCGACCTCGTCGGGCTCGAGGGTGGCCGGCCCGACTGGTCGGGGTGGCCGGCCCAGCTCCGGCAGCGCGGCGGCCAGCGCGGCGCACCGGTCGGCGGCCGGGTGCGGGTCGGCCGGCAGCGCCAGCACCGGCCGCGGCCACGTGCGCACGTCCGGGTCCGGCGAGGCGAGCAGCAGCGGCAGCGGCAGGTCCGGCACGGCCAGCCGCAGCGGCGGGGGCCCGGCCTCGCCCCACAGCACGGGCACGACGTCGCGGGCCTGCGCGAGCAGCAGCGCGGCGCTCACCGAGGCGCCGTCCCAGGCGGTTACCTGCAGCACGACCGGGGTGCGGCCGGCGGCCCGGACCAGCGCGGCCAGCCGGCCCGCCAGCCGCCCGGGCCGGTCCCCGGGCAACAGCACCGTCACCGGCGTGGCCCGCTCGACCGCCGTCCGGGCACCGGCGACCGCGGGCCGTGCCAGCCAGCTCCCGGGCGCCGCGGACGGGTCCGGGCGGGGATCCGGGCACAGCCCGTCGGGCCAGCCGGGCAGCCCGGCGAGGGCCTCGAACAGCGCCGGCGCCGAGCGCAGCGACCGCTCGGGGTACGGCACGTCGGCGCCGTCGGCGACGACGGCGCCGGTGTCCAGCAGCCGGGCCAGCGCCGCCCGCAGCTCCGCCCGCCCGCGGCCCGGCAGGGCGGCCACGTCGGCCAGCGTCCCGGCCAGGCCGATCGTCGGCCACGGCACCCCGCGCGGGTGCAGCCCGCGCAGGACGGCGGCCACCCCCTCGTGCGCGTGGGCCACCAGCGCGAGCAGCAGCAGGTCGCACTCGGCGGTCCCCAGGCCGAGCCCGGCGACCAGCCGGTCGACCGGCTGCGCGGACCCGGCGGGCAGGTCCAGGCAGCCGCCGTCCGGAGCCGCCGGGGCAGCCGCTCCCGGCAGCCCCCGCAGGAACCGGGCGCCGGGCTCGTCGCCGACGACGTCCAGCGCCGCGGCGAGGCGCCCGGCCATGCGGGCGAGCGCGGCGTCGAGGCGGTCGGGCGCCGGCACGGGCAGCGACAGCAGCGCGGGCTCAGCCATAGCGGAACCTCACGACGCAGCCCAGCCAGGGCACGTACCCCGGATCCAGGTCCAGGCCGGCCCGCCGGACCTCGACGTCGACCTCCTCCGGGTCCAGCTCGACGTCGATCCAGCCGGGATCGGCGACGACCACCGCCCGCCGGCGGCAGACCGCCAGGAAGAGCTCGCCCGCCGCCCGGTCACCGTCCCGGGCTGTGCGGGGCAGCCGCTCCGCCAGGGTCGCGGCGACCGCGTCGACCTCCGGGTCGAGGCGCAGGTCGGCCCGCAGGAGTCGCGGCGGCGGCGCGGTCGGCGGCAGGCCGGCGAACGCGAGCACGGCCGGATCGTCCGCGGCGGCCGGGTGCCCGTCGGGGTCGGCGCGGGCGACGATGGTGCGGGCGAGCTCGTGCAGCACCAGCCGCAGCACCGGGCCGAACCGCCGGGGATCGTCCGCCACGCGCTGCGGCAGCGCCAGGTCTGCGACGACCGGCAGCAGGAACAGCAGCCCACCCCAGCCCGTGGCGCCGGCCGGCGCCCGGTGAGCCGTCGCCTCCGCCGGCCCGCCGGGCGCCGGGTCGCCTGGCGCGGCGGGCGGCGGCGGAGCCGCGGCAGGCTCGGTCCCCGCTCCTCCTGCCTGCGGCGCATCGAGGGTGCCGGACCCGGCCGGGTGCGACGGCGGATCTGACGGGCCCGGCCGGATCCCCCGGCCGGTCGCGGTCGGGTACGGCTCCGGCCGCTCCGGCGGTGCGGCGGTGACCGGTGCGCCGGCCAGGCGTGCTGCGAGCGCGGCGCGCAGCGCCCGGGCCCCGGGCCGGCGGGCCAGTGCGGGCTCCACCTCCAGCACGGCGGCCGCGGCCAGGGCGGGCAGCAGGACGCCACGGGACCGGGCCGGGACCGCGCCGGCCGGCGCCCGGGCGACCTCGGAGCGGTCCAGGAGGTAGGTGCACAGTTCGTCCTCGGCGGCCCCCGGCGCCGGGACCAGTCCGCTGCCGACGGGTCCATCAGGGACCGGGGACCCCCCGGGTGTCGGCGCGCCGACACGCGGGCCGCCGGCGGCCTGCCACGCACGCTCCACCAGGCCGGCCACGAGCTCGGCGCCGGCCGCGGCGACCAGCTGCGGCATCAGCCGCGCCCGCGCCACGGCGACGAGCAGCCCCGGGACTGCGGAGGGCTCGTTCCGCCCGAGCTCGAGCAGGACGCGGTGCAGCACGTCCGCGGTCCCGTCCGCGCCGCCGGCCGGCCACAACCCCAGCAGCCGCCAGGCCCACTCCCGGGCCCGGTCCCCGCGCAACAACGCGGTCACCAGGTCCTGCCGGGCGGCGGGCCGGCTCCGGAAACGCACGACGTCCTCGCCGCCGGCGTCGACCGCGCCCTCCACCGCCGCACGCAGGGCAGTCGCCCACCCGGCGACGAGGTGGTCGTCGGCGCCGTCCCACTGCATGCGGTGCACCGGTACGACGACGCGGCGCACGCACGTGGGGGCGCCGTCGGACGAGGGCACCAGGCCGCCGTCGAGCCCGCCGTCGACGAGCGCGGCGACCAGCCGGTCGAGCCGGGCGGAGCCCGCGGGATCGAGGTCGGCGTCCGGGCGCCAGGTCACAGCCAGCCGCCCCATGCTGTCGCCGGTCATCCGTCGACCACCGCCCCACCGCCGGCGTGCCCGACCCCGATCCGGAGGCCGGCGCGGCCGCGCCCGAGCACGGAGTCCGCGGCCAGCTCGCCGCCGACCCGCACTGGTGTCACTCCCGAGCCCGGCCCGACGACGGTGGAGATCTCCACGTGCAGCCCGATGCCGGCCCGCATGCCCTGGCCGACCGTGCACACCTCGACCAGGGTGTGCGCCGGCCGTGCAACGTCCAGCAGGTCGCGGACGACGGCGAGCTCGGCGTCGTCGACCTCGCGCGTGAGCAGCACGGTGAAGCGGTGGGCGGAGGAGCGGAACGGATCCCCGTCGCCTGGCTCCACTCCTCCTCCGACCCGCAGCGCGGTGCCCACGACGGCCGGGCTGCCGTCCCTCCCGCCGAGCGCCGCCGTCGCCGCGCGCAGCCGGAACGCCTCGAGGACCACCACGGGGGCGCCGAGGTAGATCTCCAGCACCCGCCGCAGCCCGGCCGGCGTCCCGCGGCGGCGGAACAGGGCGACGGCCTCGGCCAGCAGCGTGCGGCGGGCCCGCTCGGGCCAGCGGGCGTCGAGCGAGAGGCCGACGAGCGACCCGAGCCAGCTCAGCAACTCGGTCGGCGCGCCCCAGGGATCGAGCAGCAGATCGCGGTGCACCGCCCGGCTCTCCAGGTCGCCGAGCTGGCCGTCCACGAGCGCGAGGTAGCGCCGCAGGAAGTCCGCCGCGCCGGGGTCCGTGCGGTACGCGCGCGGCAGCCGCTCCACCAGCCCGGTGGCGGGGAACTCCGCGCGCAGGGCGCGGATCCGCGGCGTCGTCGCCCCGGCGCCGGCCAGCCGCAGGCGCAGCCGCAGGAACCGGCCGGGCTCGGCGCGCACCGGCGCCTCGTAGACCGCGTACCGGTCCCCCGGGGGCAGCGGGGACCACGGCACCTCCCGGCCGGTCTCGCGCCGGTGCAGCCGGCACAGCGGTGCCTGGGCGAGGGCCGCGCCGTCGGGCACGTCGTCGCCGCCGGCCGCCGCGACGGCGAGCTGGGTCCCCGGCGGCATGCACGCCTCCACGAACACCCGCCCCCACTGCTGCCGGTAGGACCGGCTGTCCAACGCGGCGGTGTCGACCGTGCCCTCGCAGGCGTACCGGACGCGCTCCCGGACGGCGGCTCGGAAGCCGGTGCCGGTGGAGAAGCCGATCCGCCCGTCCGGGGTGCGCACCAGGCCTCGGCCGTCGTAGCCGCGGGCGCGCAGCGGGATGCCGGGGATCAGCGCGTCGCGGCCCGCCGCCCACGTCACCAGGTCCCCGCCGGGCGGGCCGGCGACGACGACGCGCCCGGCACCGTCGATCTCCAGTTCGGTGCCGCCGGGCACCCGCAGCGGCGCCGGACGTGGCGCCCCGAGCGAGACGATCCACGCGTCGGCGCCCTGGCGCAGCAGCAGCCACGGTGTGCCGTCCGGGGCGACGGCCAGGCGGGAGGGTCGGGCGCCGGGCGGGATCCCGGCCAGCGCGCCGGGCGGCAGCGGCCGGCCGACCGGCGCGCCGATGGCGTCGAGGTGGGCCATCGGGGCCTCGCGCGACCCGGTCAGCACGAGGACGGTGCCGTCGGCACCGGCGGCGAGGTCCGCCGGGAGCCGGTCGAGGACGACGGTGCGCAGCAGGTGCCCGTCGGCCAGGTCGAGGACGGCGACGGTGCCGGTGCCGCCGTCGAGCACGAACAAGTGGTCGTCGTGGTCGGCGGCCAGCGCCCAGGCCCGCAGCGGGCGCCGGGGGTCCGCGCCGCTCGCGACGAAGCGGCCCCGTCCCGGCGGGGCCGCGGCCACCTGCGCCGGACCCTCCAGCAGGTCCACGGGTGGCTGCCGGTCGGGCCAGGGGACGCGCTGGACCTGTCCCCGCTCCGGGACCCCGCGGTACCGGCACCCCCGCGCGTCGAACGCCAGGCCGGCCCGCTCCGGCGCGGGCGCGGGCACCGGGGCGGGCGCCGGGGGGCAGCCCGCCGCGCCGCCGGCCGGTGCGGTCGCCCAGGCGGGCGGGCCGCTCACGGGCTGCCGCTCGAGGACGACCTCACCGGTCTCGTCGTCGATCTCGGTGCCGACGTGACCGCAGCGCCGCCAGTCCGGGCCGGACACTGGCGCCCACCGCCGGGTGCGACCCGGCGGGGCGAGGTCCGGCGACGGCGTGGACATCAGCACTCGTCCCTGGGCACGGGCACAGGCACCGGGGCAGGAGCCTGCGGTGAGGGCGGCGGCAGCGGCCCGGGTGGGCTCGAGCCCGCGGCCGGGGGTGCACCGACCACCACGGTCACCTCGCGCAACTCGGGCACCTCCCAGCCGGCCAGCGCGACGGTGCCCGGCACCGGCGCGGCGCCGGCCAGGTCGGCGACCAGCAGGTCCTCGACGAACTCGACGCCTTCGACCTGCAGCACGGCGGCCTCCAGCTCCGGCCCGTGCACCCGCCGCCCCAGCGGCCAGCCCCGCCCCTCGGGCCCGTAGGGCGGCAGCGGCGAGAGGTACTGCCGCAGCACCAGCTCCACCCAGCGGCGCACCCCGATCTCGCTGTGACCGCGCTTGACGGCCAGCCCCACCGAGATCGCCACCGGGTGGTAGGTGGGGGGTACGACGTAGAGCTCGGTGGTGACCAGGCGCCGCGCGTCGAGGCGCTGGCACACCGCGCGGAGCAGAGTGGTGTCCGCGGACGGGGCGTCCGGGTGGCGGGGGTCCTCGGTCGGCCACACCACGACGGTGACCACTCCCGCCGCGTCCGTCGCGCGGCTGGGCGGGTGGAACCGGGGCAGGCACTCCGCGCGGCCGACCCCGGGGACGGTCGCCAGCTCGCGGAAGTCCTCGGCGACGACCGCCCGGTCCTGCCGGGCCAGCTCCCCGGGGATGCGCTCGAGAGCGCGGGTGATCGTCTCCGCCTCCTCGCCCCCGGACGTCGGCAGCGGGTTGCCGACCTGCACCACCGGCACGTCGACCACCCGGTCGATGGCCCTGGGTGCGACGTTGCCGACCCGGCCGCCGCCGTGGTGGTAGCCGGCCGCCCGCACCGCGGCGCCGAGGGGCAGGACCCGGCCGCGGACGGCGTCCCCGCAGCGCAGCCTGCCGGCCACCGGGTCGAGCGCGAGCACCCGGTCCCCGGGGCCGGCCGCTGCGAGGGAGTCGACCACCTCCCAGGGCACCCAGGTCCCGTCGTCCTCGAGGACCTCGACCTGCAGCGTGCCGGGCACGACCGGCGCGTTGGTCAGGGGCAGCTCCTGGGCGCTCAGGCCGTGACCGGTCCCGAGCAGCTCCGGCGGCGCCTGCGCCACCTGCTCGACCTCGGCGGCGTTCACGCCCACCCACAGCAGCCGGCCGATGTCCGGCACGCCCTCGCGGGGGAAGGCCCGCAGCCAGAAGAGCGGCTCGGGCCGGTCGCCCAGCGCCGGAGGCGCGTCGCCCACCCCGGCCAGGTCCGGGTCGTCCGGCTCGACGGGGCCGATCTCGGCCAGCCGCGCCGTCGGCAACTGCAGCGCGACGACCCCGCTGCGCCGCAGCCCGTCGGTGGTGTCGCGCACGACGGCGGCGGCGGCGTAGCCCCCGTCGGTGACGCCGACCTGCCACACCAGGCTGGAGTCAACCCGGTCGGCCGGGCCGCCGGGGCGCTCGGCCCCGGGCGCCACGGTGGCGCCGGTCCCGGCGACCCCCGGCTCGCCGGGGCAGGAGCCGACGTCGTCGATGGTCGGGCGGTGGGTGTCGATGCCGATACCGAGGACCAGCGGCCGGCGGACCAGCAGCCCCTGGGGGTCGAGCAGGGTCCGGCGCTGCTCCTCCGGGCTGCCCGGCGCGCCCTCGGGCGCGGAGACCGCCACCCACAGGCAGCGGTCGGCGGCGACGCTGACGTCCAGCGGCTCGAACCCGGCGACGGAGGGGTCGGGTTCGAGCACCACCGCCTCGTAGGGTTGCGCGCTGGCGAGGTCGAGGTCGGCGGCGTCCAGGATGGCGTCGAGCTCGTCGCGCAGGATCGGGTCCTCCGGAACGGGCGCGATGGCCTTGACGACGCCGGTGGCGGTCACCGGGAACACCGTCACGTCGTTGCCCACGCGGAAGGGCACCGCCCCGGCCCGGACCTCCGAGCCCAGCGGCACCGGCGCCGGCGGGCCGTCGGCCCGTTCGGCCCGGAAGGCGACCAGGCCGGTGGCCCGCCGCGGCGGGTACGGCGGCACCTGGAGCAGCCGCAGCAGCCACAGCCGGGTCTGGTCGGGGATCTGGTTGAAGCGGAACAGCAGCGTCTCGCCGAGGTGGGCGACCAGCTCCAGCAGCGTGATCCCCGGGTCGCTGGGTCCCAGGTCGCTCCACTCCGGCGTGTAGACGGGGATCCGCGCCCGCAGCTCGGCCAGCAGCTGGTCGTAGTCGCGGTCGTCGAGCACCGGGAGCGGCAGCGTCACGTCACCCTCCGGCCAGCGTCAGGGGCACCGACAGGCCGCCCGGGCTCTGGTCGCGCACGTGCGCGTAGGTGATGGTCACCAGGACGGTCGCGAGGTCGTCGGTGGGGACGACGTCGACCTCCCGCAGCTCGATCCGCGGCTCCCACGTCCTCAGCGCGGCGTCGACGTCGCGGGCGATCGCGGCGCGGGTGGCCGGGTTGTTGGGCTCCATCAGGTGACGACGCAGCCCGCAGCCGAACTCCGGGCGCATGACCCGCTCGCCCGGCTCGGTGTCGAGTATCAGCAGGATCGACTGGCGGACCAGGGCGGGGCCGGAGCGCATCGGCAGCGCGGCGTTCTCCGGCACCGGGGGGAACGCCCACCCCCGGCCCAGCGGATCGGGTGGCGCGGTCACGGGCGCACCACCTCTGCCCGTGTGACGCGGGGGGCGAAGCGGGCGGCCTGCGGCGGCGCCGGGGTCTGCCGCAGTGCGCCGCGGCCGATCCCGGCCAGGGTCGAGGCGTCGAGCGTGTCCGGCGGCGGTGCGCCGCGCGCCTGCTGGAGGGCGGCTGCCAGCGACCGGCCACCGGACCGGGTGCCGCCGAACAGCGCGGCGAGTGCCGCGGTGAAGCTCGGCCGGGCCACCACGGTCGCGGCCAGGCCGGCGTCGATGTCCAGCCCGCCACCAAGCGCCTCGAAGTCGGCGACCAGCCCGGCGTCGATGGTCACGTCCGGGGGCAGGCAGAACCGCAGCGTCAGGAGGAACCACAGCTGGAAGACGAAGACGACGATCGGCAGGAACAGCTGCAGCACGAAGAACGCCACGATGGTGATCAGCGGGATCGCGAACGAGCAGACCTGGAAGCGGTCGTTCCTCATGGCGCCGGGTGCCCTGGTCGCCTCCAGCTCGTCGGTGGTGAACGACAGCTCGGAGTTCGGCGGGGTCCGGAAGCGCACCCCGCCGGCCCCGCCGGGACCCAGCCGGAACGCGTCGGCCTGCAGCTGGCGCAGGTCGGGCATCTGCACGGTGACCGGCCGGTTGCTGCTGCCCTCGAGGTCGGAGTGGCCGGCGAGGCGGTAGGGCCCGGTGGGCTCCGACCAGGTGACCGGGCACCCGCAGTGCCGCCCGTCCCGGGGGCACTCGGGCCGGTGCCGACGGGCGAAGCAGCGGATCTCGTACTCCTGCTCGTCGTCGAAGCGCGCGGCGCCGGTGAGGTCCACGTCGGCGGACCCGGTGGGGACGACGCCGAAGTAGACGACCTCGCCCGCCGCGTCGTGGTCCGGGCGGGTGGGGTCGGGCACGAGCGGTACCAGCGGATGGGCGACCTCGGTGACGTCCAGGGGCATCTCCTCGACCGGGACCCACGAGCCACGGCCGGCGAGGGGGGTCCGCTCGCCGGCGGGCTCGGTCATCGGCGCCGGCACGCCGGCGGCGTCCGCGCCGACCGGCACCCAGCCGTGCAGCCGGCGGATCGGCCCCGCGGCCAGCGCCGTGGTCGCGTGCTCGCGCACGGCCCGCTCGGCGCTCGCCGCGCTCGCCGTCGCCGCCACGAGCCGGCGCTCGAGCGCACTGCGGCGCAGCGGTCCGGTGCTGCCCCGCAGTCGCTGCTCGAGGGCCCGCCGCCGGCGCCGGGCCACCGCCCATGCCCGCAGCGCCGTCGCGGCCGGACCGCCCGGGCCGCCCGGCAGGTCGCCCGTCCGGTGGCGGACGACGAACCCGGCCTCGCACACGTCCTCGCGGCGCACCCGCGGCAGGCCCGCGCCGTCGCAGTGCAGCGAGCAGACGACCAGGTAGTGGCGGTGGTGGCTGGGCAGGTACAGCTTGCGCGGACCGTCGGGCACGCGGGTGGGCAGCGTGCCGAGCCCCGCCCCGGACAGCCGGGCGATCCGGTCGGTGGCATCGACGAACTCCAGCCGCTGCTGCGGGTCGGCGAGGAAGGTGTTGACCAGGTCGGGGCCGTCGTACTTCTGCAGCACAGGGGCGCTGACCCGCACGGCCCGGCGGTCGGCCGGGCTGCCCGGCGGCGCGGCACCGTCGAGCCGGGGCCAGTGCCACCAGGGCGCGATGATCCGCCACTCCTGGGCGGTGCGGGTCTCGACGGTGGTCACCAGACGTTCCCCGCGCCCGGGCTGTAGCTGGGGGACACCACGGCCACCGAGGTGACGACGTTGGTGCAGGAGATCATCCCGTCGAACACGGCCGTCGGCGCGTGCACGTTGAGCGCCGCCGCGGTCACCTCGACCGTCGCGTTGGCGCGCAGCGAGATCTGCCCGCTGGGGGTGAAGGTCACGGTGGAGCCGTCGGAGTGGGTCACCTGCAGGCTGCGGCCGCCGTCGTCGAGCACCACCCGGTGGCCGTCGCGGCTGACCAGGGTCACCTTCGGGGCGGCGGCGTTGTCGTCGAACTCCAGCACCGCGCCGGTGCGGGACTTCAGGACGCGCTTGTCGTTGGGCCGGGTCGGCGTCACCGGCATCATCTCCCGGCCGTTCCAGCAGGACCCCACCACGTACGGCCGGCCGAGGTCGCCCGCCTCGAATCCCACGACCACCTGCGTGCCGACGGCGGGCAGCGCCACGAAGCCCTGGTCGTCGTCGGCGTAGGGGCTGAGCAGGGTGGCCCAGGAACGCACGTCGGCCCCGGTGTCCCCGAGCCACGGGAAGCGCACCTGGACACGGCCCAGGCGGTCGGGGTCGACGATGTCGGTGACCAGGGCGGGGTAGAGCCCGAAGAAGCTCGACCCGGTCCAGTGCGGGGGGTGCGCGGCGCTGTCGAGCATCTGGGTCCTCCGGTCAGCCGGCGTTGACAGTGGGGCGCTCGGCCGCGAACCGCGTGCGCAGGCCGCGGGTCAGGTCGAAGCTGTGGTGGAAGCGGGTGACGTAGTAGCCGCCGCCGTCGAACGGCCGCCCGCAGCGGGCGAGGGTGACCCGGCTGCCGACGACGAGCTGCGGCGTGCCGGTGGTCGTGCCCTGCAGCTGCACGAACCGCCGGGACCGGCGGAGCATCTCGGCGCGGGCGAGGACGCTGGCCTCGACCTCCAGGAGCGGGACGTCGCGGACCCGCCGTCCGGCCACGTCGCCGAACGCCCGGCGCAGGGTCTGCGGGCCGGTGCGGCCCCCGGTGGTCTCGGCCTCGACCGTGGACGCCGGGGCCTCGGTCTCGATCGCCGAGCGGGTGGTGGCGTCGTAGCCGGAGACGTGCACGGACGTGCACTGCTCGGCGAGGTCCGCGCGGGCGGTGACGTCGATGAGGTCGCTGCCCCGGGTCAGGGTGACGCGCGACCCGGGCCGCCGGTCGCGGGTGGCCAGGTGCAGCTCCCGGTCCCCGGCCCACAGCTCGGCCTGGATCCGGCGCGCCCGCTCACGCAGGAACGCCAGGTCGCTCTGGTTCAGCTGCTGCACCGTGTCGTAGGTGGGGCCGGCCGCCGCCAGCCGCGGCGCGAGGCCGTGCCGGCGGGCCACCGAAGCCGCCACGTCCTCGTCCGAGGACCGCACGTAGGTCGCGCTGCGCTGGCTGAACCGCAGCCGCATGAGGTCGTCCTCGGCGAACACCCGGACGGCGGGGACGTCCGCCTCGGTGAACCGGATCTCCAGTGCGGAGATCGAGCCGGTGAAGACGACGCGCTCGTTGCCCGGCGGACCGAGCGAGACCTGCAGCCGCGCGCCGAAGTCCAGCACGTCGCCGTCGAGGTACTCGACGACGTCGGTGCTGGGCCGGCGCCGGGGAGCAGCGGCCAGCAGGTGCGCGCTCAGCGTCCGCAGGCCCTCGACGTCCTCCTCGACGTCGAGGCGCACCAGGTCGCGGGCCAGTTCCGGCTGCCGGGTGCCGCCGACCGTGAAGACCGGGAACGCCGAGGCGAAGGCCGGCTCAGCCATCGAAGCCACCGCCGGCGGTGCGGGCCCGGAGCCGGGCCTCCTCCTCGGCGAGCTCGCGGTGCCGCTGCCGCTCGTCCCAGCCCGCCGGGCGGTCCGGCGCCGCCGGGGCCGGCCGCTGGCCGGGCACACCCTGCAGCTCCACCGAGCTGCTGACCTCGCCGACGTGGACGGTCATCGGAGGCCTCCGCAGCTCTCCGGCCCCGCGGCGGTGCGGCCGGTCCCGGGCGGCAGTGCCCGCCACCGCGGCACGGTCGGGTCGTCGGTCTCCGGCGGGTGCAGCCCCCCGGCCGCGCGCCCGGTGGCCCCGGGTGGTGCCGTGCCCCGCTGCGCCGCGGTCGTGACCAGCGCCCGGCTGGCGACGCGCCCGGCACCGAGCCGCGGCCGCAGCGGCACCCCGAACCCGTACCCCAGCGCCCGCGGATCCGGCGCAGGCCGGGCCGGGACCGGGCTGCCCGGATCGGCGGGCGGGAGGACCGGGTCGGGACCGGGCGCGAAGGCGGACCGGGTGGCCGTGGCGGCGGCCGCGGCGTTGGTGGCGGCGGCCCGGTCCAGCACCGCCGCCACCCCGCCGGCCGCGGCCAGCGCCGGCCCGTCGACAGCGACCGCCGGGGGGACGGCCGCGGCGGGCGGCCCGGCCGGGGGCGCGGCCCGCGGCGCGGTGACGGCGACGCCGAGCCCGGCGGCCGGGGTGAGGGCCGCGGCGAAGTCGACCCGCAGCCCCGCGGGCAGTTCCCGGGGGTCGGTGATGCCCTGCAGCCCCTTCCAGGCGCGGGGGTCCAGCCCCATCCGGCCGGCGAAGTCCGGCGCGCTCTCCCCGGCGACGGCGGTGCCGGTGCGGTCCGGCGGCGGGAGCGGCGCGCCGCCCCCGGTGCCCGGCGCGGTGGACCCGCCGGGCGCCGCCGGTGGCACCGGCGGCACGGCTCCGGCGCCCGTGTTCGCGCCCGGCCCGGCCAGGGTCGCGTCGAACTCCGGCTTCTGCTCCTTGATCGTCACCGCGCACTTGGCCCGCAGCGGGACGCCGTTGGCGGCGAAGAAGTCGAAGTCCTGGTTGAGCCCGGTCATCACGCCGATCACGGAGAACGAGCCGTAGGTGAACCGCAGCCGGGGCGGCACCGCCTTCGGCTGCTTCATCGCGGGGAGCACGAACCGCTCCAGCCGGCGGGTGCGGGTGCGCACGTCGACCGGCTGCTCGGTGGTGCCCTCGTCGGCGGTGTCGAAGACCAGGTCGAAGGAGAGGGTCGACGTCGACCCCTGGTACTGGACCTTCTGCCGGCCGGTGTCCTTGCCGAAGTCGACGGTGCTGGCCATCTGCAGGCGCAGCGTGGCCGGGTTGACCTGCACGACGATCGGGTCGCCGACCCGAGTCGGCGCGGCGTCCGGCCTGGTGGTGACCTCCTCGAGGGTGGCCTTGATGAACTCCATCAGCGCAGCTCCAGCCGGAGGCCTTCGTGGGCGATCTGCAGTTCCTCGACGGCCACCTCGCCGGTGCGGGCGTTGAGCTGGGGGCCGACCACCTTGGCCGGCAGCCCGCGCACGAACGTCCAGGTGACGACGGCGGCCCGGTCCTCGTCGAGCACCTCGACGGTGCCGTCGTAGCGGCGCAGCGGCCGCACCCCGTCCACGACGTCCTGGAACCAGCGCCACAGGGCGGGATCGACCGACCCGCCGGCGGGGTGCAGCATGCCGCGGCGCAGGACGATGCGGGCGACCTTCGCGCGGCCGGCCCGCTGGACCACCCCGTTGTTGCGGCCGCCCTCTACGTACTCCCCCACGTCCATCTCCAGGTCCAGGCCCGAGCACTCCTGGAAGGCGCCATTGCCCAGCGGTGGGCCCGCCGCCGGTGCCGGCCGGGCGCCGGGGGGCGGCGGCACCGGCGGTGACGGTGAGAGCGTGACCCGGAAGCGGAACGTGCGCGCGAACAGCTCGGTCACGTCGGCACCCCTCGCTCCTGGCCCACGTCCAGGTCGGTCTCGATCGCTCCCCCGGCGTCGAGGACGACCCGGAGCACGAGGAACTCCAGGGGTTCGGACGGCGCCACGCCGACCCGCACCAGCAGCCGGCCCGGCCCGTCGGCCTCCGGACGGCCGACGTCGACGAACCAGGACTCCTGCGGGGTGGCGCCGGCGAACGCACCGGTGTCGGCGAGGTCACCGAGCAGCTGCTCGAGGTGCCGGCGCAGGCCGGCGCGCAGCGCGTCCCCCATCGGCTCGAACACCGTCCACGCCAGCTGCCGGCGCACCGCCCGCTGCAGCATCAGCAGCAGCCGGCGGGTCGTCAGCTGGCGCAGCCGCGGCTCCGACGACAGCGTCCGCGCGCCGGTCAGCCACACGCCGCCGGGCTCGACCCGGAAGACGTCGACGCCGGCGCGGTGCAGCTCGCCGTGGGCCGGCTCGTCGACCCGGTCGAACACGTCCACGACGCCGGCGGCGAGCTCGTTGGCCGGCCCACGGCTGATCCCGGCCCGCAGCTCGCAGCGGGCGAGGATGCCCGCGGCGACGGCAGACGGCGGCAGCTGCTCCAACGGGCCAGCCGGGTCCGGGCCGGGCGTGCGCAGCCAGGGGTGGTAGCCCGCGGCGTACGACGAGTCGAACGCCGACCGCCAGCGCAGCACCTGCGGGGCCTGCAGTCCCGGGGGGACGTCGAGCAGGGCGACCAGACCGAGCCGCTCGGCCACCTCGACCAGCCGGCCCTGGCGGCGCACGACCTGCTCGAGTCCCGCCGGGGTGGCCGGGTCCAGGGCCAGCCCGTCCAACCGGCGCAGGTCCCGGCCGGTCGGGGCGGGGGCGGGCGGACGGGCGGTGGTCTCGCCGCAGACCCGGAAGTCCGGGCTCCCGGGTACGGAGGCCGGCTCGGCACGGGCCGGCCCCCCCGCCGGGGCGTAGAGGTCCGGGACGACGACGCTGGCCGGCTCGGGGACGTCGAGCAGTGCCTCGACCCCCTCGGTTCCTTCGGCGTCCCCGCCGCGGGCGCCACCGAAGAGGTCCTCCTCGCGGACGAAGCACCAGCGATCCCGGCCGGGCACCTCGGGGGTGCCGCTCGCCCAGTCACCGAGGTCCGGCGCCGGCTCGTAGCCCCGCGGCTGGCCGGGCGGCGGCGCGAGCAGCCGCGACTCGCGCCGGACGACGTCGGGCAGGAACCTCGGGTGCGCCGGCTGCAGCCCCAGCCCGGCGAAGTGCTCGCGACGGGGGTGCGCGGGGTCGCCGTCGAGCACGGTCAGCTCCCCCTCGACGAGCTCCACCA
The DNA here is from genome assembly GCF_900143215.1 of Geodermatophilus obscurus. GTDB lineage: Bacteria > Actinomycetota > Actinomycetes > Mycobacteriales > Geodermatophilaceae > Geodermatophilus > Geodermatophilus obscurus_A. Next base: position 44,733 of record NZ_FRDM01000021.1, on the reverse strand, counting down.
CCGCGGCCGCTGCCGCGTCGTCGTCGCCCGGGGGCGCGACGACCCGGTCGAGCACCGCGACCAGGTCGCGGCCGCCGGTTCCGGGCCGCGGCACCCGCTCCAGGCGGGCGACCACGGCCAGGGCGTCGGCCCGGTCGGGCACCCGGAGCCGGAGCAGGGCACCGACCGGGACCGCGGATCCCGGTGCCGGCACCACGACGGCGCCGGGAACCGCGTGCCGGGGCAGGCGCGCGCCGGCCCGGATCCGGGCGGCCAGCGCCCGCGGGACGAAGCGCAGCCGGATGGTCAGCCGGTTGCCCCAGGTCCCCTCGTTGCGCGAGCGCAGCGCCAGCCCGCCCGGCAGCCGGTAGTGCGCGCAGCCCGGCGGGCGCTCCACCCGGCCGCGCGGGACCCGGCGGACGATGCGCACCACGTAGGCGCGCCGCGCGCCCTGCGCGAAGTACGCGGCGACCGCGTGCGGCAGCAGCCCGGGGCCGTCGAACCCGCCGAAGAGCTCCTGGTACTCGTCCCAGCTGTCGACGGGGACGGCGACCGAGGGCGCGAGGCCTACCCCCTCACCGGCCAGGGACGGATCGCTCACCGGTTCGTAGGCCGGCCCGCGCGGGGTCACGCCGACGAAGGCGGCGACGTCCATCGGCTCGGTGGCCGTCCGCGGCTGCGGCGCCGGCGGGGCGAGGTAGACCCCGGGGGCGCCGAGCACCACTCCGGCGAGGCTCATCGGTACTCGATGCCCTCGTGGACCAGGTGCAGCTCCTCCATCGCGACCTCGCCGCCGCCCTTGGCCGCGAGCGTCGGACCGAGCCACTTCTTCGGCTGCGCCCGGGTCAGGACGATCTCCAGCGCAGGGTCGCCGGCCTCGTCGAACACCACGATCGTCACCGACCGCGGCTGGTACCGGCCCTCCCGCACGGCCTTGATCCAGGCGAAGATCTCGGTCGACCCGACCAGGCCGCGCTTGAGCGTGACCTCGTCCAGCTTGAACGTGTTGGGGATCTTGCGGACGGTGTTGGGCAGGTCGGTGCCCTCCCGGTACTCCGAGTAGTTGATCTCGTTGCCGAGGCCGGAGACGTCCGAGAAGCCGGCGTCGATCGCACCGCCGCCGTCCACCGGACCGAACTCGACCTTGAACTTGAAGGCGCCGTACGGGTTCTGGCGCACGATCGCGGGCATGTCCTGCTCCTCTGCGTTCCCGTGCCGGTCAGCCGCGGGCGTCAGCGGTGAACTGGCCGATTCGGAAGATCACGAACTCGGCGGGCTTGACCGGGGCCACGCCGATCAGGCAGATCAGCCGCCCGTTGTCGAGGTCGTTCTGCGTCATCGTGGAGCGGTCGCAGCGCACGAAGTAGGCCTGCTCGGGCGTGCTGCCCAGCAGCGCGCCGTTGCGCCACTGCACGTCCAGGAAGTCCTCGACGGTGCGCGTGATGATGCGCCAGAGGGCATCGCCGTTCGGTTCGAACACCGCCCACTGGGTGGCCAGGTCGATCGAGTGCTCGAGGAAGATGAACAGCCGGCGGACGTTGACGTAGAGCCACTCGGGGTCCGAGCTCAGCGTCCGCGCCCCCCACACCCGGTTGCCGCGGCCGGGGAAGAACCGCAGGGCGTTGATGTTTTCGGGGTTGAGCACCTCCTGGCGCCGCTGGTTGATCGTCGACTCGAATCGGGTCAGGCCGAAGACGACCTCGTTGGCCGGCGCCTTGTACACGCCCCGGGTGACGTCGTTGCGCGCGTAGATCCCGGCCACGAAGCCCGACGGCGGCAGGAGCAGCTTCTCCGTGGGCACCCCCGGAGCCACCGGGCCGCGGGGGTCGAGCACCTCGATCCAGGGGTGGTAGAGGGCGGCGTACTTGCTGTCGTAGTTGCCGCGGAACGCCCGGATCTCGTTCATGGAGGCGTTGCGCGGACCGTCGACCACCGCGATGCGGTACCGCGTCGCCTCGGCGTGCCGGATGAGGTTCTGCGTGGCGACGAAGCGCTGGTCCTCGTCGGCGATACCCCCGACGTCGGGCGCGGCGACGATGGCGACGTCGTCGACCTCGGCCAGCGCCGCCAGACCGGTGGCCTTGGCCGCGGCGACGTCCGGGTCCGCCTCACGGCCCAGCAACCCCTCCGCGGTGAGCGGGTCGCCGTCGCTGCCACCGGTGAGCCGGAACTGCCGGCGCGGCTCCTCCGCGCCCACCAGCCCGCGCAGGATCTCGATCGGCGTGGCCCCGGTGGCGGTGTCCCGGTCGAACCAGACGACGCAGTTCTCGTCGAGGGGGTCGTCCCGGTGCAGCACGCGGTCGATGGCCCGCGTGCCGTCGGGGGCGAGGCCGAGCCTCGGGTAGCTGTCGGTGCGCTCGTCGTCGACGTGGACGTCGACGGTCACCTCCACCGGCAGCAGCCAGTCGGCGACCGCGGGCGGGCTGGGGTTGCCCCCCTGGTCGGTGAAGGTCTGGGTGCCGTCCGGGGCGATGCCGACCAGCCGGAGGGAGGCCGGGTCGATCGGCGCGTCGGGCCGGGGCTGCTGCCCCGGCGGGACCACCTGGAGCAAGGTGCCGTTCCGGACGGCGCGGCTGACCTCGGCGACCGGTTCCCGGTGCAGGCCCACGTCCCCGCCCCGGACCGCGGAGACCTCCACGGTGACGTCGCCGTCGACGCCGGGCCACCGCGCGACGAACAGCGCGCGCCGGGGCTGGGGCTGCGTGGGTACCGTGATCTCGGCGCTGGACACCCCGGTGGGGTCGTCGTCGCCCCGCTCGTGGACGCGGGAGACGTAGAGCCGCTGCCCGCCGTTGAGGAAGAACGCCCGGGCGGCGTGTGCCAGGTACGGGAGGTTGCCGTCGGAGAACGGTGCCAGCCCGCCGTAGACCCGCTCGAACTCGGGATAGCTGGTCACCAGGCGGGGCTCGGTGGAGAGCGGCCCGTCCGGGTAGCGCACCGGCCCGTATCGGGTGCGGCCGGCGAAGCCGGTGGTCGAGGTGGGCACCCCCGCGATGGACTTCGCGCGGTAGCTGACCTCTTCGACGAAGACGCCGGGAGCCAGGTACTCGGGCATGGCCGCCTCTCTCGGTCGCGATCAGGGCAGGAGGAACGGATCGGCGCGGACGACGGACCCCCGGCGACAGCGCACCGTGCCGGTGGTCGTCGTCGTGTAGCCGGGCGGGAGGGCGGTCCCGGCCGTCACCGGGTCCCCGGCGAGGTCGGTCACCCGCTCCACCGGGAGCAGCCACAACGGGTCGGCGCGGGAGCCGGTGGGCGAGTCGACGGGCTCGGTCCCCGCTGGGCGGGTCCGGGCGTGCACGTTCAGGTCGACGTCAACGACGCCGGACAGGGAGATCGCCTGCAGTCGCTCCAGCGGGCCGACGACCAGCAGGAACTCCCCGCGCTCGTCCCCGTGCGCCCACCAGGTGGTGGTCGGCGCGCCGGCCGAGCGGCCCTCCACCCGCACCCACTGGGCGGGGGCCCCGTCGGCCTGCCAGAACACCTGGCCCCGGATGGCGGTCGCGCCGGGGGCGATGCCATAGGTGATCGACGGGAACAGCGCCGGGCGGCATCCGCGGGCGGGGGGCGCGCCCGCCGCCTCGCCGGCGAGCACCGTGCCGAGGTCCGGTGCGGGGAGGGACAGCCGGCGCGGCAGCTGACGGCGGAACCGGTCGACGATGCGCACCACCAGGCGGTCCGGCCGGTCCGTCGCGGGCGCGCCGAACGCGACGGCGAAGCGGCCGGTCGGGCTGCGCCGCAGCGCCGGCAGCCCGACGTCGTCGGGGACCCGGCCGGTGCGGTCCACGCCCCGCGGCAGGGGATGCGGGCGCGGCACGTGCTCCAGGTGCACCGCGGTTCCGGGCGGGCGTCCGCGCGCGCCCGGCTCCGGGTCGAGCGCGTCGACGGGCTCGATCCCCAGGCGCAGCCGCGCCACGCCCTCTGCCCAGACGGGCGGCAAGAACGTGTTCACGGCCCCACTCCCGGACGCGCGCCGCGGATCGAGGTGAGCACGTCGCCGTCCGGCGAGCCCCCGCGCGTGGAGACGACGACCACGCGGGCGAGGTAGGGGATGCTCAGCCGGAACTCGCAGCGCAGGCTGTCGAAGGTCCGCATCAGGTCGTCGGTCGGCATGTCCTCGAGGTACAGCTGTACGGACTCCGCGACCGACCAGTCGCCCCCCACCTGCAGCTGTGGCCCGGTCAGGCCGCCCAGCTCCTCCAGGATCTGCATGGACCGGCCGATCACCCGGTGCTCGTCCTCGGCGTTGTCACCCCATGCGGTCAGCAGGTAATGCAGGTCCAGCGGCAGGTGGACGTTGCCGTCCGCGGCGCTCGTGACCGCCCACGCCGGCCGCAGCGCCTTGGTGAAGTCCACCCGGTAGAGCAGCAGCGACAGCCCGGGGCGGGTGACCGACGGCGCCGGCGGGTCGAGGTCCTCGGTGCGCACGAGCCGCGACTTGGTGTTCGAGCCCGGAACCGGCTCCTGCACGGCGTACCCGGCATTGAGCACCGACTCGATGCTCTTGCCCACTGCGGCGATGCCGCCGAATCCCGCCACGCCGCCGAGACTGGCGGAGGGATGTCACCGGGCCGTCACTGGATCGCCGTCGGCGTCGTCAGCCCCGTTACCGGCCATCCGCCGGGCACGGCACCCCGGTCGACGTAGTTCCCGCCGCCTGCATCCCGACGTCCCGCCGGCCGCCTCGGACAGGGACCACCGGTGCTCCAGGATCTCGCGGAAGATCGCGGCGGCGTCCAGCCGGCTGCGCAGGTGCGCGGGGATGGCGGCGCGTCGACGACGACGCCGATGACCTCGACCGCCGGGTTGCCCAGCTCCGGCAGCCGGCGCAGCACCTCGTACTCGCGGCGGGCGGACTGCTCGGGCAGCTCCTCGACCACGAACACCCGTCCGGCCTCGGCCACGAACCGGACGACGTGCTCGGAGCGCCCGTGCTGCGGGTTCTGGACCCTCCGGTCGTCGGTCCACCGCGAGAGCGGAGCGTCCCAGGGCGGGGTCAGCAGATCGGCCGCCGCCTCGGCAGCAGGGCTGGACACGAAGCGCATCCCGGACCTCCGGCCCTCGGACCCGGTCCACCCGCGAGGCCAGCGCGCGGCTGTGGCTCCGCTGCCGATCGCGGATTGCGCCGGCCGCTCAGGGGTGCATGCCCGCGAACCGCAGGAAGGCGGTGATGCTGTCGACCCGCTCGTCGCCGTCCGCCCCCGTGGTGACGCCCATGCCGGGGTCCCATCCCTGGTTGAGGAACGACGTCGGGTCGGCGCGCAGCTGACCGATGATCGTCTCGGCGACGATCCGGCTGCCCACCGGACCGAGCCGCTGCCCCTGCTCGAGGACCTCCGCCTCCTTGAGCACGTAGAACCACAGCGGGGTGGCTTCGAGGAAGGCGCCGTCGATCAGCGCGTCGTCGACCGGTGAGAACTGCTCCGAGCCGCGGTCGGGGAAGGTGAGCAGCTCCTCGCGGGTCAGCGGGGTGATCCCCAGGGCACGGGCGACCGCCTGGCCGGTCGGGATCGCCAACCGGTAGCCGCGCAGCAGGTTCCGCACGGCCAGGCGCTTGAGGATCCTCCTGATGCGGTCGGAGACCTCCGGTTCACCGTCAGCCGACCTGCCCTCGTTGGCCAGGTTGGCCAACGGCGGTGCGATGCGGGTGTCGATCCTGCGGGCGGAGCGCGGCGGCACGGGATCCGGCGTGCCGTCGGGTCCCGGTTCGACCGGACGGGGCTCGGCCCCGGTGAGCCGCTCGAACTGCGCCGGCCAGTTGGACGGCAGGGTGGGGAAACCGGCGAGACTCCCCCCGCCCGTGAACAGGAACAGCTCCTCGAACGTGGCCGACGGGGCGCGGTCACCCGGGAACCCGAAGTTCTCGTTCCAGTCGTACGCCGCCCGGACCATGCTGTGCCCGAAGCGGTAGGCGGCGACCGAGAACTCCAGCGGCATGAACACCTCGTCGGGCCAGGTGGCCTCGTCCAGCGGCAACCGCGGCGTGATGGCGCCGTCGAGGAGGCCGGTCACGACGTCCTCGTCGGCGAGCGTGGTCAGGAAGTCGTGCACCGTCACCCACTGGTAGTGCCACTCGACGAGCTGGCGCGCCCGCTGGAAGGACCCGTCGCCGGTGACGTCGCTGTCCGGGTGCTCGGCGAACCAGTCGAGGACGGCGTTGTGGAACTTCAGGAAGGCCAGGTGGAGCTGCGCCACGATGAGGTTCTCGTCGTTGCGGTGGTCACCGATCTGCGCCTCCTGGTCGACGCGCGGGAGGTCGTCCCCGGGCAGCGCGTCGGACCCCCCGTCCGACAGCTCGCCGATGACCAGGCGGTCCCCGTCGTAGGGGACCTGGTCGGGCTGTCCGGAGTGGTCCGGACCGTTGCCGTAGACGGAGTCCAGGTTGAGCCGTGGCTCGCGCAGGTTCCGCAGCTTGCGCAGCACCTTCTCCGGCTGTCGCGGCTCGAGCGGGAGGTCGGTGATGCCGATGTCGTCGTCGCGGTCGGTGTTGGCGGTGAGATCGTGGTCGACGAACTGACCCCAGTAGGTGTAGATCGGCGGGACGTCGGAGTCCCCCTCTCCTGGGTCGCTGGGCTGCTCCTGGTCGACCATCGCGGCGCCGAGCGCCTTCAGGGACGCCACCACGGCCGCGGCGGGCTCCACCGGCAGGTGTGCGGCCGGGTAGAGGCCCTGCAGGTCGCGGAACATGTACCCGAAGGGCGTGGACGACCCCTCGACCTCGACCCACCGCATCCCGGCTCCCGGGTCGCGGGTCGGGTCGACGGTCGGCAGGTCGTCGGCCACCACGTGGGCACCGTGGTGGACGCGGGTCAGGACGCGCGCCACCCTCGGGGACCGCGCCGGCGTCTCGCGGTCCGCTCCGCGCGGTACCGGGATGTCGGCGACCACACGGGGACGTTCCGGTGTCGTGGTCACAGGTGGCCTCGCTCTCTCGTCGGGTGGGGCCGCGCGGACGACGGTCGCCCGTGTCGGTCGCGGATCGTGCCCGGTCCCCGTCAACGCCGCGTCACGTCGCCGTCGTGCGCAGCCGCCTCGCGGGGTGCCGGGGCATCAGGTCACCGGGCGGGGACGGCCTGGGCGACGACGTTCTCGGTGTAGCGGCGCAGCTGCCGGTCGAACGGGCCGCCGCAGGTGACCAGGACCAGCCTGGGCGCTCCGCCTGCGTCGAAGGCCTCGGCCGGCAGCTGCCCCTTCGGATGGCTGCGGACCTCGACGACGACGTAGGTCAGCTCCCCCGCCGCGGTGCCGACGACGACCGGGTCCCCGGGCTGCAGCTCGGTGAGGCGGAACAGTGCCCCCGGCCCGTCGCGCCGGGTGTCGACGTGCCCGTCGAGGACCACGGCACCGGCCGCGGATCCCGGCTGTGCTCCCGCCTGCCACCAGCCGACGAGACGCGGGTCGTCCGGTACGCCCAGGGCGCGGTCCGGGCCGACGTCCACCGGGACGACGGCGGCTGCGGTGCCCAGCGTCGGGAGACGCACGGTGACGGGTGGGCCGAGGGGCACGGAGGCCATCACCCGAGGGGCGGGTGCCGCCGCGGACACGGGGAGGCCGGCGGGAGGCCGCGCGAGGGCATCACCCCGGGGCGGCGCACCGTGCCAGCCCGGCAAGCCGGAACCGACCAGGACCACGCCCAGCACCACACCGGCCCACGGGATCGCACGGCGGTTCACGGACGCCGTCGTCGTCCCCGGACCAGCGCCGCCGTCGACAGCGCGACGAGGAGGCCCCCGGCCGCGAGGAGCAGCGGCCCCCTCGGGTCCGGGGAGGCGGAGCTCCCTGCCCGGCCTCCGGAACCGGCCTCCACGGCTGTCGGGACCACGACCGGAGGCGACGGCGCGGGGACGCCCGAGACGCTGGGAGTGGGAGCCGTGGCGGGAGCGCTGCTGTCGGGCGCCGTGCTCGTGACCGGGCTGCTGCCCGGATCGGAGTACGGCGCCGTGGTGACGGGGCCGCTAACCGTCGGCGGAACCGGTCCGGACGACGCCGCCGGCGGTGTGGGCCCCCCGCCGTTGCACGAGTACACCCCGAACAGGATCAGGACGAGCGCCACGAGGGCGAGCACGGCACCCCACAGGGCGGAGCGAGGAGCACGGGACGGCGGCGGGGTCGGTGTGCCGCCGTAGGCCGGTTCGGATCCGTACGTCACGGTCGACCTCCCGGACGAGGACTGCTGCCGCGAACGGTAGGGACGGCACTGTCACTCCTCCGTCACGGCCGGGCCCAGCTGCGGCACACCGGGCGCACCTGACGACCCCGGCCCGGACCCACCCGCCGGCTGCAGCACGCCGGCGGCGTGACACGGCGGTGACGGGTGCGGCGGACCCTGGCCGCTGTCGCCCAGCTGAGCCCGGCGCCGGCGGAGGTCCCGGTGCCGACGTCGGACGGAGGCCGGCCGTGCGCATCGCATCGTTCAACGTGGAGAACCTCTTCCAGCGCGCCCGCGCACTGGACCCGGCCAACTGGGAGGCCGGCCGGCCGGCCCTCGAGCACCAGGCCCGCCTGAACGCGGTGCTGGGCCGACCGGAGTACTCCGACGACGACAAGGCCGAGATCGTCGACCTCCTCGATGCGCTCGGCCTGTCCTCCTCGGATGCCGGGCCCCTCGCCGTCCTGCGGCAGAACCGCGGCCGTCTGCTCACGCGCCATCCCGACGGGCAGGTCGAGATCACGGCCTCGGGCCGCGCCGACTGGGTGGGCTGGGTGGAGCTCACGAGGGGGCCGGTGGACGAGCTCTCCACCCGTCACACCGGTCAGGTCATCAGCGACCTCGCACCCGACGTCCTGGGAACCGTGGAGGTCGAGGACCGGCCGACCCTCAAGGCCTTTTCCGAGGTCCTGCTGCCCGCGGTCCAGGCCCCCGCGTATGGGCACGCGATGGTCATCGACGGGAACGACTTCCGCGGTATCGACGTCGGGGTGTTGCTGAAGGAGGGCCACGCGATCACCTCGATGGTGTCGCACGTCGACGACACCGACGACGAGGGCACGGTCTTCAGCCGGGACTGCCCGGAGTACCTCATCGAGGGCCCCCAGGGGTCCCGTGTGCTGCTGCTGATCAACCACCTGAAGAGCAAGGGCTTCGGCAGCCAGCGCGCCAACGACGCCAGGCGCCGACGCCAGGCCGTCCGGGTGGCCCAGATCTACGAGGCCGCCCGCGCCGCCGGAGAGGACCACGTGGCCGTCATCGGGGACTTCAACGACACCCCGGACTCGGAGCCTCTCCGCCCGCTCCTGGCCGACACCGACCTGCGGGACATCACGGAGAGCCCCCGGTTCACCAGCGACGGGCGGCCGGGGACGTTCCGCAACGGCACCAAGGGCAGCAAGATCGACTACGTGCTCCTCTCCCCCGCCCTCTTCGCCGCGGCCTCCGGCGGCGGCATCTACCGCAAGGGAGTCTGGGGCGGGAAGAACGGCACGCTGTGGGAGCACTACCCGGACATGTCCGGCCCCCACCAGGCCGCCTCAGACCACGCCGTCATCTGGGCGGACGTCGACGTGTAGGCCCGCAGGTCCCTGGCGCCACCTCTCGCGCCGTGGCGCCATCGTCATCCGGTCGCACGGTCAGCTGACGGCCACCTCACGGGACTCCACCGGCCACTCCCGTGGCCCGGTCGGCCCGTGGTGCACCAGCGCGGTCAGGGCGGCCGCCGGCTCGGCTCCGAGTTCACGCCGGAGGATCCCCCGGTAGGTCGTCAAGCAGCGGCGTGCCTCCACCCGGTTGCCTTCAGCGAGATGAGCCGTGACCAGTGCGCGTTGAGCGCTCTCCCTCAGCGGCTCGACCCCCACGGCCATCATCGCCGCTTCGACCGCCTCGGCGATCCGGCCGGCAGCGATCAGGTGCCGGCTCAGCGCCTCCAGTGCATGGAGGACGCGCTGCCTGAGCCGCTCCCGCTCGAGGAGGACCCAGTCGTCGTACCAGCCCGGGAGCAGGTCGAGCGCCTCCGCCCACGTCTGCATGATCACCAGCTCGTCGGGGTGCATGGTCCCGCTGATGAGCCGCGCAGCCCAGGCGCCGACGAGTTCGGCGTCGACGGCCACGTCGTCGCGCAGGCGCAGCGAGCACTTGTCGACCGCGAGCAGGTCGATGTCGGCCCCGCGCAACCGCCACAGCGCCGAACGCAGGTTGCCGGCCGCCCGCTCGTCGCTGCCCCCGGGCCACAGCAGGCCGGCCGCGTGTCGCCGCTCCACCCGCTGGCGCCGCAGAGCGATGAATGCGAGCAACCGCTTGCTGCCCTCGGGCACCTCCCGGCGACACCCGTCGACACGGACATAGGGACCCCCGAACAGGTGCAGCACCGGCCGCGCCACGGACGGACCCGGGACGGTCTCAGATCTCGACACCAACTGAGCTGTCATGGCCTCCCCCTCGCGATCGGGCGCGAAGACCGTAGGGGGGCACCCGTCACCGATTCGTCACATCACGAGCGAGGTCGACGCTCACGCTCACCGGGCGAACGCCTGGAGGAACTCGCGGACGGACGCGACCGCCGTCGCCACGCTCGTCGTGACGGTCCTGCGGTCGCCGGTCGCGTCCTCGACGTCCAGGCGCGCGGTCACGGTGATCCGCAGACCCGTGCAGCCATCGGTCTCGGCGCGGACCACGCAGGCGCCCGTCCGCACCTCCTCGGGAGCCGTCACCTCGGACACGTCCCCTCCTCGGAGGGCCGGACATGGCAGAGCCAGACGTCCGGGGTCGGCTCGACGAAGCCGTGTCGCTGCGAGGCGAGTGCTCGGTGTCCGGCCATGTCGCGAGGCTGACGGGTCCCCGTCACCGGACCGTCGCGACGTCGACGGCGCCCGGGCTGTCCGAGTGGCGGTACCGGCCGGTGACGCACCCGTGACAGCGGGGCCGCATCGTCCCCAGGGCCGGACGAGCGGTCCGGCACGGCCGGGGAGTCGAGCGGTCCGGCACGGCCGGGGTGGAGGTCGGGGTGGAAGACGCAGCTGTCAGCCGCCCGGGTCGGGCACCGGTGGAGACCGGAGACCGTGGAGTGCGGGGAGTCGACGACCGCGGACACCCCGACGCGGTCGGCCCGGACGACCGGCATGAGCCCTCCGCCGGGTCGGGAGCCACGCGCGCTCGCGGACCGGTCCACCCCGCCTGGCGCGAGGGGACGTGGACCCGCGCCAAGGAACTCGAGTCGCTGTGCACCTGGCTCCGGCGGACCACGGCGCACGACGGGTCGGACGTGCTCTTCGCGGCCGTCGGGATCCACCTCCGGGCGGCGGAGGAGACCGCGCTCGCACCGCGGCTCCGGCTCCGGGACCAGGCGCTCCTCGAACGCGCGATGAGCAACCTGGACGCGGCCGAGGCCCTGCTGCTCGACGTCGCCCCGGCCGACTACGTCCTGGGCCGGCTCCCCGGGGTGCTCAACGACGTGGAGCGGCACCTGGCGCCCACGGACGTCCGGCGGCGTCACCTGGAGCACATCGCCCGGCAGGTGGGGATCGCCGACTCGTCCCGGCCGCTGCCGGACGAGACGACGACGCCGACCGTGAGGGACGTCAACGACCTCGTCGAGCGGGAGCGCCCGACGATCGCGACGGCCTACCGCGCGGCCAGCTCGGTCGCGCTGCGCCGGCAGCTGCAGATCCGCAGCTTCCGGAACGTCCTGCTCGTCACGACCGTCCTCCTGACGCTGCTCGTCATCGCGCTGGCCGTGGTCGGCTTCGTCGCCCGGACCGCCATCCCGCTGTGCTTCGAGCCGCAACAGGGCCAGCAGACCGAGGTCGTCTGTCCCACGGGCGAGTCACGCGCCCCGGCCGCCGCGGACGGGACGCCGCCGGACGTCGACGAGCTCGTCCGCGGCACCGTCTCCCGGGCGGACATCCTCGTCGTCGAGGTGGTCGGGCTGGCCGCCGCGGCGGTGGCGGCTGCTGCGGCGATCCGCGGCATCCACGGGTCCTCCGAACCGCACGGCCTCCCCGTCGCGCTGGCGTTGCTGAAGCTGCCCACCGGGGCGCTGACGGCGGTGCTGGGGTTGCTGCTCATGCGCGGCCAGTTCATCCCGGGGTTGACCGCCCTGGACTCCTCCGCGCAGATCCTCGCGTGGGCGCTGGTGTTCGGGTACGGCCAGCAGCTGTTCACCCGCCTGGTGGACCAGCAGGCGCACACCGTCCTGGACCGCGTGCGCAGTGGCGGGCCCGACCACCACGCCACTGCGCGGGGGGAGGCGAGGACGTCGTCCCCGGAGTGAGGTCGCCCACGGCACCGGCCGGCAGCGTGCTGCGCGGCGTCGTGACGTGCCGTTGACGGCACGGTGGCGGCCGGCGGACATCCTCGGCGCCTCGCACCACTCCGATCGCCCGAGGAGGGCCCCATGTCCGTCGAGCTCGACAGGCGACTCGCCGAGACCGGTACCAGCTTCCTGCTCTTCCCCCAGCCACGGTTCCTGAGGAAGAGGGACGGCAGCCCGCTGTTCCCCGCACCCGAGACGGTGACCGTCTCGGTGCCCCCGGGCGAGGTCCGGGCCGGCCCCGCCGACGACCGCGTGTTCGTCGTCGACGCCATCGGGAAGACCCGCTACGGCCAGTTCAACCGGCCGCCCTACCGGGGACCGGCCCATCCCCCCGTGACACCCGGCGAGGACGGGCACTTCACGCACCTCGTGCCCGGCACGCGCGCGTTCTCCGCCGCGACGATGTACGCGACGGTCCGCCGTGTCCTGGACCTGTGGGAGGACTACTTCGGCCACCGCATCGACTGGCACTTCGAGTCCGACTTCGCCCGGCTGGAGCTGATCCCGCTGATCGAGTGGGACAACGCGCAGTCCGGTTACGGGTTCCTCGAGTTCGGGTTCGGACGACGCCCCAACGGAGCCATCGACCACGACCTCCCCTACTGCGAGAACTTCGACGTCCTCGCCCACGAGCTCGGGCACAGCATCGTCTTCACCGAGGTCGGGACGCCCTCCAGCCCCGATGATCGCGGCATCGACTACGGCGGCCTGCACGAGTCCGGCGGCGACCTGACCGCGATCATCGCCCTGCTGCACTTCGACTCCTTCGTCGACCACCTCCTGGACGAGACCAGGGGCAACCTGCTCACCATCAACGGGCTGGACCGGGTGGGCGAGCTCTCCGACAGCCGGGAGATCCGGGTGGCCTTCAACTCCCGGCGCATGTCCGACGTCGGCGAGGAACCGCACGACCGCTCGCTGCCCCTCACCGGCGCGCTCTTCGACACCATGGTGGAGGTCTTCCAGCAGGAGCTGGTGCGGGTCGGCCTGATCGACCAGCAGCTCCGGGAGGACTCGAACAACCTGCCGGGGAGCTCCGTGGACCTGGAGGACATCGCGCGGCGCTTCTCCGCCGCCTACGAGGGTCACGCGGAGGAGTTCAAGGCCGCGCTCCTGCTGGCTCGCGACTACCTGGGGACGCTCCTGGCGGTCACCTGGGGCGACCTCTCGCCGGACTTCCTCACCTACCACGACGTCCTGCGCGGCCTCGTCCGCGCGGATCGCCGGATCACCGGCGGCGCGAACCAGCCGATCATCAGGGACTGCTTCGCATGGCGGGAGATCGCGCCCGTGCCGGACTCCTTGCTGCTGCGCCCGCACAGCCTGGTGGACTGCGGCCTGCGGACCCAGCAGGCGACCGACTCCCCGACCCGCGTGCTCCTCGTCGACCACGTCGCCGACCAGCCCTCCGCGGACGGACACCGGCGCGTCGCCGCGACGACCGGGCCGGCCGGGACCTGAGGACGGCCGAGGACGGGTCGGAACGCGGGCGCCGAGCGGAGGACACCGGGAGGAGCCGACGCCTCACGACCGCAGATCCTCCGGCCCCCGAGGGCGGCCCGGGCGCCGCCACACCGGGGATCGCGTCAGGGCGAGCACGGCCCGGACGGCGAGGGCGAGCCCGGCGACGAGCCCGAGCAGCAGCAGCGCCCCCACTGCGCCGCCACCGCTCGCCCCGGCAACCGCGTACAGGAAGGCGGGCGCGACGGAACCCAGGACGCCGGCGCCCGTCGCCACGTACCAGCGCATCGACGAGGTGCCGGCCAGGACGGCGACGGCCTCGGCGAGGACGGGGACGGGGCGGGAGACCACCACAGCGAGCACGCCCCACCGGGTGAGCAGGCGATCGGCGCGCCGACGTTGCGACGACGTGGTCACCCGCGCCACCACACCGCGACCCCGCCGGCCCAGCACGAAGCCCACCAGAGTGGCACCCGCCCCTCCCAGCATCGACAGCACCGCCCCCGGGAGGACGCCGAAGAGCGCGCCGTGCGCGATCATCACCAGGCTGGACGGAACGGGCAGCAGGACGTCGCCGGTCAGCAAGCCCACGCCGACCAGGGCTCCCCACGCGCCTGCCCGGCGCATCCCGGGGACGGGATCGGTGAGGACCGGGAACGCCGCCCACTCCGCGAGGCCGAACAGGAGCAGCGCGGCGCCCACCAGGACGGCCGTGACCAGCAGGTAGCCGCCCCTGGGGCGCCGGGCCATCGCGTCGGGCCCCGTGGCCGGGCCGGTGACCGCGGACGGGTCCCGCTCGGCCCCGGGTACCCGGGGAAGCCGGAGCGGCAGAGCTCGGCGGAGCCTCACGCCGGGCATGGTGCACCCGACGGGACGGTCCCGCGGCGCGGATGACGGAACCGTGACGCACGGGTGACGGCGTCCCCCTAGCGTGCGGCGCAGGGCCCCGGCCACGGGGGCGCACGGTTTCCCGAAGTCCTCCGCCACGACGGTCGTGCGGGCGGAGGCCCACGCTCCGGACGCCGCCGCCGGTCGCCTGCCGAGAGGGACGAGGAGGTCGGCGTCCGCGTCATGGAGGAGGTCGTGGGGATCGTGTACGTGGCGCTCGAGGGCCCGGGGCGGGCCACTCCCGCAGGCGCCGGGGCCGACGTCCTCCGTCCGCCGGCGCGGGTCGCGGTCCGCGAGCCCCGCCTGGGCGGAACCGTTCCCCGGCCACCGCGATGAGCGCCCTCCACCTGCCCCGCCTCGTCTTCTCGGGCGACTTCCAGGCCGACGTCTCCACGGTGAACAACGACGTCCGCCACTACGACACCGCGACGTTCGAGCCCCGCTTCCAGCAGCCGGCGTCCGGTGCCACGCGGAACGGCTGGTGGAACCCGTCGGGCAGCGGGGCCTTCCGGCTGATCGGGTGCGCCGTCCGCTCCGTCGCCTCCCGCCGCCCCGCCTCTCCGGGGGACGAGGACCCGGTCGCCACCTGCTCCGTCAGCGGCTCGTCGTCCTCCGTCAGCGGCAAGCTCGTCGACCTCGACCCCCAGTGGCAGATGGCGTCGGAGATCTGGGGCCTGACGATCCGGCTCGCCGACGCCCGGGGCGGCACGGTCCTCGAGGGCACCTTCGAGCCGGCGCCCTTCCGCGACATCCACTTCGGCCGCCAGTCCCCGGCCACCCCCAACGGGCAGGCCGCCTCGGCCGTCTACACCTCCCGCCTGACGGCCGTGCGGTCGCACCTGCCGCCGGGACGGTCCCCGTTCCTCGACGACCTGCTCGCCGCCTCCGACGACGGCACGCTCGCCGTCCGGCTGACCACGTTCGGCTACTCCACCAACCCGCGGGACCCGCGGTTCACCCTCGGCCGGGTGGTGGGCGCCCTGGGTCCCGCACGCCGCGGGGAGCCCCACCGGTTCGTCCTCGGCCGGCGGCTGGCACCGGCGGCGAACGGCGTCACCGCTGCGAACCTCACGTTCGCCGACGCCGTGGTCGATCCCGAGGCAGGGCTGGTCAGCCTCGACCTCGGCAACGCCCTGCCGATCACCGACCCCGTCGGCACCACGGCCGCCATCGGCCCGCTCGCCCTCGCGGTGCTGCGGACCCCGGACCGGCCCGACGGTGCCCCCGGCGTGCGCGAGGGCGACGTCGTGCCCCTCGGGGACCTGCTGGTGCTGGGACGGATCGACCACAGCTCCCCCGGCTGGCTGTCGCGCACCGCGGGCATCGTGGACCTGGCCCTCGACGAACCGGCCGCCGCGCTCGCCGCCGACCGCCCGCTGGCGCTGGTGCGCCCGGTCGGGAACGAGGCGCAGGTCCTCCTCCGGGAGACGGCCGGCGGGCTGCTCGCACGGGCCGACGACGTGGTCCTCCGCGTCGACGCCCGCAGCGACGGGGCGGTCGCTGCGACGGTCCGGTTCTGCGCCGCCCGGTGGGGCCGGCCGCTGACCGCCGCGACCATCCGGACGCGGCTGGAACCGCGCATGTCGGGCCTGGGCGGCGGTCCACGCGACGACCCGGACCCACCGGCGGCGCCGATCCCCGACATCGGCGTCCCGCAGGAGGCCGTCGAGCTGCCACCCTCGCTCGCCACCGACGACGACGGTCGCGCCGAACTGCCGCTCACGGTGCACGACCCGGGACGTCCCCGGGGGTACCTGGACGGTCAGGTGTACGTGATCGCCTACTCCCTCGACGGGCAGGCCCGCGAGCAGCAGCACCGCTTCGACGTCGTCGTCCTGCACGTCCGGGAGGCCTACGCGGCACCGGCACTCCCCACCTGGGTCGACGACGTCCGGCCGGTGCTCGTCCAGTACGGGGACCTCTACCCGATCATGAGCCGGCGGCTGGTCGACCTCGGGGACTACGACGCCGTCCGCGAGCACGCCGCGATCATCGACCTGGCCTTCTCCCGGCCGCTCGACGACCCGAACCACATGCCCGTCACCAGGGAGCTGTCCGACGCCCGCCGGGAGATGCTGCTGACCTGGCTGCGCGACCGCAACGGGTACGGCGAGCGCCGCCTCCGGCACGGTCCGCGCCCGAGCGCCGCGGCCCCCGCCGCACCCGCACCGCGGGCGGCATCGGACTCCGCCGCCGCCCCGCCCGACGACGGGCGCGGCGCCGGGGACGTCGACGAGATCGGCGGGAAGGCCGTGGCCCTGCCACAGGCCCTCGAGCAGCTGCTCCGGGCAGCCGGGAGGGACGACTGATGCTCGCCGTCGACAGGACGCTGGTCTCCGGTGTGCGCGATGCCGCGGGCCGGGTGGACCTGCACCGCTTCGTCCAGCTGGCGATCGAGCTCGAGCACTCGACCGTCCCGCCCTACCTCACGGCGTACTACACGCTCCGGCCGGGGACGAACGAGGGGATCGCGGCGGCCGTCCGGGGCGTGGCCGTCGAGGAGATGCTGCACCTGACCATCGCCGCGAACCTGCTGGTGGCTCTCGGGGGCCGGCCTCGGATCGCGGCACCCGGCTTCGTCCCCGACTACCCGACGGTGCTGCCGATGAACGTCGGGCACTCCGTCGTGGTGGGCCTGGCCCCCTACTCGCGGGAGCTGGTCCGCGACGTGTTCATGCGCATCGAGGAGCCGGAGCTGCCGCTGCACCTCCCTGGCGGGTCGGCCGACCGCGCAGCAGACCCGGAGTTCGCCACGATCGGGGAGTTCTACGCAGCGCTGCGCGACAAGCTGACGGAGCTGGGCGACGCCGCGTTCGTCGGCGACCCCACGCGCCAGGTCGTCGACCGCGACTGGTTCCCGCCGGACCAGCTGTTCCCCATCCGCGACGTGGCCACCGCCGTCACCGCCCTGGAGCTGGTCGCCGAGGAGGGCGAGGGCACGAGCAGCAGCCCGCTCGACCGGGAGGGCGAGCCGGCCCACTACTACCGCTTCGCGGAACTCGTGCACGGGCGGCGGCTGGTGACGGACCCGTCGGTGCCGCAGGGCTTCTCGTACACGGGCGCAGCGGTCCCGTTCGACCCGGACGGCGTGTGGCCGATGCCGCCGGACCCCCGCCTCGAGACCCACCCGCCCGGGAGCAGGTCGCGGTTCGTCGCCGAGCGGTTCACCGACTGCTACACCAGGCTGCTGCAGGCCCTGCAGCTGACCTTCGACGGTGCACGCGCAGGCCTGCGGCCCGCCCTCGGCCTGATGTTCGAGCTGCGGCTGCTGGCCCAGGACGCCCTGGCCACACCGGACGCCGACGGCCGCCCCACCGGCCTGTGCTTCCGGTACTGCCCCGCCCTCCGGACGACGCAGGGCCACGCTCCGGTCCTCGGCGGACCTGCCGTGACGCCGGCCGAGCGGTGACCGTCGCGGAGGCGGCGAGCTCAGGAGTCGTCCGGCGCGTCCGCCGACCGGTCGCGCCGCCGGGCCCGGTAGTCCGTCGGCGTACCCCAGCGCTCGACGGAGGCGAGCCGCCGCCGCTCCAGTTCGACGAGCCGGCTCTCGGGCGCGGCGACCACGAGGGCGTCGGCCTGGCGTTCCCAGACGTCGAGGCCGAGGGACAGACCGAGCAGGGTCGCGACGCTGTGCCCGGCCGCGGGCGTGATCCGCGCTACCCACGTCTGCTCGCTCCCGGGCACGTCGACCTCCCTCCGCTCGCTCCCCCCGTCCCCGCCGGGTGTCAGCGCGCCGGCCCGCCGAGGACGTGGTCGATGAAGTGCAGCGCGGCGGGACGGTTCTCCTCCCAGCAGGGCTGGATCTGGTCCGGCGGCAGGACGAACCCACCGTCGAGCGCGGACGCCGGGCGCAGCTCCACGGTGAGCGACGGGGCGTCGTACTCGCCGTAGGTCCAGTCGGCGGTGTCGCCCGCCGTGGGGTACAGCTGCGAGGACGGCTGCGGGGTGTACGTCGTCCCGTGCACGCCCTTGATCAACTGGTGCATCTCCTCCGCGAGCTCCCGCATCTCCCCCAGGTCGGCCTCGTCCTCGATGGGCTCGGAGGTGTAGCCCCACGGGTAGAGGAGCAGCTGGGAGTAGCTGTGGTACGTGAGGACGCCGCCGAACAGCTGCCGGGCGACGAGGTCGCGCACCGCGCGCACCTCCGGCTCGGAGAAGGCGCGTGGGCCCACGTACGTCTCGTCGGCGGGGACGTGGCTGGAGGTGTTCACGTCCAGCGTGCCCCACATGTAGCCGTAGTTCCGGTTGGGGTCGACGCCGATGCTGCCGTCCCGGTTCCGGCGCCGGTTCTTCCGCCACAGCCGGTTCTCGGTACGCGTGTACTCGTGCCCGTCGGGGTTCACCATCGGAGCCACCCAGACCTCGCCCTGCTGCAGCCAGCCCTGCACCGGCTCGGACGAGGAGTTCTGCAGCAGGTGCTCGGCCAGCAGGTACGGGACCTCCACGGAGATCCACTCCCGGGCGTGGTGGCAGCCGAGGAACGCGACCTTGCGGGTGCTGCCGCGGCGCTCACCGATGCGCAGCGCCCACAGCGGCCGGTCCTCGACGCTGCGGCCGATCTCGTGCAGCTCGGCGATCTCCGGGTGCTCCTCGGCGAGACGGCGCAGGTCCTGCTCCAGGGTCGCCACGGTGTGGTACCCGGCCGCGTCGGTCGCGAAGGCCGACAGGTACTGCTCGGTCATCCGCAGCTGCTCGACGTCGTAGCCCATGGCCTGCAGCCGGCCGGCCTGGGCCTCGTCCGCCTGCAGGACCAGGTGGTCCGCCCCCACCTCCCACACGTCCAGCCCGAGGGGGCTCGTGAGCAGGCGGGCGAGCGGAGCCCTGGTGCTCGTGGACGTGACCCTCGCGATCAGACTCGCCATCGGATCCTCCGTACGAGAAGACGGACGCCGGTCCTCATCCGGCGTCTCCCTGCAGTTGCGTGAAGCGCTCCCGCTGCTCCGGGGTGAGCAGCTCCAGGAGCCGTGCGGACCCGGCGTCGTCCGCGTCCCTCGCACGGCCCTGGAGCCCGGACGAGTCGCCGCTGCGCTGCGCCCCGCGGCCCCGCACCGCGCCGGCCTCGGCCAGCACGCGGGCGTACTCCCGCTCGTTGTCCTCGGCCACCGTCGCCAGCAGTCTGCGCTGCTCCGCCGTGAGGTGCAGGACGTCGGCCACGTCCTCGTCCAGGAGCGCGTCGCCACCCCTGACCCGCCACGACAGTCGGCGCAGACGGGCGGCGCGCTCGCCCCCGAGCAGTCGTCCGGCCTCGCGCTCGACCTCCTGCCGCGCCGACCGGGCGGCAGGGTCGGCGTGCGGAGGGCGCCACTCGCCTCCCGCGTACAGCTGCCTGAGGGCCTCGCGGAAGCGCCGCTCGATCTGCGCCGCCCGGGTCACCTCCTCCTCGGACATCCCGAGGAGGAGGTGGACGTCCGGGCTGACCAGCAGGGTCACCACCTCACCGGCCGCGGCGTAGCCGTCGCCCGCCACCCGCAGCTCTCCGGCCTCGGGGTCGTCGATCCGCAGCTCGCCGGCTCGGTAGGCCATGCCGTCCCGGTCCCGTCAGAAGGTGCCGGTCTCGAAGTCGATCCCGGCCCGCGCGGAGTCCGCGGCATCGGCCAGGCCGACGCCGAGCAGGTCGGGCCGGTAGAGCGTGACGTGCTCCTTGATCCGGGTGACCTGACCCGGGGAGAACTCCGTCATCCCGGCGTCGTCCGTGTAGTCCATGTAGTTGGTGGTCGGGTCGTGACCGCCGTCGTTCGGGCACGTGTCGCGCGTCGGGTCGGCGGGCCCGTAGTTGGGGCTGGCCTCGAACGGCGTGTCCGCGATCTCGTCACCCGGAGGCGTGCAGCCACCTTGGAAGGTGTGGTAGAGGCCGAGCCAGTGGCCGACCTCGTGGACGGCGGTCAGGCCGAGGTCGTACGGGCTCGAGGAGCCGCCCGGGAGGGTCGAGTAGAGCATCACGACGCCGTCCCTGACCGGGTCGCCCGCGAAGTCGGTCGGGAACGTGGCCCACCCGAGCAAGTTGTCGCCGATGCCGGCGGTGTAGAAGTTCAGCGCCCGGTGCTGGTCCTCGCCCAGCGCGGTCTTCGCCTTCCGCTCGGCCGGGCTGTTCATCGTCATCCGGAACCACACCGGGTCGTCCGTGCGGTCCACCGACGCCCGGGTGAACACGATGTCGTGCGGCTTGAACCGGTCGTTGAGCACGTTGAGCTGGGCCTCCAGCTCCTGGTCGGTCAGGGCGCCCGTCGCGCCGTCGTGGACCACGTGGAAGTGCACCGGGATCTCCAGGCGCGTCACGGCGGAGGCGTCCATGCCGTTCGCCCGGGCGGTGCGGAGGTGTGCGCGGACGCGCTCCCTCTGGAACTCGTTGAGCTCCGGCGTCCCGCAGCGACGCCCGCCGCGGACGAATGCCTCCTGGCTGTCGTACTCGCGGTCCCCGATCACCAGCTTCTCCATGACTCTCCTCCGTCTCGGCCCGGACGTCCCGGAGGGGGCGGCGTGCGACCACCCGGCACGAGGGGGACGTCCAGGGACACCTCGTGGCGATGGCGGAGATGCTCGCGGTCCGCCCGTCACTGCCGCATCACCCCCGCATCACGGCGCTCCCGGACGGCGGCGGCCCGCACGTGACGCCGCGGTGACGCCGTGGTGATGCCGCGCGGACAAGCTCCCCTCCGCCGGGGCGCCGACGACGGCAGGGGCGTCCCGCCGAGCCAGTGACGGAGGTCGACGATGATCCGCACCCGACGCGACGTGGCCGCCCTGACGTTGGCGGACGCGGCCAAGGCCCGGACGCAGGAGTGGCACCCGGTGCTCGACACCTACGCCCACGGGGTCCGGCTGATGGACCAGCTCGGCGAGGACGACCCGCGCTCGTGGCTGTGGGCCGCGAACACCCACGGCATCCCGACGGGCACCCGGCCGCGACCGCTGTGGAACCAGTGCGCGCACGCGTCGTGGGCGTTCCTCCCCTGGCACCGCGCGTACCTCGCCTGGTTCGAGGCGACGATCCGGGAACTCACCGGCGACGAGGAGTGGCGGCTCCCCTACTGGGACTACTCGGTGCCCGGGGACACGGCCGACCGGACGATCCCGGTCGAGTTCAGCGTCGAGACCCGCACCGTCGACGGGCAGGCCGTGCCCAATCCGCTGTACCGACCCCAGCGGAGCGCCGCGCCCATCCCCCGCGACGACGTCGGCATCGTCGATGCGATGGCCCACACCCGATACGTCCGGCGGTTCCCGGCGTTCGGTTTCGGTGGGACGGACCGGGTGGGGTTCGACGGGGCGACCACCGTCGAGATGCGCCCGCACAACTTCGTCCACGGCGGCATCGCGGGCCGGAACGGCCTGATGGGCAGCACGACGACGGCCGCACGGGATCCCGTCTTCTGGCTGCACCACGCGAACATCGACCGGCTGTGGGAGGTCTGGCGCGGGCTGCCCGGGTCGATCGAGCTCACCGATCCCGGCGGGGCGCCCCGGTTGCTCGTCGTCCAGTGGCGATCGGCCACGTTCGCGTTCGGCGCGGCCGGCTCCCCGGCGACGTACACCATGGACGACGTCGAGGACACCCGTGCCCTCGACTACGTCTACGAGTCGGCCACGCTGCCGGACGACCTCGCCGCGGCGGTCGAGGAGCGGCGCGGGGCCGTCCGGGCGGGCAGGGAGATGGCGGTGGACGACACCGAACCCACGTGGTTGCCGGTCGCAGCGACGTTCGGACTGACATCGGGGGAGGAACGCGACGTCCCCCTCGAGCGCGGAGCCCGGCTGCTCCCGGACGCCTCCCCCGCCGGGCTGCTGGTCGAGCTCGCCGGGGTGAGCGCCATGGCGCCGCACCAGGCCTACGCGGTGGAGGTCCGCGCGACCCCCGACGCCCAGGCGCACCGCGCGGGACGCTTCTCCACCTTCGGGCTCGCCGGGACACCCGAGACCGAGGAGCGCAGCTACGTCGTCGACCTCTCGTCGGTGCTGCCCGACCTGCTGGCCGAGGGCTGGTCCGGTGGCCGGCTGTCGGTCCGGGTCGTCCCGGACGAGGGGGCTGCCGACTCCGCCGACGACGAGGACAGGTCCATCCACGTCCGCCAGGTCACGGTCTACCTGCAGACGCCGTGACCCTCGACCAGGCGGTCCGGTGGGTTCGTCCCGTCCGGATCCCCCTGCCGCCTCCGGCGACGTGGGTGCTGGCCGGCTCCCTCGTCGCCTGGGTGGTGCTGACCGTGGAGGCGCTGGCGGCCACGCGGGTCGGGGGCGCGGCGGCGACGGGGCACGTGCACCACCACGGCGTGGCGGCCCTCGATCCGTGGACCGGGACCTGGGTCCTCGGGTGGTCGGTCATGGTCGCCGCGATGATGTGGCCGCTGGCCGTGCCGGCCCTGTCCGCCGTGGGGCGGGCGGCCTTCCCAGGGTGGCGCGTCCGGCTCGTGGCGACGTGCCTGGCCACGGTGACCGTGCTCTGGCTGGCCGTCGGCCTGGCCGTCGCCTCCGTCGCGCACGCCCTCGCGGTACCGGCGGGCAGCGGAGGATGGCAGCTCGGCTGGGTGGCCGCCGCGGTGCTGTGGAACCGCTCGGCCTGGCGGACCCGGCTGCTGTGGCGGTGCTCCAGGCTGCCGGCGATCGCTCCGGGTGGCGTCCGCGGCCTGGCGTCGGCATCGGTCGCCGGTGCCGTGGTGTGGCGTCGCTGCGCACTGCTGTGCGTCCCGGTGATGGCTGCGATGGTCGTCGGCCACGGCGTGGTGCTCATGGTCGGCGGCTCCGTCGCCGCCTGGTGGGAGGCGGCGCACCCGCGCGCGTGGCGGGACCCCGTCCCCGTGCTGCTCCTCGCCGCCGTCGGCCTCTGGTTGCTCCCCGGAGTCGTCGCTCCGGGCTGATCCCGACGCCGGCGTCCGACCGCCCGCCGACGCCGACCGTTCCCCGCCCGTGCCGCGCACCGACCGCGCGGTCCCGTCCCGTTCCAGGTGGATGCCATGACCGCTCCCTCTCCCCGCTCGTTGGCCGGCGGTGCCGCCGCCTACTCCGTCGACGCCGGCCGCGTGCCGGACCCCCACGGACCGCCGCCCCCGCTGCCGGACGGGCTCCCGTTCCTGGCGCGCGACTACCGCGCCGGCCTGGGCGACACGAGCGACAGCGGACCGATCACGCCGACCCGCACGCTGCGGGGTGGCTGCTACTACATGCGCTACACCCCCCTCCAGACCTCATCGACCCGCCCCGGCGCGGTCTACTACCTGGGATCGCTCCGGGTGCAGCGCGTGGGGACGACCCTCACCGTCAGCGGCGACCTGTACCTCCGTCACGTGTCCAGCGGCCGCCCGGCGGACGCCGCAGGTGAGCCGGACCCGGCCGACGGCATCCCGGTCCTCCCCCGCGCCGACTACCGGTACTACGTGCGCGTGACGAGGGTGTCGGACTCCCCCGGCGCACAGGAGAGCTTCACCCTGACGTTCGAGCTCTTCCGGTTCAACGCGGCGATCACCGCGTGGACCAACGAGGGCGTCTCGACGGTCCAGCTGTCGTGGACGACCGCGCCATCGGGCTTCCCGTCCGGCGCCGACTACCTGACCGGTGACGTCGAGAACGCGGCGGGCGCGGTGACCGGGACGCTCTCGCTCGGGTGGGTCTCCCCCTTCCTGCGCCGCTCCACCCTGGAGGTCGACCGGGTCCCGGGAGGTGTGGCGCCGAGGACCAACGGCTCGGACGGATACGGCTGGCGGCAGGTGTTCGAGCCGGTGGGCTGGGACCTGACCGTCGTGGAGAGCGACGACACGGTCGCCGAGCCGAGCGGCGAGTCGTGGGGCGACGCCGAGATGCACGCGGCCATGCTCGAGTACCGCGACCGACGGGAGGCTCTGCTCGACGTGGAGTGGCGCTACCACCTGCTGTGCGTGCGGCGCCTCGACGAGACCGAGCGGGGCATCATGTACGACAGCTCCGCCGTCGACCTGAACGGCACGGCCCGGGAGGGTGTCGGGATCGCCTGCGACTGGGTGTACGAGCAGGACGACCCCAGCTGGGGCCCCCTCAGGGGGACGCGGTTCGGCGACGACCTGCCCACCTACTTCCGGACCGCCGTCCACGAACTCGGCCACGCCATGGGGCTGTACCACAACGCGTCGGACAACGGCTTCATGAACACGACGGACGTGATCGCCCGACGGGCGCACGCCGGGCGCCCGTTCCCGCAGAACATCCGGTGGGCGTTCCACCCGGACGACGAGAAGCGGCTCCGTCACATGCCGGACGTGTGGGTGCGTCCCGGCGGCATCCAGTTCGGCGAGGACTACTCGGTGGCACCGATCGCTGCTGACGACCTGGTCGAGCGGCCCCCGGGGTTGCGGCTCGAGGTGTGTCCCGTCGAGGAGCTGCTGCCCCTGGGCGCACCGGCGCGCGTCGAGTTCGCGCTGGTCAACGAGTCGACGGCGCCGGTGCTCGTGCCTGCGTCACTCGGCCTGCGGGGAGGCACCGTGCGGGGGAAGGTGATCGACCCGGCGGGGACGGTGCGGACGTTCCTCCCGCTCGTCCCGTGCGTCGAGAGCCAGCCCCTGCGCTCACTGGAGCCGGGCGAGCGGTTGTCCTCCGCGGCGACCGTCACGCACG
The DNA here is from genome assembly GCF_900143215.1 of Geodermatophilus obscurus. Taxonomy (GTDB): domain Bacteria; phylum Actinomycetota; class Actinomycetes; order Mycobacteriales; family Geodermatophilaceae; genus Geodermatophilus; species Geodermatophilus obscurus_A. The sequence goes on along the minus strand of NZ_FRDM01000021.1, from coordinate 19,582 downwards.
GACCGCAGGGCGCGCTCCTCCCCAGCGCCGGGCTGCACCGCATCGTCGTGGAGGTCCGCTGGGACGAGGGCGGCACGCCGCGTGCGCTCAGCGGCTCGGCCACCCTGCTCGTGACGGCGGCGACCTCGGGCGAGCAGGAGCGGGCCGCGTACGGGATCCTGTCGACCCCCGACACCCTGCTGGCCATCGCCGCGACCGCCGACGTCGGGAACGGCTTCGCGGCGATCGAGCAGGCCGCGTCGGACCCGACGCTGGGCCCCCACTACGCATGGCTCGACGCGAAGCGCGCACTCCGGAGCAGGGCGACGGCCGACGAGCCGTCCCGGCGGGCGCTCGAGCGGCTCGCCGGCGATGACGTGGTCGTGAGCTCCGCCGAGCGCCGCCGCGCCGTCGAGGCGCTCGACCGCGTCGAGGCGCGATACGGAGTGCGCGAGGAGGCGATCCGGCACGGGGAGGTGACCGGGACGGACGACGCGCCGGACACCGGGTCGCTGCGGAAGCTCGCCGCGGCCGCTCGTCGGCGGATGGACGAGGGGGGACGGCCACGGTGAACGGCGCCGGATGGCACAGACTCCCCTCGTGAGCGGCACCGGCGTCACCCTCGGCGACCTGGTCGGGACGTGGAGCAGGGTCGACGACGGCGGGTCGACGACTCCCTTTCCGCAGGAGATCGAGTTCTTCGCGGACCGCACGTACTGCGCAGTCGGCGACGGGGTGCGCCGGCCGGTCTGGGACGAGGCGTCGTTCGACGTCCTGCGCGACGGGTCGGTGCGCATCCGGACGGCGGACGATCGCGGGGTGACGTACTCGGCGAGCCTCACGGGCGGGTTGCTCACCCTCTCCGCCGGCGACGACCGGGTGACCTTTCGCCGGGTGCCGTCCCGGCCGGCCGACCGGTGACCTGCAGGAGGGCGCTGCACTCCGGTCATCCGCAGGCCGGTGGCCCGTGCCCCGACCAGGCGTCCGTCACGCGGGGCGAGGACACGGGCCTCCGCAACGGGACCGGTGACGTTCCGGTGACGCCGGAACCGCAACCTGGGTCGTGACGTCGTCGGACCCAGGGGGTGCCATGCCGAGCTGTTCCGCGACGCGGGCTCCCGTGTCCGTCGCCCCCGTCGTGACCCTCGTGGCGATCTCGGCGACGGGCGGCGATGACGGGGGGGCCGCCGTCCCGCACCCCGCCACCTCTGCCGCTGGAGGCTCCCGTGGTCTTCCGACACGTCACCGCCGTCCGGGACGACGTCCTCGACGAGCGGGCGCTGCAGCGCATGGACAACCGGGAACTGGACCTGCTGTTCCGGAGCAGTCCCGCGGGGGACATCCCGCACGGACGCCTGCCCGGGACGGGGTTGCTGTTCCCGGGAACCCCTGCCTGCGGTCTCCTGGCCTGGCTCGTGCACCTCGTGGTCTGGCAGGGCAAGGAGACGGAGCCCTCGGGCAGGTCGCTGCAGAACCTGATCGGGCCGCTGCGCATGCGGACGATCCGTGCCCTGCTGTCCCACGACCGCAGCTGGGTCGACGACCGGGACTGCGTCCTCATCGACTACTCGAGGACGTCCATCGTGGCGCGGATGGTCCGCGACGAGGTCCGTCTCGTCGCTCCGGGCCTGTACCTCGGCGTCGTCTGGTTGTGGAAGCGCCGGGTCGGGTGGTTCACCCTGCGTCAGCAGTAGCCGTGTCGGCACGAGCCGTCGCCGGCTGGGGGCCGGCGACCTCCCCCGCTCGCTCGTCGACCGCTCCACGTCCGCCCCGACCTCCCGATGCGCGGGCCGGATCGTGAACCCCGGAGGCCCGTTCACGTACTTCGTCCTCCGCCCGCTCAGCGACCTGTTCCTCTGGGCGTGGCGGCTGGAGCGGCGCCTGGAGTTCCTGTACCGGCCGCACGTCGACCGGTGGCTGCGCCCGCCGCTGTTCGCCCTGCTGCAGGCCCTGCAGAACCGCCTGCGCGAGGACGAGCACCTCGCCCTGGCGCAGGAGGAGCCGCTGCCGGACGAGGAGCGGTACACCCAGGAGATCATCGACGAGATCAGCGCGTTCACCCGGGAGAACTGGCTGCCGGGCGCGGCTCAGCGGTTCGGCAACACCAAGACGTTCGGGGTGCTCCGGGGTGAGTTCACCGTCCTGCCCGACCTGCCGGAGCACCTGCGGCAGGGGCTGTTCGCCGCGCCGGGCAGGTTCCCCGCGTGGGTGCGCTTCTCCGGGCCCGGCCCCTTCGCGCCACCCGACCTCGAGGACCTGGGCCAGTGCTCGGTGGCGATCAAGGTCATGGGCGTGGACGGCCCGAAGCTCATGCCCGACGAGGAGCGGACGCAGGACCTGATCCTGGTCTCGCCCGCGAGCTTCGTCACGCCGGACGTCCGGGAGAACTCGCGGATGCAGAAGTGGGTGCGCGCGAAGGCACCCCTGGGCTACCTGCTGGACCCCCCGGGCCGCCACCTGCTCCACCTCGCGATGCAGCTGCTGTACAGCCCCATGCACGCCAACCCGCTGGAGGTCCAGTACTACAGCAACGTGCCGTTCCTCCTCGGGGATGGCCGCGCCGTCGAGTACTCCCTGAGGCCCCGGCAGCGGGGACGGACCAGGATCCCGGCCCACCCGACCGAGAACTACCTGCGGGAGGCCATGGTCCGCACCCTGGCCCGGGGCGACTGGGAGATGGACTTCATGGTGCAGGTGCAGACCGACCCGCACCGGATGCCGATCGAGGACGCCACGGTCAAGTGGCCGGAGCGGCTCTCGCCGTACGTCCCCGTGGCGCGGCTGCGGCTCCCGGCGCAGCGCTTCGACTCCGACGCCCAGCTGGCCTTCGCCGACGTCCTCCGCTACAACCCGTGGCACAGCCTGCCGGAGCACCGGCCCCTCGGTAACTCCAACCGGGCGCGGCGCCGGATGTACGCGGAGCTGGCCCAGCTGCGCCAGTCGATGAACGCCGTCCCCCACGTCGAACCCGACGGCAGCGAGGTGTTCCCCGACGACGACCGGCGGCCGGAGCGGCAGCGCCGGGCCACCGTCGTCGGTCGCCGCGCCGTCCCCGAAGGCTGATCGGAGGACCCCGTGCCCGAGCAGTCCGCGGTGACCGTCCTCGCACCGCTACCGGCCGAGCACCACGACCGTGCGGCGACCGCCCTGGCGGACCTGGCCGGCCCCGACCGGGCGGTCCCGGCCTTCGACCGGCTCGCCGGCCTGCACTTCGCCCGGCTGATGCTGCTGGACGACGCCGTGAGCCCGTCCGGCACGAGGGTCGGGCCCAGCCTGCTCTACACCGCCGACCTCGACGGCCCGGCCGACGCCCACCTCCAGGCGCTGGCCGACGTCTCCGGGCCGGGTCTGGACCGCGCGTTCTCCTGCTGCACCGACTACCCGACGCGGCCGGATCCGGCCAGCCGGACGGCGTGGCTGCGGGCCCACCGCATCCCCGAGGCCGCCTTCTACGTGAACACCGTGGGACGCGGGGTGTCGCAGGTGCGCGCCGAGGCCCGGCTGCGGAAGGGCCTGGAGGCATACCTGGACGAGCACCGGGACGATCTCGTGGACCTCCCGCCGGCGGAGATCCACGCGGTCCTGCGCCGGCACGCGCTCACCGACCCGGACCTGCGCGTCGGTGTCGTACCCGCGCGGCGTCCTCCGCTGTGGTGGCGGGCCAGGGAACTGGCCCACCTGCTGGCGGTCCCGGCGGTCCTCCTGCCGCTGCTCCCGGTCATCCTCCTGGCACTGCCGTTCGTGGCCGTCGTCCTGCTCATCCACGAGTTGCGGGACGTGCCCGACCGGCAGCGCCCCGACCCGGTCGCGGTGGAGCGCCTCCGGGCGGGTGAGGACCACGTCGCGCACAACCCGTTCGCCGCCGTCGGGTTCCTCAAGCCCGGACCCTTCCGGGCCGCCCTCACCCGGACCGTCCTGTTCGCCATCAGCTACGCCGTCCGGCACGTGCTCAACCGCGGGAGCCTCGCCGGGGTCACGACCATCCACTTCGCCCGGTGGGTCTACCTCTCCCCCGAGCGGATGATCTTCCTCAGCAGCTACGACGGCAGCCTCGAGAGCTACATGGACGACTTCATCGACAAGGTCGCCTGGGGTCTCAACGCCATCTTCAGCAACGGCCTGGGCTACCCCCGGACCATCCTGCTCCTCTGGCGCGGCGCGCGGGACGAGGAGCAGTTCAAGAACCACCTGCGCACCCGCCAGGCCCTCAGCCACGTCTGGTGGTCAGCCTACGAGGACCTCACCGCGCTCAACGCCCGCTCCAACGCCGCGATCCGCCGGGGGTTGGCCCGCCGGACCCTCTCCGACGACGAGGCACGCGACTGGCTCGCCCTGCTCTGACGACCGCAGCACCCGCACACCCGGAGGGAACGGACATGGCACCGACCCGCAGCGCGGCGCCTCACCGGGTCGACCGCGGCGCCCGGGGGCCGGCCGCGCCCGCACCCGGCCCCGCTCCACGCAGCGGGCGCGGCGTCGACCGGGCCGATGTCCAGGGGATCGTGGGGAGCGGGTACGGGCGGCTCCCGGAGGCGGTGTTCCTGGGCCTGCGCGTGGACGACGGCGCCGCAGGACGCGCCCTCCTCGCCGGCCTCCTCCCCCTGGTGACCAGCATGGCCGCCGACCACGGCACCCGGGCCCTCAACGTCGCCCTCGGCCACCGCGGCCTCGCCCGGCTGGGACTGCCGCAGGCGGCGCTGGACCAGTTCTCCCTCGAGTTCACCGGCGGGATGACCACCCCCACCCGCAGCGCCTTCCTGGGGGACGAGGGCGAGCACGCCCCCTCCACCTGGGCCTGGGGCGGCCCCACCAACCCTCGCGTCGACGTCCTGCTCCTCCTCTACGCGGCGTCCGACGTGGAGCTCCGGACGCACACCGAGGCGGTCCGCCGACTGGTCCCGGCCGACGGGGTCGAGGAGGTCGTCACGCTCCCCACCGCCACCCTGGCGCAGCGTGACCACCTCGGCTTCGCCGACGGGATCTCCCAGCCCACGGTGGCCGGCCTGCACGGGGAGGGCGCCGACGGCGACGTGGCCCTGGGTGAGTTCCTCCTCGGGTACCCCAACGCCTACGGCACGCGCACCGGACGCCCCCTCCTGCCCGCGGCGGCGGACCCCGGCCGGCTGCTGTTCCCCGCCCCCGATGCGGGGACGCCCAGCGTCGATCTCGGGCGCAACGGCACGTACCTGGTCGCCCGGACCTTCGCCCTCGACGTCACCGCCTTCTGGGACCACGCCCACCGGTGGGCGGCGCGGACCGGACTGCCGGCCGAGCAGGTCGCGGCGAAGATGGTGGGACGGTGGCCCAGCGGCACGTCCCTGACGATCAGTCCCGACCGCGACGACCAGGCCCATCCGGTGGACAACGCCTTCCGCTACCACCGGGACGGCGACGCGCTCGGCCTCGGGTGCCCGATCGCGGCGCACGCCCGCCGGGCCAACCCGCGGGACTCGCTGGACCCGCGCCCCGGCTCGGAGGCCTCGGTCCGGGTCAACGACCGGCACCGGCTCCTGCGCCGCGGCCGGCAGTACGACGTCCTGCCGTGCGACCAGGACGCCGGCGACGGGACGGAGGCGGACGCCGGGCGCGGCTTGCACTTCCTCTGCGTGAACGCCAACCTCAGCCGCCAGTTCGAGTTCGTGCAGCACACCTGGCTGAACAACCCGGCGTTCGCGGGCCTGCAGGACAGCCCGGACCCGATTGCCGGGGCCCACGCGCCGGACAGCGGGGTGTTCCCCCTGCCGGCCGAGCCCGTCCGCCACCGCCTGCTCGACCTGCCCCGGTTCGTGCGGGTCCGCGGCGGCGGCTACTTCTTCCTCCCCGGCGTCCGCGCACTCCACTACCTCGCCTCCGGCCCCTCGGCCGACAGGAGGACCCCATGACGTCGAGCGCCGACCTCCCCCGCGTGCTGCTCGCGGGGGTCCGCCTGACGATGGGGACGGCGGGCCTGCTCGCTCCCGGCCTGGTCATCCGCCGGCTGGACATCGACCCGGCCACCCAGCCGGGGATGCGCTATCCGCTGCGGATGTTCGGCATCCGGACCGTGCTCATCGGCGCCGAGCTGCTGACCCCCGACGCCCGTCGGCGGGGGCACGCGGAGCAGCTGGCCCCCGTCGTCCACGGCAGCGACACCGTCGCGGCCCTCCTCGCCTGGCGCCGGGGCGATCTGCCCCGACGCGCCGGGGCGATGGCCACCGCCATCTCCGCGGTCAACCTCGTGCTCTCGCTGGTCAACCTGGGCGCGCGGCGCCGCCACCCGCCACGGCGCCTGTTCCGGTCCCGCTGACCCGCCGGACGGCTCGGGAGAGATCCAGGAGGCGCACGTGGACGCGCAGGTCCCGCCGCGCGGGCGGCACGGGCCGACCCCGGCGCCGCGAACCCGGACGCGCTCCCGCGTATCAGCGAGCCGGCCGCCCGGCTCTCCCAGGAGCCGGCTCGACTCGGCCTGCTGGACCAGTGAGACACCACGGCACCGCACGAGGGAACCGTGCGCTCCCCGAGGAGGACCCCATGACCAGGACGTCCACGACCGAGCCGCCCGGGAGCAGGATCGTCGGCGACGGACCACCCCGGACGACGGCGCAGCCCGGCGCCGTCACGTCCGGGAACGGCTACCGGCCGGGCCTGCCGTGGCGGCTCTACCGCGCGGCGGCCTGGGCGCTGGATCGGGTGTTCGGCTGGGACCGGCTGCCCGTGCCCCTGGGGCTGGCGGTACTCGCCGGCCTCCGTGACGCGCTGCGCCGGCACAACCTGCACGACACCGGGGCGCTGCCGACCACGCGGTCCCCGGCCGTTCCGCCGTTCGACCCGCGGGTCCTGACCTCGCGAACGGTGGACGGCAGCTACAACGACCTCGCGGTCCCGTCCGCGGGGATGGCCGGCTCGCGGTTCGGGCGCAACGTGCCGCTCGTCGCGGCCGGCCGGCCGGCGCCGGCCGAGGTCGTCGAGCCCAGTCCCCGCGAGGTCAGCCGGCAGCTGATGACCCGGAACGAGCTCATCCCCGCGACGTCGGTCAACGCGCTCGTCGCCCCGTGGCTGCAGTGGATGATCCGTGACTGGTTCAGCCACGGGAAGAGCCCCACCGCGGACCCGTGGCGGGTCGAGTTGGCCGACGACGACCCGTGGCCCGAGCGGCCCATGCTGATCATGCGCACCCCCGAGGACCCGACCCGCCCGGACACCTCGTCACCGCGGACGTCGGTCAACGCCTGCACCCACTGGTGGGACGCCTCGCAGATCTACGGCGTCACCGCCGAGCAGCAGCGGGAGGCCCGGACGTTCGAGGGCGGCAAGCTGCGCGTCGAGGCCGACGGGATGCTGCCGACGCCCAGGAGCGACCACCCGACGCTCGAGGAACCGGGGTTCTGGCTCGGCCTGGTACCGCTGCAGACCCTCTTCACCCGCGAGCACAACGCCGTCTGCGACATGCTCGCCGACGAGTTCCCCGCCTGGGGTGACGAGGAGCTCTTCCAGCGTGCCAGGCTCGTGGTCGCCGCGCTGACCGCCAAGATCCACACCGCCGAGTGGACCCCCGCCGTCATCAGCCACCCCACCACGGCCGCCGCGCTGCGGGCCAACTGGTGGGGCCTGGCCGGAGAGCGCCTCAGCACGGCGCTCGGCCGGCTCAGCGACAGCGAGCTGGTCAGCGGCATCCCGGGGTCGCCGACGCGGGACCATGGCGTCCCCTACTCCCTGACCGAGGAGTTCACCGCCGTCTACCGGATGCACCCGCTCATGCCGGACCTGTTCGACCTGCGCTCGCACGAGGACGACCGGCGGTACCGGGCGGAGCCCTACAGCCTGCGCGAGCTGGCCGGCCCGCGGTCCCTGGCTCTGCTCGACACCGTGCCGGTGGCCGACCTCCTGTACTCCTTCGGCACGGAGCACCCCGGGGTGGTGACCCTGCACAACTTCCCGAGGTCCCTGCAGGAGTTCGTCCGGCCGGACGGGAAGGTCATGGACCTCGCCGCCGTCGACATCCTGCGGCACCGCGAGCTCGGCGTCCCCCGCTACTGCGAGTTCCGGCGGCTGCTGCGGCTGCGGGCGCCCGCCGGCTTCGAGGAGCTGACCGGCGATCCCGACCTCGCGCGGCAGATGTCGCAGCTCTACGGCGGGGACGTCGAGAAGGTCGACCTGATGGTCGGGCTGTTCGCCGAGCGCCTGCCCGAGGGCTTCGCGTTCAGCGACACCGCGTTCCGGATCTTCATCCTCATGGCGTCGCGCCGGCTCAACAGCGACCGGTTCCTCGCCGGGGACTTCACCCCGGCGGTCTACACGGTGCCCGGCATGCGCTGGCTGGCGGACAACACCATGGCCTCGGTGATCCTGCGGCACTACCCGCAGCTGCGACCGGCGATGCGCTCGGTGTCCAACGCCTTCCTGCCGTGGCAGCGTCCCGGCGTCCGGAGTTGAGGAGGCATGGCCATGGTGGCGACCGGGGTGGAGGACCGGCTGCGCGGGATCCGGGAACGGTGGGTGGCCAGCGAGGAGCAGCGCGCGGACGCCCAGGCGGCGATCGGCCAGCGGGACCTGACCCTGGCCAACAGCCCGGCGGATCTCCAGGAGCGCGAGGACCGGCTGCGGCGGCGGCACCTGCGACTGGAGGGCATCGTCGACCAGGACGACTCCGTCTGGCTGAGCTTCTTCGACTGCGGGCTCCGCGCGGCCCGTTCGGTGGGTCGGGTCGTCGAGGCGCCGCGGCGCCAGCCGGTCGTGCCCATCGGCACGGGATCGCTGGTCACCGACCGCCTCCTGCTGACCAACCACCACGTCGTCCGGACGCCGGACGAGGCCGCGGGGATGGCCGTGGAGTTCGCCTACGAGTACGACGAGGACGGCGAGTCCCGGAACGAGGACCGGTGGCCGCTGGCCCCGGGCGACTGCTTCGTCACCGACCCCGACCTGGACTACACCGTCGTCGCGGTCGCCCTGCGGGACGGCCGGCCACCCGGTGAGACGTACGGCTCCATCCCGCTCATCGGGCAGACGGGCAAGGCCGTCATCGGCGAGGTGCTCAACGTGATCCACCACCCCGCGGGCCAGCGCAAGCGGGTCAGCCTCCGGTTCAACCGGATGGTCGCCGAGGACGACCTGTGGCTGCGCTACGAGAGCGACACCCGGGAGGGCTCCTCGGGCGCGCCGGTCTTCAACGACCAGTGGGAGATGGTCGCGCTGCACCACGGCGGGGTCGCCGCGACCGACGACGAGGGCTTCGAGCTGACCCGCGACGGGCAGCGCTGGACACGGGACATGGGTGAGGACGCGGTGGCCTACGTCGGCAACGAGGGAGCCCGGGTCAGCCGGATCGTCCGCAGCCTCCGCGGCGCCGGCGTCCCGCTGGAGCAGCGCCGCCTGCTGACCCCGATCCTCGGTGAGGAGCAGTGAGATGACCGCACCCACGCTCGTCTTCCTCCACGGCCGCGGCCAGGAGTTCAAGAAACCGGAGCAACTGCTCCGCAAGTGGTTGGCAGCCCTGAACGCCGGGCTCACCGCGGCCGGCGCCGACCCGCTGCCCGCCGACCGCGTGGTCCTGCCGTTCTACGGCAACGTCCTGTACCAGGTCACCGCGGCGTCGGCGGGCAAGGCCCTCAGGCTGGAGTCGACGCGGTCGACGGACGAACCGGGGCCGTTCTCCCCCGCCACTCCGCCCGAGACCGGCGCGCTCGAGCGTGAGCTGCTCCTCGACATGGCCCGGGCCGCCGGGATGGCGGTCCCCGACCCCGACGAGCCGCCACCGCCGGTCGAGCGGACGGGGGGTGGGGGGCGGCTGCGCGAGGAGGGCCTGCGCGACCGGATCCTCTCCTGGGGCCCGGCGCGAGAGCTCCTCGTCTCGCTCGCCAAGCGGTCGCGGGTGGACCAGCTGGTGATCACCGCGCAGCTGCGCGACGTCGCCCTCTACCTCAGCGACGGCCGGGACGAGGTCCTGGAGGTGGTCCGGGAGGCCCTCCCCGCGGAGGGGCCGCTCGTGCTCGTCTCGCACAGCCTGGGCACGGTGGTGGCCCGGGACCTGCTGCACGACGACGACGTCCGCGAGCGGACTGCCCTGTGGGTGACGGCCGGGTCACCGCTGGGTCTCGAGGCGGTGCAGAAGAACCTCCTCGACCCGGGGTCCAAGCACCCCGGGGTCGAGTGGCTGACCGCCTACGACGTCAACGACGTGGTCGCCCTGGGGCACCCCCTGGTGCAGTCCTGGGGGGCGCCGCTCGCCGACCTCGAGGTGGAGAACGACACCGACCCGCACTCGATCTCGCGCTACCTGGCGCAGGCACGGGTCGCCGGCCCCATCGGGATCGCCGCGACCCGCCCCTCCTGACGCAGCCGCCCGCTGCCTGCCCCGGCATGGGTTCCGGCAGGCCCTGCGCCGTCCGCGGGAGACCGCGCACCCGACTCCGGCGGCCCCCGAGCAGCCACCTCGTGCACCCAGGACGGCAGCGCGAAAGCCCGCCCGCCGCGTCCGGACCTCGGCCCGCAGGCTCGTCGCGGTTGACGGCGCGGTGACGCCGTCCGTGGTGTCCTCCACCCGACGCCGTCCGTGCCCGGCGGTGTCGCTGGTCGCTGTGCGCACCCGAGACCAGGAGGACCGGTGTGACCCGTCGGCGGACGCTTCCGCAGCGGGGATCAGCACGTGCGAGGCGCCCGACCGCATCCGCCGGACGGCGCGGACGATGGGCCGCGGCGCGGAGAGGTGCGGCGTGACGGGCGGCGGGTGGGACAGCCGGTCGTGTGCCGCGTCGTCGATGCCCGGCGTCCACCGCCTCCGGCTGCCTGCGGAGCCGGCAGTGCGCGTTGGTCGGTGCGCTGAGGATCCCCGGGCTCGATCGACCCGGACGCCATCGGCGCATATAGGTCCGGGTGGGCATCGGGCCGGGAGCCGGCCGGACCCCTCTCGCGGCCCCGATGCCGCGGGGGCCGTTCCAGCGGATCCCGGCGCGGCTCCGGCCCTCCCCATCCGGACCCGGACCCACGGTCCACCCGGGAATCCGTCAGCCCGCGTGCTCGGTGCGCGCGTAGCTGCGTGCCCCCCACCAGCCCCACTCCTCCTCGTTGGGCGGCGTGCCCATGCGGTGGTCCATCGTCCAGCCGTAGAGGCGGAACAGGAACCACTTGATGTCATGGGCGTAGCCGGCCAGGTTGGCCGGCCGGTTGACGACGTCGTAGGAGACCCACCACAGCCGGTCGAGGTCGTCGGCGGCGGCGAGCTCGAGGACGGCGTCCGCCGTCGCGTAGTGGTCGGGGTGGTCGCCCGGGTTGAGGGTCCGGTCGTGGTCGGCGGTGTTGACCCACGGCCGCATCGTCCCCCGCTGCGAGGTGACGATCCCGCGGACGGTGGTCACCAGGTCGTCCCAGCTGTCGTAGGTGGTCGACCCGTCGATGGCCGGCAGGGAGGGGATCTCCGCGCGCCGCAGCTTGCCGAGCGTCAGGTTCCCGGTGGAGGGGAAGCCGTTCCCGTCGACGTTGCCGTCGGGGAGCCGGAGGGCGTACAGCGCCCAGGTCGGACCGGTGAAGCGCTGGATCGGGTGCCCGTTGACCGGAACCCGGGCCGACGTCGGCGTGCCGGGGGTCAGCGTGCCGGCCAGCGACTCGACGCAGGCCGCCTCGTGCGCCTCCCACCAGCCGTCGGTCCGGCCGGCGTCGTCGGCCGTCAGCAGGATCTGCACCGTCCTGACGCCAGCGGTGTGCAGGTCGGTGAACAGCCCCTCGCCACGGAACAGCAGGGCGTCATCGGTGTGGGCGGTGACGTAGAAGACCACGTCGGACACGGCTGCCTCCTTGTGCTCGGGTCTCCCCCGGAGGGCACACAGGGAGCCTGCTCGCGTCGTCGGCGACACGCCCGGACCCGGCGCGTGGCACCGCCCGGAAGGCACAGGGGCGGCCGACGGGGATCCCGGCCGTCGCGGGCGGCACCGGGACTCGGCTCCCCGGGCGACGCGATCGAGCACGCGTCACCCACACCACCACGACCCCGCGACACGACCCCGCGACGCGACCGGGGCGTTCCGCGCACAGTGCCCGACGGCGCCCGTTCCACGACCGGACGCCGCCCGCCTGCCCATGAGAGGAGAGCCGCGTGTCGGAGCTGGGGTTCGACCAGTGGGCGTCGGTGACGCCGGCCGCCGGGTGGGTGATCGAGGTGGGGCACTTCACCGGCGGAGCCGGGAGCGACCTCTTCGGCTACCACCCGGGCAACGGGACCCTGTGGGTCGCGGACAACCGCGGGAACCGGTTCGCGTTCTCGCAGCCGTGGGCCACCGTGGATCCCCCGGACGGGTGGCAGTTCGTCGTCGCCGACGTCACCGGCGACGGCCGGGCGGACGTCGTCGGCTACCACCCGGGCAACGGCTCCGTGTGGGTCGGCGAGAACCGCGGGGGGAGCTTCGTCTTCGCCCGGTGGGCGGACCTGGCCCCGGCGGCCGGGTGGACGATCGACTGCGGCCTGTTCACGGGACGGGCGCGAGCCGACCTCCTCGCCTACCACCGCGACAGCGGCTCGCTGTGGGTCGGGGAGAACACCGGCTCCGCGTTCGCCTTCCGGGGGACCTGGGCCACGGTGACGCCGGGCCAGGACTGGCGGTTCGCGACCGCGGACGTCATCGGCAACGGGACGACCGACGTGGTGGGGTACCGACCGGACGACGGTTCGGTGTGGGTCGGGGAGAACCGCGGATCGTCCTTCACCCTCACCGAGTGGGCGACCCTGAGACCGGCGCAGGACTGGCGCATCCGCACCGGCCTGTTCACCGGACGGGACAAGGCCGACCTCCTCGGCTACCACCCCCGCAACGGCACGCTGTGGATCGGGGAGAACGCCGGCGACCGGTTCGCCCTCACGGAGCTGTCGCCGCCGCTGCGGCCGGCCGAGGGCTGGCAGGTCGTCGCCGGCAGCGTGAACGGCGACCTGTGGCACGACGTCGTCGCCTACCAGCCGGGCAACGGGTCGGTGTGGGTCGGGGTGTGGCCCACCCGGCCGATCGAGGGGTACTGCTGGCCGCTGTCGGCGCGGCCGGGCGAGTCCATCTCGTTCCACCTGTCGCACGAGGGGCAGGCGGTCGCCTCCATCCGGCGGCACACCTCCACGTCGGAGACCGTCGACTCCACCGAGGTCCGGTCTGTGGCGTTCACGGCGGAGCACCAGGTGGCCCCGGCGACAGCCTGGCGCGACGGGTGCGGTTGGGACGAGACCTTCAGCCTGACCGTGCCGCCGGAGTGGACCTCGGGCATCTACTCGGCCGCCTGCACCGACTCCACCGGAGGCCGCTGCGACATCACCTTCGTGGTGGAGCCGGGCGACGACCGGCGCTCCGGCATCGCGGTGCTCGCGAACGTGAACACCTGGCTGGCCTACAACGGGTGGGGCAGCCGGTCGAAGTACTCCGGGGCGGCCCGCACGAGCTTCCTGCGCCCCATGCCGCAGTCCGCGCCGAACGGGGACAGCCACCTCACCCGCGGCGAGCTGTGGCTCCTCGGGTGGCTGGAGAGGGAGGGCCACTCCCCCGACATCTTCACCGACATCGACTTCCACGACGACGGGTGCGATCCGGAGCAGCACCCCCTCCTCGTGGTGGGCACCCACCCCGAGTACTGGACGCCGCAGATGTACGACCGGCTGGCGTCGTACCTCGCTGCCGGCGGGAGCCTGGCCTACCTCGGTGGCAACGGCGTCTTCGAGGCCGGGGAGTACGACGCCGACCGGACGGCGATGGTCTTCCGGCTGGGCGAGGAGGGCGGCGACCGCGAGCTCGCCATGTTCCGGGTGCTGGGCAGGCCGGAACGTGCGCTCCTCGGCGTCGCCACCGAACGCTGCGAGGTGCCGGGGTCGGCCTACGTGGTGCGGTCCGCCGATCACCCGTTGTTCGAGGGGACGGGCCTGTCGGACGGCGACACCGTGGGCGCCGTCGGCCTCAACCGGGGGCACAGCGGCGGCAGGGGCAACGGCGCGGCGAGCGGATGGGAGGTCGACACCAGCCGCGGCCCCGGCGCGACCGGCGTCCCGACGAGCTGCGGGCTGCGGCCGGCGGTCCTGCAACCGGGTGGAGTACCGCCGTCCCCCCTGCCCAGCGGTCTCGTCGTCCTCGCCCAGGGCGTGTCGGACGGGACCGCCCCTGGGGCGGACATGACGTACTACGACCATCCCGGCGGCGGTTTCGTCTTCTCCGCTGGATCGCTGACGTTCGGGGGCAGCCTCGTCGTCGACGCCACGCTCAGCACGCTGGTCCACAACGTGATCCACCGGGCCGGCATCGCCTGACACCGAGGCCGGAGGCCGCCGAAGCGCTCGGCGTCGCCGTCGCGACGGACATGGACCGGGCACCGTGTACGCCCACACGCGCTCGCGGCCTTCCGGGAGTCCACGGCGGGCGTTGTCGTCCCTCACCACTGCTGCCTGACCTGGGCCCGATGGCGTGTGCGTATGTGGGGTGTCGCCCTCGGACCCAGCAACGCTCCGGTGTCGGGCAGCTCAGGAGCCCGGGGCGCTTCCGTGTCGGGGCCTCCGAGGCCCTCGTGATACCACTGCGACACTTCGCGGCTGATCAGCCGAAGAGCAGGGCCAGCGAGCGGTCGGCGGGCCTGACGGCCCGTGCCGGGGTGGACGTGCTGGTAGACGGTGAGCGTGATGGCGCCACTGGCGTGACCCAGGCGCTCGGAGACGACCTTCACCGGCACGCCGTCAGCCAGTGGGAGGGTGGCGTGGGTGTGCCGCAGGTCGTGCAGCCGGATCCCCGGCAGCTGCTCCTCCCCCAGCGCCTTGCGCGCCTGGGCGACCTGGCCGGCGGCGAAACGGCGGGAGAACCGCTCCGGGTGCCGGTGAGTGCCATCGAGATCGCTGAGCACGGGTTGAACAGGGCCATGGAGGCAGACTCGCGGGCAGCCTCTCGTTGATCACCAGCCTGCCGACGATGGTGTCGCCTTCCCCCGGTACAGCCGAGACCAGAGCTTCGTCGTGCTGCGGGACGACTGGCGGTTCGCTGCCGCGATGCCGGCCGGGTCGATCGCCAACGCGCGTCGCCGGCGGCCGGCTCGTCGGCGTCGTCCCGGTCGTCCTCCTGCCGGTCCTCGCTGGGCTGCTGCTGTCCGCCGTCAAGGTCTGGTGGCACCGCTGATGCGTCGGGCTGGGGCTCGGGTGAGGAGGCGGCCGAAGACCACCCTGGGACAGAGGAGATCGAGGATCGGGCCCCGCTCGGACGCAGCAGGAGGCCGACTCGGCCGCCGACTCCTGGGCACGAGGGGCGCCGTCGAGGTTCACGGCAACCGGCCGGCGTCAGACCGACGTCGGGACCCGGTTGGAGGTTCGGCGTGTGACCGTCCGGACGGTCCGCACGGCGGCGTCGCGGGCGAAGCCGAACGGGCCCATGTCCCACGGCCAGCGTGCGCTCTCCTCGGCCGCGGCGTCCCTCGCCGCCTGCTGCTCCAGCTCGAGCCTCGCGGCCTCCAGCTCCGCCCTCGCCGCCTCCAGCGCCTCGGCCGCCCGCCGCGCCTCCGCCGCCTCCCGCGCCTCGGCCGCCCTGCGGGCCTCGGCCGCCTTGCGCGTCTCCGCTGCCCGCCGCGCCTCGACGGCCCTGCGCGCCGCGGCAGCCTCCCGCGCCTCGGCCGCCCGCCGCGCCTCGGCCGCCTCGTGCCGGGCGAGGATCACCTGCTTCTGACGCTCCACGCGCCGCGCCTCGGCCGCCTCGGCCGCTTCGGCCGCCCGCCGCGCTTCGGCCGCCTTGCGCGCCTCGGCCGCCTCGGCCACCCGCCGGGCCTCCGCCACCCGCCGGGCCTCCGCCGCCCGCCGCGCCTCGGCCGCCTTGCGCGCCTCGGCCGCGTCCCGCGCCTCGGCCGCCCGCCGCGCCTCGGCCGCCTGCTGACGCGCCAGGATCACCTGCTTCTGGCGCTCCACCCGCCGCGCCTCGGCCGCCTCGGCCGCCTCGCGCTCCTGGGCCGCCTTCACCGCCTCGGCGGCGTGCTGCCGCGCGAGGATGCCCTGTCTCCTTGTCTCCACCCGTTCGGACTCGGCCATGAGGAGCAGCTCCGCCTGGGCCTGCTCCACCCCCAGCCGCACCTTCTGCCGCAGCCGCATGGCCTCGACGTCCTCGTGGTCGCGCAGCGCGGTGACCTGGTCGTAGGCACTCGGAGGGGCGAAGTTCAGCAGGACCTTCATCAGCACCGGCAGCAGCTCGATGCAGACGAGGAGCAAGGAGAGCATCAGGTGTGCCATCTGCAGCGTGCTGTCGCGGTCACTCAGCCGGCTCAGCGCCTGCAGCCGGATCAGGATGCCGTCAGCGTTGTCGTTCGTGGCCTCGAACGCGGCCTGCAGGCGGTCCTGCTCCGCAGTGAGGCCGGCGAGCGTGGCCTCGTCGGCGACCAGGCCGGCCTGTGCCTGCGCGGCGCTGCGAGCCCCGGCACCCTCGGCGGCGGTCACCGCGGCGTCGAGACGGGCCTTCGCGGCGGTCACCACCGCGGCCTGCGCCTCGGCCGCCGCCTTGGCACTCCGGTAGGCTCCACCGTCCCCGGCGTCCCCTGTGCCGCACGTACCGTCCATCTCGCACTGCGCCTTCGCCGCCACTTGCTGGTAGCTGCTGACCGCCTTGTCGTAGGCAGCCTGCTCGGTCGCCAGCCGGTCGTTCACCGGCTCCAACGCCGGGTCCGCGTACCCGCCACTGGCGACGACCGCCTGGTGGGCGGCGATCCGCTCCCGCAGTGCAGGCAGCTGCCGGAACCGGGCGTCGGACTCGAGGCCGGCCTTGTAGGCATCCGCCGCCTCGGCCTGGATCGACACGACCTCCGTGTCGATCTCGGGGCCGAACACCCGCAGGGTCAGCGGCGTCGCGACGACCGCGCCGAGCACCAGCGCGAGCCCGATCCTCGGCACGGCCAGGACGACGTTCCGCCGGAGCGACGGATCGTGCGCCATCCCCACCAGCAGCATCCGGTCGAGGTTGACGATCACCGCACCCCAGCCCAGCCCGATGAGCAACGCCACCGGCCACGAGGCGCCCAGCGCCATGTGCACCGCGAACGCTGCCGACAGGACGGCGAGGGCGCCGGTGCTCAGCAGGACGCCGCCCAGCGCGACGAACCGCGCGCGGGCGCGAGGCGCCGCCTCGAGGACGTCCGGGTGGGCGCCGGCGAGCACGGCCAGCCCGTCGCCGATCCGCCGGACTGGAACAGTCATCGCTGCGCTCTCCCCGGGCGACGGAGGTCGAGGATCGGCCGTCGCCTCGCCTGTCTCATCGGCGGGCAGTGCCAGGGGCGTGATCGCGCCCGGGCGGTTCCGGCTGTCAGCACTCGGCGACCCGGCGCAGGGCACCCGCCGGTGGTGACATCGAGCACAGTGCGTCGGGTGGGGCAACGGACACCGCGTGTGCGGCCCGGCACCTGCCCGTGGCCGCGAGCGGTCCGCACACTTCGCCCATGCGATTGGCTGTCTGTTCCTCCAAGGGCGGTGTGGGCAAGACGGCGATGGCCGCGAACCTGGCCGTCGCCCTCGCCCGACGCGGCAGGGTGCTCGCCGTGGACGTCGACCCGCAGGACAGCCTGGGTCGGGCCTTCGGGGTCGTTGCCAAGTCCGGCGAGGACAGCCTGGCCGCACTCCTCGAAGACCCCTCCGCCGATGCGCGCGCCGTGGTCCGGCACGACGTCACGCCCGGGCTGGACCTGTTGCCGTCCCACCCGTCGCTGGAGACGGCGGCCGCCCACCTGGCCACGACCGGCGGGCTGGTGACGAGCGTGCGGCGGGTGCTGCGACCACTGGTGGGCGAGTACGAGCACGTCGTCCTCGACACCCGTGGGGACCTCGGTGGCCTCACCCTCGCCGCCATCTGCGCGGCCGACGCCGTCCTCACCGTCTTCACCAGCGATCCCGGCTCCGCGGTCGGCGTCGCACGCGTCGCGGCCTTCCTGGAGCAGCAGCGCACGTACGAGAACACCTCGGCCGTGCTCGTCGGGGTCGCGTGTGCGGTCTGGGACCAGCACGGTCGCGCGGCGCGTGAGGTCGCCGGTGCGCTCGACGGCACGGACCTCCCCCTGCTCCGGACGCGCGTGCCGCTGTCCCGTCGCGTACCGACCAGCACGCTGGCCAAGCGTCCTGTCGTGCTCTCCCACCCCACGAGCCCGGTGGCGACCGCTTACCTCGCGCTCGCCGACGAGGCCCTGACCGCCGCCGAGAGGGTCCAGCGATGACAACTGCCGACAAGGTCCGTCCACGGGTCAAGCGCCCCCGCGCCCTGCAGGACGACCTGCTCGACGACCTGCGCCAGGCTGCGCCGATGCCCGTCCCGCAACCGGTGCACCGCGCGGCTCCGCCGCCGGAGGAGCGCCGCGGCACGGTCTGGGTGCGGACGCCGATGTCGACGCCGACGCTGGAGCTGCGCGTGACGCTCTGGCAGTGGTCGGCGCCCGGTGTCCGGCGTCTGCGCGGTGGCGTCGTACTCAGCGCCGGGCCGGTGCGGATTTCCCTGACGGGCCTCGTCCACTGACCGGCTCCCGCACTGGGCCAGTCTGCCGACGTGGCAGGCGACTGATCGGGTGCGGGCTCGCCGGGGTGTGACTTGTGACCCGGCGGGTCCGGGGGCAGGGCCTGGGAGCGCCCACCGGTTGATCCGAGCCCACCGCGGCGGCCCTCACCACGCCGAGGCTGCGCCGGACCGGGGATCGGCCGGCGTCGAGGTCCACGTCCCGTCAGCGAAGAGCCAGGGCCTCACCACTGCGCAACCCAGTCGCCCCGCAGACGCCGGCCCATCGCGAGGTCCGGATCTCCGGCGCCGCCCAGTGCGGGAACGCCCGAGTTGGGCAGCCGTCCACGCCCCATCCCGGAGACCGGGCTCCTGACGGTCTCAGCGGTGCGGATCGGTCGGCCGGGTTCACCGACAGCGACTGTCCTCGACGACGTCGCGCAGCGCGGACCGCGGGATCGTGTGCACGTAGCGCAGGGTCCGTGCGGACAGTCCGCCCCCTGCCCAGCCGCGGGACCGAGGTCGCCCGGTCTGCGCATCCGTGCGTCCACCGCCGCGCCGGTGACCCGGCGTCGGACGACCGGGCCTGCGAGTTCACCTTGACCCATCGGCAACCGTTGCCCACCCGATGCCCAAGCAGGTCACAGCGAGATCGGATCGTCGGCCACCGTTGGCTGGCGCCTGACGTTGACGGCGGTCCGTTGGTCGTGGGCTGGTCGCCCCAGCGACCCACTGCCCCTCCACTGCGGTGTCTCTGACGCGGCTCGAGGGAGATCGGGTGCTGACGCGAGGCCGAGCGCGAGTGGCGTCCACCAAGGTGGTGTGCGACGGCCCCGGTGAGCAGCGGGCCCCGTACGTGAAGGCGGCCACCGCGTGATCTTCTGGATACCTCTCACAGCCCCAGGAGTTCGACGCGATGACCGCTCCGAGCAGTATCGACCCTGCCCGCTTTCTGGACGAGCAGTTGGCCCAGGCCAGCCCTGATCTGCTGCGCCAGATGCTGACCACCTTCATCAACACCCTCATGTCGGCCGAGGCCGACGCGGTCTGCGGTGCGGAGTACGGCGCCCGCTCGGCCGAGCGGGTCAACACCCGCAACGGCTACCGGTCCCGGGACTTCGACACCCGCGCCGGCACGCTGGACGTCGCCATTCCGAAGCTGCGCTCGGGCTCGT
>NZ_FRDM01000032.1 GCF_900143215.1 Geodermatophilus obscurus | reverse complement strand
CCGCCTGACGACAGCCGCGGGAGCATCGCAGCGAGCTCTGCGAGCGAGGAGCGGACCGCGGCGCGGAGTCAGGCCAGAGGACTCCGCCTGGAAGAGGACCCGCCTGCCCCCCGCCACTCGCAAGCTCGCGGCGGGACCCTGCAGGGGGGCCGCCGTCCTCCCCACCCCTCGCAGGCTCGCGGCGAGCCTCTGGACGGGGCCGTTCGCAACGCGGCCGCTCGCAACGCGGCCGCTCGGAACGCGGCCGCTCGGAACGGGGCCGCGGCGCGGAGCCGGTCCGGCAGCGGGGCTCACCCGGCCGGGGGACGGACACGGGCACCGGAGCGGGGGCCGCGCACCTGATCGGGTTACCGTTCCGTCGCGGCAGCGTGCCGCGATCGCCAGGACCGAGCCGGGGGGAGCCCGATGGACGCCGCTGGCGCCGTCCGCCCGGAGGTGGACGACGAGGCCGAGGTGACCCCGCGGGACCACCGGTACCCGGTGAGCACCCGCGTCGAGGACGTCACCAGTGGGGCGATCGTGGTCCGCCCCTCGGTCGGCGACTTCGCCGACCAGGAGGTCGTGCGGGTCGGTGACCACGTGCAGGTCATCTGGCGGGACTCCTCCAGCGTGTGGGCGTTGCCCGCGCAGGTGGCCACCGTCGAGCGCGGCGCCGCCCCCCGCTGGCACCTGACCGTCTCCGGGCCCGCGGAACCGATCCAGCGGCGCGAGGCGGTCCGCGCCCGCCTCGCGGTGCCGGTCACCGCGGTGCTCCACTCGGTCGACCTGGGGGGCGGGGTCCTCGACCTCAGCGAGGGCGGCATCCGCGCCGTCCTGGAGGGCTTCGGCCACCCGCCGCTGCCGGGCACCGTCGTTCCGCTGACCGTGCACCTGGAGGACGGCGACGTCACGTCGCGCGCCGAGGTCGTGTGGCACCAGACCCGCGGGACCCGCTGGTGGGTCTCGTTGCGCTTCCTCGACCTGCCCGAGAGGGAGCAGGACCGGGTGCGCCGCCGGGTGTTCCAGGCGATGCGCGAGGAGCGTGCCCGCACCTCCTGAGGGAGGGCGCCCGCCTGCGCGGCTCAAGGTCGGGCGGGATCTGCCGATGTACCAGCGGCGCCTGCTCGGAGACGCCGCAGGCACGGAACCGGGAGGTCCCCATGAGCGACGTCGGCGGCGACCGGCCGACCACAGGCACCGAGGTCCAGCTGACCCCCATCAGGAAGGGGATCTCGCTGACCGGGTCGGTCGAGACCGTCGTGGGCGCCGCGCTGGCCGACTCGAGACTCGTGGTCCGCCCGGACGCGCCCCAGCTCGCGAAGGCGTGGGCCATCAAGGCGGGCGACCGGGTCGAGGTCTTCTGGCGCGAGCTCGGGGTCGGCCTGGCCCTGCCGACCACGGTCGAGGCCGTCCTGTCCGAGGACGACGCCTGCTGGGAGCTGCGGGTCACCGGCCCGGCCGAGCCCAGCCAGCGCCGCCAGGCGGTGCGCGCCGGCGTGCAGCTGCCGATCCGGGTGCACGTCGCCGGCACCGACACGGTGGGGGAGACCGCCGACCTCAGCGAGGCCGGCTGCCGCGTCCTGGTCGACGGGTGGGGGCTGCCCCCCGAGCCCGGCCTGCCCGCGGAGATCGCCCTCGACCTGGAGGACGGCGAGCTGATCGCGCCGGCCCGGATCGTGCGCGTGCTGGTGCGCGGCGCCCGCTGGTGGATCTCCCTGGAGCTCCGGAACCCGTCCGAGCAGACGCGGGACCGGCTGCGGCGGCGGGTGTTCGCGGAGCTGCGCGCCGAGCGCGCCCGGCAGGCCGACGCCGACGAGTGACGTCTCACGGGGGACGGTCCGACTAGAAGCCCGACCAGCGGGATAGTCCCCGGGGTGTGACCGCCCCCGCCCGCCTGCCCGAGGCCCTGACGGCCCTGCGGGACGCCGTCGCGGCCGCTCCGCTCGGCCTGGCCACGCCGGGCAGCGAAGCGGCCCGCCGCGCGGCCCGCGGGGTGGTCGAGCAGGTCGACGACTACCTGCTGCCCCGGCTGCGCGACCTCGACGCCCCGCTGCTCACCGTCGTCGGCGGCTCCACCGGGGCCGGCAAGTCCACCCTGGTCAACAGCCTCGTCGGGGCGCCGGTCACCACTCCGGGCGTGCTGCGGCCGACCACCCGGGCGCCGGTGCTGGTCTGCGCCCGGACCGACGTGGCGGCCTTCGAGGGCGACCGGGTGCTGCCCGGCCTCGCCCGGGTCACCGGCGGGGCCGGCGGTCCCGGCACGCTGCAGCTGGTGCCGCGGGACGACGTCCCGCCCGGCCTGGCGCTGCTCGACGCCCCGGACGTCGACTCGGTGGTGGAGACCAACCGCGAGCTGTCCGCCCAGCTGCTGGCCGCCGCCGACCTGTGGGTCTTCGTCACCACCGCGGCCCGCTACGCCGACGCCGTTCCGTGGGACGTGCTGCGGACGGCGCAGGAGCGCGGCACCGCGCTGGCCGTCGTCCTGGACCGGGTGCCGCCCGGCGCCGCCGGCGAGATCGCGCCCGATCTGGCCGGGATGCTCGACCGCGCGGGCCTGACCGGGGTGCGGCTGTTCGTCGTCGAGGAGCGGCCGCTGGTCGACGGGTTCCTGCCCGAGGACCAGGTCGCCCCGCTGCGCGGCTGGCTGCACGCGCTCGCCGCCGACCAGGAGCAGCGCGCCGCCGTCGTCCGGCAGACGCTGACCGGCGCCCTGGCCAGCCTGGAGGACCGGGTGGCCGGCATCGCCGCCGCGGTCGAGGAGCAGGCGCTGGCCGCGACCGCGCTGCGGGAGGCAGCGGCGGCGGCCTACACGGCGGCCTACGAGGGCATCGACGAGGGCGTGCGCAGCGGCAGCCTGCTGCGCGGCGAGGTGTTGGCCCGGTGGCAGGAGTTCGTCGGCACCGGGGAGTGGATGCGGTCGCTGCAGAGCTCGATCGGCCGGATGCGGGACCGGGTCGCCGCCGCGCTCACCGGCCGCCCCTCGCCGGCGGCCGAGCTGCAGGGCGCGCTGGAGACCAGCGTCGAGACGCTGCTGCGCGCGGAGGCCGACCGCGCCGCCGAGCGCACCGTCACGACCTGGCGCGCGCTGCCCGGCGGGGCACCGCTGCTGGCGGCCGCCGACACCGACCTCGACCGGGTCTCGCCGGACTTCCCCGAGGCCGCCGCGGCGCAGGTCCGCGACTGGCAGGGCTACGTGCTCGACCTGGTCCGCGACCAGGGCGCCGACAAGCGCACCCGCGCCCGGGTGCTCTCCTGGGGCGTCAACGGCGCCGGCGCCGTCGTCATGGTGGCCGTCTTCGCGCACACCGGCGGGCTCACCGGCGGCGAGGTCGCGGTGGCCGGCGGAACGACGGCGCTCGGCCAGCGGCTGCTGGAGGCGGTGTTCGGCGACGCGGCCGTGCGCTCGCTGGCCGCCCGCGCCCGGGAGGACCTGCAGGCCCGCGCCGACGCCCTGCTGCGCTACGAGCAGGACCGGTTCGACGTCCTCGTCGACGAGACCGGGCCCACCCCGGACGCCGCCGCCGACCTGCAGGCCGCCGCGGCCGCGCTGACCGCGGCCCGGGACCGGGCATGAGGGGACGGACGCCGCCGCTGGCCGACCGGCTGGCGGCGTTGCGCGAGGCGGTCGAGGTCGCCGACGGTCGCCTCGAGGTGCCCGAGCTCGGCTCGGCCCGGGGCCTGCTCGCCAAGGCCGGTGCCCGCGAGGCGCTCGGCGACGCCACCGTGGTCGCCCTGGCCGGCGCCACCGGCAGCGGCAAGTCCACGCTGTTCAACGCGCTGTCGGGCAGCGAGGTGAGCACCCCCGGCATCCGCCGGCCGACCACCGGCGTCGCGCACGCCACCGTCTGGGGCGCCGACGACGCGACCGACCGGCTGCTCGACTGGCTGCAGGTGCCCCGCCGGCACCGGCACCCTCCCGAGCCGGCGCTCGACGGCCTGGTGCTGCTGGACCTCCCCGACCACGACAGCGTGCGGCTCGAGCACCGGCTGGAGGTCGACCGGCTGGTGCAGCTGGTCGACGTGCTGGTGTGGGTGCTGGACCCGGAGAAGTACGCCGACGCCGCCGTCCACGAGCGCTACGTGGTGCCGCTGGCCGGGCACGCGGGCGTGCTGCTCGTCGTCCTCAACCAGGTCGACCGGCTCGACGCCGCGGCCGCGCGGGCCTGCCTGGCCGACCTGCGCGGGCTGCTCGACCGCGAGGGCTTGGCGGACACGCCGCTGCTGGCCGTCTCGGCGCGCACCGGCACCGGCCTCGGCGAGCTGCGCGCCGACCTGGCCAAGCGGGTGACGGCCCGGCGGGCGGCGACCGACCGGCTCGCCGCCGACGTCCGGGGGGTCGCCACGGCGCTGGCGGCGCACTGCGCTCCGGACGGCGGGGGAGGTGTGGGCCGGGCGGAGCGGGAGCAGCTCACCGACGCGCTGGCCGACGCGGCCGGGGTGCCCGCGGTCACCGCCGCCGTCGAGCGGTCGGTGCGCCGCAGCGGGACGGCGGCCACCGGCTGGCCGCTGGTGCGCTGGACCCGGAGGCTGCGCCCCGACCCGTTGGAGCGGCTGCACCTGGGACAGGGCACGGGCGACGACGGGGCGGCGGTGGCCCGCACGTCGCTGCCGGCCGCCGGCGCGGTGCAACGGGCCGGGGTGACCCGGGCGGTGCGCGCGGCACGGGATGCCGCCGGCGAGGGCCTGCCGCAGGCGTGGCGGGACGAGCTGCGGCGCACCGTCGAGGTGTCGGAGGAGCAGCTGGCCGACCGGCTCGACCGGGCCGTCGCCGGCACCGACCTCGGCCCGCCGCGCACCCCGCTGTGGCAGCGGGCGGTCGGCGGGTTGCAGTGGCTGCTCACCCTGGTCGCGCTGGCGGGGGCGCTGTGGCTGCTGGCCCTGGTGGTCCTGGGCTTCTTCCAGCTCGACGACGTCGTCCCGCTGCCCCGGGTGGAGGGGCTGCCGTTGCCCACGCTGCTGCTGGTCGGCGGGTTGCTGGCCGGGGCGCTGCTGGCACTGGTCGCCCGGCCCCTGGTCGGGCTGCGCGCGCGGCGGCGGGCGCGGCGGGCCGAGCAGCGGCTGTACGCGGCGGTGGACGTCGTGGTGCAGGAGGAGGTGCTCGCGCCGATGGCGGAGGTGCGCGAGGGCCACCACCGCTACTGCACGGCGGTGACCCGGGCGGGGAGGTGAGTGCCGGAGGGCCGGTGACGGCCGACTCCGGCCTCCGGCGCCGGGCTCCCCGAGCTCAGTCGGTGCTGCGGGGGACCTCGGGTGCCCGCGGCTCGGGCACCCGGTCCTGCACGGGCTCCAGCGGGTGCAGGCCGTTGGGCAGCAGCGCCCAGACGTGCTTGCGGCCGGGACGGCTCTCCCAGCCGTAGGACGTGGAGAGCTGGGCGACCAGGTGCAGGCCCATGCCACCCAGCGCCGGGTCGCGGTCGACGGCGGGCACGGGTGGGCGGTCGGGCGCCTCGTCGCTGAGGTCGAGCAGCCAGCCGTCGGTGCCCGCGACGACGAGCGCGCGCACCGCGCCGCCGCCGTGGCGCAGCGCGTTGGACGCCAGCTCCTCGAAGACCAGCAGCAGCCCGTCTCGCGCGTCGTCGGTCGAGGTCGAGCAGACCGAGGGGTGGGCGATCCTGGCGCGCAGGTCCGCCCGGACCCGGGAGACGACGTGCATCGCCTCGAGCTGCCAGTGCCACACGTCGCCCCCGAGAGACGGCACGGGTGCGTGCGGCCACGGCTCCTGGCCCAAGGCAAACCTCCTCCGCCGTCGCTGGGCGAGTGGGCCGGGTGGAACCCACGGCCGGCCCTCCACCCCATCCTGACCGAAAGGGCCGTTTCCTGCAGCGGCGGACCCCCGAGGCCGGATCCGGCCCCCGGACGGCGCCGGTCGGGAGCACACTGGCCGCGTGCAGGACCTGTGGCGCGACCTGAGCCAGGTGGTGTGGGCCGACCGTCCCCTCGACGACGTCCTGGGGGAGGTGACCGGCATCGCCGCCCGCACCATCCCGGGCGCGGAGTCGACCTCGATCACGCTGGTCCGCGGCGACCGGGCGTTCACCGCCGCGCACACCGGGGAGATGGCCCTGGCCGCCGACGAGATGCAGTACGAGCGCGGCCACGGGCCCTGCATGGACGCCGGTCGCGCCGGCGTCGTGATCCGGATCGACGACATGCGCGCCGAGCAGCGCTACCCCGACTACACCGCCCGGGTCGTCGGCGTCGGCGTCCGGAGCTCGCTGTCGATGCCGCTGCCCTACCAGGGCAGCACGATCGGGGCGCTCAACGTCTACTCGTCGCAGCTGGCCGCCTTCGCCGCGCCGGAGTCGGAGGAGGTGGCGACGGCGGTGGCCGAGGCGGTCGCGGTCGCGGTCGCCAACGCCGACGCGCACCACCGGCTCGCCGACCACGCCCGCAACATGCGGCTGGCGATGGAGTCGCGTGCGGTGATCGAGCAGGCGAAGGGCGTGCTCATGGCGCAGCGGCACGTGGATGCCGACGCGGCGTTCGAGCTCCTGCGGGAGGCCTCGCAGCGCTACAACCGCAAACTGCGGGAGATCGCCCAGGCCATCGTGGACGGCACCCGCGAGGGTCGCGTCCGCTAGCCGGCCGATCGGGTCAGCGCCGCCATGCGGCTGACCAGGAACTCCACCGCCGCGGCGCTGTCGACCGTCTCGGCCACCTCCACCGCGGTGGGGGAGTCCGAGACCGTGCGCCGGTCCACCAGCGTCTGCCCGCGGCCGGCCCCGAGGGTGGTGTCGACCACGACGTCCCGCCGCACCGTGCCCAGCGTGCCCGGCACGATCGCCTCGGTGAGCGCCAGCGCGTCGTGCAGGACGACGCCCGAGGTGCCGTAGCTGGTGCGGGCGTGGTCGACGTACTGCTGCAGGATCGCGGCGGCGGCCTCCCCGACCGGGCCGGCCGCGGCGAACCGGGCGATGCCGTCGTCGTCGAGCACGGTGGGCAGCGTGACGTCCAGCCCGACCAGCACGGCGGGGACGCCGGAGCCCAGCACCCGCTGGGCGGCCTCCGGGTCGGCCCACACGTTGAACTCCGCGGCCGCGGTCACGTTGCCGCCGCGCGCGGCCGAGCCACCCATGAGCACCAGCCGGCCGATCCGCTCGGCGGCCTCGGGGTAGGTGGCCAGCAGCAGCGCGACGTTGGTCCACGGCCCGATCGCGGCCACCGTCACCGGCGCCTCCGCGGCCAGCAGCACCTCGGCCAGCGCGACCACCGCCGGGCGCGGGTCCGGCGCGGCCGGCGAGGGCTCCAGCCGGACGCCGCCCAGGCCGGTCCCGCCGTGCACGTGGCCGGCCCGCTCGGGCTGCCGGTACACCAGCGAGTCGCGGGCCCCGGCGGCCACCGGGACGTCGGAGCGCCCGGCCAGGTGCAGCACCCGCAGGGCGTTGTCGGTGGTCTGCGCCAGCTCGACGTTGCCGTGCACCGTGGTGACCAGGCGCAGGTCCACCTCCGGGCTGGCCAGCGCCAGCAGGATCGCCAGGGCGTCGTCGATGCCGGGGTCGGTGTCGATCACGAGGGGGGTCGCCACGGCTGCCGATCCTGTCAGTCGCGCGGAGCGCCCCCATCCGCGCTCGGACGGCGTCCCAGCAGCATGCTGAAGCCCACGAGGAAGGCGACCAGCGGCTGCCGGAACGCCCGCTCGGCGTACACCGCCGACCCGCCGGCGCGCGGGTACTTCGTGGCCAGCTCCGCGTAGGACGCGGCGGTCAGCAGGGGCCAGGAGCAGCGCGACCAGCAGCGGCACCCAGATCGCCCCGCCGACCTCGGCGGCCACCTCACCGGCCAGCGCGTAGACCCCGGCACCCAGGACGTCGCCGAGGATGAACAGGAGCAGCAGCCCCACCGCGCCCGGCAACTCCGCGTCGACCGGTGCGTCCCGGATCCGACACGCCGGGCGCGTCGGGTCGCGTCCCGGGGTGACCGACGCCCTGGCCAGCACCTTCCACGCTCGGGAGCGGTGATCGTGTCGACAAGGGGTCGCCCGCCGAGGGGGGTCACCGGCCGCCGCGGACGGCCGTCGCAACGGTTCGGTCACGCGCCCTCCGGGAGGTGTCGCAGGAGGCCGTCGCGAGGTGCCGTCGTCCCTACCGTTCTCGTTGTCCGCAGCACCTTCCCCGGCTGCGGCACCACCTCCAGGAGGACGTCATGGCGAACGACCGGGCACCGTCCCCGCGTTCCTCGCGCACGACGGACGACCTGACCCTCGGCGGTCTGCTCGACGTCCTGGACCGGGCCGAACCGCTGCCCGCGCGGCGCGGGCCGCGCCCCCGCCGCGCGGCCGTGCACCGCACCAGCGGCGCCTCCCGGCCGGCCGCCGTCCGGCCGGTCCCCGTGCCGGCCGCGCGCCCCCGGCCGGTGCCCCCGGCCCCGGCTGCGCCGGCCTGGACCGCGCCGGCCTGGACCGCGCCGGCTGCTGCCCCGGCGCCGCGGCCGGGGCTGCGCGCCCGGGTGCGGGGCCTGGTCCGCCGGCTGGCGCTCTGGGGCGCCGGCCCCGACGGCGCCCACCTGGCGTGGGGCCGCCCGGCCGCGACCGCCCCGGCACCCCGCCCCGACGGCCCGGTGGTGCTGACCGAACTGCCGAACACGCCCACGATCCGGCCCGCGGCGCCTTCCCCCGCCGCGGCGCTCCGTCCGGCCCGGTACCCCTGGCCGGCCGCCTCCGCCCGCGTCCCGGTGGTCGCCCCGCTCGCCCGGCAGGTGCCGGCACCGCGGCCCGTCCCCGCACCGAGGACCGCGCAGGGGAGCAGCCCGCCGGGAGCCGCACGGGCCTCCGCCCCGGCCCGGGCGCGCGGTGACCCGCGACCTCCTCCGGCCCGGGGACAGCCATCTGGCTGAGAAAGGGCCCCGTCCTCCGCACCGCCTCCCGGCCACGGCCGCCGCCACCGCCTCCTCCGGTGGCCGCGACCGGAGCCCGGTGGTCCTCGCTCCTCCCGACCGCCCCCGCACCGCCCCTGGCTGTCCCCCGACGGGAGTCCTCCCGCCGCCCAGACGTCCCTGCTCCACCGGTACCCGCCTCGACCCCCCGCCGACTGCGCCCCACGCAGCGCGCGGACCCTCCCGGGAGGCGGCGACCGCGAGCGGCACGGCTGTCCGGCGACGGAGACCGTCCGACGGGACGACAGGTCCGCGCCGGTACCCGTTCCCCCGGGTCTCTGACCGGCACCGACCTGGCCGGGTGCCGTCCGGGGCCGGGTCGCCGGCCGCTCGCCGGTGCCGGGAGTCGACCGCAGGGAACCGCCCGGGCACGCGGCCCGGAGGCAGTGCGCCGCAGGACGAGCTCCGCACGGGACCCCGCCGTCCCCTCCCGCCGACGGCGGGCGCCCCCCGGACCGGGGCGCCCGCCGTCGGCCGTCCCGTGTCTGCTGTGTGCAACACCAGGTGTCACATCTGGCACAACGGGTGGCCCCGAACCCTCGGGCGTGAGACAAAAGGAGTGCGCGTCCCGGTGCACCGACCGGGTAACACGGACGGAGTCCCGTCGTCCGTGCCCGCCCCGAGGATGCGAGTGAGTCGACCGTGAACCTGGATCGGACGGCGGCGGAGACCGGGGACCCCGATCCGGAGGTGGCGGCCACCCGCCTGCGCTTCGACCTGGCCATCGACGCGGCCGGGATCGGCAGCTTCGACTGGGACCTGGTCTCGCGCAGGCTGGCGTGGGACGACCGGCTGCTCCAGATGTTCGGCTACGACCGGGCCGGCTGGCCCGGGACGATCGACGCGTTCGTCGAGCGGCTGCACCCCGACGACGCGCCCCGCACCGTGGCCGCGCTGCAGCACGCGATCGACACCTGCGGGGAGTACGACGCCGAGTTCCGGGTCGTCCTGCCCACCGGGGGGACGCGCTGGGTGCAGGGCCGGGGCCGGGCGCTGGCCGACGAGAGCGGGATCGCCGTCCGCCTGCTCGGCGCGGCGTACGACACGACCGAGCACCGCCGGGCCGACGCCCGGGTGGCCCGGGTGCTCGAGTCGATGAACGCCGCGTTCTTCGCCCTCGACCGGAACTGGCGGTTCACCTACGTCAACGGCGAGGCCGAGCGGGTGCTGCAGCGCTCGCGCGGCGACCTGCTGGACGGCGACATCTGGCAGCTCTTCCCCGCCGCCGTGGGCAGCGACTTCGAGGTGCACTACCGCGGGGCGGCGGCCACCGGGCGCGAGCGCGTGTTCGAGGCCTACTACCCGGCGCCGCTGGACGCCTGGTACGAGGTCCGGGCGTGGCCGGGGCCCGACGGGCTGTCGGTCTACTTCCTCGACGTCACCGAGCGCCGGGCTGCCGAGGAGCGGGCCCGGGTGAGCGCCGCCCGGCTGGCCCTGATCGCCGAGGCGGGCGCGGTGACCGGCGAGAGCCTGGGCTCCGGTGCGGGGGAGGACGCCGCGCTGCAGCGGCTGGCCGAGGCCGTCGTCCCCGTGCTGGGGGACTGGGTGATCGTCAGCCTCACCGGCGAGGACGGCCGGATGCGCGACGTCGGCAGCTGGCACACCGATCCGACGCTGCGGGCGACGGTCGCGCGCTACGCGGAGCTGCGCCTGGCCGCCCTGCAGCCCGACGCCCCGATCCTGCGGGCGCTGGCCTCGGGCCGGACGCTGACCGTCCCCGACGTGGGCGCGGCCGTCGGGCGCACCCTGCCCCCGGGCGAGGTGAGCGACGTGTTCTGGGCCCTCGACCCGCGCACGGCGGTGACGCTGCCGATGGCCGCCCGCGGGCGCACGCTCGGTGCGCTGAGCGTCTACCGCTCCGCCGGCCGGCTCGCCGCGGACGAGGACGACGTCGCCACCGCCCAGGAGGTCGCCGCGCGCGTCGCGCTGGCGCTGGACAACGCCCGTCTCTACGAGCAGCAGCGCCGGCTGGCCGAGGGCCTGCAGCGCAGCCTGCTCAGCGCCCCGCCGACGCCGGACTCCGCCGAGATCGTCGTCCGCTACCGGCCGGCGGTGGAGGTCGCCCAGGTCGGCGGCGACTGGTACGACGCCTTCGTCCAGCCGGCGGGCACGACGATGCTCGTCATCGGGGACGTCGTCGGCCACGACACCGAGGCCGCGGCGTCGATGGGCCAGCTGCGCGGGCTGCTGCGCGGCATCGCCTACCGGGCCGGCGTCGGGCCGGCGCAGGTGCTCAGCGACCTCGACCGCGCCGTGCAGGGGCTCGGCATGCGCACGATGGCGACCGCGGCCGTGGCCCGGGTGGAGCAGACCCCCGAGCAGCGGGACGCCGGGCTCACCACGCTGCGCTGGTCCAACGCCGGGCACCCACCGCCGCTGGTGCTGCACACCGACGGCCGGGTGGAGGCGTTGGGAGCCGAACGGTCGGACCTGATGCTCGGCGTCGACCCGGCGGCGCGGCGCACCGAGAGCGTGGTCACCGTGCGCCGCGGGGCGACCCTGCTGCTCTACACCGACGGCCTGGTGGAGGGCCGCGACCTCCCGCTGGACGAGGGCATCGGCCGGCTGCGCGCCGCACTGGCCGACCTCGGCGACCAGCCGCTGGAGCAGCTGTGCGACGCGCTCATCGAGCGGCTGCGCCCCGAGGGGCTGCAGGACGACATCGCGCTGGTGGCGATCCGCCTGCACCCGCAGGGCTGATCGAGGACCCCCGCCGCTCACGAGCTCAGGGCACGCCGGGGCTACGGGACGGGGCCATCCGCTGGTACGCACCCGCGGTCGACGCGTGGGCACGCCCTCACGCGCGCGGTTCGCGACCGACCGGCTGCCTCGGCTCGTCGAGCAGCGGGGTGGGGGCACGCAGCGGCACGGAGACGGGGGCGGCGGCCGTGACCGACAGCGCGGCACCGTCCACGACGACGGTCACCGGCTCCCCGCCGCGCACCAGCGTGACCGTGGTGCCCTGCCGCGTCGTCTCGACGCGGAGCAGCCTGCCGCGCCAGGTGACGGAGTAGGCGGTGCGGGAGAGCGAGGACGGCAGCAGCGGCGCGAGCTCGAGGTCCTCGTGGTCCTCCCGCAGCCCGCCGAGACCGGCGACGAACGCCAGCCACGCCCCGCCCACCGAGGCCAGGTGCAGCCCCTCGGCGGTTCCGCCCTGGACGTCGCGCAGATCCACGAGGGCGGCCTCCCGCAGGTAGCGCAGGGCGAGGTCGGGGTGCTGCGCCTGGGCGCACACGACCGCCTGCACCGCGGCCGACAGCGAGGAGTCCCGCACGGTGCGCGCCTCGTAGTAGTCGAGGTCGCGCGCCACCTCCTCGGCCGTGAACTCGTCCCGGCACCACCACAGCGCCTGGACGAGGTCGGCCTGCTTGAGCACCTGCCGCCGGTAGAACGCGGCGTAGTGGTGGTGCTGCTGGACGGGGTAGGCGTCCCGCCGGTCCTCGAACGGCCACTCCTCGTAGGCCGTGAAGTTGTCCTTCATCGGGTGCACGCGCAGGCCCTCGTCCCACGGGACGTGGACGGCCTCCGCCGCCGCCCGCCAGGCGGCGGTCTCGGCGGAGTCCACGCCCAGCTCCGCGGCGCGCGCCTGCAGCCGCCGGCACGCGTCGGCGGCGCGCCGGAGGTTGGCCCGGGCCATGAGGTTGGTGAAGACGTTGTCGTCGACGACGCCGGTGTACTCGTCCGGCCCGGTCATGCCGAACAGGTGCCAGCCGCCGGCCGCGTCCTCGTGGCCCAACGACATCCACAACCGCGCCGTCTCGACCAGCACCGCCAGGCCCCCGACCGAGTCGAGGTCCGCCCCCGTGACGTTCTGGTAGAGCCAGAAGGCGCGGGCGACGTCGGCGTTGACGTGCATCGCCGCCGTGCTCGCGGGCCAGTACGCGGAGACCTCACGCCCGGTGATCGTGCGCCACGCGAAGGCCGCGCCCGCCAGGCCCAGCGTCCGGGCGCGCTCCCGGGCGGAGTCGATCGTCTCCGCCCGCCACCGCAGCAGGCGTGCGGCCGCGTCCGGGCGCAGCAGCGTCAGGGCGGGCAGGACGAACCCCTCGACGTCCCAGAACGTGTGGCCGCTGTACCCCATGCCGGTCAGGCCCTTGGCGCCGACGGGGGCATCGGAGATGCAGGCGGCGGAGCAGCAGAGCTGGAAGATGGTGTAGCGCAGCGCCTGCTGGAGCTCGGGGTCGCCGTCGACCTCGACGTCCGCCGTCGCCCACAGCTCGTCGAGCACGGCACGCTGCCCGGCGAGCAGACCCTCCCACGCGAGGTCGAGTGCGGAGCTCACGGCTGCCGACGCCTCCCCGACGACGGAATCCGGTCCGGCGTCGTACGACCAGCTGTACCCGACGAACTTGACGATCGAGACGCTCTCGCCGGCGTGCAGGTCGGCGGCGACCGTGGTGACGACCCGGTGCCGGTCGTCGTGCGTGCTCACCCGCCCGCCGTCGACGTCGTGGCTGACCGCAGCGGCGACCGTGATGCCCGACCGGCGGGTCCGTGACGCGAAGGCGCCACCGCTCGCCTCGCGAGCGGTGGCGAGCGTCTCGAAGGCGGAGTCCAGGGCCTCCGCGACGCGCGGGTCGTCGTTCTCCACGCCCGTGGGCGTGATCTCCCCCGCGACCAGCTCGGACCGCACGACGACGTGCGCGGGCCCGTCCAGGGCGCGGACCTCGTACCGCACCGCGCAGACCGACCGCTCCGCGAGGGACACGACCCGCCGCGAGGACACCTCGATCGTCGTGCCCGACAGCGCCGTCCAGCGCACGCGGCGGTCGAGGGTGCCGGCGCGCAGGTCCAGCGTGCGTTCGTGGACCTGCGGCCGGACCTCGCGCACGTCGAGCGGGATCCCGTCGACCAGCAGGCGCAGCGGCGTGCCGTCGGCGACGGTGAGCAGCGCCTCCCCCACCTCGGGGTGCCCGTAGCCGCCCTCGGGATAGGACAGCGGGTGCGTCTCGTAGACCCCGGACAGGTAGGTGCCACGCATGCCGAAGGGCTCGACCTCGTCGAGGGTCCCCCGGATCCCGAGATAGCCGTTGGAGAGACTGAAGACCGACTCGGTGACGCCGAGCGTCTCGAGGTCCACGTGCGGCTCGCGGACCAGCCACGGTTCGGTGTCGAGGGTCGGGGCGCTCACCTGCGGTCCTCGCCTGCGTCGTCCGGGAACGGGCCGGACGCCGAGGGCCGGCGTCCCGCCCCCTGTCCTACCGGTCAGCACTTCCCGGCGCGATCCGGACGGCGCCAGGAGCCGGTCAGGGCGCGAGCACGGCCCAGACGTGCTTGGCGCCGGCGGTGACGTACCAGCCGTGGTCGGTGGCCAGCTCGGCGATCAGGTAGAGCCCGAGGCCGCCCTCGCTGGGGTCGCGGCCGACGGCGGGGGACGGCGGGGTGCCCGGAGCGCCGTCGCGGACCTCGATCAGCCAGGCGTCGGGGAGGGGACGCACCGAGGCGCGGACGTGGCCCCCGCCGTGCCGCAGTGCGTTGGAGGCCATCTCGTCGAGGGCCAGGACCAGCCGGTCGCGCAGGTCGGCAAGCCCCGGGGCGGAGAGGTGGGCCCGCACCTCGGCGCGGACGACGGGCAGCTCGGCCACGGACCCGAGGTCCCAGGCGAAGCGGTCGGGAGCCGCCGGCGGCCGGGCGGCCGGCCAGAGCGCCCGGGCCGTGTCGCCTGTCACGCCGTGGTCACCTCACGTGCTCGTTCCCGCCCGGAGGCGCACCCTGGCCCTCGCCCGGCGGGCGCGACCGACCGACGGCCCGCGGGCGAGCCGAACACCTGCATATGGGTCTGCCGGGGCGGCCCCAAACATCGTGAGACAGGGGTCACAGGGAGTCGCCACCCGGGCACGGCGGCCGGTGGGCGGTCCGAGCGTCAGGCCAGGGCCGCCAGGTAGTCCCGGGTGATGGACGGGTCGCGCATGACCGGGCCCATGACCGCGACCCCGTGCGCGCCGGCGGCGAGCAGCGCGGGGACGTCGTCCGGGCCGACCCCACCGAGCGCGTACACCGGGGGCCCGAGGGGCTGCAGGCGGGCGAACCCCGCCACGCCGAGGGCCGGGCCGTAGCCGGGCTTGGACGCCGTGGGGAACACGGGGGAGAGGAAGGCCCAGTCGCAGCCCTCCGCGCGGGCCTGCACCAGCTCGGCGGCCGAGTGGCAGGAGCGGCCGACCAGCGCCGGGCGCGGGTCGGGGAACGGCTCGGCCGCGGCCAGGTGGACCGCGCCGTCGCCACCCGCCCCGGCGGTGACCAGCAGGCCGCCCACCGGGTCGAGCACCGACAGCAGCTCCGCGGCGAGGTCGGCGCGCTCGTCGGCGGGCAGGTCCCGGTCCCGCAGGACCACGGCTCGGGCCCCGGCGTCGACGGCGGCGGCCACGACGGCGGCCAGCGGCCCGGCCGCCTGCGTCCGGTCGGTGACGACGAGCAGCCGCGGCAGGCGTGCTGTGCTGTCCGTCGAGCTCGCGAGCTCGCTCACAACTCCGGCAGGCCCTCGAAGGACGTCGATGCCTCGGCGTGCCAGCGGCGCGGGATCCGGCCGGCGAGCTTCGCCAGCCGGCCGCCCTCGACCGCCTGCCGCATGGCCAGTGCCATCCGCTCGGGGTCGCGGGCGCGGGTGACCGCGGAGGCCAGCAGCACCGCGTCGCAGCCCAGCTCCATCGCCAGCGCGGCGTCCGAGGCGGTGCCGATACCGGCGTCCAGCACCACCGGGACGTCGACGCCCTCGCGCAGCAGCGCGATGTTGTGCGGGTTGCGGATGCCCAGCCCGCTGCCGATCGGCGAGCCCAGCGGCATGACCGCGGCGCACCCGGCGTCGGCCAGCCGACGGCCCAGGATCGGGTCGTCGGTGGTGTAGGCGAGCACGGTGAAGCCGTCGGCGACCAGCTGCTCGGCGGCGTCCAGCAGCTCCACGGCGTCGGGCAGCAGGGTGTGCTCGTCTCCGATCACCTCGAGCTTGACCCACGGCGTGCCGAACGCCTCGCGGGCCAGCCGCGCGGTGAGCACGGCCTCGCGGGCGGTGCGGCACCCGGCGGTGTTGGGCAGCAGCCGCACCCCGCAGCGGTCGAGCACCTCGAGCATCGACGCGCTCGACGACGCCTCCACCCGGCGCAGCGCGACCGTCACCAGCTGGGTGCCCGAGGCCCGCACCGCCGCCTCGAGGGTCTCCAGGCTGGGCACGCCGCCGGTGCCCAGCAGCAGCCGGGAGGTGAAGGTCTCGCCGGCGATCCCGAACGGGTCGGCCGCCTCCTCGCGGGCGAGGGCGGGTGCGAGCTCGGACGTGGACATGGTCAGCCTCCTGCGGTGGGCGCGAGGACCTCGAGGGTGTCGCCGGGGGAGAGCCGGGTGGCCGGCCAGCTGCTGCGGGGGACGACGTCGCCGTTGAGCGCCACGGCGACCCGGTCGTGCCCGCCGCGGCGGGTGGCGACCAGGTCGGCCACGGTGGCGTCCTCGGCCAGCTCGGTGTCCTCGCCGTTGACGGTGATCTGCACGACGGCTACCTCCCGAAGCGGTCGGCGGTGAAGGGGACGGCGACCTCGGGCAGGACGCCGGTGGCCAGCAGCTCGGCGGTGACCTCCGCGGTCACCGGGGTGAGCAGCACGCCGTTGCGGTGGTGCCCGGTGGCCAGCACCAGGCCGGGCAGCGGGCCGGGGCCCAGCAGCGGGGCGTTGTCCGGGGTGCCCGGTCGCCACCGGGCCAGCGTCTCGACCAGCTCCAGCTCGCTGATCCCGGGGACGACGTCGATCGCGTCGTGCAGCAGGTCGTGCACCCCGCCGGCGGTGACGGTCGGGTCGAAGCCGCGGTCCTCGGTCGTCGCGCCGACGATCAGCCGGTCGCCCGCGTAGGGCACCAGGTAGACCTGCCGGCCGCGGACCACCGCGCGCACCGTGCCCTCGAGCAGGTCGCCCGCGCCGGCCAGCCGGAGGATCTGGCCCTTGACCGGGCGCACCGGCAGCGGCGGCATCCCGGGCAGCGCGCCGCTGTGCGCGCCGAGCGCCAGGACGACCGTCCCCGCCGCGACGGTGCCGCCGTCGGCCGTCTCCAGCCCCACCGCCCGGCCGCCGTCGACCCGCAGTGCGGTGACCCGGTCGCGTACCAGGCGCACCCCGGCGTCCTGGGCGGCCCGCAGCAGGGCCGCGTGCAGGGCCCGACCGTCGACGGAGTGGTCGCCGGCGACCAGCAGTCCGCCGCGGACCCGCGGGGTCAGCGACGGCTCGCGGCGGCGGGCCTCCCGCGGGGTCAGCCGCTCGGCGTCGAGGCCCAGCTCCCGCTGGTAGGCGTGCAGCGCGGTGAGCTCGCGGACGTCGTCCTCGTCGAAGCCGACGACCAGGGTGCCGGCGGTGCGCAGCCCGACCGGGGTGCCGCCGGCCCGCTCGACGTCCGCGGCGAAGGCCGGCCAGCGCTCGACCGATGCCAGGCCCAGCCGCAGCAGCGCCTCCTCGCGGTAGCCGGCCTCGGTGACCGGGGCGAG
This sequence comes from Geodermatophilus obscurus, assembly GCF_900143215.1. Lineage (GTDB taxonomy): Bacteria > Actinomycetota > Actinomycetes > Mycobacteriales > Geodermatophilaceae > Geodermatophilus > Geodermatophilus obscurus_A. Next base: position 26,718 of record NZ_FRDM01000032.1, on the reverse strand, counting down.
CATCCCGGCCGCGGCGGCCGATGCGCCGGTGCCGGGGGAGTCGTCGACGACGGTGACCGACAGGCCGCGCTGGGCCGCCCGCCAGGCGGTGGACAGCCCGATGAGCCCGCCGCCGGCGACCGCGACGTCGCTCACGACCGCCCGCCCCTCAGCACCGCCGGCAGGCGGACCAGCGCGGTGAGGGAGGCCGCGACCGCCAGGCTGACGAGGGACGCCGACCAGCCGTTGGCCGGGTCGATGCCGAGGTCGGCCTGGCGGGCGGTCCACCACGCCGTCCAGCCCGCCCCCGGACCGGAGAAGGAGGTGGGCAGCGTGAGCTGGTAGGCGAGGAAGCCGGCGAACCACGGCAGCAGGAGCAGCGGCCGGGCAGGGGCGGTGTCGGAGGTGTCCCAGGCGCCGCGCGGGGTGAGCGAGTAGGCGACGGCGAAGACGCCGACCAGCGGGACGAAGATCGCGCCGATGAGGAAGAGGAACGGCTCGTAGGCGGCGATGTCGAAGGTCAGCGCCAGCAGCGTGGCGGCGGCACCGACGCACACGGCGAGCAGCCGGCGGTCGGCGCGGGCCACGATGTTCTGCGCCGACACCGCGGTCGAGTAGACGTTGGCGAAGGCCTCGTCCAGCTCGACGGAGACGAGGACCAGCACGGCTCCCGCCCCGAGCGGAACGGCGAGCAGCGCGTCGATGACGTCGAGCCCGGAGCTGCCGTAGGCGGCCAGCGCGAGGACGCCGAGGGTGAACATCGCGACGGTGGCCAGGCCGTAGCCGGCCGCCGCCCCGGTGAAGGCCGCCCGCCCGCTGCGCACGTGCCGGGTGTAGTCGGCGACCAGCGGGAACCACGAGACCGGCAGGGCGATGACGATGTCGGCCGCCGTCCAGAACGACGTCGCCGCGCCCTCGGTGAGCGGCGGCAGCGGCTCGGCCAGCACCTCGACGAACAGGTAGACGACGGCGGCCAGCGCCGCCCAGACGGCGTAGCGGGCCAGCACCCGGGCGACGCCGAGCGGGCGGAGCGCCATCGCGGTGGCCAGTCCGCCGGCGACGAGCACGAACGGCCAGCGCGGCGCGTCGAGGACCCGCGACGCCGCCTCGGCGATGATCACGATCTCGAAGGTGGCCCAGCCGACGCACTGCACGAGGTTCAGCGCGGTGGGCAGCGCGGAGGCGTGCCGCCCGAGCAGCCCGCGCAGCAGCACCATCGTCGGGACCCGCTCCCGGGCACCGGCCGCGGCGGCCAGCCCGAGGAGGACGGCGCCGATCGTGGCGCCGACGACGATCGCGCCGATCGTCGTCGACAGTGGCCGGCCCGGGAGGACGACGAACACCGCGGCGACCGGCAGCAGCAGGCTGACGCCGAGGTTGGCCCACAGGCCGAACGTGTCGCGCAGGCCGAGGGTGGCGGCGGGGGCCTCGGTGAGGGTGAGGGGCGCGTCCCCGGTGGACGTGCTGGTACGGACGTCGCCCGAGGTGCTCATGGTCGCTCCCTACGCCGGCATTACCCGGTCAGGTTCCAGCGGTCGGCGACGCGTCCAGTCGCCCTCTCAGCCCGGTCCGCCCGAGCTCCCGCACATGGCGCTGCCCACCATAGGCGCACCCACCGGTCCACGCTGCGGTCCCTGCAACCCCGCCGCGTACGGTCGCCGCCGTGCCGGTCGCCGACCTCCTGTCCCGTCATCCCGATCTCTGGCGGGGAGCGACCCGCCACCCGTTCCTCGGCGCGGTGCGCGACGGGACGATCCCCGTCGCGGCCTTCGACACCTGGCTGGTGCAGGACGCCCGGTTCGTCGCCGACCTGCTGCGCTTCCAGGCGCGGCTGCTGGCCCGTGCGCCCCGGCCGGCGCAGGCGGTCCTCGCCGGCGGGCTGGTCGCGCTGGTCGACGAGCTGGCCTGGTTCGAGGAGCAGGCCGCCGTCCGCGGGCTGGACCTCGCCGTCCCGGCGCTGCCCGCCACCACTGCCTACGCGGAGCTGCTGGAGCGGCTCGACGCCGCCGACGTCGGGACGGCGCTGACCGCGCTGTGGACCATCGAGCGCACCTACCTCGACGCGTGGTCGCACGCGCGGCCCGGTGCGCCGGAGTACCGCCCCTTCGTCGAGCACTGGACGCTGCCCGGGTTCGCGGGCTACGTGGCCGGCCTGGAGACGGCAGCGGACGGCGTCCCCGCGCCGGACGCCGACGGGGTGTTCACCGAGGTGGTCGCCGCCGAGACGGCCTTCTGGGACATGGCGGTGGCCGCGTGACGCTTTCTGCCGACCTCTGGACGGCCAACGCCGACCTCGCCGCCGAGGCGCTGGCGCACCCGTTCGTCACCGGTATCGGCGACGGGACGCTGCCGCGGGCGGCGTTCGCCGGCTACGTCGCCCAGGACGCGTTCTTCCTCGAGTCCTTCGCCCGCGCCTACGCCGTCGGGATCGCGCACAGCCCCGACCGGGCCACCCTGGACACGTTCGCCGACCTGCTGCTCGGCGTCCGGCAGGAGCTGGCGCTGCACACCGGCTACGCCACCCGGTGGGACATCGACCTCGCGCGGGTCGAGCCGCTCCCGGCGACGCTGGCCTACACCGACTTCCTGCTGTCGACGGCGTTCCTGGGTGGGATCACGCTGACCGCGGCGGCGATGACCCCCTGCATGCGGCTCTACGCGCACCTGGGCCGGTCGCTGTCGCCGGAGTCGGCCGGGGACTACGTCGAGTGGGTCACCACCTACGCCGACCCGGGCTTCGAGGAGCTGGCCGCCACGCTGGAGCGGCTGCTCGACCAGCACGCCTCCGACGTCCCTGCGGTGCGGACGGCGTACCGGCGGGCGATGCAGCTGGAGGTCGGCTTCTTCGACGCCTCCTGGCGCGTTTCACGGGAAACCGGGTGATCATGGCGCCGCGACCACTCGGGATCGCGTCCGGGTGGTCCTGGCGCCATGATCACGGGGCTCAGGACGCCGGGAAGAGGCGGTCGAGCCGGTAGCGGACGACGGCGAGCGCGTCCTCCACGGTGCGCTGCTGCCCCAGCACGCTGCTCACCAGGCCGTTGGTGAGTGCGAGCAGGCTGACCACCTCGATCCGCGGATCCCGATCGCTCGACACCTGTCCGTCCTCGATGGCGCGGGTGAGGACGCCGGTCAGCCACCGCTCGAGCGCATGGGGCGCGTACTGGCCGTCGACGGCGTTCGCCGGGTCGGTCAGCCCGGCGGCGTAGTAGGCGGTCCAGGCCAGCTGGTCGGCGCGGCTGTCGTCGTCCGTGGGCAGGATGGCGCCCAGTACCACCTCCAGCACCGTCCGTGGTGGCAGCCCGCTGCCCAGAGCCGCAGCGCGGTCGCGGACCCTCCGGTCGAGGCGCGCAGTGAGCTCGGCGAGTCCCGAGGCCATGAGGGTGCGCTTGTCGGTGACGTAGTACTGCACCAGGCGCAGTGAGACGCCGGCCTCTGCGGCCACCTCTCGCATCGACGCTGCCTGCAGCCCGCGGGTGCTGGCGATCCGCAGCAGTGCGGCGGTCAGCTCACGCCGCCGTTCCTCGTGGTCGACCCGCCGGGGCACACGCTCTCCTTTCATGGTACAGCTGCACCAGCTTTGTGGTACGACTGTATCTCAACGTTCCACGGGAGGTCGCGTGACCGTCCAGACTGCCCGTTCCGGTGGGCTCGCCATCGCCTACGAGGTCCTCGGCGAGCCCGACGGTGAGCCGCTCCTGCTGGTGATGGGCCTGGGTGCTCAGATGGTCGGCTGGCCGGACGGGTTCTGCACCGAGCTGGTCGCACGCGGCTTCCGCGTCGTCCGGTTCGACAACCGCGACGTCGGCCTCTCGACCCACCTCGACGGCCCCGTGCCGAAGCGGGCCTGGTCGCGCGTTCCGGCCACCTACACGCTGTCGGACATGGCCGGTGACGCGGTCGCGGTGATGGACGCCGTCGGCTGGCCGGCCGCGCACGTGGTCGGTGCCTCGCTGGGCGGGATGATCGCCCAGCTGCTGGCCGTCGAGCACCCCGACCGCGTGCTGTCGCTGACGTCGGTCATGTCGAAGCCCGCGCCGCAGATCGGCCGTATGCGCGCGCGGACGACGATCGCCCTGGTCCGGAGGGCCAAGCGGCTGGCGGAGGAGCACGGCCGCCCGACGACACCGGAGGCGATGGCCGACTTCATGGCGGCCATGCAGGAGGTGACCGGCTCGCCGGCCTACCCGGCGGACCGGGAGGACCACCTGGAGATGCTGCGGGTGGCCATGGGCCGCGACGACCAGGGCGTGACCGGACCGGGGGCCAAGCGGCAGGGCGCGGCCGAGCGGGTCGCCCGCGACCTGCGGGCCGAGCTGGCCTCGGTGCAGGTGCCCACGCTCGTGGTCCACGGCGACAGCGACGTGGTGATCCGGCCCGTGGGTGGCGAGGCGACGGCTGCGGCGGTGCCGGGCGCCCGTCTCGTCGTCCACCCGGGGATGGGCCACGAGCTGCCCCGGGCGCTGTGGCCGCGGATCGCCGATGACATCCGCGCCGTCGCAGGCGCGGCCCGCACCCGAGGAACCGCGGCGTCCCCTCGGGGTCGCGGTGCGCCGGGTACTCCGCGGTCGGCCCGGAGCGCTGGTTGACTGGCCGCATGGTCGCGCCGATCCCTGAGCCGGACCCGAGCATCGATCCCAACGAGCCGGTGCCGGACGATCCGGGTGAGCTGCTCCCCGACGCCCCCGAGCCCCTCCCGCCCCCGCCGATCGAGCCGACCCCCGACGACCCCGGCGGGGATCCGGGCGGCGTGCCGGAACCCGCATGAGATCTCGTGGCTGTCGGCCTCGCTGCAGGGTCCCGCCGCGAGCTTGCGAGGGGCGGGGGGCAGCGAGGTCCTCTCTCAGCCGAGGACGAAGCCCAGCAGCAGGTGGCCGTTCAGGCCGATGATGAGCGCCGCGACCACCGCGCCGGCGACCGTGGTGACCCGCCGGTTCACCCAGCCGCCCATCAGGTCGCGGCGGCTGGTCAGCCACAGCAGCGGCACCAGCGCGAAGGGGATGCCGAAGCTGAGCACCACCTGCGACCAGACCAGCGCGGTCGTCGGGTCGCCGCCCAGCACGAGCACCAGCAGCGCGGGGGCCAGGGTGATCAGCCGGCGGGCCAGCACCGGGATGTGCCGGCGCAGGAAGCCGGCCATCACCACCTGGCCGGCGTGCGTGCCGACCGACGACGAGGCGAACCCCGAGGCCAGCAGCGCGAGCGCGAAGGCCAGCGCCGCTCCGGCGCCGAGCTGGTCGCCGAGCCCGGCGTGCACGCCCTCCAGCGAGCTCGCGTCCTGGCCGCCGGTGAACAGCTGCGCGGCGATGACCAGCATGGCGGCGTTGACCAGCCCGGCCAGCCCCATGGCCAGCAGCACGTCGAGCCGCTGCGCCCGCAGCAGTCGGCGCCGTCCCTCGTGCGTGCGCCCGGCGGTGACCGCGTCGCCGTAGCGGCCGGGGGTGAGCGCGGAGTGCACGTAGATGACGTGCGGCATCACCGTCGCGCCGAGGATGCCGGCGGCCAGCACCAGGCTGTCGGGGCCGGCGAAGGAGGGCACCAGGCCGCCGGCCAGGCCGCCCATGTCGACGCCCGAGCCGACGAGCGTGTAGCCGAAGCCCAGGCCGATGACCAGCAGCAGGCCGGTGATGACCCGCTCGAAGGGCCGGTGTCCGCGGGACTGCGCGGCCAGCAGCACGAAGGCCACGACGGCGGTGATCAGCCCGCCGATGGGCAGCGGGACGCCGAACAGCAGGTTGAGCGCGACCGCGCCGCCGACGATCTCGGCCAGGTCGGTGGCGATCGCGACCGCCTCGGCCTGCAGCCACAGCCCTCGGGTGACCGGTTTTGGCAGCTGCTCGCGGCAGTTGGTGGCCAGGTCCCGGCCGGTGGCCAGCCCCAGCTTGGCGGTGAGGCTCTGGATGAGCATCGCCATCAGGTTGGCCGCGACGATCACCCACAGCAGCGTGTAGCCGAAGGCGGCGCCGCCGGAGAAGTTGGTGGCGAAGTTGCCCGGGTCCACGTAGGCGACCGCGGCCACGAACGCCGGGCCCAGCAGCGGCCAGATCCGGCGCCGGCCGCTGACCTGCGGTGGTCGTCTCGGGGTGCCGACCAGCGTGGTGGGCAGGACGGCGGCCTCGGTCTTGGAGAGGTACACGGCGGCCTCGCAGGAGCGGGTGGTCCCAGCGGGTGGGCGGTCGCTCCTGGACTGCCCACCGGGGGTGTCACGCCGGGGCCAGCCCGTGGCCCGCGGGGGCCGAGGTGAGGCTGGCCTGAGGAGCCGACGCCCGGGGGCGGGCACGCCTGCCCGCGACCCCGGACCACGGTCAGGCGACGACCAGGCCCTGGGTGGCCGAGCGCGCCGTGGTGAACCGCCGGGTGACGTCGGCCCGGTTGACGACGTTCCACCAGGCCGCGATGCAGTCGTTCTTCACGTTCCGGTACTGCAGGTCGAACGCGTGCTCCCACATGTCGAGCATGAGCAGCGGGACCAGGCCGACGGCGAGGTTCCCCGGTGGTCGTCGAGCTGGAAGACGAGCAGCTCCTGGCCGACCGAGTCCCAGGCGAGGATCGACCAGCCCGACCCCTGCACGCCGCCGGCGACAGAGGTGAAGTGCGCCCGGAAGGCGTCGAAGGAGCCGAACTGGTCGTCGATGGCAGCGGCCAGGGCCCGTCCGTGGCCCGGGAGGGCCAGGAGCGGCTCAGCCGCCGACCTGCCGGGTGGCGCGCCCCACGAGCTCCTCGATCCGGCGGGCGTGCGCGCCGTGCCAGTAGACCCGGCCGCACGCCGGGCAGCGGGAGAAGTCGTCGAAGGTCCGGCGGGTGCCCGGGAGCAGCCGGTCGGCGACGTCGGCCTTCGGCACCGGATCGAGCCGGGCGCCGCAGGCGGTGCACCGGGTCAGCGGGGTCAGGGACGGGGCGAACCGGTCGAGGACGTCGGCCAGCTGGTCGTCCGGCCGGCTGCCGCGCACCAGCGCCCCGGGCACCCCGCGCCGCATCAGCAGACCGCGGTCCTGGGTGAGCAGCACCCGCTCCTCGGCGACGGCCCGGGCGGCGAGGTCGGCGTCGTCGGCGTCGTTGGACCAGGCGGCGTCCAGACCGAGCAGCCGCAGCCGGCGGGCCAGCGTGCCCACCCCGACGTCGAGCAGGAAGCCGCCGGGCCGCCCCGGCTGCGGGCGCGGGACCGGGTCGACCGCCAGCACGGCGCCGGGCCGGGTGCGCGCCGACAGCAGCACGGCCGCGCCGTCCACCCGCACCTGACCCACCTCGGTCAGCGGCACGCCGGCGGCCTGCACCAGGTGGGCGACCGTGGCGTCCGGGTCGTGCCCGAGCGGGCGCTCGCCGGCCGCCCGGAACCGCGGGGCCAGCAGCCACCGCAGGTCCGGGTCGAGCCGGACGAGCACCGTCACCCCGCGTCCGCTCCGTCCACGGACGTCCTCCTACCCGGACGGCGACGGCGGATACTTGAAGTCTCAAGCAAAAGAGCGCACACTGGACGGCGTCGTCTTCGTCCCCCAAGGAGCCCGCCGTGCCCGTCCAGCGCCTCAACCACGCCGTCCTCTACGTCCGCGACGTGGAGCGCAGCCTCGCCTTCTACCGCGACGCCCTCGGCTTCCGGGTGACGACCGAGATCCCCGGCGCCGCGGTGTTCCTGCAGGCCGAGGGGTCGACCAACGACCACGACCTGGGCCTGTTCCGGGTGGGCGCCGCGGCCGGCGCCTCCGAGGCCGGCCGGCGCACCGTCGGCCTCTACCACCTGGCCTGGGAGGTCGACACGCTCGCCGAGCTGGCCCGCGTCCGCGACGCGCTGCTGCAGGCCGGCGCGCTGGTCGGGGCCTCGGACCACGTGACCACCAAGGCCCTCTACGCGCAGGACCCCGACCGGCTGGAGTTCGAGGTCTCCTGGCTGGTCCCGGCCGCGCTGATCACCCCGGAGCTCACCGAGGGCGCTCCGATGACCGCCCCGCTGGACCTCGACCGCGAGATCGCCCGGTACGGGGCCGACACCCGCGGCGGCGTGGGGGTCTCCGTTCCGGCTTGATCGTCCGGGGAGCATGGCTTCCCGTGGAACCGGTCGAGCTCGACGTCGGCGCGCTGCGCCTGCGGCCCTGGCGGGAGGACGACGCCGCCGAGGTCCTGGTCGTCCAGCAGGACCCGGAGATCCGGCTGTGGGCCGGAGGCGTGACCTCCCGGGAGGAGGCCGGCGCCCTGCTGCGGCGCCTCATGGGGCAGGAAGGCCGCGTCTCGTGGGCCGTCACCGGCGCCGGTACCGGCGAACTGCTCGGCTCGGTGTCCGTGCACTCGATCAAGCCGGCACAGGGGAACGCGCAGATCGGCTACTGGACCGTTCCCGCCGCCCGCGGCCGCGCGGTCGCCGCCCGGGCCGTGGACGCCGCCTGCCGGTGGGCTTTCGCGACCGTTCCGCTCGAGCGGGTCGAGCTGTGCCACGCCGTCGAGAACGCCGCCTCCGGCCGGGTGGCGGAGAAGGCCGGCTTCACCCTCGAGGGGCGGCTGCGCCGCTCGTACCGGTACGGCGATGGGGTCCGGCACGACGAGCTGCTCTGGGGCCGGCTGGCCGACGACCCGGCGCCCGACCTCGGCAGCCGCAGCTGACCGGCGTCGCTCAGCGTCTCTCGCGCGGGAGGTGCCCGGCGGCCGGCGAGGAGGGCTGCAGCGCGCCGGCCCGGGCTCCGAGCAGGTCGTCCGCCGAGCCGTCGAGGGCGTCCAGCGCGTCGCGGATGCGGCGCTCCTCGAACGAGAAGTGCGACTCCGCGATCGCGGCGAGGCCGTCGAGCTCGCCGGCCAGCGACGGGTCCCCGGAGCCCGCGATCTCCTCCACGCGCGCCACGATCCGGGCGATGGACACGTGGTCCTCGGCCATCTTCTCCAGCAGTGGCGTCAGCTCGGGGAACCGCGCGGCGAGCGCCGGGAAGGCGCCGGCCTCCTCGCCGGTGTGGTGGCGGGTCAGGGCCGCGCAGAACGCCAGGCAGTGCACGGCGAGCGGCCGGCCGGGGTCGCGGACGCCGTCCTGCAACCGGCGCAGCTCGGCGCGCAGGGAGTCGTGGATGCGGACGAGTTCGTCGCCGAGCGCGGTCAGGCGGGCGGGACGGGGAGAGCGGGACACGCAGGACCCCGGGGATCGGGCGCCTCCATGCCTGACGCTGTCCGCCACCGGCACGCGACGCTGCGCCCTGCCTACCGGCCCGGGTCGCGCCGTGGCAAGCCTTGCGCCGCGGCAAGCCTCAGAGCGGAACGGCGAGCTCGCAGCTCTCCAGCGCCGCGCGCAGGTCGCGCCGCCACGGCGCGAGCCCGGCCCCGGCGAGGACGACGTCCCGCACGAACGCGTGCCACACCGGTGCCCGGCGCACCATGCTGTGCCCGCCGGCGATCGTGAACCGGGCGATGTGCGCGCCGGCCTGCTGCGCGCGGACGGCGAAGTCGGCGGACAGCGCGGCCGGTACCCAGCGGTCGCCGCGGCCGTGCAGGACCGCGACGGTCTGCCCGCGCAGGTGCCCGACCGGCTCGCCCGGCGGCGTCCACGGCGCGAGCGCGCAGACCGCGCCCACCGAGGCGTCGTCACCGGCGCGCAGCACCGCGCGGCCGCCCATCGAGTGGCCGACCAGCACCACCGGGACGTCGCCGTGCCGCTCCCGGAGCTCGCGGAGCGTCCACCGGACGTCGGCGTACGCGTCGGCGGCCACCCCGTTCCAGCCGGCCACCCGGTAGCGCAGCAGGTAGGTGCCCAGGCCGCGGTCGCCGGCGGAGGCCCGCACGAACTGCTCGATGGCGCGCATCCGCAGCAACGACAGCGCCCGCTCCTGGGGCGGCTGCACGCTGGCCACGGTGCCGCCGTGGCAGAAGACGGCGAGCGCCCGGGTCGGCCCCGCGGCCGGCTGGTGCTCCAGGCCCGGGCGCTCGCCGCCGGTGGTCACCGGCGGCGACGCCCGCCGCGGAGCGTCGCACGGGCGCGGTCGCCGAGGTCGCCGGCCTTGTACAGCGCGCGGGTCACCTGGGTGGCCCCGGTGCGCCGCTCGAGGACCTGCGCGGCCCGGCGCAGCAGGCCGGTGGCGAGGGGGACGACGACGGTGAGCAGCAGCCAGGTGCGCAACCGGCTGGTGAGGAAGAGCCACATGATCGGCATCCTGCCCGCATCCGGCGCGGGCAACCGTCGGCGAGCCCGGCCGGTTCCTCATCCGCCTCTCATCCTGGTCGGGCACGATCTGCCCGTGTCCCGAGTCCCACGTCGACGGCCCTGGTCGGCGGTGCCCGTCGCGGTGACGCTCCTGCTCGTGGGGGCGAGCGCGCTGCTGGCCCGGGAGGGCTCGCCGCTGACCACCGAGCGCGGGCAGCTGCGCACCTACCTCGACGTCTTCGACGAGACGAACCTGCCGACCTGGTGGGCGGCGAGCGTGCTGGTGGCCGCCGCGCTCGCCTGCGGAGTGGTCGCGGCGCTGTCCGGGCCCGGCGTCGCGCGGCGCCGGTGGTCGCTGCTCGCCGGGCTCACCGCGGCGCTGTCGGTCGACGAGGCGACGGTGCTGCACGAGCGGCTCGACCGCGCCGTCCTGCCCTGGCTGAGCCCCGAGGACTTCCCCTACCTGTGGGTCGTGCCGGGCGCGGTGCTCGGCCTGGCGGTCGTCGTCAGCGTCGTGGGACTCACCCGGGCCGCACCCGCGCCGGCCCGCCGCCGGCTGCTGCTCGGCTTCGGCCTGCTGCTGGGGTCGGCGCTCGGCGGGGAGGTGGTGCAGGGCCTGCTCGTCGCCGAGGGGCTGCTGGGCCGGCCGTTCGTCGTCGCCTACCACCTCGAGGAGCTCGGCGAGACGCTCGGCGCGGTCGCGCTGCTGGCCGGCGCGGTGCGCATGATCGACGTCGTGCGGGAGCCGGCCGGCGTCCGGCTCCGGCTGAGGACCGCCGTCCCGCCGTCCTCAGTCGGGGTCGGGCGCCAGGCGGACGACCATCTTCCCGACGTTGCCCCCGCGTAGCAGGTCCAGGAAGGCGGGCACCGCCTGCTCGATGCCCTCGCGGACGGTCTCCCGGACCACCAGGTCGCCCGAGCGCAGCCAGCCGGTGACCGTCTCGGTGAACTCCGGGCGCAGGTCGGCGTGGTCGCTGACGAGGAAGCCGCGCAGGGTGAGCCGCTTGCCGACCATCAGGCTCATGTTGCGCGGCCCGGGCGGCGGCTCGACGGCGTTGTAACCGGAGATCGAGCCGCAGAGCGCAGCCCGCCCGTGCACCCGGAACGCGCCGATCGCGGCCTCCAGGTGGTCGCCGCCGACGTTGTCGAAGAACAGGTGGATCCCGTCGGGTGCCGCCTCGGCCAGGCCCCGCGCCACCCCGTCGCGGTAGCTGAAGGCGGCGGTGAAGCCCAGCTCCCGCAGCCAGGCCACCTTCTCCGCCGACCCGGCGCTGCCGATGACGCCGGCCGCGCCCCGCAGCCGCGCGAACTGGCCGACCAGGCTGCCGACCGCGCCGGCGGCGCCGGAGACGAACACGTCGTCGCCCTCGCGGAAGGCGCCGATCCGGAACAGCCCGGCGTAGGCGGTCAGGCCCGGCATGCCGAGGACGCCGAGGTACCAGGACGGCGCGACGCCCTCCGCGGCCGGCAGCCGGGTCACCGCGGCGGCGTCCAGGACGGCGGTCTCGCGCCAGGCGGCGTCGGTGAGGACGAGCGACCCCTCCGGCAGCTCCGGTGCCCGCGAGGCGACCACCCGGCCGACGGCGCCGCCCTTCATCACCTCACCGACCTCCCACGGCGCCGCGTAGGACGGCCCCGAGCGCATCCGGCCGCGCATGTACGGGTCGACCGACATCACGACCATGCGGACGACGACCTGGTCCTCGGCCGGCTCGGGGACCGGCACCTCCACCAGCCGGAAGTCCCCGGGGGTCGGCTCCCCGTGCGGCCGGGCCGCCAGGTGCCACTCGCGCGTCGTCGCAGCCATGCGCCGATCCTGCATGCGCCGAGGCCGGCCCGCCCGGTTGATCCACCGGCCTACGCTCGGAGCATGTTCTTCTCCCGGTCCAAGACCCAGCCGGTGGCTCCTGCGGACGCGCTGCCGGGCCGCTCCACGCCGCTGCCGAACGTCCCGGAGCTGCACGCGGTCAACGGCAACCGCATCCAGCCGCCGTTCCCCGACGGCATGCGGACCGCCGTCTTCGGCGCGGGGTGCTTCTGGGGCGTGGAGAAGGTCTTCTGGGAGCAGCCGGGCGTCTACTCGACCGCGGCCGGCTACGCCGGTGGCCACACGCCCAACCCGACCTACGAGGAGGTCTGCTCGGCGCAGACCGGCCACACCGAGGTCGTGCTGGTCGTCTTCGACCCGGCGGTCACCTCCTACGAGCAGCTGCTCAAGGTCTTCTGGGAGGACCACGACCCGACGCAGGGCATGCGCCAGGGCAACGACGTCGGCACCCAGTACCGCTCGGCGATCTACGTCCAGGGCCCGGAGCAGGAGGCCGCCGCCCGTGCCAGCCGCGAGGCGTTCCAGCAGCGGCTGACCGCGGCCGGCTACGGCGAGATCACCACGGAGATCGCGCCGCTCGGCGACTTCTACTACGCCGAGGACTACCACCAGCAGTACCTGTACAAGGTGCCGGGCGGCTACTGCCCGATCCACTCGACCGGCGTCTCCTGCCCGGTGGGCCTCTCCGGCGTCTGACGAGGACCCCCGGCCCCCGCCACTCGCAGGCTCGCGGCGGAACCCTGCAGGGGGCCGATGGCTGATGGTCGATGCTGATGGCGTGAGCGTGCTCGGAGCACTGCGGCGGGAGCCGGACGTCGAGGCGCCGGACCTGGTCGCCGTCGACGCCACCGACCGGCTGCTGCTCGACGAGGCCGCCGGGCTGCTCGCCGCGACCGGCCCCGGTGAGGTCGCCGTCGTCGACGACTCCTACGGCGCGCTGACCCTGGGCGCGGTCGCCGCCGGCGCCCGCGACGTCCGGGTGCACCAGGACCTGCTGGTCGGCGAGCTGGCCCTGGCCCGCAACGCCGAGCGGACCAGGCTGACCGGCACGTACCGCTCGCTGCTGCTGGGGCCCGGGCTGGCGGACGGCGCCCGGCTCGTGCTGGCCAGGGCGCCGAAGTCGCTCGACGCGCTGCGCGAGCTCACCGAGGTGGTCGCCGGGTCGGCCGCGCCCGATGCCACGCTGCTGGTCGGCGGGCGGGTCAAGCACATGACCCACGCGATGAACGACGTGCTGGCGCTCGGGTTCACCGACGTGCACGCGACGCTGGCCCGGCAGAAGTCGCGGGTGCTGGTCGCGCGCGGGCCCCGGCCGGGCGTTCCGTCGTCCTTCCCGCGCCGGCAGCAGCACCCCGACCTGGGGCTCACGGTCTGCGCGCACGGCGCGGCGTTCGCCGGCACGAGGGTGGACGGCGGCACGCGCGCCCTGCTCGCTGTGCTGCCCCGGATGGCCCCCGACGCCCGGACGGCGCTGGACCTCGGTTGCGGCACCGGCGTGCTGGCCGCCGCGCTCGCCCTCGCCCAGCCGGAGCTGACCGTGCTGGCCGGTGACCAGTCCGCGGCGGCGGTGGCCTCGGCGACCGAGACCGCGGCGGTCAACGGGGTGGCCGACCGGGTCCGGGTGGTGCGGGACGACGCGGCGTCGTCCGTGCCCGACGCGAGCGTGGACCTCGTCGTCTGCAACCCGCCCTTCCACCTGGGCGCAGCCGTGGTGACCGGCGCCGCCGACCGGCTGTTCGCCGCGGCGGGCCGGGTGCTGCGGCCCGGCGGTGAGCTGTGGTGCGTCTACAACAACCGGCTGCCGCACCGCGCCGCGCTGCGTCGGCTGGTCGGCCCCACGCAGGTCGCCGCGTCCGACCGGCGCTTCACCGTCGTAGTCTCCACCCGCCGCTGGTGAAGGACCCCGTCCTCCCCACCCTTCGCAAGCCCAGGGCGGGCCCCGGGACGGGGCCCGTGGCGAGCCTCTGGTCGGGGCCGGCTCGCCCGGGCCGGACGGCCCTGGCTGACCGGCCCCGAGCAGGCCACGGTCGGGGGGCATGACGACGACCGAGACCCCGCCCGTCGACGCCACGACCGCCCTGGCCGAGCGCCTCTTCGACGGGGTGATCGCCACCCTGGAGCTGGCCGCGGTGCACCTGGGCAGCGAGCTGGGCTGGTACCGCGCGCTGGCCGAGGCCCCCGTGACCGCGCCCGAGCTGGCCGAGCGCACCGGCACCGCCCCGCGGTACGCCCGCGAGTGGCTGGAGCAGCAGGCCGTGGCAGGCCTCCTCACGGTGGACGACGAGGCCGCCGGACCCGACGAGCGGCGCTACACGCTCCCCGAGGCGCACCGCCCCGTCCTCGTCGACCGCGACGACCTCGCCTTCATGCCGCCGTTCGCCCACGTCGCGATGGCGTTCGCCCACAACGTCCCTCGGCTGCTCGAGGTCTACCGCACCGGCGAGGGGCTCTCCTGGGCCGAGATGGGCGACGCCCGCGGCGCCCAGGCTGCCGGCAACCGCGCCTACTTCCTCGGCCCGATGGCGAGTCAGGACCTCGCCTCGGTGCCCGAGATCGACGCGGCGCTGCGGGCCGGCGGCCGGGTCGCCGACGTGGGCTGCGGCATGGGCTGGTCCGCGATCGGCATCGCCCGCGCGTACCCGCAGGCCCGCGTCGACGGGTACGACATCGACGAGCCCTCCGTCGAGCAGGCCCGGCGCAACGCCGAGGAGGCCCGCGTCGCCGACCGGGTCCGGTTCACCACGGTGGACGCCGCGGCCGCCGGGGAGCAGGGCAGCTACGACCTGGTCACCGCCTTCGAGTGCGTCCACGACCTGGCCGACCCGGTGGCGGTGCTCGCCGCGATGCGCCGGATGGTCCGCCCGGGCGGCACCGTGCTGGTCGTCGACGAGAGGGTGGCCGAGCGGTTCACCGCGCCCGGCGACGAGGTCGAACGGCTGATGTACGGCTTCAGCGTCACCTGCTGCCTGCCCGATGGGCTTTCCACCCGGCCGTCGGCGGCCACCGGCACGGTGATGCGCCCGTCGGTGCTGGAGGGCTACGCCCGCGAGGCCGGGTTCGCCGGGGTCGATGTCCTGCCCATCGAGCACGACGTGTTCCGCTTCTACCGGTTGCGCGCGGAGGCGTGAGCGCGGCCACATTACGGAACCAGAAAGGGCCCGACCCGGGTCCCGTTGCGCTGTAGCGGCTCCAGCACGGTGCCGAACAGGGGACCACGGTGCGCACGGGCGCGCCTCCCTCTCTCGCAGGAGTGCCGGCATGGCGCGCAACGTCTGGTCCGACCGTCCCCTCGGCGTCAAGCTCGCGGCGCTGGTCGCCGCGGGCGCCGTCGTCCTCGCCGTCTTCGCCGTCCTCACGGTGCAGGCGCTGCGCGGCACGGGTGAGCGCACCGAGGAGCTGCTGGCCACCACGCACGCCACCGGGGCGGCGCTGGAGGCGGACATGATGCACGACGCCGTCCGCGGTGACGTGCTGCAGGCGATGCTCGCTGGCGCCGGCCCGGAGTACGCCGCGGCGGTCGCCGACCTGGCCGAGCACGGGCAGACCTTCCGGGACAGCCTGGCGGCGGTGGACGCCGACGAGCTGGGGGGCGACGTGCACGCAGCCGTGGTCGAGGTCGGGCCGGTCGTGGAGGAGTACCTGGCCACGGCGCAACGCGTCGTCACGCTGGCCGGTCAGGACCCGGTCCAGGCGCGCGTCGCCTACTCCGAGTTCGCGGCCGCCTTCTCCGTCCTGGAGGACGCGCTCCCCGCCGTCGGCGACGCCGTCGCCGGCCACGCGGCCGCCGCCGCCGAGCACGCCGCCGACCAGCGGAGGTCGGCGACCACGCTGGCGATCGTCGTGGCAGTCGTCGGGGTCCTCGTGCTGGCCGTGCTCGGCCGGTTGGTCACCCGCTCGGTCGTGCGGCCGCTGCAGCGGGTCGGCGCGGTGCTGACCGCGATGGCCGACGGCGACCTGCGCGGCTCCACCGGCGTGACCAGCCGCGACGAGGTGGGCCGGATGGCGGCTGCGCTGGAGGCCTCGATGGGCAACGTGCGCGCCGTCCTCACCTCGATCGGCGCGACCACCGGGACGCTCGCCTCGGCGACCGAGGAGCTGTCCGCGACCGCCCAGGACATGACCCGGCTGGCCGACGAGTCCTCGGCGCAGAGCGGGATCGTCGCCGACGCGGCGGGCCAGGTGTCGTCCAACGTGCAGACGGTGGCGGCCGGATCGGCGGAGATGGGCGTCTCCATCCGCGAGATCGCCCAGAACGCCAGCGAGGTCGCCCGGGTGGCCGCCCGGGCGGTCGACGTCGCCGGCACCACCAACGCCACCGTCGCCAAGCTGGGGGAGTCCTCGCTGGAGATCGCCGGCGTGGTGAAGACCATCACCGCGATCGCCGAGCAGACCAACCTGCTGGCCCTGAACGCCACCATCGAGGCGGCCCGCGCCGGGGAGGCCGGCAAGGGCTTCGCCGTCGTCGCCAACGAGGTCAAGGAGCTGGCCCAGGAGACGGCCAAGGCGACGCACGACATCACCGCCCGGGTCGAGGCCATCCAGGGCGACACCGAGGGCGCGGTCCGGGCGATCGGGGAGATCGCCCAGATCATCGGGCTGATCAACGACTCGCAGGGCACCATCGCCGCCGCCGTCGAGGAGCAGACCGCGACCACGACCGAGATGAACCGCAACGTGGCCGAGGCGGCGCAGTCCGCCAGGCAGATCGCCGAGAACATCACCGCCGTCGCCGGTGCGGCGAACGCCACGACCCACGCGATGACCGACGCCCGGACGGCGATGGACGAGGTGGCCCGGATGGCCTCGGCGCTCAGCGCAGCGGTGCAGCGCTTCCGGTACTAGGGCCTGCCCTGCGGATCACGTGCGCTGCTGGACATGTCCCGGGGAGCGGCTGGAGGGGACAGTTGCGGGGCTTCGTCGCCGCCGATGTCGTCGTCCCGTCGGCACTGTCCCGGCACCCGCGATGAGTCGCCGTCTCGGACCGAGTCTGATGGGGCATGGCGACCGGAGTCATCGACCCCAGGTACGGCGATGCGTCAGCGACCCCACCACCGTGGGCTGCGATCGAGCGCCTCCTGGTGGACGCGCAGCTCTACTGGATCATCACCGTCCGTGCGGACGGTCGTCCGCACGCGGTACCGCTCGTGGGCGTCTGGCAGGACGGCGCCTTCGCGTTCTGCACGGGCTCCGATGAGCAGAAGCAGCGCAACCTGGACGTCAACGCGCACGTCGCGGTGACGACCGGCAGCACCGGGGCGAACGGCTGGAACAGCGGGAAGGACGTCGTGGTCGAGGGCACTGCGGTGCGCGTGACCGATGCCGAGGCGCTGCGGGCGCTGGCTGCAGCGTGGTTCGCCGAGTACGGCGACGACTGGAGGTTCGACGTCCGCGGCCAGGAGTTCGTGGAGCTGAGCGACTCCGGCGCCAGCACCCGGGGCGGGGCATGGGTGTACCGGGTCGCCCCGGACAAGGTCATCGCCTTCGGCGACGGGCACGGCCAGACGACGTACCGCTGCTGAGTCCACGGCGGGGCGCTCCCGTCCTCTGCCGTGATCAGGAGTCGTCACAGAGCCCCTCCGCCGCTGCGGGCGGACTGGTCGGTGCGGCTTCGGAGATGCAGGTGTCCCGGAGCGGGCCGCTCAGGACCATCCGCGAGGTGTCACTCACCGCCGTCGGGGCGCGTGTCGTCGGGCACGCCCGGCGGGTCCTCGAAGAGGTCGCCGCGATCGAGCGCGCCGCCGAGCAGACCCGCGGCGACGCGCGGATCGGCTACACCTGCGCAGCGCTCGGGCAGCACACCACCGCGGTGCAGCGGCGCCGCACGCCTACGCACCGTCCTGCCGAGGCGCCGGCGCGCATCCGCAACCGGCGGGTGTCGGGAGCGCGGGCCTGGGCACCGGGCGGAACGGCAGGCAGGCTGGCCGCATGAGGACCCCGAGCACCCTGCCGCCCGCCGTCCGCAGGGTGCTGCCCTGGCTGCTGCGCTGGTGGGCGGTGCAGGCCGTGCTCGCCGTCGCCGGCCGGCTGGTGGCCCGGCGCAAGGACGAGGGCGACGAGAGCACCGCCGGCATCCGGCGGGTCGTCGCGCTCGGCGGGGTGGAGCTGCGGCCGGTCAACCCGGAGCTCTCGCGGGTGCGGCTGGACCTGCTGATGGCCGGGGCGCGGCTCGACCTCACCGCCGTCCCCAAGGTCCCCGGCGGGGTGGACCTCACCGTCCGGGCGCTGATGGGCGGGGTCGGGCTGACCGTGCCGGCCGGCTGGAAGGTGTGGTGGGACAGCCGGGGCGTGGGTGGCGTCGGCTTCGCCCAGGACGACGGGCTGGTGCACACCGACGACGAGCGCGGCGCCGACCTGCGGGTGCACGCGATCGTGCTGCTGGGCGGCATCGGCATCGAGGGGGCGCCGCAGGACGACAGCTGGGGCCGCTGACGCCGCCGGTCAGCAGACAGGCTGCTGCTGACGTTCAGGTCCACCAGGGTGTGCCGCGGGCTGCTGCGGTCCACCGAGACCACGCGGACCTCCGCCTTGCCGTGGTGGCGCTCGGCGGCCTCGCGGACGTCGAAGGAGAGCACCACCTCGGGGTAGAAGGTGTCCCGCCCCTGCCCGGCGAACCACGGACCGGCGGCGAAGACCAGCCGGTGGGCGCCCGGCGCGGTCGCCCCCTCGGCCAGCCGGCACCGGCCGTCGGCATCGGTGACCCCCTCGGCCACCAGCTCCTCACCGGCGAACAGCCGGACGGTCATCCCCGCCGCCGGCCGCCCCAGCACGGAGTCCAGCACGTGCGTGGAGACGCTCACGACTGCTCCGGCTCCGTTCCGGACTCGTTCCGCTCCTCGCTCGCTGGCCCTCGCTGCGATGCTCGCTCGTCCGTCACGTTCGCGGACACGAGCTCCCGCACCCGCAGCGCGGTGATCTCGGCCAGCTGACCGGTCACCTCGGTCCGCTCGGTCTCCTCGTCGTTGGCCAGCCTCCGGCGCAGCTCGGCCAGCAGCTCCTCCGGTGAGCGGCCCGCCGCGCGGACGAGGAACACCCGGTCGAAGCGCTCTTCGTACTCCCGGTTGCCCTCGGCCAGCGCGGTCCGCACCGCGTCGTCCGCCGAGCCCACCGCGCTCTGCTCCCGGCGGGACGCCTCCGCCTCGGGCGAGGAGCCCTCGGGCCGGTCGCCGATCCGCGGGTGCACGGCGATCGCCAGCTCGACCTCCTCCCACGGCAGGCCGCGGACGACGTCCTCGGCGCGGGCGACGAGCGCGTCGACATCGGGATAGGGCCGGCCGGCCACCACCTCCGCGGCGAACCGGGGCGCGGCGTTGCACGCCCGCAGGGCCTGGACGGCGCGGTCGGCGGGCTCGGCGTTGAAGTCGTCGAGGGCGGCCATGCGCCGAGGATGGCAGCCCGTCCCGGCGATCGGCGCGGGGATGGCCGGCGTGGCAGGGTCGGGGATGCCGCTGCCGGAGGACGTCTGTGCCGAGCTCGACCGGCGGCTGGCACCGGTCGAGGCCGAGGACGGTCACCGCGGCCCGCCCGCGCGGGAGGACGACGACGTCCGCCGGGCCGCCGCGACCGTGGCCGGGGACCTCGCCGCGGGCGCCGCTCCACCGTCGGTCGGCATCCGGGCCAAGTCGCTGGCGGGCCCCACCCGCCGGCGCGGCGTCCGATCCCTGGACCTCTTCCTCGGCGGCCTTGCCGGCGCGCCCGCGCGGCCGTGACGCTGCCCGAGGTGACCGACGTCGAGCAGGACCGGGTCGACGGCGGCGTCCTCGACGAGCCGGCCACCGCGAAGGCGCTGGCCACCGTCGTGCTGCGGGGCCTGGACTGCGGCGCCCCGGACGACGGCGAGGTGCGGACGGCCACCGGTGTCGAGCGCGCCGGGCCGACGCGACCGGCCGGGCGCAACGCCCGGATCGACACGCCCGCAACCGGCCGTGGCGGCCCGCGACCTACCATCCCCTCGTGACTGACCAGGACCCCGGCACGTCGCTGTTCGCCGGCGGCGGCGAGGTCGGCCGCGCGATGGCCGAGATCGACTGGTCGCAGACCCCGCTCGGCCCGCCGGAGCGGTGGCCCTCCGGGCTGCGGCACACCGTCCGGATCCTGCTCACGTCGCGCTTCGCGATGTGGGCCGGCTGGGGCCCGGAGCTCTTCTTCTTCTACAACGACGCCTACCGGCACGACACGCTGCAGACCAAGCACCCCTGGGCGCTGGGCCGGCCGGCCTCCGAGGTGTGGGCCGAGATCTGGCCGGACATCGCGCCGCGCACCTCGGCGGTGCTCGACGACGGCGCCGCCACCTGGGACGAGGACCTGCTGCTCTTCCTGGAGCGCAGCGGCTACCGGGAGGAGACATACCACACCTTCTCCTACAGCCCCCTGCCCGGCGACGACGGCGGCACCGGCGGCCTGCTCTGCGTGGTCACCGAGACCACCCAGCAGGTCGTGGGCGAGCGGCGGATGGCCACGCTGCGCGACCTCGCCGCGGCGCTTGGGGCCGCCCGGTCCGAGGAGACCGTGCTCGCCGTCGCCGGCGAGCAGCTCGCCCGCAACGACGCCGACCTGCCCTTCAGCGCCGTCTACCTGCTCGACGACGACGGGACCGCCCGGCTGGGCAGCACGGCCGGCATCGAGCCCGGGTCGCCCGCCGTCCCCCGGGTCCTGACCGACGACCACGGGACGTGGCCGCTGGCCCGGTTGCTGGCCGGCGAGGACGTGCTGGTGGAGGACTCCGCCGACCGGTGCCCGGGCCTGCCGACCGGCGCCTGGCAGGAGCCCCCCGTGCAGGCGGTCGCGCTGCCGATCGCCTCGTCGTCGCAGGACCGCGGCCCGGTCGCCGGCTTCCTCGTGGTCGGCCTCAACCCGCACCGGCGCTGGGACGACGCCTATCGCGGCTTCCTCGGCCTGGTGGCCAACCAGGTCTCCGCCGCCCTCACCAACGCCGGCAGCTACGAGGCCGAGCGGCGGCGCGCCGAGGCGCTGGCGGAGCTGGACCGGGCGAAGACCGACTTCTTCAGCAACGTCAGCCACGAGTTCCGCACCCCGCTGACGCTCATCGCCGGCCCGGTCGCCGAGCTGCGCGCCTCGCCGGTGGCCGCGTCGGACCCGCGGGTGCGGGAGGAGCTGGAGGTCATCGAGCGCAACGCGCAGCGGCTGGGCAGGCTGGTCAAGACGCTGCTGGACTTCTCGCGCATCCAGGCCGGCCGCATCGACGCCCGCTTCGAGCCCGTCGACCTCGCCGCCACCACCGCCGAGCTGGCCAGCGTCTTCCGCTCGGCCGTCGCCCGGGCGGGGCTGCAGTTCACCGTCGACTGCGCGCCGCTGGACGAGCCGGTGCACATCGACCGGGACATGTGGGAGAAGGTCGTCCTCAACCTGCTCTCCAACGCGCTGAAGTTCACCTTCAGCGGCGGCATCGCGGTGCGGCTGCGGCAGGACGACGGCAGCGCGCGGCTGACCGTCACCGACACCGGCACCGGCATCCCCGCCGACGAGCTGCCCCGGCTCTTCGAGCGTTTCCACCGGGTGGCCGACGCCCGCGGGCGCTCCGGCGAGGGCAGCGGGATCGGCCTGGCCATGGTGCGCGAACTGGTCGGCCTGCACGGCGGCACGATCGACGTCGACAGCACCCCCGGCGCCGGGACGACGTTCACCATCACCCTGCCGATGGGCACCGCGCACCTGCCCGCCGACCGGCTGGCCGAGCCCGTTCCCGACGCGCCCGCCGTGTCCCCGGCCGCCGTCCCCTTCGTCACCGAGGCGCTGCGCTGGGTGCCGGACGGCCACGCCGCCGAGCCCACGACAGCGGGCCCGGACCCGGCGGTGGTCTCCGGCCGGGTGCTGGTCGCCGACGACAACGCCGACATGCGGGGGTACCTGCTGCGGCTGCTGGGCCCGCGCTACGACGTCCGGGCGGCCGCCGACGGCCGGGAGGCCCTCGACGCGGCGCTGGCCGACCCGCCGGACCTCGTCGTCAGCGACGTGATGATGCCCGAGCTGGACGGCATGGGGCTGCTGGCCGCCTTGCGCGCGGAGCCGCGCACCGCCCGGGTCCCGGTGCTGCTGCTGTCGGCGCGGGCCGGCGAGGAGGCCGCCGTCGAGGGCCTGGCGGCCGGGGCCGACGACTACCTGGTCAAGCCGTTCTCCGCGCAGGAGCTGCTCGCCCGGGTCCGCGCGCACCTGGAGCTCGGCCGGGCCCGGCGGGCCGCGGAGGAGCAGTTCACCGCGATGGCCGACCTGGCGCCGGCCCTCATCTGGGTCACCGACCCCGACGGACGACGGGTGTTCGTCAACCGCGGCTGGACCGAGTTCACCGGCCGCCCGGCCCGCGAGGAGGTCGGCGACGGCTGGGAGCAGGGCCTGCACCCGGAGGACCGGGACCGCTACGCCCAGGTCGTCGCCGCGGCGACCGCGCGCCGGGAGGGCTGGGAGGTCGACGTCCGGCTGCGCCGCGCCGACGGGACCTACCACTGGCTGCTGGAGCGGGCAGTGCCGATCGGGGGGCAGCCGATCGGGGCGGGCGAGACCTCCGCCGGCTACGTGGGCAGCTGCACCGACATCAACGCCCGGACCCGCGAGACGGCGCGGCAGACGCTGCTGGCCGAGGTCGGCACCGCGCTGGACCGGGAGACCACCGTCGACGGGCAGCTCGGTGCGCTGGCCCGGCTGCTCGTCGACCGGCGGCTCGCGGACCTCTGCACGGTCCGCGTGCTCGAGGACGACGGAGGGCTGCGCTTCGCCGGGATCGCCGGACTCCACGGCGCCGCCGAGGCCGCCGTGGCCGCCCTCGACCCCGACTCGGGGCTCGGGCCCGAGGTGGTGGCGACCGGCCGGACCGTGCTGCGGGCGCAGCTGCCCCAGGTGGCTCCCGACCGTCCGGAGTTCGCGGAGGTGCTGGCCGTCGGCTCGGGGATGGCGGTGCCGCTGTCCGTCCGCGGCCGGGTCCTCGCCGTCCTCGGGCTCGCGCGACGTCCGGACGCGCCGCCGTACGACGACGACGACCGGGTGCTCGTCGAGGAGGTCGCCGGCCGCGCCGCCCTGGCGGTGGACAACGCGGTGCTGCTCGCCGACGAGCGGGCGGCCGCGCGACGGCTGGCACTGCTGCAGCGGGCGACCGCCGAGCTGTCCGCGGCGACCACCCCGATGGAGGTCGCCCAGGTCGCCAGCGGCCACGTCCGCGCGCTCACCGGCC
This sequence comes from Geodermatophilus obscurus, assembly GCF_900143215.1. Taxonomy (GTDB): domain Bacteria; phylum Actinomycetota; class Actinomycetes; order Mycobacteriales; family Geodermatophilaceae; genus Geodermatophilus; species Geodermatophilus obscurus_A. Next base: position 3,621 of record NZ_FRDM01000032.1, on the reverse strand, counting down.
CCGACAGCCGCGTCGCGGTCTACGAGGTCGACCCCTCCCACCGGGCGCTGTGCGCGCTGGCCCTCGACGGCGGGAGCCCGGCCGGCCTGGAGTTGTGGCGGACGCTGCCGATGTCGGCCCCGCTGGCGGCTCCCACCGCCGTCGCCGAGCGCCGTCCGGTGTGGGTGGAGGACATCGCCGCGCAGCCGCCGGCCGACCGCGAGTGGGCGCCGGAGCTGGCCGAGTCCGCGGCGGAGTTCGGGCTCGCCGCGGTCGCGGCCCTGCCGCTGTCCGCGGCCGGGCGGGTGGTCGGCGTCCTGGCGATCGCCTGGCCCGAGGTGCAGCGCTTCCCGGCGACCGATCGGGCCATGCTGCTCGCCGTCGCCGAGCAGTGCGCACAGGCCCTCGACCGCGCCCGGCTGTACCGGGCCGAGCGGGGTATCGCCGAGACGCTGCAGCTGAGCCTGCTGCCGGCGCAGCTGCCCGCACTGGAGCGGCTGGCGCTGGCGGCGCACTACCTGCCCGGCGCCGAGGGCACCCAGGCCGGCGGGGACTGGTACGACGTCGTCGAGCTGGCCGACAACCGGGTGGCGATCGCCGTGGGCGACGTCGTCGGGCAGGGCCCGGCCGCTGCCGCGGTCATGGGTCAGCTGCGCAGCGCACTCTCGGCGGCCGTCCTGCAGGGCTGCGGCCCCGCGGAGGCGCTCGAGCTGCTGGACCGCTTCGCCGCCCGGCTGCCCGGCGCGCTGGCCTCCACCGCCGCCTGCCTGGTCGTCGACGGCACGGCCGGTACGGTCCGGTGGGCCCGCGCCGGTCACCCGCCCGCCCTGCTGGTGACCCCCGACGGGGCGCAGCTGCTCGACGGTGCCGGCTCCGGCGCCGTCCTCGGCGCACCCGGCCGGCGCCCGTACACCGAGGGCACGGTCGAGATCACCCCGGGTGCGACGTTGCTGCTCTACACCGACGGGCTGGTCGAGCGCCGCGGCGAGGTGCTCGACGACGGGCTGGAGCGGGTGCGTGCCGCTGCTGCCCGGCACGCCGCGGCCGACCCGGTCGGGCTGACCGGACGGCTGCTCGCCGAGGTCCTCGCCGACGCCGACCAGCCCGACGACGTCGCGCTGATCGCCGCCCGGCTGCTGCCCGCGCCCCTGGCCGCCCGGCTGCCGGCCGACCCGTGGCGGCTGTCCGGGGTCCGGCGGGCCGTGACCGCGTGGACGACGGCGGCCGGACTGCCCGAGGACACCGCCGAGGACCTGCAGCTGGCGCTGGGTGAGGCACTGGCCAACGCGGTCGAGCACGCCTACGCGGCGGCCGCCGGCGAGGGCGAGTGCAGCTACCGGGTGGCCCGTGGGGCCGACGGCAGCGTGCTCGTCGAGGTGTGCGACTCCGGCCTGTGGCGGCCACCGCCGGCCGACCGCGGGTACCGCGGCCGCGGCCTGGAGCTGATCAGCGCGCTGGCCACCGACGTCGAGGTGGTGCACGTCCCGGAGGTCGCGGGCACGACCGTCCGCTTCCGGATCGCCCCCGCCGTCCCGGCCGTCCCCGGCGCTCCCCACGTCGGTCCGCAGCGCGGCACGGCGGGTCCCCCCCTCGACGGGGGCGCGGTGGTGACCGTGCACGACGAGCCGGGCGGGTCGCGCCTGGAGGTGCACGGCGAGGTCGACCTGGCCACCGCCGGTCGGGTGCGGCGGCAGGTGCTCACCCGGCTCGAGCAGCTCGCTCCCGGGTCGGTCGCGACGCTCGACCTCGGGCCGACCGGCTACCTGGCCAGCGCCGGCGTCGGCTTGGTGCTGGAGGCCGTCGCGCGGGCGCGGCGGGCCGGCGTCCACCTCCGGCTGCGGACGCGGCCCGGGACGCCGCCGGCGCGGATACTCACCCTGGCCGGGGTCGGCGAGCCGGTTGCCGGGGTCGGCGAGCCGGCGGCCGAGGTACCGACGGCGGCCGGGGTACCGATGGCGCCGCCCGCATGACGGCACGCACACCCGGGTCCCCGCAGGAGGGGCCGGGGGCACGGGTACGAGGATGGCGCAGCAGTCGGCCGGAGTCCCCGGTCGGGGGAGGACCGGACGAGGTGGACCGAGCGGTGGGCGAGGACGCGGCCCCCCTCGCGCAGCCGTCCAACGGCACCGGAGCGTCCGTCGGGTCGAGGCACGCCGCCGCGGTGGTGCGCGGGGAGGCCGAGCTGCTGGCCGTGGCCCTGCCGTTCCTCGACGCCGGGCTGCGCGCCGGGGACGTCGTCGCGCTGACCTGCCCCCCGGAGGTCGCCGCGCTGCTGTGCGACGAGCTCGGTGAGCGCGCCGGGCAGGTCCGCATCGACCGCGGGCTGAGCCTGCTGGGAGCCCGGGCGCCCGACGCCCTGGCGCGCGCCCGCCGGACCGCCGAACAGGCACCCAGCGGTCAGCTCCGCGTGCTCTCGCTGATCGACTTCGGGCCGTTCCCCGCCGGCTGGCGGGAGGGGCTGCGCTTCGAGTCGGCGTCCAACCGGGTCGTGCAGGACGTGCCGATCGACGCCCTCTGCGTCTACGACCGGCGACGGCTGCCCGCGGCGGTCGTCGAGGCCGCTGCCGCCACCCATCCGTTCCTGGTCCACGGCGGCGCCTGGGCGCCCAGCCCGGGCTACCGCGACCCGGCCGACTACCTGCCCGAGCTGCCCTGGCGGCGGGAGCCGCTCGAGGACACCGCGCCGGTGCTCGCCCTCGACGACGCCCCCAGCCTCGTCGTGCTGCGCCACGAGATCGGGGCGGCCCTCGCCGCCCGGGTGCCCGACCGCGACCAGCGGGAGGACCTGCACCTGGCCGCTGCCGAGGTCGCCGCGAACGCCTTCCGGCACGGCGTCCGCCCGGTGTCGGCGCGGATGTGGACCGACGGCGTGCGGCTGGTGTGCGCGGTCACCGACTCCGGGCACTCCTTCGGCGACCCGCTGGCCGGCTTCCGGCCCGCCCACGGCACCGACCTCGGCCGCGGCGGCATGGGCCTGTGGCTGGCCCGCAAGCTGTGGGACTCCGTCGACCTGATCCCCGGTCCCGAAGGGCTCACCGTCCGGCTCAGCACCCGCCTGAACCCGGCTTGACGCCGTCGATCCCTCACTGCTGAGGTACCGGCGTGGGGGACGCCGTCGACCAGATCCTGGCTCAGTGGGCCCGCGAGCGGCCCGACCTGGACTGCAGCCCGATGGGCGTCGTCGGCCGCATCTCCCAGCTGCAGCGGGAGGTCTTCCTCGCCCAGCGCGCCACCTTCGCCCGCCACGGCCTCGACGTCCCCTCCTTCGACGTGCTGGCCGCGCTGCGCCGGGCCGGTCCCCCCTACCAGCTGACGCCCACCGCGCTGATGCGCACCGCGCTGGTCACCTCCGGTGCCATCACCCAGCGGCTGGACCGGCTGGAGGAGAAGGGGCTGATCACCCGCGAGCGCAGCGAGGCCGACGGCCGGGCCGTCGTCGTCACGCTGACCGAGGCCGGCCGCTCGGCCCTGGACGCCGCGCTGCCCGACCACCTGGAGACCGAGCGCCGGCTGCTGGCCGGGCTCTCCGACGACGACCTGGACGCCCTCGCCGGGCTGCTGCGCCGGCTGCTCGTCGCCCTCGGTCGCGTGCCCTGACATCGCACCGCGACGCCCGCTTCCCCGACGCCCGCTTCCCCGACG
>NZ_FRDM01000002.1 GCF_900143215.1 Geodermatophilus obscurus | reverse complement strand
CCACCCCGGTCGCCAGGCCGAGATAGAGCGACCCGATGATCAGCGAGATCACCGGGTCGATCCTGATCCTGATGATGAGCAGCACGATGACGGCGATGGCTATCGCGGTGTGCAGCACGACCATGACCTGCTCCTCCCGATACGGGGAGTGGCGAGGTCACGCGCCGTCGCCACATGGACTCCACACCATGGCACCGATCGGGCCGGTCGAGCGGTTCGGCGCGGATTCGATGCGCCCGGCGGCCGGCCCGGATCGCCACCGCCGCCGGGTGGCCGCCCCCGCCGGGACAGTTCCGCCCCCCCGAGGGTCCGGACCGTCGCCGATCCCGAGACCACGTGGCCGGGACGGCCGAACGAGAACCTGCGACCCCTCGACGGCGGCCGCGGGTCCACGCGGACCCGACTCGGGCCCCAGGTCGGTCCGACCAGACCGGTGGTCGCCTGCCGAGGAAGGCGTCCAGCCCCTCGCGGAAGTCCGCCGTGGCGCCGAGCGCCACCGCCTCCTCCCGCTCGATGGCCAGGCCCTCGTCGAAGGGCAGGTCGACGCCCTCGGTGATGCAGCGCCGGATGGCCGCCAGCGCCCGCGCCGGCTTCCGGGCCAGCCCCTCGGCGTAGCCCTGCACCTCCTCGCGGAGCCGCTCGGCAGCCACCACGACGTCGACGAGGCCGATGGCGCAGGCCTCCTCGGCGCTGAGCAGGGTGCCGTCGTAGAGGAAGCGCAGCGCCCGTGGCCGCCCCAGCAGGCGGGCCAGCGCCTGCGTCGCGCCGACCGGTGGGATGAACCCGATGCCGATCTCCGGCTGCCCGAGGCGAGCGGTGCCCGCGGCGGAGCGGCCTTGCCGGCGGTCGTCCTCAATCGACTCCACCCGGTCGTGCACCGTCACCCGCAAGAAGTCGGTCACCCGCCCTCCCCTGGCACCTGTGTCCGATCCTGGCGTTCAGGCTCGCCATGGCGGCGGACACGACGTGCCCCCAGCGGGGGCGGTGGAGGGACCGTCAGCCCGCCACCGGCTACGAGCGAGGCGGACCCAGCCGTGTGCGCATGGAGCGTGTCGCCACCGGACACTCGATCACCTCGGCGCTCCTACTGGTCAGGAACCCGGGCCTCCCATGTCGTGCCTCTGAGGCCTTCGTGGCAACACCGTGGGACTCCGCTGCCCGGTTCAGCCGTCGAGCAGCGCGGCGGAGCGGCCGGCAGCCTGGCGGCCCGTACCGGGGTGCACGCGCTGGTGGACGGTGAGCGTGGTGGTGGAGTTCGCGTGCGCCAGGTGCTCGGGGACGACCTCCACCCGGCACGCCATCGGCCAGGTGTCCGCGCCGGCCCCGGGAACCGCAGAGTCGTGCACGGCTACAACGCGGACTCCGCCCACCGCGACCGCCGTGACGAACGGGTGACAGTCCGGTGATGGGAGCAGCGGAGCCTCTCGCCATGCCTTCCTCAGCCTTCCCTTGGAGCGAGCGCCTCGTGCCGGTGGCGCGGTTGAACAGGTCAGCTCGGACTGTGGACTTCCGACCGGGCCGCCGACGGCTGCCCCCTTGACGCTCAAGCCGGTCAACGACGACGTGTGCGAGTCCCCCACACCGCAGCACTCACATGCGCGACGGTCGCGTGGGCGGACGGCATGCCGTGCGAAGGCAGGCTCCGGGCAGCCGACGTCGACGACCCGTGATCGAGCGCCGGGGCCCTTCCCCGTATGCCCAGCACGGCCGTTGCCCCCGCCACTCCCGGTACGAGACTGGATCGCCCCACAGATGTCGGGAGGCCGAGGTGAGCGGATCCTCGCCCAGGAGGCCCTCTCGGGCCAGGCGCCCGCCGAACCGCGTCAGGCTCCTCCTCAGACGGACGCGCCGTAGACTGCGTCACACGCTCGTCGGCTGGCCGGAGCGGCTCCGTCGTCGGCGTCGCGAGGTCGGGATCGACGAGCCGAAGCGCTGGCGCTCTCGGAAGACGATCAATGCACTCCGGCTGCTGTCCTACGGCGGCGCCGTCCTCCTCGTGGTGTGGGTCGTCCGCGCACTGTACGTGTTCCTCACTCGGGGATCGGACTTCACCGGGCTGGATCTCGATCGTCGTTGCAGCGGAATGGGAATCTCCTGCGGCGCTCTGACGGGGTTCGTGCTGCCGTGGCTCTCCGTCGCCTTGGCAACAGCCATCTTCCTGTTCCGCAGGCTCCGCAAGGTGCCCAAGTCGCGGCAGCAGGACGCCACCACCAAGCCGCACAAGCTGGTCCCCACCGCGGGCAGCAGTACGGGAAAGGTGGTGGGCAGGGACGAGTTGTGCAAGGTGCTGATCGACAACGTGCACACCGGTCGCGACCGCCGTCCGCAGCTCATCGTGGGAGGGGTCGGTACCGGGAAGACCGCGGTCATCGTGCACCTGGTCGAACTCCTGGCGAAGAAGGGCGCGACCCCCATCGCCATCCGAATGCGCGATGTGCCACGGAATTTCAGTTTCCGGGAGTTGGCCTGCCAGCAGTTCCAGTGGCAGATCAGTGGGGGCCTGCTGTCGAGCGGCGAGGGCGACAAGATCTGGCGATACCTCGGCAAGGACGACCGACTCGTGGTCCTCGCCGACGGACTCGAGGAAGCGCTCCCCGCGGACGAGGACCGTGACGACCACATCCGTCTCGCCATCACACAGGCGCGGAAGGAGAGTCTTCCCCTGATCATCACGTCCCGGCCCCACGACTCCCTTCGCGGAATGGACGCCTCCATCCTTGAACTGGAGTCGCTCAGCGAGGAGGCGGCGCTGCAGTACTTGAGCAGTGACGACGGGCACATCGATCCCCGGCGCGTGGATTGGATCGTCGAGACGGCCGGCGTGACCGAGGCCCCCCTGTACCTGCGCATCGCGCACGACCTGAACGCCGAGCGACTGCTGAGCCATCTGATCACGGATGACGAATCGGTCAGCACGCTCAACACGAGGAACATGGACCGCTCCGCGCTTCGACGGAATCTGCTCGACACCTGGCGGTCCGCGCTGATCAGCGGACGACTGCGCGGAGAGCTCCCCCTGACCACGGAGCAACGAACGGCCACCATGGCCTACATCTCCGCCCTCGCCTGCGTCGGACTCCTCAACGATCAACTAGAGGTCAAGTACGAGAAAGCCCTCAAGATCGTCCGGAAGAAGAAGGACAGGACGAGGGTCAAGGCGGACCCGGAGGGAAGGGCTCGAGAGACGTCGCCGGCTGACGGCTCGGCGGCGCCGGAGCCGACCGGTCCGCCGCAAGATCCCGCTCCGCGATCCGACAGCGCATCCGTTGCTCAACAACACCAGGCCCACCAGTCGGGAGGCCAGCCGAGAGAGCCGATGGTCGCGACCATCGCACCCCCGAGGGGGTCCAACGGCGAACCCGGCTCCGGTGAGCCGGCACGTATCGACCGCTTCCAGATTGAAGCCCTGTCTTCCTGGCTCAACGCGGCCGTGCCTGCGGCGGAACGGCTGAGGGGCGAGGTGAACACACGCCTGGCAGCCGCCTGGGGAACGCAACTCGGTCTGGTCGAGGTCCGTGGCGAGGGCGTCAGGTTCCAGCACAGCGTGCTGCAGGCATACCTCGGCTCACGTCCACTGGCGAGTCTCCTGGAGGACCGGACCTTGCTGGGTCATGCATTCCAGGCTCCGGAGCGCCCGGGACGGGAATTGTTGATCGCCCTGGTCCTGCTCTCGCGCGGCCAGACCGGAGCACCCGTTGCCGGCGAGGGGCACGGTGGCACGAACGAGGAGTTGGTTCGACTCCTGCTGCACCAGGCCGAGCAGCGCTCGGACAGCAAGGCTCTCGACATCCTCGCCGCCGCCGTGGAGATCGATGCTCTCATCCCCGTGTCACTCGAACCTGGCCGACGCCTGCACCTACTCGCACAGAGGGCCGCGGACAAGTGGCCGACCTTCGGTGGATCCGACCTGCGGACCCTCGAGGAAGCAAAGCTCGGATTCGTCTATCGCTTCGGTGAGGCACTGCGGGAAGTCGATCAGCGGATCAGGACCCATCCGCGTCGAACCGAACTCACCGAGGAGAAGTCGATCCTGCAGGCTGCCTACGGGGAGATGTTCCGGATCGGCTACGTGGAGGCCAGCTCCTATCCTGTCCGGCATGCGGTGGCACAAGAGCTGGGCGTGGGTGGAACCACTGCGTTCGACGCGCTCAGCGGACAATTCGAGGCCACCCTCGATGCCTTGAGTTCCGGCGCCTGGCAGAGCCATGAGAATTGGCGGAAGAGCATCATGTCGGCCTGGCTCGCGCCACTCCTGTACGCGCCTTCGAGCGACCATTCGACGGGGAGCGCATCCCACCCTGAGGGGACGAGCGGACACACGCCCGAGGAGAACCTCAGGAAGTGGATCGGCAGGGTGGGCCGTCCTGAGCTGCGTACCGACCGGAGACGTGAGGGATGGACAGGAGGCAACTCCTTGACACCCGTCGAGGAAGAAGCTCCGACAGAGCGGGCGGTGCAGCGCACTGCCGACGACTGGCGGCCGCCGGCACCGGCACTTCCCATCTCCATCGAGGTAGCGCTGGCTCAAGGCTTCAAGTACGCCGCGAACCGACGCGCTCAGCACTCTCGGGCCCATGGCGAGGTTCGCACGTACCTCGCCGAGCATGCCGTCGAGCTCCTTCGACGAAGTGGTTTCTGGTTCTCCCAGATGACCTTGGTCCAAGCGCTCGGCCTGTGGGCGCTGCCGGACCTGTCCGAGGGCGCCGGGAGGCGCGTACCGGGGCCGTCTACTCGGGGTGTCCGTCAATCCGACGTGCGGGCGCGGGTGCGCCGGTGGGTCGAGATCGCTGGTGATCTCAGGGACGAGGGCAGGGAGCCGCGGGATCAGGGCAACGCCCCGAGCACGCACCGGTTCGTGGTGGAGGCCGGCGAACTGGTCATCAAGGCGTTGGAAGCTGGCCGGCCGGAACGGTTCATGTGGATCGACGAGCACGGCGTCACCTCGAAGATCGGGGCGAGCGCCATCAGCCGGGCGGAATTGCGCAAGCACGCCCTCTGGATCCCGCCGTCGATCGGCTGGAGCGCCCTGGACCGGAGCGCCCAGCAGCTCGTCGCGGATGTACTGCTGCTGCTGCACCTGGCAGACCGGGGTGACAACGCGAGGCTCCGTGAGGAGAGGCTCTCCCGAGCGAACCGGCGCGACCTGCCGCTCTGCCTCGCCAGTGACCGCAGCCCACTCGACCCCAACCGGAAGATCGGCGTCGCCGGGGGATCGCAGCCCGGGAAGAACTGCCCCGGCGACTGTGAGTTCGACCTCTGTCCCTATCCCCCGAAGGGCCACGTCAATTACCACGCCGAACTGACCGAAACCTTCTGTCGACGACAACAGACCTTGCTCGACCACAGCCCTCGGCGGAGGACCGCGTCATGGCAGGAGATGCCCCGACCCCATCTCCGGAGGTTCTGGGGAGAGATGGGCAGGAGGGCGCGCCGCTAGGCGGCATCAGCGCTCCCACGCTCGAGCCCTGGCGATCGGCGCGATCGAGGCCTCGCCCTTGCGGGCCACGGCGATGACGTCACGACGGAACTCTGCCGGGAACGGCTTGGGCACCATGGTGATCCCTTCAGCGAGGCCGAAGCCGCACAGGCAGGGAGTCAACCGAACCGGGGGCAGTCCCCACCGACATCCTCGGCGAGCCGGCGCCACCCACCCTCACCGCAGGTGACCGCCACGGCTCCGCCCAGCACATCGAGGACCTCGTCCCGGCCCTGACCGCGTCCCGGGCAGGAAGTCCCGTGCCGGAGTCGCCGGTCGGATCAGGCGAGCAGCGCCGCGAGCGAGGCATCGGAGTCGGCGAGCGCCCCGCGGTCGTAGGTGGCGCCCGTGGCCAGCAGTTCGTCGGCGCCGGTGCGATCGGCGAGCTGCTCGAGGCGGCGGCGGACCGTCTCCGGGCTGCCGGTGGGAACGGCGTCGAGGCCGTGCTGGATCCGGTCGGCGAGCCGGTCGTCCCAGCGCTGGTCGCGGATGGCCGCCACCGGCTCGAGGACGTCGAAGACGCCGGTGCGCCGCGAGCGGACCATCGCCCACACCTCGGGGAGCGCCAGCTCGCGGGCCTCGGCATCGGTGTCGGCGATGAGCACGTCGAGCGAGACCGTGACGTGCGGACGGCCATCCCGATGGGGACGGAAGTCGCGGCGGTAGGCCGCGAGCAGGTTCCCCAGGTCGGGCTGGTCCAGCGCCGGGCCACCCAGCACGACCGGGAGCCCGAGCCGGGCGGCGACCTCGATCCCGCGGCCCGTGGCGAGCACGAAGAGCGGAACCGGCTCCTCGACGACCGGGTGAGCGGTGACCGGTGCGGTCCGCTCGAGGTAGCTGCGGAGTTCGACGATGTCGTCGGCGAACGTGTCCGGCTCGTCGCCGGAGCGACGGAGGGCGCGGCGCACCGGCGGGGTGAAGCCGAGCGAGCGGCCCAGGCCGAGGTCGATCCGGCCCGGGTACAGCCCGGCCAGCATCAGGAACTGCTCGGCCACGACGATGGGCTGGTGGTGCGGCAGCATGACTCCGCCCGACCCGAGCCGGATCGTCGCCGTGTGCGCCCCGATCGCCGCCAGCAGCACCGCCGGCGCTCCCGACGCCACCCCCGGCACGCCGTGGTGCTCGGCCACCCAGAACCGGTGGTAGCCGAGCCCCTCCACCGCGACCGACCGCTCCACAGTGTGCGCCAGCGCTGCCCCCTCGGGATGGCCTGCACGGGTCCGGGAGCGGTCGAGCAGCGAGAGCCTCACACGAGGAGCCAACCGGGGGCGGGCCGTTCGGCTTCCGGCCGGAGCGCAGCGGCGCGAGGTCTGCCCGCACCGGTGCACGCCGGCCCCCGGGAGCGTCGTCCCCGGGCGGTCGCGCCGACAGGCGCCACCGCGTCGGGCGCGGACCGCGCGGACGGCGTGGGAACCACCCTCCTGCGGCGGTCCCCTGGTGGCGCAGCTCCGCGGTCCGGCACGTCGGCACGTTCCCGCCCGGCCGATCACCCGTCACCGCCGGATCGGCGCCGTCGAGCCTGGAACCGGGGCGCTGCGTCCCCGAGGATGGGCACACGCCGGCCGCGGACAGCCGCCGGCCGCGGAGGGGACGGACGAGGGCGATGGACGAACTGGCGCGCAGCGCGGTCCGCTGGGCCGCCACGCACGGAGCGATGCGGGTGGCGATCCGGGCACGCGCCCGCGCGGGCAACCCGGACGCCCAGGTGATGACCGACCCGGCCCTGCGCGCGGACCCGTACGCCCACTACGAACGGCTGCGGACGGCGACCCCCTTCGCCGACGGGGCCCTGGCCCGCGTCAGCGTCCACCACGACGTCTGCACCGACGTCCTGCGCAGCGAGGATTTCGGGCAGATCGGTGCGTACCGGACCGACCGGCTGCCACCGGTGTTGCGGCTGGCGCTGCGGCTGGCCGGGCCCCGGCGGAGTGTGAGCCCCATCGACCCGCCGTCGATGGTCGCCGTCGACCCGCCCGAGCACACCCGCTACCGCCGGCTGGTCAGCCGGGCGTTCAGCGCCCGGGCCGTCGCCGGGCTGCGCGAGCGCACCCGCCAGATCGCCGACGAGCTCCTCGACGGACTCGAGCGCGAGGCCGCAGTGCACGGCGGGCAGGCGGACCTCGTCGCCCGCTACGCCAGTCTGCTGCCGGTCACGGTCATCTCGGAGATGCTCGGCGTCCCGGTGGCGATGCGCGAGCAGTTCCTCGCCTGGGGCGACCGCGGCGCGCCGGTCCTGGACATGGGCCTGGACTGGTCGACCCACCGCGACGTCGAGCGCAGCCTCGCCGAGCTCGACGCCTGGTGGCGCGGGCACCTGCAGCAGCTGCGCCGGAACCCGGGCGCGGACCTGCTGTCCGGCCTGGTCACCACGGTCGACGACGACGGGAGCGGCCTCACCGAGACCGAGCTGCGGGCCACGGCGGCGCTGGTCGTCGGCGCCGGGTTCGAGACCACCGTCAACCTCATCGGCAACGGGGCCGCCCTGCTGTTCGCCCACCCCGACCAGCGCCGGCTGCTCGCCGAGGACCCGTCGCTGTGGCCGAACGCGATCGAGGAGGTCCTCCGCGTCGACCCCCCGGTGCAGCGGACCGGACGCCGGGCCAGGCGGTCCACCACCGTCCACGGGGTCCCCGTCGCCGAGGGGGAGTGGCTGATCCTCCTGCTCGCCGCGGCCGACCGGGATCCGCGGGTGTTCGCCGATCCGCACGTCTTCGACGTGACGCGCCCCAACGCGCGCGACCACCTCGCCTTCGGGAGCGGCATCCACTTCTGCCTCGGCGCCGCGCTCGCGCGGATGGAGGGCGAGGTCGCGCTGCGGGCGCTGTTCGAGCGGTTCCCCGATCTCGGCCCCGCGGGTCCCGGGCGCCGCCGCGGCACGGTCATCCTGCGCGGTCACGAGTCCCTGCCCGTCGTCCTCGGGTCCACCACCCCGCACCCCTGGCCCGCGTCCGGCGTGAGCCGGCCGGATCCGGAGCCGGTCGGGACGAACCCCGCCTGACCGCCGCGGCGGCGCGGCCCCTCCTCCCCACCGGGCGCGGGGTTTGCGGCCCGTCCCGGCCGCAGGTGAGATGGGCCATGACGTGGGCTCGGGACGACGGGCACGCTCCGCGGGCGACGGAGCGAGGACACGGTCCGCAGGCGAGCGACGCGGACTCGCCCCGCAAGATCACCGCCTCGGGCTGGCGTCGCATCATCCGGCGCGTCGCGGGGCACGTGCTGAGCGACCGCCTCATGGTGCAGAGCGCGGGCGTGGCCTTCTTCGCCGTCCTGTCGATCGCTCCGGTGCTGGTGACGGCGATCTCGGTCTACGGGGCCGTCAACACGCCGGAGCAGGCGCTCCAGCAGCTGTCGAGCATGGCGGGGATGCTCCCCGCCGACCTCCAGTCGGTGGTGGCCGACCAGCTCACGACGATCACGGCCGCCTCCACCCAGGTGCTCACCTGGCGCGGGCTGACCGGTCTCGTGGTGGCTCTGTGGACGGCGACGACCGCCATGACCTACCTCATCGACGGGTTGACCCTCGCCTACCACGAGACCGAGACCCGGGGGTTCCTCCGTCGCAGCGGACTCGCGCTCGTGTTCGTGCTGGGCGGAGCCCTCCTCCTGGGCGCCGTGATCGCCGCGGCCGGTGCGGTCTCCCGGGCGCTGCCCGAGGCTCCTGGGCCGGTCCGCACCGTCCTGCCCGCGGTGTCCTGGGCGGCACTCGCCGTCCTCATGGCCGTGGTGCTCGCCGTCCTGTACCGGTACGCACCCGACCGTAAGGAGGCCCGCTGGCGGTGGATCACCGGGGGCTCGACCATCGCGACGCTGCTCTGGCTGGCCACCACGGCGGGACTCTTCGCCTACGTCGAGCGCCTCGGCAGCTACCAGTCGACGTACGGGTCCCTCGCCGGGGTGGCGATCAGCATGTTCTGGTTGTGGACGACCGTCTTCCTGGTCCTCGTGGGCGCGGCCGTCAATGCCGAGACGGAGCGCCAGACCGCCCGTGACTCGACGGTCGGCCCCGCGCAGCCGCTGGGTCAGCGGGGAGCAGTCGTGGCGGACAGCGCGCCACCGTTCCCGGGCGAGGGCTGACGCACCGGCCAGCGGGTGCACCCGCACGACGCGGGGCGACGGCGCCGGCTCGCTACGGCAGCTCGCTCCCGAGCGCGCGGCCCGCGCCGGGCACCCCCGGCACACCGGTCCTCCGCGCGTCCTGCGCCTGCTGAGCCGCCGAGGTGGTGGTGATCCAGGCGTCGATCGTCTCCCACCAGTGGTACAGCCAGTCGGTCAGCTCCGGCTCGTCCCGCGGCACCTCCGCGGCCGGGATGAACCACCAGCGCAGGTGCAGGGTCTTGTCCATGGGCAGGCTCCGCCACAGGTCGCGCACGGTGCTCAGGTGTTCCAGCCCGGTGTGCGCGACGAGGACGACGTCGGCGTGCGGCGCTGACTGCAGCGCCGCGACGACCCCGCCCGGACGCGGCGGCAGCAGGTGCCGCATCGCCTCGGCCCGGCGCACCGCCGACAGCAGCCCTCGGTCGCGCAGTCGCTGGATGGCCCGGGTCCGGCGCTGCGGGGTGAAGTTCGCGCCCTCGGGGAAGATCAGCAGCGCGTCCTCCTCGCCCAGGTCACGAACCAGGTCGGCGATCGCCTCCTCGGAGCTGTCGCCGGCGGACGGATCCGCCGAGACGAAGTGGTTGGGCAGCCGGTTGAGGTACACGTCGATCAACGGGTCCAGCTGCAGCACGTCCTTGAGCACGATCCGCGGCTGGCGCAGGTGGTCGCGGTTCATCAGCGTGTGCACGAGCAGGAACGAGTCGCCCGGACCGGCGTGGCGGGACAGCACCACCATGGCGTTGGTCGAGCCGGGTGTTCCGTCGTCCAGCGGCGACCAGGACTCCCCGTCGGTGACCAGCCGCAGCGCGAACAGCCGCTGCGCCACCCGCATCAGCGTGTCGAGCAGCAGGCGCAGCACGGTGTAGTGCGCCGCCCGGGCCCGGGGGGTGTGCAACCGGCGGCCGCAGCCGCTGAGCACCCACAGCACCGCCGCGACCGCGAGCCCGGCCACCTCCAGTGCGAGGTAGACCAGCGCGAAGGCCAGCAGCCGCAGCGCGCGCAGCCGGCCGGGCAGGAAGACCGAGGCGACCACCGCCACGACCACGAGCGCGGGCAGCAGGGCGACCGCGGCCACCAGCGCGCCGACGAGGAGCGGACCGGTGACGCGCCGGACGCGGCGTGGAGGCAGCACCTCAGGTCCCTCCGTCCCGGGACGCGCCACTGCGGTCCAGGTGGTCGCGGGCCGCGACGTAGGCCTGGTCGATGCGGGCGGGCACGCTGGAGAAGTCGCGGTAGCGCAGGTTGGCGGCCCCGGGCGGAGCCGGGTCCCCCGAGGGCAGCACGTGCACCGTGACGCCGGGTGGCAGGGCGGCCAGGTCGGCGGCGAACCGGTGCCGCCGCGCGATCTCGAAGGCCACCTGCGCGACCTCCCACGGCCCGGTCGGCGGGCTCAGCGGACGGTCGATGCGCCCGACGTGCAGCACGTAGACGGTGTCGGCCCCGAGCGCGACCGCCCGGCCGACCGGGATGCTGTGCACCAGCCCGCCGTCCAGGTAGTGCTCCCCCTCGAGCTCCACCGCCGGCAGCAGCCCGGGGACGGCGCAGGAGGCGAGCACCGCGTCGACCAGCGCGCCCTCGGTGAACCAGTGCTCGGCGGCTCGCTCGATGCTGGCCGCGACGCACTGGAACGGCACGTGCAGCTCGGCGAAGGTCCGCACCGGCAGGTGGGTCTCGAGCAGGTCCCGCAGTGGCTCGCGCGGGTGCAGGTGGGTGCGCGTCCGCGCCAGGGTGCCCAGGCGGGCCAGCACGGACCCGGCGAAGATCCCCTGGGAGGCCAGCTCCTCCCACACGGCGCGCAACCGGTCCACCGCGCTCGACCCCGGATCGGCGGCGACGAGGGCTCCGTTGATCGCGCCCACCGACGTGCCGACGATCAGGTCCGGGCGCACGCCGTGCTCGAACAGCGCCTGCAGCATCCCGACCTCGGCCGCGCCGAGCACTCCCCCGCCCCCGAGGACGAAGGCCGTGCCGCCCGTGCCGCCCGGCGTCCCTGGCGCGGCCATGACCGCATCGTGTCACCCATGCCAGGGCCGGAGCAGCTCGGCGGGACCTCCACGACAGCGACGCCGAAGGGTCGCGCCCGCCGTGAGGCGCCGGCTCGACGAAGCCAGCCTCTGCACCCGCGGACTCAGGCTGCTTCGACGACCGCGGCGTCGGAGCAGGCCAGGCCGACTCGATCGCACTGGCGCCGGGGCACTGCCGGAGAGACCCGTCTCAGGTTCCTCCGCGGATCCGATCGCGAGACCCGACGCCTTCCCCCGGCACCTCGGTCGGGACTCCCGGGCGGGCGGTGACCGAGCGCCGGTCCGCAGCCGGACGGGGCCGTGGGATCCCGCGGACCAGCCGGGCCATCTCCTGCGAGGGGACGACGCCGAGTTCGTCGAGCAGCACCGTGCGGAAACTCTCGTACGTCCGGACGGCCTCCGCCACGTTGCCCTCGGCCAGGTGCACCCCGACGAGGACCCGGTGGGCGCTCTCCCGCAGCGGCTCCTCCTGGATCGCGGCGTACGCGGCCTGCAGCGCCTCGCCGTGACGCCCGGTGGCCGCGAGCCTGACGGCCACCCGCTCGAGAGCGTGCACGCGCAACTGGCGCAGCCGCTCCCGCTCCACGAGGACCCAGTCGTCGTACCACCCAGGGAGCAGTTCCCCACGCAGCTCGGCAGGGGGCACGCCCGGATCGGCGCCGTCCTCACCGGGGGCCGACACGCTGTGCGCCCACTCCCCGAGTTCCCGGACGTCGACCCGGACGTCAGCGGCGAGCGCCAGGGCACCGCCGGAGACGTCGAGGAGCCACGGCGAGATCTTCTGCAGCCGCCACAAGGCCGATCGGAGGCTGCCCTGCGCCTGCTGCTCCGGGACATCGGGCCACAGACGACCGGCCACCGCAGCGCGTGCCGGTCGTCCGCAGAAGCACAGGTGGGCCACCAGTCTCTGGACCGCCGGCGGCAGGACGCCGACCACCGTCCTGCGGTCGCTGTCGTCAGGGAAGAGAGCGAAACCGTCCAGCAAGGTCACCCGGGGGGCCGGATCGCCATCCACCTGCCGTCACCCCTTTGCCTCCCGGGTGGACGCTCCAGGGCGTGCCTGTCGGTCAAGCCTGAGGGCTCACTTGACAGTGTCAACCGAGTTCGTCGCCTGCCGGGTGAAGCCGTCGAGCCACTCACGCACGGCGTCGAGCACGTCACTGGGTGACGCCGCCACGGCCACCGTCACCTCCTCCGCAGGGGTCTCCGCGGAGGCGTTCCGCAGGGTCAGGAGCCGCGCTCTGAACGCTCCGGCACCTTCGAGCCAGACGCGGATGAGCAGTGCCGCACTCGGATCGTCGACCACGTCATCTCTCCCACGGTGTCCCCGCGCAGCGTTGCAGAGTCCGCCCTCCGGGCACCGCACGACGCGTCCGGGGGCGAGGACCCATGCTCAGACGTCCCGCTGCGTGGCGCAGTCCCCCGTACGGATGACGCACCAGCGCGCGGGGGCGACCGCGACGACGGACGACGTCCTGGGCACTCCGCACACGTGGAGCGCGGCCGTACCCCCTCCCCCGTCGGAGGACCCGGAACCCGTCCGGTGGAGACACGGGAGGGGCGGGCCGTGGGAGTCCCCTCTCGTCGATCTCTCGGCGTCAGCTCGGACGCCGCCCGGTTCCTGGGCAGGTGTCCGCCACGGGCCGGACCACAGCTGCTCCGAGGGGCCGGGGCTCCGCGGACAGCGCCCGGCGCAGTCGCGGGATGTGCTGGACCAGCCGGGTCATCTGCTCGGTCGGGGGCACGCCCAGCTCCTCGTGCACCAGCGTCCGGAAGAAGTCGTAGGCCCGGAGGCCCTCAGCCAGGTTCCCCTGGGCCAGGTGGACCCGGACCACCGTCCGGTGGGCGCTCTCTCGCAGCGGCTCGGCGCGGACGGCGGCGTAAGCGGCCTCCAGGGCTTCGCAGTGGCGGCCGAGGAAGGCGAGCCGGGCTGCCACCGCCTCCAGCGCCTGCATGCGGAGCTGACGCAGCCGCTCCCGTTCGAGGAGGACCCACTCGTCGTACCAACCGGGCAGGAGATCGCCGAGGAGCGCTGCGTCCGGGACCGCGACGTCGTCTGCACCCACGGGCGGAGCGATCGCCCGCTGCGCCCAGTCGTTCAGTTCGCGGACGTCGACACGGACGCCCGCCGCCAGCCGGAGTGCACTCCCCGACACCTCGATCAGGCCGGGCGCCACCTTGTTGAGCCGCCACAGCGCCGACCGCAGACTCCCGTGCGCCTGGGCCTCCGGCACGTCAGGCCACAGGTGGCCGGCCGTCGCGTTCCGGGCCGGCCTGAGGGACAGACACAGGTGTGCCACCAGCCGCTGCACTCCATGTGGCAGGTCGGCGGTCGACCGCCGGTCGCGGCCAGGGACCTCGAGGCGGAAGCCGTCGAGCAACCTGACACGGGGAGCTGATGGACTGTCCACGGAACTGGTCCTTCCTGTCGGTCGAACGATCGGGCCCGTGACGGCACAGGAGGAACCGTCTTCCAGCCCCTGGTTGCACCGCTCGGACCACCGACCTGCTTCGGGGGTGCAGTACTGCTGAGTCGTACCGGTGTCGTTCCGATACCAGCGGGCAGCCGACACGCGTCACCTCCGACGGGACCTCGGCCATGCCGACCGAGAAATGCGTCGGTCCCGTCGCCGCGGTCGGCCTGGGCGGGTGAACGGTCACCGGCTCACACGAGGGTCGTGCGCCCGGACTCCGGATGGACCCGTGGGTCAGGTGATCCGGCTCGGTGGCGCCTGACCGGCCTCGTCGCCCTCGTTCGTGCTGGTGGTCCTCGGACACAGGTGTACGACGTCGACCCACCTGACTCCCCCTGGACGCACGCGCACGAGATGCGGAACAGGAACGCTATTCACGTCCGGGCGCCGGGACCGTACGCAGTTGTGCGTAGTCGCGGCAGGCGATGCCGGGCTCCGGGCAGCGTGGCCGCCGCCCGGAGACGACCTCCACGATCCGGCGCCGGCGGATTACCCTGAGCAGCGTGCCGCGCACCACGACGTGTCACGCAGCATGGCTCGAGCTCGTCGCCGACATCCTGCAGGGCCGGCCCGAGGCGCGGGAGTTCCCTCATGCGCAGGTGGCGGACCTGCTCCTCGAGTCCTTCGACGCGGCCTGCTGCTCGCTGAACGTCGTCGACCGCGCGTGGGTGGATCACGTCGTCGGAGGCTGGCCGGTCGGCTTCCTGCCGACGACGCCGCCGTCCGGCGTCCTCCCCGACGCCACCACGCACCCGCTCATCCGCTGGTATGCCGTCACGGGCAGTTCGGCACCGCAGGTGCTCGGCCGGGTGCCACGCGCGGTCGCCGGTCCGAGGATGTGCGCGGAGTGGTCGGCCTTCGCCCGTCCCTTCGGGATCACCCACCAGCTCGCGCTGCCCCTGCGGGTGGGGAAGGGGATCGAGGCCTACGTCGTCAGCCGTCCCGATGACGACTACGCCGACGCCGACACCGACCTGGCCACCCTGGTCCTGCCGGCACTGGCTGCGCTCGTCCGCCAGCACGGGGTGCTCCACGACGTGCTGGCGGAGCAGTACGACAGCGCCCATGGCACAGGTCTGACGAAACGCGAGTTCGCGGTCCTCAGGCTCCTCGGGGAGGGTCTCACCGCTCAGGCGATCGCCCGTCGCCTGAGGACCTCCCCCCGGACCGTGCACAAGCACCTCGAGCACCTGTACCGCAAGCTCGGCGTGCGCGACCGGCTGATGGCGGTCCAACGCGCCCGGAACGCCGGTCTCCTGGCTCCGCCTCCCGAGCCCGGCGGACGGCGCGGGACTCCGGCTCCCACCCTGCTGATCCCCTCGCCCCGCAACGGGGACGACCTCCCCGCTGCGGGGGCGCCGACGACCGATCCCGCACGATGACGCGCCGCCGCCGCGCGGCCGGCAACGACCCGCCGGCGGTGGGGGTCCGTCACCAGGGCGCCGCCCACCACGGACGGAGGCCCGCGGCCCTGTGGTGGCCATCAGCCCCAGCTCCACAGCCGCCGCCAGGTCCACCAGGGGCACGGCGCCTGCGCGCCCCGTCGCGCAGCGAACCGACCCCGGTGCGCGCGGAGGTGAGCGTGCGCCCGACCGCGGTGACCTGCGGGAGCTGCCGAGCGGTCCGGCCCCGAGCCCGACCCCGAGGTGAGCGGCAGCTCGCCGAGGGGGCCGCCCCGAGGACCGGCCCCTCCGGGTCAGCGCCGGGTACCGACGGCGAGCAGGTACTCCATCTCGAACCGGGCCCGGTCCGGTGTACCGCGGTTCCACTCCTCGCAGAAACGGCGCAACGCCTCGTCGAACTCGGCCTCGCGGCCTTCCCGGACGGCGTTGGCCCGGGCCGCGATCGTCGGCCCGTAGTACGCCGTGAAGTGCCGGGCGTAGTCGTGCGGGTCGGGGAAGGCCGTGACCTCCAGGACGTCACGGGTCGACGTACGCCACTCGACCCGGTCGCCGAACAGCGACCGCAGGTGGTCCTCGCTGCCCCACAGCGGCGGCGGCTGCACACCCGGCGGAGGGGGCGGCGCGAACGGCTTCATGGTCCTGAAGAGCGTGCCGAGCATGCCGTCCGGCGTCCAGCACAGCAGCCCGATCGTCCCGCCGGGGCGGCACACGCGCACGAGCTGGTCCGCGGCGTCCTGGTGGTGAGGCGCGAACATGACCCCGATCGCGGACATCACGACGTCGAAGGAAGCATCCTCGAAGGGCAGGTGCTCCGCGTCCGCCTCGGTCCACTCCAGCTCGAGCCCCTGCGCCTCCGCGCGCCGACGGCCCTCCGCCAGCAGCTCGGGCGTCAGGTCGCTCGCTGTCACGCGCGCACCCCGCTCCGCGGCCGGGAGCGAGGCGTTGCCGGTACCGGCCGCGACGTCGAGGACCCGCTGCCCGGGGCGCAGGTCACAGGCCTCCACCAGCCGTGGACCGAGCGGGAGCAGGAAGGTCTCGACCATCCGGGGGTAGTCCCCGGAGGCCCACATCGTGCGGTGTCGTGCCTTGAGCTCGGTGTCGCTGACGGTTACGGACATCTCGGTCCCCTCTCGTGGAGTCAGCCGGAGCCCTGCAGAGGGTCCCCATCGCGACGCCGCGCGACCAGGGGCGAACTGCTCCCCGTCCCCTCCACCGGACCCTCGGGGACGTCTCCGCCGCCTCGTCCGGGCGATGCAGTGGCCGGGCAGCGGGCGGACACCCGGGCGGCCGGTGGACACTCGCCCAGCGGAGGACCCCGATCGGCGACCCGGTCCCCGGCGGCGACGTGTGCACAGCCCCCGCCTCGGGACCTTGGCTTCTACGTGCGACCGCCCCACCATGGGGAATGCTCGACCCGCACTGCTCCATCGGACGTGCAGGAGGACGCGCACGGGTTGGACAGCCGGTGACGGAACAGCGAGGGGCTCCCCCATGACTCCAGCAGCCTCGATCCACCCGAGGTGAGGGCGTGACCGGGCTCGCGCTCTCGGCGGAGACGAGGCTCGCCCGCCTCCTCGAACGACTGCTGGCCGGCGCCGAGGCGTCCCTGGCGGCGGGCGATCTCGAGCCGGCGCGTGCCACGGCCGAGGAGGTGCGCGCCGTCGATCCCGACAACCGGCGCGCCGCCCTCGTCCTGCAGCAGGTCGCGGCCCGCCAGCTCGGCCCGTCAGGGGAACGGGCACTGATGACCCTGTTCTTCTCCGACCTGGTCGGCTCCACGACGCTGTCCGAGCAGGTCGAGCCCGAGCAGCTGCGCGACCTGTTCGCCGTCTACCGCACGGCGGCCCGGGAGGCCGTCAGCCGGTACGGCGGCACCCTCATGCACTACTCCGGTGACGGCATCCTCGCCGGCTTCGGCCACCCGGCCCCCCACGAGGACGACGCCCGACGAGCGGTACTTGCCGGCCTGGACCTCGTCGTTGCACTGCGCGACGCCCGTGCACAGCTGAGCGACCGGTTCGGTGTGGCGCTCGAGGTCCGGATCGGGATCCACACCGGCCGCGTGGTGGTCAGCGACCTCAGCGACGACGGCGCCCTCGCCGAGCGGGACTCGGTCGTCGGCCTGGTGCCCAATCTCGCATCGCGGATCCAGCAGGTCGCCGACCCGGGCACGGTGGTGATCAGCGACGTCACCCAGCAGCTGGTCGACGCGGACTTCTTCCTGCACTCGCTGGGCGAGCGCCGGCTGAAGGGGATCAGCCGCCCGGTCGAGGTCTTCGCCGTGGAGCGCCCCCGCCACGCCGCGGCCCGGTTCCAGTCCGAGCGGTACCGCAAGGCCGGGCTCGTCGGCCGGGACGAGCAGCGGACCCGGCTGCTCGCGGCGTGGGACGCCGTGCGGCGGGGCACCGGACCGGACGCCGACGCGACCTTCCTCGTCGCCGGCGAGCCGGGCATCGGCAAGTCGCGGCTGGTGGCCGAGATCATCGACCGGGTGCAGGCCAGCGGCGGCCGGGTGCTCGGTGCGGCCTGCCTGCCCTACTACGCCAACGTCTCGCTGTGGCCCATCGCGCGGCTGCTCGAGCGCCTGATGGGCGGGCCGGGCGAGGAGGCAGACCGGCTCGGCCGGCTCGTCAGCAACCTCGATGCCCTCGGGCTGGACCCGGCCCGGGCGGTCCCCTTGCTCGGCCCGCTGATCGGGGTCCCCGCGACGGCCGAGTACCCGGCGCCCGACCTGGACCCGAGCGCCGTCCTCGACCAGACGCTGGACCTGCTCGTGGACTGGCTCGCCGCGGGCGCGGGACGCCGGCCGCACCTGTTCGTCGTCGAGGACCTGCACTGGGCCGACCCCTCCACCGTCGAACTGCTGGAGCGTGTGGCCGAGCGACGCCCCGCGGGCCTCTTCACGGTGGTCACCGTCCGGAACGCCTCTGTCGTCCCGTGGCGGGACGCCGTGGGCGTGGTCGAGCTCGGGCGCCTCGACGGCCCGGCCGCCGATCGGCTGGTCGACAACCTCACGGCCGGCCAGCGCCTGGACGACGCGGCGCGCGCCGCGATCATCGAGCACGCCGAGGGGATCCCGCTGTTCATCGAGGAGCTGACCCGCTCCCGCCTCCGCGCGCAGCACTCCGAGCCGATCCCGCTGCGGCTGCAGGAGCTGCTCACCTGGCGGCTCAAGGCGCCGGGGGTCGACCTGCGCATGGTGCAGGTCGCGGCCACCGTCGGGCCGACCTTCTACCCGGCCACCGTCGCGGCGGTGATCGGCGACGCCGACGCCGTGACCGACCAGCTCCGGGTGCTGGCCGACGCAGGGATCGTCGAGCCGGTGAGCCTCGCGGCAGGCGCCTTCCGCTTCCGCCACGCGCTGATGCGCGACGCCGCCTACGAGACCCAGGTGCTCGACGTGCGCCGCCGGACGCACGCCCGGGTGGCCGACGCGCTCGCCGCCCGCGGCGCCGAGCCGGCGCTGGTCGCCCAGCACCTGGACCTGGCCGGCGCGGCGGAGCAGGCCGCCGCCCGCTACTCCGAGGCTGCCCGGCTGGAACAGGGTCGCGGGGCCCACCCGGAGGCGACGAAGCTGGTGTCGCGAGCCCTGGAGCTGCTGGAGACCCTGCCCGAGTCGGCCGACCGCGCGCTGGGGGAGCTCACCGCCCGGATGCTGCACGGTCTCTCCGTGAGCTCGATGCAGGGCTACGCCTCCCCCGACGTCGAGGCCGACCACCGGCGGGCGCAGGAGCTCGCCGCCCGGCTCGGGCGCCCGGAGGTGCTCCCGGCGCTGGTCGGGATCTGGGCGTACTGGCTCACCAGCGGCCGGCTGACCACGGCCCGCGGCGTGCTCGACCAGCTCACCGCGATCGTGCGCGAGCCCGCCTTCGCCGCGTTCGAGCCGGAGGTGGCGGTGCTGGCCGGCATCCACGACTTCCACCGGGGCCACCTCGCGTCGGCACAGGCGCACCTGGAACGGGCAGAGGTCGGCTTCGCCGCCCGCCCCGCCGAGCAGCGGGTCTCCCTCCTGTGGCCGCTGCCCGACGACCCGACAGCGGTGTCGGCGAGCGTGCTCGCCGGCGTGAGCGCCGCGCGCGGTGAGCTCGACGAGGCTGAGCGCTGGGAGCGGGAGGCCCTCCGTCGCGCCGAGGAGGTCGGTTCCCCGCGCGGCCCGGTCAGCCTCGTCTTCGTCAAGATCTACGTCGCCCTGATCCGGCGTTTCCTCGGGGACGACGCCGCGGCCGCACGGGCGGGAACGGAGGCCATCGCCATCGGCGAGGAGCACGGTCTCGCCTTCCGGTCGGCGTGGGGCGCCGCCTGGGCCGCCACCGGCACGTCCGGCGGCCCCCCGGACCGGGCGTTCCTCGAGCGGGCCCTCGCGGCCCTGGAGCTCATGGGTTGGCTGACGTTCCTCGCCTCCCACCTGGCCCTCCTCGCCCGGCTGGACGCGGCGGCCGGCGAGGTCGACCGGGCCGAGGAGCACCTGGCCGAGGCTTTCGCGGCGGCGCACCGGAGTGGCGAGGACCTGCACCTGCCGGAGCTGCTCCGCCAGCGGGCTCAGTTCACGCTGGCCCGCGGAGGAGACGCCGGTCGGGCGGTGGCCGACCTGACCGAGGCGGTGCGGATCGCGGCCGGCCAAGGCGCCCGGGTGTCCCGCCTCCGCGCCGCCCTCGACCTCGCCCGCCTCCCCACGCCGTCCCGGCCCGCGCACTGGCGGATCCTCCTTGCCGAGGCGAGGGCGGATCTGCCGCCCTCGACGGCGACCACCGATACGGCGGCGGCCGACGACCTGCTGCGCGGTTGACGGCGCTCGATCAGCGGCGCCGGGGCAGGACGACCCGGGCCCGCGTGACGCCGTCCTCCGAGGTGAGTGTGAGCCGGCCGCGGTGCTTCTGGGCGACCACGGCCAGCGACGTCGCGAGGCCCAGCCCCGTGCCCTCACCGACCGGCTTGGTGGTGAAGAACGCGTCGAAGGCCCTCGCGAGGACCTCCGGGGGCACCGGGGGCCCGGTGTTCTCGATGTCGACCACCACGGAGTCGGCCTTCCCCCGGGTGCGCACCGTCACGGTGCCTGGCCGCTCCACCGCGGCGAGCGCGTTGTCGAGGAGGTTGGTCCAGACCAGGGCCAGGTCTGCCGGCCAGCCCTGGACGACCTGGGGCTCCGGGTCCAGGTCGCGGTGCACCGTCACGTCGGCGGGCACCTTGTGGTGCAGCAGGACGAGTGCCTGCTCGAGGCTGCCGTGGACGTCCACCTCGGTCAGGGACTGGTCCGCGGAGTAGGCGAGCGGGCGCACCCCGGAGACGATCCGGGAGAGCTGCTCGGCGCCGGCGGAGATCTCGTCGAGCAGGCTGGCGACCTCGGCCGAGCGTGCGAGCCCGTGCACCGCCGGACCGCGTCCGTCTCCGGGCAGTCCGGCCAGCGCCTCCTCCAGGGACGCCGGGTCGACGCCCAGCCCCAGCAGGTGCGGAGCGGCCGTCCAGCCCCGTTCCACCCCCGCCGCGGCGAGGACGTCGGCGAGCGCCCGCTCCGCGTCGCCCCGTGCCAGCGGGTCCTCCGGCACGGGCACGGCGCCGACGAGCCGCCGGAGCGGGTCGTCGGCGCCGCCGTCCCCCGCCAGCAGGGACCGGAGCCTGGCGACGCCGCGCTGGACGGCGCTCGCGGGGTTGTTCAGCTCGTGCAGCAGGCCGGCCGACAGGGCGCCCAGCGCGGCCATCCGCTCGTGCTGGCGCACCAGCCCCTCCTCGCGGTCGAGCCGCCGGGTCGCCGCCAGCAGCATCGCCCGGGCCGACTGGGGGTGGGTGAACAGCCGGTCCAGCGCGTCGGCGCCGATCCGCTGGACGCGGCTGCGGGTCCGGGCCCGCACGGTGGCCGAGCGGGGCCGGCGGTGGGCGATGCCGAGTTCCCCGACGAGGTCGCCGGCGCCGCAGACGTTGAGCAGGACGGCAGACCCGCCGACGTCCCGGCTGACCTCGAACTCGCCGTCCAGGACCACGTACATGGCCTCCGGCGGCGAGCCCTCGGCCATGAGCACCTCGCCGGCCGCCAGCTCGACGGTGCGGCTGGCCGCGGCCAGGTCGGCGAGGTCCTCCTCCGGCAGGTGCGCGAACAGCCGGGAGCTCCGCAGCGCCGCCGCCACGTCCTGGTCCGGGGCGATGGTCACCGGGCGGCCAGCCGCTGGTGGACGAACCGGACCGCCATCGCCCCCTCCCCCACGGCGGCGGCGATCCGGTTGCCCGCCCCGTGCCGGACGTCCCCTGCGGCGAACACGCCGGGCACGGAGGTCTCCAGGGGCAGGGGCGGGGCCGACAGCGGCCACTCCGGCGGCCACGAGCCGACGTCCGTGCCGGTGACCACGAACCCCCGCTCGTCCCGGCGGACGACGCCGTCCAGCCAGCCGGTGCGGGGCTCCTGGCCGATGAACACGAACAGGGCGTCCGCCTGCTCCTCGCGCTCACCGGCGTCCGACCGCAGCCGCAGCCCCTCCAGCCGGCGCGTCCCCAGCGCGCCGGTCACCCGCGTGCGGTACTCCACGGAGACGTTCTCCCGCGACGCCAGCCGGTCGACCAGGTAGCGCGACATCGTGGCGGAGAGGTCGTCGCCACGCAGCAGCAGCGTCACCGAGGCGGCGAAGCGGGAGAGGAAGACCGCCGCCTGCCCGGCCGAGTTGCCGCCCCCGACCACGAAGACCCGGCCGCCCCGGTGGTCGACGCCCTCGGCCTGACCGGCGCCGTAGTAGACGCCGAGCCCGGTGAGCTCGGCGGCCCCGGGCACGTCGAGGGTGCGGTACTCGACACCCGTGGCGATGATCAGCGTCGAGGCGCTGACCTCGCCACCGTGCGCCGGCCGGACGACGGTGTAGGGCCCCTCCCGGCGCAGGCCCACCGCCTCGGCCGGCACCAGGATCTCGGCGCCGAAGCGAACCGCCTGCTCGCGGGCCCGCAGGGTCAGGTCGGCGCCCGACAGGCCGACCGGGAAGCCCAGGTAGTTCTCGATCCGGCTGGTGGTGCCCGCCTGCCCGCCGGGGGCGTTGCACTCCAGGACCAGCGTCGACAGCCCCTCCGAGGCGCCGTACACCGCGGCGGCCAGGCCGGCCGGCCCGGCCCCCACCACGACGAGGTCGTAGGCCGCGCGCTGGGCCTGCGCGCGCAGCCCGATCCGCGCGCCGACCTCGTGCAGGTCCGGCTGGACGAGGACGTCCCCGTCGTCCAGCACGAGGACCGGCAGCGAGCCGGCGTCGATCGCCGCCACGTCGAGCAGCTCCCGCGCCTCCGGGTCCGACTCGCCGTCGAGCCAGCGGTAGGGCACCAGGTTGCGGGCCAGGAACTCGCGCAGCGCGTGGCCGGACCGCGACCAGCGGTCGCTGATCAGCCGGAGGTTCGCGAGTGGAGGCGGCGGGCGCCAGGTCTGGAGCAGGTCGTCCAGCACCGGGTAGAGGCGGTCCTCCGGCGGGTCCCAGGGCTTGAGCAGGTAGTGCTGGACGTCGGCGTCGTTGATGGCCTTGATGGCCGCGTCGGTGTCGGCATAGGCGGTCAGGAGCACGCGCCGGGCGTCGGGGTACACCTTCCGGCTCGCCGTCAGCAGCTCCACGCCGCTCATCCCCGGCATCCGCTGGTCGACCAGCAGGAGGGCCACCGGGTCCTCGCGCAGCCGCAGCCGGCGCATCAGGTCCAGCGCCTGCTCACCGGAGGAGGCCGCGTAGACCTGGTAGTGCTCGCCGTACCGCCCCCTCAGGTCCCGTTCGATCGCGGACAGCACCGGGCCGTCGTCATCGACGGCGAGCAGAGCCGGCTTGCCCATGGCACCTCCTCCGGGATCGGTGGGCCGGTCGCGCCGGGCCCTCCGTGGTCAGCACTGCCGCGGGCCCCCGCGCCCACCCGGCGGGCGCCGGCGAGGCTGGAGCACCGCGCCCCTCACCCGTCGGCGACCCAGCTGCCGTGGAAGCCGAGTGGGACCCGCGCCGGGAGGTGGACGGTGGCGACCGGTGGGCCGGCGAAGTCCTGTGCCGACAGGACCACCAGGTCGGTGGCTTCGCGGTCGGGGTCGTGCACGAAGGCCATGACGTAGCCGTCGTCCTCGTCCGCGTCCGGCGTCGAGGGGGCGAACACCGCCTCACCGACCGAGGCGTTCCTCGGGAGGCGGTGCTCCCCGACCGTTCCGGCGACCAGGTCGTGCTTGAGCAGCGTGTCGGCGAACGCGGCGTCCCGGAACGTCCCGTCCACCTGCACGGTGGCCCGGTCGACCAGCGCCGTCACCGCGCTGTAGCCGTAGCGGTGCGCCCGGGAGACGACCCGCTCGTCGACGCGCGGGAACTCCTGCGGGCGGTCGTCGAGGGCCTGCCGGGTCACCCGTCCCGCGGCCGGGTCGACCGTCCAGCGCTCCAGCGTGGGCGGCCCCCCGCCGATCAGGGCCGCCATGTCGTAGACGCCCTCGTAGCGGCACAGGTCGACGACGACCCGGTTCCCGTCGTCGTAGGCGTTGAGCGTGTGGAACACCCAGCACGGCTCCACCTCGAACCAGCGGACGGCGCGGGTCGTCCCCGCACGGGGCAGCAGACCGAGGCGGGGCTGGTGCGAGGGGTTCCAGGTGTAGGGCAGCCGGGAGCCGGCCGCCGCCGCGTCCGTGCTGAAGGTGACCGGCAGGTCGAGCAGCACCACGTACCGCTCGGTCAGGGCGAAGTCGTGCACCATCGGCCCGTCCGGGACCGGGACGTCGGTGGTGCCGCTGACCCTGCCGTCGGGACCGACGACGACGTGCTGCAGGTGGTCCCAGCCCCAGAAGTAGGCGACGGCGTGCAGCTCGCCGGTCCGCCGGTCGAGCTTGGTGTGCGCCGCGTAGCCGCCGGGCAAGGTGCCGTCGAAGTCGCACGGGCCGACGGTGTCGAGTTCGTCGGTGAGCTCGTACGGCAGCGCGCCGGCCTCGACGGTGGCCAGGGTGCGCCCCGCGTGGGCGATGACGTGCGTGTTGGCGGCGAAGTCCATGCCGGCGTGCACGGGCCCGCCCGGCCACCTCTCCCCCAGCGACTCCGCGACGGTGCGCGACCGGACCCAGCGGTTGCGGTACCACTCGGCCCGGCCGTCCCGCAGCCGGACCCCGTGCACCATGCCGGCACCGAGGAACCAGTGGGAGCCGGGATCGTCCGAGCCCAGCGGGTTGGGCCCGTTGCGCAGGTAGCGCCCGTCCAGCCCGGCGGGCAGGCGTCCGGTCACCGGCAGGTCGAACGCCGTGACCTCCTCCGTCACCGGGGCGTACGGGCCCTGGAGGAACGGGCTGCGGTCGAGCATCGGACGATCGGTCATCGCGGCTGCCTCTCGGCGGAGCGTCGGCAGGGACGTCCTCGTCTCCGCCGTCCGCCCCCGATCCTGGCCCTCTCGCCCGAGACTGGACAGTCCTCGTCGGCATCCCGACGCCACGGAGCATGCGAGGCACCGGACCGGTGATCCCGGTCCGGCAACGCCTGCGGTCGGCGACCGTGGGCCGCTCGCGTCACGCCACCACACGCGCCGACGGGTGCGCACCCGGCTCGCCCTCGGCGACGATCCAGGCCGTGCGCCCGTGCAGCGGCGGGGTCTTGGTGCCGTCGGTGAACCACACGACGACTCCCCCGTGCGCCTTGCAGTGCGAACGCACGACCCGGACCCGGCTCCCCTGCCTGCTCCTGGTCGGCCGGACCAGGGGGAGGCCGAAGTCCGTGCCCACCACGTCGGTGGTCAGGACCGGCTCCCCGGCGGGCAGGTGGGACGTCGAGACAGTGGTCATCAGGGCCTCCTGGGCGTCAGGCCGACCGGACGACCGGCGGTGGGGCCGGTCGCAGTCGTGCGAACACGTGTTCGATTATGAGCCCGGTGTGCAACGGATGCCGGATCCCGTCGCCCCCCGCGCACGGAACCGACGGCTCCTCCACGGGTGTGCCGGTGCTGCGGCGGGGGGTGGACCCGGCCGGGGACGCGACGCGTGCAACGCCGCACCGGCCGCGGTCCTCGCCCGCTCGACGGTGCGCTGAACGGATCACCCCGCCTGGCGCAGGCCGATCAGGTTGCCGTCGCCGTCCCGGGCCAGGGCGACCAGGAGGCCGCCGCCGACGTCGGTGGGGTCCTGCACCGTCTCGGCGCCGGCCTGCACCAGAGCGGCGAGGCTCGTCGCGACGTCGTCCACGTGCCAGTACGCGACCGGACCGGACTGCCCGTGCCGGTGGCCGTGCGGGTCGAGGCCGATCGCCTGGCCGTCGGCGTCGAACTGGGCGTAGTACGGCGCGTCCACCACCGGTTCGGCGCCGAGCAGGGCGCCGAACAGCGCCTTGGCGTGGGCCAGGTCGGTCACGGGGTAGATGACGGTGCGGATCCCGGTCGTCATGGTGTGCTCCTCGATCGTCGGGTTCGGGTCTGCCACCTCTCTGACACCCGCCGACCGAGGGATGTGACGACATGAGTGATCACGACGTCCTCGCCGCGCGGTTCGAGGAGCACCGCGACCGGCTGACCGCCGTGGCCTCCCGCCTGCTCGGCTCGCGCGCCGAGGCCGAGGACGCCGTCCAGGAGGCCTGGCTGCGGGTCAGCCGGGCCGGCAGCGACGAGGTGGAGAACCTCGGCGGCTGGCTGACGACCGTCGTGGCGCGGGTGGCGCTCAACCAGCTGCGCGCCCGCGCCAACCGCCGCGAGGAGCCCTTCGACGACGCGCCGCCGGCCCGCCTGCACGCCGCCGCCGACCCCGCCGAGGAGGCGGTGCGCGCCGACTCCGTGGGGCTGGCGCTGCTCGTGGTCCTCGACCAGCTCGCGCCCGCCGAGCGGCTGGCCTTCGTGCTGCACGACCTGTTCGACGTGCCCTTCGACGAGATCGCGTCGATCGTCGACCGCTCGCCTGCCGCGGCCCGGCAGCTGGCCAGCCGGGCCCGGCGCCGCGTGCGCGGAGCCGAGCTGCCCGACGCCACCGAGCGGCGCCGGGAGGTGGTCGCGGCCTTCCTGGACGCGTCTCGCAACGGCGACTTCGCCGCCCTGCTCGAGCTCCTCCACCCCGAGGCGGTGCTGCGGTCCGACGCCGTGGCCGCCCGGATGGGCGCCGCCGCCGAGGTGCGCGGGGCGACCGGGGTGGCCCAGTTCCTCTCCGGCCGGGCGCGGGCCGCGCGGCTCGTGCTCGTCGACGGCGAACCGGGCGCGCTGTGGTCGCTGAGGGGCACGCCGCAGGTGGTCTTCGCCTTCACCGTCGAGGACGGCGTCGTGACCGCGATCGACCTGCTCGCCGCCCCGCAGACCCTCGCGGGCCTGGACCTGCAGCCCCTCCGGCAGCGGTAGCCGGTCGGCGGGATCGCCCGCGCCGACCGCTCCGCACGTCCTCGAGTCCTGCACCGCTGCCGCGCCGGTCCACGGACCGCCGGCCGGGGAGGGCCCGGGTGTGCTCAGGAGGCGGGCAGCGGGAGCCGCAGGACGATCTCGCCGTCGTCGGTCTCACCGGTGGGCCGGAAACCGAACCGCTGGTAGAAGGGCCACGGCCCGCCCTCGCCGGGCTCGTAGCTGGTCAGCAGCTCGGTGCCGCCGTCGGCTCGCACCAGGTCGACGATCTGCGTCAGCACCGCGCGGCCGATCCCGCGTCCCTGGTACCGCTTGTCGATCAGCAGCCGCCACAGGAAGTGGCGCCCTCGGTACCGGCCCTTGCGCGGCTTCCAGGAGAGCATCACGAAGCCGACCGGCTCGTCACCGCAGTACACCGCGCGGGACCACGGATTGGCCTGGGGCGTCTCGGCGGCGTCCCGCAGCGAGCAGGACACCGAGGCGACGAACCGCTTCTGGCGGCCTCGGACGCGCAACGCGCGGACCGCCTCGCGGTCCTCGTCGGTGATCTCCCGCAGGTGCACGTCCGGAGACGCCGTGCCGCCCACCTCCGGCCCGGCAGTCGGCTGCCGCTGCGGGAGCACACCACCCCGGTCGGGCACGGACCGGCACGGCGCACCCGGCAGCCGGACCACGTCGGCGAGGACGCTCCCGTCGTCGGTCAGCCGATCCGGGGACGGGCTGTCGTGGACGACCAGCAGGCGCGGACCGTCGTCCGGACCGAGCACCCCGATGCCCTCGGCGTGGTCGTGCCCCTCGCCGTAGGGCAGGTCGAGCTCCCGCGTGAGCAGGTCGCCGCGGACCACCTGCGGCGTGTCCGCCTGCAGGGCCCCGTGCCAGCGGAAGACGTGCACCGGTCCGTCGAGGTCCATCGTGGGGCCGGCCAGCACGAGCAGGTCGTCCCCGTGCGGGCAGAGGTCTCGCACCCCCAGACCGCGCAGCCGCAGGACGTGCTTGCGGTACGGGCGGCCGTCGTCGAACGCGGTCAGGTGCAGCCGCTCCGGCGCGGCGGGGTCGACCTCGGGGTGCAGCTCCAGCACCACGGCCCAGCCGCGCAGCACCGGCCCGCGCAGGCCCAGGTACACCCGCGGCCCGGCGACGGCGATGCCCTCGACGTCCAGCCCGTTGTCCTTGCCCGGCAGCGGCAGGAACGGGCCCAGGTGCTCGTCGTCGGCCAGGACGTCCCGCAGGTCGGCGCCGTGGAGGCCGAAGGACGCGGCGCGGTGCCGGATCCCGTCCTCCTCCAGTTCGCGCACGACGGTCGGCAGGCCGTCCACGACAGCCACGGGCAACCGGACGAGGAGCTGGCGGTTGGGCTGGCCGGTGACCGCGGCCAGCCGGCGCAGGGCCTTGCCGCCGCTGTGCCGGGCCTTGATCTGCTTGCGGCGCAGGCTGTGCGACCCGACCGCCCACAGGAAGCAGCCGTGCCGGGCCAGGCCCTCGATGTCGGCCTCGTCCTCGTCGTCCTCGGGAGCGGGCAGCTCCACGTGGTCGGCGAGGCGGACGCCGGTCTGCTGCGCGTAGCGGTGCGGCTCCTCCGGAGCATCGGCGACCAGCCGCTCGATCGTCGCGGTCTCGTCGCCGGCCACCCAGAGGACGGCGCCGTCGCTGCGGACGGCCGAGAGGTTGCCGTGGGTGCCGGCCGTCCGCGCCGACTCCTCGAACTGCAGCCGGACCCGCCGCTCCACGGTCATGTCACCCACCCTGGCACGGGGACGGCCGGGCGGGCCCTCACCCGGAGCCGGCCGTCCGCGACCGCACGGGAGGCCGCGCGGCCCCGCACTCCTCCGTCAGTCGCCGGCCATGGGGTGGCGGCCGAGGAACGAGCGCATCGCGCGGGCGACGGGCTCGGGGCGCTGCACGTGCAGGAGATGACCGACGCCCTCGATCGTGCGCTCCTCGAGGTCCGGGACCGCCGAGCGGAGGAGGGCGGCGACCTCCACGAACAGCGGCAGGGTGTCGCCGCCGAGCACGGACAGCGTCGGGCAACGGATGGCGGCTGCCTGCTCCGGGCCGAACGCCCACTCGGCCATGGCGGGCAGCTCGACGCCGAAGCAGGTGTCGGCGTCCTCGACCGCCTGGGCCACCACGCCGGGGATCCGCTGCTCCAGCAGGGCGCGGCACGGTGCCCGGTCCAGGCCGCACGCGACGCTGAGGAAGAGGGCCCACGCCTCCTCGTGGTCTCCGTTGCCGTACGCCTCGAATGCGGGGCCGGCCTGCTGGAGGACGGCCTCGCCGCTGGGCACCGAGAGCACGAACGGCTCCAGGAGGACCAGGGTCTGCACGATCCCGGGATCGTCGACCGCCAGCTGGGTCGCGACGACCGCGCCGGTCGAGTGACCGGCGACGTGGGCGCGTGGCACGCCCAGGTGGCCGAGGAGCCCCGCGGCGTCGGCGGCGTGGTCGGCCACGCTCACCGGCGGCGGGGTGCGTGTGCTGCCCGCCCAGCCCCGCTTGTGGTAGCGGATCAGCTGGTACCGATCGGCCAGCGCCGGCTCCTCGACCAGCGGCAGGAAGCCGTCGGCCAGGACGGGGCTGATGAGCAGCACGGCCTCGCCGGCGCCCGTCACCTCGTACTCGAGTTCGACACCGTTGATGCTGGCTCGCTCCACGACTCCTCCTCGGGTCTGTCCTCCGGGCCGGATTCGTGGCCCACCCGAGGTGCGTGAGCGACACTGTTACGGCGGTAACCCGCGCGGTTACCTCCCGGCGCCGGGCGACCTGAGCTCCCGGCAGAGCTGGGGAGGGGTGCGATGAGCGATGTCGCTGGTCCCGGTCCGGTCGGGCGCGCACGGTCCGCCGTGGCGGGGGGCGACTGGCCGGAGGCGTTCGGCCTCCTGGTGCGAGCGGACGCGGAGGGCACGCTGGCCGCCGCCGACCTCCCGCTGCTGGGCGAGGTCGCCTACGCGGCGGGCCACCTGGACGTGACCATCGAGGCGTGGGAACGCGCTCATGCCGCGTGCATGCAGACCCGGGACCTCGACGCCGCGTCAGGGGCCGCCGTCCGCGTCGCGATGCACCTCCTCTTCGACACCGCCCTCATGGCGCCGGTGCGCGGGTGGCTGGCCCGTGCCGATGAGCTGCTCGAGGGCCGCAGCCACTCTCCGGCGCACGCGTGGCAGGGCGTCGTCCACGCCTACGAGCGGATGCTGACCGGCGACCTGACAGGGGCCCGGCGATGGGCCCTGCAGGCCATCGAGGTCGGGGCCGGCTGCGACCCCGCGGCGTGTGCGATCGGACGCGTGGCGCAGGCCCGGCTGCTCATCCTGGACGGCGACGTCGACCAGGGCCTGGACCTGCTGAACCGGGCCGGGGTGGCGACCGTCTCGGGGGAACTCGATCCGCTGTCGACGGGGGTCGTCTACTGCGAGCTGGTCTGCGCACTCCAGGGCCTCGCGCAGTACGACCTGGCCGAGGAGTGGACCGAGGCGATGGAGCGATGGACCCGGACCGGCGCCATCGGGAGCCTGCACGGGCGCTGCCGTGTGCACCGGGCCGAGATCCTCCGGTTGCGTGGAGCGTGCGGGGAGGCGGAGGCCGAAGCGCTCGGAGCCTGCCAGGAACTCCGCCCGTACCTGCGACGCGAGCTCGGGTGGCCGTTGACCGAACTCGGCCGGATCCGCCTGCACAAGGGGGACGTCGGAGGAGCGGAGGAGGCTCTGCTCGCCGCTCACCGCGCCGGGTGGGATCCCCAACCCGGCCTCGCGCTGGTCCGTCTCGCCCAGGGCGATGCGGTCACGGCGGCTGCCTCCATCCGGGACGCCCTGGCCCACCCTGCGCGGCTGCCGTGGAAGGAGCGGCCACCGGACAACGACCTGCAGCGTGTCCCGCTGCTCGAGGCGCAGGTCGAGATCGAGCTCGCCGTCGGCGACGTCGACCGGGCGCGATCCGCCGCCGCCGTCCTCGAGGTCATCGCGGCCCGCTTCGGCAGCAAGGCGCTGCTCGCGGGTGCCACCCTCGCCCGGGCACGGGTTCTGCTCGCGGACGGGGATGCCGCCGGCGCGGAGCGGTCCTCGACCGAGGCGGTGCGGCTCTGGAGCGAGGTCGGCGCGCCGTACGAGACGGCCGAGGCCCGCATGGCCCTGGCCGACGCGCACGCCGCGAGCGGCGACGGGCACCGGGCCGCCCTCGAGCGCCGCGCGGCGCGGGCAGCGTTCGCCGCCGTCCGAGCCTCGCCGCGGGGAGCGCCGCAGGCCGGCCCGGAGGGCCACGCGGCAGGCGACGAGCAGCCGGCCGTCGGCGCCAACGTCCTCCGTCACGAGGGTGACTACTGGACCGTGGTGTTCGACGGCTCCACCGTTCTCGTGCGAGACCTCACGGGCATGCGTCACCTGGCCCGGCTCCTGGTGGACCCGGGCCGGGAGTACCACGTGCTGGACCTGGTGGCCGCGGAGACCAGCCGCGCGGGGCGACCCGGCAGCAGCCGGACGGCGGATCTGCCGCGCTCGGTGCTCGGCGACGCCGGCGAGCTGCTCGACGCGCGGGCCAAGGACGCCTACCGGCGACGGCTGGCCGAGATCGACGAGGACATCGACGCGGCACGCGCCGTCGGGGACGCCGACCGGGCCGCCCAGGCCGAGACCGAACGCGACTTCCTCGTGCGAGAGCTCGCCCGCGCGTTCGGCTTGAGTGGTCGTGGTCGACGGGCCGCGTCGGCGTCCGAGCGCGCCCGGGCCGGCGTGACCCGGGCCCTCCGCCAGTCGATCGCCCGGCTCGGGGAGAAGCACCCCCGGCTCGGCGAGCACCTCAGCCGGACCGTCCGCACGGGCACCTACTGCGGCTACTTCCCCGACCCCCGGGCGCCCGGGGGCTGGACCTCCTGATCCGGCCGGGAGCCGCGTCGCCCCTCGAGCGCGATCCGACCGGTGCCGCGTCTCCCCGGCACCAGTCCCCTCGCCTCGGGACCCGCACCGGCGAGGGAACCGGAGACACCGGGACGGGTCGACACTGTGCCCATGGCTGGTGCGGTCGACCGGGGCCGTGAGTCCTTCGAACGGCGAGCCTGGGCAGACGCGTGGTCGCGGCTGTCTGCCGCGGATCGCGACACACAGCTCGAGCTCGACGACCTGGAGCGGCTGGCGGTCGCTGCGTTCCTGATCGGCAGGGACGAGGAGAGCGTCGACGTCTGGGGGCGTGCCCACCACGTGTGGATGCGGCTCGGCGACGTCGCCCGCGCCGCCCGTTGCGCGTTCTGGGTGGCCTTCGTCCTGGTGAACAGGGGCCAGCTGGCCCGCGCCGGCGGGTGGATCCACCGGGCGCAGCGGCTGCTCGACGAGACCGGACCGGACTGTGTCGAGCAGGGCTACCTCTGCTACGCCGCCGCCCTGCGCCGGACGTTCGAGGGCGACCCGGTGGGTGGCAGTACGGGATTCGCCCGGGCTGCCGCGGTCGGCGACCGCTTCCACGACCCCCAGCTGGGAGCACTGGCCCGGGCCGGGCGGGGCCGCTGCCTGGTCCACCTCGGGGACGTCGCAGAGGGGATGGCGTTGATGGACGACGCCATGGTCGCGGTCACGGCGCAGGAGGTGTCACCCACCGTGGTCGGCGACCTGTACTGCACGGTGATCGAGGGGTGCCAGGAGGTCTGCGACGTGCGCCGGGCCCAGGAGTGGACCGCGGCGCTGAGCCGCTGGTGCGAGCGCCAGCCGCAGCTGGTGCTCTACCGCGGTCAGTGCCTGGTGCACCGTGCCGAGCTCATGCTGCTCCGGGGGGCGTGGTCGGACGCCGGGGTCGAGGTGCGGCGCGCGTGCGACCGCCTCGCCCGGCCCGGCGGTCAGCCGGTCCTGGGTGCCGCGTACTACGTGCGGGCCGAGCTCCACCGGCTCCGGGGGGAGTTCCCGGCGGCGGAGGATGCGTACCGGCGCGCCCATCGATGGGGACGCCGGCCGGAGCCCGGCCTGGCGCAGCTCCGCCTGCGGCAGGGCCGTGTCGACGAGGCCGTCGCCGCCATGCGCCGCGTCCTGGACGAGGGCGGACAGTGGGGAACGCGGTCCACGCTGCTGGGCCCCTACGTCGAGGCCCTGCTCGCCTGTGGCGACATCGCCGCCGCCCGCGCCGCGGTCGACGAGCTGTCGACGCTCGCGTGTGGGTGGAGCACGCCCTTGCTGCGCGCAACGGCGCTGCACGCCACCGGCGCGGTGCTCCTGGCGGAGGGAGACACGGGCGCCGCCCTCACCACGCTGCGTCGCGCGCTCGCGGACTGGTGCGAGCTGGAGGCGCCGTACGAGGCGGCGCGGACGCGAGTGCTGATCGGGCTGGCCTGCCGGACGCTGGGAGACGCGGACGGCGCACGCATGGAGTGGAACGCGGCACGTTCGGTCTTCCGGGAGCTCGCCGCGGAGCCGGACCTGACCTCGGTCGAGGCGCTGTCGCCGGGCACGTCGCACCGGGGCGAGGGTGGGCTCACCCCCCGTGAGGTGGAGGTGCTGACGCTGGTGGCGACGGGCCGTACCAACCGGGCGATCGCCTCCGAGCTCTCGATCAGCGAGAAGACCGTCGCCACCCACGTGAGCAACGTCTTCACGAAGCTGGGGCTGGCGTCCCGGTCGGCGGCCACGGCCTACGCCTACACGCACGACCTCGTCCAGGTGCCCTCCGCAGAACCACCGACCCGGCGTTCCCCGCGATCTCCATGATCCGTCCGATGCGGCGGCCGTGCCCGGCTTCCTACCGTCGTTCCCAGCCGGCACCCACGTCACCACGGCGCCGGCCGGCCCGACAGGGAGGACCGGACCATGGGAACGGACACAGGGACGAGAGCGACTCACCACGAGGTGGACCCACCGGAGGCCTGGGACGCGATCGCGGCGGGATACGACCAGTTCGTCGCGCCGGGCGAGGCCCCGGTCGCGCACGCGGGTCTCGTCCTCGCGGGCCTGGAGGCGGGTGACCGGTTCCTGGACGTCGCGGCCGGACCGGGCGGCCTGAGCCTGCCCGCCGCCCGCCTCGGCGCCAGGGTCCTGGCCACCGACTGGTCCCCGGCGATGATCGAGCGGTTCACGGCACGCGTCCGGGAGGAAGGGCTCCGCGACGCCGAGGCGCGCGTGATGGACGCCCACGCTCTCGACATCGAGGACGACACCTTCGACGTCACGGGATCGCAGTTCGGCGTCATGCTCGTCCCGGACCAGCCGGTGGCGCTGCGCGAGATGGTCCGGGTGACCCGACCGAGAGGACGGGTCCTGGTGATCGCGTACGGCCCACCGGCCGAGTTCGAGGCCCTGCAGTTCTTCATCGCGGCGCTGCGTGCTGTGGCGCCCGACTTCACGGGGCTGCCGGACGATCCCCCGCCGCTGGAGTTCCAGGTGGCGGATCCGGACGTCCTGCGCCGGCGCATGACCGACGCCGGTCTGAGAGCCGTCACGGTGGACACCACCCATCAGGAGCGGATCGAGATCCGTTCGGGACGAGGGTTGTGGGAGTGGATGCTGAGCAGCAACCCGATCGCCGGGGCGATCGTCGGCGACCTCACGGCCGATCAGCAGGCCACCATGCGACGGG
Source organism: Geodermatophilus obscurus (assembly GCF_900143215.1). Taxonomy (GTDB): domain Bacteria; phylum Actinomycetota; class Actinomycetes; order Mycobacteriales; family Geodermatophilaceae; genus Geodermatophilus; species Geodermatophilus obscurus_A. The sequence continues at coordinate 302,840 of NZ_FRDM01000002.1, read as the reverse complement.
TCCTCGACGGCATGCTGCCTGGACGTCCAGGCACCGAGAGCCCCGCCGTGCTGACCGCGTCCCTGAACATCGGCGTCGGTACCAAATGACGACCCTCCACGTCGCAGGACCCGGAGTCCTGACGAGGGCGGAGGCCCGTCGCCGGCGCGGTCGCGACCGAGGACCGGATGCGGTGCTTCCCGGGCCCGGAGTCGGTGCGCGCCGGCGTTGCGCTGGTCCTGGCCGCGGAAGCCGGCCGGTCCGATCACCTGCGCCGCGAGCTGTTCGCTGCCCGACCCCCGAGCACAGCGGCGGCTTCGCCGCCGAGGACCTGCTCGGTCCGGGGCGGCGCGTGGACCTCGACGACCCGGCCCACGTGACGGGCGCCGGGGAGGGCGGTACGAGGCCTGGGCGGTCGAGGCCGATCGGGCGTTCCAGGAGCAGGACCCGCAGGGCAGCCCCGCGCTGCTGCTCGACGGCGAGCCGGTCGACTCCGCCGCGCAGTACGACGCCCGGGCGCCGGGGGACCTGCCGCGCGGCTGACTCCGGACGAGTCCGGACCGGGGCGGCCGCTCGGGCCCCGGTCGCGACGTCGGGGCCCCAGGATCACCCCGTGGACTTCGCCGACCTGAGCCGGCCGTTCGTCATCGCCCACCGCGGCGGGGCCATGCAGGTGCCCGAGCACACGATGGAGGGCTACCGGGTGGCGGTGGGTCAGGGCCTGCCGGTTCTCGAGCAGGACGTCTCCACGCTCGCCGACGGCGGCCTCGGCGTCATGCACGACGGCACCGTGGACCGCATGACCACCTCCAGCGGCAACGTCGCCGATCACACGTCGGTGTCCTGGAAACAGCTCGACATCGACGCCTCGGTCACCCTCGGCGGAGGCTGGCCCGACGGGCTGCGCCCGCCGCTGTTCGAGGAGGTGCTCACCGAGTTCGGCAACCGCGTCCTGCTGTGCGCCGAGGCCAAGAGCAGCGACGCGATGGAGCCGATGATCGACGCGCTCGATCGACGCGGGATCAGCCCGGCGTCCGTCCTGCTCCAGTCCTACGCGCTCGCCGACTGCCGGCTGGCGCGCTCGCGGGGGTGGGGCGTCATCTGGCTCGGGAGCACCGACGTCGAGCGGGCCGCCGCCGAGGGCATCGGCTGGATCGGTCCGGAGGTGGGCTCCGTGACCCCGACGGTGTGCGCACGAGCGCATGCCGTGGGGATCGAGGTGGCCTGCCACACGGTGAACCGCCGGCACCTGCGGGACGTCCTCGTCGCCGACGGCGTGGACGCGCTCTTCTCCGACGATCCCGTCTACATCGCGGGGGACGCGGCGCGGCGCACCTCGGACCTGTTCGCCCGCCAGGTCTGGCTGCCCGGGATGCTGGCGGACACCGGCCGCGGCCGGTTCCACGCGGACGACGGTTCCTGGGGCTTCGACGTCTCCGGCACCGCCACCTCCACGCTCATGGGTTTCCTGGCACCGCCGGATCCGGTCGCGTTCACCCTGCGCCTGGCCCTCCGCGTGGACGAGACCTGCGCCGACAGCCGCGCGAGCTGCGGATGGGTCCTGCTGAGCACCGACGACCACCCGTACCGGCCGTCGTCCGGTGCGTCGGCCGGCGTCGACGGCTACCTCTTCCTCCTGCGCGGGGACGGCAGCCTGCACATCCACCGGGTCGTCGAAGGGATCGCCACTCCGCTGGCGTCCTCGGCGGGGGCGACGGCGCTGACGATGGGTGCCTACGTGCCGCTGCGGATCACCGTCACCGGGTCCGGCCTCCGCTTCACCCGAGCCGGCGACGTCGACGAGACCGTGACCGTGACGGACGCCGGCTCCCGCCCCGTGCCCGTCGTCCACCTCGGCGGCGCGTTCGCCGGGGTGCGCTTCAAGGACGTGGTGCTCACATGACCGACGCATGGGAACGCCCGGGCCACGGGCCGTCCGACCCGGAGGGCTACCTCGTCGAGCAGACCCCCGAGGGCTACCGCTGGACGTGCCGGGCCGACGGCCGCACCGGCGGGCCGTTCGCCAGCCGGGACGAGGCCGTCCTCGCCGCCGAGGCCGACCGCGACGCCTGAGGCACCCGGAGCACCGAGCCCGGCGGGACGGCGGCTGGCACGATCGCGTCATGAGCCACGGCCACGCCGTCCAGGACGAGCTGCGCGAACCGTCGCGCGCGCTGCGTCGCGCCATCCCCGAGGTCTACGACGGCTACCGCCAGATGCACGCCGCCGCCTACGCCGCGGGCGCCCTGGACGCGAAGACCAAGGAGCTGATCGCGCTCGCCATCGCGGTCAGCAAGGAGTGCGACGGGTGCATCGCGTCGCACGCCCGTGGCGCCGTCCGCACCGGCGCGACCGAGGAGGAGGTCGCCGAAGCGCTCGGCGTCACCATCGCCATGAACGGCGGACCGGGCACCGTGTACGGCCCACGCGCGTTCGCGGCCTACCGGGAGTTCGCGGAGTCCGCGGACACCCTCCCGGGCTGACCGGCGGGCGCCTCGGCGGACCCGGGACCGCGTGCGCGGGTGCGGGGCGGACCCCTGGCCGTGCGTCAGCCGGCGCGGTGCCCGAAGGTCGTCAGGCGGACGGTCTCCGGGAGCGCCGCGAGCGCGGCCAGCAGCTCGGGGGGCAGCGCGGCGCCGACGTCGGTGACCGCGTACCCCAGCTCCCCGCGGGTGGCCAGCACCTGACCGTCCACGTTGAGGCCGTGCTCGCCGACCAGCGCGTCGGCGCGGGCGAGGACGCCGGGCACGTTGCGGTGCAGCAGCGCGAAGCGGGCCGCCGACGACCCGTGCAGGACCGCGGTGGGCAGGTTGACGCTCAGCGTCGTCGTCCCGGAGCCGGTGTAGTCGACGAGCTTGCCGGCGACGAACCGCCCGATGTCGTGCTGGGCCTCCTGGGTCGACCCGCCGACGTGCGGCGTGAGGATGACGTTGGGCAGTCCGCGCAGCACGGAGCTGAACGGGTCGCCCTGCTCCCGCGGCTCCTGCGGGAACACGTCGACCGCGGCTCCGGCGATGTGGCCGCTGAGGACGTGGTCGCGCAGTGCCTCGTGGTCGACGACGAACCCGCGGGAGAGGTTGAGGAACAGGCTGCGCCGGGGCATGCGGGAGAACTGCTCGGCGCCGAACAGCCCCGCGTTGCCGGCCCGCCCGTCGACGTGCAGCGTCACGGTCTCCGACCGCTCGAGCAGCTCCTCGAGGCTGCCGCAGGCCTGCGCGTTGCCGAGTGCGAGCTTGTCCTCCAGGTCGTGGAACAGCACCCGCATGCCGAGCGCCTCGGCGAGCACCGAGAGCTGGCTGCCGATGTTGCCGTAGCCGACGATGCCCAGGGTCCGCCCCCGGATCTCGTGGCTGCCGGCGGCGGACTTGTCCCAGGTGCCGGCGTGCAGCGCGCGGTCCCGGTCGACCAGCCGCCGGGCCAGGATGATGATCTCCGCGATCGCCATCTCCACCACGCTGCGGGTGTTGGAGTACGGCGCGTTGAACACCGCCACCCCCGCCCCGGCGGCCGCGGCGAGGTCGATCTGGTTGGTGCCGATGCAGAAGGCCCCCACCGCCGCGAGGCCGGGGCGGCGGCGCAGGACCTCCGCGGTGACCTGCGTCTTCGACCGGATGCCCAGCAGATCGACGCCGTCGAGCGCGGCGGCCAGGTCTGCCTCGTCCAGCGCTCCCCGCAGCGACTCGACCGCGTAGCCGGCCGAGCCGAGCAGGTCGGCCGCCACCGGGTCGATGTTCTCCAGCAGCAGGGCTCTGGGCACGTCTCCGGACCTCCTCCACCGCGGGACCGCCGGTGGACCGCGTCGGGTGCAGTATCCCGGCGCGGGAGGGATGCGCCGGCGACCGGGGTGGCCGACGGTCAGCCCGGCCGGCCGCGGGCGACGCCGAGGTGGTGCGTTGCGGCCTCGCCGAGGACGGCGGCGTCGACGGCGACCGTGACGATGGTCGCGCCCCCGGCGGCGTGGCCGGCGGCCTCCTCGCCGCTGCGGGCGTGCACCCCGACGGGCACGCCCGCGGCACCGGCCCGGGCGACGATCGAGGACAGCACGGCGTGCAGCTCCTCCCGGCGTTCGTCCCCGGTCAGCTGCAACGACAGGGACAGGTCGCCCGGCCCGACGTACACGCCGTCCAGTCCCTCGACGGCGAGGACGGCGTCGAGGTCGTCGAGTGCGGTCGCGGCCTCCACCATCACGATCACCAGGGGCTGGTCGGCTCCGCCGGCGAGCCGTCCGATCGACCGCCCACCGGCCGGGGCGTACCGGCAGGCGGCGACGACCTCCCGGGCGTGGTCGGCGTCGCGCACGTTGGGCACGATCACGCCGCGGGCGCCCAGGTCGAGCGGGCGCCCCACGTCGGCGAAGGCCGGGCTGCGGGTCCGGACGAGCGGCACCGAGCCCGCCGCGGTGATCGCCGCCGCGACGCCCGGCAGCTCGGCCTCGGCCGCGGCGCCGTGCTGCAGGTCCACGACGACGAAGTCCGCTCCGGTCCGGGCCAGCACCTCGCCGGTCACCGCGCCGGGCAGCTGGCTCCACAGGCCGTGGCACGGCCGGCCCTCCGCCCACCGCCGCCGCAGGTCCACCTCGCTGATCGCCATCCCCGCACCCACCCCTCCGCCCGACCCCGGCGGCACCGGACACCGCCCGGCACGATCCTGCTCGGGGGCTCCGGCGCGCGCGACCGAGGCTGCGCACCCGCGGCGGGCGGGGCCGGTCCGAACGGGGGCGGGCCCCCGTCCGATCACCGTTCTGCTGTTCCGGCGTCGCGACCCGGTGTCGCGGCTGCCGACGACGGCTCCGCCGACCCGCCGGACCCACGGTCGTGACCGGGAGCCGTGCCGGCCGGGGATTCGGTCACCCGGACGACCACCTGCTCGTCGTCGTGGGTGTAGCCCTCGTAGCGGAAGCCGATGCCGCTGGCGGCCACGAACTCCTGCCAGGCGCGGTGCTCGTGCTCCTCCCAGCCGGCGTAGTTGAAGTACTCGTCGAACAGCAGAACGGTGCCGGGACGGAGCCTCGGGCCGACGTGGTCGAGCACCGTCCGGGTCGAGGAGTACAGGTCGGCGTCGAGGTGCAGGAAGGCCACCGGCCCGGGATGGTCGGCGAGGAACCCCGCCAGCGTGTCCTCGAACAGGCCGACGATCAGTTCGGCGCCCGGGATCGTCGGCACGGCGTCGACCTCGAAGGCGCCGGCCGGGAAGCGCGACCGCCAGTTCTCGGGCAGGCCCGTGAAGGAGTCGAACCCGTACACGTCCCTGCCGCTGCGGGCCTGCGCGATGACCGTCAGCGTGCCACCGGTGTAGACGCCGAACTCCAGCGCCATCCCGTCGTCGGGCGCCAGCCGGAGGGCGTGCTCCAGGGTCTCCGACGCGTCCGCGTACAGCGCGGCGTCCGGCATCCGCTCCTGGGCGAACCGCGCGCTGGCCAGGACGGCCGCCCGCTCACCGGCGGCCCGGAGATCGCGGCGCTCGCGCATCTCCGCCTCGTGCACCGCCGTGATCACCCGCTCGGCCTGCCGGTGCAGCATCTCCTCGACGTCCCTGCCGTGCCGCCGGACGAGGTCCTCGAGGTCGGCACGTGCCCGCGCCACGAGGTCCTCCAGCTCGGCGACCAGGACGTCCTGCCCGGGTGCCGCCCGCCCGCCCGGCCGACGCGGACCGACGGCTCCGCGTGCGCGTACCCGCAGTGCCCGACGGACTCGACCCAGCACCCTCGGCTCCTGTCGCGACGGCTTCCAGGGAGGACCCGACCCCGCGCGCGCCACCGCACCGGGCCGGTCTGGGCGGCTCGCCGCGCGGTGCGCGGCCCGCCCGCGGTTCGTCGACAGCGTCCCAGGATCCGGACGGGGCGGCCTGCCGACGGCACGTCGGCACCGGTCGGGCCGGCGGACCGGATCACGGCCCGGGGGTCGCGGTGGCGAGTTCGACGACGGCGTCCACCAGGGCCCGGCCGTCGAGCAGGGCGGCGTCGTTGTGGCCGGCGCCGGGGACCTCGATCCGGCGGTGCAGCCGGGCTGCGGCGTCGGCGACCTGCCGGCTCTGCCGCGGGGGCACGATCGTGTCGGCGGCGCCGTAGACGACCGTCGTGGGCGCCCGCACCTCGGCGACCCGCGCGGCGACCGGGTACCGGTCGCGCAGCAGCGACCGGACCGGGAGGAACGGGTAGTGCACCTCGCCGACGGCGGCCAGGTCGACGAACGGCGACCGGAGCAGCAGGCCGGCCGGGGGGTGGTCGACGGCCAGCTCGGTGACGACGGCGCAGCCCAGGCTCTCGCCGTAGTAGACCAGCCGCCCTTGGGGGACGCCGGCCTCCTCCAGCAGGTGGCTGCGCGCCGCCCGGACGTCGAGGGCCAGGCCCTCCTCGCTGGGGCTGCCGGGGTTCCCGCCGTAGCCGCGGTAGTCGAACAGCAGCACCGCGAGCCCGGCCGCGGACAGGGCCCGCGCGAGCGGCGCCCGCATCCCGCGGTGGCCGCCGTTGCCGTTGGCCACGAGCACGGCGGGGGCGTCGTCCGTGGGACCGGGCACGAACCAGGCGCCCAGGGTCAGGCCGTCGGCGGTGGTCAGCTCGACGTCCCGGGCTCCGGGGACGGCGTCGGCGGCGGCCGGCACGGGACCGGCGTCCGGCAGGTAGACCAGCCGTCGCTGGAACGCCCACAGCAGACCCACCAGCACAGCCAACAGGACGACGACGGCCACCGCCGTCCGCAGCGCGCGCAGCACGGCCCCATGGTGGTTGCGGTGCGGCGGCGCCGGCCGCCGGCGGGTCACAGCCCCAGGGAACCGGAGGCGGGGTCGGCCCAGCGGCTGGAGGCGTCGTAGGTGCGGACGACGAGGGACTTCCACCGCCCGGTCCGGCTGATCTCCTTCTCGGACACGCCCTGGGCGTAGGCCGTGGTGGCGAAGCCGCGACGCAGCGAGTGCGGCGACAGGCCCTCGGCGGAGACCCCGGCGCGTGCGGCGGCGCGCTCCAGCACGAGGTCGACGCTGCGGGTGGTCAGCGCGGTCGCCCCGAGCCGCGGGGTGCGCCCCTTCCCCACCGACCGGAACAGCGGGCCGGAGGTGACGCCCTGCTCGGCCAGCGCGGTGCGCCAGGCACGGACGGCGCGGACCGGGCAGGTGACCTCGCGGACGCCCTCGGCCAGGGCCAGGGTCTCCCCCGCGCCGTCCTGGTCGGTCTTGGAGAAGCGGACCAGGACGTCGAGGCCGCCGTGCCCGGCCGGGGTGAGGTCCTCGATCCGCAGTGCGCACAGGTCCGAGGCCCGCAGGCCCAGCGCGTAGCCCACCAGGATCAGGCAGCGGTCGCGGGTTCCGCCGAGGGTCGCGGGGAGGTCCTCGACCAGCGCCCGCACGGTCGCGGTGTCCACCGCGCGGGCCCGCCGCGGCCGCTGGCCGGACCGGGCTGCGGTGCGGCGGATCCCGGCCATGGTGCGCCGCACCCCCTCGCTGCCGCCGGGCGGCAGGTGCCCGGCGGTGCGGTGGGCGTCGTTGAGCGCCGCCAGCCGGCGGGCGATGTAGCTGGTGCTGCGGCCCTCGTCGGCCATCGTGGCCAGCCATGCGGCGACGGCCAGCGGATCGGCGGGCAGCACGGAGGACAGCGACCGGCCGGCGCACCAGGCCACCCACGCCCGCATGTCGCGCGCGTAGGACTTCCGGGTGTTCTCGGCCTGCGCCGAGGCGAGGTAGTTGCCCACGAGGGCCAGTTCGACGGGCGACAGCAGCCCTTCGTCGCCCAACGGCTGCGGGACGACTGCGGTCTCCGCGACGTCGTCGTGCGGGCCGGTCCGAGAGGTCACGGAGGTCCTCCTGCTGGAGTCCAGGAGCACGATTCGTGGTCGTTGTCCGCTGAGCCGATCACGGGGACGTCGCCTCACGTGCCTGCATCATGATCGTTCGGGTCGGCAACCGGCACCCCGCTCTCGGCGTCGGTTCGCTCATCAGCAGCACTTCCACTGGCGCACGTACTCCGCGGCCAGTGCGAGGAGGTCGGCGTTGTTGTCCGCGTGACCGACCAGGACGTTGCACCCACTGCTCGCCTCATCCCCGTGCCGGTCGATCACTACCGATAAACACCCTATCTACGAAGTCATCTGTGGAGGCAGTTCGGGCAATCCACCGGATAGATGAATGCACGGACGGGCATTCGACTATGGTCAGCGAGCATGACGGCGGCGGACGGGACCCAGGACGACGGCCGCTGCGCCTATCCCGGCTGCGCCGAGCCGCGCCGGCCCCGCAGCCCGGGCCGCAGCGGCCCCTCCCCCAAGTTCTGCGCCCGCCCCGACCACAACCCGCAGTCGGCACGCCAGGCGCGGGCCCGGGTGTCCGGGCAGCGGGCCGGCCGCGTCGTGGCGACGGCCGGGGCGCTGAGCGAGGAGCTGCCTCCCGAGGGCCGGGTCCGGCAGCTGGTGGGCCGGTGGGCCGCGGCGACCCGGGAGGCCGCCGTCGCGGCCGAGGCGCAGGCCGCCCTGCTCACCGCGGCCGTCGAGGCGCTGGACGAGTACCGGGACGAGACGACCGTGGAGGCCCGGCTCGCGCAGGCCCGGTCCGACGTCGACGCCGCGCAGGCCGCGCGGCTGCGGGCCGAGGAGCAGGCCCGGCTGGCCGAGCAGCTCCGCGCGGAGGCCGAGGAGGCCCGCCGGTCCGCCGAGCGCGACGCCGCGGCGGCCCGGGCCGACGCCGAGCAGCAGATCGCGGCGGCCCGGGCCGACGCCGAGCAGCAGATCGCGGAGGCCCGGACGCAGGCCGCGCACCGCACCGGGCTCGCCGAGGAGGCGCGCGACGCGGCCGAGACCGCCCGCCGCGAGGCGGAGGCCGAGCGCGACCGGGCCGGAGAGGAACGCGCCGCCGCCCTGACCCGGGCGCACGACGCGGACCTGCACCGCCGGGCGGCCGAGGCCGACGCCGGAGCCGCACGCCGGGCCGAGCGGCGCGCCCGCGAGGAGGCCGCCCGCGAGCACGACGCCCTCGTCGAGGCCCGCGCGCAGTGGAGCGTCACCGAGCGCAGCCTCACCGAGGCCGTGCAGAGCCGGACCGGGCAGCGCGACGAGGCCGTCGCCGCTCGGGACGAGGCACGGGCCGCCGCGGCCGCCGCGCGGGAGCAGGCCCGCGACGCCGAGCGGGAGCGGGACGCGGCCCGGCGCGCGGAGCGGGACGCGCGGAGCCTGGCGGACGGCGCGGCCAGCCGGGCGGCGGCCGCCGAGCAGGCCCGCCTCGAGGCCCTCACCGACGCGGCCCGGGCCGCGCAGCGCGCGGAGGACGCCGACCGCCGGGCGACCGGTGCCGAGACGACGGCGCGCGAGGCGAGCGAGCGGGTCGGCGCGCTGACCGCCGAGCTGGCGTCACTCCGCGCACGACTGCCACGCTGACCTCGGGAGGCGCTCCGGTCCGCGCCGGTGGACAGTGGACGGTGGCGGGGCCCGGGACGCGAGCGAGGGGCCGGGCGGCATGGCGTCGGACCGGTCGGGTAGTACGTGTCTTCACCGAGGGCGGCGCGGCAGGGAGTCGACCCTTCCGAGGAGTGGACTCCAGACATGAGCGGTAACGCCACACACAGGTTCGGCAACACGGCCGTCCTGGCACTGCAGACGACCGACGCCACGCGGGTCGTCACCTCCGACGCGCTCGACGACGTGCTCGCCGACACCTACCGGCGGGTCGGGCTGCGGCCCGGCCTGCTCGAGCGGCTGGCCGGCATCCAGGAGCGCCGCTGGTGGGCCGACGGCGTCACCTTCGTCGAGGGCGCCGCCGAGGCCGGTGCGAAGGCCATCAGCGAGAGCGGCGTCGACCCGGCCGCGATCGGCCTGATGGTCAACACGTCGGTGAGCCGCAAGCACCTCGAGCCCTCGACCGCGGTGGCGGTCCACCACGCGCTCGGCCTGCCGCGCTCGTGCCAGAACTTCGACGTGACGAACGCCTGCCTCGGCTTCGTCAACGGCATGGAGCTGGCGGCGGCCATGATCGACTCCGGGATGGTCGAGTACGCCCTGGTCGTGAACGGCGAGGACTCCCGGCCGGTGCAGGAGCGCACCCTCGACCGGCTCAACCAGCCGGGCACGACCTCCAAGGACGTGATCGCGCAGTTCGCCACCCTGACCCTGGGCTCCGGCGCCGTCGCGATGGTGCTCGGCCGCGCCGACCGGCACCCCGAGGGGCACCGCCTGGTCGCCTCGGTGAGCCGCGCGGGCACCGAGCACCACGAGCTGTGCATCGGCGACAACGACCTGATGCGCACCGACCTCAAGGGCCTGCTGGACGCCGGCCTGGCGCTGTCGGAGGACATGTGGGCCGACGCCGCCGCCGAGGTCGACTGGGCCCGCGGCATGAGCCGCTACATCGTCCACCAGGTGTCCAAGGTGCACACCAAGGCCATGTGCGACCGGTTCGCCATCGACCCCGCGCTGGTGCCCACGACGTTCCCGACCCGGGGCAACCTCGGCCCGGCGTCGGTCCCCTACACGCTGGCCGGTCAGCAGGACTCGCTCGTCGACGGCGACCGGGTGCTGCTCATGGGCATCGGCTCGGGCCTCAACGTCTCCTGCCTCGAGCTCGCCTGGTGACAGCGGACGCGTTGCACCCGCCCACCCCGCCCACTTCGCCCGGCCCGCCGGCGCTGCCCGGCCTGGACCCCGCCTGGTCCCGCACGGTCGTCGTCGCCGACTCCACCGGCGTCAAGCACACCTGGCACGTCCTGGACAACGGCGTTCCGGACCCGGTCGGCACGCTGCTGTGCGTCCACGGCAACCCCACCTGGTCCTACCTGTGGCGGCGGCTGCTCGCGGCGGCCCCGCCCGGCTGGCGGGTCGTCGCACCCGACCAGCTCGGCATGGGCTTCTCCGACCGGCTGCCCGGGCCGCGGCCGCTGCGCCAGCGGGTCGCCGACCTCGGCGACCTCACGGCGGCCCTCGGTGTCACCGGGCCGGTGGTGACCGTCGGGCACGACTGGGGTGGCGTCATCTCCCTCGGTTGGGCGCTCGAGCACCGCGCTCAGCTGCGCGGCGTCGTGCTGGGCAACACCGCCGTCGCCATGCCCGAGGGCGACCTCGGCCCGGCGCTCATCCGGATGGCGCACGCGCCCGGTGTGCGGGCGGCGGTCACCGTCGGCACCCCGGTGTTCGTGCGGGCGACGACGGCGCTGTCCCGGCCCGCGCTGCCGGCCGACGTCCGGCGCGCCTTCGCCGCGCCCTACCGCTCGCCGGCGCGACGGCGGTCGGTGGGCGACTTCGTCGCCGACATCCCCTTCTCCCCCGGTCACCCGTCCCGCCCGGTGCAGGAGGCGATCGCCGAGGGCATCCGCGGCCTCGACGTCCCGGCCCTGCTGCTGTGGGGGCCGCGCGACCCGGTCTTCGGCGAGCGCTACCTGGCCGACCTGCGCAGCCGTCTGCCCCAGGCCCGGCTGCACCGCTACGAGGGCGCCTCCCACCTGCTCCCCGAGGACGCCCCCCGGTACGCCGAGGCGGTGGCGCAGTGGGTGAGCGACCTCGGGACCGGCCCGGACGGGCCGCCCGTCCGCCCGGCGGGCGACGCCGCGCGCCGGCTGTGGTCGGCCCTGGACGAGCGGTCCGGCGACGACGCCGCGGCCGTGGTCGAGGTCGGCGGCACGACGTCGTCCTGGTCGGCGCTGGCCCGGCGGGTGCGGGACCTCGCCGCCGGCCTGGCCGCCTCCGGCGTGCGCCCCGGGCACCGCGTCGCGCTCCTCGTGGAGCCCTCGGCCGACCTCACCGCGGCGGTGTACGCGGTGTGGCGGGCCGGCGGCGTCGTGGTCGTGGCCGACAAGGGCCTGGGGCTCGCCGGGATGCGCCGCGCCCTGCGCAGCGCGGCGGTCGACTGCGTGATCGGCAGCCGTCCGGGCCTGGCCGCGGCGCGGCTGATGGGCCTGCCCGGCTCCCGCATCGCGGCCGGCCGGCCGGGCCGGGCCGCGCTGCGCGCACTCGGCGCCACCGCCACGCTCGACGAGCTGGCGGCCCGCGGCCGGTCGGCGCCGGTGCCCGCGGAGGTCCCGGTGGACGACGACTGCGCCGTGCTGTTCACCTCCGGTGCCACCGGACCGGCCAAGGGCGTCGTCTACACGCACCGCCAGGCCGCCGCGCAGCTGGACCTGGTGCGCGCCACCTACGGCCTCACCGCCGACGACCGGCTGGTGGCGGCGTTCGCGCCGTTCGCGATCCTCGGGCCGGCCCTGGGCATCGGGTCGGCGGTGCCGGACGTCGACGTGACCGCGCCCGGATCGCTGACCGCGGCGGCGCTGGCCGACGCCGCGGCCGCCGTGGACGCGACCGTCGTCTTCGCGTCCCCTGCGGCGCTGCGGCGGGTCGCGGCCACCGCGGCGGACCTGTCGGCGGAGCAGCGGGCGGCGCTGGCCCGGGTCCGGCTGCTGATGTCCGCCGGCGCGCCCGTCCCGGCGTCGCTGCTGCGCTCGCTGCAGGAGGTCCTGCCCGCCGCCGACGCGCACACGCCCTACGGCATGACCGAGGTCCTCCCGGTCACCGACGTATCGCTGGCCGGCATCGAGGCCGCCGGCGACGGCGAGGGGGTGTGCGTGGGTGCCCCGTTGGCGGGCGTCACCGTGCGGGTCAGCCCGCTGTCCGCCGAGGGCACCGCGGACGGTCCGCTCACCGACCGTCCCGGTGTGGTGGGCGAGGTCTGCGTGCGGGCGGCGCACGTCAAGGACCGGTACGACGCGCTGTGGGCGCTGGAGCGGGCGGCGTCCCGGGACCCCGGCTTCCACCGCACCGGCGACGTCGGCCACCTCGACGCCGACGGCCGGCTGTGGATCGAGGGGCGGCTGCAGCACGTCGTCGCCACGGCCTCCGGCCCGGTGACGCCGGTCGGGATCGAGCAGCGGGTGGAGCGGGCCGACGGCGTGTCCGCTGCCGCGGCGGTCGGTGTCGGACCGCCCGGGACGCAGGTCGTCGTGCTGGTCGTCGTGCCGTCCGAGGGCCTCTCCGGGCGATCCCGGCACCGCCTGGGCCTGGCCGGCGCGGAGCTGGCCGACGCCGTCCGCGCGGCCGCCGGCGTCGACGTGGCCGCGGTGCTGACCGCCTCGGCGCTGCCGGTGGACATCCGGCACCAGTCGAAGGTCGACCGCGGCGAGGTCGCCCGCCGGGCCGCCCGGCTGCTGGCCGGGGCGCGGGCGCAGCGCCGCTCGTGAAGGTCCTGGTCACCGGCGCGAGCGGGATGCTGGGCCGGGCGGTGGCCACCGGGCTGCTCGAGCGCGGCGACGAGGTGACGGTGCTGCAGCGCCGTCCGTCGGGCCTGCCCTGCCGGGAGGTGCTGGGCGACGTCGCGGACCCGGCGGTCGTGGCTCGCGCCGTCCGCGGTCAGGACGCCGTGCTGCACCTGGCCGCCAAGGTGGACGTGACCGGCCCGTGGGCCGAGTACGTCACCGCCAACGTCGACGGCACGCGGACCGTCGTCGACGCGTGCCGGGCCGCGGACGTCGGCCGGCTGGTGCACGTCTCGTCCCCGTCGGTGGCCCACGCCGGGACGGCGCTCGCCGGGGTCGGCGCCGGCCCCGCCGACCCGGAGCGGGCCCGGGGCCGCTACGCCCGTTCCAAGGCGATGGCCGAGACGCACGCGCTGGGCGCGGACTCCTCCGCGCTGGCCGTGCTGGCCGTCCGCCCCCACCTGGTGTGGGGCCCCGGCGACACCCAGCTCGTCGGCCGCATCGTCGAGCGGGCGCGGGCCGGGCGGCTGCCGGTGATCGGCTCGGGTGCGGCGCTCATCGACACGACGTACGTCGACAACGCCGCCGCGGCCCTGGTCGCCGCCGTTGACGTGTGCGGACCGGTGCACGGCGAGGCCCTGGTCGTCTCGAACGGGGAGCCGCGCCCGGTGGCGGAGGTCATCGGCCGGCTGTGCCGGGCCGCCGGGGTCCCCGTGCCGCGGCGCCGGGTGCCCTTCGGTGCGGCCTACGCGGTGGGCGCCGCCGTCGAGGGCGTCTGGGCGTTGACCGGCCGCCGGCAGGTCCCCCCGATCACCCGCTTCCTGGCCGAGCAGCTGGCGACCGCCCACTGGTTCGACCAGCGCCGGACCCGGGCCGCGCTGGGCTGGCGCCCGCAGGTGAGCCTGGACGAGGGCTTCGCCCGCCTGCGGAACTGGTGCCTCGGCGCTCCTCCCGTGACCTGACGGCGCCTCTCCGACCGCACACCAGGAACGCCATGATCGGCGGATCGGCCACCGTGTACGGCCCACCGGCGTTCGCGGCCCACCGGGAGTCCGCGGCGTCGCCGGACACCCGCCAGGGCTGACCAGCGGTCGCCTCGTCAAGACCGGAGCGGAACCGGATCGGCGACCACCGGTCGTCGGGCCGACGTGCACGGTCGTGTCACGCGCGGGCAGCGGCAGCTCCTCCGCTGCTGTGCCACACCGACCAGACCAGGGCCAGGGTGCTCCCGGTCAGCGCGGCCGTGCGGAGCAGGTTCGCCCGCAGCAGGCTGTCGACGGTGGCGGGAGACCGACCGGCCTCGTCGAGCCGGTCGTGCATGGGAACCGCCCAGAACACCGTCGACGCGATCGACACGAGCCCGGCGACGCTGACGACCGCCGCGACGGGCGGGGGCACCTCGGGCGGTCGCGTCCAGTAGAACGCGGCGCCGGCGAGGAAGGACGCGAAGCCCGGCATGACCACCACGGGAGGGATCGCCTCGTTGTACTGCCGGTGGTAGGCGGCGAACTCCGCGTCACCGACGGCCCGGTACAGCGGGTACGACACCACCCGCGCCTGCCAGCCCAGCGCCGTCGAGTAGGCGGTGAGCGCGGTCAGCCCGGCGAGGTTCAGCTGCCGCCACCGACGAGGAGGGCGGGCGGACCGGTGCGAGAGGGCGAGCCCGGCGTCCGGCATGGGGACTCCTGGGTGCGGTGGGCCGTTCCGGATCGGTTCCGCGGATCCTCCTCGCTGCGGTCGCGGAGCTCCAGGCCGATCGCCGCGGTACCACGCGCAAACGCGTGGACCGCCTCGCGTTGTCCTCGGTCCCCCGCAGGTGGGCACCCGGGTGCGCACCACCCCGCTCGGGCGCCGACCTGCCCGGCGGAGGCGGCAGCCGGACCACGTGGCCGTTCTGATCGACGGACCTGGCGAGGGAGTCGAATGACGCATGTGCGTCCCGGGGGCCTCCCCTAGCCTGGCTGCCTCGAGAGAACTCCCGACCCGCCTGCTCCCGGGGAGCAGGTCCTCTCTCCAGCTCACCCGGCGGAGCGGCGCAACGGCGGTCCCGTCCCGCGGCTCCCGCCCGACGGCGGACCCGCTCGGCGGACGGCTCCGGTCTCGTCCGGCTCCTCGACATCGGGTTTCGACGCGGCCGGTCGACAGATCCGGTGCCGAACGGCGGGGCCGCGCCGTGGGCGCTCCGCTCCCCCGACGACCTCAGGAGGTGCGGTATGTCGAGGACCCGCTCATGGCCCGGTCTGCTGGGACGACGCAGCGAGTGCGACACGCTGAGCGGGCTCGTCGCCGCTGCGAAGGCGGGCCGCAGCCAGGTCCTGGTGCTGCGTGGCGAGGCCGGGATCGGAAAGACCGCGTTGCTCGACGTCCTGCTCGAACGCGCAGCGGGGTGCCGAGTGGCCCGAGCGGCCGGTGTCGAGTCGGAGATGGAGCTCGCGTTCGCCGGCCTGCACCAGTTGTGCAGCCCCCATCTGGAACGGCTGGACAAGTTGCCCGACCCCCAGGCTGAAGCGCTCGGCACGGCATTCGGCCTGCGCCCGGGCAGCACTCCGGACCGCTTCCTCGTGGGCCTGGCGGTGCTCGCCCTCCTGTCCGAGGTGGCCGAGGAACGACCGCTGATCTGCGTCGTGGACGACGCCCAGTGGCTGGACCGGGCGTCCGCGCAGGCGCTGGGGTTCGTCGCACGCCGGCTCGCGCACGAACGCGTGGCGATGGTGTTCGCAGTGCGCGCGTCCGACGAGGAGCCCGAGCTGAGCGGATTCCCGGAACTCGTGGTGCGGGGCTTGAGCGCCTGCGATGCGGCTGCGCTCCTGGAGTCCTCGGTGACCGGCGTGCTCGACCCCCGGGTACGTGACCGCATCCTGGCCGAGAGCCACGGCAACCCGCTCGCCCTCCTCGAGCTACCGAGAGGGCTCTCGGCGGCCGACCTGTCCTTCGGGGGCCAGACCGGCCACAGCGCGACGCCCCTCGTCCAGCAGCTGGAACAGGGATTCCTCCGCCAGGCGGCGCCCCTCCCGCCGCAGGCACGTCGACTGCTGCTGACTGCGGCCGCCGAACCGGTCGGTGACGTCCAGCTGCTGTGGCGCGCCGCCGAGCGGCTCGGCATCGGGTCCGCAGCTGCGGCTGCGGCAGAGACCTCGGGCCTGGTCGAACTGCGCGACCGGGCTCGGTTCCGGCATCCGCTGGTCCGTTCGGCGGTCTACCGCTCGGCCACACCCGCCGAACGGCGGGAGGTCCACCGAGCGCTGTCCGAAGTCACCGACCCGGCGACGGATCCCGACCGTCGCGCTTGGCACCGCGCCCGTGCCGCCGTGGGCCCGGATGAGGACACCGCCGCAGAACTCGAACGTTCTGCCGGCCGCGCCTTCTCGCACGGCGGCCTGGCGGCGGCCGCCGCGTTCCTCGAACAGGCCGCGGCGCTGACGCCCGATCCGGCGCGGCGAGCGGGGCGCTCTCTCGACGCCGCCCAGGCCAAGGTGCACGCCGGGGCACTCGACGACGCCGCAGCCCTCCTGGCCACGGCCGACGAGGGGCCACTCGGGGATGCCGGGCGGGCACGGATCGACCTGCTCCGGGCGGAGATCTCCTTCGCCGCGAACCGTGGCAACGAATCGCTGCCACTGCTGCTGCCAGCGGCCCGCCGGCTGGAGCCGCTCGATGCGAGACTCTGCCGGGACACCTACCTGGACGCGCTCTCCGCTGCGCTGTTCGCCGGACGGCTGGCCGCTGGTCCGGGAGCACGACAGGTCGCCGAGGCCGTGCGGGGAGCGCCGACGCCGGATGCTCCGCGCAAGGGGGACGCGCTGCTGGCCGGGCTCGCGGTGCTGTTCACCGACGGGTACGCCTCCGCGGCGCCGCTCCTGCACCGGGCCGTGCGGGCGTTCGTCGCGGAGGAGTTGACACTGGACGAAGCACTGCGTTCGGCCTGGCTCGCGGCGGCCACGGCCGCGTCCCTGTGGGACGACGGCAGCTGGGACGTCCTCACCCGTCGGCACCTGGACGTCGCCCGTGACTCGGGCGCCCTCAGCGCGCTCCCCCTGGCCCTCCACACCCGTGCCGTCGTGCACCTCTTCACCGGAGAGCTGGCCACGGCGGCGTCCCTGGTGGAGGAGGTCCGGTCCGTCACCGAGGTGACGAGGAGCAGTCTCGCGCCCTACGGGGAGGTCGGGCTGCACGCCGTGCGGGGGGACGCTGCGCAGGCCGAGCCGCTGATCGACAACTGCCTCGAGGACGTCACCGCCCGGGGCGAAGGGGCCGGCGCCACCATGGTGCAGTGGGCTCGGGCGGTGCTGTGCAACGGCCTCGGCCGCTACGAGGACGCGCTGCGTGCAGCTCGGGAGGCGGCCGCGTCCGCCCTCGAACTCGGACCACCCAAGTGGGCGCTCGCGGAACTCGTCGAGGCGGGCGTGCGCACCAGGGACACCGAGGCAGCGGCTGCTGCGCTGGACGAGCTCTCGACGATGACACGAGCCAGCGGGACGGAGTGGGCCCTCGGTATCGAGGCGGGCGGGCGCGCCCTGCTGAGCGAGGGTCGCGCCGCCGAGGAGCTCCACGTGGAGGCCATCGACCGGCTCGGCCGCACCACCGTCCGCGTCGAGCTGGCTCGGGCACGTCTGCGCTACGGCGAGTGGCTGCGCCGGGAGGGTCGACGCGTCGACGCCCGCGCCCAGCTGCGGCCCGCCCACGAGGCCCTGACCGCGATGGGTGTCGACGCCTTCGCCGAGCGCGCGCGCCACGAGCTGCTGGCCACCGGGGAGGTCGTGCGCAAGCGCACGTCGGAGACCACCGGAGAGCTCACCGCCCAGGAGGCCCACATCGCCGGGCTGGCCACCCGAGGGCTCACCAACCGCGAGATCGGCGCCGAGCTGTACCTCAGCCCCAGGACCGTCGAGTGGCATCTCCGCAAGGTCTTCACCAAGCTGGAGGTCAGCACACGCCGCGAGCTGCGGCGGGCCCTGTCACACCGCGCCGCCATCGCGATCTGACCGGCCGCGCAGTCGGCGGTCCCGGCGAGATGCCGCACAGCTGATCCTCACCCGCGCGGGGACGCCGGCTCACGCGCTGGCCGACGGCTCCTGCCCACGAGGGTCGAACCGCTCGACCCACCGGGCGCGCCAGGACGGCGGCTCCCAGGGATCGCCGAAGTAGATCCGCTCACGGACGACCTTGCCGTCGCGGAACTCCATGATCCCGACGACCATCACCGGCCGGTCGTCGTAGTGGATGGTGTACTCGTTCACCCAGAGGTCGTGGCAGCCGGTGGTCCGGTGCAGCTCGAACCGCTGGCGGGCCGGGTACGTGGACCGG
This sequence comes from Geodermatophilus obscurus, assembly GCF_900143215.1. Classification (GTDB taxonomy): domain Bacteria; phylum Actinomycetota; class Actinomycetes; order Mycobacteriales; family Geodermatophilaceae; genus Geodermatophilus; species Geodermatophilus obscurus_A. The sequence goes on along the minus strand of NZ_FRDM01000002.1, from coordinate 284,404 downwards.
AACCCGATGATGGCCGCCTTGCCGCGGAGCCGCTCGCCGCCCTGCGGCCACTCGACGACGGCGTCGTCGGCGTAGATCTGCGAGGCGCGGACGATCTCGTCCCCCTGTCCGCCGCCGGCGGCCCCGACGTTCGAGGCGTCGAAGTGGGCCTGGATCACGGCGCGTGCCTCGTGTTCGTCCATCGGGACCTCCTCCGCTGTCGCGGGCCGTGCGCGGGCCGACCGGACACGTGCCCGACCGCGATCCGTGCCCGACCCCCGTCGTCCCTCAGGTCGTGGCGAGAGCTGCACGGGCCCGTCCGTCCCACCCGTGGAAGGGCGACCGGTCGCCGGCGGCCCAGGCCTCACGGAGCCCCGGCGCGCTCAGGTCCCAGTCCGGGCGGATCTCGGCCGTGGCCGCGCGCAGGTCCTGCCAGAGGTCCTGGACCGACGGGCGGCCCCAGAACCAGTAGCCGTTGTAGACCGTGTGGACGACCAGGCCCGGCTTGAGCACGAGCGTGTGCGGGATCATCGGGTCGTTCTCGGGGTCGGTGTACTCCTGGATGTCGAGGTCCTGCTGGACGATCCGCCCGGGGTCGGAGAGGAAGGCCCACCGGGCGCCGACCGAGGCCCGGAACTCCTGCAGCGTGTGGTGGTCGTCCGTCGCGATCGTGACGATCCCGGTGTGGGCCACCGCGATCGTCGACTGGAACGCCGCCAGCTCGAGGTGCTGCCGGTGCTCCTCCGGGCAGTGGTGGCCGCGCGCCAGCGTGAGGACCAGCGGATCGCGGCCCTGGAGCTCGCCGAGCGTGCGGACGGTCCCGGCGTGGTCGGGCAACGCGTAGTCGGGGAAGACGCCGCCGGGAACGATGTCGGAACGCATGGCGTCACCGCCTCTCGTCGAGCGCCGGGGACGGCGACCACTGACGCCTCGTCCAGGAGGTGTCGGTCATGGCGACGAGGTGTCGCGCCTCCACACGCCTCCGCCGACCGGGCCCCTCGGGGTCGACTGTCGCGGCTCCGGGCCGCCCGTCGCCCCAGGGAGATCCCCTGGTGCCTCCCTGGTCGGCCTGCGTGGACCCGCAGACCTCCAGCGCTGCGCCGACGACCGGTCAGCAGACCAGGGAGTCCCCCTGGGGCGACGCGGGGCACGGCCGCGCGAGCGTGTCCGAGCCGGCATCGACCGGGTGCCGACTCCCGCGAGGGCGAGGAGCACACCGTGGACATGAAGCTCGAGGCCGTCGTCGTACCCGTCTCCGACGTCGACCGGGCCAAGCAGTTCTACAAGGGACTGGGATGGCGGGAGGACGCCGACGTCCTCGTCGACGAGGGCTTCCACGTGATCCAGATGACGCCACCCGGCTCGGCGTGCTCCATCCACTTCGGCATCGGCCTGCCGCCCGCGCCGCCCGGCTCCATCGCGGGCATGCTCCTGGCCGTCACCGACGTCGAGGCGGCCCGCGCCGAACTGGTCGAGCACGGTGCGGACGTCAGCGAGATCTTCCACGACGCCGGCGGAGGGCTGGCGGTGCGCGCGGACCCCGCGACGCACGCGCCAGGGCCCGACCCCGAGCGCCGCAGCTACGCCTCCTACGCCACCTTCGCCGACCCCGACGGCAACACGTGGGTGCTGCAAGAGCTCACGACGCGCCTGCCGGGCCGCTGACCGGCGAGCTCCGGCCGGACACCCCGTCGCACGCACCGAGGAGGACGAGATGGACGTCGCAACGCTGGCCGGCCTGCTCCGGGAGGCCGAGGAGCACCACGGCGAGTACGAGCCGGTGGGGCCGCCGCACCACTGGTCGGACTGGTACGCCGGCTACGTCCTGGCGCGGCAACAGGGCCGCACCACCGACGAGGCCGTCGCCGACGCCACCCTCGTCATCGAGGGCGCCCCGCGCTGACCGACCGGTGGTCCGTCGTCGTCGGCGTGCCGTGTGCACGTCACGACGGCCGCCGTCGGGCGGCCACGTCCTGCTCCGGCACCCCCGTGTCCGCGCCGACCGCGCTCCGACGCACGGTCGGAGGGACCAGCGTGCTCGAGGGGCTCCTCGTGGACAGCGGTCCCGACGGCGGCACGGAGCCGACCGGGCCGTGGGGGCGGGGACACCAGGGACTTCCACGGGTGCGACGGGACGTCCCGGACCGCGACCGTCGAGGCACTCCGTACCCCTGGCCGGTACCGACGCGAGGAGCAGCCACCGTGACCACGTACCTCGTCAACCACCTCCGCGTGCCGGGCCTCCCGAAGCCGGAGAACCTCGGGTACCTCGAGAAGGTCGAGGCCACCTTCCTGCCCTACGGCGGCAGGTGGCTGGTCCTCGACGGGGAGGTGGAGGTGCTGGAGGGAGCCTGGCCCGGCTCGGTCGTCCTGATGGGGTTCCCGGACCGGGAGACGGCCAGGAAGTGGTACGACTCGCCCGAGTACCGGGACATCCTCCGCCTGCGGACGGACAACGCGACCAGCGACCTGGTCCTGGTCGAGCCGGTCGGTCCCGACGTCACCTCGGCGGCCTGGGCCCAGCAGATGCGCGCGGTCCTCCCGGCGGGAGGCACGGCCGCCGGACGGAGCGGCGACCCGTCCGGGGAGCGGTCATGAACTACGACGTCGTCGTGGTGGGCGGCGGAGCCCCGGGAGAGCACTGCGCCGCACGGCTCGCCGAAGGCGGCCTCAAGGTCGCCATCGTCGAGCGGGAACGGGTCGGCGGGGAGTGCTCGTACTGGGCGTGCATCCCGTCGAAGACCCTGCTGCGGCCCGGTGAGGCACTGGCGGCGGCGCGGCGGGCACCGAGCGCCGCCGAGGCGGTGACCGGCCCGGTCGACCCGGCCGCCGCGTTCGCCTGGCGGGACTTCATGGTGTCCTCCTACGACGACTCGGGTGCCGCCGCGTGGGCCAAGGGCGAGGGCATCGACGTCATCCGCGGGCACGGCCGGCTCGCCGGCCACGGCCGCGTGCGGGTCGACGACGTCGTCCACACCGCTGCCCACGTCGTCCTGGCCACCGGCTCCGACCCCTTCATCCCGCCGGTGCCCGGCCTGCGCGAGCTGCCCGGCTTCTGGACCAGTCGCCAGGCGACGAGCATGACCGAGGTCCCCCGCCACCTGCTGGTCCTCGGCGGCGGCCCGGTCGGCGTCGAGATGGCTCAGGCCGTCACCCGCCTGGGCGGCACCGCGTCGATCGTCGAGGGCATGGACCACCTGCTCCCCCGCGAGCCGCGGCCCCTGGGAACGGCGCTGGGCACGGCGCTCGCGGCGGAGGGCGTGGGCCTGCACTTCGGCCAGATGGTGTCCGCGGCGCGGCACGAGGACGGCGAGTTCGTGCTCGAGTTCCCCGGCCGGGAACCGCTGCGGGGCGACCGGCTGCTCGTGGCCACCGGCCGGCGTCCCCGGGTGCACGACGTCGGCCTGGAGACCGTCGGCATCGAGGAGTTGCGCCTCGACGCCCGGATGAACGCCCGCGAGGGGCTGTGGGCCGTCGGCGACGTGATGACCCCCTGGCCGCTGACCCACGTCGGCAAGTACCAGGCCCGCGTGGTGGCGTCGAACATCCTGGGCCGGCCGCGCGCCGTGGACTACTCGGCCGTCCCGCGGGTGACCTACACCGATCCCGAGGCCGCCGCCGTGGGGGCCGCCGACGGCCCGGTCACGGTCACCGTCCCGCTGTCGCAGGTGGCGCGGACAGCGACCTACACCCGCTCCTACGACACCGAGCCCGGCTTCCTCACGCTCGTCTCCGACGGGACCCGCCTGACCGGGGCCCACGCCCTGGGCCCCGCGTCCGGCGAGTGGCTGCAGCAGGCCACCCTCGCCATCCGGGCCCGCGTGCCCCTGGAAGTGCTCGAGGACGTGATCCAGCCGTTCCCGACCTTCTCGGAGGCGTTCCTGCACGCGCTGCTCGAACTCCGCACGGCGGCCGTCCGGGCCTGACGCAGCCGCGCGCCCCTACCGTCGGGAGCGCACACGGTCGGGGCGCGATCGCGGTGGAACGGCAGCCCCTGGGGACCGCGTCCCCAGGAACGGCTGTCGTCGATCCGGCCGGCGTCGTCCGTGCTGACGGTGCATCCCAGGGGTCGAAGGGAGCCACCACGAGCCGGACCCCTGCGTCGACAGCCCGTCGGTGTTCGCCCGGCCGCCCGACGACGACGCCGGCACCTGGAGGTCCGTCCCGACGGCGACCGGCAGTCGTCCCGCCGCCACGTGCAGCCCGCCCGGGTCGACGGGGAGATCCCCCACGGAGGACCAGGGACGGACCAGGGACCACGACGGGCGCGCGGCGCCCGGGGCACCGCCAGGCTTCCTGCCGTTCCCCGGACCACGGAGGCCGCACATGTCCCTCACAGCCGAGAAGCCGACGGGCGCCACGGCGATCCGCCCCTTCCACGTGGACGTCCCCGAGGAGCAGGTCACCGACCTGCGACGACGCATCGCCGCGACGCAGTGGCCCGAGGCGGAGACCGTCTCGGATCACTCGCAGGGCGTGCCGCTCGCCGTGATGCAGGAGCTGGCGCGCCACTGGGCGACGGACTACGACTGGCGCGCCTGCGAGGCGAGGCTGAACGCGCTGCCGCAGTTCACCACCGAGATCGACGGCCTGGAGATCCACTTCATCCACGCCCGGTCCCGGCACGAGGACGCCCTGCCGATCGTCGTCAACCACGGGTGGCCCGGCTCGGTGATCGAGCAGCTCAAGATCGTCGACCGGCTCACCGACCCGACGGCGCACGGCGGGAGCGCCGCGGACGCCTTCCACGTGGTGGTCCCGTCGATGCCCGGCTACGGGTTCTCGGCCAAGCCGACGAGCACCGGCTGGGGCCCCGAGCGCATGGCCCGGGCCTGGGCCGACCTCATGCAGCGCCTCGGCTATCCCCGCTACGTCGCCCAGGGCGGCGACTGGGGCGCCTTCGTCGTCGACCAGATGGGCCTGCAGGCGCCCGAGGGGCTGCTCGCCGTCCACACCAACATGCCGGCCACCGTGCCCGCCGACGTCAACGCCGCCGCGCTGGCGGGCCAGCCGCCGCCCGCCGGGCTGTCCGCCGAGGAGCAGCGCGCCTACGAGCAGCTGATCCGGACGTTCGGGCAGGTGGAGTACGCCCGGTACATGGCCGCCCGCCCGCAGACCCTGTACGGCATCGCCGACTCACCTGTAGGGCTCGCCGCCTGGCTGCTCGACCACAACGACGCCGACGGCCAGCCGGCCGCGGCGGTCGTCACTGCCCTGGACCGGCACACCAGCACGACCGGTGAGCTGACGCGGGACGAGGTGCTCGACAACATCACGCTCTACTGGCTGACGAACACCGGGGTCTCCGCGTCCCGCCTCTACTGGGAGTACCGGGGCGGCTTCTTCGATGCCAAGGGCGTGTCGATCCCGGTGGCCGTGACCGTCTCCCCGGGTGAGCAGTACGAGGCTCCGCGCAGCTGGACCGAGCAGGCGTACCCGAACCTGATCCACTACAACCGGGTCGACCGGGGCGGCCACTTCGCCGCCTGGGAGCAGCCGCAGCTGTTCGCCGAGGAACTGCGCGCCGCGTTCCGGTCCGTCCGCTGAGCGACCGTGCCCCGACGGTGGGTGGCCGCGTGTCGCCCACCGCAGTCAGCGCCGATCCCGGGAGGAACGCCGGCCATGGCATCCCACGACCACCTGCTCGACGCCGCCCGCCGTCTCGGGCAGCGGTTCCGCCACGACGCCGTCCGGGCCGAGGACCGCGGGCCGGCCGACGGCGAGGACGCCCGGTGGCCGGCCGAGGACGAGTTCTCCCTCGCCGGAGCGACGGACTGGCTCCACTCACCGCCGCTCACCGGCGCGGACCTGCGCGGTCGCGTGGTGCTGGTCGACTTCCGGACCTACACGTGCATCAACTGGCTCCGGTCGCTGCCGTACGTCCGCGCCTGGGAGGAGGTCTACCGGGACTCCGGGCTGGTCGTGGTCGGCGTGCACTCACCGGAGTTCTCCTTCGAGCACGACGTGGAGAACGTCCGCCGTGCCGCGGCGGCCCGGTCGATCGGCCACCCGGTCGCGATCGACAACCACTTCGCGGTCTGGCGGTCCTTCCACAACCACTTCTGGCCGGCCCGCTACCTGGTCGACGCCGCAGGGCGCCTCCGCCACCACAGCTTCGGCGAGGGCGGCTACGAGGAGGACGAGCGGGTCCTCCGGCAGCTCCTGCGCGACGCCGGGGCCGGCGACCTCGGGCCCGAGCCGGTGCCGGTCGACGCCCGCGGCATCGAGGCCCCCGCCGACTGGGACACGCTCCGCTCCGCGGAGACCTACCTCGGCTACGACCGGACCTCCGGGTTCGCCTCCTCGCCCGACGTCGTGCCGGACCGGCCGCACGCCTACACCGCGGCCGAGCGGCTGCGACTCGGCCACTGGTCCCTCGCCGGCAGCTGGACGGTCGGTGCGGAGTCGTCGTCCTCCCGCGAGCCCGGCGGACGACTCACGTGCCGCTTCCACGCCCGGGACCTCCACCTGGTCGTGGCGCCGCCGGCCGGGGCGACGGTGCGGTTCCGCGTGCAGCTCGACGGCCGGGACCCGGGCACCGACCACGGCCTCGACGTCGACAGCACCGGTTCCGGCACGGTCACCGAACCCCGGCTGTACCAGCTCCTCCGTCGACACGGCCCCGTCACCGGCGGGGCCTTCGAGGTCGAGTTCCTCGACCCCGGCGTGGCGGTCTACGCCCTGACCTTCGGGTAGGCCGCCCGGACTCACCCGTCACCGATGGCCAGGCCGGAGACGACCTCCCGCAGTCGCACGAGCGTCTGCTGTGTGGCTGTCAGCAGCGATCCCCCGCCCTGCGCCCGCCACGACCGGAGGGCGACACGGAGCACGAGGAGGCCGGCGCCGGCCTCCAGCAGGGCGGCCGAGTCGGGCGTCGACGAGCCGCGCAATCGCGCGAGACCCGCCGCCAGCGCACCTTCCACGTCACGTTGGACCGTCAGCGTCCGCTGCATGAGCCGCGGGTGTCCCAGCACGATCTGATCCCGCAGCGCGAGCAGGTCCTGCTGTGACTCCAGGTAGGCCGCGAACTCGCCGAGGACCACCGGCAGGCGCTTCGCGTCCGGGACGTGCGCGGAGGCGTCGAGGGCCCTGCCGAGCGCCGCGGTGAAGTCCTCCCGATAGGCGAAGACGACCTCCTCCTTGGTCCCGAAGTGCCGGTAGAAGGTCGCCGGAGCCACGCCCGCCACGGCGCAGACGTCCTCCACCGTGACGTTGTCGAAACCCCTCGTGCGGAAGAGCTCCAGCGCCGTCTTCTCGATCCGGGCACGGCGCTGCTCCCGGGAGCCGGCCACCGGACTGGTCGGCGGCATGCCGCTGCCCTCCTGTTCCCGCGGTGGGCCGATCCGGACGACCGACGAGTCTGTCACCCCGCAGCCCGGGCCCTCACCGACGTGCGGGTTCTCCGCGAGCAGTCGCCTGACCGATGCGCCACGACCGGCCCCCCGGGCACGCTGCACCGTTGCGGTCGCCTCGACCCCTGCCCCCAGGACGGGTCGCCTACCGGACGGCGCTGGACCACCCCGAGGTGGTCCGCCGGCTCACGGTGATGGACGTCATCCCGACCGGCGAGGTCTGGGCGCGGGCCGACGCCCGCTTCGCCCTCGGTTACTGGCACTGGGCCTTCCTGGCCCAGCCCTCCCCGGTCCCCGAGCGGCTCATCGGACGGGATCCCGACTTCTTCTTCCTCGACGCCGAGTTCGGTGGCGCCATCCGCCGGTTCCCCCCGGTGGCGGTGGCCGACAACATCCGCTGCGCCCGGGATCCGGCGGCCATCGAGGCCATGTGCGAGGACTACCGGGCCGGGGCCACCTGCGACCGCCGGGAGGACGACGAGGACCGCGCCGCCGGGCGACGGATCACCTGCCCCGCACAGGTCCTCTGGGCGGGCAGGGACGCGCTCGAGGCCTGGTACGACACCCTCGCGATCTGGCGGGAGTGGGCCGACGACGTCACCGGTCGGGTGATCGACTGCGGCCACTTCATGGTCGAGGAGAGACCGCACGAGACGCTCTCCGCGATCCAGGACTTCCACGCCGGTCACCGGAGCCCGACCGGGCCGGCCGCGTCCGCCTGACCCGACGGTCGAGCATCGGGTCACCTGACCGATGCGACGGCCCGGACGCCGGAGCAACGTCCTCGCCTGCGGCACGCCGTCCCCGACGTACGGGGGCACGCCAGGTGCCACCTCAGGTTCCGCCGACCAGTCCCGGAGGAGATCACCATGACCGAGGCCACCAGCACGAACGGCGCGCAGCCGACCGTCGCACTCGTCCACGGCGCCTTCGCCGACAGCTCGGGCTGGAACGACGTCGTCGCCCAGCTCCTCGCGGACGGGGTGGGGGTGCGGGCCGTCCCCAACCCGTTGCGCGGCATCTCCCACGACGCCGCCTACGTGGCCGGCGCCCTCTCCCAGATCGACGGCCCGGTGCTCGCGGTCGGTCACTCCTACGGCGGGGCGGTTCTCACCAACGCCGCGCTGCGGGCGGGCAACGTCGTCGGACTGGTCTACGTGGCCGCCTTCGCGCCGGACGAGGGTGAGACCCTGCAGGACGTCGAGGCCGACTCGAAGGACAGCGTCCTGACCACGGTTCTGCTCCAGTGGAGCTACCCGACCGGCGACTCCGGGACGCAGACCGAGTTCGCGATCGACCCGGACCGGTTCCACGACGCCTTCGCCTCCGACGTGTCGGAGGAGCAGGCCCGCGTCATGGCGGCCACCCAGCGGCCCGTCTCGGCCCTGGCCTTCGGGGAGCCGACCTCGGCGCCGGCGTGGAAGAGCCTGCCGTCCTGGGCCGTCATCCCGACGGGCGACAAGGCGGCGGGCAGCGACGTCCTGCGGACCATGGCCGCACGGGCCGGCGCCACGGTGACCGAGGCGGAGGGCTCCCACGTGATCATGGTCTCCCAGCCGCAGGTCGTCACCGAGGTCATCCGGCAGGCGCTCCAGGCCGTCTCGGCGTAGCGGTCGCCTGCCGCTCGGCCCGTCGGGACCGCGTCCCGGTCCCGACGGCCCGAGCGCGCCCGGCCTCACCCGGAGGCGCCCTCCGCAGGGGTCATCCGCAGCAGCCGGACCCCGGTCATCTCCAGTCGCAGGCCCGCCGCGTCGGAGGCGCACCGGAGCACGACCTGCATGCAGCCCGGGCACCGGACGACGAGCGCCGGCGCGTCGGCGTAGACCAGGTGCTCACCCAGGGGCGCCGGCCGTCCGCAGTGCGCGCAGGTCGAGACGGCCGTCGTCGGGTCCACCGCGAAGACCTCACGCAGGACACCGCCCGCTGCGTTGCCGTCCAGGCGCCGATCACCCGTCTCCGGGACACCGGTCACGGGACATCCCTCCGATCCACTCCGACGTGCCGCGTCATCGATCCGTCCAGCCGGAGGACCAGCCGTCGTCCGCCTCGGGGACGACGTGCACCGCCCCCTCCTCCGCGGAGGCCGCCCCCGAGTCGATGCCCACATCGAGGGCGTACAGCTCCGGCTCGACGTCGCCCCAGCGCTCGACGGTCTCCACCAGCCGCCCCGCGCGGCGGCCGCCGACCTCGTCGTCGATGAGCTCGCCGTCGGTGTCGGAGGCGTCCCCCAGTCCGTCGCCCTCGGCCGGCTGCTGCTCCGGGACCTCACGGGCGAGTCGACCCGCCAGGCTCTCGCCGGCCAGCTCCTCGCGTTCCGTGGTGCCCCAGTCCGTGACCGCCCACGGGCGCTCGGCCGGGGACCAGCCGGTGTCGAGCACGTCGGCGACGCCGACTTCCTCGAGGGTGTCCTGCGGCTCCAGGACGCCGGAGTCCTCCTCGGGATCGGTCCCGTCGGTGCCGAAGGCGAACGGGTCCACCGCACACCTCCTCGGGCCGGAGCAGGGACGCCCTCCACCGGGAGCGGGTCGTCCGGGCCCTCCCGGTACCCGGAGTCCGCCGGGCGAGGCGACCGTGGCAGCACCGACCACACCGGTGCATCGGTCATCCGACTGGAGGTGGCGCCCTCCCCGGGCCCGAGGTCCCTGGTGGCCCGCCCCCTGGGTGAGAGACACTCTCACCGAGACACGGACGACCGAACCAGCGACCTCCACGACCGAGGGCTCGGGACCCGGCACCGCCGGGGACGCGCGGGAGGGGACTCCGTTGCCAGACGCGCTCGCCTCCGTCCGCACCGCCGACGCGGGCCTCTTCGGCCGGTCGGCCGAGTGCGCGGCCCTGGCCTCCTTCCTCGACCGGGCGCGGGACACCGGCGCCGTCCTCGTGGTGACCGGGGAGCCCGGCGTCGGCAAGACGGTCCTGCTCGACACGGTGGTCCGGGACGCCGCGGCAGCCGACGCGACCGTCCTGCAGGCCGCGGGGGTCGAGTTCGAGGCAGAGGTGGGCTTCGCGGGCCTCAACCAGCTCCTGCTGCCGCTCCTCGACCACCTCGAGGCGCTCCCCGAGCCGCAGCGGGACGCGCTGGTCGTGGCCCTCGGCCTCGGGGCGGGGCCGCCACCCCACCGGCTGCTCGTCTCGACCGCCGTCCTGGGTCTGCTCGCGCGGGCTGCGGAGTCCCGCCCGGTGCTGGTCGTCGTCGACGACGTGCCGTGGCTGGACCGGCCGAGCGTCCGGGTCCTCGGCTTCGTCGCCCGCCGGCTGGACAGGAGCCGGATCGGCCTGCTGGCCGCGGCGCGGACGGGCAGCGACTGCGATCTCCTCCAGGCAGGTCTGCCAGAGCTGGAGGTGTCCCCGCTGGGCGAGGACGCGGCCGCGGAGCTGCTGCGGACCCGTTTCCCCGTGCTCGGCGCACAGATCCACCGGCGCGTCCTGGCGGCGTCCGAGGGCAACCCGCTCGCCCTGCTGGAGCTCCCTGCGGTCATGACCGAGGCGCAGCGCGCCGGGTCCGCCCCCCTCCCGTCGGCGCTACCGCTGAGCAGCCACCTGCAGCGGGCCTTCGCCCAGCAGCTCGCCGGCCTGCCCGAGAGGACCCGGGGACTGCTGCTGCTCGCAGCCCTCGAGGGGACGGGGGACCTCCGGATCCTGCGTGCGGCGGCGGCCTCCGACGAGTGGCTCGACGACCTGGCGCCGGCCGAGCGGGCACGGCTGCTGCGCATCGACCTGGCTGCGGGACGGGTGACCCTGCGGCACCCGCTGATCGGGTCGGCGGCGGTCGAGTCGTCGACGAGCGGTGAGCTCCGACGGGCGCACGGCGCCCTGGCCCAGGTCCTGGTCGACCGGCCGGAGGAGTGCGCCTGGCACCTCTCCGAGGCCGTCGTGGGCGCCGACGCCCGCGCCGCCGACCTCCTCGAGAGCGCGGCGCACCGCGCACGGCACAAGGGGGACGCCATCCGTGCCGTCAACGCCCTCCTCCGGGCCGCAGACCTCACACCGGGCGGTCCCGACCGGGCCCGTCGGCTGGCGGCCGCCGCGTTCGTGGGTGCCGACACGACCGGGGACCTGCGCAACGTGCCCCAGCTGCTGTCCGCGGTCCGCACGGCCGATCCCCGCCCGGCGGGGACCCTCGAGGTCGCGGTGGCCGCCGCCCACCACCTGCTCAACGGGGAGGGCGACGTCGAGACGGCGCACCGCATGCTCGTTGGGGCCGTCGAGTACGCGCTCGACTCCGGATCGGACGCGGTCACGGTCGAGGACGCCCTGCACAGCCTCATGCTGGTGTGCCACTTCGGCGGCCGGGACGAGCTCTGGCGACCCTTCGAGTGGGCGCTCGATGCCCTGGGACCGGACGTCCCGCCGGTGCTGTCGGTGTCGCGCACGGTGTTCGCCGACCCCGTCCGCGCGGCACCGGCGGCACTCGAGCAGCTCGACGAGCTGATCGTCTCGGCGCACACCGGCGTCGATCCCACCCACGTGGTCCGCGTGGGCATGGCCGCCTTCTACGCGGACCGCCTCTCCAGCTGCCGGCCGGCGCTCCGGAGGGTGGTCAGGGACGGCAGGCAGGGCGGCGCGGCCGCCTCGGCCGTCAACGCCCTGATGCTGCTGTGCCACGACGCGTTCGACGGCGGTCGCTGGCACGAGGCCGGACGCACGGCCGAGGAGGGCCGCGCCTGGGGAGAGGAGCTGGGCTACCGGCTCGTCGCCCTGACCGGCGTCTACTGCTCGGCCCTCCTGGCGGCCGCGCGGGGGGACGACGGGACGGCGGAGGCGCTGGCCGACGAGCTCGTCGCGTGGTCGGCGCCGAGAGCGGTCCGCCTGCTGCAGGACTTCGCCCGCCGCGTCCGCGGGCTGGCCGCGCTGGGACGCGGGAACTTCGAGGACGCCTACCGGGAACTGAGCGCGGTCAGTCAGGCCGGCGGCTTCGCCCCCTACGCCCCGGTCGGCCTCGCCGTCGCCATGGACCTGGTGGAGGCGGCGGTGCGCACGGGCCGTCGTCCCGAAGCCGCGGCGCACCTGGCGGCCATGGAGCGGGCTCCGATCTTCACCGGCCGGCCGAAGCTCGCCCTCGTGAAGGCGGGCTCGGCAGCTCTCGTGGCATCGGGTGAGGAGGCGTCCCGGCGCTTCGAGGAGGCGCTGGCCGTCCCCGGGGCCGAGCAGTACCCCTTCGAACGCGCGCGGGTCCAGCTCGCCTACGGCGAGCACCTGCGCCGCAGCCGCGCGACGAACGCCTCCCGCGTGCAGCTCACCGCGGCGCTGGAGACGTTCCGGCACCTCGGGGCGCGACCGTGGGCGACACGGGCGTCCAACGAGGTGCGGGCCACGGGGCTGACCCACCGTGGCGCCACCGGTGACCGGGGCGCCGGGGCACTGACCGCGCAGGAGCACCAGATCGCCATGCTGGCCGCCTCGGGTCTGTCCAACAAGCAGATCGGCAGCCGGCTGTACCTCTCGCCTCGGACGGTCGGTGCCCACCTCTACCGGGTCTTCCCCAAACTGGGCATCACCTCCCGGGCGGCGTTGAGGGACGCCCTGAGCGGCACCGCGCGCGAGGTGGCCGGTGGGCCACCGGGAGCAGCGACCGCCCGGGGTCGAGCCGTGGTCCTTTGACTGATGCCCCGGCTCGCCGGAGCGGAGAGAGTCGGCACCGCTGGGGTGACGTCCAGGGAGGAGCCGTCATGTCACTGGTCTCTCGAGGGTTCGGTCGCCGGGAGCAGCGCGGGGACGAGCGGCTGCCCCCGGGCCAGTACGACGCCGGCGAGCGCTTCCCCGTGCTGTCCGCCGGTCCGACGCCGCACACGCCCGTGGCCGAGTGGGACCTGACGCTCCAGGGCGAGGTGGACGGCCTGCGGCGCTGGACCTGGGACGAGTTCCGGGAACTGCCGCGCGAGGCGGTCTCGGTCGACATCCACTGCGTCACGAAGTGGTCGAAGTTCGACACCCGCTGGGAGGGCGTCGCGGTCGACACCCTGCTGGCCGACGTCCGGACCGAGTCCGCCTACGTCCTCGCCTTCTGCGACGGCGGGTACACCACCAACCACCGGTTGTCCGACCTGACCGACGGCCGGGCCTGGGTGGTCGACACCTACGACGGGCAGCCGCTCGCACCCGAACACGGGGGGCCGGTCCGGCTGCTGGTCCCCCACCTCTACTTCTGGAAGAGCGCCAAGTGGCTCCGCGGGTTCGCGTTGACCCGGTTCAACGAGCCGGGGTTCTGGGAGACGTTCGGCTACCACGATCGCGGGGACCCATGGCCCGAGCAGCGGTACAGCGGCGACTGACCTGGCTGCGCGCCACGGTCCTCGAGAACCGACCCGAGACCGCTGGCGTCCACCGGCTCCTCCTCGACGTCCCCGGTTGGTCGGGTCACCTGCCCGGCCAGCACGTCGACGTCCGGCTGACCGCCGAGGACGGCTACACGGCCCAGCGCAGCTACTCGCTGGCCTCCGCCCCCGAGGACCCCCGGCTGCACCTGCTGGTCGAGCGGTTGGTGGGTGGCGAGGTCTCGCCGTACCTCACCGACGAACTGCGCTCCGACGACCTGCTGGAGCTGCGCGGCCCCATCGGCGGGTACTTCGTCTGGTCGTCCGCCGTGGACCGGGACGCAGGGCAGGCCGAGGGTCACCGCCCGGTGCAGCTCGTCGCGGGTGGCGCCGGCGTCGCCCCGTTCCTCGCCATGCTCGACCACCACCGGCGCACGGGCGGTTCCACGCCGGTACGCCTGCTGTACTCGGCACGCACGTCCGACGACGTCCTCGCCCGCGACGTCCTGGGGCCGCAGACGACGATCACGCTCACCCGGGAGGCGCCCTCCGACTGGCGGGGTCTGACCGGCAGGATCGACCGCCGCATGCTGGAGGCGCAGACCTTCGCGCCCACGACGCGGCCGCGGGTCTTCGTGTGCGGCCCCACCTCCTTCGTCGAGAGCACCGCCACGACACTCGTCGACCTCGGTCACGACCCGTCGTGGATCAGGCTCGAACGCTTCGGCGGGTCCAGCGATCCGTCGTAGCCGTTCCGGCGGCGTCGCCCCACGTGGCGCTGGCCACCGGCCCGGTCCTGCAGGTCCGCGGGAACGGCGACCGCCCCGTCAGCGCGATCGTGCGGCCAGGACCCGCTGCTCGGCGTCCGGCCCGGGCCCCACCGACGGCAGCCGCAGCACGAACACCAGTCCCAGTGCCCACCAGAGAGCCAGGAGCACCCACTCGTACGGCCAGATGAGCGCGGCCGGCATGCCGGGCAGGAACAGCACGCCGAGCCCCAGTGCGAGTGCGGCCGCGACCACGCCGGTGGCCTGCCCACCGGGGGCCTGGAAGGGCCGCGCCATGTCCGGTTCGCGGCGCCGGAGCACGACGAAGCTCACCGCCACCATGAGGTAGGCGACGATGATGCTCAACCCACCGGCGTCCACCATCCACACCAGGGTCTGGCGGCCGAACAGCGGGGCGACGACCGAGAGCGCACCGATGAAGACCAGGGCGTTGCCCGGGGTGCGGTACCGCGGGTGCAGGCGGCCGAACCAGGCAGGCAGCATCCCCGACTGCGCCATCGCGTAGACGAGCCGGCTGGCGCCGATCAGGAAGCCGTTCCAGGACGTGAGGATCCCGGCGATGCCGCCGAGCACCAGGACCGTGGCCATCGCGTCGCTGCCCCACAACGCCGCCATGCCGTCGGCGGCCGCCAGCTCGGAGGCGGCGAGGTCTGCGACCGGCAGCGAGGACCCGACGGTGAGCATGATCAGCACGTACCAGGTCACCGCCATGGCCACCGAGACGAGCAGCAGCTGACCGATCTTGCGGTAGGGCAGCTTGATCTCCTCCGCGGACTGCGGGATCACGTCGAAGCCGACGAACAGGAACGGCGTCGCGACCAGCACCGAGATGAGGCCGACGGCACCTCCGGTGAACAACGGCTGCATGTTCTCCGTCGAGCCGCCGACGAAGCTGCCGACGAGCAGGGCCGCCCCGACCGCGAGCAGGAACAGCACCGCGACGGCCTGGAACACCGCGGCCGGACGGACCCCCACGTAGTTGAGCCCGGTCATCACCACCGCCGACACCACACCGACCGCCGCCCAGGTGGCGTAGACGTCGTACCCCGCCACGGTCCACAGGCGGCCGGCGAGCATGTCCGGGAACAGGTAGAGCATGGTCTGCGGCAGGGCGACCGCCTCGAACGCCACCACCGAGATGTAGCCGAGCACCAGCGCCCACGACGTGATGAACGCCGGCCGGCTGCCCATCGCCCGGAGGACGTAGTTGTGCTCGCCACCCACGTGGGGCATCGCCGACACCAACTCGGCGTAGGTGAGCCCCACGAAGGCGACCACGACACCGCCGATGACGAAGGCGAGCGCGGCGCCCAGCGTGCCGGCGCTCTCCAGGAAGCCCCCGGTGAGCACGATCCAGCCGAAGCCGATCATCGCCCCGAAGGCGACGGCCAGGACGTCCCACCGGCCCAGGGTGCGGACGAGGCCGCCGTTCGGATCGTCACTCATCGATCTGCTCCTCCGGCTGGGACCGGTGGCCGGAGGAGCCGCCCGGTCGGGCACGTCCATCGTGTCGAGCGACCAGGATCACAGCACGGCGAGCCGCAGGTCGAGGCCCTGTCACCTCCCCGTGCGCTCGACGGTCGTGCCGGCCCCCCCGGCCCTCGCCGCTCCGGCGTGCTGCTCCTGCGCGCCGATCCGGCACCGGAACCGAGTTGGCCACCGCAGCGGCGCGGGTAATCCGAGGGCGTTCCGGCCGGGGCCGGAACAGTCGCCGAGAGCGCCGGCACCCTGGCCGGCGCTCGACCGGGAGGGATTCCTGTGACCCAGCAGCTGACCAGCCTGTCCCTGGACGACGCCCGCCGCATCGTCGCGGCCGGGGAGGCACGCGCCGCAGAGATCGGGCAGCCGATGAACATCGCCGTCGTCGATGCCGGGGGCGACCTCGTGCTGCACGTGCGGATGGACGGCGCCTGGCGGGGCAGCGTCGACATCGCCATCAACAAGGCCTTCACCGCCCGGGCCTTCGACATCGACACCGCCGAGCTGGCCGAGCTGGCCACGCCGGGCGGCCCGTTCTACGGGATCCAGGCGTCCAACAACGGCAAGGTCATGGTCTTCGCCGGTGGCGCCCCGGTGCGCGCGGACGGGGTCATCGTCGGGGCGGTCGGGGTGAGCGGTGGCACCGGCGAGCAGGACACCACGGTCTGCGAGGCGGCCACCGCCGGCTTCTGACGTCGCCGGACCCACCGGGCCGGCTCCACGGCGAGCGCAGCACTCCGGGCGAGCAGACGCCTACACCGGCAGCCGGCTCGCCCGGCGCAGCGCGGCCAGGCCGTCGGGCGTGCCGGGCCAGTGCCGGGCGATCGCGGCCGCGCCGGCGCGGCGGACCACCGAGCGCAGCACCAGGGCGACCACGATCGCGTCGTCGGCGTGGCCGAGCACCGGCACGAAGTCGGGCACCAGGTCGATCGGCAGCGCCAGGTAGGCCAGCAGCAGCCACAGCCGCACCCGGACGCCGCGCGGCAGCGCGCCGTCGCCGGCCAGCCGGTGCACCAGCCTGACCACGTCGGGCAGCAGCCGCAGCAGCTCCCGGAGTCCCAGCTCGTCCGGGCAGGTCCTCCACAGCACCGCCATGAGCACCAGCCAGCACAGCAGCAGGCCGCCCAGCACCCCGGCCAGCGACCACGCCCAGCCCGGCATCCCGCCGCCACCTCCCTCGTCCCGTCCACCGGCGGGACGGTGGCCCCGTGGAGGGTCCCGCCGGCCCCCGTGCAGGGTCCCGCCGCGAGCCTGCACGTGGCGAGGGGCCCTCCCTCAGTCCATCTCGACCGGGACCTCGCCGAACGCGACCAGGCTGACCACCCAGTACACGACGTAGAGCGCCAGGAGGATGCCGCCGTGCCACCGCGTCAGCCGGCCGGTGGAGAGCAGGTACGCAGCCAGAGCGGTGAGGACGACGAGCGAGGGCAGGTGCCAGGTGAACACGTCCGAGCCGACGACGATGCCGCCGGCCAGCAGGGTGATGCCCAGCTTCCCGGTGACCGAGAAGACGACGCTGCCGATGACGTTGCCGACCCCGATCTCCGGCACGCCCCTCCGGAAGGGCTCCACCGTCAGGAAGACGTCCTCCATGGTGAGGACGGCGGTGACGATCGTGGCGCCGAACACCGTGCCCTCGAGCCCGTGGGTCTCCAGGATCCCCTCGGTCCCGGTGCTGACGGTCGCCGCGCCGACGACGAGGCCGGCGAGTGCGACCACCGCCAGTCCCAGGTGGGCCCAGCCGGGCAGGTCGCGTGCCTCGATCCGGGGCTCGTCGTCGACGATCTGCTGCGCCCGCTCGGCGCCGGTCCGGGCCGCTGCACCGGCCGGCTGGTCCCGCAGCGCGTGCGTGTCCGCCCCGCGGCGGGGGTGCACGCCGTCTCCGGCCTCGGCGACGGCGGCTTCGTACACCTCCTCGTCGCGGAAGACCGGGATGCTCCTGCGGAGTTCCCGGGCGGCGACGTAGGCGATGAAGAGGACGAACAGACCGAGGAGCAGCAGTCCGTCGGTCATCGTGAGCGGCCCGGTGAGGGTGAACGCGACCATCACCAGCGGTGCGGCCGCGAACACGAGGAGGTAGTCGCGCGGGATGTCGACCCGGCTCGGCCGGAGGATCGCGGCGAGCGCGAGGACGACGCCGGTGAACGAGAGCGCCGTTCCGAACACGACGCCGAGCGCGACACCGCTGAGGTCCTCGAGGTTCAGCCCGACGCCGAGCGCGATGTCGTCGAACTCCACACCGGTGAAGACGACGGCGAGCAGGAACAGCGGAACCCGCAGACCACTCGCCGCGCCGACGAGGTGGGTGATGAGCTTCTCCGCGCTGACCACCAGCAGGGTCGCCCCGGAGATGAAGACGAACAGCTCGGTCATGGCCGGACTCCCTCCTCGCAACCCGGGGGGCGGGGGCGTCGACGGCCGGTCACCGGCTGCGCCGGGCAGCGAGGTGCGGCCGGGGGGTCAGCACCGCCGCACCCGAACGCGCCTCCTCGTCTGCGGCGGCCACCGCCTCGGCCACGAGACCGTGGTCGGGCGAGAGGTGGCAGACCGGGTCGGTGCGTGCTGCGTCGCCGGTGAGCTGGAAGGCCTGGCAGCGGCAGCCGCCGAAGTCGAGCTCGCGGCGGTCGCAGCTGCGACAGGGATCGGGCATCCAGTCCGTTCCTCGGAAGCGCTGGAAGAGCGGTGACCGCTCCCAGATCCACGCCAGCGGGTGCTCCCGGACGCTGGCCCGGGGCAGGGGCAGGGTGTGTGCGGTCGGGCACGGGAGGACGTCGCCGTCGGGCACCACGGTGAGCTGACGCCGGCCCCAGCCGCCCATGCAGGGTTTGGGGTAGCGGCTGTGGTAGTCGGGCAGCACGTAGATGACCTCCATGCGGCCCTGCAGGCGCTCGCGCGCCGCCCGCACCACGCCCTCGGCGCGCTCCAGCTGCGCCCGGCTCGGCAGCAGCCCGTCGCGGTTGCGCAGGGCCCACCCGTAGTACTGCGTGTGGGCCAGCTCGATCCGGTCGGCCCCCAGCTGCTCGGCCAGGTCGAGGACGCCGGCGACCCGGTCGACGTTGTGCCGGTGCAGGACGACGTTCAGCGTGAGCGGCCAGCCCAGCTCCTTCACCAGCCGGGCGGCGACCAGCTTGCGCTCGAACGACCGCACCCCGGCGAGCCGGTCGGACAGCGCGGCCTCGTCGGCCTGGAGGCTGATCTGCACGTGGTCGAGGCCTGCGGCCAGCAGCTCCTCCGCGCGGCGGGGCGTCAGCCCGAGGGCGCTGGTGATCAGATTCGTGTACAGACCCAGCTCACCGGCGCACCGGACGATCTCGGCGAGGTCGCGGCGCAGGAGCGGCTCACCGCCGGAGAGGTGCAGCTGCAGCACGCCGAGGTCCCGGGCCTCGACCAGCACCCGCTGCCACTCCGCCGTGGTCAGCTCGTCGGTGTGGGCGGCGAGCTCGAGCGGGTTGGAGCAGTAGGAGCAGTGCAGCGGGCAGCGGTAGGTCAGCTCGGCCAGCAGGCCGAACGGCCGCTCCACGGCCGGCCTATCCACGGCCGGCCTGCCCACGGCGCTGGCCACGGCCGGCCTCCGCGTCCCCGATCTCGAGCCACCGCCGGGCGGTGAGGCGGTCGACGAAGGCGCGCACCTCGTCGTCGTCCACCGAGCCGTACCGGCCGCGCAGCACGGTTCCGATCTCGTCCAGCGTCCGCCGGCCGTCGCAGAGCTCCAGGACGGCCGCGCCGGTGCCGTTGAGGACGGTGACCGCCTCCGGCGTCAGCAGCACGTGCCGCCCGCGTGCCGGGTCGAACCTCAGCCGGACGGAACGGGCCAGCCGGGGGCGGTCGGCACCCCTAGCGGTCTGCACAGGCGTGGTCGATCGCATCGAGCATGCTCCAGAGGACGTCGCACTTGAAGGACAGGGCCGCCAGGGCAGCCGCCCGGGTCTCCGGCGTCCGGCAGTGCTCCGTCACCACCTCCAGGGCGTGTGCGGAGTCGCGGGGCGCCTGCGTGAGGCGGGCCCGGAAGTAGGCCAGCCCCTGCGGGTCGATCCAGGTGTAGTGGCGCTCGAAGGCGGCGAGGCGCTCGGCCATCAGGTCCGGCGCGAACAGCTCGGTCAGCGAGGAGGCCACCGCCTCCACCCACGGCCGGGTACGGGCGAAGGTGACGTAGGCGTCGACGGCGAACCGCACGCCGGGGACGACGTGCCGCTGGTCCTCCATCTCCTCCCGGCCGAGCCCCACCGCCCCGCCGAGCCGCAGCCATGCCTCTATCCCGCCTGCCTCTATCCCGCCTGCCTCTATCCCGCCTGCCTCGACGCCGCCCTCGCCGTCGGCGGTGCCGTCGTGGTCGTGGATGCGCCGGATCCAGCGGCGGCGCACCTCGCGGTCGGGGCAGTTGGCGAGGATCGCGGCGTCCTTGCGCGGGATGGCCGCCTGGTAGGCGAACCGGTTGGCCACCCAGCAGCGGATCTGCTCGCGGCCCAGCTCGCCGTCGTTCATCCTGCGGGAGAAGGGGTGCCGGTCGTGGTAGCGCCGGGACTGCTCGCGCAGCGCGGCCACGAACTCGTCGGTCGCCGTCGCGGTCAGCGTCATGGGGGGCCTCACACCTCCAGTTCGAGCCCGTCCACGGCGACCTCCATGCCGTGCTCCTCGACGGCGCGCCGCTCGGGCGCGTCCTCGAGGAGGATCGGGTTGGTGTTGTTGACGTGGACGTAGATCCGGCGCTCGACGGGCAGCCGGGCGAGCTGCTCGAGGCTGCCCCCGGGACCGCTGATCGGCAGGTGTCCCATCTCGCGTGCCGTCCGGCCGGCCAGGCCGAGCCCGATGAGCTCGTCGTCGGACCAGCAGGTGCCGTCGACGAGCAGGCACGCGCAGTCCTCGAGCTGGGCACACACCGCCGGGGTCAGCTCCTGCAGCACCGGCAGGTGGACCAGCACCCGGCCGCTGCGCTCGTCGGTGAGGCGGTAGCCGACGACCCGCCCCTCCCGCGAACCGGAGCCGAAGCGCGCGCGCTTGGTCGTGGGGACGTCGAAGGCCCGGTACGACAGCCCGTCGGCCAGCGGCACGTCCACCCCCGGCACGACCGGTCGCCACTCGGCCGGGCAGTAGGCCTCCAGCGTCCGCAGCAGCCCGGTCCCCTCGCGGAGGGTGTCGCGGGTCGCCTCGGTCGCGTGGACCACCAGGCCGCGGCCCTCGCGGAGCAGCAGCAGCCCGAGCGTGTGGTCCAGTTCGGCGTCGGTGAGCAGCACCGCCTCCAGCGGGACCGCGCGGCTGCCCTCGGCGGGGTGCAGGGCGGGGAAGGCGGCGAGCTGGGCGGGCACGTCGGGTGAGGCGTTGAGCAGGAACCACCGCCGCCGGTCCGCGCTCACCGCGATCGACGACTGGGTGCGGGGACGGGCCGGCCGGGACCCGTCGCGCACCGCGCGGCACGGGGGGCAGGCGCAGTTCCACTGCGGGAAGCCGCCTCCCGCCGCCGAGCCCAGCACCCGCACCCACATGTCGATCGGTGGTCCTCCCAGCTGTGGGCCGACAGAGCCGTGCGGAGACGGAGAGGCGCCGGACCGCATCGCCCGACGCCTCTCCGCCCGGTTCCGGACGTGTCCGCCTAGTCCCAGTCGTCCTGGACGCCCATGTACGCGGTCGCCTCAGCGGACACCCGGATCTCCTCGAAGGAGGGGGCCTCCCACTCGTCCGCGCAGAGCGGGGAGGCGCAGAGCTCCTGGTCCATCGCCGTCACCTCCCCCCGGACGAGTCCTGGCCCTCGGGCAGCGAGAAGACGAACATCGCCTGGCCGTGGGGGCCGCCCATCATCCCGGGCAGGAACCCCTCGACCCAGGCGCCCCAGCCGACCGGCACCGCGATGTACTGCTTGCCGTCGACGCTGTAGGTGCACGGGCTGCTGTGGTGGCCGCTGCCGCAGTTGAACTGCCACAGCAGCTCGCCGCTGCGGGCGTCGAGCGCGACGAACTTCCCCGACGGCGTGCCGGCGAACACCAGGTCGCCGGCCGTGGCGAGCACCGACGCGCACATCGGCAGGTCGTTGCGCCAGCGCCACACCTCCTCGCCGGAGGCGTTGAAGGCCGAGATCGAGCCGGCCATGTCCTCGGCGTCCACGGTCACGGCGGCGCCCCAGTAGGGGATGCTCTCCTTGAACTCGCGGCGCCGGCGGGCGACCCTCGCACCGGTGTCCTGCACCGGGACGTAGAACAGGCCGGTCTTCTGGCTGTACGCCGCGTGCGTCCACTCCTTGGCCCCGGCCGGCCCGGGGTAGAAGTGGACCTCCACCCCCTCCTCGTCGGGGTAGATCCTCGCCGTGACCTGACCGTCGGGGGTGATCTCGCCCCAGGTGATCCGGTCGACGAACGGGAAGATCCGCACCCGCTCCCCGTTGGTGCGGTCCAGGACGAAGCAGTAGCCGTTCTTGTCGAAGTGGGCCAGCAGCTTGCGCCCGTCCTGCTCGAAGAGGATGCACTCCATGTTGGAGTCGTAGTCCCACAGGTCGTGCGGGGTGCACTGGTAGTGCCAGCGGATCTCCCCGGTGTCGGCGTCCACCGCGATCACGCTGTCGGTGTGCAGGTTGTCGCCCGGGCGCACCTCGCCGTCGAAGTCCGGGGCCGGGTTGCCGGTCCCCCAGTACAGGAGGTTGGTGTCCGGGTCGAAGGTGCCGGTGATCCAGC
Source organism: Geodermatophilus obscurus (assembly GCF_900143215.1). Lineage (GTDB taxonomy): Bacteria > Actinomycetota > Actinomycetes > Mycobacteriales > Geodermatophilaceae > Geodermatophilus > Geodermatophilus obscurus_A. The sequence continues at coordinate 261,893 of NZ_FRDM01000002.1, read as the reverse complement.
AGTTGCCGCCGCCCCGGGTCCAGGCCTCCCCCTCGGCGGGCCAGGTCTCGGACCCGGGCTCGCCGGGCTTGGGGATCGTGTAGCAGCGCCAGACCCGCTCCCCGGTCTCCACGTCGTAGGCGTCGAGGTGGCCGCGCACGCCGAACTCCCCGCCGGAGCTGCCGACGACGACGCGGTCCTTCACGACCAGCGGGGCGACCGTGAGGCTCTCGCCGGCACGGACGTCGCCACTGGTCACGTCCCACAGGCACGCGCCCGTGGTGGCGTCGAGCGCCAGCACGTGGGCGTTCAGCGTGCAGACGAACACCTTGCCGTGGGCGACGGCGACCCCGCGGTTGACGTTCCCGCAGCACAACGAGGTGTCGAACGGGATCGCGTGCTTGTACTGCCACAGCAGCTGGCCGGTCTTGGCGTCGAGGGCCCAGACCCACCCGTCCCACCCGGAGACGTACATGACGCCGTCGACGACGATCGGGCTGTTCTCGAAGGCATAGGTGGACTGGCCCGCGTGCAGGCCCTGGGGGGAGAAGCTGAACACCCAGGCGAGGGTCGTGCGCTGGACGTTCTGCGTGTCGATCTGGTCGAGCGGGCTGTACCGCTGGCCGTCGTAGGCGCCGTAGTAGGTCAGCCAGTTCTGCGGTTCCGAGCGTGCGTCGAGGATGCGCTCGTAGGTGACGCCCTGCGCCACCGGCGGCGCGGTCCCCGTCGCGGTCGTCAGGGAGCCGAAGTCGACTGGGGGCGGGGCCTGCCGGTACTCGATGGCGGTCATCGACTGCTCCTGTCTACGGTCGCGGCTGCGGCGGGCGGTCGAGGCGGGCCGACGCCGGGACGTCGCCCATGACGACGATCGCGCCGATCAGGCCCCGCCCCTCGTCGTTGCCGATGTTGGAGCTGAACCAGTACTGGCCGGGGCCGTCGAGGGTGACGTGCATGGTCCCCCGCGAGTAGTTGGGCAGCCACATCCACTGGCTGTCCCCGTTGCTCGGCACCAGCGCGCAGTGGGTGTTCTGGTCGTCGTTGACGAACTCGATGTCCAGGTCGCCGCCGTGCGGCAGGACCAGGATCTGGGGATCCCAGACCAGCTGGTCGGGGACGATGTGGATCTCGGCGCTCATCCGGCCGTCCGGCCCCTCCTCGGCCCGGCCGATGTTCCCGGTGGCCAGCAGCCGGCCCAGCATCCCGACGTTCTGCCTGTCCAGACCGAGCTCGTGCAGCAGCTCGGACCGGTCCGGCGTGAGGGTCGCCACGGACCCCACCTCCTCGTGGGTCTCGGTGTCCTCGTGGGTCTCGGTGTCCTCGTGGGTCTCGGTGTCCCCGTGGGTCTCGGTGTCCCCGTGGGTCTCGGTGTCCCCGTGGGTCTCGGTGTCGTGGTGGTCGATGCGGCTCTGGTGCCGCCAGTGGCGCCTCCTCCCCGGCCGCCGTGCCCGGGTCCCCCTGGGCCACCGCGTCCGACGTCGTTGGAACACCGTCCGCGGATGGCTAGCCTCGGGTCGGCCGACCGCTGATGGATCCTGGGACGCTCGCTCCCCCGAGCCCAAGGGCAACTGGATGAACGGCGAGACAGAGCCGACGACAGGCACGTCCCCCGCGACGAACGGGGCCGCGCTCCTCGGTGAGGACCTCGATCGGATCGCCGCGGCGCGGGAGCGGTTCGCCGCCGGCGCGGACGACGTCCACGGGGTCCGCCCCGAGATCCTGGTGTCCTGGTACCGGTGCCGCGAGGAGTACGAGGTCAGCCCGCACCTGCGACGTGCCCCCGCCGCTGCCGAGGGCACGTCGCACTCGATCGAGCACGACGTGGTGCTCGCCGAGCTCGGCGGCCTGGCCGCCGGGGCGGCACGGGAGATCGACGGCGTCGACGGTCTGGCCGCGGTGAGCGACTGCGACGGGCGGGTCCTGGCGGCCTGGGGCAGCCGAGGCGTGCTCGACCTGGCCGCGGACAGCAACCTCGCGCCCTGGTCGGCCTGGTCGGAACGCGCGAGCGGCACCAACGGCATGGGCACGGCCCTGGAGAGCCGGCGCCCCATCCTGGTCCGGGGTCCGGAGCACTGGTGCCGGGGCTTCCACTCGTGGATGTGCGCCGGCGTCGCGGTGCGCGACGTCGTCACCCGCGAGCCGCTGGCGACCCTCGACATCTCGTGCTGGGAGACCCCGCTGCCCGACGCCGTCCTGCCGTGGCTGCGCGCGGCGGCAGCGACCACCGAGGCCAAGCTGCGGCAGCGGGCGCGACACACCGGCGCGCTGCTCGCGGCCGCCCTCGCCGACGCCCGTGAGGCGCCGGGGACGCCGCTGGCCGTGGTGGACACGGTCGGGAAGGTCGTGCTGGCGAACACCGCGGCCGCCGTCCTGCTCGGCACCCCGGCGGACGCTGCGGCCCTCGCACCGTCGGACCGGTGGATGCCGCAGGTCCCCGCCCTGCTGGAGCTGACCCGGCGGGCGACCGTCCGCGCCCGGCAGGACCCGGGGTGGAGCGGGTCGACGCTGCTCTACGTGCCGTTCCTCGACCAGCCCCTCCCGGTCGCCGTCCGGCCCGTGCTCGACGGGTCGCAGGTGATCGGCGCGCTGCTGGTCTTCGGGTCCTCCGGCTCCGGCGATCCGGAGCTGCGCGACGACCCGGACACCGGCTTCCCCGGCCCGCGACCGCTGCCCGCGAGGGTCGTCGCCCTGCGGGAGGACCGGTGGGTCCTCCTCGACCCCCGCGAGATCCGGTACGCGGAGACCGACCACGACAACGTCTGGCTGGTGACCGACCAGGGACGGCTGCTGGCCGCCGTCCGGGGCCTGGACCGCCTGGAGCAGGAGCTCGCCGACCGGGGGTTCCTGCGCGTCCACCGCCGCTTCCTCGTCAACCTCGGCCGGGTGCGGGAGATCGAGCAGGGGTTCAAGGGCGCGCTGTACCTCGCCACGGGCACCCGCAGTCACGAGATCGTGCCGGTCGCCCGCCGGCACGCGCCCCGCGTCCGCCAGGCGCTCGGTCTGAGGGCGGGATGACCGACCACCTCGCCGCGGCCCGCGCCCTGCTGCGCCGGCACCCGCTGGTCGACGGCCACAACGACCTGCCGTGGGCGCTGCGCACCCGGTTCGGAGCCGACCTGGACCGGGTGGACCTCGCGGGTCCCGTGCCGGCGACGCACACCGACCTGCCGCGGTTGCGGCGCGGCGGGGTCGGCGGCCAGTTCTGGTCGGTCTACGTCCCCGGCACGCTGCAGGGTGACGCGGCGGTGGCCGCCACGCTGGAGCAGGTCGACCTCGTCCACCGGATGATCCGCCGCCACCCGGACGACCTGGAGCTCGCACTCGGCGCCGACGACGTGCTGGCCGCCTTCTCCCGCGGCCGGATCGCCTCGCTGCTCGGCGCCGAGGGCGGCCACTCCATCGCGAGCTCGCTGGGCGTCCTCCGGGTGCTGCACCGGCTCGGCGTCCGCTACCTGACCCTGACGCACAACGTCAACGTGCCCTGGGCCGACGCGGCGACCGACGTCCCCGCGACCGGTGGGCTCAGCCCGTTCGGGCGCGAGGTCGTGCGCGAGGTGAACCGGCTCGGCATGCTGGTCGACCTGTCCCACGTGGCGGCCACCACGGCCGGCGACGCGCTGGACGTCGCGGAGGCACCGGTCGTCTTCTCCCACTCCGGGGCCCGGGCCGTCTGCGACTCCCCGCGGAACGTCCCCGACGACCTGCTCCGCCGGCTGGCCGCCAACGGCGGGGTGTGCATGGTGACGTTCGTCCCGGACTTCGTGTCGCCGCGGTGCCGCGCCTGGGCCCTCGGGCTGCGGGCCGAGGTGGAGCGCCGGGGGCTCGACCCGCGGGACGCCGGGGCCCGGGCCACGGTGGGCGCCGAGTACGCCGCCGGGCACCCCCGGCCGCGAGCGTCGCTCGCCGAGGTGGCCGACCACGTCGAGCACGTGCGGACGGTGGCCGGCATCGACCACGTCGGCCTCGGCGGGGACTACGACGGGGCCGACGACGTCCCCGACGGCCTGGACGACGTCGCCTGCTACCCCGCGCTGGTCGCCGAGCTGCTCGGCCGCGGGTGGAGCCAGGACGACTGCGTCCGGTTGGTCGGCGGGAACGTGCTGCGGGTGCTCCGGGAGGCCGAGGCCGTGTCCTGCTCCGCGGCCGCCGTTCGGGGCCCGTCGACCGCGCGGATCGAGGACCTCGACCGATCCTGAGCCGGTCCCGGGCCCGGATCCGCGGGGAACCGGCCACGTCCCGACCCGGCGCCCGCACGCAGCGCCGGCTGACCGTCCGGCGCGCCGTCGCGTCAGACGGTCCTCGGGTCGACGTGGGTCTTGGGGCCCGGGCCGGCTCCCTCGATGCGCTCGCCGGCCAGCACGGCACCGACCCGGTCGAGACCGACGGTCGCCGCGACGAGCGGCCGCGGGTCGACCGCTCCGCCGGCGTAGGCGGCGATGGTGGCGTCCAGCGCCGGCGAGGCCGACAGCACGCCGACCGCGGTGACGTCCTTGAGGAGCAGGGTCCGGGTGTCGATGGTGCTGCGGTCGCCGGAGATGCCGATGTAGACCACCCGCCCGGCCGGCTGCACCACCTCGAGGGCCAGGGCCGGGAGGTGGCCGGCGTTGGAGGCGTCGACGACCGCGTCGAACGGCAGGTCGGGCAGCGTCTCCTCGGTCCAGGCGTGCCTGAAGCCGAGGCTGCGGGCGAGGGCCGGAGACTCCTCGTGGCGGCCCATCAGGTGCACCTCGGCGCCGGCCGCGCGCAGGACATCGCCGTCAGCAGCCCGATGGTCCCCGGGCCGAGCACCAGTGCCCGGTCACCCGGGCCCACGCCGGCGGCCTGCGCCGCGCGCAGCGCGTTCCCGCCGGGCTCGACCAGCGCGCCGAGGACGGCGTCGACGGGGTCCGGCAGCGGGTGCAGCGACCACGCGGGGACGGCGAGCTGCTCGGCCAGCGCACCGGGACGGCCGCCGCGGATGCCGACCTCCTGGCGGCGCGCGCAGACGTGCTGGGAGCCCCGCCGGCAGGCGCGGCAGGTCCGGTCGCCCAGCATGGTGTCGCCCATGACACGGCGGCCGAGCCAGGAGGGGTCGACGCCGTCGCCGACGGCGGAGACGGTGCCCGCCCACTCGTGGCCCAGCCGCATGGGATAGGCGGAGTGCCCCTCGTGCAGGTAGGCCATCTCGCCGGTGAAGAACTCGACGTCGGTGCCGCAGACACCCACCCGCTCGACGTCGACGACGACCTCACCGGGCACGGCCACGGGCGCGGGCACCTCCTGCACCGACGCCTCCCCCGGTGCGGTCAGCACGAACGCCCGCACGGTCGGTGCGCTCACCGCGGCCCGAGCACGTGCTGCCGCTGCGACCCCAGGCCCTCGATGCCGAGCTCCACGACGTCACCGGGCTGCAGCCACACGGGCGGCCGGAACCCCATGCCGACACCCGGCGGGGTCCCGGTGTTGATCAGGTCGCCGGGCTCCAGGACCATGAACTGGCTCAGGTGGTGCACGATCACGTACGGGTCGAAGACCATCGTCGCGGTGCTGCCGGTCTGCCGGCGCACCCCGTTGACGTCCAGCCACATGTCCAGCGCCAGGACGTCGTCGACCTCGTCCGGGGTGACCAGCCAGGGCCCGGCGGGGTTGAACGTCTCGGCGGACTTGCCCTTGGACCACTGGCCGCCGCGCTCCATCTGGAACGCCCGCTCGCTGACGTCGTTGACGACCAGGTAGCCGGCGATCGCGTCGCGGGCCTCCTCGACCGAGTCCAGGTAGCTGGTGCGCCGGCCGATGACGAGGCCGAGCTCGACCTCCCAGTCGGGCTTGCTGGACCCGCGCGGGATGCGCACGTCGTCGTCCGGGCCGATGAGCGTGTTGGGCGACTTGGTGAACAGGATCGGTTCGGCGGGCACGGGCTGTCCGGTCTCGGCGGCGTGGTCGCGGTAGTTCAGGCCGATGCACAGGATCTGGTGCGGCCGCGCGATCGGCGCGCCGATCCGCTCGCCGGCGAAGCGCGCGACCCGCCCGGCGGCCACGCGCTCGGCCACCACCGGGCGGAGGAGCTCCGGGCCTCCGCTGCCGAAGAAGGTCTCGTCGAAGTCGGGGGCGACGTCGGAGACGTCGACGTAGGTCCCGTCGTCGAGACGGACGACGGGCTTCTCGGCGCCGGGCGCGCCGATGCGCATCAGGTACACGGTGCTGTCTCCAGGGTCGGGCGGGTCGGTGCCGGGCGGGTCAGTGCTGGGCGGGTCAGTGCTGGGCAGGGCCCGGCCATGCGGGCGCCGCCGCCCACCTCACCGGGCCTCCCCCATCGGCCCCAGCAGCCCTCGGACCACGCCGAGGGCCTCGACCAGGACGGACAGCGGCGTCCGGTAGGCGAGCGCGCTGATGCTCAGCGCGCCCGACGGCGTGCTCGGTGAGGTGAGGAAGACCGGCAGCGCCAGGCAGGTGACGCCGGTCTCGTTCTCCTGGTCGTCGGTGGCGTACCCCTGCTCCCGGGTCCGTACCAGGTCGAGGTGCAGGTCCTCGACCGAGCAGCGGGTCCGCGGCGTGCGCCGGACGAGCTCCGCCGTCCCGGCCCAGGCCGCCACGTCCGCGCGGGTGCGCAGCCGGTGCGCCAGGAGGAGCTTGCCGACGGCCGTGGCGTGGGCCGGGTTGCGCCCGCCGATCGTCGAGGTCAGCCGCACGGCCCCGGTCGGCGGGTCGACCTTCGCGCGGTAGACCACCTCCCGGCCGTCGAGGACCGCGTAGTGGCAGGTCTCCCCGAAGTGGGCGGCCAGGCTCTCCAGCACCGGGCGCACGCGGACGTGCTCCGGCCGGGCCTCGTGGTGGGCGAACGCCATCCGCAGGAACTCGTCGCCGAGCACGTAGTGGCCCCGGGCGTCCTGGTCGGCGAGCCCGGCACGACGCAGCGAGCCGAGCGCGCGGTGCACGGTCGACTTGGGGCTGCCGATCGCCCGGGTGAGCTCCTCCAGGCCGGCACCGTCGGCGTGGCGGGCCAGCTCCCTGAGCACGGCGAGCACCCGGTCGGAGCCGACGAGCCGCCCCTCGTCGAGCCGGCTCACGCCGCCTCCGCCAGGTGCTGTCACTCCCCTGGATGTGTGCGTAGTCTCCATCGCGTTCCAGAAGTTAGACCATCGTCTCGACAGTCGGAAGGCCGGAGCAGACGTGATGACGACGAGGACCGCTCTGGTGACCGGCGGTGCCAGCGGCATCGGCGCGGCCACCGCCGAGCGGCTCCGCACCGACGGACTCGAGGTGGTCACGCTCGACCTCGCCGGGGCCGACGTGTCCGCCGACGTCACCGACGAACAGGCGCTGCGGCGGGTGGCCGGCGAGGTCGGGCCGGTCGACGTGCTGGTGAACTCAGCCGGCGTCGTCGGGCCGAACCGGCCGCTGGTGCAGACCACCGCCGAGGAGTGGCGTCACGTCCTCGACGTCAACGTCGTCGGGACGGTGAACGCCATGCGGGCGTTCGTGCCCGGGATGGCCGAGCGCGGCTGGGGACGCGTCGTCAACCTCGCGAGCATGGCCGGCAAGGACGGCAACCCCGGCCTCGCGGCCTACTCGGCCGCCAAGGCGGCGGTCATCGCGCTGACCAAGTCCGCGGGCAAGGAGCTGGCCACCACCGGCGTCCTGGTCAACGTGATCGCGCCGGCGGTCATCGCCACGCCGATGAACGCGGCGACCGCCCCCGACGTGCTGGCGCACATCACCGGCCTCATCCCGATGAAGCGGGTCGGCCGGCCCGAGGAGGTCGCCGAGCTGGTCGCCTTCCTGTGCTCCGACCGGGTCAGCTTCTCCACCGGCGCCGTCTACGACATCAGCGGCGGCCGGGCCACCTACTGGACCCGGACCGGCACCCCTGCGGGGTCAGCGGCCCTCGACGACGACGTGGTCGGGACGCCCGGTCCGCGCCCAGCTGACCACGTCGCCCGCCGCCGTGCGCCGCAGCTCCACCTCCGCCTCGAGGACCCCGTCGTCGGCGTCGGTGACGAGCAGCCGCAGCCCGGGCCCGCTCACCGGACCGGACCTGCCACGGCGCGCTCGGCCGCGGCCGCGGCGTCGAACGTCGGCGGGGTGGGGCTGAGCGGGGGCCGCACGGTGCCCATCGGGTGCCCGTGCCGCTGCTCGGCGACCTTCTTGAGCACCCCGGCGGAGTCGTGCTGCTTGGTCATCGCGCGGACCTGCTGGAGGTGGGCGGACAGCGCCGCCGCCTCGGCGGACCGCCCGTCGCGGACGTGCCGGTAGAGGGCCAGGACCTGCTCGGGGACGATGTTGGCCAGCGCCGAGATCGAGCCGTGCGCCGTCCCGAGCCGTCCGGGGAGGTCGTCCTCCGTGCCGACCAGGACGCCCTTCCCGGCCGCGTGGACCTCCTCGGCGTAGCCGGGCTCGCCCCCGGAGTCCTTCACGCCCCACACCGGCAGGCCGGTCACCAGGTCCGGCGGGATGGGCACCGAGTACTTCGGGATGTGGTAGAGCACCACCGGGTGGCGGGTGGCGGCCAGCACCCGGTCGTAGAACCGCCGCAACCCGTCGGTCGACACCGGCTTGAAGTAGTACGGCGGCAGCACCATGACCGCCCGCACCGGCAGGTCGTCCAGGTGGCCCAGCAGGTCGAGGGTGTCCGGCAGGTTGCCCTCGGCGACCGTGGCGACGACGTGCAGCGGGCCTGCCACGGGGACCAGCGCGTCGAGCACGGCCTGCTTCTCCCGGGTGGCGACCGAGGGCCCCTCCCCGTTGGTGCCGAACGGGATGACGCCGGTGACCCCCTGCCCGGCCAGCCACGCGACGTGCGCGAGGTAGGCGTCGACGTCGACGCTGTAGCGCTCGTCGTCGCGGAACGGCGTCACGTTGGCGACGTAGACGCCCTCGAGGACGCCGGCCGGGTCCTGCTGCTGCATCGTCATCTCCCGAGGTCGACGGTCTGGTCCAGGAACGCGGTCAGCTCGGCCCTGCTGGGCAGCCCCTCGTAGTCGCCGAGGTTCTGCACGCAGAACGCGCCCATGGCGTTGGCCGTGCGCAGGCGGCCCGCCGGGTCGAGCCCCTCCAGGGTCGCGGCGAGGTAGCCCGCGGCGAACGCGTCCCCCGCCCCGATCGGGTCCACCTGGCGGGCCGGGAACCCGGGCGAGGTGAGCCGCTCGCCGTCCACCACCGCCGCGCAGCCGCGCGCGCCGAGCTTGAGCACGACCTCGCCGGGACCGGCGTCGGCGAGGCGGTCCAGGCAGGTGTCGTCGTCCCAGCCCCACAGCGCGCGGGCCTCCTCGTCCCCGACGAGCAGGACGTCGACGTGCGGCAGCAGCGCCTCGCTGGCGGCGCGGGCCGCCGCCGGTCCCCACAGCCGGCTGCGGTAGTTGACGTCGTAGCTGACCCGGACGCCGGCCTGCCGGGCGGTCCGCGCCGCCCAGCTCAGGAACTCGGCCGACTCCGGGGACAGCGCCCCGGTGATCCCGGTGAGGTGCAGGAAGGCCGCGCCGTCGAGCACCGCCGGGTCGAAGGCGCCCGGCGCCAGCGTCGAGGCCGCCGACCCGCTGCGGTAGTAGTAGACCCGCAGCGCGCCGGCGACCTCCTCGCGCAGGTAGAGGCCCGTCGGCCGGTCCGGGACCCGGCGCACGGCGCTGGTGTCCACGCCCTCGGCGCGCACCCGGTGCAGGACCAGCTCGCCGAGCTCGTCCTGCCCCAGGGCACTGACCCAGCTGGCCGGGACGCCGAGCCGCGACAGCCCGATCGCCACGTTGCTCTCCGCCCCGCCGATCGACAGCGTCACCGAGGTGGCGTGCCGCAGCCGGCCCGGCGCCGGGGGGACGACGAGCACCATCGTCTCCCCGGCGGTGACCACCCGCGGCGCGGGAGCCTCCCCCGGCTCAGCCACCGAAGAGGTTCTGCAGCTGCTGGTTGAAGGTGAGCACGGACAGGAAGCCGAACAGCAGGAAGGCCCAGACCAGGGCGGCGACCCGGCCGGCGCCCGGACGGATCTCCTTCGGCAGCGTCCGCCGGTTCACCAGGATCAGCAGCGCCGAGTAGATGAACATCATCAGCCCGCCGGTGACCGCGGAGATGACCAGCAGGACCAGCGGCTGGCTGAGGCCGGACAGGATCACGACGACGCCGATCACGACCAGGCCCCAGACCAGCCCGAAGTAGATCTTGCTCTCGTTCGCGTCCTTCACGTAGGCGGTCTTCAGCACGTCGGCCCCGAGCCGGCTGGTGTAGTCGACGATCCCCAGCGCCGCCGCGAACAGCGAGAAGGCGCCGATGATCCAGAAGAAGGTGCCGAACCAGCCGCCGACGGTCGCGTTGAGCGCGTTCCCCTCCGCCTCCAGGAAGGAGATGTCGCTGGCCAGCCCCTCCTGGCCGAAGACGGTGGCGTAGGCCAGCAGCGAGGTGAACAGGATGGTGAGGAAGCTGATCGCCACGAAGGTGCTCAGCTGCTCGTAGTTGGCGAGCTTCCACCAGCGCCGCCACCGGCCCAGGTTCTCCGGGGTGGGCTCGAAGACGAACCCGGTCGACGGCGCAGCCTCCGGGTGGCCGGTCACCGGGCTGACGATCCGCGGCACGTAGGCACCCATGCCGAACCGCTTGTCCCGGATCCAGTTGCTCTGGCACAGGTTCTGGCCGCCCCCGGCGCCGGCGAACGCCAGCGCGCCCAGCAGCAGCGCGAACCCGAGCTCCTGGTAGGGCAGCCCGGCCTCGGTGATGATCTGCGGGGCGTCCGCCCAGGTCGACGCCCCGATCGCGGCGACCGAGGCGACCACGATCAGCAGCAGGACGGCGGCGACCTTGACCATCTCGATCTTCTCGAGGGCCTGGTAGACGACCGGCGCCATGGTCAGGATGACGCCGATCAGCAGCAGGATGCCGATCGCGATCGGCGCCACGCTGCCACCGACGAGGTAGGTGATCAGGGTCGCCGAGCTCGTCGCCCAGCCCGGCCAGACGTTGGCGAAGTAGGCGAGGATCGCGAAGACCAGACCCCAGTGCCGCCAGTACCGGCTGAACCCGGTGAGCGCGGTCTCCCCCGTGGCGAGCGTGTACCGCTCGATCTCCATGTTGAGGAAGTACTGGGTGGCCAGACCCACGAAGGCGGCCCAGACGAAGACCAGCCCGACCTGGGACGCGATGTAGGGATAGAGGATGAACTCGCCGCTGGCCATGCCGACGCCGGCGGCGACGATCCCCGGCCCGATGACGTGCCGGAAGTGCGCCGGCGCCTCGGGCATGTCCCGCAGCTTCGGTGCTGCCAGGTGCTTGGTGGGGAAGAGGTCCACCACCGAGGACCCCGCGCCTCCCGGTTCACGGGTGCTGACCATCGTGCCTCCTTGTGTTCGACGTTCCTGTCGGGTGGGGCGGTACGGGGTGGCGCGGGGTCCCGGCCGACCGGCGGGACCACCGGTCGGCCCGGTCAGACCGAGACGTTCGGGTAGTCGCCCGACGCGTGCGCCGTGAAGGCGACGTGCCGGTCGGAGAGGTCCTCGCTGCGTCGCACACCCAGCAGCTGCATCGACCGCTGGTACTCCTCGGCGAGGATCTCGTAGGCGCGCAGCACGCCGTCCTGGCCGCCGGCCATGAGCCCGTACAGGTAGGCGCGGCCGATCATGACCGCGTCCGCCCCCAGGGCCCGGGCGGCCACGACGTCCTGGCCGTGCAGGACGCCGCCGTCGATGAGCACCGTGGCCTGCTGCCCGACGGCCGACCGGATCGAGGGCAGCACGTCGAGCGTCGCCGCCGAGCGGTCGAGCTGGCGCCCGCCGTGGTTGGAGACCACCACGCCGTCGGCCCCGTGCTCCATGACCTCGCGGGCCGAGGCGGGGGTGGTGACGCCCTTGACGACCAGGTCGCCGCGCCACCGCTTCCGCAGCCGGTCCAGCGAGGTCAGGTCCAGACCGGGGTCGAACATCATGCTGGCGACCTCGGCCGGGCTCGGGTTGCCCGGAACACCCGAGAGCGAGGCGAACGTCATCCCGCCGGTGGTCAGCTTGTTGAACCACCACACCGGGAACCTCGACATGTTGAGCACGGTGCGCGCGGTCAGCGTCGGCGGGATCGTGAGGCCGTTGACGACGTCGCGCAGCCGCATCCCGGAGACCGTGGTGTCGACGGTGAGCAGGATCGTGGAGTAGCCGGCCGCCTCGGCGCGCGCCAGCAGGTCCTCGTTCACCTCGGGGTCGGCGGTGTAGTACAGCTGGAACCACAGGTCGCCGTCGGGAGCTGCGGCCCGCACGTCCTCGATCGAGGTGGAGCCCACCGTCGACAGCGCGTACGGCACGCCGACGTGCTGCGCCACGGCGGCGACGGCGGCCTCGCCGTGGTGGTGCATCATCCGCGTGTAGCCGGTGGGGGCGAACACCAGGGGCATGGCGATGCGCCGGCCCAGGAGCTCGACACCGGTGTCGGGGTCGGCCACCGACCGCAGCGCGTCCGGGTGGAAGGTGACCCGGCGGTAGGCGGCGGAGTTCCGCGCCGCCGTGATCTCCTCCTCGGCCGCGCCGTCGACGTAGTCGAAGACCGCCCGGGGAGTCGTGCGGCGGGCCGCCTCGCGCAGGTCGCGGACCGAGAGCGCGTTCTCCAGCCGTCGCGCCCGCCGGCCCAGTCGTGGCTTCCTGAACTGCACGACCTCGCGCAGCTCCGACCACCTCGGCACCTGCCGGGTGGTCCGGACCGGCGGGAGCGGTGCCCTGTCCGTCATGCTCTCCCCTCTCCTCGTCGAGCGCCGGCCGCCCGGCCGGGGTCCGGCCGCACCCGGGCCACCGCCTCGGCGGTCAGCCGGCGCACGGTCTGGAAGTCCCCCGACCTGATCCGGTCGCGGGGCACCATCCAGGAGCCGCCGACCGCGACGACCGCGTCGAGCCCCAGGTAGTCCGCCAGGTCCGCCGGCCCGATCCCGCCCGTCGGGACGAACCGCACGCCGGCGAAGGGCGCCGCCAGCGCGGCGATGGCCCGCGCGCCGCCCGACGTCCCGGCCGGGAAGAACTTCACCGCGGTGAGGCCGAGCTCCAGGGCCGCCTGCACCTCGGTCGCCGTGACGGCGCCGGGCAGCGCGAGCACGCGGCGCTCGGCGCACCGTTCCACCACGGCCCGGCTCAGGCCCGGGGAGACGACGTACCCGGCCCCCGCGGCGACGGCCTGGTCGACCTGGGCCGGGGTCAGGACGGTGCCGGCACCGACCAGCAGGTCCCCCCGGTCGGCCATCGCCCGGATCGCATCGGCCGCGGCCGGGGTGCGGAAGGTGACCTCGGCGACCGGCAGCCCGCCGGCCACGAGCGCGTCGGCCAGCGGCCCGGCGTCGGCCGCGTCGTCCAGGACCACGACCGGTACGAGGCGGGCCCGCTCCAGAGCGGCCAACCGGCCGGCGCCGGGTGCCGAGCTGCCCACTGTCCCCCCTGGGAGCGGTCGGTCGTCGAGCGCTCGCCACGTGGCGTGCCGGTCGACGCCTGCCGGAGTCGGCGTTGACGGCCCATGCGAGCAGCGCTACGTTCCGGAATACGGAACGGTGTTCCAGACGCGGGGACGAGCGTAAGCAGCGTCACACCGGGCCGTCAAGCACCGGCGGCGCGCCCGGCAGACAGGAGCGAGATGCCCGAGTCGACAGCTCCCGAACCCGCGACGACGGCCGGCGCTCCGGCCCCGGGCAGCACCGCCAAGGCACTCGTCGTCCTGCAGGTCCTCGCCGAGGACGGCGGCGCGGTGCGGCTGGCCGAGCTGGCCGGCCGCTGCGGCATCTCCAAGCCGACGGCGCACCGGGTCCTCGCCGGGCTGCGTGCGCTGGCCTGGGTCCGCGCCCACGAGGGCGGGCGCTACTCCCTCGGGCCGCAGGCGCACGCCTTCGCCGCGATGGCGTCGCCCGGCACCTCCGTGGAGCACTCCCTCACCAGGCTCCGGAACGCGGTGGGGCACACCGTGCACGCCGGCGTCCTCGTCGAGGACCACGTCGTCTACACCCACAAGCTCGACGGCCACGACCAGTTCGTCATGCGGTCGCTGGTGGGGGCGACGGCCCCGCTGCACTGCACGGGCATGGGCAAGGCGCTGCTGGCACACCTGCCCGACGACCAGGTGGCAGCGGTCCTGGCCGCGGGCCTGCCGCGCCGGACGCCCGGGACCCTCACCGACCCCGGGGCCCTCCGCGACGAGCTGCGCCTGATCCGGGAGCGCGGGTACGCGGTCGACGACGAGGAGAACGAGGAGCACATCCGCTGCCTGGCTGCGGTGGTGCCCGAGCCCCTCGGCCACCCGCTGCGCGCGGTGAGCATCTCGACGGTCACCTTCCTCACCGACCGCGAGCGGCTGCTGGGCCACGTGCCCGCGCTGCTGCACTGCGCTCGGTCGCTGACGGCGTCCTGAGCGCCCCGCCCGGGGTCCCGGCCGGCGGCCCGCCCACCGCCTAGCCTCGGGAGCGTGGGGTTCACCGTTCCCGACGCGCACCTGCTCGCCCTGCACGCACACGAGGGCCAGGTCGACGAGCGGGGCCGGGACCACTACCTCGCCCGGCTGCGGCCGGTCGCCGAGGCCCTGCGCCGCCACGGCCCGGACGCAGAGATGGCCGGCGCCCTCCGGGACGTCGTCGAGGCCACCCGCGACCACCCCGACCCCACCCGCCGCTACGACCTCGACCGGCTCCGCGCCCTCGGCGTCCCGGAGGTCGTCGTCGAGGCGGTCGACGCGGTCACCCGGCGCCCCGGCGAGCCCTACATCGCCGGCCTGATCCGCCGGTCGGCCGCCCACCCGCTCGGCCGCCTGGTCATGCTCGCCGACAACGCGCACCACCTCGCCACCAACGCCGAGCTGGCCCGGGTCGCTCCGGAGAAGGCGCGCAGCCTGCGCGAGGGCCGCTACCGCCCGGCCCGCCGGATCCTGCGCGCCGCCGAGGCCGCCGACTCCCGTTCCGGCCGCCGCCTCCTCGTCTGACCCTCGGCCGCCGCCTGTCCGCGCCGCACCAGCGGGCCGGAACGGCCGACCTGCTGCTGCGCTCAGCGGTGGAAGAACAGCCGGATGGCGGTGCCCGCGGGGTGGGAGTCGACCGCTGCGTCGTCGGCCAGGCTCCACGCCAGCCACATCCCCCGGGCGCCGTCGGGTCCGTCGGGAGGCGGGACGTAACCGAGGGTCTCGTCGGGCAGGCCGGGTCCGGCGTCGGCGACCTCGACGACGAGGGTGTCCCCGTCGGTCCAGGACGACACCTCGGCGGAGGCCGCCACGCGCAGCGCGTTGACCACCAGCTCGTGGGCGGCCTGGACGACCTCGCCGGCGCGCGCCGGCCACCAGCCGAGCGCGGCTGCCGACACGGCGCGGCGCGCCTCCCGTGGCGTCGTCGGCGCCGCGACCGCGGCCCGGGCCGGCCGTGAGGCCCAGGCCGGGTGCACCGACCGGAGGAACCGCTCCGGGTCCTCGTACGCCGGCTCCGGGACCGGTGCGGAGCCACCCCAGGTCAGCGGGTGCGTGCGCGCCACCGCGTCGAGGACCGACGCCGGCAGCCGGCGCCGGTCGTGCAGGCACAGGCTGTAGTACGGCAGGGAGGCGTAGCAGCGGTTGGCGACGGCCTCGAAGCGGCTCCACTCCCGTCCGTCGTCGCGGGCCAGCCAGGTCGGCTCGGCGGCGAGCCGCCAGGTGGGCGCCACGGCCTGCAGGGCACGGAGGTCCCGGTCGTAGGCGTGCAGGGTGCGGTGCCCGCCCCGCCACCAGGTCTCCGCGGCGGTGAACGTCGCCAGCCGATCCACGTCCGGGCCCAGCTCCTGCGCGAGCAGCGTCCGGACCCGCTCGCCGGCGACGACGAGCACCGGCTCCCCGCGGGACAGCCCCTCCACCGCGAACGGGACCACCCGGTCGACGAGCTCCTGGTCGGTGCTGAACGCGAAGCCCTCGTGGGCGAGGCTCGCCCCGTCCCAGTCGCCGGTCGGGCGGGTGTTCCTCACGCCGGCACCGTGTCCCCACCGCTCAGGCCGAACGGTTTCAGGCAGCGGACGGCCACCCGCGGGACCCGCACCAGCCGCAGCCGCACGCCCGATCCGCGCAGCACGTCGGCGGCCCGGGCCAGGGCGCGGGCGCCGGCGACGTCCAGGAACCGGAGGTCGGAGAGGTCGAGCACGACCTCCCCGGGAGTGCCGCGGGCGACGTCGACGAGTGCACGGGACAGGCCGTCGGCCTGGGTGCCGTCGACCTCGTCGTGCAGCGACAGCGACGGGCCCCGCCCGGACAGGTGGGCGAGGGGCTCCTCCTCGCCGGAGTGCTGGCCGGGGTGCAGGAGGGTGACCGGGGCGAGGACGTCCGCCTCCGGTGCCGAGTCGTCGAGGCACAGCGCGGTCATCGCGACGGTGCCCATCATGGCGTCGGCCAGCTGCTCGTGGACGTGCAGCTGCCACCGCGCGCCGGGCCCGGAGCGGGCCAGCGGCGGAACGTCCGCGGCGATCCTGAGGCCGGTGCGGCCACGCTCCAGGGCCTCCCCGACCAGGCTCCGGTACGCCGCCACCTGCTCGGTCGAGGAGAGCTGCCCGCCGGAGGCGCACACCCCGGCGGTGCTGTGCACCTGCAGCTGCCCGCTGGCCAGCAGCTCGTCCCTGCCCGGCAGCGGCGCCGGGGTGCGCCGCAGCTCTGCTCGTGACGACCCGATGACCAGCAGCTGCTCCCCGAGCCGTCGTCCCTCGTCGAGGAAGGGCAGGACGGCGGCGAGAAGTCCGCGGTGCCGGCGACCGTCCAGCAGACGTGGTCACCGGGTCGCAGACCCGTCGGTGCGTCCAGCTCCCGCAGGACGGTCACCCCACCGACGCTACCGACGCGTCCGCGCCCACGCGAGGGACCGCTGCGGTCGGTCCGGGGCACGCAGCGCAGCGAGGGTGCGCCGCACGCCCTCCTCGTACGGCGTCGGGGTCAGCCCGAAGGCGCTCTGCGCGCGGCTGCCGTCGACCTCGAACGGCTGCTCGAACTGGTAGACCAGCTCGGCTCCCTCGCGGACGAGCGGGACGAACCAGCCGACCGCGCGCACCTGCCGGTGCCCGTACCGCAGCAGCCGCAGGCGGGTGCCCGCCTGCCGGCAGGCCTCGGCCGCCAGCTGCCGGCCGGTCGTCCGGCCGGGGTGGGGCACGTGCCAGACCGCGGCGTCCGCCGTGTCCTGCAGGCCGAGGACGGCCACGGTCCGCGCGAAGTCGTCCACGAGGGTGGGGGTCAGCGGGAGGTCGGGGTCGCCGATCCAGTGCACCGGCCGGCCGCGCAGCGCGGAGCCGAACACGTTGCCGGCGATGAGGGACCGCACACCGGGCCCGTAGAGCTCGCCCGCCCGGGCGATGCTCACCTGCAGGCGCCCGCTCGCGGCCGCGTGCAGCAGCCGCTCGGCGAGCCAGGCCCGCAGGACGCCGCTGCTGCTCACCGGTCGCCACGGGGTGTCCTCGGTCATCGGGCCCGAGACCCGGCCGTACATCCAGGTGTCGTCGGCGAAGACCAGCCGTGCCCCCGCCGCGGCCGCGGCGTCGACCAGGGCGTCGGTCACCACGGGGAACTGCTCGGTCCAGCGCAGGAAGGCCGGCATCACGCAG
Organism: Geodermatophilus obscurus; assembly: GCF_900143215.1. Classification (GTDB taxonomy): domain Bacteria; phylum Actinomycetota; class Actinomycetes; order Mycobacteriales; family Geodermatophilaceae; genus Geodermatophilus; species Geodermatophilus obscurus_A. Next base: position 244,416 of record NZ_FRDM01000002.1, on the reverse strand, counting down.
TGGTAGACGGTGACCGCTCCCCGGCAGGCAGCGGTCAGGGCCGCGACGTCCGCCGCGTCCGCTGCCGCCGACTCCACGCCCGGCGTGCCGACGTCGCGACCGTCCCGGGTCACCGCACGCACGCTGACCCCCGCCGCGTGCAGGTGGGCGACGACCAGCCGGCCCACCGCTCCGCCGGCGCCCACCACCACGTGCAGGTCGGACGGCCCGGCGACCGGGGGCGCGGAACGGGCGGACCGTTCGGGGGGCGTCTCCGGCACGGGGGTCATCGCAGCCTCCCTGGGGTGCGGTCGGACCGGGCGCTCGCTGGCGCCCAGCATGCCGGGCCGGCCGCCTCGGGTGAGGTGTCCCGTGGCCCCGGGCACGCGCCCGTGGAACTACCCGGGACCCCGGATCGGGGGCTACGGTCGGAGGAGGTGTGACCGAGCTCACAACGGAGGCAGCGTGACGACCCAGCCGACGACCCCGCCCCGCCCGCGCTCATCCGGCCGGCCGCGCCCCGCGGCCGAGGACCGGCTCGCGCCGGAGGACGCCAGCACGTCGCCTCCGGTGGAGGGCGGCGAGGACGTCGGCCTCCCGTCCCCGCGGGGCATGATCCAGGGCCTCGTGGCGACCTTCACCCGGCCCGGGCCGATGGCACGGGAGACCGTCCGGCTCGGCCAGGAGGGCCTGCGCATCCTCCGGGGCACCGACGAGATCGCGCCCTCGCCGAAGGACAAGCGGTTCGCCGACCCGGCCTGGTCGTCGCATCCCGGCTACCGCCGGCTCGCCCAGTCCTACGTCGCGGCGGCGGCGGCACTGGACCGCCTGGTCGCCGACTTCGAGGCCGGTGGCGCCGACTGGCGCGAGGTCGAGCAGGTGCGGTTCGTGCTCAACGCGCTCACCAGCGCCGCGGCGCCCACGAACACCCTGCTGGGCAACCCGGCAGCGCTCAAGCGGGCGTTCGACACCGCCGGGGCCAGCGTGCTCCGTGGGTTCCGCAACGCGCTCCACGACCTCGTGCGCAACGGTGGGCTGCCCCGCCAGGTGGACCGCAGCGCCTTCACCGTGGGCGAGGACCTCGGCATCACCCCGGGGGCGGTCGTCCACCGGGACGAGGTCATCGAGGTCATCCAGTACACCCCGTCGACGCCGCGCGTGCGGCAACGGCCCCTGGTGATCGTGCCGCCGCCCATCGGGCGTTTCTACTTCCTCGACCTGCGACCGGGCCGCAGCCTCGTCGAGTACGCGGTCAGCCGGGGCCTGCAGGTGTTCATGGTCAGCTGGCGCAACCCGACCCGGGACCAGGCCGAGTGGGGCCTGGACGAGTACGCGCAGGGCGTCGTCACCGCCGTCGACGTCGCGCGGGAGGTCACCGGCTCCGCCGACGCCACCACCCTGGGTCTGTGCGCCGGCGGCCAGGTGATGACCACCGCGCTCAACCACCTGGCCGCGAACGGCGACGACCGGGTGCACGCCGCCGGCTACGCCGTGACCCTGCTCGACTTCTCCAACCGGGCCCCGCTCGGTGCCTTCTCCGGTCCTCGGATGCTGGATGTCGCCCGGCGCAACTCGGCCCGGCGGGGCGTCATCACCTCCCGCCAGATGGGGTCGATGTTCACCTGGATGCGCCCGGACGACCTGATCTTCAACTACCTCGTGAGCCAGTGGCTCATGGGCGAGGACCCGCCCGCGTTCGACATCCTCGCCTGGAACGCGGACGGGACGAACCTGCCCGCCCGGCTGCACGAGCAGTTCCTCGACATCTTCGGCCAGAACGCGCTGGTCAAGCCTGGTGCGCTGCGGGTCCTGGGCACGCCGGTCCACCTGAGCCGGATCACCGTCCCCACGTTCGTCACCGGTGCGCTCACCGACCACATCACCCCGTGGGACGGCTGCTACCGGACCACCCAGCTGCTCTCGGGACCGAGCACCTTCGTGCTCAGCTACAGCGGCCACATCCAGAGCCTGGTCAACCCCCCGGGCAACCCCAAGTCCCGGTACTGGACCGACGGTGAGCCCGGGCCGGATCCGCACGCCTGGCGCGCGAAGGCCCAGGAACACACCGGCACCTGGTGGGAGCCCTGGGCGGACTGGACCATCGAGCGCTCCGGCGACGAGGTGCCCGCACCGGAGACGCTGGGCAGCTCGGCCCACCCGGTGCTGGAGCCGGCGCCCGGCTCCTACGTCCGGGACCGCGTCCCCGCCCGGGCTTAGCACGTCGCGCCCCGGCGGCGCACGTCGACCACCCGCCCGGCAGGCGCTCCTGGGGACGCAGCGAGGCCGCCCGTCGGGCCGCTCCGGGCGGCCCGGCGTCCGGCCGTGTCGAAACGGCCCCGTCGGCTCCGTCCCTGGTGTGAGGCGGCCGAGACGGGTCGCCCCGAGCGAGGGAGATCCCATGGCCAAGTACCTGCTGCTCAAGCACTACCGGGGCGCGCCCGCACCGGTCAACGACGTGCCGATGGACCGCTGGGCACCGGAGGAGATCGACGCCCACGTGGCGTACATGCAGGACTTCGCGACGAAGCTCGAGGAGTCCGGCGAGTACGTCGACGGACAGGCGCTGGCGCCCGACGGTGCGTTCGTCCGGTACGACGGCGAGGGGCGGCCGCCGGTCGTCGACGGTCCGTTCGCCGAGACCAAGGACCTGGTCGCCGGCTGGATGGTCATCGACGTCGACTCCTGGGAGCGCGCCGTCGAGCTGGCCGGGGAGCTGTCGGCCGCACCCGGAGCCGGCGGGAAGCCGATCCACGAGTGGCTGGAGGTCCGCCCCTTCCTCGGCGCCCCGCCCACCGTCACCGACTGACCGGACGGCGGCACCCGGGCACCGACGGGAACACCGGCGTGGAGGAGTCGCGGCTGCGGGCGCTGATCCCGGAGGTGATCGGCGTCCTCGTCCGGCGTGGAGCGGACTTCGCGTCGGCCGAGGACGCCGTCCAGGAGGCACTGGTCAAGGCCATCGAGACGTGGCCGGCGGATCCACCGCGCGACGCCAAGGGCTGGCTGGTCACGGTGTCGTGGCGCAGGTACCTGGACCTGCGCCGGTCCGAGCACGCCCGCCACGGTCGCGAGGTCGCCGTCGACCTGGAGCCCCCGCAGGGACCGGTGCCCGAGGTCGACGACACCCTGCGGCTGTACTTCCTGTGCGCGCACCCGTCGTTGCCGCCCGGTTCGGCGGTGGCGCTCACGCTGCGGGCCGTCGGCGGGCTCACCACCCGGCAGATCGCCGAGGCCCACCTCGTGCCGGAGTCGACGATGGGCCAGCGGATCAGCCGGGCCAAGCGGCGCATCGCGGAGGTGTCGCTGGACCAGCCGGGCGATCTCGCGACGGTGCTGCGCGTGCTGTACCTGATCTACAACGAGGGTCACTCCGGCGAGGTCGATCTCGCCACCGAGGCGATCCGGGTGACCCGGCAGCTCGCGGCGGCGGTCGACGACCCCGAGGTCGCCGGCCTGCTCGCGCTCATGCTGCTGCACCACGCGCGCCGCGCCGCGCGCACCGGCCCCGCCGGCCGGCTGGTCCCGCTCGCCGAGCAGGACCGGTCCCGGTGGGACACCGCGCTGATCGCCGAGGGGGTGCAGGTCCTGCAGGCCGCGCTCGCCCGGGACCGGCTCGGTGAGTACCAGGCCCAGGCGGCGATCGCCGCACTGCACGCCGACGCGCGACGGTTCGAGGAGACCGACTGGGTGCAGATCGTGGAGTGGTACGACGAGCTCGTCGCCCGCACCGGCTCCGCCGTGGCCCGGTTGAACCGCGCCGTGGCGGTCGGGGAGGCCGACGGTGCCCCGGCGGGGCTGGCCGCCCTGGCCGAGGTCGACCCGGGCCTCCCTCGCCACACCGCGGCCTCGGCGTACCTCCACGAGAAGGCCGGACGGCTCGCGGACGCGGCCGACCTCTACGCCGCGGCGGCGCGGGCCGCGTCGAACCCGGCCGAACGCGACCACCTCATCCGGCGGGCCGCACGGCTCCGGCAGGCCGCGTCCGGCTGAGCCGCCCCGGGCGGAGCGTTTCCCCGTCCGCGGCCTGCCACGCGCCGGGCCGGCGGCACGCCGGCTGGGTCGTCGTCCCCCGCCGCGGAGTCCCCGAGGCCGTGGCCCACCGCATGCCCTTCGCCCCGGCCGGGCGCAACGGCCCCGGGCGAGGGCAGGCGCTAGGGGCGGCCGGGCTCCCGGGCGACGAGCGACCGCAGCTCGTCCACCATCACCTCCGGGTACTGCAGGGGCACGAAGTGGGTGCCGGCGAGCGTGCGCAGCCGGGCGTCCGGCACCGTCCGTGCCGCCGCACGGACGTCGGCCGGGTCGACGAGCGTGTCGTACCGGCCGGCCACGAAGGCGACCGGGCAGCGCACCGGCGCGACGTCCAGCGGTGCGTGCTCCGCCACGGCCAGGGCCAGGTGCCGGTACCAGCGCCAGTCGTGGCGGGAGAACTCGTGCAGCACCGCGTAGAGCGCGGCCGGGTGGGCGGCCTCCCGCGCCGGGCCGCGGACCCCCTCCGCCGTCAGCAGGTCGTGCCACGGCGGCAGGCTGGCCAGGAGGACCGGCAGCAGCGGGCCGACGACCGGCAGCAGCCGGCTGCTCAGCCGCCCCGCGGGGGTCCGGAGCCGCCGCGGCACGCCGAGAGGCGCGAACATCGCGGAGAAGCTGCCGCCGGGCACGCCGGCGACGGCGAGCAGCGACCGGACGCGGGAGGACTGCTCGAGCGCCAGCTCGAAGGCCACGTTGACCCCCAGCGACCAGCCGATGACCGTCGCCGACGGCATGTCGTAGGCGTCGAGGACCGCGCGGGCGTCGTCCGCGTGGTCCTCGACGCGCACCCGGCTCCGGTCGGCCGGCCGCTCGGAGCCGGCCAGGCCGCGGTGGGCCCAGGAGACCACCCGGAACCCGCTGTCCCGGGCGGTGATCCGCGGCCAGGCCGCGGTCGGCGCCCCGAGCCCGTTGCAGAGCAGCACCGGGACGCCGTCCCCGTCGTTGCACCAGGCGCGCAGCCGCGTCCCGTCCGCGCCGCGGACCGTGCGGGTGCTCAGGTAAAGGCCTCCCGCATGCCCTCCGAGGCCGACTCGGACTGCGCCTGGTCGGCCGGCGCCGGGGCGGGCATCTCGCCGTGCTCGTGCGGCGCGGACGACCCCTGGACGGCGACCACCGCCGGGTCGACCCGCATCACCGCGTACCCGGCCACGGCGCCCGCGCCGAACCCGGGCGCGAAGACCCGCATGGGCCCGGTGATCACGCCGTCGCGCACCGCGTCGTGGATGGCCAGCGGGATGCTGGCCGACGAGGTGTTGCCGACCTGCTCGATGTTGAAGTAGAGCTGGTCGGCGGTCAGCCCGGCGCGCTCGGCCAGCCCGATCACCATCGTCTTGTTCGCCTGGTGCGGCACGATCAGGTCGATGGCGTCCATCAGCGACCCGTCCCGGCCGTCGGGCGCCGGCAGCTGCCCCAGCTCGTCGATCATCTGCGAGAGGTAGCGGCCGGCCAGCGCCTTCACCTGCGGGCCGAACACGGTGATGTTGTTGTCGAACTCGGGGTTCGGCCAGAGGATCGAGTTGACCTCGCTGGCCGGGCCGCTGGCGTAGGTCTTCATGTAGTCGATGTCGCCGTCGGTGCCCTCGGGTGCCGGGCCCACCACCAGCGCCGCCGCCCCGTCGCCGAAGATCATCCGCGAGGTGCGGACGTTGCCGATCTTGTCGGAGAACTTCTCGACGCAGACGACGAGGACCGGCCGCTCGACCTCCTGCAGCATCCGGACGGCGTCGGCGACGCCGTAGGGCATGCCGGCGCAGGCGGCGATGATGTCGTAGGCCGCGTACACCTGGTGCATCCCGAGCTGCCCGCACAGGTAGGTGGCCAGCGACGGGATCAGCCGGGAGCTGGTGCAGGTGCAGACCAGGACGCCGCCGATCTCCTCCGGCTGCCGGCCCGCCTTGTCCAGCGCCGCCTCGGCGGCCTGCAGGGCCAGCTCCTCCAGCGGCAGCGAGCTGTACTCGCGCTGCTCGATGCCGGTCTTGGAGGAGATCTCGTCGGCGCTCATCGGCGACCAGTTGTAGGCGGTGTTGCGGATCAGGTCGTCGTTGCTGCAGACCTGGTCGCCGTGCACCGCGGCCAGCGCCTCGATCCGCGGCTGCACCGAGAACCGCTGCCGCACGTCGAGCTCGGGGTAGGGACGCACCGGCGGCCGGGACTCCCGGGGCCCGGCGACGTGCCGGGGCGCGGTGCCGGCGCGCAGCCGGCGCAGGAAGGCGCGCACCTCCTTGTCCCGCGGGTGGAAGGCGACCACCCAGTCCTCGTCCTGGAGCTGGTCGACCGAGGCCAGCTCCACCTGCGACCGCTCCCACGGGTACTGGTTGTGCAGCACCATCGCCCAGCGGTGCAGCGCCTCCAGCTCGGGGACGTCCTCGGAGACGTCGAGGATGTCGGTGTAGTCGTAGACCGGGAAGTCCGGGTCGTAGTGCGGCAGCCGGAAGGTGAGGTTGCCCGGCTGCTCCAGGAACTCCGCGACCGTGGGCTTGACCGCCGGCAGCGTGGACGCGTGGTGGCGTCGGTTGGCGAAGACGTCGAACAGGATGTCGAAGATGCGGTCCTCGCAGCCCTCGTTCCACTTCGACGGCAGCTGCGGATAGGCCTCCTGGACGCCGCTGACCTTGGCCTCGCCGTCCTCCCAGGGCTCCAGGACGGGCAGGAAGACGTCGGACCGCGTCCGCGGGAGGTCGGCCCAGCGGGTCGGCCGCTTGTCGTACATGGTGATCGAGAAGCGGTTGGCCCAGAACAGGTTCAGGGCCATGTCGCGCATCAGGTCGTAGCGGGTGCTGTAGCCGCCGGTGCCGACCCGCTCCAGGATCTCGGTGCCGCTCGGCGCCTTGGTCTCGAAGTCCCGGCGGATGACGCTGTCGAGCTGTTCGAGCGTCTCCATGGTGGAGAAGTCGAGCTCGGGCATGATGTTCGAGGGGAACACCATGCGGCCGTGCTGGTTCAGGACGAACGCGTTCACGAGAGTCCTCTCTGTCGGGCGGTTCAGCTCCGGGCGGCGCGTTCCATCCCGCGTTCCACCGCGGCGATGAGACGGGGGCGCAGTTCCGCGGCCGGGATGATGGCGTGCACCGAGCCCATCCGGCGGGCCCGCTCGATGTCGTGGACGGCCTCGAACTCCGCGGCGACCTCGCCGAGCTTCTCCGACCGGACGGCGCTGCGGACGGTGGCCAGCTGGGCCCGCAGGTGGGCCTGCTCGACGGAGTCGGCAGCGGCGATCGCGGCCTCGAGGTCGCGCACCCGCGGATCGGCGGCGGTGCGCTTGTCGACCTCGCGGGAGAAGACGACCGCGGCCGCCGGCGCCCCGCCGATGACCGAGGCGTAGGAGCCCTCGACGGCCAGCACCTCCATGCCCTCGTTGAGGACGCCGGAGAAGACGACGAAGGCGCCGCCGTGGTAGCGCGACACCACGCAGAACACGATCGGGCCGTCGAAGTTGGTGATGGCCCGGCCGATCTCCGCGCCGTACTCCAGCTGCATCTCCCGCAGCGACTCCGGCGAGCCGTCGAAGCCCGACAGGTTGGCCAGCACGACCAGCGGGCGGTTGCCGCTGGCGGCGTTGATCGCGCGGGCGGTCTTCTTCGACGAGCGGGGGAACAGCGTCCCCGCCGTCCACTGGTCGGGGCCGTCGGCGGGGTAGCTGCCGCGCCGCGGGATCGGCCGCGACTCGACGCCGAGCACGGCCACCGGGTGCCCGCCGAGGTGGGCATCGAGGACGACGGTGGTGTCGGCGTCGGCCATGCCGGCCCAGCGCTCGAGCACCGGGTGGTCCTGGTCGGTCACCGCCCGCATGACGGTCCGGATGTCGAAGGCCTTCTTGCGTTCGGGGTTCTTCTCGGCCGAGAAGACGTCGCCGACAGTGGTGAACTCGCTCGCCGGGTGCTCGTGCGGGAAGGAGCGCACGTCCCGGTCGCGCGGGTCGGAGGTCTCGGCCGGCCGGCCCCAGCGCTCCCCCGGCGCCCGGTAGGTGTGGTCGTAGTGCCGGAACAGCACGTCGAGCGCGCCGGTGAGGTCGGGCGCCCAGTACTGGGCCTGCCCGTTGGGTCCCATCACCCGGTCGTAGCCGCCGATGCCGAAGTTGTCCTCGGCCGACACCCCGCCGGAGTAGTCCAGGGAGTGCTTGCCGGTGAGCACCATCGCGCTGTCCGGCGTCATGACCAGGATGCCCTTGGTGTGCATCAGCATCGTGGCCTCGGCGTTCCAGTACGGCTGGGCGCCCACGTTGATGCCGGTGACGACGACGTTGATCTCCCCGCCGGCCTGGGTGAACTCGATGATCCGGCGCAGCGCCCGCGACACCCAGTCCATGTTCTCGGTGCCGCTGTCCATGGAGATGCGGGCGCCGGAGGACAGCGCGAACCACTCGACCGGGATGCCGCGCTCCTCGGCCAGGTCGAGGGCGGCGACCACCCGGGCGCACTCCGGCTCGGCGACGGTGCCCAGGGCCTTGGTCGGGTCACCGAAGAGGGCCACCCGGGTCATGCCCTCGGGGTACCGCTGCGTCGGCGTGGTCACCAGGCCGACGACGATGCCCGCCTTGTTCTGGCCCCGCGGGCGCTCGACCGGGGTGAGCCGGCCGTCGTCGCCCAGTTCGTGCTCGACCCACGAGCCCTGCGGCCCCGCGAGCAGCGGCGCCAGCTCGTAGGGGTAGGGCGCGCCGCGGGCCCGTGAGCTGAGCACCTTGGCGGTGTAGTCGTCCAACGGGCGGATCGGCTCGGTGGGCCGGTCGGTCACCTCCATGCGCAACCCGGTGCCGGGGCGGAAGGAGAAGCGCAGCGCCACCTCGCGCGGCGGGCGGCCCTCCTCCTCCTGCAGCCGCGCGAACAGCACGATCTGGTCGAGGCCGGCGCCGATCGTCAGCGGCGCCGAGGTGCGCGCGAAGGTCGCCACCTCCGACAGCGGCAGCTCGATCGAGGGCCAGGCGTAGAGGTAGACGCGGTTGTGCTCCAGCGGCCGCCGGGACCGCCGCAGCGACTGGGCCCGCCGCAGGCTGTCCAGGCAGGAGGTCAGCTGCCGCTCGACCGTGGGGAAGCCGACTATCTCGCCCGCGTCGTCACGCAGCGGCGTGAGGTCGCGGACCTCGGCCATCGCGATGAACCGCTCGTCGTTCGGGTTGTCCTTACCCGTGATGTGGAACAGGGAGGTGTCCTCGGCCGAGGGCACCCGCTCGCCGTCGAAGTGCTTCAGCCGCCACAGGTTGAGCCGCTGGGCGGTCAGTGGGTGCAGCCCGCGGACGACCCGCTCCTCGGCCAGCCGGCCGTCCTGCGCCGGTCGGAAGGTGACCGTCTCGACCTCGCCGTCCGGGGTGGAGACCGTGACGGTGACCCGGCGACCGGTCTGCAACGCCGGGACGTCGGCGAGCAGCCCGCGCAGCTGTTCCGACAGCTCGTCGGCGTCGGCCGGGCGGTCCGGCCAGTTGACGTAGAGGTCGACGACCAGCTGGGCGGGGTCCGCCACGCCGGCGAGCGTCGGGTTGAGCGCACGGAGCGCCTCGGCCAGCCGGGCCCGGTCGACCATCAGCGCGACCAGGTGCAGCCGCTGGCCGTTCAGGTCGTACTCGGCCGTGACGCAGGTATCCCCGTCGAGGAGGAAGGACCGCACGTCCTCGAGGCTGCGGCTGCGGTAGTAGCGGCGGGTGAGCGCCTCGAGGATCGGGTCGGGGACGGCCGTCGCCCGGCCGAAGCGCTGCGCCAGCAGCCGGATCAGCGGCTCGGGGCTGGCGACGAGCGCCTCCATCCGCCGGATCTCCTCCGCGGTGTCCCCGCGGGCCGCGTCGAGCTCGTCGAGCAGCCGGCCGGCCTCCTCCAGCACGCGCTGGCGAGCCTCCCGGACGACCGGCTCCTCGAAGTACCGGTAGCGGACCGCCCGGGCCAGGTCGCCCACGGCCGGGTAGCGCAGCTGCGTGGCGACGACCAGCCGGTCGAGGACCTCCCCCACCTCGGCCCGCGCCGGACCCTCCGGCGGGCGTTCGGCGATCAACCAGCGGTCCAGCAGCGCCGAGACGGCGGGCAGCTGCTCCCCGACTCGCTGCTGCGACAGGAAGATCCGGTGGACGGCCGCGACGAGGGCCGGTCCGGGCTCGAGGTCCTCGACGCCGTAGTGCAGCAGTGCCCGGCCCAGGCGGGTGCGGAAGCTCTCCGGCAGTGCCTCCCGCTCGACGTCCAGGGAGTGCAAGTAGGCGTGGAAGTACTCGCGCGGGCTGTGGACCTGGGTGTCGGCCTCCTCCTCCTCGCTGGCCGGGCGGTTGCGGGACAGCTCGCACAGGTCGGCGAAGGTGGTGAGGACGGCGAGCTCGCCGCGCAGCAGCTCCGGGTCGTCGACCGGGAGCTGGTCGCGTACGGCGCCGTACTCGGCGACCAGCTGCCGGGCCTGCGCGGCGCTGAGGTCGTAGCCGGTGACCAGCGCCCGCAGTGCCGATAGCACGGCCAGCGCCCGGGTGCGGGGGTCGCCGTCGGGCACCGCGTCCGCGCTGGGCAGCTCCGCGCGCTCCCCGGTCGCCTCCTCGACATCGCCGCCGATCCGCTCGAGACCGAGCAGCGGGGCACCGGCGTCGACCTGGCTGTTGACCACGGCCCGGACCTCGCGGACCCGGCCGGCGAACGGCGCCCGCACCGCCGTCTCCATCTTCATGCTCTCGAGGATGACGATCGGCTGGCCGGCCTCGACCTCCTCACCCGCCGCGGCGCGGACGGCGACGACCACGGCTGGGGCGGGGGCGCGGACCACACCGCCGGCGTCGCGGCCCACGCGGTGCGTCTCGCCGTCGACCTCCACCAGGTGCGACCCGGGGGCCTCGACGGCCACCACCGAGTACCGCCGTCCACCGGCGGCCAGGCGGCTCTCCAGCGGGCCGAGCCGGTCCACCTCGACGTCGACGACCCGGCCGTCGAGCTCGACCCGGTGGCGGTCCCGCGCCACCGTGGCCACCGTCAGCCGGTAGACCTGCCCGCGCAGGCCCAGCTCCACGGTGCGGCCCACCTCGTGCGGCGCCCGTGGCCGGCCGCCGCGGGCCGAGGCCAGGAAGGCCTGCCGCTCCAGCTCCTCCTCGGCCTCGGCCAGGTCGACGGCCACCTGGACGAGCGCCACCCACGCGGTGCTGGTCGGCCGGGGGCCGTCGGCGGGGCCGGCGCGGTCCAGCCACCCGGTGTCGACGGTGCCCGCCACCACCTCCGGGCGGTCGAGCAGGTCGAGCAGGAAGGTCTTGGTCGTGGTGCCGCCGCGCAGGACGACGGTGGTCTCCTGCAGGGCGCAGCGCAGCCGGGCGAGGGCCTCGGAGCGGTCGCGGCCCCACCCGATCACCTTGGCGATCATCGAGTCGTACTGCGGCGGGATGACGTCGCCGACGCTGATCCCGGTGTCCACCCGGACGCCGGGCCCGGTCGGCAGCCGCAGCAGCTCCACCCGGCCGGGCGCCGGGGCGAACCCCTGCTCGGCGTCCTCGGCGGTCAGCCGCGCCTCCACCGCGTGCCCGTTGGTCGCCGGCGGCTCGCCCTCCAGCCGGCCGCCCGCGGCCACGTGCAGCTGCAGCTTCACCAGGTCCAGCCCGGTGGTCAGCTCGGTCACCGGGTGCTCGACCTGCAGCCGGGTGTTGACCTCGAGGAACGTGGTGAGCTGCTCCTCCGGCTGGTAGAGGAACTCGACGGTGCCCGCGCCGACGTAGCCGGCGGCCCGCACGAGCGCGACGGCGGACTCGCGCAGCGCGGCGTCCTGCTCCCGGGTCAGCGCCGGCGAGCTGGACTCCTCGATGACCTTCTGGTTGCGCCGCTGCACCGAGCAGTCGCGCACGCCGGGTGCCCACACCGTGCCGTGCTGGTCGGCGATCACCTGGACCTCGACGTGCCGCCCGCCCTCGACCAGCCGCTCCATGAACACGACCGGGTCGCCGAAGCTCTTCTCCGCCTCGGAGCGGGTGCGGGTCAGGGCCTCCTCGAGCTCGTCCGGCGAGCGGACGACGCGGATCCCGCGGCCGCCACCGCCGCTGCGGGCCTTGACGATGAGCGGGTAGCCGATGACGTCGGCGTACCGCCGGCCGTCGTCCAGGCTCTCGACCGGGCCGTGGCTCCACGGCGCGACGGGGACGCCGACCTTCTCGGCGAGGACCTTGGCCTCGATCTTGGCACCGAGCAGGCGCATCGCCTCCGGCGGCGGCCCGACGAAGGTCACGCCGAGGTCGGCGCACAGCTCGGCGAAGGCGGGGTCCTCCGCGACGAAGCCCCAGCCGACCCAGGCCGCGTCGGCGCCGCTGGCGCGCAGGGCCCGGGCCAGCTCGGCGTGGTCCAGGTACGGGGAGCCGCCCCCGCTGTCGTCGAGCAGCACCGCCTCGTCGGCGGCGCGCACGAACGTCGCCCTGCGCTCGGCCTCGGTGTGCAGGGCGACGACGCGGGTCCGCGTGCCGTGCTCGGCGTTGAGTTCTCGGACCGCGCGGATGAGCCGCAGCGCGGGCTCCCCACGGTTGACGACGGCGATGCGGTCGAACACCCGAGCACCTCTTCCTGTCAGCGGACCCTGGGGACGGCGGCCGGCGACTACATGTCCAGGCCGCCGTTGACGCCCCAGACCTGCCCGGTGATGTAGCCGGACGCGTCCGCGGCGAGGAAGTGCACGACGCGAGCGATCTCCTCGGGCTCACCCAGCCGGCCCAGCGGGATCTTGCCCTTGAGGTTGTCGAGCACCTTCTCCGGCACGCTCTCGAGCATCTCGGTGGCGGTGTAGCCCGGCGTCACGGCGTTGACCGTGATGCCCAGCCCGTCGGTCTTGCCCGAGCGCTGCACCTGCATCGCGGCCTCGCGGGCCAGCGTCTTGGTCAGGCCCAGCAGCCCGGCCTTGGCCGAGGAGTAGTTGGACTGGCCGATGCCGCCCATCTCCCCGATCACCGAGGAGATCATCACGATCCGCCCGCTGCCCCGCTCGAGCATGTGCTTGAGCGCGGCCTGGGACAGGTAGAAGGCGCCCGACAGGTTGACGTCGATGACCCGGCGCCAGTCGTCGTCGGTCATCTTCAGCACGGTCCGGTCCACGGTGATGCCCGCGTTGTTGACCAGGATGTCGAGGCGGCCGTGCTTCTCGATGACCTCCGTGACGGTGCGGCGACAGTCGTCGGCGTCGCCGATGTCGCCCTTGTGCACGGAGAAGCCCTGGTCGGGGAAGTCGTCGCAGAACTGCTTGCGGAAACGCTCGGCGGCCTCCTCGTTGCCGCTGTAGCCGGCGGCGACGTCGGCACCCTGGGCGGCCATGCTGCGGCAGATCGCCGCGCCGATCCCCCGGGTGCCGCCCGTCACGAACGCCACCCGGCCGGAGAGCTTCTCGCCCGTCCTGCTGGTCCGTTCCTGGGTCGCTGTCACCGGCTCCTCCTGAGCACTCGGGTGCACACGTGTCGTGTCTGGACCGGAGCCGGGTCTGTGAGCCAGACCACGTCTTCCGTTCCGGATACCGGCAGCATGGTGCCGACGGGACGGCACGGCAAGACAGGGATCGACTTCGTCCGCGGACGCCCCTCGCGCCGGGCGGCTCGGGGCACTGCCGGGCTCGCGACCGCCCGGCCGACGTCGCGACACCGACGGGCGTGTCCGGTACGCCCCGTTGCCGACGCGCCGTCGGACCGGCTCCCGGGTCGTCGGCCGACGGCGGGGCCGCCAGAGTGACCGCGCTCCCGCCCCCCACGGACAGGAACGCCATGAGGACACCGACCCGCCGCACCGTGACCACCGCCGCCGCAGGGCTGACCGGCCTGTGCGCCGCCGTCCTGGTACCGACGGTCGCTGCCCCTGAAGCCGCCGCCCACCCCGGCCCAGAGCCGCACGGATGGGTCGAGACCGCGTGGCTGACCGGCTACAGCCTGGAGGACAACTCGCCCGCCGGGACCCGTGCCACCTCATCCGGTCGCAAGGCCGGCGGCACGGGGACCTACGACGACCCGATCACGCTCGCGGTGGGCTACGAGGGCGGCGACGAGTTCCCGGTCGGGTCCGTCTTCTACGTCCCGCTGGTCCGCGCGTACTTCGTGGTGGAAGACCGGTGCGGCGCCTGCTCGGAGCCCAGGAGCTTGGCGGACTACACCGTCGACCTGTGGGTCGGCAGCGATCCGGACTCGTCCTGCATGTACGCGATCACCGGGGCGCACACCGTGGTCCGGAGCCCCGATCCCGGCTGGGCGGTCGTGCCGCGGTGGGACGAGCTCGGCGGGGACTGCCGGCTGTTCGGCGAGACCCCGACCCCGGCCTGACCCAACCGCGGCGACCGCACCACCCGCCGGTGCGGTCGCCGCGCACCCGGGAGCGGCTCGGGCGTGCGGTGTCAGCCCGACGGGCTCCGCGGCGACGCGGCGCCCGAGGTCACGGCGGCCACCACCGCCGGACAGACCTCCTCGGCGACCGCGCGCAGCTCGGCGTCCGTGCGGTCCTGCACCGGATGGGGCACGAGCACGCAGGGCGCCGGGAAGCCCAGTGCCGCGCCCTGCAGTCGTGCGGCGTCGGCGAAGGCCTCGCTCGCGAGGAAGACCCCCACCACGCCCCGGCGCTCCAGGTCGGCGATGTCGTGCACACTGCACGACGTGCACGAGCCCTAGTCGGCCAGTGCCTCGATCACCACCTCGCAGTGCTCGGTGATCTCCTGCCGCAGGTCGACCGGGGCGACGCGGGCGAACGTGGGTTTGCGGTACCGGCGCACCGTGGCGCCGTGCTCGCCGAGCAGCTCCGCGAGGCGGTCCAGGACGACGTCGCCGCGGGCCTTGCTGATGTCGAGCAGGCCCACGCTCCGGCCCTGCAGCGAGGCCGGGCGCGGCAGCAGCGGCCGCTCCGGCGCCCGGCGCTCGCCGGTGGGATCGAGGACCGTCCTCATGCCCGTACCTCCCGCGTCACCGGAGTGCTGCCCATCTCGCCGCCGACCCAGCCGCCGACGATCGCGCTGAACAACCCGGCGTCCCCGCCGGCGTGGGTCATCAGCAGGCCGCCGGGCCGGAACTTCGGCACCTCGTCGGCGGCGACCCCGGGCGGCAGGCCCTCGGCCATCCCGCCGGCGCCGCGCGCCAGTTCACCGGCCGGGAGCCTCAGCAGCCCGTCGAGCTCGGCCAGCAGGCGGGCGCGGTCCCAGCCGGCCTCGCGGAGCACCCGGCCGTGCTCCGGGGAGACGACGAGCATCGCGTCGAACGCCATCGGCAGCTTGGGATGGGCGTTGACGCGCAGACAGGCCGCGAAGGACCGGGCCAGGGAGCCGGCGTCCCGGCTGAGCTGGTCGACCACCGGCTGCACGCCCGACCCCGCGAAGACGGTCACCGCGTCGCCGGGCACCCCGCGGTCGGCGGCCAGCGGCGCGAAGGGGCTGTCCCGCTCGCGCTCGGCGAAGCAGAAGGTGGTCTTGCCCGGGTTGCCCAGGGTGGCCCGGTCCACCTCACCGGGACGGCCGCCCCCGACGTTGCGGACCACCAGTTGCAGCGCCCGGCCGATCGTGGCGTTCGCGCGGTTGCCCTGGCCGAGGGCGTTGACCCCGCTGTTCATCCCGATCCGCGCGGCGACCGGCCCGTTGACGACCACGACCGGGCCGGCGAAGTGGGTGGTGGCCAGCACGCCGTGCAGGGCGAACTCCTCCGCGCACGCCGCCTCCAGCGCCGCCAGGACGACCGGCAGGTACTCGGGCAGGCAGCCGGCCAGCACCGCGTTGACCGCGACCTTCTCGACGGTGCAGGGCACGAGGTCCGGCGGGACGACGGCAACCACCTCACCGGGGTCGCGGGTCGTGCCGCGCAGCATCCGGAGCACCCGCTCGGGGGTGGGCGGCACGACCGGCAGCCCGTCGGTCCAGCCCCGGTCGAACAGCGCCTCGTGCTCGTCCTCGAGGTCGGCGAGCTCGATCCGGCGGCTGGCCAGCCCGCTGCCGCCGTACCGCGCCTCCAGCGCGTCGATCCGAGCCGGGTCGACCGACAGCGACCCGCAGCCCGGCCGGTGCTCGGGCAGGCCCTCCCCCAGCCCGGCGACGCCGGTCAGGGCCTCCCACTGCTCGCGGCTCCAGCCGACCGTCCGCGCGGTCTCCACCCCGTCCTCGATCCGCAGCAGGGTCGGGACCGTCTCCACGTCCAGGCGGTAGGACAGCTCCAGGGCGGTGTCGTCGTGGTCGAACCAGGTCGGGTCGTCCTGGCACCACACCGCGGCACCGAGGCCGCGCAGCACCGGCTCGACCAGCACGCAGGTCGGGCAGTCCCGCTTGACCACGGCGACCAACCCGTCGGGCAGCTGCCCGGCGCCTCCCGGGCCCGGCGCTCCGGCACCGCGCCGGTCCGTGCCGGGGCCGCACCTCACCGGGTCCGCCCGCGCGGGGGTGCCCGACGGCACCGCGCTCACGGGCCGGTCCCGGCCGGTGGGGGATCGTCCTCGCCCGCGTCGTCGCCCGCGTCGTCGGACAGCTCCTGCGGGATGCCCTCGGACGGAGCCCGGTGCCGTTCCGGGTCCAGGTCCTCCGCCAGCCGCTGCTCCACCTCAGGCGTCCCGTGGGGATCGGTCACACGGCACGGTGTTCCCCCCACCGGGACCGCGGAACCCCCCGAACGCGCGGCGCGGAGGCCGACGTCGAGGTGCGGACCGGTCCGCTGCCGGCTCCGGGGGTCGCGGTCACGCCTCCGCACCAGGCCGGTGGCCGGCGACGCCGACCTCGCGGAGGTCGGTGACCGCCAGGACGCGGGCGGTCGGGTACAGCACGATCTCGGCGTCCTCGGCCAGGGCCGTCACCACGGTCAGCCAGCCGGCGGGCCCGAACCGGACGATCCTGCGCGACAGCTCGACCGAACGGGACGGGTCCGTCGGGTCCTGGACCACGACCCGCCCCTGGTACAGGTGCCGGTCGTTGACGGTGGTGATGTCCATCGGAACTCCTTCGCGGGCACGGACGCGGCGCTGGCCGGGGACGTTCCGGACGAGGTCCGCCCCGTCGCGGTGGCGCGATCCCAGGGTGGCGGGTGATCGCGTACCGTGGCATCCGGTCGCTGCTGTGCCTCTGCTTCGTTTCCGAACGTCGACAGTCGTCCTCGCCTGACGTTCCTCTCGGTCCTGCCGGTCGGTGCGGCGACCCGGGACCGGCGACCGTCTGTCCTGACGCGACAGCACGGAAGAGGGAACGACATGACCCAGGGCACTGTGAAGTGGTTCAACGCGGAGAAGGGCTTCGGCTTCATCGAGCAGGACGGTGGCGGCCCCGACGTCTTCTGCCACTTCTCGGCGATCTCCGGGAGCGGGTACCGGTCACTGGACGAGGCGCAGCGCGTCGAGTTCGACGTCACCCAGGGCCAGAAGGGCCCGCAGGCGGAGAACGTCCGCGCGGTCTGAGCGCCGCCGGGACACGGCACCGGACCCCCACGGCTCTCCTGCCGTGGGGGTCCGGTCGTTCCAGGACCGGTGGCCCCGCGGTCGGGCCGGTAAGGTCTGCCGACCACCGGTCCCCGCGGAGGCGCTCGTGTCCGACCAGCCCACCGACCCCGCGACCTGGTCGCTGCGGGCGATCGCGGCCGCGTACCGCGCCAAGGTCCGGCTGGACCGGGCACTGTCCGCTCGCGCCCGTCGCCGTGGCTGGACGACCGCTGCGCTGGGCTACCCGGGATACGCCGCGCGGGGCCGGGCGCGGGTCCGGGGGCGGCTGCTGCTGGCCCCCGCGGGCACCGACCCGAACGCCCGCCTCGACATCCCCGGCTGGCGCCGGCTGCTGACCCTCGAGCAGCCGCACGGCGAGATCGACGTCACCCTCGGCGGGACACGGGTCCGCGCGCGGGCCGACGAGGGCGGCCTGATCGACCTCACCGTGGCCGCCGAGCTGCCCCCCGGTCCGGCCACGGCGCTGCTGCACCCGGAAGGCCGCCCGCCGGTGCCGGCACCGCTGCACGTCGCCTCCCCCGACGCGCGCCGCGGCGTCGTCTGCGACATCGACGACACGGTGTGGATCACCGGGATCCGGCACCCGCTGCGCGCCGCGTGGCGCACCTTCGCAGGCAACGGCTCCACCCGCCGCCCGGTGGCCGGCATGGCGGTGCTGCTGACCCGGCTCGTCGAGGGCACCCCGCACCCACCGGTCGTGTACGTGAGCAACGGGCCGTGGAACCTGGCCGGGCCGATCACCGCCTTCCTCGAGCGGCACGGCTTCCCGGCCGGCGCCCTGCTGCTCACCGACTGGGGGATCAGCCCGCGCGCGTGGTTCCGCAGCGGCCGGGCGCACAAGCGGGGGTCCCTGGAGCGGCTGGCCGCCGACCTGCCCGGCGTGCAGTGGGTCCTGGTCGGGGACGACGGCGAGCACGACCCCGAGATCTACCGCGACTTCGCCCGCGCGCACCCGGACCGGGTCGCGGCGATCGCGCTGCGCACCGTCGCCCCCATCGGCACGGAGCCGCCGGCCACCGAGGAGCGGGTCGGCGCCGTCCCCGTCGTCCGTGCGGGCGACGGCCGGGCGCTCGCCGACCTGCTCGACCGCACGGGCCTGCTCACCGTCCGGCCGGACCCGGCCGGCGCCCGCCGCTGACGGCCTCCGGTCAGGCGGGGCGGACCACCAGGGGCAGCCGGCTGACGGCGACCATCGTCCACGGGTTGCGGTGCTCGACCGGTTCGTCGGCGGCGACCTCGATGTCCCGGTACCGCTGCAGCAGCAGCCGCAGCGCGACCCGGGCCTCCAGCCGGGCCAGCGGCGCGCCGAGGCAGAAGTGCACGCCGTGCCCGAAGGTCAGGTGCGGGTTGGGCCGGCGGTGCACGTCGAAGCGCTGCGGCTCGGCGAACACCCGCGCGTCCCGGTTGGCCGCCGCCAGCCAGGGCAGCACCACCTGCCCGGCCGGGATGCGCACGCCGCCGACCTCGGCGTCGGCCGTGGTGATCCGGGCCAGCCGCGGGAACGGCGTCCGCATCCGCAGCACCTCCTCGATCGCCCCCGGGAGCAGGTCCGGATCGACCCGGACCTCGGCCGCGGCGTCCGGGGCGTCGGAGAAGGCGACGATGCTGTTGCCCAGCGTCGCGGTCGTGGTGACGTGCCCGGCGATCAGCAGCAGCCCGACGAAGCCGACGATCTCCTCGTACGCCAACCGCCGGCCGTCCACCTCGGCCTGGATGAGCCGGCTGGTCAGGTCGTCGCCCGGGTGCGTCCGCCGGGACCTGATGTGGTCCAGGAAGTAGTCGTTCATCTCCCGCACGGTCGGCGCCACCGCGGCCACCGCCCGCTCGCCGGCCTCCACCAGCCCCTGGTCGGGGTCGACCTCCTGGCCGAGCAGCACGTCGGCCCACCGGCGGAACAGCTCCCGGTCGGACGTCGGGACCCCCAGCAGGTCGGCGATGACGATCACCGGCAGTGGGTAGGCCAGCGCGTCGACCAGGTCGAACCGCTCCCCCGCCCGGTCCAGCAGCTCGGTGGTCAGCTCGGCGATCCGCGGCTCGAGGCCGGCCACGACCCGCGGGGTGAACGCCTGGTTGACCAGGGACCGCAGCTCCCGGTGCCGCGGCGGGTCCATCCGGACGAGGTTGCCGCGCTGGAAGAGCGCGAGGTCGTCCTGCGCGGGTTGCAGCGCCGTGAGGTCGGAGGAGAAGACGGCCGGGTCGGACAGCACGACGCCGGCCTCCGGGTGGCCCAGCACGTGCCAGCACTGCTGCCGGTCGTCGAAGTGGACCTGCCCGTGTTCCCGGCCGGACTCCAGCCACGCGAGGAAGTCGTCGAACGTCGGTCGGGTGGTCGTCATGCGGGCTCGCTCCCCTCGGGCTGTGCGGCCGCGTCCCGGGTCCGGGGAGGGACGCGGCGCCGGACCGGCCGGTGCGCCCCGGCCGTGCCGAATCCGCCGACGGCCGCCGTTCCCGGGGCCCGGAGGCGATGGTCCTGCCGCCGCCGGGCGCTCACAAGGGGCGGCCGGCACTGGTTCCCGGTCCGCCCGCTCCGGCTGGCGGACCGCCGAGCGGGGGCCGGCTCCGGCGGCGGCCGGTCCATCGGGACCTGCGTCGTCCCGTGGGGGCCCTGCAGACAGGCGGGCAAGGCACTTGGCGCATGGTCCAGATCGACGTCCCCGTGGCGCGCGACCGCGCTGTGAACCACGGATTCGGTGCCCGGGTGGTGAGTTCCCAGGGGACGGGAGTACGCCCGCTGCAGCCGGAAGACCCCCCGGCGCGAGTCGTGCAGCTCGCCCCGCGGGACGGGCGCCGGTAGGCGTCGTCCCGGAAGGCCAGCCCGGAGCGCTGTGCCTCGCGCTCCTGACCCACGGTGTTCCACGTGCCGTCACAGCACAGCACCAGCCGCTCGGGCATGCCCCTCGTCACCTCGCCGGGATCCCTCGTGGCCCTGGGGACGGGGGCCGCGGAGGTGCGCCGCGCCGCGGCCGGGCGGCCAGGGCCGGCGAGGAGCGGCGCTCGAGCACGTCGGTCGGCACCCGGACGCCGGCGACCGTGACGGCCTCCGGGACCGGGTGCGTCCCCAGGGCGGCCAGCGCCTCCGGACCGACGCGCTTCTCCTCCACCGTGAACTGCACCGACAGCTCGGCCGTCGGACGGCCGCCGGTGACCTTGTAGCCCAGGCCGACCGAGGCGACGTTCGGGTCGTCCAGGTGGCGCTGCCCGTCGGTGCGGAGGAACCGGCGCAGGCCGGTGAGCAGCTGCCGGTAGGAGACGTCGCCCCGCGGGTCCGCCGCGGCGGGCGCCTGCGAGTCCATCCCTGACCTCCCGGGGGGTTTCGGTACACCGGACGGAGGAGGACCACCGCCGGTCTGATACACGGCCGGCGGGAGTCCTCAGGAGGCCACCCGCCGTCCCTCCTCCAGGTGCGCGACCAGCCGGGTGAGCCGGTCGGTCGGGTCCAGCCCGAGCTGGTCGCGCACCCTCGCCCGGAACTGCCGGTAGGAACGGACGGCGGCGGCCACGTCGCCCTCGGCGAGGTGGATCCGCACCAGGACCCGGTAGGCGCTCTCGCGCAGCGGCTCCGCCCGGACGGCGAGGGAGGCCACCTCCACCGCGTCGCCGGGGCGTCCCGCGCCGGCCAGCCGCGCGGCGAGGGTCTCCAGCGCGTACAGCCGCAGCTGCCGCAGCCGCTCGCGCTCGACGAGGACCCAGTCGTCACGCCAGCCGGGCAGCAGGTCGCCGGAGAGCTCCGGGGGCGGGAGGCGCAGGTCCTCGACGTCGGCGCCCGGGTCCCGGACCCGCGCCGCCCAGGCGCACAGCTCCCGGACGTCGACGTGCACGCCCCGGGCCACGGCGAGCGCGCCGCCGGAGGTGTCCAGCAGGCCCGGCGCCAGCCGTTGCAGCCGCCACAGCGCCGACCGCAGGCTCGCCTGCGCCTGCTCCTCGGGGACCTCGCCCCACAGCTGGCCGGCGACCGCCGACCGGGCCGGCCGGCCCGAGAGGCTGACGTAGGCCACCAGTCGCTGCACGCTGCGGGGGACGTCGTGCCGTCCTCGCGGGAGCTCGGCGGTGCCGAGGGAGGAGCCACCCAGCAGGCTCACCCGCAGTGTCGTCGCCCGCACGTCGACCGCGTCCGTTGTCCGATGCTGCACGACCGGCAGAGGTGCGCGGGGCCGGTGCTGATACAGCCCCGGCCGGTGACAGTGCGGTGACGGCGCGGTGACGCCGTCCTCGGATCGTCGCGGACCCGGGCGGCTGCCGCCGTCCGCGGGACGAGGAGGTCGGACATGACTGGTGTGACCACGGAGACGACCGGCACGACCACGGCCGGGACGACGGTGCAGAGCCCGCTGACGCTGGTCATGGCGGCCCGGCCCGACGCGCGGGAGGCGCTGCGGGCGGAGGTCGAGCGGCTGCAGGCCCTGCCCCGCGACCGGAACCCCGTCACCACCGCGCTCGACGCGATCGGCACGGTGCACTTCGCCCGGTTCGTCTTCCTCGACGACGAGCGGCTGGCCGTGATCACCACGTACGACGGGGACTTCGAGCGCTACATCATGGACTTCGTCCACCACATCGGTCCGGTGTTCGACCAGCTGCTGCAGCACATGGCCGACCCGCCGCCGCTGCCGGTCCAGCAGCACCCCGAGGAGTTCCTGGCCTACGTGCGCCGGCACGACCTGGGGTGCGTCGGCCCCTTCTACAGCGCCTACCCCACCCGGCCGGTGATCGACATCCGCGCCGACGACGCCGGCTGAGCCCGGCGGAACGGGGGCTCCGGTGGTGCTCGACCTCTCCGACGTCCAGGGTCTGGTCGTCCGCGGCTACACGATGCCCACGGCGCGGCACCTGCTGCTGCGCGTGGACTCCGCTCCGGCCGCCCGCGCGCTGCTCGGCTCACTGGTCGACGGCACCCCCGGCCGGCCGCAGGTCACGACGGCGACGCCGTGGACCGAGAAGCCGGACTCGTGCCTCAACGTGGCGGTCACCGCGGCCGGGCTGCGGGCGCTGGGCGTGCCGCCGACCGGCTTCCCCGCCGAGTTCACCGCGGGCGCCGCCGCCCGCGCCGCGCTCGTCGGGGACACCGGGCCCAGCGACCCGGTGCACTGGCGTCCGGCGTTCACCGACCCGGGGTTCCACCTGCTGCTGTCGCTGTCGGCCGTGTCACCGGAGGCGCGGGACCGGGCCACCGAGGCCGTCCTGGCCGGCACCGCTCCCGGGCTGACCGAGCTCGACCGCCTGGACGGCGACCTGCTGCCCGGGAAGGTCGACCACTTCGGCTACGTGGACGGGATCTCCCAGCCGACCGTCGACCCCGCCCCGCCACCCGGGCCGCCCGACCGGCTGCCCGTCCAGCCGACCGGCGCCTTCCTGCTCGGCCACCCCAGCCAGTTCACCGGCCACAGCTATCCCGTGCCCGACCCGCCCGCCCTCGGCCGCAACGGCAGCTTCGCCGCGTTCCGGGTGATGGCCCAGGACGTGGCCGCCTTCTGCACCCTGCTGGCCGAGCAGGCGCAGCGCACCGCCACGTCGGAGGAGCTGGTCGCCGCCCGGCTGTGCGGCCGGTGGCGCAGCGGAACGCCGCTGGTCCTCTCCCCCGACACCGATGCCCGGCTGCCACCCGAGGCCCTCAACGACTTCGACTACGCCGGTGACGAGCGGGGTGAGCGCTGCCCGATCGGCGCGCACGTCCGGCGCATGCACCCCCGCGACTCCCCCGTCGCCGGAGGCGGGGGCGCCAAGCACCGCATCGTGCGGCGCGGGCTGACCTACGGCCCGCCGTACGACCCGGCCCGGCCCGACGACGGGCAGGAGCGCGGGGTCGTCGGCCTGTTCATCGGCGCCAGCCTCCGGGACCAGTTCGAGTTCCTGATGGCCGAGTGGGCGCTCGACGGGCTGTTCGCACCGGGGCTGGGCCGCACCCAGGACCCCTTCCTCGGCACCGGGGACGGCACCGGAGGCGGCCGCGCCTTCCGCTTCCGGACGGCCGCCGGCCGGGCCGAGCTGACCGGTCTGCCCCGCCTGGTCACCACCCGCGGCGGTGCGTACGTCTTCCTCCCGAGCGTGACCGGGATCCGCCACCTCGCGGAGCCGTGACACCGTCGCCCTCCGGGCGCTCCCGCGGGAACGCCCGGAGGGGGATCCGGAGCGGACGACCGCGACGCGCGACGGTCAGGCCGGCACCGCGTCGTACACCCCGGCCGTCTCCAGCGTCGTCCGCAGCCGGGCCAGGATGCGTGCCCGCGTCGGGCCGATGCTGCCCACGGGTATCCCGAGCCCGGCGCTGATCTGCGCGTAGCTCGGCGCCGGAGAGGCGACGAGCAGGCCGAGGAGCGCCTGCTGCTGCTCGGGCAGAGCGGCCACCGCGCGGCGGACCAGCACCTGCTGCTCGTGCCGCACGGCGCTCGTCTCGGGGCCGGCGTCGTCGGCCGGACCGTCCCGGTGCACGGCGGGGGTCTGCTCGACGTCGTCGGTCACCTGCTCGCGGCAGTGGTCGCGGGCCACGGCCAGGCAGGCCCGCCGGGTCGTCGTCCGCAGCCAGCCGGGCAGCCGCTGCGGATCGCGGATGTCGACCAGGTGCTCCACCAGCCGCAGCCAGGTCGTCTGGACGGCGTCGGCGGTCTGCGCCTCGCTGAGCCGGAAGCTCCGCGCCACCGACCACACCAGGCCGCCGTACTCGTCGACGATCCCCCGCCACGCCCGCTGGTCACCCTGCGCGGCGCGGTGCACCAGGTCGGTCACTGCTGCGGCGTCCATGGCGACTCCTCGCTCCGGACGGCGGCGTCGCCGTCGTCCGGAGCGTGGGCAGGTGCTGTCAGCCGGGCGTCAGCCGGAACAGGGAGGGGCGCCAGCCGGGCGCCAGCCAGGCGTCAGCCGCGATCCTGCGGCCGGTCCCGCCGCGCGGGGGCGTGCACCTCCAGACGCCTGGCCAGGGCGAGCGTGCGCGGCTGCGCCGGGACGCCGAGGCTCTCCAGCGCCTGCAGGCAGCGCCGCAGCGCCCGGCGGGCGTCGGCTGCGTCGCCCGCCTCCAGCAGCGCGGACACCAGCAGCTGGTGGGCCTCCTCGGACCAGGCGTCGACCCGCAGCGCCCGCTCGCCCAGCGTCCGCGCGGCGCCGGCGTCCCCACGGGCCAGCAGCAGCTCCCCGGCCCGGACGGCGGCCCCGACGAACCGCCCCCGCACCCGGTCGCGCTCCCACTCCAGCCAGTCCGCGTCGCCCACGTCGGGCAGGTAGTCGGTGTCCCACAGCCGCAGGGCCTGCTCGTAGGCGGCCAGGGCGGCCGACGGCACCCCCTGGCGCTCCAGCCGCGCCGCCTCGTCGAGGTGCCGCTCGAAGTCCACGACGTCGACCTGCAGCGCCTCACCGACGACCAGGTGCAGGACGGGCCCGTCGCTGCGGACGAAGTACGGCGCGTCGGACTCGCCGCGGTCGGGTTCCAGCAGGTCCTGCAGGTAGGCGAGGGTCACCCGCAGGTTGCGGGCCGCGGCCGCCTCGTCGAGGTCGGGCCACAGGACGGCCGTGACCGCCGCCCGGGTGGGGCGGTCGTGGGCGAGCAGGTACCCGAGCAGCTGGCGCACCCGCTCGCGGCGCAGCTCGCGGGCGACCACGACGGCCCCGTTCCGGCGCAGCTGCATCGGCCCCAGCACCCGCAGCTCCAGCCGGGCGGGTGGCGCGGCCGGCAGCTCACGCAGCAGCCGGCGGGCGGTGGCGGCGACCGGCGCAGGGCCTCCGCTGCTGAGCGCCCGCAGGGTGGGCCGGGCGCGCGGCCCGAGCTCCTCGACCAGTTCGTGCCCCTCCTGGAGACCCGAGGCGACCATGCCGAGGGCGAGCTCCGCCGTCCACGGCGCCGGCAGGACGGCCCGCATGACCGCGCGGGCCTCGGCCGGCAGGCCGGCCACCTGCGCCAGCGACCCCTCCTCCCGGATCGCCACCAACGCCCGGGCCAGCTGCAGCGCCGGCCGGAAGCACCCCGGCGGGGCTCCGGCGTCCCACAGCGGCCGCGTCTCGGGGAGCAGGACGTACTGCAGCGGCAGCGCCGCGGCGGACACCTGGCGCACCGCCCGGCTGCGGGCCACGTCCAGGCACAGCACCGCGCGCAGGGCCTCGGCGGCCGCGGCCTCCTGACCGAGCGACACCCGGTGGGCCGCCTCCGCCACGGCCCCGGCGACCGGAGCCCAGGCGACCGACGAGTCCGCGATGGCCTGGCGGTGCGCCCCCAGCAGCTCCGCGGCCTCGTCGTCCCGGCCGAGGAGGCCGAGCAGGACGACGGCGCAGGTGACGGTCTCCGGCGAGGTCAGCACCTTGGCGGGGTGGATCCCGGCGAGCAGGTCGGGCAGCAGCGCCTCGGCCTCGTCGAGCCGTCCGCGCATCCGCAGCGACTCGACCAGCTGGCTGCGGAACAGCACCGCCATGTTGGGGCCGGCCGAGGCGAGGGCCCGGCGGACGACGCGCTCGGCGGCCTCGGCGTCGCCCAGCTTGAGCAGCATCAGGTGGGCGCGCAGCCACTGCTGCACCGGGCTGAGCGCGGTCCCCGCCACCAGCGCCGGTGTGGCCAGCTGCGCGCGCACCTCGGCCGGCGTCCGGGCGAGCAGCCCCCGGAACAGCGCGATCCACCCGGCGGCGCGCTCGTGGCCGCTGGCCGCCAGCCCGGTCAGCCGCTCGATGTGGCTCTCCATCTCCCGGCGGTCGTTCCGGCGCAGCCCCACCTCGACGAGGGCGTTGAGGCAGGCGAAGCAGACCGGCGCGGCCTCGGGAGCCACCGCGAGGGCGCGCTCCAGCAGCGCCGCGGCGCCGGCCAGGCTGGTCGGCTCGGCGACCATCGCGGCCAGCAGCAGTCCCTCGGGGCCCTCCTGCACGTCCGGAGGCAGCCGGTGCAGCCACACCTCGAGCACGTCCGGCGGGACCAGCGGCGTGCCGACCTCGCACACCTCGACCACGAGACGGCGGACGTCGTCCCACGCCCCGGCCTCGGCCAGCAGCTCCATGGCGTCGTGGTAGCGCCGGCGACGGGCCAGGACCAGTCCGGCGGTGCGGCGGGCCTGCGCCAGCTGCCCGGGGTCCAGGCGGTGCGCCAGGATCGCCGACCACAGCCCGTGGAGCGACCACCAGCCCGAGGGACCGCGGACCACCAGCGGCAGGCCCTCCAGCAGTTCCTCCAGGTGCACGTCCGGGCCGAGCAGCGCCGCGGCCAGCTCGTCGTCGGCGCCCCCGACGGCGACCAGCACGGCGAGGGCCCGCCGGCGCTCCGGCGGCAGCCGGCTGAGCAGCTCCTCCCACAGGTAGCCGCTGACGGCGTCCGGGCCGGCGGTGGCGGTCAGCTCGGCCAGCGCCGGCCAGCCGCCGACGTCCCGCAGCAGGTCCGGCCGCACCTGCCGGGACGCCGCGAACGCCGCCATCTCCTCACGCGCGAAGTGCAGCTCGGCCTCGCCGACGACGACCGCCTCCCCGCTGGCGAGCAGCCGCGAGGTGCGCAGCGGCAGCGGCGGGCGGGACGCGAGGACGACGTGTCCGTTGCGCGGCAGCTCCTCGACCAGCTCGGCGACGAAGCGGCCGCCGGGTGAGCCCGGCTGCACCAGGTGGACGTCGTCGAGGATCAGCGCCAGGTGCCGCGGCGCGGCGCTCCAGATGGCCTCGGCGACGGTGACCGCGGCCTCCCGCGGGTCGTCCGGGACCGGCGCGGTGAGGCCCACGGCGGCGAACGCGCCCGTGGCCAGGAACGACAGGGCCGTGTCGTCGCGCTGGCAGGTCAGCCAGCGGTCCTCGCCCAGCGGGGACAGCGTGTTCTCCTGCACCGCCTGGGCCAGCAGCGTCGTCTTGCCGAACCCGGCCGGCGCCACGACGGCGGTCAGCCGCCGCTCGAACCGGGAGTGCAGCCGGTGCAAGAGCCGGGGCCGGACGATGAGCCCGCGGTCGGCGAGCGGTGGTGCGTACCGGAGCGCCCGGCTCATGCGCGCACTGCACGGATGCCGGAGCCCTCCGAACCCGCGCGCGGCCACGACCGCCGGGCGCGCGGAGCGGGGATGGCCGGCCGGTGCGGGCGACGGAGGCCGCACACCGGCCGCGCCGTCCGCTCGCCGGGCCGGACGCCGTGCGGCCGGAACTCGGGGGGACAGGACGACGCCGCGCTGCCGAGGCGCGGCGGGGACCTGTCGAGCAGCGGGATCCGGATGTCCGGCGCGACGGCCACTGGAGCACCCCCTCGGGAACCTGACGGGTGTGGTGCGTGGGAGGGAGGTGCCTCGGGACCGGAATGCTGTGAGTTCCTCCGGCCGGTGTCAATCCACCGGGGTCCGGACGGCCGGGAACCGGTCGAGCCAGTCACCCACCGCATCAATGGTCTCACGCGCGGTCCTCGTCGGACGGGTCGTGAGCGACCGCGCGACACGGTGCCACCGGCGGGACCGGTTCTCCGGAACTGCGACGCGCCGGACGGCGGGGGAAGCACAGATCGCGCCAGAACCGGGCGCCGCTTTCGTCCACGTTCTGCCAGTGCGGGCCGGGCCGGGCGTTCCGTAACGTCACATACAGCGACGAGGCCGTACCGGTCCGTCACCCACCTGCCCGACTCCGCCTTCCCCGAGGAGCCCCCGTGTCCGCGTTCGCCCGCCCCCACCTGACCCTGCTCACCGACGGCGTCCCCGCGCCGGCGCGCGATGCCTCGCCGTGGACCGAACTGGCCCCTGTCGGGGACCCGTCGTGGCGGCTCGAGGCGCTGTGCGCGGAGACCGACCCGGAGGCGTTCCTCCCGGAGAAGGGCGGCTCGACCCGCGACGCCAAGCGGGTCTGCAGCGGGTGCACCGTGCGGGCCGAGTGCCTGGAGTTCGCGCTGGCCAACGACGAGCGCTTCGGCATCTGGGGCGGCCTCTCCGAGCGCGAGCGTCGCCGGATCCGCCTGCGGCAGCGCACCGACCTCAGCGCCTGACCCGCCCGCGCCCCGGCCCGGGCCGAGGGCGTCCGCACGGCCGGCGACCGTCCCGCTCGCAGCGGCGGTCCCGCCGGACGCGTAGCGTGGGGATCGCGAGCCCGCTCGGTGCCCGCCCCATCGACCACCGCCCGGTGGCAGCGGAATCCGCGCCCGGGCTCCCGGCGCCGACCGGCGCCCACCACCGCGGCGCGACCTCCGGTCCCCGCCCGTTCCAGTCTGGACCCTGCATGAGCGCACCCGCTCTGACCTTCCTCGCTCCCCCGTCCACGGGGTACGACCACGACGACAGCACCGCCGACATCGGATCGGCTCCCGCCCCGACCCACCCGGCCGGACCTCCGCCGCGCGATCGTCAGGCCCCGGTCCTGCGGATGACCCGCGGAGCCCGCGAGGCCGCGACCGGCATGGGGATCGCCGACGCCGACGTCCAGCGCTGCCTCGACGCGCCCGACGACGTCTCCCCCCACCCCGACACCCCCACGCGGACCCGCTTCCGCCGCGGCTCGCTGGTCGTCCTCGTGGGCGCCGACGGGATGGTCCTGCGGGTCAGCCGCCGCAACCGCTGACCCGCGGCGTGACCTGCGCCGTCGCGGAACGGAACGGCGGGTAGCGTTCCCCCCAGAGACGAGGAGGCCCCATCGCCACCCACCGTGGACGCTGCGCCGAAGCCCATCTCGGATGCCCCTGCCGGGGCGACGAGACGATCCACGAACAACGGTCCCACGAGATCACCGAGGCCCGCGGCCGGTCCGGTGAGCTCGTCGACTGCCCGGAGTGCGGTTCGCCGACGACACCGCTGGCCATCGTCTCGTGGGGCAACTGCCGGGCCTGCCGCACCGCGCAGTCCCGGCTCGTCGACCCGCTCCGCTGGTGACCGGGGCGCCGCCCTCGATCGCACGGAGGCGGCGCCGGTCCGGCCCGGTCAGCCGGGCAGCACCTCGCCGGGGTTCATCAGCCCGGCCGGGTCGAGCAGCCGCTCGACCCCGCGCATCAGCTCCAGCTCCAGCGGGCTCTTGTAGTCGGCGATCACGTCCCACTTGGCGGACCCGGCCTCCCGCGGCGCCGGGGCGGCGAGCGGGAGGTCCGGGTCGACGCGCAGGCCGCGCTCGGAGCTGACGAGGGCGGCCTGCGGACTCACCGCGGCAGCTCGAGCACGCCGTCGATCCGCCGTGGGATGCCCCGGAAGTCGTCGGTGAGCTCGGCCGGGAGCACCTCCTGCGGCGCGCCCTGCCAGGTCACCGGGCGTAGGAACCGGCGGATCGCCGTCGTTCCCACCGAGGTGTGCTGGGAGTTGGTCGACGGCCACGGACCGCCGTGGTGCTGGGCCCACGAGACGGCCACGCCGGTCGGGTAGGCGTCGTAGACCAGCCGGCCGGCTCGGGTGCGGAGCTCCTGCGAGACGGCCAGCGGCAGGTCCGTCTCGCCGGCGCCGCGCAGCACGGTCGCGGTGAGCGAGGAGGGCATGGCGTCGAGCGCGGCGAACAGCTCCTTCTCGCCGTCGTAGCGCGCCACCACCGACACCGGCCCGAAGCACTCCTCGGTCACCTGCTCCGGCAGCCCGGCCGCCGTCGTCTGAAGCAGCCGCGGCACGGCCTCGAAACCCCGGCCGGACGGGTTCCCGCCGCGGGCGATCTCCTCGACGCCGGGCGTCCCGGCCAGGCCGTCGGAGATGCGGCCGTAGGAGGCGGCGATGCCCTCGTTGAGCAGCACCGGGGCGGCCGCACCGCGCACGGCCTCGGCCATCGCGTCGACGACGGCGTCGCCCTCGGGCCCGGCCGGCACGAACGCCAGGCCGGGCTTGGTGCAGAACTGACCGCCCCCGAGGGTGAACGAGCCGACCAGCTCGGTGCCGATCGTCGTCCCGCGCTCGGCGGCGGCCTGCGGCGTGACGACCACCGGGTTGAGGCTGGACAGCTCGCCGAAGAAGGGCACCGGGTCGGGGCGCCGCTCGATGATCTCCAGCAGGGCGCGGCCGCCGTTCACCGAGCCGGTGAAGCCGACGGCGCGGATCGCCGGGTGGGCGACCAGGTCGGCGCCGCCCTGCAGGCCGTGCACGATGCCGAGCGTGCCGTCGGGCGCGCCGGCCTTGCGGGCCGCGGCGTCCAGGACGTCGAAGACCAGCTGCGAGGTCGCCGGGTGCGAGCCGTGCGCCTTGACGACGACGGGGCAGCCTGCGGCCAGCGCCGAGGCGGTGTCGCCGCCGGGCACCGAGAACGCCAGCGGGAAGTTGCTGGCCCCGAACACCGCGACCGGGCCGATCGGCACCAGCATCCGGCGCAGGTCCGGGCGCGGGCCCATCGGGGTGTCCCCGGCGTGGTCGATCGCGGCCTCGAGGTAGCTGCCCTCGTCGAGCACCTCGGCGAACAGCCGCAGCTGGTAGCAGGTGCGGGTGAGCTCGCCGTTCAGCCGCGTGGGGCCGAGGGCGGTCTCCCGGTCGGCGACGGCGACCACGTCGTCCCGCCGTGCCTCCAGCGCGTCGGCGAGCGCGCGCAGCAGCGCCGCCCGCCCGCTCCGGCCGAGGGCGTCCAGGCCGGGGACCGCGGCGAGCGCGGCCGTGCAGAGCCGGTCCACCTCCTCGGCCGTGGTCTCCTGGGCGACGACCTCCACGGCCTCGCCGGTGCGGGGGTCGGTGCTGACGACTCCGCGGTCGGGTGATTCGGACACGGTTGCCTCCTGTGCTGTGGTGCGGGTGGTCAGCGGATGGCGCCGACGGTGACGCGGTCGACCGTCCAGGCGCGGGTCTGCTGGCTGAGCATGATGCCCAGGCCCGGCCGGTCGGAGACGTACCTCCGCCCGTCGCGGGCTCCAGCCGCTCGTTGAACAGCGGGTGCAGCCGGTCGACGTGCTCCACCCATGGTTCGCGAGGGTAGGCCGCGGCCAGGTGGGCGTGGATCTCCATCGCGACGTGCCGGGCCGGCTGCAGGTTCGCGACGTCGCGAAGGTGGCCGGCTCGACGGCAGCCCCACCTCGATCTCGATGCCGCCGATGCCTGCTCGAGGGTCCGGGTGGCGTTGTCCTCGACCTGCTCGACCGACTCGTGCAGGGCGTGAGCCCCGGCCCGCAACTGGGAGACCAGGAACCCGAGCTGTTCTGGGGCGTCGTCAACTCGATGCACGTCGGCAACATCCTGCTGCTGATCTTGAGCAGCCCGCTGGTCGGCCTGTTCGTGAAGATCCTGCGGGTGCGGGCCACGATCCTCGCGCCGATCACCGTGCTGATCACGCTGATCGGCGTGTACACGGTCAACTACGACGTCTTCGACATCATGCTGGTCATCGTGTTCGGCGCCCTCGGCTACCTGATGAAGAAGCTGGGCTTCGACCCGGGCCCGCTGGTGCTCGCCTTCGTGCTCGGCTCGCTGCTCGAGGACTCCCTGCGCCGCTCGCTGCTGCTGTTCGGCGGCGACCCCACCGGCTTCTTCACCCGCCCCATCTCTGGGACGCTGCTCGTCCTGTTCCTCCTCGTGGCGCTGCTCCCGCTCGTCCGGACCGCCCTCCCCCGCCGACGGGACAACGCCCGTCGTGACACCAAGGAGCTCGTGTGACCGTCCTCGTCGCCTACGTCCCCACCCCCGAGGGGGACGCCGCCTTCGCCGCCGCAGTCGAGGAGGCCGGCCGGCGCGACGCGCGGCTGGTGCTCCTCAACACCCCGCGCGAGGGGGCCCCGGTCAGTGCGGCGCTCGCGGACGAGGACACCGTCCGCGGCCTCACCGCCCGGGCCGGGGCCGCCGGGGTCGACCTCGAGGTGCGCCAGGACGCCCACGCCGGCGACCTCGCCGACGAGGTGGTGCGCGTCGCCGAGGCGGTCGACGCCTCGGTGATCGTGATCGGCCTGCGCAAGCGCTCGCCGGTGGGCAAGCTGCTCATGGGCAGCACCGCCCAGCGGATCCTGCTCGACGCCGACCGCCCGGTGCTCGCCGTCAAGCCCTGATGGCCCTGCACGCGGCTCCCCCCGCCTGACCCCGCGGCGCTGACGGGGCCGGCCTCCCGCCCTGCCGGCGGCCCGGGCGACGCCGCGCGCACCGGACCGTGGTGCCGGACACCGCAGGCGCGGGAGGATCGGCGGTGCCGGGCCGCACCCGCGCGGCACCGGACGCCCCGAGGGAGGCCGGCGATGGGTGAGCGCACGACGTGCCTGGTGGTCGGGGGCGGCCCGGCCGGGATGGTGCTGGGGCTGCTGCTGGCCCGCGCGGGCGTCGAGGTGACGGTGCTGGAGAAGCACGCCGACTTCCTCCGCGACTTCCGGGGCGACACCGTGCACCCCTCGACGCTGCAGCTGCTCGACGAGCTGGGCCTGGCCGAGGAGTTCGCCCGGCTGCCGCACACGAAGGTCGAGCAGGTCGTCATCCCCACGGCCGACGGGAACACCGTGACCCTCGGGGACTTCCGCCGGCTGCGCGTCCGCTACCCCTACATCGCGATGACGCCGCAGTGGGACCTGCTCGACCTGCTCGCCGACGCCGGCCGGCGGGAACCGACGTTCACGCTGCGGATGTCGACCGAGATGACCGACCTGCTGCGCGAGGGCGACCGGGTCTGCGGGGTGCGCTACCGCACGGCGGACGGCGACACCGGCGAGATCCGCGCCGACCTCACCGTGGCCTGCGACGGCCGGCACTCCCTCGCGCGGCGGCAGGCGGGGCTGCGGCCCAGGGAGTACCCCGTCCCCATCGACGTCTGGTGGTTCCGGCTCCCACGCATGCCCGACGACCGCCCCGCCGCCCTGGCCCCGCACGCGGCGCCGGGCCGGTTCGCCGTGGTCATCCCGCGCGAGACGTTCCTCCAGGTCGCCTACATCGGCCGCAAGGGCACCGACGCCGAACTGCGGGCCCGCGGCATCGAGGCGTTCCGCGCGGACGTCGCCGAGCTCATCCCCGAGTTCCGGGACCGGATGGACGCGCTGGCATCGATGGACGACGTCAAGCACCTCGACGTGCGGGTCGACCGGCTCGTGCAGTGGCACGTCGACGGGCTGCTGTGCATCGGGGACGCCGCGCACGCGATGTCGCCGGTCGGCGGTGTGGGCATCAACCTCGCCGTCCAGGACGCCGTGGCCGCGGCCACCCTGCTGGCCGAGCCGCTGCGGCGCGGCACCGTGGGCGCCGCCGAGCTGGCCGCCGTGCGCGCCCGCCGGCTGCTGCCGACCGTGGCCGTGCAGACCCTGCAGCGGGCGATGCACCGCGGCTTCGTGGGCCCGCTGGTCGAGGGGCGTCGGGCCGGCCCGCCCAAGCCGGTGCTCGCCCTGGTGCAGCGGCTCCCCTACCTGTCCGTCGTCCCGGCGTACCTGATCGGCGTGGGGCTGCGCCCGGAGCACGCCCCGGCCTTCGCCCGACGCACCCCGGCGTCCGCCTGACCAACCGGGACCTCCGCACCTGGTGCCCGCCGCGCCCGCCCGACAGCCTCGGGCGATGGACCTCGCCGCCCCGGTCGTCCCGCTCGACGCGGCCTTCTTCGCCGACCCGCACGCCTGCTACACGCGGCTGCGCGTCGAGGAGCCGGTCGCGCGGGCGGTGACGCCGGTCGGCCTCCCCGTCTGGCTGGTCACCCGCTACGACGACGTCCGGCACGCGCTCACCGACCCGCGGCTGGCCAAGGACTCCGACGGGTTCGCCCGCGCGCTGGAGCGCCAGCCGGTGCCCCCGGAGGGGCGGGCGGTGTTCGCCCAGGAGCTCAACCGGCACCTCCTCAGCACCGATCCGCCCGACCACACCCGGCTGCGCAAGCTGGTCAGCCGGGCATTCACGGTGCGGGCCATCGCCGCCCTGCGGCCGCAGGTGGAGGCGATCGCCGGCCGGCTGGCCGACCGGATGGCCGCCGGCCCGGCGGAGGTCGACCTGCTCGACGCCTTCGCCTTCCCCCTGCCGATGGGCGTGATCTGCGAGCTGCTCGGCGTGCCCGACGCCGAGCGGACGTCGTTCCGCCGGTGGTCGAACACGCTGCTGTCCTCCGACGGCGCGGTCGACGAGCGCACCGCCGCCGGCATGTCCATGGCGGTGTACCTGACCGACCTGGTGGCGCAGAAGCGGGCGCACCCGGCGGACGACGTGCTGTCGGCGATCGTCGCCGCCGCCGAGGACGCCGACCGGCTCTCGGCCGACGAGACCGTGTCGATGGCGTTCCTGCTGCTGGTCGCCGGCCACGAGACGACGGTCAACCTCATCGGCAACGGGGTCCTGGCGCTGCTGCGCCGTCCCGACCGGCTGGCCGAGCTGCGCGCCGACCCCGACCTGGTGCCGGCCGCCGTCGAGGAGTTCCTGCGCTTCGACGGCCCGGTCAACCTGGCCACCTACCGGCACACCACCGCACCGGTCGACATCGGCGGCACCACCATCCCGGCCGGCGAGGTGGTGCTGGTGTCCCTGGCGTCGGCCAACCGCGACCCCGGGCACTTCGCGGACCCCGACGAGCTGGACCTGCACCGCGAGGCCCAGCACCTGGCCTTCGGGCACGGCATCCACCACTGCCTCGGCGCCCCGCTGGCCCGGCTGGAGGGCGAGGTGGCGTTCCGGACCCTGCTCGGCCGCTTCCGCGACCTGGCCCTCGCCGTCGACCCGAGCGAGCTGGCCTGGCGGCAGAGCATCCTGATGCGCGGCCTGACCCGGCTGCCGGTACGGCTGCGCTGACCCGGCTGCCGCGACTCGACCGGCCTCGAGGCGGCTCCGGTGGCCCCCCGGCGGAACACGCGAAACCGATGCACGGAACGGGAGGGACGATGCCGCTCTACCTGACCAGGTTCAGTTACACGCCCGAGACGTGGGCCCGGCTCATCGAGCACCCCGAGGACCGCCGGACAGCCGCGCAGACCTACATCGAGTCGGTCGGGGGGGAGCTCCGCGGGTTCTGGTACGCCTTCGGGCCGCACGACGGCTACACCCTGTGGGAGGCCCCGGACAACGTGTCCATGGCTGCCGTTGCCCTGGCGATCGGTGCCGGTGGCTCGCTCAGCCCGATCGAGACGACGGTGCTGATGACCGTCGACGAGACCATGGAGGCCCTGCGCATGGCCTCGCAGGTCCGCTACCGGTCGCCGGGGACGCAGTCGGAGACACCGCGCTGACGCGTGGGCCTCGAGGGAGCCACTCCGGGACACGGAACGACCCGTCGCCGCCCGTGAACGAGGCAGCCGGCCGGAGATGCGTTGCACCGCCGGTCAGAACGGGGAGGTGCAGATCCTGGCGACCGGCCCGGACGACGAGCACTTCGCCGCCTGGTGCGAGGTGTGGGCGGCCACCCAGTGCGCCGACCGTCCCGACGAGCGCGAGCACCGCGGTCACCGCCTGGGCGCCCGGATCAAGGTCGCCGTGCTCCGGGAGGTCGCCGCGACGCTGCCGGCGGTGCGGCGGATCAGCAGCTACAACGCCGACGCGAACCGGCCGATGGTGGCGGTCAACGAGGCGCTGGGTTTCCGCCGAGCGGGTGGTCTGTCCACCTGGTTGCGCCGGATCTGACCGTCATCGGCGAGTGCTCGCCGTCGAGGAAGTCGGTGATCATGCCGGCCATCTCGGCCGGGCGCTCCAGGATGAACAGGTGTCCCCCGCCCCGGACGACGTGCAGCCTCGCGTCGGGGATGCGCCAGGCGAGGATCCGCCCGTTGATGAGCGGGATGATCGGGTCGTCGTCACCGGCGATGACCAGCGTGGGCTGCCGCAGGGTGTGCAGCCACGGCATGCTGCTCCACCCGGTGATCGCGTAGAGCTGGCCCATGTACCCGATCACCGACGGGGGTCGCACCCGGCCGATGACCGTGTGCAGCAGCCGGTGCGGGTCGGTGCGGGCCATGCCGCCGTAGATGCGCCCGGCGATCTGCAGGTAGTGCTCGACGTCGCGGTACCGGCGCGGCGTCGCCAGCGCGAGCAGGGCCGACGGCGCGCCCGGCATGCCGCCCAACCCGGGCGCGGTGGCCGCGAGCACCAGGCCCCGCACCCGGTCCGGCGCCTGGTGGGCCAGCTGCTGGGCCACCACGCCGCCGAGGGAGACGCCGAAGACGTCGACCTCGTCGAGCCCGAGCGCCTCGAGCAGCCCGATGACCGTCCGCACCAGGCCCGGCATCCGCCGCGGACTCCGGTACGGCGTCGACCCACCCATGCCGGGCGCGTCGAAGCTGATCACCTGCCGGCCGCGGGCCACCAGCTCCTGCTCGAAGGGCTCGGCCAGCTCCAGGCTGGCGCCCAGGCCGGTGATGAGCAGCAGCGGCTGTCCCGTGCCGCGGACCGAGGTCCGCAGCCGCACCTCCCCCACCCGGACGGTGCGGACCTCGGCCCGCGTCGTCCCCCTCACGCGAAAGCCGAGGCGCCGGTGATGTCCCGGCCGACGATGAGGGTCTGGATGGTCTCGGTGCCCTCGAAGGTGTGGATCGACTCGATGTCGGCCATGTGCCGGATGACGTGGAAGTCCAGCAGGATCCCGTTGCCGCCGAGCAGGTCGCGCGCCTCGGCCAGCACCGCGCGGGCGGTGCTGGTGTTGTGCGCCTTGGCCAGGCCGGCCAGCGTCGGCTCGACCCGTCCGGCCAGTGCCAGGTCGGCCAGCCGCCGGCAGTACAGCTGCATCGCGGTCACCTTGGCCAGCATCCCGACCAGCCGCTCCTGGATCAGCTGGAACTCCACCAGCCGCTTGCCGAACTGCTTGCGACGCCCGGCGTAGGTCAGCGCGGCCTCGTACCCGGCGACGGCGTGGCCCAGCGCCATCCAGGCGCAGGAGCCACGGGTGGTCGCCAGCACCGCGCCGGTGTCCTTGAAGCTGCGCGAGCCGGGCAGGTGGTTCTCGGCCGGGACGCGCACGTCCTCCAACTCGATCTCGGCCTGCCACACCGCGCGCAGCGAGCCCTTGCCCTCGATCCTCCGCGCCCGGTAGCCGGACGTCCCCTTCTCGACGAGGAAGCCCTTGACCTGCCCGTCGTCGTCGTCGCGGGCCCAGACCACGACGACGTCGGCGACGGTGCCGTTGCCGATCCACTTCTTGGACCCGTTGAGCAGGTAGGACTCGCCGTCCCGGCGGGCCGTCGTCTCCAGCGCGATCGAGTCCGAGCCGTGGTCGGGCTCGGTGAGCGCGAAGGCACCGAGCGCCTCGCAGCGGGCCATCGGCGGCAGCCAGCGCTGCTTCTGCTCCTCCGAACCGAGCATGGCGATCGACTTCATCGCCAGGCCGGCCTGGACGCCGAGGAAGGTGCCCAGGCTGCCGTCCCCGCGGTTGAGCTCCATGTGCACCAAGCCGGCCGAGAGCGCGTCCATCGGCGGGCAGCCGTAGCCCTCGATGCCGTCACCGACCAGGCCCGCCGCGCCCAGCTTCTCGGCCAGCTCCCGGGGGAACTCGGCGCGCTCCCAGTAGCCGTTGATCACCGGCAGCACCTCGTCCTCGACGAAGGCCCGGGTGCGCAGCAGGGTGTCCAGCTGCTCGGGCGAGAACTCCTCGCGCAGCTGGAAGTAGTCGGTGGACAGCGACTTGCCGATGTCCTCTGCGAGTGTCACGTCGCGCTCTCCCGTCGGGTGCCGGCCGGCCCGGTCACTTGTCCCGGACGTAGCTGCCGGGGGCGTCCTCGCGGACGCGGAACCGGGCGCTGCCGAGCTCGTCGGGCGCGGGCTTGTCCGGTCCCGACCGTTCCCCGAGCCACGCGGAGTAGTCCGGCCACCAGGAGCCCTTCTCGGTGCGGGCGGTGTCGGTCCACTCCTCGACGGCCGCCGAGTTGTCGTCGGTGACCCGGTAGCTGGACTTGGGGTTGCCCGGCGGGTTGACCAGCGCCGCGATGTGCCCGTTGGTCGACAGCACGAAGCGCATCTTGCCGCCGAGCAGCTGGCTGCTTCGGTAGCACGACTGCCACGGGCAGATGTGGTCGGCGGACCCGGCCAGCACGTAGGAGTCGACGGTGACCTGGCTGAGGTCGACCTCGGTGCCGAGCAGGGTCACGCTCCCGGGGTGGGTCAGCTTGTTGCCCAGGGCCATGTCGACGAAGTCGGCGTGCAACTGGGCGGTCATCCGGGTGGTGTCGGAGTTCCAGGACAGGATGTCGAACTTGGGCGGTCGCTTGCCCTGCAGGTAGTTGTTGACCCAGTAGTTCCAGATCAGGTCGTTGGGCCGCAGCCAGGCGAACACCTCGGCGAGCGTGCGGCCGTCGAGGTAGCCGGCGCGCCGCGAGGCCGCGACGGCCTGCGCGGCGGTGTCCGGATCCATCGTCGCACCGAGCAGGCCGGCGCGCGTCTGGTCCAGCACGGTGACCAGCAGGCTCAGGCTGGCCAGCCGGTCCTGCCGCCCCTTCGCGGCCAGGACGGCGGCGGTCATGCTGGCCAGGATGCCGCCCGAGCACGTCCCCATCAGGTGGGTGGCGTCCTCGCCGCCGATCTCCTCGACCGCGTCGAGGGCGTCGAGGATGGCCGTGGCGTAGGTGTCGAAGCCCCAGTCGCGGTGCCGGGCGTCGGGGTTGCGCCAGGACACCATGAAGACCTGCTGGCCCTGGCCGACGAGGTGCTCGACCAGGCTGCGCCCGGGCGCGAGGTCGAGCACGTAGAACTTGTTGATCGTCGGCGGGACGATGAGCACCGGCACGGACCGGACCGTCTCCGTCGTCGGCCGGTACTGGATCAGCTCGAAGACCGGCGTGCGCAGCACCACCGCGCCGGGGGTGACGGCGAGGTCCCGGCCCACCTCGTAGGCGTCCGGGTCGACCATCGTCGGCACCCGGGGCGGGCTGGCCAGGTCGCGCACCAGGTTCCGCGGCCCGCGCACGAGGTTGGCCCCGGCGGTGTCGATGAGGGCCTTCCACGCCACCGGGCTGATCAGCGGGTTGTTGCTGGGCGCGAGCGCGTCGACCAGGTTGGTGCCGGCGAAGCGCACCCGCTCGGCGTCCTTCCACTCCAGCGGCACGTCGTGCAGCAGGCCAAGAGCGGTCTCGCCCGTGGCGAGGTAGGCCTGGACCAGCCGCCGCAGCAGCGGGTTCTCCGTCCACGCCGGGTCGGCGAAGCGCCGGTCCCGCTGGGAGGGGGCCACGTCGCTGCTGCCCACGGCGATCTGCGCCAGCTGGCCGGCCAGCGACCGGGCCCGCGCCGCCAGCCGGTCCGGGCGGCGGGCCAGCCCGCCCAGGAACTTGAGCCCCGGCTTCCCCGGGGACAGCCGGCGGACCGTTCCCTGGGCCGCCTGGGTCAGCAGCAGGTCGAGGGGCGCGGCCGCACCGGCCACCTCGCGCGAGTCGTCGACCGATGCCATGTCGTCTCCTCCGGGACGGCGATCCCCTCCGGGGGACCTCCGACCCTTGTGGGTTGGGTCGCGGGACGCTTCCCCAGCATCATGCCCGGAGACGTCGACACTGCCCATTCGGGGGGAGCTGCTG
The DNA here is from genome assembly GCF_900143215.1 of Geodermatophilus obscurus. GTDB lineage: Bacteria > Actinomycetota > Actinomycetes > Mycobacteriales > Geodermatophilaceae > Geodermatophilus > Geodermatophilus obscurus_A. Next base: position 204,843 of record NZ_FRDM01000002.1, on the reverse strand, counting down.
TCGCCCCACCGAGGGGGGCGTGCCGCGCCGCCGCGGTCGGTACCTGCTGGTCGGCGGATCGGGCTCGGGCGGATCAGCCCTCGACCGGTCCGCAGGCGATGCGGCCTCCGGCGTCGCCGGTGTTGCGCGTCATCTGGTCCGGCCCGCCGGGGGCGTAGCGCTCCGGGACGTTCGCGTAGTTGTCGGGGTCGGCGTGGACCATGACCGCGCTGCCGTCGTCGTCGGTGAGCTGGTCGAGGGTCAGCGCGTCGGTGACGGCCGTGAGGGTCCCGGTGCCGGCGTCGGTCACGTACAGCAGGGGCAGGTCGCCCGCGTGCTCCCCGTGATCGGTCTCCCCGGCACCGATGTGCCCGCCGGCCGACAGGAAGTCCCCCGTCATCGACGGGTCGGCCGGGCTGGGGCTGTCCGGGTCGCAGACGCCGGCGGCGTGCAGGTGGAACCCGTGGTAGCCCGGCGGCAGGCCGGTGACCCGGACGTCGACCTGCGTGCCGCCCTCGACCTCGGTGAGGGTCGCGACGCCCACCTCGCGGCCGTCGGGGTCGACCAGCCGCGCGGTGAGCTCCGCGGAGCCGGTGCCGGCCGACGCGGAGTCCGCCACGGCCGTGCCCCCGCCGGAGGACCCGGGCTGCGCCTCGTCGGTCCCCGCACAGCCGCACACGACGACGGCGAGGACGCACGCGGACAGAGCTGGGGCGACGACCGGTCGGCGCATCGGGTCCTCCTGACATCGGCCGGTGACCAGAATCCTCCCGGACCGGCGCCCTGGCCACGACCTCGCGCCCCGGCCGGCGGGACGCACCCGGCGTGCCGCCAGGACACGCCGGGGCGAGCGCAGGGGGACGGCGGTCCGCAGGCTCGGGCAGCGGGTGTGGACGTCGTCCACGACCTCCTCGAGCGCCCGGGGGGACGGCGCCCGGCGGAGCGGGTGGGTCCGCGGGGGTCAGCGGGCGAGCGAGCGGCTGATCACCAGGCGCTGGATCTGGTTGGTGCCCTCGAAGATCTGCATCACCTTGGCCTCGCGCATGTACCGCTCGACCGGGAAGTCGCGGGTGTAGCCGTACCCGCCGAGCACCTGGACGGCGTCGGTGGTCACCCGCATCGCCGCGTCGGTGGCGATCAGCTTGGCCACGCTGGCCTGCCGGCCGTAGGGGCGGCCGGCGTCCCGGCGGCGGGCGGCGTCCAGATAGGTGGCCCGTGCGGTGTCGACGGCGGCGGCCATGTCGGCGAGCAGGAAACCCAGCCCCTGGTGGTCGATGATCCGCCGGCCGAACGTGCTGCGCTCGTGCGCGTAGTCCACCGCGGCGTCCAGCGCCGCCTGCGCCAGACCGGTGGCGACCGCGGCGATGCCGAGGCGCCCGGAGTCCAGCGCGGAGAACGCGATCGACAGGCCCTGCCCCTCGGCACCGATCAGCCGGTCCGCCTCGATCAGCGCGCCGTCCCAGTTGGCCATCGTGGTCGGGATGGCGTGCAGCCCCATCTTCTCCTCGGGCCTGCCGAACGACAGGCCCTCGACCTGCCCCGGCGCGAGGAAGCAGGAGATCCCGCGCGAGCCCTCGCCGGTGCGCGCGAACAGCGCGTAGAAGTCGGCCTTCCCGCCGTGGGTGATCCACGACTTGGTGCCGGTCACCCGGTACCCGCCCTCGGTCGCCTCCGCCCGGCAGGCCAGCGCCGCGGCGTCCGACCCGGCCTGCGGCTCGGACAGCGAGTACCCGCCGACCAGCTCCCCGGCGAGCATCCGCGGCAGCCAGCGCTCCTGCTGCTCCGGGGTGCCGAAGGTCGCCAGCGGGTGGCAGGACAGCCCGTGCACCGACACCGCCACCGCCACCGCCGCCCACCGCGCGCCGAACTCCTCCAGCACCTGCAGGTACACCTCGTAGGGCTGTCCGCCCCCGCCGGACTCCTCCGGGTACGGCAGGCCGAGCAGCCCCAGGCCGCCGAGCGTCGCGAACAGCCCCTCGGGGTAGGTCTCGGCCCGCTCGTGCTCCGCCACCCGGGGGCTGAGCTCCTTGTCCGCGACCTCGCGGACGAGGGCCAGCAGGTCCTCGGCCTCCTCGCTGGGCAGCAGACGGTCGACGGTCACAGGAGTTCCTCCAGGGAGTGCACGGGCGCAGGTCAGCTCTTGAGCTCGGGGAACTGGTCGTCCCGCCACTCGACACCGGAGCGCGGATCGGCGGTGGCGAGCTCCTCCTCGCGGGCGCGGAGCTCCACCCGCCGGATCTTCCCCGAGATGGTCTTGGGCAGCTCGGCGAACTCGATGCGCCGCACCCGCTGGTAGGGGTTGAGGTGCTCACGGGCGTACCGCAGCACCGACAGGGCCGTCTCCCCGGTCGACTCGTGCCCCGGGGCCAGCGTGACGTAGGCCTTGGGCACCGCCAGCCGCAGCGCGTCCGGCGCCGGGACGACGGCCGCCTCGGCGACCGCCGGGTGCTCGATCAGCACCGACTCCAGCTCGAACGGGCTGATCTTGTAGTCGCTGGCCTTGAAGACGTCGTCGGTGCGCCCGATGTAGGTGATGTAGCCGTCGGCGTCGACGCTCGCGACGTCCCCGGTGTGGTAGTACCCGCCGGCCGTCGCCTCGGCGGCGCGCTCCGGGTCGCCCTGGTAGCCGGTCATCAGCGGGAGCGGGTGCTGCGCGAGGTCCAGGCAGATCTCCCCCTCCCCCGGCCCCTCGACCGGGCGGCCGGTGACCGGGTCGACCAGCACCACCGGCACGCCGGGCAGCGGACGGCCCATGGACCCGGGCTTGACCTCCGACCCCGGCGTGTTGCCGACCTGCGCGGTGGTCTCGGTCTGGCCGTACCCGTCGCGGATGGTGAGCCCCCAGGCGCGCCGCACCTGCTCGATGACCTCCGGGTTGAGCGGTTCGCCGGCACCGATGACCTCGCGGAGCGCGCCGGGACCGCCGGACAGGTCGGCGTTGATCAGCATCCGCCACACCGTGGGCGGGGCGCAGAAAGAGGTGACGCCGTGCTCGCGCAGGAGGGTGAGCAGCGCGGCCGGGTCGAAGCGCCGGTAGTTGTGGACGAGGGCGGTCGCCTCGACGATCCACGGCGCGAAGAAGCAGGACCAGGCGTGCTTGGCCCACCCGGGCGAGGAGATGTTGAGGTGCACGTCACCGGGTTGCAGGCCCAGCCAGTACACCGTCGACAGGTGCCCGACCGGATAGGAGACCTGGGTGTGCTCGACCAGCTTCGGGCGGGACGTCGTCCCGGAGGTGAAGTACAGCAGCAGCGGGTCGCCGGGCGCGGTCCCCGGGTGCTCGACCGGGACGTGCTCGAGGTCGGCGGCGGCGTGCAGGTCCGCCCAGCCCTCGGCCGGCCCGACGCTGATCCGGGTGTAGTCGCCGGGGACCTCGGCGAACCTCGCGACGTCGGCCGCGTTGCAGACGACGTGCCGTGCCCCGCCGCGGGTGATCCGGTCGACCAGGTCGGCCGGGCCGGCCGCGGTGGTGGTCGGCATGATCACCGCTCCGAGCTTCGCCACCGCGAGCATCGACTCCCACAGCTCGACCTGGTTGCCGAGCATGAGCAGGACCGGATCGCCCTTCCCGACACCCCGGCCAGCGAGCCACGCGGCCAGCCGGTCCGACGCGCGGGACACCTCCGCGTAGCTGCGCCGCGTCGTCGTCCCGTCCTCCTCGACCAGGACCAGGGCGGGGCGGTCGCTGTCCCGGGCGACGGCGTCGAACCAGTCGACCGCCCAGTTGAACCGCTCCCCGAGCTCCGGCCAGCGGAACTCGGCGACCGCCTGCTCATGCCGGCCGCGCAGCCCGAGCAGCTGGTCCCGGCTCGCCCGGTAGGCCTCCGTGACGTCCATCTGGGTGTCCTCTCCTGCGCCTCGTCGCGCCGGCCGGCACCCGGTCGCCGGTGGCTCCCGGATGGTCGGACGTCCGAATAGATTGTGCTCGGGGTCACTCTAGGACCCCTCCACGGACGGCCGGGCCCCAGGAGACGAACGTGTTCGACGAGACGCTGACCAGCACGATCGCCCAGGCCCGCAGGCACGCGCTCGGCGACCTGCTGCGGCGCTCCGCGGCCCGGGTGCCGGCCAGGACCGCCCTGCGCTACCGCGACCGGTCGTACACCTACGCCGAGCTCGACACCGCGGCCGACCGGGTCGCGAACGCGCTCACCGTCCGCGGCGTGGCGCAGGGCGACCGGGTGGCGCTGCTGTCGCACAACGACGACGGGTACGTGGTGCTCACCTTCGCCCTCGCGCGCCTGGGCGCGATCGCGGTGCCGGTCAACTTCATGCTCCAGGCGGGCGAGGTCGCCTACATCCTCGAGCACTCCGGGGCCACCGGGCTGGTGGCGGAGGTGGCCCTGCTGCCGGTGGCGCAGCAGGCCGTGGAGCTGGCCGGGCGCGAGGCGGCGGTCCGGGTCCGGGGCGTCCTGGGCGGCGACGGCGGCGACCTGCCCGGCGGCTGGGAGGCGTTCGAGGTCTGGGCCGCGCACGACGACGCGACCGCGCCGCAGGTCCCGGTCGCCGACGACGACGTGCTGCAGCTGATGTACACCAGCGGTACCGAGTCGCGGCCCAAGGGCGTCATGATGACCAGCCGCAGCCTGATCGGCCAGTACGTCAGCTGCATCGTCGACGGCCGCTACACCGCCGGGGACGTCGCCCTGCACGCGCTGCCGCTGTTCCACGTCGCCGCCCAGCACTGCTTCCTGATGCCCAACCTGTACCTGGGCGGGACGAACGTCGTCCTGGACGGGCCGGACCCGGCCACCGTGCTGGAGACGGTGGAGCGGGAGCGGGTGACCAGCCTGTTCTGCCCGCCGACGGTGTGGATCGGGCTGCTGCGCTCCACCGATTTCGACCGCCGCGACCTGTCGTCGCTGGCCACCGGCTACTACGGCGCGTCGATCATGCCGGTGGCCGTCGTCGAGGAGCTCCGCCGCCGGCTGCCCGACATGGCGCTGTTCAACTTCTACGGCCAGACCGAGATGTCCGCGCTCGCCCTCGTGCTCTCCCCCGAGGACCAGCTGCGCAAGCCCGGGTCGGCCGGCACGGCGGTGATCAACAGCGAGACCCGGATCGTCGACGAGGCCGACGATCCGGTGGGCCCCGGCGTCGAGGGCGAGATCGTGCACCGCAGCCCGCACGCCACGGCCGGCTACTGGAACGACCCGGAGAAGACGGCGGAGGCGTTCCGCAACGGCTGGTTCCACAGCGGCGACCTGGGCGTGATGGACGAGGACGGCTACATCACCGTCGTCGACCGCAAGAAGGACGTGATCAAGACCGGCGGGGAGAACGTCGCCAGCCGCGAGGTCGAGGAGGTCCTCTACCAGCACCCCGCCGTCGCGGAGACCGCCGTCTTCAGCATTCCGCACCCGAGGTGGATCGAGGCCGTCGCCGCGGTCGTCGTCCCGCGGGCGGGGCAGACGGTCGACCCCGAGGAGCTGGTCCGGTTCTGCCGGGAGCGGCTGGCCGGCTACAAGACGCCGAGGTACGTGGCCGTCGCCGACGGCCTGCCCAAGAACGCCAGCGGCAAGATCCTCAAGCGCGAGCTCCGGACGACGTACGCGGACCTGGCCGGGTGACCGGGGTGGCCCGCGCGGTGCGCCCTCAGGGTCGGGTGGCGACGAGCGCCGTCCAGCAGCCGGCGAGCCGGGTCTCCTGGGCGGCCACGGTGAGCCCCGCGGCCACGCAGGCGGCCGCCAGACCGTCCGGGGTCGGGCGGTCGCCGTCGGCGGGGTGGCGGGACACCGCCCGCAGCGGGCGGCTGTCGACGATGCGCGCCGTCATCTCGCAGGAGTAGAGGCGCCCGCCCGGGCGGAGCACCCGTGCCGCCTCCCGGACGACGTCCCGCCAGGCGTCGGCGTGGTGCAGGACGTGGTAGCCGAACACCGCGTCGTAGGCCGCGTCGTGCGCGGTCAGCGCCGTCGCCTCGCCGCGCTGCACGTCGACCCGCCCGGTCAGGTCGCGCACCGCCTCCCGGCACGCCGCGACGCTGTCGTCGAACCGCTCGACGCCGTCGGCGTGCCCGGCACCGAACAGCTCCAGCGCCAGGCGCAGCCCGGTGCCCCGGCGGCCGGTGCCGAGCTCCAGGACGCGGCCGCCGGGCACCGGCCCGCCGAGCCGCAGCAGGGCGGGTGCCTCGATGCGGCGCTGCACCAGCGCGCGCAGGCGCGAGTCGACCCACAGCCGGTTGGCGTCGACGAGGGTCGGCGGGACGGGACGGGAAGAGCTGGTGCCCATCGTGCCGTCCTGCCCCGCCGGCGCGGCGGGCAACCGCAGGTCAGCCCCGGTAGTTCACGTGCGGGTGGTCCATGTGGTTGGCCGTCGCGCCGCCGCGGTCCGCCATCGCCTTCCAGGAGCCGTTCGGCGAGGACAGCATCCGCTGCTGCCAGATGATGTAGTCGACGCCCAGCTCGTCCCAGTGGGCGATGTGGTACTCGACGATCGCGTCCCCGAGGGCGGCGTCGGAGCCGACCATGTAGTCCAGCGCCAGGCCCGAGGGGTGGCCGCCCGGGTCGGCGGCGCTGGGGCGGGTGCCGCCCAGGGTGATCGAGTCGGCGCCGGGCACGTTGCGGACGACGGCGTTGGCGGCGGCCTGCACCACGCCGGCGACGGAGCCCGCGGAGTTCTTGATCGAGGCGACCGTGCCGGCCGCGGCAGCGGAGGCAGCCCGGGGCGCGGCGGCCGCGGGAGCGGCCGCACCGGCCTGCGCCGGGGTGGCCCGGCTGCCAGCGGCGGCGGAGGCAGCCGCGGCCTCGGCGGCCGCCTTCGCGGCGGCCTCGGCCTCGGCCTTCGCCTTGGCGGCCGCCTCGGCCTCGGCCTGCTGCCGGTCGAGCACCGCCTGGTCGGCGGCGGCCTGGGCCTGCTGGGCCGCGGTCTCGGCGGCCGCGCGGGTGCTGCGGGTGGCGGCGAGGTCCTGCAGCGGCTGCAGCTCCGAGGTGACGTCGACCGGGCCGGACCGGGCGCTCAGCCCGAGCTCCCGGGCGACGCTGACGGTCTCCGACGGCGCGGCCTCGGCCTGCGCGGCCGGCTCGGTGCCGACGACGACACCGGCCAGGACGGCGCCGGCGGTGGCCGCGCCCAGGTACAGGGCGGGACGGCGGCGCGCGCGGGCAGAGCGGCCAGAGGTGAGGCGGCCAGAGGTGGGGTGGCCAGAGGTGGGGCGGCCAGAGGTGGGACGGCCAGAGGTGGTGGTGCGGCGGGCCATGGGTTCGCGTTCTCCGGGGTGTGGGCGCAGCGGCGCCCCGAGGGCGCGCGGGTCTGCGGGGGTCTGCGGGCGGCGGCGACTGCGGCCGTGCGACGAGCGCCGGGCGGGCGCACCGGGGAAGCGGCGGGAAGCCGGTCGAGCGCGGGTGCTCGGGTCGGTGGGCCCACGGGCGGCGTCCGCTGCGGACGGCCGCGTGCGGTCAGGTGCGCGGGCGCACCGGGATCCGGAGCCGGCGGGGTGGTGCAGCAGGGCAGGGGCACGCCATGCGGCGGCTCTCCGTTTCTTCCGACGGCCGCCTACCGGGTTAGCTGACGGGTTCGGGCGGGAAGCAGCCCTACCTGCCCCTGGACGTGCGTCCAGGAGCGGGATTCACCCCAGTTCTGCGGTGGGTCCCCGGCTCGCCCCGGAGGGCGACTCGGCGGCGCCCGCTCGGGCCTCCCGATGGGAGGCGGAACGACCGAACGGACCCGTCGACCGTAACGGCGTTATCGAGCTGTGACAATCAGCGGCCCCGTTTTCGGGAGGTGACACGCGTCGCCCACCCGCCGGATCGTCGGCCGGGGGTGTAGGGGGCCCCGGCGGAGGAGGACGGACAGCGCGGGGGGCGGAACGGCGAGCGGCAGCGGCCCGGGCTGCCCACCGCCGGCGCCGGTCGCCCTCCCGGCGCGGAGCGGTGCCACCCCCACGCGGTGGGCACCCGGCGGCGGACCGCCGGGAAGGCGCGGCCCCGACCCGGTCCGCCGGCCAGCGCAGCCGGCACCAGCGCGGACACCGCGCCGCAGGCCGGTCCGACGACGAGGACGCCGGTCGGGACGACGGCGGGTGCGGCCCTGCGGCCGGACCGGCGGTCAGGAGGCGGTGGAGACCCCGAGGGCGAGTGCGGGACACCGCCGGGCCGGCCGGGCCCGGGGGGCACGCAGCGGCGCGGGCGGACCGGCGTCCGCCCGCGCCGGGCCGGGATGCCGGTCAGGACGTGACGCAGACCTGCCCGCGGTCCCTGCGCTGCGGGCCCTGGCCGCCGGGCCGGATGTCCTCGTCGAAGATCTCCGTCGGCAGGAAGACCGAGCAGCAGGCGTTGGGGATGTCGACCACACCGCCGATGCGGCCCTCGATCGGCGAGGTGCCCAGGATCAGATAGGCCTGCTCGCCGGTGTAGCCCCACTTCTCCAGGTAGCGGATGGCGTTGAGGCAGGCGTTGCGGTAGGCCAGCGTCGCGTCCATGTACACGTTCGTGTCGTCGCGGTGGTCGACCGAGACGCCGATGAACGTGAGGAACTCGGAGTACCGCGGCTCCACCCGGCCCGGCATGAAGATCGGGTTGGTGGTGACGCCGTAGGTCTCCATGCCGCCCTTGATGAGGTCGACGTGGAAGTCGATGAAGCCGCCCATCTCGATGGCGCCGCAGAAGTTGATCTCGCCGTCGCCCTGGCTGAAGTGCAGGTCCCCTCCGGAGAGCAGCGCGCCGTCGACGTACACCGGGTAGAAGACCCGGCTGCCGCGGGTGAAGTTCTTGATGTCGTGGTTGCCGCCGTTCTCCCGCGCCGGCACGGTCCGGGCGCCGTCCCGCCCGATCGCCTCGAGCAGGTCACCGGTGGCCGTGCCGCCCAGCACGTTGTCGGGCAGCGGCGGCAGCCCGAGGGGCGGCACCCGGTCGGGGTCGGTGGCGATCAGGGCGCGTTCCCGGGCGTTCCAGCGGGCCAGCAGGTCCGCCGACGGCGCCGTCCCGAACAGCCCGGGGTGGGTGATGCCCGTGTACTCGACCCCCGGGACGTGGCGGGACGTGCACTTCTGGCCGCGGAAGTCCCAGATGGCCTTGTAGGCGTCCGGGTAGTAGTCGGTGAGGAAGCCGCCGCCGTTGACCTTGGCGAAGATGCCCGAGTACCCCCACCCCTCCCCGCAGTTGGGGCCTTGCGCCTGGGGCACCGGGCCGAGGTCGAGGATGTCGACGACCAGCAGGTCACCCGGCTCGGCCCCCTCCACCGCGATCGGCCCGGAGAGCATGTGGGCGTGGGAGAGGTCGACGTCCCGGACGTCGTTGGACGAGTCGTTGTTGCCGATCTGGCCGTCGGTCCACTCCTTGCACTCCACCCGGATGTCCTGGCCCGGCCGGACGGTGACCGCCGGCGGGATGTCCGGGTGCCAGCGGTTGTGACCGGGGACGGCCTGGTCCCGCATGGACCTGCTCTGGTCGACGCTGAACACGACCTCGGGCATGGCGGTTTCCTCTCACTGGGCGCCCGGTGCGGCACCGGGCTGGGTGGGGGCCGGGGAGGCGGGGGCGGACAGGGTCCGGCCGAGTGGAGCGCTGGCGGCGAGCAGCAGCACCCCGAGGGCGGCGACGACGAGGGCCGTGGTGAGCGACTCGCTCCACCAGCCGGTGATGATCAGGAAGGCCGGGACGGCGGCGGTGAGCAGCCCCTCGCCCAGCGCCAGGACGCCGACCGCGCCGGTGAGGTGGTCCTTGTGCCGGGCCAGCAGCAGGAAGAAGCCGAACCACAGGACCGCCCACAGCAGCCAGATGACGGCGAAGGTCCGGTCACCGACCGCCAACCAGGAGTGGACGGCGAAACCCACGGCGGCGGCGGCCACGACCAGGGAGAACCAGCCGAGCCCCTCGCCCGGCCAGCCGGTGATGCCGTTGATCCCCACCCACAGGTAGGTGAAGCCGAAGTAGTAGAGCCCGGCGGCGAGCGCGATCTGCGCCGTGTCGCCGTTCGCGGCGATGATGAGGTAGGTCGGCGTGACCACCTGGAGCGCGCCGACGAAGAGGTTCAGCGGTGCGGCACTGGCCGGGCTCACGTGCCCCAGCAGCATGAAGCCGTTGACCACCAGCACGGCACCGACGTAGAGCAGGCCGACGGCGCCCACGGGTCACCAGCGCGGCAGCGAGGGGTGCGGGCCCGCGGGGCGGTGCGCCGCGTTGACGGGGGCGGCACCGGCGGCAGGACTCCACCGGCGGCTCCGCGGCCGGGGCCGGCCGGCGGGGATCGACCGGACCACCTGCGGCGCCTCCGCGCTCGCGTCGGCGGTCGACACGGCGCGGTGCAGTGCGGCGGGCGTCGTCGCCAGGGCGGGTGCGGTCCACACCCGGCTGGACTCCCCCGCGCACGTCGGGCAGGGATGCGTGGGGCGCACCGAGGACATCGGGACCACCACCTCGAACACCGAGCAGTCGGGGCACCGGAACACGTACGTGGCCATGGCTCCTCCGTTCCATTCAGCTGCAACTTATTCAGGTGAAAGGACCTGTCAAGAGGGCCGGGGCGCGGACCCGGGTCAGAGCGCGGCGAGGACCTCGAAGTCGTAGCCGTCGGCCACGGCCAGGTGGACCCGCTGCTGGAGGTGGTTGCCGGAGAAGGAGACCGGGCCGCGCGGGCCGTCGTACCCGAGCCCGTCGGCGACGGCGGCCATCCGGGAGACCTCGAGGCTCCCGGCCCGCTGGGCGAGGGCCGCCAGGGCCATCAGCCCCTCGCAGCAGGACTCCGCGGCGTTGTTGAGCGGTGGCGCGTCGGGGCCGTGCTGGGCGACGTAGTCACCGCAGAACTCCAGCGCCGACGTCGTGGCCAGCGACCGGAAGTAGGAAGCACAGACGAAGAGATCCTGCGTCGCCTCCACGCCGCTGGCCAGGAGCATGTTCTCCTCCATGAGCGGGCTGAAGCGGATCAGTCGCTCGTGCAGACCGTGCTCGGCGAAGAGGCGGTTGAACTGGACCGCGTCCTGGCCGACCAGGTACAGCAGCACCCCCTGGGCGTCACTCGCGCGGATGCGCTCGACGACGCCCCGGAAGTCGTCGGTGCCCAGCGGCACGTAGTCCGTCCCGACGAGTCGGAGGTCCAGCCGCCGGGCGAACTCGCGGGTGACCTCCACCGAGGCGCGGGGCCAGATGTAGTCGTCGCCCACCACGAACCACCGCCGCACCCCGCAGACGTCGCGCAGCCACCGCAGAGCGGGGGCGATCTGCCGCGCGGGCGTCTCGCCCGAGCAGAAGACGCCCGGCCGGGTCTCGCCGCCCTCGTACAGGGAGGTGTAGACGTAGGGGACCCGCCCCGAGGTCACGGGCGCCACGGCGTGCCGGACCGCCGAGATGTGCCAGCCGGTCACCGCGTCGATGCGCCCGGCGTCGATCAGCCGGCCCACGGCGGCTCCCACCTGCTCCGGCCGCGCGCCGCCGTCGATGATCTCGACGGTCAGCTCCCGGCCGAGGACCCCGGCGTCGTTGATGGCCCGCACCGCCGTCGCCGCCACCGCCTCGCAGGACGGGCCGAACAGGCCTGCGGGCCCCTGCAGGGGGACGACCAGCCCGACCCGCGCGACCTCTGCGGACCGACCCATCGATCCCCCCAGGCGTGGACTGCGTGGGCGTCGGAGCGGAACCCCACGGGCCTCTCTGCGAGAATCGGCCCGAACCGGGGATCACTATGCTGACCCGCCCCAGCGATGGGAAGGGTCCCGGTCGGGGGAGCGAGCATGCGGCAGGAGACGTCGGGGGGATCGCTGCCCCACGTCGACCTGCTCCGCCAGGTGGCCTCCGGCCTGACCTCCCGCGTCGAGGAGATCCTCGTCGGGAGTGACCTCACCCTCGACCAGTGGCGGGTGCTGCACACCCTCACCGAGGTCGGCCCGCTGTCGATGACCGACCTGGGCGGCCGCACCCGGATCCCCGGGCCGACCGCGACCCGGATCGTGGACCGCCTGGTGGAGCGCTCGCTCCTCTACCGCAACGTCGACCCGGCCGACCGCCGCCGTGTCGTCGTCCACGCCGCCGAACGCGGCCGCGCGTTGTGCCGGTCGCTGGCCCCGCGGATCGCCGGGGCCGAGCGCGAGGGGCTCGCCGCACTGTCCGCCGCGGAGACGCGCACCCTCCGCCGGCTGCTGGAGCGGCTGGCGGCACCCTGACCAGGGCGACGGGTTGCGCTCGACTGCGGCGGCGAGCAGGCTGGCGAGACACTTTCACCTGGAAGGAACTCGCCGTGCCCGCTCCCACGGACCACCAGCTGTTCGACCTCGGTGACCTGCCCCTGCAGAGCGGGGCGACGCTGCGGGGCGCGCAGCTGGCCTACAAGACGTACGGGACCCTGGACGCCGACCGGTCCAACGTCATCGTGCACCCCACCTGGTTCAGCGCGTGGCACGACGCCAACGAGTGGTCGATCGGCCCGGGCCTGGCCTGTGATCCGGAGCGGTACTTCATCGTCGTCCCCAACCAGCTCAACAACGGCCTGTCGACCTCGCCGAGCACCACCCCTCCCCCCTTCGACGGGCCCCACTTCCCCCGGGTCACCTTCGCCGACCAGATCGAGGCGCAGCACCGCCTGCTCACGCAGCAGTGGGGGATCGAGTCGATCGAGCTGGTGCTCGGCTCCTCCATGGGCGCCGGCCAGACCTACCAGTGGGCGGTCAGCCACCCGGAGATGGTCAGGCGGGCCGCGCCCATCGTCGGCTCCAGCCGCACGAGCGAGCACAACCAGGTCTTCCTGAAGAGCCTGCGGGCCACGCTGACGCTCGACCCGGCCTTCCGCGGCGGCGAGTACTCCCCCGACGCGCGCCCCACCGCCGGCATGCGGGCCTTCGCCCGGATCTACGCCGGGTGGGGCCTGTCCCAGGCGTTCTACTGGGAACGCGAGTACCGGACCATGGGCCACTCCTCGCTCGAGGACTTCCTGGTCGGGTTCTGGGAGGGGTTCTGGCTCGACGAGGACCGGGACCCGAACAACCTGCTGGCGATGCTCTGGACCTGGGAGCACGGGGACGTCGGCCGGACGCCGGGCTTCGACGGGGACACCGAGGCGGCGCTGCGCTCGATCCGCTGCCCCGTCGTGGCCATGCCCGCCCGGACCGACCTCTACTTCCCGCCCGAGGACGAGCAGTGGGCCGCGCAGTTCATCGAGCGGGGTGAGGTCCGGGCCATCGACACGATCTGGGGCCACTTCGGCGGGCTCGGCATGAACCCCGTCGACAACGCCTTCGTCGACCGGACGCTCGCAGAACTGCTCGACCGTCCCGCCTGAGCCGCGTCGCACCGGTCGTCCCGTGCGGGACGACCGGTGCGGACCTGCAGCAGCTGGCGGGCGGAGCGCACCCGGGAGGCCCCCAGGGCTCCGCCCACGGGGAGCATGCGGTCAACGGAACGACATCGCAACAGATGTCCAGGACGTCTGGCGACCTCGGTTCCGCCCTCGTTGGGGAGCGCAACGAGCTGGGACCCTGGAGGTCATGGCGGTCGCCCGGTCCCCTCGCACCCTCGTTCCGGTGCTGCTCTTCGTCGGGACGGTCGTCGCCGTCATCAGCAGCCTCGGCGCACCGCTGATCCCGGCGATCGCCGAGACCATGGGGGCGTCGCTGCCCAGCGCCCAGTGGTCGCTGACCGTCACGCTGCTGGTGGGCGCGGTGGCGACCCCGGTGGTGGGCCGGCTCGGCGACGGTCCGCACCGGCGGACGGTCGTCCTCGTCGTCCTGGCCGTGGTCACCGCCGGCGGCGTGCTCGCCGCGCTCCCCCTGGGCCTGGGCTGGCTGGTCGCCGGCCGCGCGCTGCAGGGCGTGGGGCTCGGGCTCACCCCGCTGGCCATCGCCACCGCACGCGAGGCGCTGACCGGGCAGCGGTCGCGCTCCACCATCGCCGCGCTGTCCATCACCGTGGTCGCCGGCGTCGGGCTCGGCTACCCGCTCGCCGGCCTCGTGGCCGAGCTGGGCGGGGTGCACGCGGCCTTCTGGGCCGGCGCCGCCGTGAGCGCGGCCGCCCTCGCCGCCTCGGCCGCGGTCCTGCCGCCCTCGGCCGCCGCTCCGCGGCGACCCCTGGACGTCGTCGGGGCCCTGCTCCTCGGCGCCGGGGTGACGGGGCTGCTGGTCGCGCTGGGCCGGGCCGGGACGTGGGGCTGGACGTCGCCGCTGCTGCTGGCGACGGCCGGCGGCGCCGTCGTGGCACTGGGCGTCTGGGTGCTCTGGGAGGTCCGGACGCCGCACCCGCTGGTCGACGTGCGGCTCGCCCGCGGACGGGTGGCGTTCTCCGCGCACTCGGCGGCACTGCTGGTGGGGTTGTCCAACTACCTCCTGCTCACCGCGGTGCCCGTCCTGGCACAGGCCCCGGCATCGCCCGGCGCGGGCCTCGGCGCCTCGATCGTGGTCGCCGGGCTGGTGCTGCTGCCGTTCTCGGCGGCGAGCGTGGTCGCCGGCCGGCTGACCGCCCGCATCCGCCCGCAGCTGGTCCTCCCGGGAGCCGCGCTGGTGCTGGGGTGCGCGTTCGTGCTGTTCGCGGTCCTGCGCACCGAGCTCTGGCAGCTCTTCCTGGTCATGGCGGTGGCCGGGCTCGGTGTCGGTGCCGCGTTCGCGGCGTTCCCGGCGCTGGTGGTCGCCGCCGTCCCGCCGTCGGAGACGGGCAGCGCGATGAGCCTCAACCAGGTGCTGCGGTACGTGGGGTTCGCCGTGGGGAGCGCGCTGACCGCGACCGTGCTCGCGGGCGCCACGGCGGGCCCGGGCGCGGCGCCGTCCGGCAGCGGCTACACCACCGTCGCGGTGACCGGCGCCGCCGTCTGCGCGGCGACCGCCGTGGTCGCCGCTGTGACCGGCCGTCAGCGGCCCGCCCGGCCGGTGCCGGGCGGGCCGGGTGCCCGGGCGGCCGGGGTCCCGGCCCGCTGAGCGAGGCGGCGCGGGTGCGCTGACGACCTCCTGGTCGCCGAGCGGTACCCGGCCGTCGGCACGCGGTTCCCCGTGGCCCGGCGGGGCACCCTGTCCCCATGAGCGAGATGGACCCGCGGGACCCGAGCACCCTGTACTCGGAGGGACCGGTCGCACCCGAGCCGCCCGAGGACGACGTGCCCGAGACCTCTCCCCTGCGCGACTCCGGCGGCACCGGGCCGGGGCCCGACGACCTCGACCAGCTCCTCTGATCGCCGAGACGCCGGCGGCCCCGCCCGCAGTCGGTGGGGGCCGCCGGCGGCCGGGCCCGGACTCAGCCGACGTAGTTCACGTGCGGGTGGTCCATGTGGTTCGCCGTGGCGCTGCCGCGGTCGGCCATGGCCTTCCAGGCGCCGGTCGGCGAGGTGAGGATCCGCTGCTGCCAGATCACGTACTCGACGCCCAGCTCGTCCCAGTGGGCGACGTGGAAGGCGACGATGGCGTCCCCGAGGGCGGCGTCGGAGCCGACCATGTAGTCCAGCGCCAGGCCGGACGGGTGACCGTTCGGATCGGTCGCGCTGGCCCGGGTGCCGCCGATCGTGATCGCGTCGGCGCCGGGCACCTCGCTGACCACCCGGTTGGCCGCGGCCTGCGCCTGCGGGGCCACGTTGCCGGCGCTGTTGGTGATGCTCGCGGTGGCAGCCGGGGCTGTGGCGGCCACGGGGGCCGGAGCGGCCGCGGGCGTCGGAGCCACCGCGGCGAGCGGGGCGACCGCCGCCGCGGGAGCCGCGTTCCCGGCCGAGCCGGCGACGGGAGCCCAGGCGGCCGGGGCCGCGTTCCCGGCCGAGCCGGCGGTGTGCAGGACCTGCCCCGGGAAGATCCGGTTCGGGTCGGCGCCGATGACGTCGGCGTTGCGCTGGTACAGCTCCCGCCACGACTGGCCGTGGGCGGCGGCGATCCTCGCGATCGTGTCACCGCGCTCGACGGTGTGGTCGGCCTCCGGCGCGGTGCGGCCGGCATCCGCGCCCGGTGTCGCGGCGGGGATCTCGACGGCGTGGGTGAGGACGGTCGTCCCGGCGAAGGCCTGGGCCGGGGAGCTCAGGACGCCGAAGCCGACGACCGTGGCGCCGGCTGCGACCGGGGCCTTGGCGAGGACCTTCTTGGTGCGGACATAGCGGGGTGCGCGGTGCTTGGCCATGGTGATCTCCGATCACCGCCGGCGAGGTCAGCTGTCGGGTTCGGGCGATCGGTGCCCGGCCGCGGTCCGCGGCTTCACCCCGAGGCGGCCGGCGCTCGAGTCGTGCATCCGAGCCGTGGCACGCCGTGGTCGTGGGTCCCCCACCCCTGCCCTGGGATCCGGATGGCGACCGGTGGGCAGGGTTTGGCGGTCCGGCGCCGCGCTCTCTTGTTTGCTGAGCGCACACGAAACGCTACGTCCAGTCATGTGCATTGTCGCCGTGACGCCGATCACATCAGCGCCCGGGAACGGCGGGTCGCAGGTCAGCGCGGCGTGTCGCGGAGCTGTACCGGTCGTGCCGTCCCGGGCGGCGGAACGCGTCAGGACGCCGTGCGGTGGGCGTCCAGCCAGGTGACGACGTCGGCCAGGACGTCGTCCTTCTCCGGCTCGTTGTGCGGCTCGTGGAAGAGCCCGTCGTAGACCCTGAGCGTCAGGTCGGGAGAGCCGGCGTGCGCGCGCACGACCTCGCTCGCGGCCGGCGGGACGAGCCGGTCGGCGGTGCCGTGCAGCACCAGCAGCGGCAGGGTGAGCGAGGGCAGCCGCCGTGGCATGGCCAGCGCGGTGCTCATCAGCTCGGCGCCGGTCCGGGCGACCATCCTCCCGGTGTGGTTCAGCGGGTCGGTGCGGTAGTCGCGGACCACCTCGGGATCCCGGCTGACCGCCTCCGCCTCGAGCTGGAGGACGCCGAGGTCGGGCAGGACCCGGGACAGCAGCGGCGCCACGACCTTCTGGACGGCGTTGGCGGCACTGGTGTCCAGCGCTGCCGCCGAGAGGACCGCACCGGTGACCCGGGTGTCCGGCGTCCCGGTGAGGTACTGCAGGGCGATCAGCCCGCCCAGGCTGTGCCCGTAGACGAACAGCGGGACGCCGGGGTGCCGCTCGCCGGCGAACCGCACGAGCTCGGCGACGCCGTCGACGGCAGCGGTCATGCTGCCGATGTTGCCGCGCCGGCCCGGGGAGCGGCCATGACCGGGGTGGTCGACGGCGTGGCAGGCGTACCCCGCGGCGGCCAGCCGCTCGGCCACGTGCCGGTACCGACCGCCGTGCTCGTGGGCCCCGTGCACCAGGACGACCGCGCCGACCGGGTCCTCGACGGTCCAGGCCTGCCGGTACTGCCCGGAGGGCAACGAGCCCTCGCTGTGCGTGGGACGGGGGGTCCCGCCGGGACGGGCAGCGGTCATCGGAGAGCCTCCAGGGGTGCGGACTGCCTGCGCATCCTGCAGGAGACCTGGCCCGGTGCCGCGCAGCGGTCGGCCCTAGGTTGGACCCCATGCCGACCACGTCACCGGGGAGCACGCCCGGGGAGACCGTCAGCGACCTGGGCCTGCCCACGCGAGCGGTGACCGCGCTGGCCCGGGCCGGGATCACCACGACCGCGCAGCTCGCCACCCTCACCCGGGCGGAGCTCATCGCGGTCAACGGGCTGGGCCCGGGCAGCATCGCCGCCATCCGCCGCGTCGTCCCGGAGCCGCCCGGCCGCATGAGAGCGGCCCAGCCGCGCCCCGACCGCGCGCAGTCCTCCCTGGCGGAGCCCGGAGCGGACGAGGAGGAGTCGCCCGATGCGCCTCGCATCCCGTCGTTCGAGTCGCTGCGCAGCACCCGCCGCCGGACGACGGTCGACCTGATCGTGCCCGCCACACCACCCCCGGCCGATCCCATGCCGACCGCGCCCCGGCCGCCGGACTACGCCGACCTGTGGCGCCTGGGCGTGCGGGTGGGCTCCACCCTCGCGACCCTGCCGGTGCGACTGGCCCTGCGGGCCGTCCAGGCGCCGGCCCGCCGGCTGCGGCGGCTGGTCGGCGGGTAGCCCGCACCTCCGCCGAGGGCGGCGTCACGCCCCGTGGAGCCGCGGTTCGGTCACCCGCTCCCCCGCCCTCGCTGCGACGCCGGTCCCCCGCTCTGACAAGCTCGCGGTCCCGTAGCCCACCGTGCAGGAGGACCCGTGCGCGCAGCCCAGATCGTCACCCTCGGCGGCCCCTCGGCCATCGCGGTCGTCGACGTCCCCGAGCCCGACTCGGACGGCCGGGTGCTGATCGACGTGCACGTCGCGGGCGTGACGTTCCCCGAGGTGCTGCTCAGCCGCGGGGAGTACCAGATCAAGCCGCCGCTGCCGTTCGTGCCCGGCAGCGAGGTGGCCGGGACGGTGCGCAGCGCCCCCGCGGGCAGCGGCCTGCAGCCCGGCCAGCGGGTGGCGGCCTTCCCCGGCTTCGGCGGCTTCGCCGAGGTGGCCGCGGCCGACCCGGGCTTCGTCTTCCCGCTGCCCGACGGCGTGACCTTCGAGCAGGGCGCGGCGCTGCCGATGAACTACCTGACCATGCACTTCGCGCTCCGCCGCCGCGGTCGGCTGCGCGAGGGCGAGACGGTGCTGGTGCACGGCGCCGCCGGCGGCCTGGGGACGGCGGGCATCCAGCTGGCCAAGGCGTACGGCGCGCGCGTGCTCGCGGTGGTGTCCAGCGAGGCCAAGGGCGGGGCCGCGCGGGCCGCCGGCGCCGACGAGGTCGTGCTCGCCGACGGCTTCCGCGACCGGGTCAAGGAGCTCACCGGCGGCCGCGGCGTCGACGTCGTCGCCGACCCGGTGGGCGGCGACCGGTTCACCGACTCGCTGCGCAGCCTGGCGCGGGAGGGCCGGCTGCTGGTGCTGGGCTTCACCGGCGGGGAGATCCCCACGGTGAAGGTCAACCGGCTGCTGCTGAACAACGTGTCGGTCGTCGGGGTCGGGTGGGGCGCGTTCTGGACGGGCGAGCCCGGCTACGTGCAGGAGCAGTGGCGCGACCTGCAGCCGCTGCTCGAGCGCGGCGCCCTCGACCCGGTCCTCGGCACCGTGCACGACCTGGCCGACGCCGCGGCGGCGGTCACCGAGCTCGACGAGCGCCGCGCCACCGGCAAGGTGCTGCTCCGGGTCCGCTGACGAAGGCCCGCGCTCCCCCACGGCTCGCAGGCTCGGCAGCGGGGCCGGTTCCCCGGCCCGGAGGTCCTCAGCCCGTCGGTGACGCCGGAGGGGGCGGCTCGGCCCCCTCGGTCGGCTCGGCCCCCTCGGTCGGCTCGGCCCCCTCGGTCGGCTCGGCCCCCTCGGTCGGCTCTGCCCCCTCGGTCGGCTCTGCCCCCTCGGTGGACAGCGACCCGGACGCCTCGCAGGCGGCGCGGCTCGCGCCGAGCCGCGCCTGCAGCGGCTGGAGCCGGCGGACCACCTCGTCGAGCTGAGCCGCGTCCAGGGCCGCCGCAGCGGCCCCCAGGTCGTCGGCGGTCGCCGCGATGTCCTGCGCGGCGTTGAGCGCCCGCAGGCAGGCCGGGTCGATCCCGACCGGGTCACCCGGCCCGGCCGTGCCCGTCGGCCCGGCAGCCGGCGCGGACGCCGCCTCCTGCGCGGACCTCGGCACGGGCGGGGCCTGACCGAGCAGCCCGACGAGCAACGCCCCGGCGACCAGGCCGAGGACGAATGTCCCCGCGGCCAGCCAGCGGGTCCAGCCACGGTCCTGCGGGCCGTCCGACCGCTCCTCCTGGCCGGGTGGGGCGGGCTGCGCCATCGGTCGTCCTCTCACCCGGCGGTCAGGCGGGCTCGGACGTACCCTCCGCAGACAGCGGTACGCACGAGAACGGGCCCGGCGGGAGGCCGCCTTGTCCTCACGGCACTGGGTGAGGTCGCTGGTCGCCGTCCCCGCGGCCGTGCTCCGCGCGGTGGGTCGCGCGATCCGGACCCTCGTGGTGACCGGGCGGTGGTTCGTCCTCGCCGGGTGGATCGCCCTCGCCGTGGCTGCGGTCGTCGTGCCCTCCCCCGGAGGCGGTGGCGGCAGCACCGCCGACGTCGGCGGCCTGCTGCCCCCGGGCAGCGAGGCGGTGGCCGTGCAGGAGCGCAGCCTGGAGCTGTTCCGGGTGCCGGTCCTCTCCGAGACCTCCGTCGTCGTGCACGACCCCGCGGGCCTGGACCCCCTCACCCGCGCCGACGTCGCCCTCTGGGCACTGGCCCACGTGCAAGCCCAGCTCGAGGGCACCGCGCCGCCCAGTGGCGAGCAGGTCGTCGCGGCGGTGCCGATCCCCACCTCCGACCCCGAGACCGCCGTGACCTACCTGTACGTGTCCGGCGGGACCTCGCTGGCCGAGGCGACGGCGCTGGCCCGCCAGTACGCCAACCACTTCGACATCGACCCCTCGGTGCGGACCTACGTCACCGGGTTCACCCCGGCCCGGGTCGCCCAGGCCGAGTACCTCTCGTCCCGGCTGCTCGTGTTCGAGCTGGCGACGCTGGTGCTGATCGCCATCGTCGTGGCGCTCACCTTCCGCTCCCTCGTGGCGCCCGTCGTCGTGCTGTTCGTGGCGGGGCTGGGTTACGTGGTCGCGGTGCGCGTGTTGGGCGCCGCCGCCTCCGCGCTGGGTTTCGCCCTCCCCGACGAGCTCCGGCCGCTGACGGCGGCCCTGCTCATCGGGGTCGTCACCGACTACTGCGTGCTGTTCTGCTCGGGCTTCCGCCGGCAGCTGGACCGCGGGGTGGACCGGCACGAGGCGGCCCGCCGCGTCGTCCTCACCGAGGGCCCGATCGTGGCGGTCGCCGGGGTGACCGTCGCGGCCGGGACGGCGGCGCTGCTGGTCGCCGACTTCGCCCTGTTCCGCGCGTTCGGGCCGGCACTGGCCCTCACCGTGGTGGTGGGCCTGGTCGTGTCGCTCACCCTGGTCCCGGCCGTGCTGGCGGTCCTGGGCGCCCGGCTGTTCGCCCCGTCCCGGGCCGGCGGCCGGACGCTGGACCGCAGCGCCGGGCCGGCCACGCGGTGGCTCGCCCGGGCTCTCTCCGGCCGGCGGGGGGCGCTGGCCGGGCTGCTCCTGGGCGTCGGCGTGCTCGTCCCGGGCGCGCTGCCGCTGTCGGACATGCAGCTGGGCGTGTCGTTCACCACCGCCCTGCCCGACGACGACCCCGTGCGGGTCGGCGCCCAGGTGCTCGAGGACACCGGCGTGCGCGGGGTGACCGCACCGACCGAGGTGATCCTGGAGGGCGAGGGGGTCTCCGCGCAGCGGGAGGCCCTCACCCGCTTCCAGGAGGAGCTCGCCGCCCTGCCCGGGGTCGCCGAGGTGCTGGGGCCGGCGCAGAACCCGCTGCCCGAGGAGTACGGCATCGTCTTCTCGACGGACGGGGACGCCGCGCGGTTCATCGTGGTGTTCGACAGCGACCCGCTGGCGGCTCCGGCGATCGCCGACCTGCGGCAGCTGCAGGACCGCGTCGACACGCTGGTCGCCGAGGCCGGCGTCGAGGACGTCACCGTGGGGGTGACCGGCCAGACCGCCGTCGCCGCCGAGCTGGCCGCCATCACCCGCGCCGAGCTCGGGCGCGTGGTGATCGCCGTGCTCCTGGTCGAGCTGGTCATCCTCGCGCTGTTCCTGCGCGCGATCCTGGCGCCGCTGGTGCTGCTCCTGCTGAGCGCCCTCGGCGTGGCCACCGCCCTCGGCCTGACCGTCCTGGTGTTCCAGGTCCTGCTCGGGGAGCCGGGCCTCACCTTCTACGTCCCCTTCGCCACCGCCGTGCTGCTGCTCGCGCTCGGCTCGGACTACCTCGTGTTCGTCGTCGGGGCGATCTGGGAGCAGGCCGCCCGGCGCCCGCTCGCCCAGGCGATCGCCGTCGCCCTGCCCGCCACCGCGCGGGCGGTCAGCGCCGCCGGCCTGATCCTGGCGGCCACGTTCGCCATGGTCGCCATCATCCCGCTGTCCACCTTCCGCCAGATCGCGTTCACGATGGCGGTCGGGCTGCTCATCGACACCTTCCTCACCCGGCCGGTGCTCACCCCGGCCGCGCTGACCCTCCTCGGTCGCGCCGGGGGCTGGCCGGGCGGCCGGATCCGCACCACCGCCGCCCGCACCGGCGCCGAGGAGCAGTCCGGGTTGCTCGAGCAGGAGGCCGAGCGGTTGCGCGAGGGCGCGGTGCAGGCGGCGGTGGGCGGCGGGCCGAGGTGAGCACGGGCCCGGCGCCCCCGGTCCACGGCCGGCGCGCCACCGTCGCGCTCGCGCTGACCGTCGTCCTGGGGACCGCGCTGCTGCTGTGGGCGGCCGAGTGGCTGGCCCGCGCCGGTGCGGAGTCCGTGCTGGCCCGCGCCGTGCAGGAGCAGACCGGCATCCTCGAACGCCCCACCGTGCTGGTGCACGGCAGCCCGGTCCTGCTCCAGGCCCTGCGCGGTCGCTACGACGACGTCGAGGTCGACAGCGGCACCGTGTCCGCCGGTCCCGTGCGGCTGCGGGCCGTCGAGGCCGAGCTGAGTGGTGTGTACCTCTCCTTCCACGACCTGCTCGACGGCAACACCGACGAGGTGTTCGTCGGGCGGTCCGTCGAGCGGGCCCTGCTGACCCACGACGACCTGGACCGCTACCTGCGCTTCACCAGTCGCCGGCTGGAGGCCGAGCCGGCCGGCGAGGAGCAGCTGCGGCTCACCGGGACCGTCGACACCTCCGGTGGGGTCCGGGAGGTCTCCGCCCTCGCCGAGGTCGCACCGGAGGCCGGCGCGCTGCTCGTGCGGCCCACGCAGCTGGACGCTCCGCCCGCGCTCGACGGGCTCGAGGAGCTGCTGCTCCGGCAGCGGTTCACCTTTCCGGTACCCCTGGACCCCCTGCTGTTCGAGGAGGGGGACGTCGACGTCGCGGTGCAGCCGGACGGACTGTCGATCCGGGTCTCCGGCAGCGGCGTCGTCCTGGGCTCCTGACGCGGGTGCGGCGCCGCGGGTCACGGGAGTGTGACGGAACTCCCGTTCGCCGCGAAGGTCACGGCCGCACTCCCTACCGTCGGGACATGGACACGAGCACGATCCACCACCGCCGGCTCGCCTCCGGGATGCTCGCCGGCGCCCTGCTGCTGGTGCCGCTGGCGGCCTGCAGCGAGGACACCACCACCTCCGGGACCGCCACCACGGACACGTCGGCCCCCGCCGGGGACACCGGGACGACGGACACCACCGCGCCGGAGGACACCGCCGCCTCCGACCCCACCGGCGCGGACGCCGGCGTGGACTGCACCGGCACCTCCTGCTCGCTCACCCTCACCGGCGACGGCGCGCAGGCGGACGTCCTCGGGACGCAGGTCTCGCTGGGCACCGTCCAGGACGGCCGGGCGACCGTCCGGGTGGGCGACCGCGAGGTGTCCTGCAGTTCGGGGGAGAGCGTCTCGGCCGGCCCGCTGACCCTCGAGTGCACCACCGTCACGGCGGACGCGATCACCCTGACCGCCTCGCTGGGCTAGTCAGAGGACCCCGCTGCCCCCACCGCCCGCACGCTCGCGGCGGGCGCGTGGCGGGGGGCGGTGGGGTCCTCTTCCAGCCGGGCGACCATCCGCTGGGTGGTGGCGGCGTCGAGGTGGCTGCGGCGGCAGCCGTCGACGTCCCGGCCGGGGCGGCCGACGCCACCCGGACGTCGGGGTGCGCGGCCAGCTCGCCGGCCAGCCGGCCCGCGTTCGGCGCGGTCGCCACCGGCAGCCAGACCCACAGCGCGGCGGCGCCGGCGACGACGGTCAGGCGGTGCGCGGCACCGCTCGCCCGGACGACGGCCTCCGCGGCGGCCTCCAGCTGCTCGGAGGCCGTCCCCGACCCGCTCTCCACGACCACGGCGGTGTGCGGGCCGGCGAGACCGTAGCCGAGCTGTGCCTCGGCGCGGGCCGGGCTGATGGGAGCGCCCTCCAGCAGCAGGGTGACGGCGGCCCACTCGTCCTCCGGGTCGAGCGCCACCTCCGCGCCGCGCCGGAACAGCTCCCGCACGCGCGGGGAGACGTCCGGCCACCGCAGTTCCGCAGCACTCTGCACCACCTGGCGAGCATCGTGGTGCACCGTGCGGTGGCGCGAAGCGCCGGGGACCACGGAGAGTCGGAGGGGTGACCACTCCGCAGTCGCCGGCCGAGCACCTCGACGTCCTCGTCGTCGGGGCCGGGATCTCCGGCATCGGGGCCGGGCGGTACCTGAAGACGGAGCTGCCGGCGAAGAGCTTCGCGATCCTCGAGGCCCGTGAGGCCTCCGGCGGCACCTGGGACCTGTTCCGCTACCCCGGCATCCGGTCGGACTCCGACCTGCACACGTTCGGCTACGAGTTCAAGCCCTGGCGGGACGAGCAGTCGATCGCCGACGCACCGCGGATCCTCGCCTACCTGCGCGAGACGATCACCGAGAACGGCCTGGACGCCTCCATCCGGTACTCCCACCGGGTGCTGGCGGCCTCGTGGTCGACCGCCGACGCCCGCTGGACCGTCGACGTCGAGCGCACCGACACCGGCGAGCGGCTGCAGCTGAGCGCCGGCTGGCTGTTCTGCGCCGGCGGCTACTACCGCTACGACGAGGGCTTCACGCCGGTCTTCGCCGGCCGGGAGCGCTTCCGCGGCCCGATCGTGCACCCGCAGGCCTGGCCCGAGGACCTCGACTACACCGGCAAGCGGGTGCTGGTGATCGGCAGCGGCGCCACCGCGGTCACCCTGGTGCCGGCGATGGCCGGAACCGCCGGGCACGTGACGATGCTGCAGCGCACGCCGTCCTACGTGATGCCCGTGCCGCGCAACGACGCCCTCGCCGACCGGCTGCGCGCGCTGCTCGGCGACGAGCGCGCGTTCGCGCTGACGCGGCGCAAGAACATCGCCCGCGGCATCGGCATCTGGAAGTTCTGCCAGAGGTACCCGAAGGCGGCCCGGAAGCTGATCCGCTGGGTCAACACCAAGCAACTGCCCGCGGGCTATCCGGTCGACGAGCACTTCAACCCCCCGTACGACCCGTGGGCCCAGCGGCTGTGCGCCGTCCCCGACGGTGACCTGTTCCGCGCCATCCGGAACGGGACGGCCGACGTCGTCACCGACCGGATCGAGACCTTCACCGAGGACGGGGTGCGGCTGGCGTCCGGCCGCGAGCTGCAGGCCGACGTCATCGTCACCGCCACCGGGCTCAACGTGCAGGCGATCGGCGGCATGCAGCTGACCGTCGACGGCGAGCCGGTGCACCTGCCCGACACGGTGACCTACAAGGGGATGATGCTGTCCGGCGTCCCCAACTTCGTGCTGGCCATCGGCTACACGAACTCGTCCTGGACGCTGAAGATCGGCCTGCTCTGCGAGCACTTCTGCCGGCTGCTGGCGCACATGGACGCTTCCGGCCAGGACGTCGCCCGGGCCGAGCCCAGCGACCCGGACATGCCGACCCGGCCCTTCCTCGACTTCGCCGCGGGCTACATCCAGCGCGCCGTCGACCAGCTCCCCCGCCAGGGCGACCGGATGCCGTGGCTGACCTCGATGAGCTACTCCACCGACGTCAAGCTGCTGCGCGCCGACAGCGTCACCGACCCCGAGCTGCAGCTGTTCCGCGCGGCCGACCGCGTGGCGCTGGGCGCGTGACGGCCACGGCGGCGGACACCGACCGCTTCGTCGACCTCCCGGCCGGCCCGCGGATCTGCTACCGCATCGACGGGCCGGACGACGGGACGCCGCTGCTGTCACCACCTCGCTCCCGGCGTCGTCGACCGGCTCGTCGCGCTCACCACCGACCTCGTCCAGACCACCGCAGGAGGAACCCGATGAGCAGCGTGCGCGGCAAGGTCGCCGTCGTCACCGGCGCCGGCTCCGGCATCGGCCGGCAGCTGGCCCTCGAGCTGGCGAGGCGTGGCGCCCGGCTGGCGCTGTCCGACGTCGACGAGCTGGGCCTGGGCGAGACCGCCGACCGCGCCGGGGCGCTGGGCGCGCAAGCGCACACCGCCCGGCTCGACGTCAGCGACCGTGCGGCCGTCGA
The DNA here is from genome assembly GCF_900143215.1 of Geodermatophilus obscurus. Lineage (GTDB taxonomy): Bacteria > Actinomycetota > Actinomycetes > Mycobacteriales > Geodermatophilaceae > Geodermatophilus > Geodermatophilus obscurus_A. The sequence continues at coordinate 179,102 of NZ_FRDM01000002.1, read as the reverse complement.
GGCGTACGCGAGCGCGGTGGCGGAGCACTTCGGCGTCGTCCACCAGGTCTACAACAACGCCGGGGTCGCCGGCGCCAGCACCGTGCTCGACAGCAGCTGGGCGGACTACGACCGGGTCCTGTCGATCAACCTGTTCGGCGTGCTCCACGGCACCAAGGCGTTCCTGCCGCACCTGATCGCCTCCGGCGACGGGCACGTCGTCAACGTCTCCAGCCTCAACGGGATCATGGGCCAGGGCCGCATGACGGCCTACTGCACCAGCAAGTTCGGCGTCCGCGGCTTCACCGAGAGCCTGCGCGCGGAGCTGCTGGCCGCCGGGCACCCGGTGCAGGTCAGCGTGGTCCACCCCGGCGGGGTGCGGACCAACATCGCCACCGCCGCGTTCGAGCACGCGAAGGCCCAGGGCCAGGAGGTCACCGCGGCCGACGAGGCCCGCCACCGGGCCTACACCGAGAAGCTGCTGAGGATGCCGCCGGAGCGGGCCGCGCGGATCGTCGTCGACGGGGTGGAGGCAGGTCGGCCGCGCATCCTCGTCGGCAACGACGCCAAGGTCGTCGACCTGCTGGTCCGGCTGGCGCCGCGGCTCTACCCGGTGCTGGCGGCCCGCGCCGAGCGCCGCTTCGCCGGCGGCGCCTGACCGCCTCCGGACGGCGGGGGCGTCAGGGGCGGCCGGTGTCCGGTACGCGGGCGACGTCGGCTCCGCCGCCCGCCGACGGGTACCGGTCGAAGGCGGCCAGGTCGGCCAGCTGGAGGGTCCGGGCGACGTCGCTCGGTGAGACCACGCCGACGACCCGGCTTCCGTCGAGGACGACCGCGCGGCCGTCGCTGCACCCCGCCATCCGCGGCAGCAGCTCGGTCAGCGGCTCACCGGGCCGGGCGACCGGGATCTCCGCCCGCGGGCAGGCGACGTCCCGCAGCCGTGTCGTGGCCCGGGCCGCGGGCGGCACCGAGCGCAGCCGGTTGAGCGTCACCAGGCCGACGAGTGCACCCGAGGGTTCGACGAGCGGATAGGTGCTGAAGCGCTGCACCAGGGCCACCTCGTGCAGGAACCGCTCGACGGTCAGGTCCGGGTCGGCGACCAGCACGGGGCCGCTCATGACCGCGCCGACGGTCAGTCCACCCAGTCGGCCGGACACCTGCGCGTGCTGCTCCTCGGCCGTGGCCGCGTTCACCAGGAACAGCCCGACCAGCACGAGCCACAGCCCGCCGAGACCCCGTCCGGTGACCAGCTGCAGGAAGCCCAGGGCGATCAGGGCGAAGCCGAAGACCCGGCCCGCCCGCGCCGCGGTCACCGCCGAGGACCACGCGTCACCGCGGAGGCGCCAGAGCAGGGCCCGCAGCAACCGCCCGCCGTCGAGCGGAGCGGCCGGCACGAGGTTGAAGACGGCGAGCACCACGTTGATGCCGGCGAGGTAGTCGAGGACCGCCACCGGCAGCCCGTCGGCCCCCGCGAGCCGGACCAGGACGGCGCCGGCGGCGAAGAGGACGCCGAGGACGAGGCTGGTGAGCGGGCCGACGCCTGCGATGCGGAACTCCGCTCCGGGCGTGCGGGCGCCGCCCCGGAGCCGGGCCACCCCGCCCAGCAGCCACAGGGTGATGCCCTCCACCTCGACCCCGTTGCGGCGGGCCACCAGGGCGTGGGCCAGTTCGTGCGCCAGCAGCGAGGCGAGGAAGGCAACCGCGGCCGCCACCCCGGCGGCGGCGTACGCGGCGGCACCGCGGCCGGGCAGCACGAGGGGGAACCGGCCGAACGCCAGTCCCCCGGCGATGATCAGGACGATCACCAGGACGCTGGCGTTCACGCCGACACGGATGCCGGCGATCCGGCCCAGGCTGAAGGTCTCGCTCACGTGCCTCCCCTCGGGACGGCGCTCCGGCGGGCCGCCAGGTCGCACGCGGTCCTCCGAGCGTGCCGGGCACCGCCTCCGTCCACCAGTGCGGTCGTGCCGGTCGGCAGGTCCACGGGACGCAGGTGCCCTGCTCACGGGGCGGTGACACGTGGCCGGACGCCGTGACAGGCTGCGGGGACGATCCCTCGTCCCGACCCCACTCCCTCGACCAGGAGGATCGATGGCTCTCCGCGGCATGATGGCGCGCCTGGGCTCCGGCGGCGCCGGCGTCGAGACCGTGCTGGACCGGCCGGAGACGACCCCGGGCGGGTCGGTGACCGGCACCGTCCACGTCACCGGCGGCACGGTCCCCCAGGACGTCACCGAGGTCCGCGTCGCGCTGCAGGCCACCGTCGAGGTGGAGCGCGGCGACAGCTCCTGGCGCGAAGAGGTCACCTTCGGCACGGTCGCCGTCGCCGGGGCCGCGCGGGTCGAGCCCGGCGCTCGGCACGCCCTGCCGTTCAGCCTGCCGGTGCCGTGGCAGTGCCCGATCACCGCGATCGACGGCTGGCACCTGCGCGGCATGCGCGTCGGCCTGCGCACCCGGCTGGACATCGCGGGCTCGGTCGACCCCGGCGACCTGGACCCGGTGACCGTGCTGCCGCTGCCGGTGCAGCGCACGGTGCTGCAGGCGTTGGACAGCCTGGGCTTCGCCTTCCGCGGCGCCGACGTGGAGAAGGGCCGTGTCCGCGGCGGCGAGCTGCCCTTCTACCAGGAGGTCGAGTTCGCCCCGCCGTACGGGCTGCGCGGCCGGGTCAACGAGCTGGAGGTCACCTTCCTCGCCGACCCGCAGGGGGTGGACGTCGTCCTGGAGGTCGACCGGCGCGGCGGGCTGCTCAGCGAGGGGCGGGACGTCGGCGGCCGGCTGCGGCTGGGCCACACCGACACCGACGTCCGTACCGTGGCCGCGCAGCTGGACGCCGCCGTCCGGCAGCTCGGCGCCCGGCGCGGCTGGTTCTGACCGGCCGCGGTCAGCCGCGGCGGGCGCCCCGCCAGACGGCGGCCACGGGCAGGCCGACCGCGACCGCCGCGGCGAGGAACACGGCCGCCTGCACCGGTCCGGGAGCGCCGGCGGCGGCCACGGCCGCGCCGGCCGCGCCGATCCCGAGGGCGGCGCCGACGAGCAGCAGCGAGAGGACGGCGCGGTCGGTGCCGGCCTCGGGATCGGCGTCGGCCGTCGGCCGTCCCCGGGCGACGAGCCGCGCCCCCTGCCCGGCCAGCGCCGCCGCCAGCGCCAGCAGGACGACGAGCACGATCCAGTCCACGCGGGCCTCCTCCCGGGACGGGGCTCCGGCGGTACCCGCGGGTGGTGCAGCGACGCCCGGACGGGCGGGACGTGACCGGATCGTCACCGGCACCTGCACGTTCGCCGAGGCCGGCGAGGTGACGATCGACGTACCGGTGTCCGCCGAGGGGCAGCCGCCGACGCCGCCGTTCGACTTCCCGGACGACGATCCCGACCAGGACCCGACCGAGGACGACACGCCCTCCCATCGCCGGTCGGCTGACCTCCGCCGTCGGCCGCGGTCGCGCGCGCCGAGGGCCCGGTCGAGCGCATCCGCGCCCGACCGGGCCTTCGGCGGCTCTGCGGTGCTGTCCGGCGGCCTGGCACCCGTCTGGATGACCGACGCGGGACGAGTGCGCTGGTCAGGGACTCCCCATCGTTCCCGAAGGCCAGGGTCCCGGGTCGCTTGTGCCCGTCGGTGCACCCTCCTAGCCTCCTGCCCACGTGACCCCGTCGCCGGGCACGCCGAGGTCAGGAGGCTGCGATGAAGAAGCTCATCAACGACCCCGCGGACGTCGTCCCCGAGGCGTTGCGCGGTCTGGCCGCGGCGCACCCCGAGCTGCGGGTCGACCACGAGGACCGCGTCGTCCTCCGGGCCGACGCGCCGGTGCAGGGCAAGGTCGGCCTGGTCTCCGGCGGCGGCTCGGGGCACGAGCCGATGCACGCCGGCTTCGTCGGGATGGGGATGCTCGACGCGGCCTGCGCCGGGGAGGTGTTCACCTCCCCGGTCCCCGACCAGGTGGTGGCGGCGACCCGCGGCGTCGACGGCGGCGCCGGGGTGCTGCACGTCGTGAAGAACTACACCGGCGACGTGATGAACTTCGAGATGGCCGCGGAGCTGGTGTCCGCCGAGTCCGACACCGAGGTGATCGCGGTCGTCACCGACGACGACGTCGCCGTCCAGGACAGCCTCTACACGGCCGGGCGGCGCGGCGTGGGCGTCACCGTCCTCGTCGAGAAGCTCGCCGGCGCCGCGGCCGAGGAGGGCCGGCCGCTGGCCGAGGTCGCCGACGTCGCGAAGCGGGTCAACGCCACCGGCCGCAGCATGGGGATGGCACTGACCTCCTGCACGGTGCCCGCGGCGGGCCGGCCGACGTTCGACCTGCCGGACGACGAGATGGAGATCGGCATCGGCATCCACGGCGAGCCGGGCCGCCGCCGCGTCCCCGTGGCGCCGGCGCGGGAGATCGCCGAGATGCTCGTCGAGCCGATCCTCGCCGACCTGGACATGACCGGCGGCGATGGCGTGATCGCCTTCGTCAACGGCATGGGCGGTACGCCGCTGCTCGAGCTCTACCTGATGTACGCCGAGGTGGTCGCCGTCCTGGAGAAGGCCGGGGTCGGCATCGCCCGCAACCTGGTCGGGTCGTACATGACCAGCCTGGACATGGCCGGCTGCTCGGTCACCCTGCTGCGGGCGGACGACGAGCTGCTGCGGTTGTGGGACGCCCCGGTGCGCACCCCCTCGCTGCGCTGGGGCGCGTGACCGTGGTCGACGCCGCCGCGCTGACCGCGTGGGTCCGGGAGTTCGCCCGGCTGGTGCACGAGCAGCGCGACACGCTCACCCAGCTCGACTCCGCCATCGGGGACGCCGACCACGGCGCGAACCTCGACCGCGGGATGACCGCCGCCGTCGCCGCCCTGGAGGCCACCCCCCCGGACGACCCCGCCGCCGCCCTCAAGACGGTCGCGACGACGTTGATCAAGACGGTCGGCGGCGCCAGCGGCCCGCTCTACGGCACCTTCTTCCTGCGCGCCGCGGGCGCTCTCGACGTCGGCACCGACCCCACCCACCACGGCCGCGCCCTCGCGGCCGCGCTGCGCGCCGGGTACGACGGCGTCATCGCACGCGGCAAGGCCGAGCGCGGGGACAAGACGATGCTCGACGCGCTCGGCCCGGCGTGCGACGCGTTCGACGAGGCGCTGGCCGCCGGGAAGGCGCTGGACGAGGCACTGGGCGCCGCCGCCGAGGCGGCCGCGCAGGGGCGGGACGCGACCGAGCCGCTGATCGCCCGCAAGGGCCGGGCCAGCTACCTGGGCGAGCGCAGCGCCGGGCACCTCGACCCCGGCGCGGCCTCGGCGGCGCTGCTGGTGGAGGCCGCCGCGACCGCGCTCGCCGGCCGGGGCTGAGCCGTGCCGGTCGGACTGGTGGTCGTGTCGCACAGCCGCGCCCTCGCCGACGCCGCGGTCGAGCTGGCCCGCGGCATGCTGCCCGGCCGGGAGCTCGCCGTCGGGGTGGCGGCCGGGGACGTCGACGGCGGCCTCGGCACCGACGCGACGGCGATCGCCGACGCCATCGCCGCGGTCGACAGCGGGGACGGCGTCGTCGTCCTCATGGACCTGGGCAGCGCCGTGCTCTCCGCCGAGACCGCCCTGGAGCTGGTGGACGACGACGTCCGCGAGCGGGTGGTCCTCTCCCCCGCGCCCCTGGTCGAGGGCCTCGTCGGCGCCGCGGTCACCGCGGCCGCAGGCGCCGACCGCGACCGGGTCGCCGCCGAGGCGCTGCGCGGCCTGGCTCCCAAGCAGGCGCACCTCGGCGGCTGACCGGGCGCTGTCGGCCCCGGCTGCCACCATGACGCCGTGCTGTTCGCCGACGCCGTCGCCGCCTCCGCCGCGGTCGCGGCCACCCGCTCGCGCACGGTCAAGGCCACGGCCATCGCCGAGCTGCTGCGCCGTGCCGGCGGCGAGGAGGTGCAGCCGGTCACCGCGTGGCTGGCCGGCGAGACCCGGCAGGGCCGACTCGGGGTCGGCTGGCGGACCCTGACCCGCCTCACGCACGACCCGGCCGCGTCGCCGCGGCTCACCGTCTCCGACGTCGACCGCGCGCTCACCGAGCTGGCCGGCACGACCGGCACCGGGTCGGCGGCTCGGCGGGAGGCGGTCGTCGGGCAGCTCTTCACCGGCGCCACCGCCGACGAGCAGCGCTTCCTCGTCCGGCTGCTGAGCGGCGAGCTGCGGCAGGGCGCGCTGGAGGGCGTCGTCCTCGACGCGATCGGCACCGCGGCCGGCGTCCCGGCACCGACGGTGCGCCGGGCGTTCATGCTCTCCGGCAGCCTGCCCGCGACGGCGGCCACGGCCCTCGACGGCGGGACGACGGCACTGGAAGCCGTGCACCTGCAGGTCGGCCGCCCGGTCCGGCCGATGCTGGCCAGCCCCGGCTCCTCGCTGGACGCCGCGCTGGCCGACCTCGGCGCCGACGTCACGGTCGAGCGCAAGCTGGACGGCGCCCGCATCCAGGTGCACCGCGACGGCGACGCCGTCCGCGTCTGGACCCGCACCCTGCGCGAGGTGACCGCCGGCGTGCCGGAGCTGGTCGCGCAGGTCCGGTCGCTGCCGTGCCGCACCGCCGTCCTCGACGGGGAGACCCTCGCCCTGGACGACGACGGCCGCCCGCGCGCCTTCCAGGACACGATGAGCCGCTTCGGCAGCCAGCAGCTCGAGGACGGGGCCGACGAGACGGTCCTGCTCAGCCCGTTCTTCTTCGACCTGCTGCACCTCGACGGCCGCGACCTGCTCGACGAGCCGCTGTCGGCCCGCCTCGATGCGCTGGCGGAGCTGCTGGCCGGCGAGGAACACGCGGCGCTGCGGATGCCCGGCGTCCGCCGACCCACGCCCGAGCAGGCCGCCGAGGTGCTCGACGGCGCGCTGGGCGCCGGACACGAGGGCGTGGTGGTCAAGGCGCTCGACGCGCCCTACGCCGCCGGCCGGCGCGGGCGGGCCTGGCAGAAGGTCAAGCCGGTGCACACCCTCGACCTGGTCGTGCTCGGCGCCGAGTGGGGGTACGGGCGGCGCTCCGGCAAGCTGTCCAACATCCACCTGGGCGCCCGCGACCCCGACGGCGGCGAGCCGGTCATGGTCGGCAAGACCTTCAAGGGGATGACCGACGAGCTGCTCGACTGGCAGACGCAGACCTTCCCCGGGCTGGCCCGCGAGCAGCACGAGTGGGGCGTGCTGCTGAGACCGGAGCTGGTCGTCGAGGTCGCCCTGGACGGCGCTCAGCGCAGCCCCCGCTACCCCGGCGGCGTCGCCCTGCGCTTCGCCCGGGTGGTCCGCTACCGGCCGGACCGGTCGCCGGCCGACGCCGATCCGCTCGACGCCGTGTGCGCGCTGCTCGCCGGCGGCTGAACGGGTCAGGCGGGGACGGCGGGGGCGTCCCAGTCGACGGAGTGGGCCCGCACCCAGGCGTTCGGGTCCCGGCGGCGCAGCACGAACGGCATGAGCAGGTCGCGGGCTACCCGGCCGACGGCGGGTGGCGACTTGGCGCTGCTGGTGCGGAAGCCCTGGGCGACGACCCGCTCCGCCCGCTCCCGGCGCAGTTCCTCGAACGCCTCCAGGGCCGCGGGGAGCGGCAGGTCGCGCAGGCAGCGGGCCAGGACGACGGCGTCCTCGACGGCGAGCGAGGACCCCTGGCCGGCCGCGGGCGAGGTCGCGTGCGCGGCGTCCCCGATCAGCACCATGCGCCCGGCGGACCACCGGCGCACGGTCGGGACGTCGTAGGTCGTCCACCCGCGCAGCGGGCCCGGTGTGGCCTCGACCAGGGCCAGGACCGGCGACCGGTCGCCGCGGTGCAGGTCGGACAGCCGGGCCCGCCACTCCGCGTCCGGGATGCCCGCCACCTCGCCGGCCGCCGGCTCGCGGTCCAGCGGCGGGTTGGCGAACCACCAGGTCCCGCCGGACGGCGCCACGAGGTACCCGGCGAACGACCGGCGGCCGAACACCATCGTCAGCCGACCGACCTCGGCGCCGGGCGGGACGTGCTCGGAGTACCCGGCGGTGTTGAGCACCGGGACGAAGCGGGGCGCCGCCGCCCCCGGGTCGACCAGGGCCCGGACGGTCGAGCGGACGCCGTCGGCGCCGATCAGGAGGTCCGCCGGCTCGGAGCTGCCGTCGGCGAAGACCGCCGTCACGTCGGAGGGGGTGCAGCGGACGTCGACCAGGCGGGAGCCGTAGCGGAACCGCAGACCGCGGCGCAGGGCCTCGGCGTGCAGCGCCCGGTAGAGGTCGGAGCGCCGCATCGACAGGCCGGAGCTCCCGCCGGGGCCCGCGGTGGACAGTGCGCCCAGCACCGCGCCGGTCCAGCTGCGGAACTCGATGACCGGCGTCGGGAAGCCCACGCCGGCGACCGCGTGCTCCGCGTCGATCGCCCGGAGCGCGTCGAGCCCGTTGACCTGCAGGCCCAGCCACGCGCCGACGTCGCCCGCGGGACCGGCGTGCGCCTCGTGCACGGTGGCCTCGATGCCGGCCTTCTGCAGGGCCATCGCCACCACGGGGCCGGCGACCCCGCCGCCGACCACGATCGCTCGGGTCATGCCGGCACCTCCCCGTCGTCCGTCCCGCCCTGGCATCTCCCCACAGGCCGGCGCCGGACGCCACCCCTGCCCGCCGGGCGGAGCTACCGGGCGGACGGGACACCGGCCCGCGCCGGCCAGCTCACGCACCCCGCGACCGCGCCGAGAACGGCGACGGCGCACAGCAGCCCCACGCAGGCGCCCCACCCGACGGCCTCGAACGACGAGTGGGTGGTGCGCAGCGCGGACAGGCCGAGCAGGAACACCGCGGCCAGGCTGCCGACCGCCGTCCCCCGCGCCACGGCCCCACCGCACCACACCGGGCCGGGCCGCGAGGGCCGGGTCCGGTCGGGTGGGACGGGCCCGACTCGCCTAGCGTCGACGCATGGCGATCATCTACCGGGCCACGCTGCGACCGTCGAAACTCGAGCTGGTGGCCGGCTGGGTCCCCGGCCGCGCGTGGGGTGCCGCGGCCGCGGGCACCGACCTCGAGCAGGTCGCCGCCTACCGCTTCGACGACCCGGCCGGGGAGGTCGGCGCCGAGACGTTCGTGCTGCGCGCCGGCGACACCCTGCTGCACGTGCCCCTGACCTACCGCGGCGCGCCCGTCCCGGGGCAGGAGGAGCACCTCGTGGGGACGACGGAGCACTCCGTGCTCGGCCGGCGCTGGTGCTACGACGCCTGCGCCGACCCGGTGTACGTCGCCGCGCTGGCGGCCGCGGTGCTCAGCGGCGCACCCCAGGCCGAGGAGCTCGTCGTGGTCGGCGATCGGCACGAGCGCCGCGACCCCACCGCGCACGTCACCGGCAGCGGATCAGCGGCCGGCGTCGGGCCCCTCGGCCCGCCCACCGCCACCGACACCGCCGACGCGACCACGGTCCGCGCCGGGGACCTGGAGCTCGTGGTCCGCCGCGTCCTGACGCCGGGCGCTCCGGCGGACGGCGACGCCACGCTCACCGGCACCTGGGCCGGCCAGGGCGACCCGGTCCTGCTCGCGACCGGGCGCCGGATGTGACCGTCAGGCCCCGGCGACCCGCGGGGCGACCTCCGTGCCCAGCAGCTCGATGCCACGCAGCAGGTCGGCGTGCGCCAGCCGGGGGTTGGTCATCTGGATCGCGACGCGGTCGACCCCACCCAGCTGCTCCGACACCCGCACGAGCTTGTCGGCCACGGTGTCCGGGTCACCCATGAAGAAGGCGCCGTTCGGGCCGCTGGTCGCGTCGAACTGAGCCCGCGTCGGCTGGGCGAAGCCGCGCTCACGGGAGACCTTGGTGAACATCTCGTGCCAGCCGGGGTAGATGGTGTCGGCGGCCGCCTGGGTGCTCTCGGCGACGTAGCCGAAGACGTGCAGCCCCACCTGCAGCCGCTCGGCCGCGTGGCCGGCCTGCGCCCCGGCCCGGCGGTACAGGTCCACGAGCGGCGCGAACTGCCGCGGCTCTCCGCCGATGACAGCCACCATCAGCGGCAGGCCGAGCAGCCCGGCGCGGACGAAGGACTCCGGCGTCCCGCCGACCCCGACCCAGATCGGCAGCGGGTCCTGCAGCGGCCTCGGGTAGACGCCCTGCCCGGTGAGCGCGGGACGGTGCCGCCCCGACCAGGTCACCTCCTCGGACTCGCGCAGCCGCAGCAGCAGGTCGAGCTTCTCCTCGAACAGCTCGTCGTAGTCGGCCAGCGACAGGCCGAACAGCGGGAACGCCTCGATGAACGAGCCCCGGCCCACCACCAGGTCGACGCGGCCCCGTGAGATGAGGTCCAGCGTGGCGAACTGCTGGAAGACGCGGACCGGGTCTGCGGCGCTGAGCACGGCGACCGCGCTGCCCAGCCGGATCCGCGAGGTGCGTGCGGCCGCGGCGCCCAGGATCACCGGCGGGGCCGAGTCGTAGTACTCCGGGCGGTGGTGCTCACCGATCCCGAAGGAGTACAGCCCCACCTCGTCGGCGAGCGCGATCTCCTCGAGCAGGTGCGCCATCCGCTCCTCCGGACCGACCAGGCGCTCGGTCGAGGGGTCGGTCACCGCTGCGACGAAGCTGTCGACGCCGACGTGCACGGCGGTCCTCCTCGGGGTGTGGGGCCGCCACCCGGCGACGGTCCAGTGTTCAACCAGTCAACCAGGTCCCGGCGGCGGCCCTCACCCGCCGGCGCGGGTACCGCCCCCTTGCACGGACGGCGCGCCGGGAGGTGGGTTGCGCTCTCCCCCCGCCGCTCCCCATGCTGGCGCGGTCCGGCACGACCCGCCCCCGACCAGCGTCCCGACCAGCACGCCGCACGCGCGCGACGGGGAGTGCGGGAGCCGGACGCCTGGCGGGGCCGGACGCGGCCCGGGCCCGCCTCCCCGGGACGGCGTCGTCCTCGACCGACCGGTCGCTGCCCGGCGACCTGAGCGCGTCCGTGCCCCCCGCCCCACGTCCCGGGAGTGATCGCATGACCCCGAGCCGCCCCGCCGGAACCGAGGCCGTGGAGGACGCCGCCGCGGACGGCGCCTTCTCCCACCGGCAGGTGCTGACCGTCCTGGCCGGGTTGATGGCCGCCATGTTCCTGGCCGCGCTCGACCAGACGATCGTGGCGACCGCCATCCGCACCATCGCCGACGACCTCGACGGCTTCTCGCTGCAGGCCTGGGCGACGACGGCCTTCCTGATCACCTCGACGATCTCGACCCCGCTCTACGGCAAGCTCTCCGACCTCTACGGGCGGCGGCCGCTCTACCTGTTCGCGATCTCGGTGTTCATCGGCGGCTCGGTGTGCTGCGGCGTCGCCGACTCGATGTACCAGCTGGCGGCCGCCCGGGCGGTACAGGGCGTGGGCGCCGGCGGGCTGATGTCGCTGGCCCTGGCGATCATCGGCGACATGGTCCCGCCCCGGGAGCGCTCGCGCTACCAGGGCTACACGATGGCCGTCTGGGGCAGCTCGAGCGTGCTGGGCCCGGTCCTCGGCGGCCTCCTCGCCGGCCAGGAGTCCCTGTTCGGCGTCGACGGGTGGCGCTGGATCTTCCTCGTCAACGTCCCGCTGGGCGCGCTGGCGTTCGCCGTCGTCTTCCGCGTCCTGCACCTGCCCCACGAGCGGCGCGACCACCGCATCGACTGGCCGGGCGCGCTGGCGCTGATCACCTGCGCCGTACCGCTGCTCGTCGTCGCCGAGCAGGGCCGCGGATGGGGCTGGACCTCGCCGGCGGCGCTGGTCTGCTACGCGCTCGGCGCCGCCGGCCTGGGCGCGTTCGTGCTCGCCGAACGGGCCTACGGAGACGACGCGCTGCTCCCGCTGCGGCTGTTCGGCAACCGCAGCTTCACCGTCACCGCCCTGGGCAGCGTCGTGCTGGGCGCGGGGATGCTGGGCGGCCTGCTGCTGATCCCGCAGTACCTGCAGATCGTGCACGGCTCGAGCGCCACGGTCGCCGGCCTGCAGATGCTCCCCCTGGTCGCCGGGATCATGGCCGGGGCGGGGAGCTCGGGCGTCGCGATCTCCAAGACGGGCCGCTACCGGCAGTTCCCGCTGCTCGGGGTGGGACTGATGGCCACGGCGCTGTTCGGCCTCTCCACGGTCGCCGGCGCCGACACGCCCTACGGGTTGCTGGTGCCGTTCCTGGCGCTGTTCGGCGTGGGCGTCGGCTTCACCTTCCAGCCGGTCGTCGTGGCGGTGCAGAGTGCCGTGCGCCCCTGGGAGATCGGGGTGGCCACCTCCTCGGTGGCCTTCTTCCGCCAGGCAGGCGCCACCGTCGGCACTGCGGCGTTCCTCTCCCTGTTGTTCGCCCGGCTGCCCGGCGAGGTCGACCGCGCGGTGCAGGACGCCGTCCGTGCCGACCCCGGGCTGGCGCCCCGGCTCCAGCCGCTCGAGGGGGTCGGCTCCGACCTCTCCGACAGCTCCTTCGTCCAGCAGCTCCCCGACGCGGTCGCCCAGCCCTTCCGGGTCGGCTTCGCCGGGTCCGTGGAACTGGTGCTGCTCGTCGTCGCCGGCGTGGTGGCCGTGGGCGCCGCCGTCTTCCTGTTCCTGCCGCAGCTGACGCTGTCCACGGAGTCCGGCATCCAGGCCCGCCGGAGCGCGGCCCGGGCTGCCGGCTCACTGCCCACGGCGGCCCCCGCCGCTGCCATCCCCGCCCGCGAGGGCACCCGGGGCCGGCCGCGCGTCGTCCCCGGCCTCGCGGCGCGCCGGCGGGTGGCCTCCGCGGCGACGGTCGCGCCCCGGCGGTGGCCCGGCCGGGAACGACTCCTGGCCGGCGCGGCCGCGCTCGGGCTCGTGCTGGGGCTCGGCGGGGTGGCGCTGGGCGCCCGCCCCACGGCCACCGCGGAGGGTCCGCAGGGCTCCGGGCCCCCGGACGCGGCGCTGCCGGCCGCCCCCCTCCCCGGATCGGTCCCCGGGGGGGACTTGGCGGCTCCGGACGACGGGACGCTGGAGGCGCGGTCACCGCAGACGAGGTCGCAGCGCCCCGCCACCGCGCCGGGCACCCCCACGACCACGACCGCGCCCCCGACCCCTGGCGGTGCCGTCGGGACTCCCGACCCGGTCGGTCCCGGCACGAGCGCCACCACGACCGGCGGTGGGACCCCGAGCGCGGATCCGGCGAGCTCCGGCAGCACGAGCTCCGGGACCGCGGACGGCGGGACGACGGGCTCCGGCACGACGAGCTCCGGGACGTCCGCGGGGACCCCGTCCGGCGCGGCTTCCGCGTCCCCACCGACGCCCAGCTCCACGCCGATGCCCAGCTCCACGCCGATGCCCAGCCCCACTGCGACGCCCAGCCCCACAACGACCGAGGAGCCGGCCGAGACCACGACGCCCCCCGCAACGGCGTCGTCGACTGCCGCTCCCGAGCCCACCGAGCCCACCGAACCGACCGAGACCACCGAGCCGACCGAGACCACGACGCCGACCGAGCCCACCGAGCCCACTGAGCCCACCGAACCGACCGAGATCACCGAACCGACCGAGACCACGACGCCGACCGAGCCCACGGAGCCGACCGAGCCCACCGAGCCCACCGAGCCCACCGAGCCGACCGAGCCCACGACGCCGACCGAGATCACCGAACCGACCGAGATCACCGAACCGACCGAGACCACCGAGCCGACCGAGACCACCGAGCCGACCGAGACGCCGGATCCGACCGAGACGGAGACACCCACCGAGACCGCTACGGCCACGCCCTGACCGGCCGCCGGCGGAGTGGGCCCGCGGAACGGCAGGGGTCAGCGGCGGGCAGCCCGGGTCGCCGCCCCCCGTCCGGACTCAGGCAGCGGCGTAGCGCGCGTACGTGATGCCGCTGCGGAAGCCCCGGCACTCGACCAGCCGCAGCCGGGCCGCCGCGGCGCCGTCGGGGAACAGCCGCCGGCCGCGGCCCTGGACGACGGGGTAGGTGAACAACCGGTACTCGTCGACCAGCCCGGCGCCGATCAGCGCGTGGCAGAGGGTGATGCTGCCGGTGACGACGATGTCCGCGCCCGGCTGCTCCTTGAGCGCGCGCACCTCCTCGAGCGGGTCGCCGGTCAGGACCGTGGTCTTCTCCCACCCGGGGTCGGTCAGCGTCGAGGACACGACGTACTTCTGCACCTCGTTCAGGTACTTCGTGACGCCGGTGGCGTCGTCGGTCTGCAGCGGCCAGTAGCTGCGGAAGTCCTCGAAGGTCTGCCGCCCCAGCAGGAGCGCGTCGGCCCGGCTGTCCTGGCGGTGCAGCTCCTCCATCAGGTCGGAGTTGTCCTCCCCCGCCTGTCCCTGCGGGTCGAACCAGTCGTCGAGCATCTCCACCGCGCCGTCGACGGTCGTGTTCTCGGTGATCGCGAGCGTGCGCACCATGCCTCCCGGGGCTCGGTTCCGTTGCTGGTACCGACCCCGCCGGAGCCCGGTACTCATCGCCGGGCTCCCGCGGTGGTTGCGCGCGGGCGGACGCATCCGCACCCGCCGCTGCCTCCGCAGGCGCGCAACGGCGGCGGCCGGGAGAGGGTCACCCGGTCAGGGCCGCCAGGCCGGCCGGTAGTCCGGGTGCGCGGCGTGGGGCAGCGCGAGCAGCGCCAGGGTGAGCGCGGCCAGCTGGTGCTGGTCGGTGGGCGGCAGCGGGAAGTCCAGGCCCGCCGGACGGGCGCCCAGCAGCCGCAGGTCGGGCCGGGCGTCCCGGCAGGCCAGCACGAGCCGCCGCTTCGCCGCGCACTCGGCGAGCACCCGCGCCGGGTCGTGGTGCGCGACGTGGTCGGCGGCGCCCTGCGGCGCGGTCACGTCGCCGTCCCACTCCTCCCACCCGGTCGCCTGGGCGGCCTCGGCCGCCAGCCGCTGGTCCTCGGCGATGCGAGCCAGCAGGAAACCGTCGAGGTCGGGTTCCAGATCGGGTTCGAGGCCGGGCTGGGGGTTCATGCCGGCATCCTGCGCCGCCGGCGGGCGCGCCGGTACGGACCGCGACCCGGCGCGGTCCTAGGGTGGACCGGCCATGCGGAACGCACCCGGATCGCTCGACCTGCTCGTCGCCGAAGAACTCTCCGTGGGGCACGGCAGCGCCCCCGTGTGCGCACCGGTGGACCTCCGCCTCGGCGCGGGGCGGGCGCTCGCCGTCGTCGGCCCGAACGGCTCGGGCAAGTCCACGCTGCTGCGCACGCTCGTCGGGCTGCTGGAGCCGCTCGCCGGCAGCGTCGTCCTCGACGGCGCCCCGGTCGACGAGCGGGCCGCCGCCTTCCGCCGCGACGTCGCCGCCGTCCTGGACGACGACGCCTTCTTCGTCTCGCTCACCGGCCGCGAGCACCTGCTGCTGACCGCGCGCGGGCACGGGGTGGCCGCGGCCGAGGACGTGGTGGACGCCGAGGTCGAGGCCTTCGGGCTGGGGAACCGGGCCGACGCGCTGCCCTCCGCGCTCTCCTCCGGCCAGCGGCGGCGGCTGGCGCTCGCCGCCGCGTTCGTCCGGCCCGCCCGGCTGCTGGTGCTCGACGAGCCCGAGCGCCGGCTCGACGCCGGCATGCGGGCCCGGCTGGCGGCCCGCCTGGTGTCGCTGCGGAACGCCGGCACCGCCGTGCTGCTCGCCAGCCACGACGCCGACGTGGTCGCGACGGTCGCCGACGAGGTCCTCGTGGTGGACGACGACGCCTGCCGGCTGCTGGACCCGGTCGAGGCCGCGGGCCGGATCGCGGAGCTCTGAGCCGGTGACCACGAGCACCACGGTCGCCCCGCTGGACGGTGCGGCGGTGCGCCGCTGGACGCGCACCGCGACCGCGGCCCGGGCGCGGACCACGCTGGGCGAGCGGCTCTCCGACGCCTGGGGCGGGCTCGTCTCGGCCGGGATCGGCGTGGCGGTCGCCGGCGGCAGCCTCGCGTCGCTGCGCGAGCGGATCGCGCTGGCCGGCGCGCCGATCACCGGGACGACGCTGCCCGCCTCCCTCACCTCCGCCGCGCTGGCGTTGCTGGCGCTGGCCGGCGTGGTCGTCGTCCTGGCCCGGCTGGGGCCGGTGAGCGCCACACCGGCGGCCGCGGCGTGGTGGCTGCCGCTGCCCGCCGACCGCCGGGGCCTGCTCCGCGGCGAGCTGGTGCGGCTGACCGCAGCCGGGGTCGCCGTCGCGGTGCTGCTGGCGCTGCCGCTGGTGTTCGGCGCCGCCGCCGCGCCGACCGCGGCCTCGGTGCTGCGCGGGCTCGGCGGGGCGGTCGTGCTGGCCGTCGCCGCAGTGGGCGGGACGGCGCTGCTGCAGACCCGGCGCCGCGGCCGGGGCGTGGCCGGGCTCGCCGGTGCGGTCGCGGGCGCGGCGGCCGTCGTCCCCGCGGTCGTCGGCACGGTGGCCGCCGGGGGCGGCGCGCCGGTCGACGTCCCGGCCGCCGGGACCCCGCCGGGCTGGGCCGTCGCGGTCGCAGCGGTCGCCGCCGCGGCCCTGCTCGTGCAGGCCGACCGGGGCCTGGGCCGGCTGGACGCCGCCCGCCTGCTCGCCGGCGGGGCGGCGGCCCGCTACGCCGGCGGCTCGCTGCTCTCGATGGACACCCGGCAGCTGGGCCGCGCGCTGGCCGGCCGGGACCGGCCGCCCCGCCGCAGCCGCCGCTTCCGCCCGGTGCGCCGCCCCTGGCAGGCGGTGGTGGCCACCGACCTCGCCGTCCTCGCACGCGGCCGGTGGCAGCTCGGCCAGCTCGCCGTCGCCGCCGCCGTCCCGGTGGTCGTCGCCCGCACCGCAGGGCTGGGCGCGCTGCCGCCGGCAGTCTGGGCCGGCTGCCTGCTCGGCTGGGGGCTGGCCGCGGCGGTGCTGGCGCAGCTCGGCCGGCGACGCTCGCCGGGCGGCTGACCCGCGGGATCAGCCGTCGCCGGGGTGCACCACCCCGGCGCTGCCGCCACCGCGCCGCACCGTCTCGGCCGCGGCCAGCAGCCGGCCGTCGGGCAGGAACTCCACGCCGGTGGCGGCCCCGATCTCGTCGATCGGCGCGAAGGCGTGCCCGCGGGCGGTCAGCTCGGTGCCGTACGCGTCGAGGAAGGCCGGCTCGGCGTCGGCCGTCGCGCTGTTGCGCTGGCTGGCCCGCGGAGCCGCGACCGCGTCGGCCAGGTCGGCGCCGCGGTCCAGCCGGTTCACCAGCGTCTGCAGCACGGTGGTGATGATCGTGGCCCCGCCGGGCGAGCCGAGGGCCAGCAGCGGTTCGCCGTCCTGCAGCACGATCGTCGGCGCCATGCTGCTGCGCGGCCGCTTGCCAGGAGCGGGCAGGTTCGGCTCGGGACGGGTCGGGTCGGCGGGCGCGAAGGTGAAGTCGGTCAGCTCGTTGTTCAGCAGGAACCCGCGGTCGGGCACGGTGATCCCGCTGCCACCGGTCTGCTCGATGGTCAGGGTGTAGGCGGCCACGTTCCCCTCGGCGTCGGCCACGGTGAGGTGCGTGGTGGACGGCCCCTCCGCGCCGCCGTCGCCGGGGGGTGCGGCCGGGGCCGGGCACGGGCCGTACCCGCCGTCCGGAACGCCCGCCGGCACCGGCTTGGGCGCCGCCCGGTCCGGGTCGACCAGGCAGGCCCGCTCGGCGGCGAAGGCGTCGGAGAGCAGCTCGGCCAGCGGCACCTGGGTGTAGGCGGGGTCGCCGACGTAGGCGTTGCGGTCGGCGAAGGCCAGCGCGCTCGCCTCCAGGTAGGCGTGCAGGACGTCGACCTCCGGCAGCGCGGCCAGGTCGGCGCCCTCCAGGACGTTCAGCGCCTCGCCGACGGTCGAGCCACCGCTGGACGGCGGCGCCATGCCGTAGACCTCCATACCCCGGAAGTCGACGCGCGTCGGCTCGCGCAGCGGCGCCCCGTACGCGGCGAGGTCGGACTCCTCGAGCAGGCCCGCCCGCACCGGCTCGGCGCCGTCCGCCAGCGGGGGCTCCTGGGCGGTGCGCACGACCTCCTCGCCCAGCTCCCCGCTGTAGAGGGCCTCGACCCCCTTCGCGGCCAGCAGCTCGTAGGTGCCCGCCAGGTCGGGGTTGCGGAAGACCGAGCCCACCTCGGGCAGCGCGCCGCCGGGGAGGAACAGCTCGGTGGACGGCGCGAAGCGGCGGAACCGCTCCTCGTTCTCGGCGGTCTGCTGGCGGAACGTCTCGTCGACGACGAAGCCCTCCTCGGCCAGCTCGGTGGCGCCCTGCAGCGTCTCGGCCAGCGAGAGCGTGCCGAACTCGTCGAGCGCCCGTTGCCACGTCAGCGGGGTCCCCGGCGTGCCGACCGACAGCCCGCTCGTCACCGCCTCCTCGAAGGGCAGCGGCTCGCCGTCCTCCCCGAGGAAGGCGCCGGCCCCCATCGCCTGCGGCGCGGTCTCCCGGCCGTCGATCGTGCTCACCTCCCCGGTCGCGGCGTCGTGGTACACGAAGAAGCCGCCGCCTCCGACGCCCGCCGAGTAGGGCTCGGTCACGCCCAGCGCGGCGGCCGCGGCGACCGCCGCGTCGGCGGCGTTGCCGCCCGCGGCCAGGACCTCCAGGCCGACCCGGGTGGCGTCCGGGTCGACCGTGGCGACCGCGCCGCCGGTCCCGACCGCGCGGGGCACCTTCTCCGGCGGCGGGACGGCGGCGTCCCCGGGCGCGGCGGCCGCGGTGCCGGCCGGGGCGACCCCGGCCAGGACGGCGGCGGTCAGGGCGGTCAGGACGGTGCGTCGACGCGGCACGGGGACTCCTCGGGCGTCGGGACGGTCGCGGGCCAGGAGCCCAGCCTGCTCCTGGCCCGGCCGGCCCGCCCCTCGGGCACCGGCCGGTCGGCCACGGCTCACGCATCCCGCCGGCGCAGCACCCACCACGCGAGGAGCACTCCGGCGAGCGCCCACAGGGCGAGGACGGCCAGTCCGGTCCCCGGACCGAACTGGTCGACGGGGCGGGTGTGCAGCCGGACGGCGACCTGCCCGGCCCGGTCGGGCAGGAAGACGGCGACCTCGCGGAGCCCGGGGATCAGCTCGAGGACCGGGGTGACGAGGAAGAAGAACGGGACGAGCAGCCCCAGCGCGGCGACCTGGTCCCGCAGCAGCACCCCGACGCCCATGCAGAACACCGCGAGCAGGGCGGGGTACAGCGCCGCGGCCAGGGTGGCGCGCAGCACCCCCGGATCGCCGAGCCCGACCGCCGCGGGCCCCAGGAGCGCCTGCGTGCCGAGGAGGGTGAGCAGCGCCGTCGGAGCGGCGACGGCGAGCACGAGCGCGGTCCCGACGACGACCTTCGCCGCCAGGAAGCGGCCCCGCCGCGGCACGGCCACCAGCGACGGGTGGACGGTCTGCCGGCTGTACTCCCCCGCGGTCAGCAGGACGGCGAAGACGATGACCGCCACGTGGCCGAAGTTGAGCCCGTAGAAGGCGAGCAGGGCGGCGTCGTAGCCGGGCGACGCGGCCTCACCGGCCCCGATCCCCGCCGTCACGCCCAGGCTCACCCCGATGACGACGACCGCGTAGGCCAGCAGCGCCATCAGCAGCGCGCGCACCGTCCGGGCCTTCGTCCACTCCGCGTGCACCGCGGCCAGCAACGTCACCGGGAGCTCCCCGCGGCCGGGCTGGTCAGACGCAGGAACGCCTCCTCCAGCGGGTCCTCCTCGGGGGTCAGCTCCAGCAACGGGATGCCGTGCCGGGCCGCGAGCCTCCCGATCCGGTCCTCCCCCGCACCGGAGACGTGCAGCGCGCCGTCCGGCTGCCGGCTCGTCGGGATGCCCTCGGCGTCCAGGAGGTCCAGCAGCGCCTGCGGCCGGGGCGTGCGCACGCGCAGCGCCTGCGGTCCGTGCGCGGTGACGAACGACGTCAGCGGGGTGTCGGCCAGCAACCGCCCGCGCCCGATGACCAGCAGGTGGTCCGCCGTCCGCGCGACCTCGCCCATCAGGTGGCTCGAGACCAGGACGG
The DNA here is from genome assembly GCF_900143215.1 of Geodermatophilus obscurus. GTDB lineage: Bacteria > Actinomycetota > Actinomycetes > Mycobacteriales > Geodermatophilaceae > Geodermatophilus > Geodermatophilus obscurus_A. The sequence continues at coordinate 159,379 of NZ_FRDM01000002.1, read as the reverse complement.
TGCGCCCCTCGCGGGCCAGCGACCGCAGGACCGTCCGCAGCCACCGGATCCCCTCGGGGTCCAGGCCGTTGGCCGGCTCGTCCAGCAGCAGCACCGCGGGGTCCCCGAGCAGCGCGACCGCGATGCCGAGCCGTTGCCGCATGCCGAGGGAGAACCCGCCGACCCGCCGCCGGGCCGCGCCGGACAGCTCGACCGTGTCCAGGACCTCGTCGACGCGCCGGGCGCCGATCCGGTTGCTGTGCGCCAGCCAGAGCAGGTGGTCGCGGGCCGTGCGGCCAGGGTGTGCCGCACCGCTGTCGAGCAGCGCACCCACCGTGCGCATCGGTTCGGCCAGCTCCTCGTACGCGCGGCCGGCGATCCGCGCCGTCCCGGCAGTGGGCCGGTCCAGACCCACCAGCATCCGCATGGTCGTCGACTTGCCGGCGCCGTTGCGCCCGAGGAAGGCCGTCACCCTCCCGGGCGCGACCTCGAAGGTCAGGCCGTCGACGGCGGTCCGCGTGCCGTGCCGCTTGGTGAGCCCGCGAGCCTCGATCACCCGGCACCTCCTGGGTTCGTCATGCCCCGACCCTCGATGCCGCGGGCGGGCGCGCGCCTCCCGCCGCGGTCCCGCGTGTCTCCCTCTCCAGCGGGAGGTCGCGCCGCGCGCCGGACGGCAGGATCGGGCCGTGCGCAGGCTGCTGGGACCGCTGACGGCCAGGACGACGTGGACCCGCGCGCTGCACCTGGCCATCGCCGCCTGGTTCGCGACCGCCTGCGCCCTCGTGTGGCCGGGCCTGTCCGACACCTCGCTGCGCACCCTCGTGGGGCAGTACCTCGCACCGCTGCCGGTGCTGGCGCTGCTCGCCTGCGTGCCGGTCGTCCGCCGCAGCGAGGGGGTCCAGGTGCGCGCGCTGGTCCTGCCGCGGGACGACGGCATCAGCGTCGAGCCGGCGACGAGCTGGGCCGACCGCGTCCGGGTGCTGCTCTGGCTCTGCCTGCGCGTGGAGCTGGGGGGTGTTCGCCGCCCAGCTCACGGCCGCCGTCGTGGCCGTGGTGTGGCGATCGGTGCAGCGCGGGGACCTGCTCGGCTGGACGGCGGTGCCCGCGGCTGTGCTCGCCCTGCCGGCGGCCGTGGTGCTGCTCGGGTCGGCGCTGGCCGCCGCCGCCCGGTCCCTGCTCAGCCCGTCGGCCGCCGAGCGCCTCGCTGTGGCCGAGGCCCGCACCGACCGGCTGCTGGCCCGCACCCGGCTCGCGGCGGAGCTGCACGACTCCATCGGCCACGCGCTCACCGTCACCGTGCTGCAGGCCGGGGCCGCCCGGCAGGTCGCCGACCGGGACCCCGCCTTCGTCGACGGCGCCCTCGCGGCCATCGAGGACAGCGCGCGCCGGGCCTCCGCCGAGCTCGACCGGGTGCTGGCCCTCCTCCGGGAGCCGTCGTCCGGGCCGGCGGGCAGCCCCACGCTGGACGACGTCGCCGCCCTCGTGCGCTCGGTCGAGGCCGCGGGCGCCGCCGTCGACCTGCGGGTCACCGGCGCCGTGGCGGGGCTCCCGCCGGTGGTGTCCCGCGAGGCCTATCGGATCGTCCAGGAGTCGGTGACCAACGCGCTGCGGCACGCGGGTCCGGTGCCGGTCGCCGTGGCGGTCACCGCCGATCCCGGCCGGCTCGTGCTGGTCGTCGAGAACCCCGTTTCCGTCGGCCTGCCCGCCCCGGGCGGCTCCGGCAGCGGCGTCCGGGGGCTGCGGGAGCGGGCCGCGCTGCTCGGCGGCACCGCGTCCGCCGGCGTCGTGGACGGCCGGTGGCGGGTCACCGTGAGGCTCCCCCTGGCGGCGGCCGGGTGACCGTCTCGGTGCTGCTGGTCGACGACGAGGACCTCGTCCGGGGCGGCCTGAAGGCGATCCTCGAGACCGCGGACGGCATCACCGTGGTCGGCGAGGCCGCCGACGGCGCGGTCGTCGTCCCGCTGGTGCGCTCGCTGCGGCCCGATGTCGTCCTCATGGACATCCGCATGCCGCTGGTCGACGGGATCACGGCGACCCGCGACCTGCGCTCCCGGCTCGACCAGCCACCCAAGGTGCTCGTCGTGACGACCTTCGGCGACGACGAGAACGTCTGCGCCGCCCTGCACGCGGGGGCCGACGGCTTCCTGCCCAAGCGCGCCCGCCCCGACGAGATCGTGGCCGCCGTCCGGGTCGTGGCGCGCGGGGACAGCCTGCTGTTCCCTGCGGCGATCCGGGCGCTCGCCGCCGCCCACGGGCCTCGCGGTGGGCCCCGGCGGGAGGCGCCGGAGCTGACGCCCCGGGAGGCCGAGATCCTGCACCTGGTCGCCCGCGGCCTGAACAACGCCGAGATCGCCGCCGAGCTGTACCTGGGGCTGCAGACGGTGAAGACCCACGTCAGCAGCCTGCTGCGGAAGCTCGGTGCGCGGGACCGCACCCAGGCCGTGATCGCCGCCTACGAGACCGGGCTGGTGCCGCTGTCCTGAGGCCGGGAGCTGGACCGATCCGGTGCGGCGGGACAGGATCAGCGGGTGAGCCGCATCAACGACGTCGGCGGCATGGTGGGCTTCCCGGCGGTCGTCGAGGAGCCCGACGAGCCGGCCTTCCACGCCGACTGGGAAGCGCACGTCCTGGCCCTCAACGCCGCGCTGATCCGGCGCGGCGTCTACAACCTCGACGAGTTCCGCGACGCCATCGAGCGGATGCCGCCGGACACCTACCTCTCCAGCTCCTACTACGAGAAGTGGTTCACGGCGATCACCACGCTGCTGGTCGAGAAGGGCATCGCCACACCGGAGGAACTGGCCACCCCGGAGGAACTGGCCGGTGGCTGACCGCTTCGCCCCGGGCGACACGGTGCGGACCAGCACCACCGACCCGGTGTGGCACACCCGGCTGCCGCGGTACGCCCGCGGCGCCGTCGGCCGGGTGGTCGAGGTCGCCGGGCACCACCCCCTCGCCGACGACCGGGCGCGTGGCCTGCCCGGGACGACGCGGGCCGTCTACCACGTGCGGTTCGCCGCCGCGGACCTGTTCGGCGACGGCGACCACGCCGTCACCGTGGAGCTCTGGGAGGACTACCTGGAGCCCGCCGACCCCTCGGGAGGGACACCATGAGCGGGAACCACCACGGCAGCTCGGCGATCTCCGAGCGGGTCCGGCACGTCGAGGCGCTGCTGGAGGCGCGCGGCCTCGTCGACGAGGGCGAGGTCGACCGGCGCATCGACGAGTTCCTCGCCGGCGGCTCCCCGGCCAACGGGGCCCGGATCACCGCGCGCGCCTGGGTGGACCCGGACTTCCGGGACCGGCTGCTCGCCGACGCCAACGCCGCGATCAGGGAGGTCGGGCTGTCGATGGCCGGCGGCCTGCAGGAGCAGCGGCTGAAGGTCGTCGCCAACACCGAGGACGAGCACAACGTGGTGGTCTGCACGCTGTGCTCCTGCTACCCGATCGCGCTGCTCGGCCCCTCCCCGGCCTGGTACAAGAGCGAGGCCTACCGGTCCCGGGTCGTGCGGGACCCGCGCGGGGTGCTGGCGGAGTTCGGCCTCGAGCTGCCGACGACGACGCGGATCAGCGTGTGGGACGCCAGCGCGGAGTCGCGATACGTGGTCGTCCCCCGCCGGCCCGAGGGGACCGACGGTATGTCGGAGGAGCAGCTGGCCGGCCTGGTCACCCGCAAGGGCCTGATCGGGACCGCCGCCGTCTGAGACGCGGGGTCAGCCCGAGCTGCGCCCACGCAGCTCGTTCTTCTGCACCTTGCCGGTGGAGGTCTTCGGCAGGTCGCCGTAGATGAACCGCTTGGGCACCTTGAACCCCGCCAGCCGTGACCGCACGAAGGCCGCGAGCTCCTCGTCGGTGACCTCGCTGCCGGGCCGCAGCGTCACGTGGGCGACCGGGACCTCGCCCCACTTCTCGTGGGGCTCGGCGACCACGGCGGACTCCAGCACGGCGGGGTGGGCGTCCAGGGCCCGCTCGACCTCGACCGAGGAGATGTTCTCGCCGCCGGAGATGATGATGTCCTTGCTGCGGTCCCGGATCTCCAGGTAGCCGTCCGGGTGGACGACGGCGAGGTCCCCGGTGCGGAACCAGCCCGGTCCGCCGTCCGGCCCCGGCAGCGTCGCCTTCGCCGTCGCCTCCTCGTCCTGGTAGTAGCCCAGCATGACGTCGTTGCCGCGGGCGACGATCTCCCCGAGCGTCTCCCCGTCGCGGGGCACGTCGGCGCCGTCCTCCCCCACCACCCGCAGCGGCTGGGCGACCACGTTCTCGACACCCTGCCGGGCCTTGAGCTCGGCCTGCCGCTCGTCCGGCAGGTCGTCCCACTCCGGGTGCCACTGGTTGACCGCCACCGGCCCGTAGGTCTCGGTGAGCCCGTACAGGTGTGTGACGTCCATGTCCAGCGCGGACATCCGGGCCAGCAGGGTCGGGGTGGGCGGCGCGCCGCCGGTCTGCACCGCGACCCGCGGCGAGACCGGGCCGGCCGCCGCTTCCTCGGCGTTGGCGATCATGGTGAGCACGGTCGGCGCGGCGCTGAAGTGGGTGATGCCCTCGGTGCGCAGCAGCTGCCAGATGCGGTCCGGCTCGACCCGCGGCAGGCACACGTGGGTGGCGCCGCCGGCCGACACCGCCCAGGGGAAGCACCAGCCGTCGCAGTGGAACATCGGCAGCGTCCACAGGTACTGGCTGGTGGGGCCCAGTCCGGTGTGCAGCGCCATCGCGAGCGCCTGCAGGTAGGCCCCCCGGTGGCTGTACATGACGCCCTTGGGCCGGCCGGTCGTGCCGGAGGTGTAGTTGAGCGCGAGCAGCCCCCGCTCGTCCGCGCACGGCCGCGCCAGGGGCTCGGCCGCGGCCAGCAGCTGCTCGTACTCGTCGGCCTCGCCGCCGGCCAGCACGACCGGGATGCCGACCGCCGCGGCGACCTCGGTGGCGGTCGCGGCGAACGCGTCGTCCGCGACGAGGACCGCGGCGCCGGAGTGCCGCAGGATGTACTCCAGCTCGGTCCCCTTCAGCCGGGTGTTGAGCGGGACCAGGACGGCGCCGGCCCACGGGACGCCGTTGTGCAGCTCGAGCATCGTCGAGCTGTTCGTGCACAGCGCGGCCACCCGGTCCCCGGGCGAGACGCCGCGGGACGCCAGGGCCCCGGCGAGCCGACGGGAGCGCTCGGCGAACTCCCGGTAGGTGAACCGCCGGTCGCCGTCGACCACGGCGGTGCGCTCGGGGAACACCCGGGCGGAGCGCTCGAGGAAGGCGGTCGGGGTGAGCTGGGCCGAGCTGAAGGTCGCCACCTGGTCTCCTCAGGGCGCGGTGCGGACGGTTCCCGTGGAGGGATTGTCGGCACGCTCCCGCGCTCCCGCTCACCGGCGTCGGCCCGCCGACTCCGGCACTGCGCAGGTCGAGGTGGGGCCAGGCGTGGGACACCACCCCGCGCCGCCCTCCGCGTGGCCCCGTGGCCCTCGCGGAGGGCGACCCCCCATGACGGGCGGTGTCCGGGTCCGAACCCTAGGTGATTGCGGTGGGAGCCCGTCAAGCGCGACACGGACCATGCCGGCAGCTGCGCAGGTCAGCGCCGAGGGTGGGTCTGCTCACACTCCGCCCGAGGTGCTCCCCGACGTGCGTGGCCCGGCGCGTCGTGGTCACCTGGGGCCGCTGTGCGGGGGACGGGCGCGAGGACGGGAGGGTGCCGTGGCACGGGTCCACCTGCTGGCGACCGGGGGCACGATCGCCAGCCGGCGCACCGACGGCGGGCTGTCGGCCACCACGCCGGCTGCCGAGCTGCTGGCCGTCGCCGGGCCGCTCCCGGGCCTCGAGGTCACCGTCAGCGACCTGACCACGGTGCCGAGCTTCGCGCTCACCGGTGCCGACGTCCGGGCGCTGGTGCGCGACGCGCGCCGGCAGCTGGCCGACGGCGTGGACGGCGTCGTGGTCACCCACGGCACGGACACCATGGAGGAGTCGGCGTTCCTGGCCGACCTGGTGCACGCCGACCCGCGACCGGTCGTCTTCACCGGTGCGCAGCGGCCGTTCGACGCCCCGGCCCCCGACGGCCCGGCGAACCTGGCCGACGCGCTCCGGGTGGCCGCCGACCCCGCGGCCCGGGACCTCGGCGTGCTGCTGGCCTTCGACGGCCTGGTCTTCGCCGCCCGCGGGGTGCGCAAGGTCGAGACGCTGCGCAGCGCGGCCTTCGGTGCACCGGGTCGCGGTCCGGTGCTGCGGGTGACCGGCGGGACCGTCGTCCCGGTGGGCCGCCCGCCGCGGCCGCCGGCGCTGCCGTTGGACCTGGACGCCGAGCTGCCGCGGGTCGACGTCGTCGCCTGCGGCCAGGGGTCGGACGACGCCCTGCTGCGCGCCGCGGTCGCGGCCGGTGCCGCCGGGGTCGTGCTGGAGGCGTTCGGCGCTGGCAACGTGCCGCCGCCGGTGGCCGCGGCGGCGGCCGAGCTGGTGGCGGGCGGCGTGCCGGTCCTGGTGTGCTCGCGGGTGCCGTCGGGTCCGGTCGCGCCGCTCTACGCCGGGGGCGGGGCGCGCCTGGCGCGCGACGGCGCCCTGTTCGGCGGGGACCTGAGCCCGTGGCAGGGGCGGCTGCTGCTGGCTGCCGCCCTGGCGCTGGACCCCGAGGACCCGGCCCGCGTGCTGGCCGGCCGGTGCTGAACACCGACCACATCGAGAGGGGAACGCAGCATGGCCAACGCATCAGGGGACAAGGAGATCTTCGTGTCCTTCGGCGTCGACATCGACGCCGTCGCCGGGTGGCTGGGGTCCTACGGCGGGGAGGACTCCCCCGACGACATCTCGCGCGGGCTGTTCGCCGGCGAGGTGGGCGTGCCGCGCATCCTCGAGCTGTTCCGCCGCGAGGGGCTGACCCAGACGTTCTTCTGGCCGGGTCACTCCATCGACACGTTCCCGGAGCAGTTCGACGCCTGCGTGGCGGCCGGCCACGAGATCGGCGTGCACGGCTACAGCCACGAGAACCCGATCGCGATGACCCGGGAGCAGGAGTCGGCGGTGCTCGACCGCTGCATCGAGCTGATCGAGAAGCGGGCCGGACGCCGTCCGACCGGCTACGTCGCGCCGTGGTGGGAGTTCTCCCCCGTCACCAACGAGCTGCTGCTGGAGCGGGGCATCACCTACGACCACTCGCTCATGCACCGCGACTTCGAGCCCTACTACGTCCGCGTCGGCGACAGCTGGACGAAGATCGACTACTCGCAGCCGGCCGACACGTGGATGCAGCCGCTGGTCCGCGGCCGGGAGACCGAGCTGGTGGAGATCCCGGCGAACTGGTACCTCGACGACCTGCCGCCGATGATGTTCGTCAAGACCAGCCCCAACAGCCACGGGTTCGTCAACCCGCGCGACATCGAGCAGATGTGGATCGACCAGTTCGACTGGGTCTACCGCGAGCAGGACTACGCGGCGTTCACGATGACCATCCACCCCGACGTCTCCGGGCGGCCGCAGGTGCTGATGGCCCTGGAGCGGATCATCGCCCACATCAAGGGCCACGACGGCGTGCGCTGGGGAACCTTCGACGAGATCGCGCAGGACTTCCTGCGCCGCTCGCCGCGTCCGGCCTGACCGCGTGTGCGGCGCCTGCGGCAGCGGCCGGGCCGCCGCACCGTGGGAGGACGTGCTGGCCGGGGCCGGCCCCGCCCAACGGGCCGCCCGGGCCGGTGCCGCCGGCCGGCTGCTGACCGGCCGGCGGCTGAGGGTCACGCCCTGGCGCGGCGGCTACCTGCTGACGACGGCCACGGGGGCCGCCCGCCCGGTGGCCTCGCTCGACGAGCTCTGGGCGGCCGTGGGGCGGGACGGCGTGCCCCCGGGCGAGCAGCGTTGGGCCCGGGCGCCCGCACCGGCCGGTTGGGACCTGCAGGCGGCCACGGTCTGGATCTCGGCCGCCGCCCGCGCCGGCACGCTCACCGCGGCGGCGCTGCCCGACGGCGTGGTGGAGTTCCGGGACGGCGGCGCGGCGCACGTCGCACCCTCCACAGGGCCGGAGGTCGGCGTCCTCGGGCCCGAGCCGGAGGCAGCGCTCGCCGACCTCCTCCACTTCGCGACGCAGGGCTGACCGCGCCGGGCGGACGTCTGGTTGCGCGCCGGCGGCCCGTTTCCGGGACCGGGAACGGGCCGTGGGCGCGCAGTGCTGCCCGCGAGGACCTCACGCCATCTCGGGGACGTGCAGGTGGGCCATCGCGAGGTCGAACTCGGCGACCTCGGTGATCGTCGAGTTCATCGCCCGGCTGAACTCCTCGCGGAGCGCGGTGCCCTGCTCTCGGGTCCGCTCCAAGGCGGCCCGGTCCTCGTAGGTCACCGCCGCCACGCCGCGGGAGCCGAGCCGGTCGACCAGCAGGCTGACGCTGCAGAAGCCGGGGAGGTCCTCGAGCCTCGGCAGCAGGGTCATCCGGAAGGCGTCGACCATCTCGTCGACGTGGCCGGCCGGGACGTCGACCCAGGTGGCCCGGACACACGCCGCGTCCCCCGCCGGCCGGGACCGGTGCAGGACGGCGATCTCCCACTCGGCGATGTCGACGGTCTCGGCGCGGAGCACCTCGGCCGCCTGCCTCCGCAGCTCCCCGATCTCACCGGCGCTGGCCCGCATCGCGTCCTCGTTGGCCCACGCGGAGGTGAAGACGCACCGCCCCGTCTCGGGGTCGGCCAGCATCGACATCCCGATGCAGCCGTCCATGCGCTCGATGGCCGGCCAGAGGTCGCTCCGGGCGAACGCGACCCCGTCCTCGACCGCACGCGGGTCGCCGCGGACGGTGGTGGTCCTGGCGTACATGACCGATCTCCTCCCTGGCGGTGCCGGGCAGCACCGCACGGAGTGGAATGTCCTCGCTCGCACCGGGGCCGGCGGCGTCCGAGGTGTCTCATCGGGTCGGCCGGGACCAGGCGCGGCGCGTGCGGACCCTGCGCACGCCACCGGGCACGCATCCAGCGGAACTCCTGCTGACCGGTGTGGTGGACGAAGGTGGTACCCGTGGCGAGCGAGACCGGGGAGATCGTCCTGAGCACGCAGGAACTCCGGGCGGTCACCGGGTGTGCCGCGGAGAGCGCGGAGGAGGTCCTCGAGGTCTTCGAGGACGCACACCCGGGCGACTCCCGGCCGCGCGATGCGGTCGACGCCGCATGGACGTTCGCCCGGGGCGGCGAGCGCGGGAAGGCCCTGCGCGACACCGCGTGGGCGGCGCAGCGGGCGGCCCGGGACGCCGGCGCCACGGCCGCGGGCCATGCCGCGCGAGCCGCGATGGCCGCGGCGTCCGCCGCGTACCTGCACCCCCTGGCCGACGCGCACCAGGTCAAGCACATCCTGGGGGCGGCGGCCCACGCGGCGCGGGCAGCCGAGCTCGTGGCGGGCGACGACCGAGGCGTCGGTGCCCAACACGTCGAGCGGGCCCGCCGTCGCGCGACTCCCGTCGTCGTCGACGTGCTCCGCCGCTACCCCGCGGCACCGCCGGGCGGAGGGCGGGTCGGGGAGCTGCTCCGCGACCTGGACGAGGCCCTCCGCAGCTCCCCCGGCCCCGTGCCCGACGTCCCCGCCGAGCACTCCTAGTCGACAGGACCCGGGCCGGGTGCGACCGGCACGTCGAGGGTCACCTCACCGGCCGTCGCGAAGGCGAAGGTGACCGGGACGGTGTCGGTGGGAGCGATCGGTTCGGTCACCCGCTCCAGCTGCATCCGCACGGCCTCGCTGACGGCCTCCACCTGGCCGCCGGCCGGCACCTCGATGCCGTCGGCGCTCGGTGCCCCGGACTCGTCGAGCAGCTGGACCGACCCCGCCGCCGGTGTGCTGACGCCGACGAGCCGGTCGGCCTGCTCCGCGTCGTTCGTCAGCACGCCGCGCAGCGGTACTGAGGCCCCGGCCTCGACGGTGTCCTCGGCATCGAGGAAGACGTCGTCCAGCGACACCTCGCCGACCGTGCCGTCGACCCCGGCGACGTCCGGGGTCTCCTGCGCGGTCTCGGCCTCCTCCCCGGCGGCGCAGCCACCCAGGACCAGCAGGCCGACGGTCGCCCACGCGTGGAGAGGACTCGGTCGCACGGAAGCGGACGATCCCGCCGTGACCGGCGCGGCACCAGAGGCGGGGGTCCCTGCTCGGACGCACGCGCAGCGATGACCGCCCGCCCTGAGCGCAGCGACCCACCGGACACGCCCACGGGCTGGGCACCCGCAGTCGCCGAGGGGGTCACGCGGGCCGGGGGCCTCCCCATCATGGCCCGGTGGTCAGCGAGACCGACGTCGCCGGGCGGAGCGCCGGACAGCGCGCGCACCGGCTGGCCAAGCTGGAGGCCCTGCGCGCCCGGGGCACCGCCGCCTACCCCTACCGCTGGCCACCGGACGCCACCGCCGCCGGCATCCGCGCGGACCACCCCGACCTGGCCCCCGACGTGCGGACGACGGACCGCGTGCGGGTCGCCGGCCGGGTCGAGCTGATCCGCCGGCAGGGCTGGCTGACCTTCGCCACGCTGCGCGACCGCACCGGCGCGATCCAGCTCTACGTCGACAGCTCGGTCCTCGGCGCGGACCGGCACGCCGAGTTCGACGACGTCGACCGCGGCGACTGGGTCGGCGCCGAGGGCACCGTGATGACCACCCGGACCGGCGAGCTGTCGGTCTGCGTCGAGGACTTCGCCGTCCTGGGCAAGGCGCTGCGCGCGCCGCCGCCCGAGCACGCCGGCCTGACCGACGTGGAGACCCGCTACCGGCAGCGCTACGTCGACCTGGAGGTCAACGAGCGCACCCGGCAGGTCTTCCGCATCCGGCACGCGGCGGTGCGGGCGATCCGCCGGCACCTGGAGGACCTCGACTTCACCGAGGTCGAGGGGCCGGTGCTGCAGACCATCCAGGGCGGGGCCAGCGCGCGGCCGTTCGTCACCCACTCCAACGCCCTGGACCTCGACCTCTACCTGCGGATCGCCCTCGAGCTGCACCTCAAGCGGCTGATCGTCGGCGGTCTGGAGCGGGTGTTCGAGATCGGCCGGGTGTTCCGCAACGAGGGCGTCGACACCCGGCACAACCCCGAGTTCACGCTGCTGGAGGCCTACCAGGCCTTCGGCGACATCACCGACATGATGGCGCTGACCGAGGGGCTGATCACCGCCGCGGCGCGGGCGGCCCTCGGCGAGGACCTCACGGTGCACTACGCGGGTCAGAGCATCGACCTGGCCGCGACGCCGTGGCCGCGCAAGCGGTTCGCCGACATGATCGCCGAGGCCACCGGCGCTCCCATGCACCCCGCCATGCCGATCGACGACGCCCGCGCGGTGCTCGACCGGCTGGGCATCCCCTACGAGGCCTCGTGGGGCGCCGGGCGGCTGATGAAGGAGGTCTACGACGAGAAGGTGCAGCACTCGATCGTGGGGCCGGTGTTCTGCGTCGACTACCCGCGGGAGGTCTCACCGCTGGCCCGGGTGCACCGCGACGACCCCGCCTACGTCGAGCGCTTCGAGCTGATCGTCGCCGGCTTCGAGCTGTGCAACGCCTACTCCGAGCAGAACGACCCGGTCGAGCAGCTCGCCGCGTTCGAGGCCGAGGCCCGCGCCAAGTCGCACGGCGACCCGGAGGCCGGGGACGTCGACCTCGACTACGTCCGCGCGCTCGAGTGCGGGATGCCCTGCACCGGCGGGCTGGGCATCGGCATCGACCGGCTGGTCATGCTGCTGGCCGGCGTCGACTCGATCCGCGAGGTGATCCTGTTCCCGACGCTGCGCCCCGAGGTCCCCGGTACCGGCCCGGACGGCGCGGTGCGCCCGCTGGTCGCCCCGACCCCGCTCCCCGCCGGCAGCACGGCCGGCCCGGACGGCGCAGGGACGGCGGCCGGCTCGGTCGTCGCGCTGCCCGCCATGGCGCCCTCGTCCGGCCCGGTCCCGGCACCCCCGCCGGCGGCACGCACGCACCCGACGGCCGTGCAGGTGCTCGCCGGCCTGACCGCGCTGTCCGGCGTGCTGCAGCTGCTCACCGCGCTGCCGGTGGTGCACGAACGGCTCGTCGGCCGGGGCGCGGCGTTCGGGCCGCTGTGGGTGCCGGTGAGCGGCGCGGTCGCGTCGGTCGTGATCGGGCTGCTGCTCCTGCTGTTGTCCGACCAGCTGGCCCGGCGCAAGGCACTGGCCTGGCGGGTGGCAGCGGTCCTGTTCGCCGTCGGGGCGGTCGCGCACGTGGTCAAGGGGCCGCACCCGGTCGCCGTGGCGCTGTGCCTCGCGCTGCTCGCCGGGCTGGTGCGGTACCGGTCGGCGTTCCGTGCGCCGGCCGATCCGCCGTCCCTGCTGCGCCTGCTGCGGTTCGTCCCGCTCTACCTGGCCGGAGTGCTGCTGTTCGGCCTGTTCGCGCTGTGGGCCGAACGCGGGCGGATCGACCCGCCGCTCACCCTCGGCGGCGCGCTGCAGACCGTGCTCGCCGGGCTGGTCGGCCTCGACGGCCCCTACACCTACGGCTCCCGGTTCTTCGCGGCCTTCTACCCCGCGGCGCTGCTCGCGCTCGGCGTGGTCGGCCTGGTCGCCCTGGCGGTGCTGCTGTTCCGCCCGCTGGCCGCCGCCCGCCGGCCGCACACCGAGGACGACTGGGCGCACGCCGAGCGGCTGGTGCACACCTACGGCTGGGACACCCTCGCCTACTTCGCCCTGCGCGACGACAAGACGTTCTTCTTCTCCCGGGACGGCGAGGCCTTCCTCGCCTACACCTACCTCGGCGGCTACGCGCTGGTCTCCGGCGACCCGATCGGGGCCCGCGAGTCCGTACCGCAGGTGCTCGACGAGTTCCTCGCGATGTGCGACGAGCGGGCCTGGACGCCGGCCCTGCTGGCCGCGCGCGAGGCGAGCATGCCGCTCTACTCCTCGCGCGGGTTCAGCGCGTTCTACCTGGGTGACGAGGCCGTCATCGACTGCCGCCGGTTCACCCTCGAGGGGCCGGGCCGCAAGGGGCTGCGGGCCGCCGTCCGGCGGGTGGGGCGCAGCAACCGCTTCCGGCTGATCGCCGAGGCCGACGCCCCGCCGGCGCTGGTGGACCAGCTCAACGCGATCAGCGCCCGCTGGCGCGGCAAGCACCCCGAGCGCGGCTTCACCATGTCGCTGTCCCAGGACGTGCGCGGCGCCGGCGCCGACCCCGGCTTCCTGCTGTGCGTCGCGGAGGACGCCGACGGCAGGCCCGGTGGCTTCCTGCGCCTGGTGCCCGCCTACGGGCCGTCGTTCGGCTACACGCTGGACCTGATGCGCCACGACCCCGACGCGCCGAACGGGATGACCGAGTTCCTCATCGCCTCCACCGCGACCGCGCTGGGCGCCCGCGGCGTGGCCCGGCTGTCGATGAACTTCGCGATGTGGGGGCGGCTGTTCGCCGACGACGTCCCGTTCACCGCCGCCCAGCGCGCGGCCCGCTGGGCGGTCGGGGCGCTCAACCCGTTCTTCCAGATCAGGTCGCTGCACGACTTCAACGCCAAGTTCGAGCCCGAGTGGCTGCCCCGCGTGCTCGCCTACCGGCACCGCGCCGACCTGCCGCGGGTGGGCCTGCGCTACGCCGGCGCGGAGGGCTTCCTCGCGCTGCCCGGGCTCGGCGAGCTGCTGGTGCCCAAGGCCGTCGGCGGCGTGCCCGCGCCCTCGGCGCCGGAGCGGCGGTCGGCGGCGTGACCCGGCCGGGCGGCGGGGTCCGCCTGGGCGTCCTGTCGCTGGCCATGGTCAACATCGCGTCGATCGTCAGCGCCCGGAACCTGCCGGTCATGGCCGAGTACGGCTGGTCGATGCTCGCGCTGTTCGCGCTGTCGATCGGCGTCTTCCTGGTGCCGGTCTCGATGGCCGCTGCCGAGCTGGGCACCGCCTGGCCGAAGGAGGGTGGCGTCTACGCCTGGGTCAAGGAGGCGTTCGGCGGCCGGACCGGGGCGCTGGCGGTGTGGTGCGACTACGCCGAGAACGTCGCCTGGTTCCCCACCGTGCTGTCGTTCATCGCCGCCTCGCTGGCCTACGCGTTCGACCCGGCGCTGGCGGACGACCGGTTCTTCCTGGTCACGGTCATGCTGGTCGTCTTCTGGGGCACCACGGCCGCCGCGCTGGGCGGGGTGCGGACGTCGTCGGTGATCGGCGCCGTCGGCACGGTCGCGGGCTCCATCCTCCCGGCCGTGCTCGTCGTCGCCCTCGGCGCGGCGTTCCTGCTGCGCGGCGACCGCTCGGAGATCCCGTTCTCCGCCGGGGCGCTCGTGCCCGACCTCTCGCTCGGCAACGTGGCGTTCCTCGGCGGGGTCATCCTGCTGTTCACCGGCATGGAGATGGCCGGCTTCCACGCCCGGGAGACCGCCGACCCCGGCCGCACCGTGCCCCGGGCGATCGCGCTGGCCGTCGCCGTCACCGTCGCCTTCTCCGTGCTCGGCTCGCTGTTCATGGCCTTCGTGGTGCCGCAGCGGGAGATCAGCCTGGTGTCCGGGACGATGGAGCTGTTCTCCAGCGTGCTGGACCGGCTGGAGATCGGCTGGCTGCTCGTCCCGCTGGCCGTCGTCGTCGCGCTGGGCGGCGTCGCGCACCTGACCCCGTGGGTGCTGGGGCCGGCGAAGGGGGTCGGCGCGGTCGCCCGCGAGGGTCTGGCTCCGGCGCGGCTGGGTCGGGTCAACCGCAACGACGTCCCGGTGGCGCTGCTGGTCGTGCAGGCCGTCGCCGGCTCGGTGTTCGCGCTGCTGTTCGCGCTGGTGCCCAGCGTGAGCACCTCGTACTGGATGCTCTCGGCGGTCACCGCGCAGGTGATCGTGGTGATGTACGCGCTGGTGTTCGCCTCGGTCATCCGGCTGCGGTACACCCAGCCCGACGTCCCCCGCCTCTACCGCATCCCCGGTGGGCTGCCCGGCGTCTGGCTGGTCGGCGGGGTGGGCCTGGTCGGCTGCGTGGTCTCGTTCCTGCTCGGTTTCGTGCCCCCGGACCAGCTGCAGACCGGCAACCCGGTGGTCTACGTGCTGCTGCTCGCGCTGGCGACCGTGGTGCTGTCGCTGCCGCCGTTCGTCTTCGCCCTGCTGGAGCGCCGGCGCCGGGCCACGCCGGCCACGACGGGGTGAGGGGCGCTCGACCCGGGTGGCAGGGTGCTCCCGTGCCGCCCTCGCCGATCGCGTGCCTGCCGCAGTGAGGTTCCTCGACGCGGACGCCGTCGCCGCGCTCGGACCCGCCGCGGCGGTCCGGGCCGTCACCGACGCACTGCGCGGCGAGGTCGACCCGGCCGCCGACCCGCCGCGCGTCTCCGTCGGCCTGTCGCGGGGTCAGTTCCTGCTGATGCCGTCGGAGGTCCCGGCCGCGGCCGGGGTGAAGGTCGTGACCGTCGCCCCGGGCAACCCGGCCCGCGGGCTGCCCCGCATCCAGGCCGCGTACCTGCTGTTCGACCGGGAGACCCTCGCGCTGCGCGCGGTGCTCGACGGGACCGCGCTGACCACGCTGCGCACGCCGGCGGTCTCGGTCGCCGCCGTCCTCGACCGGCTGCCGGACCGTCCGCTGCGGGTCGCGGTGGTCGGCGCCGGCCCGCAGGCCACCGGCCACGTCGCCACGCTGGCCGCCGTCCGCCCGCTCGAGGACGTCACGTACCTGGTGCGCGACCCGTCCCGGACCCCGCTCGACGCGGTCGAGCTCGGATCGCCGCGGGCCGACGAGGCGCTGCGGGCGGCCGACGTCGTCGTCTGCGCGACCTCGGCACGGTCGCCGGTGTTCGACTCCGCCCTGCTGCGCGACGCCGTCGTGGTGGTCGCCGTCGGCTCGCACGAGCCCGACGCCCGTGAACTCGACGCAGCGCTGCTCGGTCGCGCGACCGTGGTGGTGGAGGACGTCGCCACCGCCCTGCGCGAGGCCGGGGACGTGGTGCTGGCCATCACCGAGGGCGCGCTGACCGCGGTCGACCTGGTGCCGGTGCGGGACGTCCTGACCGGCGCGGTCGCCGTGCCCGCCGACCGTCCGCTGGTCTTCAAGAGCGTCGGGATGTCGTGGCAGGACCTCGTCGTCGCCGCAGCGGTCGTGGCACGCAGCGCAGGCTGACCGTCCCCGTCGGATGGCTCGGGCACGGACGCCACCGCCGGGTCGCGGGTGACCCGGGTGCGTTGCGTCCCGGTCCCCGAGCGCCCTAGCGTCGCTCTCCTCGCGGGCGATGCGGACGTGCCCTGCCTGCGGCCGTGAGCCATCGGATCGGAGAACGGGAGAGGGATGTCCGCCCGCCTCGTCGCGCTCAGCTTCCACGCGAACGACCCGGGCCGCCTCGCGGGCTTCTGGGCGGGCGTCCTGGGCTGGGAGACGGCCGACGACCCCTCCGGCGGCATCGCGCTGCTGCCGGACGACGACACCGGGTTCCGGGTCCGGTTCCTCCCGACCCGGGAGCCGAAGGCCGGCCAGAACCGCATGCACCTCGACCTGACGAGCACCTCCCCGGAGGACCAGCAGCAGACCGTGGCGAGGTCGCTGGCGCTGGGCGCCCGGCACATCGACGTCGGTCAACGCCCCGAGGAGCGGCACGTGGTGCTCGCCGACCCCGAGGGCAACGAGTTCTGCGTCATCGAGCCGGGCAACCAGTTCCTCGCCGACTGCGGGTTCGTCGGAGCGCTCGCGTGCGACGGTTCGCAGCAGGCCGGGTACTTCTGGCGCGATGCGCTGGGCTGGCCGTTGGTCTGGGACCAGGACCAGGAGACCGCGATCCGCTCCCCGCACGGCGGTCCGAAGATCACCTGGGGCGGTCCGCCGCTGATGCCGAAGACGGGGAAGAACCGGCTGCACCTCGACCTCGCTCCCGCTGTCCCCGGTGATCAGCAGACGGAGGTCGACCGCCTCGTCGCGCTCGGGGCGACCCGGATCGACATCGGCCAGGGCGAGGTCGACGAGGTGGTGTTGGCCGATCCCGACGGCAACGAGTTCTGCGTGCTGCCCTCGTGATCTCGCGCGGGCTCGGCCGGGGGTGCCCCTCCCTGCCGCGATGAGTTCCGGCCGGGTCGCGGGTCTGTTCTGGCAACCGTCGCAGCACCGTCGCAGGACGTCGTACGACGCCTGCCCGGCACGAGACGCCCCGGAGGACACCATGACGACCACGTCGAGGAACCCGGCCACCGCGCTGCCCGGCCGCCCGCCCATCGTCGACCTGGCCACCTGGCAAGCTGCCCGGAACGAGCTCCTGGTCCGCGAGAAAGCCCACACCCGTGAGGGCGACGCCCTCGCCGCGGCCCGCCGCCGGCTGCCGATGGTGGAGTTCGACGGGACGGTCGAGGTCGTCGGACCCGACGGCCCGGTCCCGTTCCTGGGCCTGTTCCAGGGTCGCGAGGAGCTCCTGGTGTACAAGCACATGTGGTACGACGGCGCGCCGCACCAGGGGCAGTGCGAGGGCTGCACCATGACGACCTGGCAGCTGAAGGACGCCGTCTACCTCAATGCCCGCGGCGTCTCGTTCGCCGTCCTGACCACGGGCCGGTGGGACGAGGTGGCCGCCTACGTCGAGTTCATGGGCTACACCCAGCCCTGGTACTCGGTGCGCGACGTGGACGCGCCGGTCGGCGACAGCATGGGCTGCCTCACCTGCTTCCTGCGCGACGGCGCCCGCGCATTCCTCACCTACTCCACGACGGGCCGTGGCAACGAGCCGGTCGCCGGGTCCTTCGGTCTGCTCGACAGGACGCCCTACGGCCGCGGCGAGGCGTGGGAGGACAAGCCCGAGGGCTGGCCCGAGGGACGCCACGCGTGCTGGTACTGGCGCTCGGACGCGGACGGGGACCCCACCTGGGGCCCGACCAGCCGCCCCGTGCCGCAGTGGACCCGCCCCGGCGCGACCCCCGTGGAGACGCTCGGCCGGCACGGCCCCCACTCCTGACGCGCCGACGGCGTCGGCACAGGTGCCAGGTGCCAGATGCCAGGTGCCAGGTGCCAGGTGCCGGGTTGCCCGGTAGCGGCCCACGTGGGGACACCTCGCACGGGAGTGACTCGGGCGCAACGACTCACCACCCGATGGCGCTCGGGTCCTCCCAGCCGAGCGTGGGTCCGTTGCCGGACACCCGTTCCTCCCGACCGACTCTGCCCCGCCGGTAGTACACCCAGTAGTCGTGGTGACCGTTGACGGTGAGAGTGACCTCGGCGCGGTCGCCGGCAACGGCCACCGACCGGACCTGGGCACCGGCCTGCTCCGGCCACTCGGTCAGAGCACGTCGTTCCAGGGTCCGTCGATCGTCCGGCTCATCCGCACGGCGCACCTGCGGAGTGTGGCAGGCGAGGTGTCCCGGAGCGGCCCACCACGGGACACCCGTGGAGCTGCTACTGACGGGTCCCGGTCCCAGCCTCGATCAGTCGGCCGTCAACGTGACGTGTCCGTCGACGGGGCGTCTCGTGACGAACCCGTGTCCCCTCCGGGCTCCACCAGTCCCAGCTGGGACATGAGGTCCAGCTGATCGAAGTACTGGCGGTGCGAGACGGCCATGCCGTCCTTGACGGTCACGATGTTGCATTCGCGTAGACGCACGCTTCTGCCCGTAGGTGGCACTTCGAGGCCTTCAGCTGTGATCAGGGCCTCGGTGTGGGTGCCGACGAAGAAGCCCTCGTCGATCGCGGTGTCGCCGCTCTCGTACCTGGTCGTGGACTCCCGGCCGGCATCGGGGAACGCGCGTCTTACCGCCATGAGGTAGTCGGCGATCGCCGTGCCGCCCTCGATGCGAGGTGCGTCGGGGGTCTCGGCGACGGCGTCCGTTGCGTACAGCCGAACGAGGGCATCGCGGTCACCGGCGATGTAGGCGTCCAGGAGGCGGTCCGTGATCTCCCGCGCTTCTCCCATGACAGGTCTCCTCAGCCATCTGTCGGGCTGTGCGGCAAGCTGCGCGTCTCATGTCGCGGCCCGCGACGAGTGAGGACTCGGCCGGGTCGGTGCGCTGCGAGTGGGGGGACGGTCACCGACCCCAGGCCGAGTGCCGCACCTCCGAAGGGGACGGGGCCGTTGCCCGTCATCGCTGTTCCCTTCGCGAACTGTCCTCGCTTCGTCCGAGGGGAGGAACCGTAGTGCGCCGGACGAGACCTGTCTGCGGTCGTAGGGCCCGGCCCCCACGGTGAGCAACCTCGGCCCGTCCGTCGTCCTTCGGGTCGCGTGGAGCGGGGCCTGGAGCTCGACATCGAGAACGCGGAGTCGGTGGCGTCCCACTGGGGCCACGCACAGCCGTGGTGCGTGTCGGAGCAGGTGCCAAGACCCGGCCAACGGATGTCCTCGCCCACGCTCGTGGCCCGTGTGAGCCTGCGGGACCGATCCAGCGGTGCGGGCGTCCGGGTTGCCCGCCACCCCTCGCCGCCCGACCAACCCGTGCGAGCCGACGACCACCGGGTCTGACCCTCGGCGGCCCAGTCGGGGACATCGCCAGGGCCCGGAGGGCCGCCGACGCGAGTAGCGTCAGGTGCGACGTCGGGATGGCTCGGCGTCGACGGCGCGTCACCCAGTCGGCGTGCCCGCGCACGGCCCCCAGATCGGGGTCCGCGGCCGAGGTCACCCATCCCCCGGTATCAGTGAACCGGAGGCCGAGACGTGGTCAGCAGCCAGAACTCACATTCCGCGAAGGCGGCCGAGGTGCTGGAGCGCCTGGGACAGTTGTCCTTGCGCGACCTGTCGATGGAGGCGCTGCTGCAGATCGTGGCCGACCTGACCAAGACGGTGATGCCGGGTCGCACCGAGGTGTCGGTGTCGCTGCTGGTGAAGGATGCCCCGAGCACGGTGGCCTCTACCGGTCGACTGGCCACCGACCTGGACGAGTCGCAGTACGACCGCGGGCACGGCCCGTGCCTGCACGCCGCCCGCACCGGCGAGCTGATCGAGATCGGCGACACCCGCACCGACAGCCGGTGGCCGGACTACATGCCGCGGGCGGCCGAGCGCGGCGCCCTCAGCTCCCTGTCCGTCCCGCTGGTCATCGATGAGGACGAGCAGGTCGCCGGCGGGCTGAACATCTACGCCCGCGAGCCGCACGCTTTCGACGAGGACAGCCGCTCGGCGGCCGCGAGGTTCGCTCCCTACGCTGCGGTCGCCGCCGGCAACCTGTACGCCTACCGGGGTGCCATGGACAGGGCCGCCAACCTGCAGACCGCCCTGGAGACGCGGGGCGTCATCGACCAGGCCAAAGGCATCCTGATGGCGCGCCACAAGCTCACCGCGGACCAGGCGTTCCAGGTCCTGGCCCGGATGTCGATGAAGACGAACCGCAAGCTGCGCGCGGTCGCCGAACACCTGGTCCGCACCGGCGAACATCCCCACCGGTGAGCCCACCGGCACCGGGGAGCTGACCAAGCCCCGGCACCCACCGAGTCGCCCAGGATCCAGAACCCCCGGAGACTCACGAGCAGCCGCCACGGCTTCCGCGGGAGCTGCAGCGGTCAGGCCCCGTCGTTCCAAGACAGTGGGCGGCGGGGCCGCCCCTCCTGGTGTCCGTACAGCCGCCTGCAGGCCGCTGTGGCCGGACGCGTCACAGGTGTCCGTCACAAGTGTCCAGAGCCCAGGTGGGAACGAGGTGCAGGACGCCGCACCGGGAATGGCTCTGCCCGTGACCGGCTTGCGGCGTACGTGGCGACCATCGGACTCATCGGCAGTGGGAACATCGGCAGCACCGTCGCCCGGCTCGCGGTCGCCGCCGGCCACGACGTGGTCCTCAGCAACAGTCGCGGACCGGAGACCCTCACCGACCTCGTGGACGAGCTCGGACCGCGGGCACGAGCGGCCACCGCAGCCGAGGCAGCCGCGGCCGGCGACATCGTCGTGGTGACCGTCCCGCTGAAGGCCTACCGCCAGGTGCCGGTCGAGCCGCTGCGCGGCAAGGTCGTCATCGACACGAACAACTACTACCCCGAGCGCGACGGGCACGTCGCCGAGCTCGACGACGAGTCCACGACGACCAGCGAACTGCTCCAGGCACACCTCCCGCAGTCGCGCGTCGTGAAGGCCTTCAACAACATCTACGTCAGCCACCTCGGCAGCCTGCAGCGCCCCGCAGGTCACCCCGAGCGCTCCGTGCTCGCCATCGCCGGCGACGACGAGGCGGCCAAGCAGACGGTGGCCGGGTTCCTCGACTCGATCGGCTACGACGCCTACGACGTCGGCCCGCTGTCCGAGGGCTGGCGCTACCAGCGCGACACCGCGGCCTACGTCCAGCCCTACGCGGTCCCGGGCACCGGGTACCCCACGTGGCCCGGACGCCGGGTCACACCGGAGATGCTGGAGGACAGGCTGGACGCGGCCGTGCGCTACCGGGACGCGTAGGGCCGCACATCACTCGGGCCGGTCTCAACGCCCTCGTCCACCGTCATCCGGCAGGGACGAGGGCGCCGTCCCGGGCCGCGGCGCGGGCCAGCGCGACCGTCGCGGCGGCCATCACGACGACGAGGACGCCGATGAGCGCCCACTCCGCGCCGTCGGCCTGCAGCCGCTCCCCCAGCACCCCCATGCCCAGCGCGACCGCGACCACCGGCTCCCCCACGGTCACCGCCGGCAGTGACGCCTCCAGGGCGCCGGCCTGGTAGGCCGACTGCTGCAGCAGCGTGCCGCCGGCCAGCGCGACGGCGAGCAGCCAGGTCTCCCAGCCGGTCAGCAGCGCGAGCAGCCCGTCGTCCAGCCGGCTCACCACGCCCTTGGTCAGCGCCGCCCCCACCCCGTAGGCCACACCCGCCGCGACGGCGAGCAGCACCGCCCGCGCCGTCCCCCGGCGGACCGCCGCGCCGGCCAGGCAGCCGCCGACGAGCAGGCCGAGGACGATCCACGCCGGCAGCCACGACCGCCAGCCGGCCCGGTCGACGCCCGCCGTCGGCTCCCCCACCACCGCGAACACGGCCAGCGCGAGCACGAGCAGCGCCGCCCACACCCAGTCCGACCGGTGCAGCCGCCGGCCGCCCCAGCGGGCGCCGAGCGGCAGCGCGACCAGCAGGGTGGTGACCAGCAGCGGCTGGACCAGCAGCAGCGAGCCCAGGCCGAGCGCCGCCGCCTGCGCGGCGAACCCGGCGGTGTCGCTGAGCGTCCCGGCCCACCACCGCGGGTTCCGGGCCAGCGCCAGCACCAGCCGTGCGCCGCGGGCGTCGGCGTCCGGGACGTCGGCGGCCGACCGCTGCTGCACCGCCGAGGCGACGGCGAACAGGACGGCGGCCAGGAGCGCGAGCGCCGCGGCCAGTCCGGTCACCGCGCCATGCTCCCGGTCCGCGTCGCGCCCGGGAACCCCGTCGAGCGGCGTCACGGAACCGGTTGGTCCGCTCGCGGCGCGGAACGACCCGCACGCCCCTGGCACCGGGCGGCACCGGCCGGGGCCGCCCGGCCGCCGCGCACGGGATGGTCGTCGCACCCATCCGGGAGGTGACCGTCGTGCGCCGGCTGTTCCAGGACGAGGACTTCGACTTCGCCACCCGCAACGTCCTCGGCGGGGTGTTCGCCGGGGCCGCGGACGTCGGCGAGGTGCTCAGCACCGTCGACCGGATCCACGACGGCCGGGGCCGGTCCTGGGTCGACGAGTGGACCGCCACCGCCGAGCGGCTCCTGGCCGAGGAGGGCAGCTCCGCCTCGGTCGCGGCCCGGTCCCTCCGCGCGGCCAACTACCTCGCCACCGCGGCGGGAGCGGCCGACCGCACGGACGAGGAGGGCCTGTTCGCCGCGGTCTGGGAGCGGCACCGCCGGGCCTGGGACGCGTTCGTCGACGCGACCGACCTCGCCGTCGAGCGCCTCGAGGTCCCGTACGAGGGCACCACCCTGCCCGGCTACCTGTTCCGCTCCGGCGCGGCGGACGAGCCGCGGCGCACGCTGGTCTACAACAACGGCAGCGACGGCTCGGTCGTCGGCGCCTGGGTGCGCGGCATCTCCGCCGCCCTGGCCCGCGGGTGGAACGCGATGACCTTCGACGGCCCCGGGCAGAACGCCGCCCTCGTCCGCCAGGGGCTGCCCTTCCGGCCCGACTGGGAGCACGTCGTCACCCCGGTCGTCGACGCCCTGCTCGCCCGTTCCGACGTCGACCCGCGCCGACTGGTCCTGGTCGGCGTCAGCCAGGCCGGCTACTGGGTGCCGCGCGCCGTGGCCTTCGAGCACCGCGTGACCGCCGCCGTCGCCGACCCGGGCGTGGTGGACGTGTCCGCGGCGATGCTCGGCCACCTGCCGCACCACCTCGTGCGGCTGCTCGACACCGGCGATCGGGAGGTCTTCGACAAGGAGATGGCGCTGGGATGGCGGCTGTCCCCGCGCGTCCAGGCGATGATGACGTGGCGGATGCGGCCCTACGGCACCACCTCGCCGTTCGACTTCTTCACCGCCGCCCGCGCCTACACCTTGAGCGGGGACGTCGTCGGACGGATCACCTGCCCGGTGCTGGTCACCGACCCCGACCACGAGCAGTTCTGGCCGGGGCAGTCCCGGCGGCTGTACGACATGCTGACCAGCCCCAGGGACCTCGTGCGCTTCACCGCCGAGGAGGGCGCGGACGGCCACTGCGAGCCGCTCGCGGTGGGCCTGCGCGGGGAGCGCGTCCTCGACTGGCTGGAGCGGCGGTTGGCCTAACCCAGTTCGTCGACCGGGCCGCCGGCCGCGTCGGGCACCCAGCCGCCGCCGTCGGTGCGTACCCAGGCCTGTCCCGGCCGCAGCAGCTCCACCCGCGCCCCGCCGTCCACGGTGCGGTGGGCGATCCGCCGCTCCCAACGGTCGCCGGGGCCGTCGTCCCCCGGGGACCGGGCCGCCAGGCCCACCGCGAGCACGCCGTCGTCGGCCAGCACCACGGCCCCGGGGCCGGCCGCCGCGCCGGGCGCGGCGACGGTCCAGGTCACCTCCCCGGTGGGGCCCAGCGGCTGCTCGTACGTGCGGTCCCCGACCCGCAGGTAGGCGACGGCGCCCGGACGCGGCGTCGACCTCGACCGGAGGGTGACCTGCGGGCCGGCGTCCACCCGGAGCGGCTCCACGACCGGCGGGCCGTCGTCGTCCCCCGACAACCGGTGCAGCGAGCGGCCCGGGAACCGCGCGGCCAGTGCGAGGTCGGCCGCGCCGCGCTGCTCGGCGTAGAGCACCGGCTGCCGCAGTGCCGGGTCGTTCTGCAGGAACGGCGTGTCGCTCTCGAAGCCCAGGTCGCCCCGCTCCGGCAGGAACAGCAGCGCGTCGTCGAGGCCGGCGTCCTCGACCACCTGCTGCACCGCCCGGTACTCCGCGGTCACCGCCCGGTTCCCGGCCACGGGGCCGGGCACGGCGAGCGCGGTCAGCACGACCATCGCCACCAGGAGGACGGCGGCCGGCGTCCGCCCCCGTCGCGCCACCCGCACCAGGCCGGCGGCGCCGAACACGGCCAGCGGGACCACCACCGGCAGCCAGTAGAAGGGGCCGAACAGCTCCAGGCCCTCCCACTGCGCGCTGATCGCCCAGGGGCCCCAGAACGGCAGGTAGCCCAGCGGCACGACGACGGCCAGCGCCGCGACCGCCCACCGCGCGGCGCCGCGCGTCCGAGCCAGGCCGAGGACGGCCAGCGCCACGAGCAGCACCCCGCCGGCGACCCAGCCGGGCGTCGCGACGGCGTTGGCGAGCAGGCCGGCCAGCCCGTCCGCGGCGGTGAAGTGCACCGTGTACTGCGGGAAGACGCCGCGGTCGCCGAAGCCGAAGGTGTCCTGCGGGCCGGTGACGGTGAACGGCAGCCGGAACGGGCCGCCGACGACGACGGCGTTGTAGACCAGCGTCAGCGCCAGCACCGGCAGCGCTCCGGCCGCGACCCGGAGGACGACGCCGAGCCGGGACAGCCCGCCACGCTCCCGCGCGAGCAGGGCGGCGAGTGCGAACGGCGCCACGGTCAGCAGCGCGTCGAAGGGCCGGGCGAAGGCGGCGACGCCGGCCACCACGCCGGCCGCGACCAGCCGGGGGGTCGAGCCCAGCCGCGTCCCCGACAGCAGCAGGACGGCGGCGCCCAGGCCCAGCGCCAGGGAGAACAGGTAGGGCAGGTACGTGCCGCTCTGCACGACGACCACCGGCGACAGCGCGAACAGCCCGCCGGCGGTGAGCGCGACGGCGCGGTCGCGCAGCACCTCGGCGGCCAGCAGCGCGACGTGCGCCGCCGCGGCCGCCGCGCTGACCGCCAGGGCCGCCCGTGGCGAGCCGCTGAGCAGGTCGCCGGCCGCGATCACGGCCGGCCAGGGCGGCGTGTACTTCAGCACGATCCGGTCACCGACCACCGCCGAGGCCCAGGGCCGGAACGCGTCGTGGTCGGCGGGGAGGGTCACCGTGCCGGCCTCGAGCAGCCGGGCCATGGCGACGTAGACGGAGTCGTCGCGGTTGAGGGAGTAGAGCGGGAAGAGCGCCGTGTTGGTCAGCACGGCCGCCGCGCCGGCGACGAGCGCGAGGACGGCGAGCGCCGCCCGCCACCTCCCCGTCGTCATCGGGCGAGAGTCTAGAGAACGGACCCCTTGCCCCCCACCGTTGCAGGACCCTGCACGGGGGCCGGGTCCTTCACCGGTGCGCGACGGCCGCGGCCCCCAGGCCGAGCGTGTTCGTCGCCAGGTGGAGCAGCACGGGGGCCAGCAGACTCCCGCTGCGCTCCCGCAGGCCGGTGAAGAGCACCCCGGCGGCCGCGGTGCCGAAGCAGGCCAGCACCACGGCACCGGTGCGGGCCAGCGGGCCGTCGGCGAGGTCGTTCGCGGCGAGCGCGCCGAGGGTGGGACGGACGTGCCAGAGCCCGAACAGCGCCGCGGACGCAGCGATCGCCCCGGCCCGGGGGAGCAGCCGCACGAGGGCGGCGAGCAGCACGCCGCGGAAGGCGACCTCCTCCCACAGGACGGTGCCGAACGGGATCCGGACCAGGACCTCCCCGGCGAGGTCGCCCCCGTCCAGGCCCGCCGCCCGGGCGTCGGCCAGCAGCGGTCGGACGGCGGGCAGCGCCAGCGCCGTCGCGTACCCGGCCGCGACGACCGCCGCGCAGGCCCCGCCCCACCGCGCTCCCGCCGCGAGGCGTCGGCGGTCGAGCCCGAGCTCGGCCCAGGACAGCCCGCTGACCCGGGCGGCAGCGAGCAGCACGGCCGTCGCCACGACGTTGGCCACGACGTAGGAGCCCGGCCGGCCCGGCAGCCGGTGCACCACCAGGTTGTTCCAGGCGCCGAGCACCGGGACCAGCGCCGCGGCGAGGACGAGCACCCTCCTGCGGTCGGCTGCGCCAGCATGCACGGATGCTGTGTTCCCGCTCCGCGCGCCGGCTCACCTGCGCCGCGTCGGCCGTCTGCTGCGCCGCCGCGGTGGCCGTCGCCGGCGAGCTGTCGACGGGGGCGCTGCTGGCCGTGTCCGCTGCCGGTGCCGTCATCACCGCGGCGGCCCTCGCCCGGCGGGCGGGCGCGGCGGCGGCGCCGGTCGGCCGGCGCGGGTTGCCCTGGCTCGGCTGGCTGGCAGCAGCCGTCGCCTGGGAGCTGGCCACCCTGGCCGACGACGACCTGCCCGCGCTCAGCGACCTGGCCGACCCGGTGCTCGCCTCCCCGGTGCTGCGCGGCGGAGCGACCCTCGCCTGGTTGGCGGCCGGCGCCTGGCTGGTCACCCGCGCCTGCCCCCGGCGGCCGGGGTGACCGGCGTCGCCGGGTTCGCCGTCCTGCTGGTCGCCGCCCTGGTGCTGGAGGCCGCGGCGCGGCGCGGCGCGGGGCCGGCCACCGTCGCGGAGACGGTGGGCGCCGCCATGCGGACGACACCGGGACGGGTCGCGGTGCTGCTCGCCTGGGTGTGGCTCGGCGTGCACTTCCTCGCCCGCTGAGACCTCGCCCGCTGAGATCTCGTGCGGACAGCCGGGACGGGTCAGACGAGCCCGTGGCACCGCGCCACCTGCACGGCCATCAACCGGTCGCGCACCCCGATCTTGCGGTAGAGCCGCTCGAGGTGCTTGTGCACCGTCCGGGGGGAGCAGCCCAGACGGCGGGCGATCGACTCGGCGGTGAGGCCGCGGGCGAGGAGTTGGAGGACGGCCGTCTCGCGTCCTGTCAGGCCGATCTGTGCCGCCGACCTCAGCGGGGAGGCCGCCTGTTCCGCCAGCACCCGGGCTGGCGGAACAGGGCGGCGAGCACCGGTTGGACCAGCGCGGCGAGGGCGGCGTCGTCGTCGCCGAAGTCGTCGTCCGGACGACTGAGCAGATAGGTCTCGACGCCACCTCCGGCGATCAGGGGCAGCGCGATCTGGTGGGTGATCCCGAAGGGTCGGGCGAAGACCGTCCAGCCCGCCATGAGAGACCGGCCGGCGATCGCCGTCGGCACCGCCCCCAGGATCTGCGGCGCCGTGCTGGCCGTGTGGGCGTACCAGCGCATCAGGGGGTGCCAGGTCGCGTCAGGCGGACGCTCCAGCGAGGGGATCGACGGCAGGTAACCGGCGGGCCAGCACCCCGCGACGCTGTCCACCCAGGTGTCGCTCACCACGTGCAGGGAGCAGCAGGCCGCCTGGAGGGAGGCTTGGAGCAGCTGCGCCACGTCCTGGTGCGGAAACCGCTCTCCAGCGGGCTGCTGCAGCGCGTCGCCCACGAACTCGAGCCACCGCGCGAGACACGCGGCCGCCGGCAGCACGCACGGGAGCGTAGTCAGGAACCGGGGTTCCCGGCGGCTGCAGCCACGGACGCGCCAGCGGTCGGCGTACTCGCGCCGGGGTGCCGCCTCCCCGTACGGTCCGGACGTCGGTCAGCCCCGGCCGCCGCTGCTCCTCCCCGCGGAGGTCGCCATGGCCCACCCGACCGTCGCCGCCCAGCTCGTCCGGATGCTGCGGGACGCCGGCGCCCGACGCATCTACGGCGTGGTCGGCGACAGCCTCAACCCCGTCGTCGACGCCGTCCGGCACACCGACGGCATCGAGTGGGTGCACGTCAGCAACGAGGAGGGCGGCGCGTTCGCGGCCGCGGCCGAGGCCCAGGTCACCGGCGAGCTCGCGGTGTGCGCCGGTTCCTGCGGGCCCGGGAACACCCACCTGCTGCAGGGGCTGTACGACGCCCACCGCAGCGGCGCCCCGGTGGTCGCGATCGCCTCGCACATCCAGTCGCAGGAGATCGGGATGGCCTTCTTCCAGGAGACCCACCCCGAGCGCACCTTCCAGGACTGCTCGTACTGGTGCGAGGTGGTCACCCCGAAGCAGATGCCGCACACCCTGCGGGTGGCGATCCAGACCGCCGTCGGCAGGAGGGGCGTGTCGGTCGTGGTGCTGCCCGGCGACCTGGCCGCCGAGGAGTCCGGCGGACCGACCGCGCCCACCGCGATGGTCACCGAGCCCTCGCCGGTGCGGCCGGCGGCGGGACAGGTGCAGGCCCTGGCCGACGCGCTGAACGCGGCGCGCACGGTGACGCTGTTCTGCGGGGCCGGGTGCGCCGGCGCGCACGCCGAGGTGATGGAGCTGGCCGGGAGGGTGCTCTCCCCCGTCGGGCACGCGCTGGGCGGCAAGGAGGTCATCCAGTACGACAACCCGTACGACGTCGGGATGAACGGCCTGCTCGGCTACGGCGCCGCGCACGAGGCCACCCACGAGGCCGACCTGCTGCTGCTGCTGGGCACCGACTTCCCGTACACGAACTTCCTGCCCCAGCGACGGACGGCGCAGGTGGACGCCGAGGCGGGCCACCTCGGCCGGCGCACCCCGCTGGAGGTCGCCGTCCACGGGGACGTCGGCGAGACGATCCGCGCGCTGCTGCCGCTGCTGGAGCAGAAGACCGACCGGCGCTTCCTGGACACGATGCTGCGCCACCACGCCGAGGCGCTGGAGAAGGTCGTCGACGCCTACACCACGCGGGTCGAGCGGATGCGCCCGATCCACCCCGAGTACGTCGCCGCGCAGCTCGACGACCTCGCCGACGACGACGCCGTCTTCACCGTCGACACCGGCATGTGCAACGTCTGGGCGGCCCGCTACCTGACGCCGAACGGCCGCCGGCGGGTGATCGGCTCCTTCCGGCACGGCTCGATGGCCAACGCCCTGCCGCACGCCGTCGGCGCGCAGCTCGCCGCACCCGGCCGGCAGGTGGTGTCGATGTCCGGCGACGGCGGCCTGGCGATGCTGCTCGGCGAGCTGATCACCGTGCGGCTGCACCGGCTGCCGGTGAAGGTCGTGCTGTTCAACAACGCCTCGCTGGGCATGGTGAAGCTGGAGATGATGGTCGACGGCATCCCCGACTACGAGACCGACCACGAGCCGACGGACTTCGCCGCGATCGCCGAGGCCGTGGGCATCCGGTCGATGCGGGTGGAGGACCCCCGCGACGTCCGGGACACCCTGGCCAAGGGCCTGGCGGACCCCGGGCCGGTGCTCATGGAGTTCGTCACCGACCCGAACGCGCTGTCCATCCCGCCGGCGATCACCGGCGAGCAGATCCGCGGGTTCGCCCGGTCGGCGACCAGGCAGGTGCTCGGCGGGGGCGTCGGCAAGATGGTGGACCTGGCCCGCAGCAACCTGCGCAACATCCCGCGCCCGTGACGCAGTGGTGGCGGCGTGGCGCGGTCTACCAGGTCTACCCGCGGTCGTTCGCCGACTCCGACGGCGACGGCGTCGGTGATCTGCGCGGCATGCGGGCGCACCTGGACCACCTCGCCGGGTTGTCCGTCGCCGCCGTCTGGCTCTCGCCGGTGTTCCCCTCCCCCATGGCCGACTTCGGCTACGACGTCTCCGACCTCTGCGACGTCGACCCGGTGTTCGGCACGCTGGCCGACCTCGACGACCTCGTCGCCGACTGCCACGACCGGGGCATCCGCGTCGTGCTGGACTGGGTGCCCAACCACACCTCCGACCAGCACCCGTGGTTCCGCGCCTCCCGCTCCTCGCGCGAGGACCCGAAGCGGAGCTGGTACGTCTGGCGGGACGGCGCCGCCGACGGCGGGCCGCCCAACGACTGGCGCTCGGAGTTCGTCGCCGTCGGCCCGGCCTGGACGCACGACGAGCGCACCGGCCAGTGGTACCTGCACTCGTACACGCCGCAGCAGCCCGACCTGAACTGGGAGAACCCCGCGGTCGAGGCCGCCATGCACGACGTCGTCCGGTTCTGGCTGGGCCGCGGGGTGGACGGGCTGCGCATCGACGCCCTGCAGCGGCTGGCCAAGGACCCGCTGCTGCGCAGCAACGCCGGCTCCGACCGGCGGCACGACCAGGACTGGGAGACCGCGCACGAGCGGCTGCGCGGCATCCGGCGGGTCGTCGACGAGTTCCCCGACCGGATGATCGTCGGCGAGGTCTACCTGCTGGACCTGCGCCGCGTGCTGGCCTACCTGGCCGGCGGGGACCAACTGCACCTGGCGCACAACTTCGTCTTCGTCCACCTGCCGTGGAACGCCGCCGCGTTCCGCGCCGCGATCGAGGAGTTCGAGGCGCAGGCCGAGCCGGAGGCCTGGCCGGCCTGGTTCCTCGGCAACCACGACCACTCCCGCATCGCCACCCGCTACGACGTCGACGACGGGGGCGACGGCGGGCACGGCCCGGCCCGCGCCCGGGCGGTCGCGCTGCTGCTGACGGCGCTGCGCGGCACGCCCTTCCTCTACCAGGGCGACGAGCTGGGCCTGCCGGACGCCGTCGTCCCGCCGGACCGGGTGGTCGACGTCGACGGCCGCGATCCCGAGCGGGCGCCGATCCCCTGGCGGCCGCCGTCGGTCGCCGGCCCGGGCGCGGGCTTCACCACCGGGGAGCCGTGGCTGCCGCTCGTGGCCGACGCGGAACGGCTGTGCGTCGAGCGCCAGGCCGCGGACGCCTCCTCGACGCTGTCGCTGGTGCGCCGGCTGGCCGCGCTGCGCGCCGGCTCGCCGACCCTGCAGACCGGCCGGCAGCGGATGGTCGACGCCGCGCCGGGCGTGCTGGCCTGGCTGCGGGAGGACGACGACGACCGGCTGCTGGCCGCCGTCAACTTCACCGCCGAGCCCCGCGCGCTCCCCGTCGACGGCGAGGCCACCCTGCTCGTCTCCACCGACCCCGGCCGGCCGCCGGGGCGGACCGGGGAGCTGGGTCCTGACGAGGCCGTGCTGCTGCGCCTGACCGGCGGCTGACCCGCTTGTCGGCGGGTGCCCGCCGGCACCACCATCGGCGGCGGCCGGAGTCCGCGGGCGCGGGGGTGGTGGGTGGACGTCGATCTGGAGATCCTGCCCGGGCTGTCCGACCGCCGGGCCGTGGTGGGCTGGATGGTGCTGGCGTTCCTGCTGACCTTCCTGGTCACCCGGCTGGTCACCCGGGCCATCCGGACCGGCCGCGGACCGTTCCGCGACGCGAGCATCGGTGGCGTGCACGTGCACCACGAGGTCTACGGCATCTTCCTGCTGCTCGGCACCGGCACCCTGGAGTTCACCTACCGGCCCGAACCGCCGTGGGTGCAGGTGCTGGCCGTGCTGTTCGGCGCCGGCGCCGCCCTCACCCTCGACGAGTTCGCGCTGTGGCTGCACCTGGAGGACGTCTACTGGAGCCGGCAGGGCCGCAGTTCGATCGACGCCGTCCTCGTGGCGCTGGTCGTCGGGGGGCTGCTGCTCGTCGGTGCCAACCCGTTCGACGCGGACGACGCCGACAGCGAGGTCGTGTTGTGGGCAACGGTCGCGGTCAACCTCCTCTTCGCCCTCGCCGCGATCCTCAAGGGCCGGGTGGTGCTCGGCGTCGTGGGCGTCTTCGTCCCGCTCGTCGCGCTGGTCGGTGCGGTGCGGCTGGCCCGGCCCGGCTCGTTCTGGGCGCACCGCCGCTACCGGCCGGGCTCTCGGCGGCGGGCCCGCTCGGAGGCCCGCTTCCCGGCCGGCCGGCGCACCCGCTGGGACGCGCTGGTCGACCTGTTCACCGAGGTGCCGCCGCGGCACGCCGCTCCGGCCGCAGCGCCGCCCACCCGGCCCGGGTGAGCGCGTCCTCCACGTCGCCGTGCGGCGCCGGGCAGCACCTCTGCTAGAGCTGCACCGCGACCGTGGCCGCCAGCTCGCGGGCCGCCTCGAGGTCGGCGGGGCCGGGCGCGCCGGTGAGGCTCAGCGGTGCGGCGACCTGCTTCCACCGCAGCGCGCCGGTGACCTTCTCGATGCTGCGCAGCGCGCCCGCGGTGTCGTCGTTGCCGTGCACGTACACGCCGTACGGGAGCCCGACGGTGGCGTCCAGGCACGGGTAGTAGACGGTGTCGAAGAAGTGCTTGAGCGCTCCGGACATGTAGCCGATGTTGGCCGGCGTCCCGAGCAGCACACCGTCGGCCGCGAGCAGGTCGGCGGCCCCGGCCGACAGCGCGGGGCGGACGTCGAGCTCGACCTCCTCGACCAGCGCGACGCCCTCCCGCACCGCCTCGAGCACGGCCTGCAGGGACGGCGAGGGCGTGTGGTGGACGACGAGCAGGCGCGGCACGCGGGCATCCTCCCCTGCCCGGTCAGGGGCGCAGCGCCCCGTAGACCTCCGCGGCGTGGTCGAAGACGGCGAAGTGCCCCTCGCCGGCCAGCCAGTGCGCCGTGCAGGAGGGCAGCATCGCGGCCAGCACCCGACCGAGCGCCACCGGCACCTGCCAGTCCTGCGTCCCGTGCCACAGGTGCACGTGCTGGCGCACCTCCGTCAGCGGGAACCCCCAGGGACGGAACAGCAGCGCGCGGTCCTCGGCGAGCGGAGCGGTCCCGTTGCGCAGGCCCTCGGTGAAGGTGTCGGCCAGGACCCGCCGGACGCCGGGCCGGCCGATCACCCGACGGTCGGCCGGGTTGAGCCGGGCCTGCAGGTAGCGCGGGATCGCCGCCGGGCGCCGCGCGATCGGGGCGAACACCGGCCGCAGCAGCGCCGCCGCCGGCGACGGCCGGTGCGCGGCCGCCCGCAGCCGCCTGGGCACCCAGCCCGGCCACGGCCACGGGACGTCGGGCGGAGGCGCTCCGCCGAGGACGCCGATGCTGCGCACCCGGGTGTCGAAGGCGTGCGCGCAGGCCAGTGCGTACGCGGCGCCACCGGACAGGCTGAGGACGGCGAACTCCTCGACCCCGAGGGCGTCCAGCAGCGGCGCGACGTCGTCCGGCCAGTCGGTCACCCGCCGCCCCGGCTGCGGGTCGGAGCGACCGAAGCCGGGCCGGTCGGGGACGACGAACCGCACGCCCCAGCGCCGGTAGTCCTCGGGGTCCTCGACGTGGCGCTCCAGCCGCGAGCTCGGCGAGCCGTGGCAGCCGAGCACCACCCGGCCCGCCGGGTCGCCGTACTCGGCGTAGGCCAGCGCCCGCCCGTCGGGCAGCCGGATGCTGCCCTCCCGTGGTCCGGGTCGCCCGCCGTGGCCTGGTCGCTCGCGCATGCCGGGCCCCTACCCCGCCGGCGGGCGCGACGACCACCCCGCCTGCGAGCGGGCGCCTCTAGCCTGCGGCGGGTGCGCACCGACCGGGGCCTGGACCGGCTGATCACCTTCCTCGACGCGGTCGTGGCGATCGCCATCACCCTGCTGGTGCTGCCGCTGGTCGACGTCATCCCGGAGGAGGGCGCGACCGTCGAGCTCGGCGACCTGCTCGCCGAGGAGGCCAGCCGGTTCGGCGCCTTCGCGCTGAGCTTCGCGGTCATCGCGCAGCAGTGGCTCGTCCACCACCGGATCGTCGAGCGGGTCGGCTCCTACGACATGCCCTTCGTGCTGGCGAACCTGGTCTGGACGCTGACGATCGTGCTGCTGCCCTTCGCCACCGAGGTCGCGGCGGTCTACGGCAGCTCCCGGCTCGCCATCGGCATCTACATCGGGACCATGACGCTGAGCTCGACCTGCCTGACCCTGCTCACCCTCTCCCTCGTCCGCCGCCCGTACCTGCGCCGCTCCGGCGCCGACCCGGCGGAGGACGACCTGCCGAGCGCGCTGCTGACCACGGGCACCTTCGTGCTGGCCCTCGTCGTCGGCGTCGCCGTCCCCGCGGTCGGCTACCTCGCGCTGTTGCTGCTCTTCCTCCCCGATCCGGTGCGCCGGCTGCTCGCCCGCCGGGCGCGCTGAGCCCGGAGGGCGCCGGTCAGACCTCCTCGACGCCCATCCGCCCGGTGGCCCGCTCGGCCAGCCCCACGACCACCACGGTGACGACGACCGCGGCCAGCGCGCCGACCACGACGGCGGCCGGCAGCTCGAGCACGACGTCCACGGCGGCGACGGCGGCCGCCACGGCCGGCCACCACCACCCGCGCCGCGCACCCTGCTTGGACATCCCCACCTCGGTGACGGTCACCGACAGCAGGTAGACGACCACCCCGCCGGCCAGCACCAGCCGGGTGCCGGTGGGCACCTCGCCCTCGCCGCTCTGCACGACGGCCAGCTCCAGCCCCGCGCCGACGGTCGCCAGCGCCAGGGTCAGCGGCAGCTGCCCGAAGACGTAGACGTCGTGCGAGTGGTCGCTGCGCTCTCCGCCCACCTCGCTGAGGAGCTGCTTGGCGCGGGCCCCGGCCAGGTCGAAGTAGCTCCACCACAGCGCCGCGGCCAGGACGAAGCCGAGCGCCGCGACCAGCAGCCCGGAACCGGTCCAGTGGGCGTCGTGCAGCCCGTGGGCGATGCCGGCCACCGATTCGCCGAGCACCAGGATCACGAAGAGGCCGAACCGCTCGGGCAGGTGCTCGACGTGCAGCGGGACGTCGGCCGACGACCGGGTGGCCAGCAGCGGCACCAGCACCTCGGCCAGGACGGCGGCGGCCCACAGGGCGAACCCGATCGGCCGCGGCACCGCGAGGGACACCGCCCACAGCAGCGCTCCGAGGGTGGTGCCGATCAGGTACAGCCGGGCGATCGGCCGGGCACCGGACAGGTGCCGGTACGCGCGGAGGTACTGCAGCAGCAGCATGGCCCGCAGCACCAGGTTGCAGCCGACGAAGATGCCGAAGTAGGTGCCGGTCGCCTCGGTGGCGGTGGCGGCCATCCCGACGACGGCGGCCATGCTGCCGAGCTTGAGCAACCGGTAGACGACGTCGTCGTGGTCGAACCGGTTGGCGTAGAGGGTCGAGCTGACCCACGACCACCAGACGACGGTGAACAGCCCGGCGAACACCAGCTCCCCGCGCCAGGTGACGTCGGCGCGGAAGTCGATGGCCAGCTCCGCGAGGACGAGGACGAAGGCCAGGTCGAAGAAGAGCTCCAGCCGGGAGGCCGAGCGGTCGTCGTCGGTGCGCAGCTCGGGCGCGCGGACCAGGCCGCCGGTCAGCGCGCCGAGGAAGGATCGGGGTGCGGTGCGGTCGGTCACGACGCTCCCTGGAGGAGGGGTGGTGCCCGCCCTCTACCCCGGGCGGGCGCTCCCACGCCGGGTCCGCCGTCAGCGCCGGAAGTCGTGCGCCTCGTCGTAGCCGTGGTCCCCGCCGTCGTCCACCGGCGGGGGCTGCGGCGTCCCCGGCTCCGGTCGGGGCCGGTCGCCGGTGACCTCGTGCGCCGAGTCGTAGCCCAGGTCTCCGGTCGGTTCGGGCGGGTCGGGTTCCATGTCGGCTCCTCCTCCTCGGGTGCGCCAGGTCGACCATGCTCGGCCCCCGGACGGGAGCGGCACAAGGACCCCCCAGTTGCTCGGTCGTGCGGTCATGCCGGTTTCCTCCGTACGGGCGGGCGGTGGAGTGCGGCGTGCTCCCGACGACCGGTGCGAGCGGTCCTCGCGCCGGGCGGCGCCGCCACCACTGCTACATACGGCGGCCGTCGGCCCCGCGTCCGGAGCCGGCGTCGGAATCTCCGCGGAGGCTCTCCGCCGCGGAGCCGATGACGGTGCGGACGGCGCACAGCTCCGGGAAGAAGGTGAGGTCGAGGGCCCGGCGCAGGAACCCGACCCCGGAGGAGCCACCGGTGCCGGTCTTCGCGCCGATGGTCCGCTGCACCGTGCGCAGGTGGCGGAACCGCCAGAGCTGCCAGTTGTCCTCGACGTCGACCAGGCTCTCGCAGGCCTCGTAGACCTCCCACGGCGTGTCCGTCGACTCGTAGACCTCGCGGAAGACCGGGACCAGGTCCGGCTGGTACGTCCACGGCTGGCGCACGTCGCGGTGCAGGACGGCCGCCGGCACCGCGAGGCCGAGCCGGGCCAGCAGCCGGAGGAACTCGTCGTAGAGCGTCGGCGCCGCGAGCAGCTCCTCCAGCAGCTCCCGCGCGGCCGGCTCGCCGTCGAAGACCGCGAGCATGCCGGGGTGCTTGTTGCCGAGGACGAACTCGACCGCGCGGTACTGGTGCGACTGGAAGCCCGACGCGTTGCCGAGGGCGCCGCGGAACTGGGCGTACTCGCGCGGGGTCAGCGTGGCCAGGACCGACCACTGCTCGATGAGCGTCCGCTCCACGTTCTTCACCCGGGCCAGGCACTTGAGCGCCGGCGCGGGCTCGTCGCCGGCCAGGTGGCGGCAGGCGGCCCGCAGCTCGTGCAGCACGAGCTTCAGCCACAGCTCGCTGGTCTGGTGCTGGACGATGAACAGCAGCTCGTCGTGGTGCTCCGGGCGGCTGCGCGGGTGCTGCGCGGCCAGCAGGCGGTCCAGGTCGAGGTAGGCGGCGTAGGTCATCGCGCCGCCGAGGTCGGTGCGGATGGAAGCCTCCAGCGGCCGCACCGCTCCCGACGGGTCCGGGTCCGACGGCACCACGGCCGTCACCGTAACCCTCACCGGCTCCGGTAGAGGCGGGTCGTGACCGGCAGGAACACCGCGGCCAGCGCCGCGGCCACGGCCAGCGAGACGGCGATCGCGGTCCCGTCGGGCGTGCCGGCCATGAGCGAGCGGGAGGCGGTGGCCAGCACCGAGATCGGGTTGACGTCGACGAACGCCTGCAGCGGACCGGGCAGCGTGGCCGGGTCGACGAAGACGTTGGACAGGAACGTCAGCGGGAAGATGCCCATGAATCCGGCGTTCATCACCGCGTTCGGCGAGCGCAGCAGCAGACCGAGCACCGAGAACACCCACGACAGCCCGAACGAGAAGACGACGACCAGCGCCAGTGCCGCGACCGCCCCGCCGACCCCGCCGTCCGGCCGGTACCCCAGGGCGACGCCGACCACGATGATCACCGTGCCGGCCACGACGTAGCGGACGCTGTCACCCAGGAGCGACCCCAGCAGCGGTGCCGGCCGCCAGATCGGCAGCGACCGGAACCGGTCGACCACGCCCTTGGTGAGGTCGGTGTTCAGCGAGACGCCGGAGTAGACAGTGGTGAACAGCACCGACATGACCAGCAGACCGGGCAGCGTGTAGTCGAGGTAGGCGCTGGTCGAGCCGGCGATGGCACCGCCGAACAGGTAGGTGAACAGCAGCAGGAACATCACCGGCGTGACCGTGACGTCGAGCAGCTGCTCGGGCACGTGCTTGACCTTGAGCATGCCGCGCCAGCCGAAGGTCAGCGCGGTCGCCAAGCGGCCGGGGCGGGCCGGCCGTGCGGTGTCGGCGATGGCCCGGCGGACGGCGGCGGTGTCGGCGGAGCCCGGTGCGGTGGTGGTGGCGGTCATGACGCCTAAGCCTCGAGGGTCCCGGAGGGGTGCTGCTCGGCCGCGTGGCCGGTGAGGGCGAGGAAGACCTCGTCCAGGCTGGGCTGGTCGAGGGAGAAGCCGGCGACGCCGAGGCCGGCACGGCCCAGCTCACCGACGCCGACGGCCGCGCGCTCGGCGTCCGCGCAGGCCGCCGAGAGCGCGGCCGGGTCCGGCTCCAGCACCACGGTGCCGACCGCGGCCCCGAGGACGCGGGCGGCCTCCGCGCGGCGGCCGGGGTCCAGCAGCCGCACGTGCAGCGAGCCGGTGCCCACGGAGGCCTTGAGCTGGCCGGGGGTGCCCTCGGCGATGACCCGGCCGCGGTCGATGACCGCGATGCCGTCGGCCAGCTGGTCGGCCTCCTCCAGGTACTGGGTGCAGAGCAGGATCGTCGTCCCGGCGGCGGCCAGCGCCCGGGCGATCTCCCAGACCTGGTTGCGCGACCGCGGATCCAGCCCCGTGGTCGGCTCGTCGAGGAACACCAGCTGGGGCGTGACGACGAGGCTGGCCGCGATGTCCAGCCGGCGGCGCATGCCGCCGGAGTAGTGCTTGACCAGCCGGCCCGCGGCGTCGGCGATGCCGAAGGCCTCCAGCAGCTCGTCGGCCCGGGCCCGGGCCGCGGCCCGGCGGTGGCCGAGCAGCCGGCCGACGAGCACCAGGTTCTCGCGGCCGGTGAGCTCCTCGTCGACCGAGGCGAGCTGACCGGTGAGGCTGACCAGGCCGCGGACGGCGTCGGACTCGGTGACCACGTCGTGCCCCAGCACCCGGGCGCTGCCGGCGTCGGGTGCGATCAGCGTGGCGAGCATGCGGATCGTGGTGGTCTTCCCGGCGCCGTTGGGCCCGAGGACCCCGTAGATGGCGCCGGCGGGGACGGCGAGGTCGACGCCGGCCACCGCCCGGGTGTCCCCGAAGGACTTCTCGAGGCCGACCGCCTCGATGGCGAGTGCTGGCTGGGCTGTCATCCGGGCTCCTCGGCAGGTGGTGCGTCGCAGCGTCCTCTGCACCTCCGACGGAATGTGCGCGCCGGAGTCATCGGACCGCCACCGGATTTCCTGCCGGCGATCGTCGGACCTCGATTGCACCCGAGGTCGAGCTCGCCCCGCCACGGGCCCACCACCGGCGAGATCGCGGGATCCCGCCGGGGAGGACCGGGGCTCCGGTCTCCCCGACGCGGGTCAGGCCCCGTCGTCCCCGGACTCGAAGCGCACGTCGACCTCTTGGTGCCGCACCGCTCGCTGGGCGCGCGCAGCATCCGAGTAGACCCGCTCGTCGCCCTCGGTCAGGTCCTGGTGGTCGACGAAGGGCGTGAGCAGCGCCCGGGGGTACAGGGAGTCGACCCGGACCACGTCGATCTCCACGCACAGCATGAGCGCGACCGCGGCCAGGTAGATGAACGCGATCAGCCCGAGGACGAGCGCGAACACCGCGTCGACGGCGCTGGCGTTGGCCACCACGCGCGCGACGTACACGCCGCCGAAGGACTGCAGCAGCTGCCACACCACCGCGGCGGTCACGGCGCCGGGCAGCACCTGCCGGGTGGTGAGCCGGCGGGCCGTGGTGATCCGGAACCCGAGCACGAAGACGGCCGCGTTGGCCAGCACCGAGGCGACGGTCAGCAGCACGTGCAGCCAGCCGCTGAACCCGCCGCCGTAGGCGGCCGCACCCGTGCCCAGCGCGGACAGCAGGGTGCTGGCCAGCAGCAGCAGCCCCAGGGTGCACAGCAGCAGCAGGCTGCGCCCCCGGGAGGTGATCGGGTCCGGCCGGCTGTGCCGCGGCACCGCCCACACCGTGTTCATCGCGTGCTGGATGGCCTGCCCCATGCCCAGCGCCCCGTAGAGGGCGACCAGCCCGCCGACCACGATGCCGGTGACCCCGCCACCGAGGCCCTCCGGTCGGGCCAGCTGCGGCCCGATCACCGGGAACTCGGCCAGCGCGGAGTCCAGCAGCCGCTGCTGCAGCGCCGGGTCGCCGGCCAGCACCAGGCCCAGCACGGTGGCCAGCAGGAGCAGGGTCGGGAACAGCGACAGGAAGCCGTAGTAGGTGATCAGCGCGGCGAGGAAGTGGGCGTCGTCGTCCATGAACTTGTAGACCACCGCGATCGGGAACCCGGCCGCCGGGTGCCGCCGCTGGAACCGGTCGACCCGCTCCGTCCACCTCATGGTCCACCCCGATCGCCCCCGGGGTGCCCGCCGCGGCACCCCGGGTCCAGCTTGCCGCGCCGGGCGGTAGGAAGGGGGCATGGCCGACCCCTTCCCGTCCCTCGCCGAGCTCGCCGCCGAGGAGGAGGAGCTGCGCTTCGACGGCTTCACCAACGACGACGCCTGGGACCTCGGCTCGGCGCTCGTGGCGGTCGCCCGGCGGGACGGCGCCCCCGTCGCGGTCGACGTCAGCCGGCACGGCCACCAGCTCTTCCACGCCGCGCTGCCCGGGACCAGCCCGGACAACGACTCCTGGGTCCGGCGCAAGACCCGCGTCGTCCACCGATTCGGGCACAGCAGCCTCTTCGTGCGGCAGGCCTCGATCGAGCGGGGGACGACGTTCGAGGAGCAGTTCGGCCTGGACCCCCAGCTCTACGCCGCGCACGGGGGCGCCTTCCCGGTGATCGTCCGATCGGTGGGCCCGGTGGGCGCCGTCGTCGTCTCCGGCCTCCCGCAGCTCGAGGACCACCGGATGGTGGTCGCCGCGATCCGGGCACACCTGGGTCGGTGACCGCCGCCGGACCGGACGACCGCCCGGCTCAGGCGCGGCCCAACCGGGCGAGCACCCGGGTCGTGCGGTCGGCGTCCGCGGGCGGCTCGGTCCCGGGCCGGCAGATGCCCTCCATGTACAGCGCGTCGCCGAACGAGTCCGCCCCGGCCTCCACGCGGTCCAGCTCGGCGTCGGTGAGCGCGGGGTCGGCGCCGACCGACCGGGCGACGTCCCAGCGGTGCACGACCATGTCCCACACGTAGACCTGCTCGAGGGTCGCGCCGACCGTCGTCGGGCCGAAGAACCCGTCGTACGCCCGCTCCGCGACGGCCTCATCGGCGATCGCCGCCGCGACCCGCGCAGCGTGGGCCCGCCACGCCGCCGGGTCGGCGTCGACGTCCGGCTCCTCCCCCAGGTCGACGCCGCGCTCGGTGAGGAACTCCCGCTGGGTCTGCACGAGGTGCCGGACGACGTCGCGCACGGTCCACTCCGCGCAGGTCGAGGGCCGGTCCCACGCGTCGGGCGGGACGGCGTCGAGGACGGCGGTCAGCGGGCGTTCGGCCGCGGCGTAGGCGGTGGCGATCGCCGTGTCGGGGAAGGTCGTCGGTGAGGTCATGGCCGGGACGGTAGGGAGCCGGGCAGGGTGGGGTCTTGATGGAACCCGACACCGCCCCACGACCGCTGGACCACGTCGAGCGCGCGCACCTGCGCTCCCCCGGTGACGCCTCGCACGTCATGTACCGCTACGACGCCGCGCCGGAGTTCGCCGGCCTGCTGGAGCGGTTCTGGATCCCGGTCTGGTCGGTGCCGCCCGGCCGCGAGGCACCGCAGCAGGTGCTGCAGTACCCGGTCACCCTGCTGGTGGTCTCCGGCGACTACGCCCGCTTCTACGGCGTCGTCTCCGGCCTGTCGACGACCACGCTGACCGGGGACGGCTGGGCGGTCGGGGTCATGTGCGCCCCGGCCGCCGGCGCGCTGGTGGCCCGCGGCTCCGTGGCGCCCTTCACGGACCGGCACGTCCCGCTGGCCGAGGTGCTCGGCGCCGACGGCGAGCGGCTGACCGCGCGGGTGCGCGAGGCGATGGCCGGCGACCCGACGTCCCTCGCGGCGCACGCGGTCGCCATGGCGGCCTTCGGCGACGCGCTGCGGCCGCTGCTGCCCGTCGACGCCGAGGGAGAGCTGGTCAACCGGCTGGTGGCCTTCGTGGAGGGCGACCGCGAGGTCGTCCGGGTGGCCCAGGTCTGCGCGGAGTTCGGCCTGTCCGAGCGGGCGCTGCAGCGACTCGTGCAGCGCCGGCTCGGGCTGACGCCGAAGTGGCTCATCCAGCGCCGCAGGCTGCAGGAGGCCGCCGAGCGCCTCCGCGGTCGCGGCACGCCCCTCGCCGAGGTCGCGGCGCTGCTCGGGTACGCCGACCAGCCGCACTTCAGCCGGGACTTCTCCCGGGTCACCGGCATCACGCCCGGCGCGTTCGCGGCCCGCTACGCGGGCTGATCGCCTGTACCGGCCATCCCGGCCGAAACCGCCGACGGCTCCCCGCGGAGCCGCGCCACCAGCGCCGGCACGACCTCGGCACCGGCCGTGCCCGCCGCCGCGCAGCCGAGCACGACCAGCCAGGCCAGCGGGTCCAGCGGCGTGCAGCCGAAGAACCGGCTGAGCCCCGGGGTCTGGACGACGGCGGCCAGGACGGCGAGCGAGCCGGCGGCGGTGACCAGCACCAGCGGGCTGCGCCGGCCGGCCCACGCCGTCTGCCCCAGCTGGGTGGTGATGAGCGCGGCCAGCCCCATCGTCCCGGCCCGGCCGCGGAAGCCGGTGAACCGCCCGGTGGCCCAGGCGGCGGTCGCGCCGGCGGTGGTGGCCGCCCCGCGCACCAGCACCATCCGGCGCACCTCCCGCGCGAAGCCGCGCCGCGGCCCGGCCTCGAGCACCGCGGC
This sequence comes from Geodermatophilus obscurus, assembly GCF_900143215.1. Classification (GTDB taxonomy): domain Bacteria; phylum Actinomycetota; class Actinomycetes; order Mycobacteriales; family Geodermatophilaceae; genus Geodermatophilus; species Geodermatophilus obscurus_A. The sequence continues at coordinate 117,525 of NZ_FRDM01000002.1, read as the reverse complement.
CAGCGGGTGCCCGGCCAGCGGGCCGTCGTCCCCGTCGGGCGCGGCGCTCCGGGGCGCGGCCACGGCGACGGCCAGCGCGGGGAACATGTCGGTGAGCAGGTTGACCAGCAGCAGCTGCCGGGTGTTGATCGGTGCCCGCCCGCCGAACGCGGTGCCGAGCACGGTGAACGCCACCTCGCCGGCGTTGCCGCCGACCAGGATCGAGACGGCGTCCTGCACCCGGGACCACATCGCGCGGCCCTCGCCGATCGCGTCGACCAGCCGGGTCAGGTCCAGGTCGGTGAGCACCAGGTCGGCAGCGGCCCGGGCGGCGGGCGACTCGGCCCCGGAGACCCCCACCCCGACGTCGGCCAGCCGGATCGCCGCGGCGTCGTTCACCCCGTCGCCGGTCATCGCCAGGGTCGCCCCGGCCCGGCGCAAGGCGGCGACCAGCGACACCTTCTGCTCCGGCGACAGCCGTGCGAACACCGCGGTCTCGCGCACCATCCGGGTCCGCTCGGCATCCGAGGCGCGGGCGAACTCTGCGCCGGTCACGACCTGGTCGGCCCCGGGGACCCCGGCCTGGTCCGCGATGGCCCGGGCGGTCTCCGGGTGGTCGCCGGTGGCCACGACCACCCGGACGCCGGCGGCCCGCAGCTGCTCCACCGCCGCGACGGACGACTCCCGCACCGTGTCCGCCAGCCCGATCAGTCCTCGGAGCGTGAGGTCGGAGGCCGCCTCCTCGAGGTCGTCGGTGCCGTCGTGCGCGCGGTCGGCGACGGCCAGCACCCGCAGCCCCTCGGCGGCGAGCTCCTGCACCCGCCCGATCAGGTCCCCGGCGTCCCGGCACCGGGCGGCGACCACCTCGGGCGCGCCCTTGACCACGAGCCGGCCGCCGCGCACGGCCGCGGAGAAGCCCCGCCCGGCGGCGAACGGCAGGCTCTCCCCCGCGTCGCCGTCGGGGCACACGCCGCGCTCCTCGGCCGCCTCCACGACCGCCCGGTCGGTCTCGTGCGCCTGGTCGTCGCCGTTGCCGACACCGGCCGCGACCAGCCGCAGCAGCCCGCCCTCGTCGAGCTCACCGTCCAGCGGGAGGAGGCGGGCGACCCGCAGCCGGTTCTCCGTCAGCGTGCCCGTCTTGTCGAAGCAGACGGTGTCCACCCGGCCGAGCGCCTCGAGCACCCGCGCGCTGCGGACGACGGCGCCCCGCCGCGACAGCCGCCGCGCCGCGGCCTGCTGCGCCACGGTCGCGACCAGCGGCAGCCCCTCGGGCACCGCGGCGACGGCGACCGCCACGCCGTCCCGGACGGCGTCCCGCAGCGGGCGGCGCCAGAGCACCCCGAGTGCGGTGACCGCCGCGCCGCCGGCCAACGTCATGGGGAGCACCTGGCGGGTCAGCTCACCCAGCCGCGCCTGCACGCCGGCCGGGGGCGCCGCGCCGCCGGCCGCCCGGGCCGCGCGCCCGGCCTGGGTGGCCTCACCGACCGCGACGACGACCGCCCGGCCGCGCCCGGCGACCACGGTCGTGCCGTCGAACAGCACGCAGGTGCGGTCGGCGACCTCGGCCCCCGGCGTGGCCGGCACCGACTTGCCCACCGACAGCGACTCCCCGGTCAGGTTCGACTCGTCGACCTCCAGGTCGACGGCCTCCAGCAGGCGGGCGTCGCAGGCCAGCACGTCCCCGGGCTCGACGACGACGACGTCGCCGACCCGCAGCGCGCTGCCGGGCACCTCCTCGCGGCCGCCGTCGGTCTCGCGGTGGACGACGACGTCCTGCTCGAGCAGCAGCGACTCCAGCGCCGTCTCCGCGCGCAGCCGCTGCAGGCCGCTGACCAGCGAGTTGGCGACGGTGACGCTGCCGACGAGGACGGCGTCGGTGGCCTCGCCGAGCACCGCCGTGGCCGCGGCGCCGGTGGCGAGGACGGGGGTGAGCGGATCGGCCAGCTCGGCGGCGACGGTGCGCGCGAACCGGGACGGCCCCCGCACCAGCGGGTGCGCCCGGACCCGGCGGAAGCGGACCGGCCGCGCGCCCTCCGCGACCGGCAGCTCGCCCACGCGGCGCAGCACCTCGTCGGGGTCCAGCGCGTGCCAGGGCGTGTGCACCGTCGGAGGCGGGACCGGACGGCCGGCGGCCCGGACCCCGGCCCAGGTGCCGCCCAGCATCGCCACGGTCGTGGCCGTCTTCCCGGGCGTGGTGGACCTGCGCTGCCCGTACCGCTCGCTGCCGACGGCGGCGAGCAGCCCGCCGAGGACGTTGCCGGTGAGCGTCGCCTGCACCGAGCGGCGGCTCACGGTGCGGGCCGCCGCCGTCGCCGCGACCACCCGGCAGGCATCGGCCAGCCCCGGCCGGGTGACCAGGTCGGCGCCCCACGCCGGCGCGCAGCCGGGCCGGACCGGGGCGACGGCGACGTCGGCGGCCAGCAGGGCGGGGCCGTCGGTGTCGCTGACCAGGAGGACACCGCGCCCGGCGTCCTGCAGCCGGCGCACCGTGTCCACCAGGGCCTCGTCCGCAGGTGCCACCTCGTCGGCCGCCGCGGCCACCTCCCGCGTGCCGGCGTGCGCGGTGAGCACCAGCCGGGCGCCGGCCGCCGCAGCGGTGGTCAGCAGCGCCTCTGCGTGCGGGTCCAGCTCGCGGGCGACGGTCACCGTGCCCACCCGACGCCCGCCCTCGTACAGCGGCCGGACCTCGGCCCCGGGCGCGTCCTCGGCGGCCCGGGACGGCCCGAGCCGCACGCCGTCGTCCGGCTCGTCGCCCTCCAGGGCGCCCACCAGCCGGGCGGCCACCGACCACACCCTGGCGTCGTCCCACCCGTCGGCCTCCGCGGTGGCCTCCAGCACCGCCGGCGGGCCGGTGCACATCGCGTCCCCGTCGACCACGACGGCGTCCACCCGGTCCAGCCGCCGGTAGGCCGAGCCGTCCATCGGGAGCACGTCGCGGCGGCACAGCAGCAGGTCCAGCGTCGTGGCGAACGCCGCCCGCCCGGAGAAGGCGGCCTTCGGGTTCAGCGCCTTGAGCAGGTCCGCCGAGCGGCCGGGTCGGCCGGTGAGCGCCAGCAGGCCGAGCGCGGCGGCCAGCTCGGTGGGGGCCAGGCGCTCGCTGTGGATCTCGACCGGGCCGGGCGGCAGCGGGCGCGGGCGCGGCCCCGGCGGTGTCAGCGGCTGACGCTCGCCGTCGTCCGGCTCCGGGCGGCACAGCTCCCACTCGCGGCGCCGCCACACCTGCCGGTGGGCGCGCATCTCCAGGACCTCCTGGAGCGCGGCGGCGGCGTTGAGCGCGGGCACCGTGGGGCTCTGGGTGAGCGCGTGCAGCAGCGCACTGACGCCGGAGAAGACCAGTTCGGTGCCGGTCGGGCCCACGCGCCGGTACAGCTCCCGCTTGAGCCACGTCTGCGACTCCAGCAGCGCGACGGCGAGGGTGGCGTGGCGGGTGAGCGCCGGGATCGGCAGCGCCTTCCCGGCGTAGGCGACGCCGACGGCCGCGAGGTCGATGCCGACCGCGACGAGCGCGGCCAGCAGCGGCTCCAGGTCGGCCGGGTGGTCCTCCCGCGCCGGGAACAGCCCCTGGCCGCCGCGGGCCTTCTCGATGGCGGTCACCGCGCCGACGAGGTCCGCAGGCGTCACCCGCCGCTCGTCGAAGGCGACCAGGACCCGGCCGACGACGTCGTTCACCGTCGCCCACTCCACGCCCTCGAGCCGCTCGAGGTGCCGGCGGAGCGCGGAGCGGACCTCCGGGGACTCCTCCGCGTCCGGGGCGAGGAGCTCGACCTGGACCCGGCCCCGGTCGGCCCAGACCCGCCGGGTGTGCCGCGCCGGCGGCGGCTCGAGCATCCCGCGCGCGGCGTCCAGCAGGTCGTGCAGCCGCCCGTCGGGCAGCGGGTCGGCGCCGGTGACCAGGGTGCCGACGGCGCGGGTACCGGTGACCGCGGCCGCGTGCGCCCGGGACAGCGAGGCGCGGGCCGCGCCCTCCACCAGGCCGGCGGTGCCGCCCACGAGCCCGGCGGTGACCCCGGCGCCGGCCACCACGCCGGCACCGGCCAGCGCCGCGGCCGCGCCGAGCGCGCTGCCGATCCGGCGTCTGAGGGCCATCGGCTCCCCCGGAACTCGGTCCCCCGGAATGTGAGTGACTGCGGACGCTACGCCCGTCGCCGCCCGCCCGCGCCCCGGATCGTCGTCATCGCGCGCCGAGCCAGTCCGCGGCCTCCGCCGCCACCTCCGGCGGAACGGTGTGCCCGCCGGCGAACTCCCGGTAGGTGACGTCGTAGCCGTCGTCGCGCAGGGCCGGCACGATGCGCCGGCTGGTCTGCCCGACGGGCAGGACGTCGTCGGCGTCGCCGTGCGACACGAACACCGCCGGCCGCCCCTCCCGCGACGACCCGGGCACGAAGCCCGGGGAGAAGGCGGCCACCCGCCCGAACAGGTCCCCGTTGGCCAGGCCGAGGCCCAGGGCGTAGGAGGCGCCGTCGGAGAACCCGGCCACGGCGATGCGCCCCGGGTCCACCAGGACGGTCGAGAACACCCGGGCCAGGGCCTCGTCCACCAGTGCGGCGTCCTCGCCGTAGCCGCCGGTGACGGCGTCCCACGTCGACCCGCGGGAGGCCGGCGCGAGGACGAGCAGGCCGCGCTCGTCGGCCGGTCCGCGGAAGACGTCGATGCCGCCCCGGGCGTCCCCGCCGGCGCCGTGCAGGGAGACCACCAGCGCCACCGCGCTCCCCGCTGCGAGTCCGGGCGGCACGTGCAGCAGCGGCGGCCGCTCGACCTCCAGCTCCAGCGGCTGCGTCCCCGGCGCGGGCGGCGCGGCGGGCGGCTCCGGCTGCGGGCGGGCGGTGAGCCGGGCGGCCGCGTCCGTGCCCCCGGGTGCCCCCGGCAGCCGCGCGCCGCAGCCGGCGAGCACGCCCGCGCCGGCGAGCGCCGCGGCGGCGCCGAGCAGCCGCCGGCGGGTCCAGCCGGGGTCCGCGGGCTGCACGTCAGCCGCCGTCGTGCAGCGCCGCCCAGAAGGCCGCGCGGACGCCGTCGGCACCCCAGGCGTTGGGCTCGATGAGGGAGCAGAACCACAGGTCCCGCTGCTCCGGCCGGGCCTCGCGGCGGCGAGGGTCACCGGCTGCCAGCCCGTGGCCGCGGAAGCGCTCGGCGATCTCGGCCACCGCGGCGCCGTGCCGGGCCGCGCCCCGGCGCAGGGCGTCGTTGAGCTCGGCGAGCAGCGCGACGGCGTCCGGCCAGGGCGGCAGGCCGAGCCGCGCCGCGTCGGCGGTGCCGTCGCTGGGGTCGTACACCGTGCCCACGACGACCCGGCCGTCCGGGGCCAGGGACTCGCCGATCGCGGCCAGCGCCCGGTCGAGCGCGGCCGCGACGCGGGCGACCACCGCACGGGCGGCCGCGGTGTCCCCGTAGGCGCCCAGGAGGTCGTTCCCGCCGATGGTCAGCGTGACCAGCGCGGGCCGCTGCTGCGACGCGGCCAGCCGGGGCAGCTGCCGGTCCAGCAGCGTGCCGGTGGTCGCGCCGTCGGTCGCCAGCAGCGTGAACGCCGTCCCGGGCGCGGTGCTGCGCAGGTCGCGCCCGCGCCAGTCCGGGAAGTCGTCGTCCCGGTTGGCGTACAGCAGGCTGGCCCCGCCGCGCCCGGGGCCGCCGGAGTAGTCGTCGATCGAGATCGAGTCGCCGAGCGCGACGTACCCTCCGGCGCCGGTCACCCCGCCATGGTGCGCCAGGAGCCGGTCAGCCGCGCCCCGCCCGGCGCGTGGTCCCCGCGACGGGGCCCGTCCGGGCCCGGGAGGGGCACCAGCCGGGAGCCCACGGGCATACCCGGGGTGGGCTGCATCGCCCCGTGTCGGCGGGCGGCCGCCCCGCTGCGCTGGCTACCGTGGGAGGGCATCGGCGGCCGCAGGCGAGGGGACGGACAGGTGGACACGGCGCTTCCGCACGGGGTCGTCCCCGCCCCCGGCCCGCGCCACGTGCACGACGCGCTGTTCTTCTCCTCCCCCGACGAGCTGGCCGCCGCCACGGTTCCCTTCGCGCAGGAGGGCCTGGCCGCCGGGGACGCCGTCGTCGTCACCGCCGCCCCCGCCACCGCCGACGTCGTCCGGACGGCCGTGGACGACGAGCGGGTCCGCGTACTCGATCGGGGGTCGGCCTACGCCCGGCGCACGCCCGCGGCGGTCACCGCGTTCCGACGGCTGGCCGACGAGCTCACCGCCGCCGGCGCGCGCCGCGTCCGGGTGCTCGGCGAGACCGACTTCGGGCGGACCGAGCGCGAGCAGCTGGAGTGGCAGCGCTACGAGGCGGTGACCAACCACGCCCTCGCCGGCTGGCCGCTGTGGGGGCTGTGCCTCTTCGACACCACGCGGCTGCCCGAGCCGGTGCTGGAGTCCGCCGCCCGCACCCACCCGACCGTCGTCACCGCCCGGTCCCGGACCCCCAACCCCCGCTTCGTCGACCCGGCCGAGTACCTGCGCGGGCTGCCGGTGCCGGTGGAACCGCTGCAGTCGGCCGCCCCGCGGCTGGCCGTGGACGCCGTCGCCGACCCGATCGCGCTGCGGCACGCCGTCGCCGCCGAGCTGGCCGCCGTCGGCGGTCCGCGCGAGGTGGTCGAGGACTTCCTGCTGGCCGTCGACGAGACGACGTCCAACGCCGTCCGGCACGGCGCGCCACCGGTGGGCCTGCGGCTGTGGACGTCGGCCGAGCGGGTCGTGTGCACGGTCATCGACCACGGCACGGGCCTGGGCGACCCGTTCGCCGGCTACGGCCCGGCCCACGGCGAGGACCTCTCCCGCGGCGGCATGGGCGTGTGGCTGGCCCGCCAGCTGTGCGACCACGTCGACATCAGCTCCGGCCCGGACGGCGTCGCGGTGCGGCTGACGACCGCGCTGCGCTAGGTCGTCTGGGAGTCTGGCCGCGTGCACCTGGTCCTGGAGTACACGCTGGCCGACGACTACCTGCAGCGCCGGGCGGCCCTGCGGGCGGAGCACCTGGCGCTCGCCCGGGCCGCCCACGAGCGCGGCGAGCTGCTCCTGGCCGGCGCGCTGCCCGACCCCCACGACCGCGCGCTGCTGGTGTGGACCGCACCCCGCGAGGTGGTGGAGCGCTTCGCCACGTCCGACCCCTACGTCGTCCAGGGGCTGGTGACCGGCTGGACCATCCGGCAGTGGGACGTCGTCATCGGCTGACCCGGCTGCCGGCACGCACCGATGCCGGACGAGACGTCCTGAGCCTGCGCAGGGCAGGAGGACGGGCGGTCCCCTGCAGGGTCCCGCCGCGAGCCGGCGAGCCGGCGGGACCCTGCAGGGTCCTGCCTCAGTCGGGCAGCAGCCGGCCCAGCACGCCCTTGACCGTCGCCCCGGCTCGGTAGGACTGCACCAGCCACGAGTTGCAGACGATGTTCGCACCGGCCAGCGCGGGGACGAGGAACTGCGTCACCCGCTGGCGGCTCTGCCACTTCGCGATCTCCGGCGGGGTGTTCGCGGTCGGCAGCGTGGCGTCCTTGACCTCCACCTGCTGCCCCTGGCGCGCAGCCTCCTCGGCGGCCTTGCCGATGCGGGCGCCGCTGTAGGCGGCGTAAGCGGTGGCGCCCGCACCGGCCACCGCGAGGCCGGCCTTGAGCGCGCCGACCGTGCCGAAGCCCTTCTGCAGCGCGATGCGCCGTCCGCCGACCTGGGTGAGCCGCAGCCCGGCCAGCAGCGTGGCGGCGATGCCGCCGAACTGCGCGGGCTGGTACCGGCTCCACGCCGACCCGGCCACCCGGACGCGGTCGAGCCCCTGGGAGAGGTCCTGGCCGGACTTGTTGACGCCGGCGATGCCCATCACCGCCCCGCCGAACCAGAGGGCCGAGCCGAGGTCGTGCACGGCCTGGGCCACGAAGTGGTTGTCGGTGTTGGTGGTCATCGGTTCCTCCGGTGCATCGCGTCTCCGTCTGGAGTCGCCGCCCCTACCCGGGTCTCCGGACCGGTAACGGGGAAGGCCGTGACACGCCGGAGAACACGTCGGGGAGGGTGGGAGCGACTGCGGCGGGGTAGGAGGCGGGCTGGCCGCAGTTCGGACGGTCGGACCGGTCGGAGCCCCGCGGAGATCACCATGACGCCCCCCGTCGTCCCCGTGTCCGAGATCGACCGAGGCATCGTCGAGGCGCACCGCGACCTCGGCGCGGCCCGGTCGACGTTCGCGCAGTTCCCGAGCAGTGCCGCCATCACCGCCTGCCAGGCGGCCGAGGCGCGGCTCGACGAGCTGCTCGACCTCCGGTTCGACCGCACGACCGCCTCCTCCCGGCCGCCCGCCGCGTCCGCGGCGTGACCGGTGTCCCGCCGGGTGCCCGAACGGGCGCGCGGCGGGTGAGGGAGGCTGGGGGCTGCGGCCGCGCCTCCCGGGGGGAGAGCGGGGCCGGTGGACGGCCGGTGGGACGAGCTCGCCGGCGACGAGCAGTGCAGGAGCACGTGGATGCCGCAGGGCACGGTGAAGTGGTTCGACGCCGAGAAGGGGTTCGGGTTCATCGCACCCGACGACGGAGGGCGTGACGTCTTCGTCCACTTCTCCGCGATCGCCGACGAGGGCGGGTTCCGCACCCTCGACGAGGGCCAGCAGGTGGAGTTCGAGGCGAGCGAGGGACAGCGCGGGCCGCAGGCGGACTCGGTGCGGCCGCTCGGCAGGGGCGCCCCGCGGCGCCAGGACGCCGGGTACGACCGGGGTCGAGGCCGGGACGACGACCGCGACCGGGGTCGTGGCCGGGACGACCGCGACCGGGGACGCGACGGCGGCCGCTCGTCGTCGCGCGGCGGGCGCAGCACCGGCACGGTGACCTGGTTCGACAACGACAAGGGCTTCGGGTTCATCCAGCCCGACGACGACGGTCCGGACGTGTTCGTGCACTTCTCGGCGATCGCCGACCGCGGCGGCTACCGCAGCCTCGACGAGGGCCAGCGGGTCGAGTTCGACGTCACCCAGGGCCAGCGTGGGCCGCAGGCCGAGGACGTGCGGCCGGCCGAGCGCGGCGGAGGCGGCTCCCGGGACGCCGGCCCGCGGGGTGGCGGGCACCGGGACCGGGACTCCGGCGGCTACCGCGACCGCGACCCCGGCGGGTACCGCGACGGCGGGCGGGACGCCGGACGCGGCAGCGCCGGCGGAGGTCGCCGCCCCACGGGCGGTGGTCGGGCCAACGGAACGGTGAAGTGGTTCAACGCCGAGAAGGGCTTCGGGTTCATCGAGCCCGACGACGGCGGGCCGGACGTGTTCGTGCACTTCTCGGCGATCGCCGACCGCGGCGGCTACCGCAGCCTCGACGAGGGCCAGCGGGTCGAGTTCGAGGCCAGCGAGGGTCAGCGCGGCCGGCAGGCCGACCGGGTCGACCCGGCCTGAGATCGGACCGTCCTTCCCCCCACGCCTCGGAGAAGGACCCTGTCCCGGGTCCCTGGAAGGTGGCCGGTCCAGTCGGTCACCAGGCTCGGGGCGGGGCCTCGGACGGGGCCTCGCCCGGCGCCGCACCTCGCGAGGTGCGGCGCCGCTGGGCGGTTGCCCGGGCGCGGGGACCCCGGGCGCGGAGGGACGCCCGGTACCCGGCGGCGCGGGCGCGCCGCCGAGGCCGGGGTCAGAGCTGCCGGACGTCGGCCTCCACGGCGTCGAAGGCCTTGCGCGCGGCGATGAGCACCGGGTCCCAGACCGGCGAGAACGGCGGGGCGTAGGAGAGGTCGAGCGAGAGGATCTCGTCGACGCCCATCTCGTTCCAGATGCAGATCGCCAGCGCGTCGACGCGCTTGGCCGCCGCCTCCCGGCCGACGACCTGCGCGCCGAGCAGCCGGCCGCTGCGCCGCTCGGCGATCATCTTCACTCGGATCGGCTGCGCGCCCGGGAAGTAGCCGGCCTTGGTGGTCGAGTCGACGACGGTGGTGACGAACTGGTACCCGGCCGCCTCGGCCTCGGCGGTGGACAGCCCGGTGCGGGCCGCCTCCAGGTCGCAGATCCGGGTGATCGCGGTGCCGATGACGCCGGGGAAGGTGGCGTAGCCGCCGCCGATGTTGATCCCCGCCACCCGGCCCTGCTTGTTCGCGTGCGTGCCCAGCGCGACCACCAGCCGCTGGCCGGAGAGCCGGTGCACCGACTCGACGCAGTCGCCGGCCGCCCAGACGCCCTCGACCCCGGTGCGCATCCCCGCGTCGACCGCGATGCCGCCGGAGACGCCGAGCGGGATGCCGGCCTCCTCGGCCAGCCGGACCGCCGGCCGGACGCCGAGGCCGAGCACCACCAGGTCGGCGGGCAGCTCCCGGCCGCTGGCGGTGACCACCGCCCGGGCCCGGCCGGCCGCGTCGCTCTCGATGGCGGCGACGGCGTCGGAGAGGACCAGCTCCACGCCCTCCTTGCGCACCGCCTCGGCGATGAACTCCCCGACGTCGGGGTCGAAGGTGCCCACCGGGGTGGCCGAGCGGTCGACGACGGTGACGTCGAGCCCGCGGATCCGGCACGCCTCGGCGATCTCCAGTCCGATGTAGCCGCCGCCGACGACGACCACCCGGCGCACGTCCCCGCCGTCGAGCGCAGCCCGCAGCGCCGCCCCGTCGTCGAGCGTCTGCACGCCGTGGACGCCGGTCGCGTCGATGCCGGGCACCGGCGGCCGCATGGGCACGCTGCCGGTGGCGTACACCAGGTCGTCGAACGGCTCGACACCGCTGCCGCCGTCCTCCAGGCTGCGCCAGTCGACGACGCGGCGGTCCAGGTCGATGCCGACGACCTCGGTCCGCATCCGGACGTCGATGCCCATCGCGCGGTGCTGCTCCGGGGTCCGCGCGACCAGGTCGGCCTCCGAGTCGACGGTGCCGCTGATCCAGAACGGGATGCCGCACGCCGAGTACGACGTCGAACGGCCCCGCTCGAACATGACGACGTCCAGGTCGGGACGCCGCTTCCTCGCCTGCGACGCCGCACTGCCGCCCGCGGCGTCCCCACCGATCACCACCACGCGTCTGCCCACGTCCCGGACGCTAGGGGACCTGGTGCGCGTCCGCCGGTCCACGGCGGGGTGGCCGCCGCGGGCTCGGTGCGCCGGCCGTCCCGGACCGCTGCTGCGCGGGAGTCGCGGGGCTAGCGTCGGCCCATGACGGTCCCTCCTCCCCCCGGTCCACACCCGCCCTCGCCCGCGCCGTCCCCCGTGGACCCGGTGCCGCCGCCCGAGCCGGCCCCGTTCCCCGTGCCCGGTCCCACCGACCCCTCAGCTCCGCCGCCGTCCGGACCCCAGCCGGTCTGATCCTCCCCGCGCTGTTGATCATGGGGGTGTCGTCGCCCGGCGCGGCGCGTCCGCGCGTGTCGCCGACCACAACCCCATGATCAACGCCTCGGCCGGCGGCCTCGCTGGTCGGCGGCCTCGCGCCCGCCGTCGGCGGCCCTGACGCGGGCGGGCCGGACGAGGTCACCGGTTCCGCTCCGGCGACCGGGACCTGCGTCCCGCTGGTGAGCACGGCGGTCCCTCCGTCCCGGCCACCGCCACGGGGCGAGGGGTCCTGCAAGGTCGTCCCGACGCCGTCGTCCGCGTGAGGGCCCGGCGGACCGGGAACGGGGAGGACGGCGGCGTGGTGGGCGGCGGCACGGTGGGCGAGGGCACGGTGGGCGAGGGCACGGTGGGCGAGGGCACGGTGGGCGGCGGCGACGGTTCGGCGGGGCAGGGCAGGAGCTGGCGGGAGGGCCTGCGCGACGGGGCCCCGTACGGCGCCGCGGCGTTCGTGCTGGCGGTGTCCTTCGGGGTGGTGGCCACCGACGCCGGGATGCCCGCGCTCGCTGCGATCGTGATGTCGGCGCTCGTGTACTCGGGCTCGGGGCAGTTCGCCGCGCTGGGCATCGCCGGCTCCGGCGGGGGCGTCGGGGCCGCGGTCGGGGCCGCCACCCTGGTCAGTTCCCGGTTCCTGCCGATGGGCTTCGCGCTCGGACCCTCGTTGCGCGGCAACCGGCTGCGCCGGGCGCTGGAGGGCCAGGCGACGGTGGACGCGTCCTGGGCGATGGCGGCCCGCGGCGACGGCCGGTACGACCGCGAATACCTCTTCGGACACTCCGCGGCGCAGTACGTCCCGTGGGTGGCCGGCACGGTCGTCGGGGTCTTCGTGCCGGTGCTCGACACCCGCGCCCTCGGCCTCGACGCCGTCTTCCCGGCGTTCTTCCTCGCGCTCCTCGCGGCGGAGGTCCGCGACCGGCTACGACTCGGCGTGGCCCTGGCCGGCGGCGGCATCGCGCTCGCCCTCGTGCCGGTCGCCCCACCGGGCCTGCCGGTCCTGGCCGCGAGCGCCGTGGCACTCGTCGGGCTGCGGGGGCCGCGGTGAGCCCGTCGACCTGGTGGCTGCTCATCGGCCTGTGCGTGCTGACGACCGCGGTCACCCGCGGGGCGGGCCCGGCCGCGACCGGCGGGCGGGAGCTCCCCGCGCCCGCAGTGCGGGTCGTCGTCCTGCTGTCCTCGGCGCTGCTGGCGGCGCTCGTCGTCACCTCCGCGCTGGCGGACGGCACCGAGCTGCACGTCGGGGCCGACACCGCCGGCGCGGCGACCGCCGGCGTGCTGCTGTGGCGGCGGGCGCACCTGCTCGTCGTCGTCCTGGGCGCCGCCGCGGTCACCGCCGGCCTGCGCGCCCTGGGCGTGGGCTGAGCCGAGCGGCCCCGCTCAGGCCCCGGGCCCGCGCGGCACCGGCCGGACCTCACGGGCTCCGGAGAGCTCGTGGCCGGCGTCGCAGACCAGGGCCAGGTGCACCGGCTCCCCGCAGTCGCGGTGCCGCAGCTCGAGGGGGACGTCGTCGTCCTCGGCCAGGTACCTGTCCCCCCACGCCATGAGGGCGACCAGGACCGGGTGCAGGTCGATCCCCTTCTGCGTCAGCCGGTACTCGTGCCGCTGCCGCTCCCCCGGCGCCTGGTACGGGACCCGTCGCAGGACGCCCTGGTCGACGAGCGTGGCGAGCCGGTCGGTGAGCACGGCCCGGGGCGCCCCCAGCACCCGCTGGAAGTCGGCGAACCGGCGCACGCCGAGGAACGCCTCCCGCAGCACGAGCAGGCTCCACTTCTCGCCGATGACGGCCAGCGTGCCCGCGACCGAGCAGCGCGACCGGTCCCAGAGGGCTTCGCTCACCGCACCAGCATAGCGGGCTGAGTTCACTTGACGAACTCGCATGCGAAGGGCAGAGTTCGTCGCACGAACTCAGGGAGGCCGGGATGGATCTGCCCGTGACGACCAGGCCGGTGCGGCCGGACGACGCCCCGCTGTTCTGCCGGCTGTGGGACCGGCTCTCCCCCGAGACGGTCTACCGGCGCTTCCACGCGCCGCTGCGCTCCCCGCCGGCCGACGCGCGCCGGCTCGTGGAGGTCGACCACGTCCTGCGTGAGGCGCTGGTCGCCGTCGTCGGCGGGGAGGTGGTCGGGGTGGCCCGCTACGACCGCTCCCCCGCCGACCCCACGACCGCCGACGTCGCCGTGGTCGTCGAGGACGCCTGGCAGGGCGTCGGCGTCGGCCGGCAGCTGCTCGCCGAGCTCACCGACCTCGCCGGCCGGCGCGGCGTCCGGACCCTGTCCGCGGACGTGCAGGCCGACAACGACCGCGTCGTCGCCCTCGTCCGCCGGCTGCTCCCCGGCGCCGCCCTCACCCCCGCCCACGGCGTCTACGCCGTGCGGAGTCCGCTGCCCGGCCCGGCAGCCGCCGCGGCCGCCTGATCCGAGAGGAACCACCATGTCCCGTCTGCGCACGATCATCGCCGAACGCCGCCGCACCCGCGCCCGCCTGCGCGAGGACCGCGCCTTCGAGCGGCTGCTCGCCCGGGCCCCGACCGTCGAGTCCGCGCACGAGCTGCGTGCCATCTCGACCCGCCGCTGACCGCCGCGGTCAGCCGCCCGGCGGCCGCAGCTGCCCGTAGAGGCGGGCGAGGTCCGGCAGCTGGGAGTGGGCGTTCAGCCCGCTCGGGTTGGGCACCACCCAGGTCACCGCGCCACCGACCCGCTCGGGTTGGAGCCCGGTGCCCGCGCGCGGTCGGTCGAAGCCGAGCCGGTAGGCCGTGATGCCCAGGACGGCGAGCACCCGCGGCCGGTACTGCGCGACCAGCTCGCCCAGGGCTCCGGCTCCGGCCCGCAGCTCCCCGCGGGAGAGCTCCGCGGCGGTCCGGGTGGGCCGGTCGACCACGTTGGTCACCCCGAGGCCGTACTGCAGCAGCTCGGCGTCCTCCTCGGGCCGCAGCTGCCGCGGGGTGAGGCCGGCCCGGTGCAGCGCCGGCCAGAAGCGGTTGCCCGGCCGGGCGAAGTGGTGCCCGCGCTCGGCCGACGTCAGCGACGGGTTGATCCCGCAGAAGAGGACGTCGAGACCGGGGGCGAGGACGTCGCGCAGCGGTTTGCCCGGCACGACGGCGAGGCTAGCCGGGAACGGCGCACACTGGCCGGCATGACCGACGGCGCCGACGCGGCCTTCCGCCGCTTCGTCGCCGCCGAGCGCGACGCCCTCCTCGCCGAGGCACTCCGGCTGACCGGCGACCCCGACCGCGCCGAGGACGCCGTCCAGCGTGCGCTGGCCCGCACCCGGCTGCACTGGGGACGACGCGGCGCCGACCCCGCGCCGACCGCCGTCGACGCGCTGCACGACGCGGCCACGAGGCAGGACGGCGGACAGGTCCTCGCGTCGCTCGACGACCGACGACCGCCCGCGCCTCCCCCGCCCGCGCGGTGGCGGTCGGACGCCGACGCGGCCGCCACCGAGGCCCTGGCCCGCGCCCGCCGGCAGCGCCGGGTCCGCACCGCCGGGCTCGCCGCCGCGGCCGCCGCCACCGTTGCCGCGGCCGCCCTGGTGGTCCCGCAGCTGACTCCGGAACCGCCCGACCCGCAGGGCGCCCGGCAGCAGGCCGCCGACATCCTCGTGCTCACCGAGCCCACCCGCGGCTCGCTCGCCGGGGACACCGCGTTCGTCGAGGCCGCCCGCCGCGCCGACTGGGGCCCGCTGACCCCGCCGCCGGTCGAGGAGCGCCGCGTCGTCCTCGCCACCGACACCCCCGACGGCCGGGTCGTGCTGCTGGCCGGCGCGGTCGACGACGACGTCCGCGGCGTCTGGCTCACCGGCCCGGTGGGTGCACCGCCCGAGCAGCTGACCCGCTCCGTCCCGCAGGAGCTCGGCCCGTACCGGCCGGTGTCGCTGCTGGTCGGTGGCCCCGGCCCCGCGACCCTCGTCGTCGTCACCGCTCCCGGCGACGAGGTCGAGGTCTCCCCGCGGCTGCAGGTCGGCCCGCGCGGCACGGTCGGCCGCAGCTACGAGCCGGTCCCGGCCGACGACGGCCTCGCGGTCACCGAGGTCCGCACCACGACCGCCGGAGCCGGCACCAGCGTCCGCGTGCTGCGCGACGGGCAGCCGGTGCACCGCGCCGGCGTCACCGCCCCGGCCCCCACCGCCCCGGCCGGCACCGCGGAGATCCCGCCGCTGGACCCGCTGCGCCCGGCCTCCGCCCACCCCGCCGAGCGGCTGGTCACCGAGGCGCTCACCGACATCGCCGTCCCGCTGGGCGCCGAGCCCGCCGACCTGCAGCCGCAGCTGCTCTGGGCGGGCACCCTGCCGATGCCCGAGGTGCCGGGCAGCGCCGCCGTCGTCGTCGGCCGCAGCCCCGGCGGCGGGCTGGTCGTCACCACGTGGGCCGGCCAGCTCGGCGCCACCGGCGCCGGGCGCACCGTGCCCTGCGGCGTGCACACCCCGCCGGGGACGACGGACGTCGCCGGGCTCGTCGTGGCGCGGGTCTGCGACCTCTCCTCCCCCGAGAGCGAGCCGTCGGACGCCGGCCGCTGGCTGGTCGTCACCGCGCCGGCCCCGGCCGCGGCCGCCGCCGTCCTCGACGAGCACGGCGGCGTCCTCGCCACCGTCCCGCTGCCCGACGGCGGCGGTGTCGCCCTCCTCCCGACCGGGGCGCGGGACGTGCGCACCCTCGACGCCACCGGCCGGGCGCTCGCGGAGGTGCCGATCAGCGCCCTCGCCACCGAGCCGTTCGGCGACTACGGCTCCGGCGAGGTGCGCTAGGCGCGGCACCGGCACGGTCATCAGGTCCGCCGCCACCACCAGGTCGCCGGCGAACACCGCGGCCGCCTCGTCCCGGTAGCGCTCCGGGTCGGGGTAGCGCCGGGAGAAGTGGGTGAGCACCAGCCGGCGCACCCCGCACTCGGCCGCGACCGTCGCCGCCTGGCGCGCGGTCAGGTGTCCGTACTCGCGGGCCAGCGAGGCGTCCTCGCCGAGGAACGTCGACTCGATGACCAGCAGGTCGGCCCCGTCGGCCAGCGCGGGGACCGCGTCGCACAGCCGGGTGTCCATCACGAAGGCCACCCGCTGCCCCGCTCGCGGCGCGCTCACCTCCTCCAGCCGCACGGTCCGCCCGCCGACGTCCAGCGGCCCCGCCCGCTGGAGCCGCCCGACGTCCGGCCCGGCCACCCCCGCGCGGGCGAGCGCCTCGGGCAGCATCCGGCGGCCGTCGGGCTCGACCAGCCGGTAGCCGAACGTCTCGACGAGGTGGTCCAGCCGGCGGGCCTCCAGCGTCCACGACGGTCCGGAGGCCACCGGCCCGTCGGCGGTCAGCGGCTCCTCGCGCAGGTCGAGGACGTCGTGGAACACCGACGCGGCCCGCAGCCGGCCGAAGTACTCCCGCCCGGACGCCGGCGAAAGGACCCCCTGCCCCCGTCCCTCGCAAGCTCGCGACGGGCCCCTGCAGGGGGCCGGGGCAGTGGTCGCCGTGGAAGTGGGAGACGCACAGGCGGGTGACCGCACTGCTCGGCACCCCGGCGAGCAGCAGCTGCCGCTGGGTGCCCTCGCCGGGGTCGAACAGGAACCCCGCGCCGTCCCAGCGCAGCAGGTGGCCGTTGTGGTTGCGGGTGCGGGTGGGCGCCTGGCTGGCGGTGCCCAGGACGACCAGCTCGCGGGCGCTCACCGCCGGCTCAGCCGATCTGCTCGACGCCGCCCGCGTGCCGCCGGGCCAGCTCCCGGTAGATCGCCGGGTTGCCGTCGACCCAGACCGCGGCCCCCGCGCTGAGCGGGCCCCGCACCGTCGCGGGGGCGCCGAGCGCCAGCACCCCGTCGGGGACCACCGCCCGCGGCGGCACCAGGCTGTGCGCGCCGATGAGCGCCCGGGCGCCGATGCGGGCCCCGTCCTGCACGGTGCTGCCGTTGCCGATCAGCGCCTCGGCGCCCACCACCGCGCCGTGGACGACGCACTGGTGGCCGATGGTGGCGCCCGGCCCGATCTCGGTCTCCGGGTCCGCGCCACCGTGCAGCACCGAGTTGTCCTGCACGTTGGCGCCGGCCCGCACGACGATGCGGCCGAAGTCCGCGCGCAGCACCGCGCCGTACCAGACCGAGGCCCCGGCCTCGACGACGACGTCCCCCACGAGCGTGGCGGTGGGCGCGATCCAGGCCGCCGGGGAGACGGAGGGGGCACGGCCTTCGAAGGAGAACAGCGGCACGGGCGGAGCGTAGGGGCCGGTCCGGCCGCTCCCCCACCGGGTGGAACCGTCAGCGCAGCGGGAACGAGTGGTGCTCGTGCGCGACGCGCCACCCGCCTCCCTCGCGGCACAGGCCGAGGGTGAGCCGGAGCCGGTTCGACGGGTGCGCGGCCAGGTCGGCCGCCGTGCCGCAGCGCAGCAGGGCGTACGCCCAGGCGACATCCACGCCGGCGGTCACGGACAGCTCGACGACCTCGAACACCGCACCGGAGCGCTGCCACTGGAAGAACGGCGGCCAGATTCCGCGGTAGGCGTCGAGGCCGCGGACGCCGTCGTCCGGTGGCGGGACGTCGAACGCCACGAGGTCCTCGGTGTGGTCGGCGAGCACGCCGTCCAGGTCGCCGGCGTGCACGGCCGCCGCCCACCGCAGCACCAGGTCGCGGATGGTGGACTCGTCGTCGCTCATACCGGTACCGACCGCGGTCGGTGCGCCGGCTCATCGGCGTCCCGACAGGTGTGGCCGAGCCGACACGTTCTGGCGCTTCCGCTGGGCCGGGTGGTCTCCCCGGTCGACGCGGCGCTCAACGCCACCGGTGCGGTGGCGGCCGGGCTGGTGGTCGCCCTCGCCACCGGCCGGCCGCGTCAGCGGCGGGTGGCCGGGCTCTGCAGGGGGTGAACCCGGCCGACGAGGGTGATGACGTCCGGCTGGTGCAGCGCGAGGAACGCTCGTCCTGGAGCCGCGGGGCCGGCGGTCAACGTCGCGGTTCGGGGACCTGCGGTGTGCGCAGCGGGCGGAACGCCGCCCGGACCTCGGTCGCGAACAGCTCGGGTTCCTCCCAGGCGGCGAAGTGGCCGCCCCGGTCGACCTCGTTGAAGTAGCTGAGGGTCGGGTAGGACTGGTCGGCCCAGCTCCGCGGGGTGCGCCAGATCTCGCCCGGGAACGTGGTGAAGCCGACCGGGACCGCGACCTCCGGAAGAGGCTGGGCCGCCCGGGCCTGGACCGCGGCGACTCCGTAGTTGTCCCAGTACGACCGGGCCGCCGACGCTCCGGTGCCGGTCAGCCAGTACAGCGTGATGTTGTCGACGATCCGGTCCCGGGTGAGGTTGCCCGTGGGCCGCCCGTCGACGAAGGCGCGGGCGATCTTGTCGTAGCTGTCGGTGTCGTGGTCGAGCAGCCAGGCCGCCAGGGCGACGGGCGAGTCCAGCTGGGCGTAGCCGATCGTCTGCGGCCGCGTGGCCATCTCCAGGAAGTAGGCGAAGCCGCTGGCCTGGAACGTCGCGATCGCGGCGGCCGCAGCGCGTTCCCCCTCGGTGTCCGTCGGGAACTGCGGGCCGCCCAGCGCCGTCACGAGCAGGTTCATGTGGATGCCGAGCAGGCCCTCGGGTGCCTGGCGGCCCATCACGTCGGTCACGCCGGCGCCGACGTCACCGCCCTGGGCGACGTAGCGGGTGTAGCCGAGGCGGCGCATCAGCTCCGCCCAGGCCTGCGCGACGCGACCGACGTCCCAGCCGAGCTCGGTCGGCTCACCGGAGAAGCCGTAGCCGGGCAGGGACGGCAGCACCAGGTGGAAGGCGTCCTCGGCGCGTCCGCCGTGCGCGGTCGGGTCCGTCAGCGGGCCGATGGAGTCGAGCAGTTCGATGACGGAGCCCGGCCAGCCGTGCGTCATGATCAGCGGCAGCGCGTCCGCGTGCGGCGAGCGCACGTGGACGAAGTGGACCTGCACCCCGTCGATCTCCGTCGTGAACTGCGGTAGTGCGTTCAGCCGCGCCTCGCACCGGCGCCAGTCGTACTCGCCCGCCCAGTAGCGGGCCAGCTCCCGCATCGTCGCCGACTGCACGCCCTGCGAGCGATCCGGGACCAGCTCCGGGGAGGGCCAGCGCGTCGCGGCGATGCGCCGGCGCAACTCGGTGAGCTCCTCGTCCGGGACGTCCACGCGGAACGGGTGAACTGCACTACCGGTCTCGTGTGCAACAGCGCTCATGGTCGGATCCACCTCGTCGTCCGGATCTTCGTGGAAGTTCCAGACCGGGAGGGACGCAGGAGCCCCGTACCAGCGCCTCCGGCACAGTCGGCGCTTCCGGGGCGCAGGCCACGCTTCTCGGGTCTCGGAGGCACGCCAGGGTCGCAGGGCCCTCCCCCTGCACGGCGGAACGCTCCGTGACCGGCAACCGGTCGGCTCCCAGCGGCCGATCCGGTCGACCGATCAGCCGGGGCTGACGCGGCTCAGCGCCAGCGGTACTCCAGCTCCGGGCGGCCCGCGCCGCCGTAGCGGGGGGCCCGGTCGACCAGCCCGGTGTCGGCGAGGTACTCGAGGTAGCGGCGGGCGGTGATGCGCGAGGCGCCGATCAGCTCGGCGGTCTCCGCGGCCGACAGCCCCTCACCGGCGGCACGGACGGCGGCGACGACGGCGTCGAGGGTCTCCCGGCCCATCCCCTTGGGCAGCGGCGCGGAGCGGGAGGGGCGCACGCCGCCGAGCACGCGGTCGACGTCGTCCTGCCCGGCGGCGTCCCCGCCGGCGCGCAGCCGCCGGCGGTACTCGGCGTAGGCGGTCAGCCGGTCGCGCAGCGCCGGGTAGGTGAACGGCTTGAGCAGGTAGCCGACGACGCCGTGCGCGGCGGCGGCCCGCACCGTGGCCAGCTCGCGAGCGGACGTGACGGCGAGGACGTCGACCTGCGCGCCGGCGCCGCGGATCCGCCGGCACAGGTCGATGCCGTGCCCGTCGGGCAGGTTCATGTCCAGCAGCACCAGGTCGACCGGCTGGCGGGCCAGCGCGTCGAGGGCCGCGGCGCCGGTGCCGGCGACCGCCGAGGTGGTGAAGCCCGGCGTCCGGTCGACGTAGGCGCGGTGGGCCTCCGCGGCGACCGGCTCGTCCTCCACCACCAGCACGCGGATCACCGGGACACCGCCGGCACCCCGACGGGCAGCGTGACGGTGAACAGCGCGCCCGGGCCCGGCCGCACGGTGAGCGTGCCGCCGTGCCGGGCGACGGCCTGGGCGACCAGCGCCAGCCCCAGCCCGCGGCCGAGCCCGGCGGGCGCCGCGGTCGTCTCCTTGGTGCTCCAGCCGCGCTCGAACAGCCGCGGCAGGTCCTCCTCCCGCACGCCCGGGCCGGTGTCCTCGACCCGGATCTCCAGTCGCCCGCCGTCGACCTCCGCGGCGAACTGCACCTCCCGCGGCGGCTCCCCGGCCAGCGCGGCGTCGATCGCGTTGTCGAGCAGGTTGCCGACGATCGTGACCAGGTCGCCGGCGGGGATGCCGGTCACCCCCACCGCCGTCGCCGGGTCCACCTCCAGCAGCACGCCGCGCTCGTGCGCCGTCGCGGCCTTGCCCAGCAGCAGCGCCGTCAGCACCGGGTCGCCGACGGCGTCGACCACGCGGTCGGTGAGCTGCTGGGCCGAGGCCAGTTGGGCGGTCGCGAAGTCGATCGCCTCTTGGGTGCGGCCGAGCTCGACCAGCGACACGGTGGTGTGCAGCCGGTTGGCCGCCTCGTGCGCCTGGGCGCGCAGCGACTCGGCGAAGGAGCGCACGCTGTCCAGCTCGCCGGTCAGCGCCTGCAGCTCGGTGTGGTCGCGCAGGGTCACCACCGCCCCGGCCGAGCGGCCCTCCGGCCGCGGTGGGGCCTGGTTGACCACCAGCACCCGGGTGCCGGTCACGTGCACCTCGTCGACGGCGGTGCGCTGCTGGCTGAGCGCCGCGGTCAGCTCCGGCGGTAGGCCGAGCTCGCCGACGTGCCGGCCGGTGGGGTCGTCGGTCAGCCCGAGCAGCCGCCGCGCCTCGTCGTTGACCAGCTGCACCCGCTGCTCGTCGTCCACCAGGAGCAGGCCCTCGCGGACGGCGTGCAGCACGGCGTGGTGGTAGTCGACCATCCGCGCCAGCTGCGCCGGGGACAGCCCGTGGGTCTGCCGCCGCAGCCGCCGGGACAGCGCCGCACTGCCCAGCGCGCCGACGGCCAGCGTCGCGGCCGCCGTCCCGAGGATGCCGGGGACGGCGGCGGCGAGGTCATCCCCGATCGCCTCCACGGTGACCCCGGCCGACACCACGGCCACCACGGCGCCGTCGTCGTCCAGCACCGGGCCGGTGGCGCGCACCGACGGGCCCAGCGTGCCGGTGTAGGTCTCGGTGAAGACCTCCCCCGCCAGCGCGCGGTCGATCGTGCCGATGAACGGCCTGCCGATCTGCCGCGGGTCGGGGTGGGTGAACCGGGTGCGGTCGGGCGACAGGACGGTGATGAACGACGTCCCGGTGTCGGCCCGGACCTCCTCGACGTAGGGCTGCAGCACCGCGGTCGGGTCCGGCCCGGTCACCGCCGAGCGCACCAGCGGGGAGTCGGCGAGGCCGGCGACGATCGCGGTGGTCTCCTCCTCGGCCGCCTGCCGCACCGCCTGCTGCGCCTGGCGGTAGGCGACCGCGGTCATGGTCAGGACGACGACGGCCACCACGAGCGCCTGCAGGAGCAGCAGCCGCCTCGCCAGGCTCGCGTCACCCCGGCCGCGGTGCGAGAGGAAGGCGGGGACGCGCACGCCCGCGAGTGTCCCGCGTGCGGGGCCCCGCGCCGCGACCGGCGTGTACGCAATGAACGAATGCGTGACGGCGGTCACCGCGGCCCGGACCGTCTGTGCTGTGGCCCACCTCCCGGGCCGCCCCCACCCCCACACCCCAGGAGCAGTCATGGCCTCAGGCACCGCTGCCACCGCGCCACCGCCCGCGAAGCGGCGCGACCGGACGCACTGGCTCTACCTCGCGGTCATCGGCGCGGTGCTCGCCGGCATCGCGGTCGGCTTCGCCTTCCCCGAGTTCGCCGTCTCGCTGAAGTGGCTCGGCACCGCGTTCGTCGGGCTGATCAAGATGCTGATCGGGCCGGTCATCTTCTGCACCATCGTGCTGGGCATCGGCGCCATCCGGCAGGCGGCCAAGGTCGGCCGGATCGGTGGCCTGGCGCTGGGCTACTTCATCCTCATGTCGACCGTCGCCCTGGCGATCGGTCTGGTCGTCGGCAACATCCTGAGCCCCGGCGAGGGTCTGCAGCTCTCCGAGGAGCTGCGCGGCGAGGGCGCCGAGCTGGCGGGCACGGCCGAGGAGTCCGGCGGCACCACCGACTTCATCCTCGGCCTGATCCCGACCACGCTGGTGTCGGCGCTGACCGAGGGCTCGGTGCTGCAGGCGCTGCTGGTGGCCCTGCTCACCGGTTTCGCCATCCAGGCCATGGGCCGCGCCGGCGAGCCGCTCCTGCGCGGCATCGGCCACTTCCAGAAGCTCGTGTTCCGCATCCTCGCGATGGTCATGTGGGTCGCGCCGATCGGTGCCTTCGGCGCCATCGCCGCCGTCGTCGGCGAGACCGGGATCGACGCGCTGAAGAGCCTCGCGATCATCATGCTGGGCTTCTACGCGACCTGCGCGGTGTTCGTGTTCGTCATCCTGGGCCTGATCCTGCGGGTGGTCGCGAAGATCAACGTCTTCTCGCTGCTCAAGTACCTGGGCCGCGAGTTCCTGCTGATCGTCTCGACGTCGTCGTCGGAGACCGCGCTGCCGCGGCTGATCGCGAAGATGGAGCACGCCGGGGTGAGCCAGCCGGTCGCCGGCATCGTCGTCCCGACCGGGTACTCCTTCAACCTCGACGGCACCGCCATCTACCTCACGATGGCCTCGCTGTTCATCGCCGAGGCGCTGGGCGACCCGCTGTCGATCGGTGAGCAGATCGGGCTGCTGGCCTTCATGATCATCGCCTCGAAGGGGGCCGCCGGTGTGACCGGCGCCGGCCTGGCCACGCTGGCCGGCGGGCTCTCGGCCCACCGTCCGGACCTGCTGGACGGCGTCGGCCTGATCGTCGGCATCGACCGGTTCATGTCCGAGGCGCGGGCGGTGACCAACTTCGCGGGCAACGCGATCGCCACCGTCCTGATCGCCACCTGGACCAAGGAGCTCGACCGCGAGCAGCTCGACGCCGTCCTCGCCGGGAACCGGCCCTTCGACGAGGAGACCATGCTCGACGACGACGGCCACGGCGGGGGCTCCAGCGACGACAACCTCCCCGCCGACGCGACCAACGCCGGCCCGGGCCAGCGCGACGCCGGGGACGCGCAGGCCGGGCTGGCGCAGTCCTCGGTGCGCTGACCCGCACTGCGTTCCCCGGGGGCGCCCGGTCCTGTCCAGGACCGGGCGCCCTCGTCGGGTCAGGAGTGGGCGGCGTGCCCGTGGCCGTGGCCGGCGTCGCGGTCCTCGTGGTGGTGGTCCTCGCGGTCGCGGTCCTCGCGGTCGGCGGCCTCCTCCCGCCGGGTGCGGCGCAGGTCGACGACGGCGAGCACGAGGGCCGCGGCGATCCCGGCCAGGGCGACGACCAGGCCCGCGGCCGCTGCGGCCGGGTAGTCCTGGGCGGTGGCGCCGAGGACGACGTAGAACAGACCGGGCAGCGCCGCCGTCCCGATGACCGCGCCGAAGCGCTGCGCGGTCTGCAGCCCGCCCCCGGCCGCGCCGGCCATCCGCACCGGCACGTCGCGCAGCGTCATGGTGATGTTCGGCGAGATGACGAAACCGCCGCCGAGCCCGCCCACCAGCAACGCGGGGGCCACCGCCCAGGGGACGGCGTCGGCCGGCACGAGCAGCAGGACGGCGACCGTCGCCCCCAGACCGATCAGCACCCCGACCAGGCCGACGACGGTGAGCAGCCGCCCGACGCGCTCGACCAGCCGCCCGGCCACCACGGCCGCGGTCGCGGAGCCCAGCGCGAACGGGGTGACCGCCAGCCCGGACTGCAGCGGCGTGAGCCCCAGGCCGGTCTGGAAGAACAGCGCGAAGACCAGCCAGATGCCGCTGAAGCCGACGAAGTAGACGGTGCCCAGCGCCGCCCCGAGGCCGTAGCCGCGGGTCTCGGTGACCAGCCGCGGGTCGAACACCGGCTCCCCGCCGCGCCGGACCACCCGCCGCTCCCAGCCGACGAACCCGCCCATCACGAGCGCGCCGACCGGGAAGAGCCACCACAGCCGGGACAGGCCGCCGGCCTCCGCCTGCACCAGCGGGAGCAGCAGGGCCAGCGCCCCGCCGCCGAGCAGCAGCACCCCGCCGACGTCGATGTGCCCGCGCCCGCCCGCTCCGCTCCGGGGCAGCAGCCGCCAGGCGAGGACGAACGCGACGACGCCGATCGGCACGTTGACGTAGAAGATCCACCGCCAGTCGGCCACCTGCAGCAGCAGCCCGCCGACGATCGGGCCCACCGCGGTGGACACCCCGACGACCGCGCCGAACAGACCGAACGCCCGGCCGCGCTCACCGCCGCGGAACAGCTGCTGGATGAGCCCGGAATTCTGCGGCGCGAGGACCCCGGCGGCCAGCCCCTGCGCCAGCCGCGCGGCGATGAGCAGACCCACGGACGGCGCCGCCCCTGCTGCCGCGCTGCACAGCACGAAGCCGGCCAGCCCGACCAGGAACATCCGCCGCCGGCCGAGGGCGTCACCCAGCCGGCCGGCCGGGACGAGCATCAGCGCGAAGGTGAGCGCGTAGCCGGAGACCACCCACTGGACCGCCGCCGCGGAAGCCCCGAGGTCGCGCTGCAGCGTCGGCAGCGCCACCGACACGATGCTGACGTCGAGCAGGCTCATGAAGCCGGCGACGAGGGTGACCGACAGCGCCCGCCAGCGGCGGGGATCGGGCTCGTACCGGTCGGCGTCGGCCTCGGGAGGTGTGTCGTGGACGATCGGCCGAGCCGTCACGGGGCGGTCTCCAGGGTGGTGCGGGAGGGACGCACCGGGGGCTACCCGTGCCGCCCGTCCGGCACGCGGGAGCGGATGACCTCCGGCACTTCCCGGCCCGGGAACCCCGGCCGGACACTGCCAGGACCTGCGCTCCCTGGGAGAGGCCATGTCGGGACTCCGCCGCACGCTCGGAACCGGTGCGCTGGCCGGCTACGTCGCCAGCCGCACGATGGACGCCGTCACCGGTGCCTTCCACGCCCGCCAGAGCGAGGCCTCGCGGCGGCGCGAGGAGGAGATCACGCCCGGCGGCATGCTGGTGCAGCTCGGCCGCCAGCTGGGCGCGGCCCGTGGGCGGGAGCTCGACGACGCGGCCGCCGGCCGGGTGGGGCTGGCCGTGCACCGGACGCTCGGCACCACCTACGGCGTCCTGGCGGCCCTGCTCGCCCGGCGCGGGAAGCACCCGGTCACCGCCGGGCTGGCCGTCGGTGCGGCCGCCTGGCTGGTGGTCGACGAGGGCACCGCGCTGCCCACGGCCCGGCAGTACCCGCTGGTCAGCCACGCCCGCGGCCTGGTCGGCCACGCCACCGTCGGGCTGACCACCGGGGTCCTGCTGGCGCTGACGGCGGACTGAGCCGGCCGGTCCCGCCTAACCGGGGACGGCGGCTGCCTCGGTCAGCGGGAGGCGCACCTGGAACCGGGTGTCCCCCGGGCGGGAACTCACCCGCAGGTCCCCGCCGTGCCGGGTGACGACGACGCGGTAGGAGACGTCCAGGCCCAGACCGGTGCCCTGGCCGACCGGCTTGGTCGTGAAGAACGGCTCGAACACCCGCTGCCGCAGCTCCTCGGGGATGCCCGGGCCGGTGTCGGCGACCTCCACCAGCGCGCAGTCGCCGTCCCGGGCGGTGCGCAGGGTGAGCGTCCCCTCCCCCGCCCTGCCCTCTCCGGTCATCGCGTCCAGCGCGTTGACGACCAGGTTGGTCCACACCTGGTTGAGCTCCCCGGGGAAGCCGGGCACCGGCGGCAGCGACCGGTCGTAGTCCCTGACCACCCGGACGCCCGGTGGCGTCTTGGCGCTGAGCATGACCAGAGTGGCGTCCAGCCCGGCGTGCAGGTCGGTGGGCTGGTGCGGGGCCCGGTCGAGCTGGGAGTACTGGCGGGCGGCCTCGACCAGGCCGGAGATGCGGCCCGTGCTGTCGGCGATCTCGCTCAGCAGCGACTCGGTCTCCACCGCGTAGGCCAGCCAGCGCAGCGCGGGCTCCAGGTCGTCCGGCGCCACGGCGTCGGCGACCCGCTGCAGGTCCGCCGGGCCCAGGCCCGCGCCGACGAAGATCCCGGCCAGCTCGTACGCGCCGCCCACGGCGCGGTCGTCCAGCCAGTCGCCGAGCTCGTCCTCGCGGTCGGACCGCTCCAGCGCGGGGAGCTCCGGGGCGGTGCCCACGCGGGCGACGAGCTCCTCCTGCAGCCCGGTGAGCGCGCGCAGCACCGCGCCGTCGAGCCGGCCCTCCGAGAGCAGGGCCAGCTTGTGCCGCATCCCGGCGAAGCGCTCCCGCAGCGCGGCGGCCGCCCGCGACGCGGCCGCGGCCGGGTTGTTCAGCTCGTGGGTGAGCCCGGCGGTCAGCTTGCCGAGGGCGAGCAGCCGCTCGCGCTGCCCCACCAGCTCCGCGGCGTTCCGCTGGCCGATGAACATGCCCTCCAGCAGGTGCACCGCCATCGGGTACCAGCGCCGGAACTGTGCGGCGAACTCGGCTGCGGGCAGCTCGAGGAAGCGGCAGTCGGTCACCGCACGGACCGTCGCCGGGTAGCGCTGGTCGACCCGCTCGCCGACGTAGAACTGCACCGCACCGGAGTACACGCCGCGGTGCGACGTCCGCACGGTCTCGACCTCGCTGCCGCCGACCCGGCGGGACATGGCGAGCGTCCCCTCGAGGAGCACCGAGAAGCACCGGGCCGGCTCCCCCTCGACCGACACCTCCGTGCCGGCGGGGTACCCGACGACGACGGCGTGGTCGGCGACCCAGGCCAGCTGCCCGTCGTCCAGGTCGGCGAAGAGGAACAGCCCGCGCAGCTCGGCCGGCGCGAGCCGCTCGGCCGCCGTCGTCACCGTTCCCCCAGGTAGCGGTGCACGAGGGTGACCGCCATCGCGCCCTCGCCGACGGCCGAGGCGACCCGCTTCACCGAGTCCGCCCGCACGTCCCCGGCGACGAACACGCCGGGCAGGCTGGTCTCCAGCAGGTACGGGTCGCGGTCCAGGTCCCAGCCGGCGGGACGGCGCCCCTCGCGGAGCAGCGCCGGGCCGGTGGGGATGAACCCGCGCTCGTCGCGGACGACCGCGCCGTCGAGCCAGCCGGTGCGCGGCGCGCCGCCGATGAAGACGAACAGGTGGCTGGCCGGCAGCGTCTCCCGCTCGCGGGTCCGCGCGTCCTCGACGGTGACCGCCTCGAGGTGCCCGTCGCCCTGTGCGCCGGCCACGGTGGTGCAGGTGCGCACGGAGATCGACCCGATGCCGGCGATCTGCTCGACCAGGT
Organism: Geodermatophilus obscurus; assembly: GCF_900143215.1. Lineage (GTDB taxonomy): Bacteria > Actinomycetota > Actinomycetes > Mycobacteriales > Geodermatophilaceae > Geodermatophilus > Geodermatophilus obscurus_A. The sequence continues at coordinate 89,950 of NZ_FRDM01000002.1, read as the reverse complement.
AGGCCGACATCGACGCCTCCAGCGACGCCCCCCGGACCAGCAGGCACACCGAGCGGGCGTAGCGGGAGAAGAACACCGCCGCCTGGCCCGCCGAGTTGGCCCCGCCCACGACGTAGACGTCGCTGTCGGCGCACTCCGCCGCCTCGGTCATCGCCGAGCCGTAGTAGACGCCGCGGCCGGTGAGGTCGTCGACGCCGTCCACGCCGAGGCTGCGGTAGGAGACGCCGGTGGCCAGGACGACGGCGTGCGCGGCGATGCCGCGGCCGTCGTCGAGGCGGAGCACCCGTTTGGGTCCGTGCGCCTCGAGCGCCACCACGTCGCGGGCCAGCAGCAGCTCGGTGCCGAACTTCACGGCCTGGCGGCGGGCGCGGTCGGCCAGCTGCCCACCGGAGACCCCGTCGGGGAAGCCGAGGTAGTTCTCGATCCGGCTGCTCTGCCCGGCCTGCCCGCCGGTGGCCTCCCGCTCGACCAGGACGGTGCGCAGCCCCTCGGACGCGCCGTACACGGCGGCGCCGAGCCCGGCCGGCCCGCCGCCGACGACCACCAGGTCGTAGAACTCCTCCCGCGGGTCGACGGCCAGCCCGACCACGGCGGCCAGCTCGGCCTCGCCCGGGTGCTTGAGCACCTGCGCGTCGGCGGTGACGACGACCGGGACGTCGTCCGGGCCGGCCCCGGCCGCGGCGAGGATCCGCCGGCCGTCCGGCTCGTCGGCGCTGAACCAGCGGTACGGGACGGCGTTGCGGGCCAGCAGGTCACGGGCGCGGAAGGACGGCGCCGACCAGCGGTGACCGACCAGCTTGACGCCGTGCACCTCCGGGTCGGGGGTCTCGTGCCAGGCGGTCAGCATGGCGTCGACCGTGGGGTAGAGCTTCTCGTCGGGCGGATCCCAGGGCTTGAGCAGGTAGGCGTCGACGTCGACGTCGTTGATCGCCGCGATGGCGGCGTCGGTGTCGGCGTAGGCGGTGAGCAGCGCGCGGCGGGCCCGCGGGACCAGGTCCATGGCCCGCTCGAGGAACTGGATGCCGTTCATCTCCGGCATCCGGTGGTCGGCCAGCAGCACCGCCACCGGGTCGCCGCGCAGCTTGAGCTCCCGGAGCGCCTCGAGGGCCTCGGCGCCGGAGCCGGCGCGCAGCACCCGGTAGTGCTCGCCGTAGTGCCGGCGCAGGTCACGGGCGACGGCGCGGGAGACCTGCGGGTCGTCGTCGACGGTGAGCAGCACGGGTCGGCCCATGGCGGCCTCCTGTCCGGCCCTGCCGGACCGATGAGGTGTGGAGGACGGCGTCGTTGCCGGGTGCCGGCCACGCTAGCCCGGTGTAGCTGCGGCGCGACAGCCTCGCGGCGGCTCAGCCGCGGTGGACCGGCTCCGGGAAGGTCTCGCGCACCGCCACCATGTCGAGCCCGCGGACGGTGGCGATGAGCAGCTCGACGGAGTCCTCGGGCAGCCAGCCCGGCTCGGCGAACACCGGCACGCCGTCGCGGAAGACCATGAGGCTCGGCGCCCGCTGCACCCCGACCGCCGCGGCCAGCCCCGGCTCGGCGCGGAGGTCGACGGTCGTGAAGCGCAGGTCCGGGTGGCGGTGCGCGGCGGCGTCGAAGACCTGCGCGAAGGCCCGGCTCGAGCCGGACCCCGCGTCCCGGAAGTCGACCAGCACGATGCCCGCGGCCTGCGTCGCCGCTGCGAAGTCCTCCCCCGAGAGGCTGACCGTCCCCATGCTGACCTCCGTCCCCCCGGACCGAGTGTGCCCCGCCGGCCGCGCACCGGCTTCCGGGGAGCGGGCGCCGTCCCTACCGTGACGGCCGTGGACGCTGCCGCTGCGATCGACCCGTCCGTGCCGCCGAGCGGCGCGGGCTGCCTGGAGTGCGAGGCCACGGGCGGGTGGTGGTTCCACCTGCGCCGGTGTGCCGCCTGCGGCCACGTCGGCTGCTGCGACTCCTCCCCCTCACAGCACGCCCGCCGGCACGCCGCCGAGACCGGGCACCCGGTGATCCGCAGCTACGAGCCCGGGGAGAGCTGGTTCTGGGACTTCGCCCGCGGGGACGTCGTCCCCGGCCCCGAGCTCGCGCCGCCCGCCCACCACCCGCTGGACCAGCCGGCACCGGGCCCGCGCGGCCGGGTGCCGGCCGACTGGCAGTCCCGCCTGCACTGAGACCGCGTCCCCTCCCGTCGCCGAGTCCTGCGAACCCGGGGCGATCAGCGGTCGACGGCCAGGAGTTCGTCGCACTCGGGGCGGCGGCGCGTGCTCAGCGGGCGGTGAGGTAGGCGACGAGGAGGTCGCCGAGCACCCGGCGCTGCTGGTCGCGCCGCTCCGGGTCGAGCATGTCCCGGCCGAACAGGGCACGCCAGGTGTGCCGGTTCGCCGTCCGGAAGACGCAGAAGGAGCTGATCACCTGGTGCACGTCCAGGGCGTCGACGTCGTCCCGGAACAGCCCGGCGTCCCAGCCCCGCTCGAGGATCCGGCCGAGGACGTCCAGGACGGGGTTGGCCAGCCCGGACAGCGCCTCGGAACGGGAGATGTGCTCGGCGCGGTGGATGTTCTCGATGCTCACCAACCGGATGAAGTCCGGGTGCGCCTCGTGGTGGTCGAAGGTGAGGCCGGCGAGCTCCCGCACCGCCTGCACCGGGTCCAGGTGCTCGACGTCGAGCCCCTGCTCGAGGCTGCGGATCCGCTTGTAGGCCCGCTCCAGGACGGCGATGTAGAGCTGTTCCTTGCCGCCGAAGTAGTAGTAGATCATCCGCTTGGTCGTGCTGGTCTTGGCGGCGATCTCGTCGACCCGCGCCCCGGCGTAGCCCCGGTCGGCGAACTCGCTGGTGGCCACGTCGAGGATCTCGGCACGGGTGCGCTCGGCGTCCCGCTGCCGCGGCGGACCAGGCACGGCAGCGACCGAGCGGACGGCCTCGTCGGGCAGCGGCTGGGCGGCGGACGGCGGCACGACGGCGGTTCCTCCCGGGCAGTGGGCTGGACCTCGAGCCTAGGTGGCCGGGCCGACCGAGGTCGGCCCGGCCACCGGGTAGAGGTGTTTCAGCGCGAGGCGCGGATGCGCTCGTACTCCTCGCGCGGCACCACCGGGGCGTCGTCGCGGCCCAGGTCGTCCATGTGCACCCGGTGGGTCTCCCGGGCCGACCAGGCGGCCGTCGCCGCGATGATCCCGATGCCGAAGGTGATGCCGCCGACGATCAGCGGCACGTTGGCGTCGCCAGGGGCGATGATCGCGTACAGGGTGGGCAGGAACGCCGTGATCATCGTGCCCAGGTTCTGCGAGACCGCGAAGGCGGTGACGCGGGTCCGGGTCGGGAAGAGCTCCTGGTAGAAGGCCGGGAAGACCGCGTTGTAGCCCTGGTAGACGATGCCCCACATCAGGATCGCGAAGACGAAGGCCCAGACCACGGAGCCCTGGCTGATCGCGTAGAGGTAGGCGAAGGACAGCGCCGTCGACCCCAGCGCGCCGACGATGATGCAGGGCCGCCGGCCGATGCGGTCGGACAGGTTGCCGACGTAGGGGATCAGCAGCACGGCGACCGCGTTGCCCACCACGGAGATCCACAGGTAGGTCGCGGCGCTGAACTCGATGCCGTACGCCTCCTGCGTGGCGTAGGTGGCGCCGAACACGGTGGTCGCCACCGGGACGGCGTTCATCAGCGCCATGCAGACCACCCGGAGCATGTCCGTACCGCTCTCCCGGACCGCCTGGACGATCGGCGCCTTGGGCACCTCGCCGTGCACGGCCTCCTCCTGGAAGACCGGCGTCTCGTCGACCCGGCGCCGGATGATGACGCCGGCGACCACCACGAGGGCGGACAGCAGGAACGGGATCCGCCAGCCCCAGGACTGGAACGCCTCCTCGGGCAGGATCGCCGCCAGCGGCAGGAACACCGCGGCGGCGAGGATCTGCCCGGCCTGCACGCCCTGCAGGGTGTAGCTGGCGTAGTAGCCGCGCCGGCCGAAGGGGGCGTGCTCGACGATCATCGCGCTGGCGCCGGAGATCTCCCCGCCCACGGCGAAGCCCTGCACCAGCCGCAGCACCACCAGCAGCGCCGGGGCCAGCAGGCCGACCTGCTGGTACGTGGGCAGCAGCGCGACGAGGAACGTGGACACGCCCATCAGCAGCATGCAGAGCACCAGCACGTTCTTGCGGCCGCGGGTGTCACCCCAGTGGCCCAGGACGAACGCGCCGATCGGCCGGGCGACGTAGCCCACCCCGAAGGTGGCCAGCGAGATGATGATGCCGATCTGCGGGTCGGACTCCGGGAAGAAGAGCGTCGGGAACACCAGGGCGGCGGCCTGGGCGTAGATGAAGAAGTCGTAGTACTCCAGCGCGCTGCCCATCCAGCCGCTGGCCGCGGCCTTCTTGGGCGTCTTCTTGAACTCGCTGGGCTCGTGCGAGCCGGGCTCGGCCACTGCGTCGCGCATCGGTCCTCCTGAGAGGGAAGGGGGTGCGCCGGTGGGCGCGGGACGGCGGTGCTCGGTGCGGAGAGCGAGCGCGGTGACCGGCACCACGTCCGCAATGAACTAATTGGTACATTAGCGTGGCGGAGAGCACAACCCCCGGCTCGCGGACAGCCGTGATCCACCGGCAACGGCTGGCGCTCGGCGGCCGGATGTGGTCTGCTGCACAACAACTCACCAGTTGGTACATAAGAGGGGGCGGTCCCGTGACGGACGGCGCGCAGGAATTCCTGGTCGGTCTGGTCGGCAGCGGCATCGGCCCATCGCTGACCCCACCGCTGCACGAGCGCGAGGCCGACCAGCTGGGCCTGCGCTACCTCTACCGGCGCCTGGACCTCGACCGGCTGCAGAGGCCGGCATCGGCGATCGGCGAGATCCTCGCCGCCGCGCGGCTGGCCGGCTACGACGGGCTCAACGTCACCCACCCCTGCAAGCAGCTCGTCATCCCGCACCTCGACGAGCTCTCCCCCGACGCCGCCGCCCTCGGCGCGGTGAACACCGTCGTCCTCCGCGACGGCCGGGCGGTCGGGCACAACACCGACTGGTCCGGCTTCGCCCGGGCCTTCGACCGGGGCCTGCCCGAGGCCCCGCTGGACCGGGTGGTGCTGCTCGGCGCCGGCGGCGCCGGGGCAGCGGTCGCGCACGCGCTGCTCACCCTCGGCACCCGCCGGCTGACCGTTCTCGACGTGGACGGCCGGCGGGCCGGTGAGCTCGCCGACTCGCTGGGCGGGCGCTTCGGCGCCGACCGCGCCGAGGGCGGCGACCTCGGCGCGCTACCGGCGGCGCTGGAACGCGCCGACGGGCTGGTGCACGCCACCCCCACCGGCATGGCCGCCCACCCCGGGCTGCCACTGGACGCCGACCTGCTGCGCCCCGGGCTGTGGGTGGCCGACATCGTCTACCGGCCGCTGGAGACCGCGCTGGTGCGCACCGCCCGGGAGCTGGGCTGCCGGGTGCTCGACGGTGGCGGCATGGCGGTGTTCCAGGCCGTCGACGCCTTCCGGCTGTTCACCGGCGTCGAGCCCGACGCCGAACGGATGCTGGCCCACTTCACCACGCTGGTCTCCGACGTCCGTGTCCAGTAGCGGACCTCGTCCCCCCCACCACTCGAAGGCTCGTGGCGGGACCCTGCAGGGGGCCACGGGACGTGGGCACTGCCGCCGGGCCATCGCGACCGTCTGCCTCTCCGGCACGCTCGAGGACAAGATCGCCGCGGCGGCCTCCGCCGGGTTCGACGGCATCGAGGTCTTCGAGCCCGACCTGGTCGCCTCGCCCTGGTCCCCGGCCGAGCTGGCCGCCCGCTGCGCGGACCTGGATCTGTCCATCGACCTCTACCAGCCCTTCCGCGACCTGGACTCCACCGACGACGACCGCTTCGCCCGCAACCTGCGCCGGGCCGAGCACAAGTTCGACGTGATGGCACAGCTCGGCGTCGACACCGTGCTGGTCTGCTCCTCGGTCGCGCCGGACGCCGTCGACGACGCCGACCGGCTGGCCGGGCAACTGGCCACCGCCGCCGCCCGCGCCGGGGACCGCGGTCTGCGGATCGCCTACGAGGCGCTGGCCTGGGGCCGGCACGTCTCGACCTGGGAGCGGTCGTGGGACGCCGTCCGGCGCGCGGGCTCCCCCGCCCTCGGGCTGTGCCTGGACAGCTTCCACGTGCTCTCCCGCGGCGGGGACCCGGCCGGCTTCGCCGACGTCCCCGGGGAGAAGCTGTTCTTCCTGCAGCTGGCCGACGCGCCGCGACTGGCCATGGACGTCCTGCAGTGGAGCCGCCACCACCGCCTCTTCCCCGGGCAGGGCAGCTTCGACCTGCCCGGCTTCGTCGCCGCCGTGCTCGCCACCGGCTACGCCGGGCCGCTGTCGCTGGAGGTCTTCAACGACGTCTACCGGCAGGCCGACCCGGCCCGCACGGCGGTCGACGCGATGCGCTCGCTGCAGTGGCTGGAGGAGGCGCTCGCGCTGCGCGAACCGGCGTCCGGCCTGATCCCGCCCCCGGCCGCGCCGGCGCTGTCGGGCTGGTCGTTCACCGAGCTCGGCGTCGACGGGGTGTCCGGGCTGCGGGCCGCCGAGGTGCTCGCCGCGCTCGGCTTCACCCACACCGGGCAGCACCGCTCCAAGCCGGTGCAGCTGTGGGAGCAGAACCACGCCCGGGTGCTGCTCAACGCCTACGACAATCGGGCCGACGTCGTCCGCCCGGCCGCCACCGGGGTCGCCTCGGTCGTCGCGCTCGGCCTGGAGAGCGCCGACCCGGGCCGCTCGGCCGCGCGCGCCGAGGCGATGAGCGCCCCGGTCCTGCCCCGCACCCGCGGCGCCGCGGAGGCGGAGCTGTCGGCTGTGGCCGCGCCCGACGGTACCCAGGTCTTCTTCACCCGCACCGTTCCCGACGGCTGGCCCGCCGACTTCCTGCCCACCGGGCAGCAGGCGGGGCCGGGTGCGGGGATCACCGGCGTCGACCACGTGGGGCTGACCCAGCCGTTCGACTCCTTCGACGAGGCGGGGCTGTTCTACCGCGCCGTGCTCGGCCTGGAGTCGCAGGAGGTCACCGAGCTGGCCGCGCCGTTCGGGCTGGTCCGCACCCGCGCGGTCACCGACCCGGACCGCTCCGTGCGGCTGGCGCTGTCGGCCGCGACGCTGCGCCGCGGTGGCTGGGCGCCCGGTGTGCCCGAGCCGCAGTACGTCGCCCTGGCCACCGACGACCTGGTCGCCACCGCCGCGGCGCTGCGCGCGGCCGGGGCGCCGCTGCTGCCGCTGCCGGACAACTACGCCGACGACCTCGAGGCGCGCTTCGACCTGCCCGCCGAGGTGCTGGCCGCGATCCGGGAGCACGACCTCATGTACGAGGAGGACGGCGCCGGCGGCTACCTGCACCTGGCCACCGAGGTGCTCGGCGACCGGGTCTTCTTCGAGGTGGTGCAGCGCCTGGGCGGCTACGACGGCTACGGCACCGCCGACGCCCCGGTGCGCATGGCCGCCCACCGCCGGCGGCGCCAGGCGGCCGCCGTTCCCGTTCCGCGCTGGACCGACCCGCGTGGCCGGTGAAGCCGACCGGCGGGCCGCCTGCACTGCGTGCCCTCCCCTCGTCGAGTGCTACCACGTCGTGGTGATCAGCGGCTGATGGCCACCGGTTCGCAGCACTCGGCGGGGCGAGCAGGTGCGCACGTGCTCGGGCCGCCCGCAGCTGGGTCCCGAAGAAGCGCAGGATGCGTCCCGCGCGTCCTCCGCCGAGGGTGGTGGTGGCCGAGGCCGGCCACCCGCTCCGGGACGCAGGAGTCCCGGGACGGACGCTCAGCCGGCGGGCTCGGTCCCCCGCTCGACGAGGGCGGCCAGCTGGTCCCGGGCGGCCTCCGCGACCCGCGACGGCACGCCGAGGTCGCGCAGCTGCTCGGCGGCCGCGGCCATCTCCGCTGACCGGCGGCGGGCGTGCCGGTGCGACCCGGCCACGAAGGTCTCCACGTCGGCGGCGGTGAAGCGGTCCAGCTCGGCGCCGATGTCGCCGCGCAGCCAGTCGGCGACCCCGGCCGCCTCCGCGCCCTCCACCGCCTCGACCACGGCGGCGGCCACGCCCTTCCAGAAGACGCTGCGCAGCAGCTTGCGGGAGATGGCCGCGCCGGGCGGGCCCTCCAGCAGCTCGACGGTCACACCGAAGCCGGCCAGCACCTGCGCGTAGGAGCGGGCGCCGTCCCCCGAGACCAGCATCGGCGTGCGCAGCCCCCGCCCGGGGACCGTGGCCAGCAGCGCCACGTCGGCCACCGGCACGCCCCGGCCGGCGACGGCCGCGGCCAGGTCCCGCTTGACGCCGGGCGCGGCGGTGTTCAGGTCGGCCCACACCGTGCCCGGGCGCAGGCCGGGCAGGGCGTTGCGCAGCGCGACGGGGGCGTCGGCGGCGCTGTTCACGCTGAGCACCAGGTCGGCGTCGGCCACCGCGGCGGCCTCGTCGGCCCGAGGCAGCACCCCGGGGGGCGGGCCCACCCGCGGGTCGTACCCACGGACGTCGGCACCCGCGGCGAGCAGGTCGCGGGCGATCTCCGACCCGGCCTCCCCCAGTCCCAGCAGCGCGATGACCGGTGCTCGGTCCACGGTCGCCTCCCTTCCTCGGCCCCGGCGGGCCGCCCCGCGGACTGTAGGCGGGCGGTCCGCGGACCCGCGGGCCGGTCAGGCCCGGCCGTCGTCCTCGAGGACGAAGAGCACCGAGATGCCGGCGAGGTCGAGCACCTTGCGGAACCACGGCGAGGCGGACCGCAGGACCGCCGGCCGGCCGTCGCGGGCAGCGGACTGCGCCCAGCGCACCAGCAGCGCCAGGCCGGTCGAGTCGATGTAGCCGACCGCGGCGACCTGCACCGCGACCAGCTCGCGCTCGTCCAGGCCCTCGGCGCGCATCTGCCGGACCAGCGGCTCGTCGACGTCACCGTGCAGGTGCAGCACCGGGCCGGCGTCCTCGTGCACCACCCGGAAGGCGCCGCTCGGCGGCTCGGACCCGGAGCTCAGGCGGTGCACGCCCTCCACTCTGACGGCGCGCACCCGGCGCGACAACCGGGCTGCGGAGCCCGCCCAGCGGCTACTGGACCGGCGCGTCCGGCGGGGGCAACCGGACGGTGCGCGCCTCCTCGACCGCCGCCACGCCCTCGATCCGCAGCTCCCCCAGCGCCTGTCCGCCCGGCAACTGCCCGGCGATCAGCCCCACCTCGGAGAGCACCTGCTCGACCTGCAGACCGCGCCCGCGCAGCGCCTCGGCGACCGCGTCCAGCTGGGCGCGGTGCGCGTCGTCGACGGTGACGATCACAGCGGTCACAGGGGAACGGTAGCCCCGGGCGGCCCCGCCGGGGTGGGCTCTTCCCGCGGCGCGAGGGGCAGCCCCGAGCCCACGTCCACCGAGGGGGCGGTCAACCGCCGCGCGGCCCGGGTCAGGGTCTGCCACAGCTCCCGCCCGCGCAGACCGGTCTCCTCGGCCCACAGCGCGGCCAGCCCGGCGACGTGCGGCGTCGCCATGCTGGTACCGCTGATCGTGCGGTAGCAGTCCGGCAGCGGCCACGACGAGTACACGTCCACCCCCGGTCCGGCCAGGTCGACCTGGCCACCGGGGACGGCGCTGCTGCGGGCGGAGAACCCGGCGACCGCCAGGGTGGGGTCCAGCGCGCCGACGGCCAGGATCTCCGGGCTGTTGGCCGGCACGCCGACGAAGCCGACGTCCCCGTTCTCCCGGTCGGCGTTGTTGCCCGCGGCCGCCACGATCAGCGACCCCTGGTCCAGCGCCCGCCGGCCCGCCGCCGTGTAGGCCGGGCTGGGAGCGGCGACGTCGGCGCCCAGCGACATCGAGATCACCTGGCACCCGTTGCGCACCGCCCAGGCGATGCCGGCGAGGATCTCGGCGTCGGTGCCCGAACCCTCGTCGCTGAGCACCTTCCCGACGAAGACCTCCGCGTCGGGGGCGACGCCGTAGCCGCGGGACCCCTGCGCGGTGCGCGGGCCGCAGGCGGTGCCCACGCAGTGCGTGCCGTGACCGTGCCCGTCCTGCGGCGACTCGCCGGCGACGAAGGAGGTGGCGGTGACCGCGCGGCCGGCGAGGTCGGGGTGGGCGAGATCGACGCCGGTGTCGAGCACGGCCACCCGGATGCCGCGGCCGGTGCGCGGCGCGGCCGGCACCCCGGTGGCCTGCAACCCCCAGGTGTACTGCGGGGTGTCGGCGAAGGGCGGGGTGGTGGGCTCGGCGGCGTCCCCGGGCAGGTCGAGCAGCCGCCCGGCGAGGTCGGTGACGGCGTCCCGGTACCCGGCGAGGTAGCCCTCGGGGACCTCCGGCAGCACGGAGTGGACCAGCTCGGGCGTCACGGCGAGCACCGACCCGTCGCCGGCCAGCCGCTGCGGGTCGACGGCGGCCACGGCCAGCCCGAGCCCGGGGAAGACGACCGCGTCGGCCCGCCGCAGCGCCTGCGCGTCGACGTCCCCCGGCTCGGCGTCGCGGGAGTCGACGACGTCCGAGAGCCCGGCCAGCCGGCGCAGCGTCGCCGCGCCGTCCTCGTCCGGGTCGGCGAAGACCACCACGGACCGCCCGGTCGTCGCCGGCGAGGGGGCACCGGGACGACCTCCGCCCGGACCCCTCCGGGTCGTCGGTCGTCCGATCACGGCTGCCTCCTCGGCGGGGACTCGGCCCGGACGCCCCGGTGCCGCCACTCATCGTGACGCGCTGCCACGCCGTCCGCACCCTGAGCAGCCAAGAGTCCTCCGCGGAAGCTTCCCTCAGCCGGCCGGGGCGCCGCCCTGCGCGGCGCAGCGGACGGCGACGATCGCGACGTCGTCCTCCGGCCGGCGCCCGACGATCCGCTCGATCAGCGCGTCGCACAGCCGGTGCACCGGGACCGAACCCAGCTCGCGGACTGCGGCCACCAGCCGGTCGGTGCCCTCGTCGATGCCGGTGCGGCCCTGCTCGACCAGCCCGTCGGTGTAGAAGAGCAGCGTGTCGCCGGCGCCGACCTCGGCCACCGCGTCGGTCCGGGGGCGGGTCGACTCCGCGCCCAGCAGCGTCTGCGGCTCGCTCGCCAGCAGCTCCACCCGGCCGTTCCCGCGCAGCAGCAGCGGTGGCAGGTGCCCGGCCGAGGACCAGCGCAGCACCCGGCGCCCGCTGCCGGCGAGCTCGCCCGGCTGCTCGATGCGGGCGATCAGCGCGGTCGCCAGGGTGCCGATCCGCAGGCCGGTGAGCGCGGCGTCGACCCGGGTGAGCACCCGCGCCGGCTCCTCCTGCCGGTCGTAGGCGATGCCGCGCAGGATGCTGCGCACCTGCCCCATCGCCGCGGCCGCGTCGACGTTGTGGCCGACGACGTCGCCGATCACCAGCAGCGTCGCGCCGTCGGGCTGCTGGAAGGCGTCGTACCAGTCGCCGCCGACGTGCAGCGTGCTCGACGCCGGCAGGTAGCGGACGGCGATCTCCAGGTCGTCGGGCTGCGGCGGCGGGGTGAGCAGGCTGCGCTGGAGGGTCTCGGCGACGGCGAGCTGGCGGCCGTAGAGCCGGGCGTTGTCGATGGCCAGCGAGGCGCGGCGGGCCACCTCCACCGCCGTGGCGATCTCCATCTCGCTGTGCGGGGGGCGCGCCGAGCCGTTGACCAGCCCGAGGACGCCGAAGGTCTCCGCCCGGGCCCGCAGCGGGACGACGGTGATCGAGCCCGCGTCCAGCCGCTCCCAGGCCGCGCGGACCTCCTCGTCGCCGTCGAACGCCGGCTCGACCATCGCCGGGTCGAGCACCGGCAGGTGGATCGGCTCGCCGGTGAGCAGCGCGGTCACCATCGGGTTGTCGTCCACCGCGGTGCGGACCCTCCGGCTCAGGTACAGGTCGAGGTCGGCCGCCCGGGCCGGGTCGCGGTGCGCCCAGCCCTCGTCGGCCGGGGCGCCGTCGTCCCCCAGCACGGTCACGATGGCCCAGTCGCACAGCCGCGGGACGACGAGGTCGACCAGCGTGGCCACCGACTCGCCCGGGTCCAGGGTGCTGACCATCGACTCGGTGACCTCGGCGAGGAAGCGCAGCCGGTCGTCCTCGGCCGCGCCGGCCGGGAGGTCGGACCCGCCCTCGGGTGCCGGGCCGGAACTGCGCCGCAGCGAGACGTGCAGGCGGTCACCGGCCCGGTGCGCGGTGGCGTCCAGCCAGCAGCCCGCCGGCGGGTAGAAGCCGCGCCAGGTCACCCGGCCGCCGACGCTGCGGGCGTGCAGCAGGAAGCTGTGGAAGATCGTGCCGGCCAGCTCGGGCAGCGCGATCCAGATGTTGCGGCCGGCCAGCTCCTCGCGCCGGCGGCCGAGCAGGTCCGCGGCGGCCTGGTCGACCGACACCAGCGTCCACTCACCGTCGAAGACCGCGACGGCGGGCCGCTGCGGGTCGGCGGCCGGCGCCTCCAGGACGGGCGCCGCGGGCACTGCGCCATCCCTCACGTCGTCCTCACGCCTCCGGTCGACAGCAACTGGCGTTGACGGGGGGAATCTACGCCAGCGCCCCGGCGGCTCCTGGAGCCGGACGGGTCAGCCCAGCCGCTCCTCGAGGTGCACCGTCACCGGCTCACCGGCCTCCTTGCCGATTGCCCGCCGGACCTCCGCGGTCACCGGCAGCTTGTGCGTGCCGTCACCGAGGGCCATGAAGGAGCTGCGGAAGGGGTGCCCGTCGATCGTGCCGCGCACCCGCACCAGCCCGCGGGTGCCGAAGAACTCCGCGGAGCCGGGCATCTGCACGTAGGTCCAGCCGCCGGGTGCCGGGCTGCGCTGCAGCGGCGCGGTGAACGCGGTGTCCAGCGGGCCGCTGCGCTGGGGCCGGCCGACGGGTGGGCGGGGCGGAGGAGTCATGCGCTTCGGACCGCGCGCGGCGTCCGGACTCATCGGCGTCACGCGACGGGGAGTCCGGCCAGCCCCGCGGCGAGCCCCAGCAGCGCGCACCCGCCGAGGGTCCGCAGCACCGACCACCGGACCCGGAACAGCAGGACCGCGGCGACCACGGCGATGGCCAGCGGAACCGGGCGCAGCGTGGCCAGGTCGGGCAGCTCCAGGTGCAGCGGCCCCCGGTCGACGCCGACCGTCCCCGAGAACAGCGTGTGGACGGCGAAGTACACGCCCAGGTTGGCGATCACGCCGACCACCGCCGCGGTGATCCCGGTCAGCGCCGACGACAGCGACCGGTTGCCGCGCAGCCGCTCCATGTAGGGCGCACCCAGCAGCACGAACAGGAAGCTCGGCACGAAGGTCACCCAGGTGACGAGCAGCGAGGCCAGGACGGCGGCGACCCACGGGTCCAGCGCGCCGGGGTCGCGGTGCGCGCCGAGGAAGGCGACGAACTGCACCACCATGATCAGCGGCCCGGGCGTGGTCTCGGCCAGCGCCAGGCCGCGCACCATCTCCCGCGGCCCGAGCCAGCCGTAGGTCTCCACCGCCTGCTGGGCCACGTAGGCCAGCACCGCGTACGCCCCGCCGAAGGTGACCACCGCCGCGCCGGAGAAGAACAGGCCCTGCTGGGTGAGCACGCTGCCCGCACCGGTGAGCAGCGCGACCGCGGCCACCGGCACGCCCCACACCAGCAGGCCGGTCAGCAGCACCCGCAGCGTGCGGCGGGCGGACGGTGGCTCGGTGTGCAGGACGTCGTCGCTGATGACCGGCGGCGGGCCGTCGTCCCCGGCGGCGGCCCCCTGCTGCGGCAGCGCGGACGGGCGCCACCGGCCGAGCGCCCAGCCGGCGACGCCGGCCAGCGCGACGACCACCGGGAACGGGACGCCGAACAGGGCGAGGGCGACGAACGCCGCGACGGCGATCGCGACCAGCGCCCGGCCGTTCAGCGCCCGCTTCGCGACCCGCTGCACGGCCTGGGCGACGATCGCGAGCACCGCGGGGGCCAGCCCGGCGAACACGGCGAGGACGGCGGTGGTGTCGCCGAAGGCGACGTAGACCGCCGACAGCCCCAGCAGCGCCACGACCCCGGGGAGCACGAACAGCCCACCGGCGACCAGCCCGCCGCGGGTGCCGTGCAGCAGCCAGCCGACGTAGGTGGCCAGCTGCTGGGCCTCCGGGCCGGGCAGCAGCATGCAGTAGTTCAGAGCGTGCAGGAACCGGCGCTGACCGATCCACCGGTGCTCGTCGACGAGCGTGCGCTGCATGACCGCGATCTGCCCGGCCGGGCCGCCGAAGGTCTGCAGCGAGATGACGAACCAGGCCCGCACCGCCGTCCGGAACGGCACGACTGTCTGCCCGCGCCCCTGGGGATCCCGCTGCACGTCGGCATCGTCCCGCGGCGGGGCCCTGGCCGCCGCCGGACGACGTTGCGTGGCGTCCGTCGCGGCTCCCGACGTGCGGGGCCCCGGACCCCGACGAGCTGCCGCGATGTCCCGCCCCGGAGCTGCGGAGACCCGCGAGGCCGTCCCCGCCTGGTTCGCCCGCGCGCTGGCCAGCGCCCCCGAGCACCGGGACGTCGCCGTCGACGGCACCCGGGTCCACGACCGCGCGTGGGGGAGCCGGGCCGGCCCGGGCTGGTGCTGGTGCACGGCGGCGCGGCGCACTCCGGCTGGTGCGACCACGTCGCCCCGCTGCTCGGCACGCACCGGGTCGTCGCCCTCGACCCGAGCGGCCACGGCGACGGCGGCCGGCTCGAGGGCTACGGCATGCAGCAGTGGGCCCGCGAGGTGCTCGCCGTCACGGCCGCCGAGGACCCTCTCCCGCCCGGTGGTGCTCGGGCACGGCACGGGCGGCTGGGTGGCGCTGACCGTCGGCGTCGAGCACGGGGACGACGTCGCCGGCGTCGCCGCCATCGACTCGCCGCTGGACCGGCAGCCGCCCGAGGAGCAGAGGCTGCGCGAGCAGCCGCTGGGGCAGCGGGTGCACGCCGATCGAGACGGCGGTGGCCCGGTTCCGCACCCTGCCGCCGCAGGAGGTCCAGCTGCCCTACGTCCGCGAGCACGTGGCTCGCGGCTCGCTGCGGGCGGTCGAGGGCGGGTGGACGTGGGTGTTCGACCCCACGTCCTCCGGCAGCCGGCCGCTGGTGCGCCGGCTGCTGCCCCGGCTGGTGGCGCCCGCCGCGCTCCTCCGCTGCGAGCACGGCCTGGTCACCCCGGACATGGCCGCCGAGATGGTGGCCCTCGTCCCCGGCGGGCTGCCCGTGGTGGACCTGCCCGAGGCCGGCCACCACCCGGTGCTCGACCAGCCGCCGGCGCTGGTCACCGCCGTCCGCACGCTGCTGGCGGTCTGGCCTCCCGGATCGGCGCGGTCCGCGTAGCGTGACCCGCATGGCGGGCGCAGGACGGATCCACCATCCCGGGCTGGCACGGAAGGTCGTCCCGGCCGACGAGGCCGCCGGGCACATCCGGCACGGCGACACCGTCGGCATGAGCGGCTTCACCGGCGCCGGCTACCCGAAGGCCGTACCCCAGGCCCTCGCGCAGCGGATACACGACGTCCACGCCGCCGGCGAGCCCTTCCGGGTCAACGTCTGGACCGGCGCCTCCACCGCTCCCGAGCTCGACGGCGCGCTCGCCGCCGCCGACGGCATCGAGCTGCGGCTGCCCTACCAGTCCGACCCGGTCAGCCGCGACAAGATCAACCGCGGTCTCATGGAGTACATCGACGTCCACCTGTCGCACGTCGCCCAGATGGCGTGGATGGGGTTCCTCGGCCCGCTGGACGTCGCCGTCGTCGAGGTCAGCGGCATCACCGCCGACGGCGACCTGGTGCCGTCCTCGTCGGTGGGCAACAACAAGACCTGGCTGGACCGGGCCGACCGGGTGGTCCTCGAGGTCAACGCGTGGCAGAGCCCCGCGCTCGACGGGATGCACGACGTCTACTACGGCACCGCGCTGCCGCCGCACCGGCGGCCGATCCAGCTGACCCGCCCCGACGAGCGGATCGGCGTGCCGTACCTGCGCTGCCCCGAGGACAAGATCGTGGCCGTCGTCGAGACCGACGCCCCGGACCGCAACAGCGGCTTCGCCGCCCCCGACGACGCCTCGCGGGCCATCGCCGGGCACATCGTCGAGTTCCTCGAGCACGAGGTGGCCCGGGGCCGGGTCCCACGCGAGCTGCTGCCGCTGCAGTCCGGCGTGGGCAACGTCGCCAACGCCGTCCTCGCCGGGCTCGGGGCGTCGTCCTTCGAGGGGCTGACCGCCTACACCGAGGTCATCCAGGACGGCATGCTCGACCTGCTGAGCACCGGCCGGATGGTGTCCGCGTCGGCGACCGCGTTCTCGCTGAGCGCGGAGGGCATGGCGCGCTTCGACGCCGAGGCGCAGACGCTGCGCGAGCAGATCCTGCTGCGGCCGCAGGAGATCAGCAACCACCCGGAGGTCATCCGGCGGCTGGGCGTGCTGGCGATGAACGGGCTGATCGAGGCCGACATCTACGGCAACGTCAACTCCACCCACGTCATGGGCAGCCGCATCCAGAACGGCATCGGCGGCTCGGGCGACTTCGCCCGCAACGCCTACACC
Organism: Geodermatophilus obscurus; assembly: GCF_900143215.1. Classification (GTDB taxonomy): domain Bacteria; phylum Actinomycetota; class Actinomycetes; order Mycobacteriales; family Geodermatophilaceae; genus Geodermatophilus; species Geodermatophilus obscurus_A. Next base: position 73,572 of record NZ_FRDM01000002.1, on the reverse strand, counting down.
TCCATCTTCACCACCCCGTCGACGGCCAAGGGCGGCGCGATCTCGGCGATCGTGCCGATGGTCAGCCACGTCGACCACACCGAGCACGACGTCTCGGTCCTCGTCACCGAGCAGGGTCTGGCCGACCTGCGCGGCCTGCCGCCGCGGCGCCGGGCGGAGCTGGTCATCGAGCGCTGCGCCCACCCGGACTACCGCCCGCCGCTGCGCGACTACTACGAGCGGGCACTGCGCGAGTCGCCCGGCCGGCACACCCCGCACCTGCTGGCCGAGGCCCTGAGCTGGCACACCCGCTACCTGGCCGAGGGCTCGATGCTGCCCCCGCGCTGAGGTTCAGGAGGTGCGGACGGCGGAGACGTCGAACTCGATCTGGATGCGGTCGCTGACCAGCACGCCGCCGGTGTCCAGGGGCGTGTTCCAGGTCAGCCCCCAGTCGCTGCGCTTGATCGCCAGCGCCCCCTCGAAGCCGACCCGGGTGTTGCCGAACGGGTCCTTCGCCGAGCCGGTCAGCGTGAAGTCCACCGACACCGGCCGGGTGGTCTCCCGGATGGTGAGGTCACCGGTGACCGTGTACGTCTCCTCGTCGACCTGCTCCACGTCGGTGGAGACGAAGACGATCTCGGGATACGTCTCCACGTCGAGGAAGTCCGCGGAGCGCAGGTGCGCGTCGCGGTCGGCCTGGCCGGTGTCGATGCTGGCTGTCCGGATGCGCAGCGTCACCGAACTGGCCGCCGGATCGGCGACGTCGAGGTGTGCCGTCCCGCTGAAGTCGCCGAACGACCCGCGCACGGTGGTCACCATGGCGTGCCGGGCACGGATCCCGATCCGGGTGTGCGCGACGTCGACCTCGTAGTCCCCGGTGACGTCGACGAGCGCGCTGGTGGCGGCGTCGAAGTCGGTGGGGTCAGCGTCAGGTGCCCGGTGCTTGCCCACGGTGGCCCTCCTCCCCCTGAACGCACTCCATCCTGGCTGATCCCCTCCAGGGAGGGCACGTCAGGGTCCCGCACCGGGCCGTTGCGCAGGTCCCGGCCGCGCCCCGGACCTGCGAGCGTGGACGCCCGTCCACGCGGACGGCGCGGGGCCCTCAGCGACGGCCCTCGGCGACGGCCCTCAGCGACCGCGCCAGACCGGGCGGCGCTTCTCGGCGAAGGCAGCGGCGCCCTCCCGGGCGTCCTCGCTGGCGAAGACCGGGGCGACGAGGTCGGCCTGGCGCGCCCAGCCCTCCGCGGTCGTCCAGTCCGCGCTCCCGCGGACCACCGCCTTGGTCGCGGTCAGGGCGAGCGGGCCGTTCGCCGCGACCGTCCCGGCCAGCGCCAGCGCGCCGTCCAGTGCGCCGCCCTCGGGGGTGAGCCGGTTGACCAGGCCGACCTCCGCGGCCCGCCGGGCGTCGATCGGGTCGCCGGTGAGCAGCATCTCCATCGCCACGTTGGCCGGCACCCGCGTCGGCAGCAGCAGCGCGCCCCCGCCGGCGGCGACGAGCGACCGCTTGACCTCCGGCACGCCGAAGCGCGCGGTCTCGGCGGCGACCACGAGGTCGCAGGCGAGGACCAGCTCGAAGCCGCCGGCGAGCGCCCAGCCCTCGACCGCGGCGACCAGCGGCTTGCGCGGCGGGGTCTGGGTGATGCCGCACAGCCCCCGGCCCTCGATGGCCGGGCTCTCGCCGCGCAGGAACGCCTTGAGGTCCATGCCGGCGGAGAAGGTGCCGCCGGCGCCGGTGAGGACGCCGACCCGCAGCTCGTCGTCGGCGTCCAGCTCGTCGACCGCCGCGGCCACCGTCTCCGCGACCGTCCGGTTCAGCGCGTTCCTGGTCCCCGGCCGGTTGATCGTGACGAGCAGGACGCCGTTCCGCCGCTCCACCAGCACCTCGTCCACCGGCACCTCGTCCACCGGCACCTCGTCCACCGGCACCTCGTCCACCGGCACCTCGTCCACCGGCACCTCGTCCACCAGACCTCCTCAGTCCGCCTGGACCACGGCGCCGGCCTCCAGCAGGCCGGCCACCTCGTCCTCGCCGAAGCCCCACCCGGCCAGCGCCGTGCGGGTGTCCTGGCCGGGCGCGCGCGGCTCCCCGCGGACCGCGCCCGGGGTGCGCGAGAAGCGCGGCGCCGGCGCGGGCTCGGGGTGCCCGCCGCGGTCGGCGAAGGTGCCGCGGGCGGCCAGGTGCGGGTGCTGCGGCGCCTCGGTCAGCCCGAGGACCGGCGTCACGCAGGCGTCGGTGCCGGCGAAGGCCTCGGCCCACTCGTCGCGACCGCGGGTGGCGAAGGCGGCGGCGATCCGCTCGCGCTGCTCCGGCCAGCGGGCGACGTCGAACTGGCCGCCGTGCTCGCCGGAGCCGATGTCGAGGCCCGCGAGCAGCTGCGCGTGGAACTGCGGCTCGATGGACCCGACGGCGACGTGGCGGCCGTCGGCGCAGGCGTAGGTGCCGTAGAACGGCGCGCCGCCGTCGAGCAGGTTGGCCGCCCGGCGGTCCTGCCACCGGCCGGCGCCGAGCAGGCCGTAGACCATCGTGACCAGCGAGCTGGCGCCGTCCACCATGGCCGCGTCCACCACCTGGCCGCGCCCGCTCGTCTGCCGCTCGAGCAGCGCGGCCAGCACGCCGACGACGAGGAACAGCGCGCCGCCCCCGAAGTCCGCGACGGCGTTGAGCGGCGGGACCGGCGCCTCCGCCGTCCCGATGGCGTGCAGCGCGCCGGTGAGGCCGAGGTAGTTGATGTCGTGCCCGGCGCGGTCGGCGAGCGGGCCGTCCTGGCCCCAGCCGGTCATCCGCGCGTACACCAGCCGCGGGTTGCGGGCCCGGCAGTCGTCGGGGCCGACGCCGAGCCGCTCGGTGACGCCGGGCCGCAGCCCCTCGACCAGCACGTCGGCGGACTCCACCAGGCGCAGGACGACGTCGCGGCCGGCCGGGCTCTTCAGGTCCACGGCGACCGACGGGCGGCTGCGCTGCAGCGCGTCCTGTTCCGGCGGGACCAGCTGCGTGCCCCCGCCGGGACGGTCCACGCGGACGACGTCGGCGCCCAGCTCGGCCAGCAGCAGGCAGGCGTACGGCACGGGCCCCAGCCCGGCCAGCTCGACGACGCGGATCCCCGCCAGGGGGCCGGAGGGCGGCAGCACGACCGCCAACCTAGCAACGCCCGGTGCCGGATCGCGGCGACGAAGCCGGGCAGCCGGCCCTCGTCGACCTGGCGCTGCAGGAGGCGCCGGACCGGCGCGAGGCCCACGTGGCGGCAGACCCCGGCCGGCCGCCGGCTCATCGGCGACCCCGCCCCGGGCCTGCGGACGGCTCGGGGCGGACGGATCCTTCAGTCTGCAGTTCGGGTCCCGCGGTCATCCCTACCGGCTGGAGTCGTCCGGTTCCCGGCAGTGGGCAGAGCAGCCAGCGCCGTCGGGAGCCGCCGGCGGGCCGGGCGAGGGCTGCACCCGGTGGGTCGCGACGTCCGCCCAGCCCGCGGTGGACGCAGCGGAGGGTTCGGGCCCGTCATCGGCGCTACGCCGATGACGGGCCCGTGGCCGCAGCGCGCGGTTCAGCCTGCGGCGCCGGGCGCGGGCTCGCTCTGGAAGTCGGCCTGCCACAGGTCCGGGCCGAACACCTCGTACTGGATGTCCCGGGGCGGGATCCCGCGCCCGATCAGCGCGCTGCGCACGGCCTGCATGAACGGCAGCGGACCGCACAGGTAGTAGGCCGCCCCGGCGGGGAGGTCGACCGCGCTGAGGTCCATCGTCCCGGCGTGCACGCCGTCGACCGGCAGCGCGCTGTCGGCGCCGGACTCGTACCAGACGTGCACCGTGGCGTTCGGCAGCGCGCGGACGTCGTCGAGCACCTGACCGCGCAGGGCGAAGGACGCCTCGTCGCTGTCGGCGTGCAGCAGCGTGATCGGCAGCCCGGAGCCGGCGTGCCGCAGGTGGGAGATCATGCCGGCCATCGGGGTGACGCCGATGCCCGCGCTGAGGAACACCGCCGGCCGCCAGTCGTCGAGCACCACGTCACCGAACGGCAGGGACATGGTCAGGGTGTCCCCGACCTGCACGCGGTCGCACAGGTGGTTGGAGACCTCGCCGTCGGGCTTCCCGTCGCCGCGGACCCGCTTGACCGAGAACTGGCGGTGCTCGCCGTCGTCGGCGCGCGTCAGGCTGTACTGCCGCGGCTGGTGGACCCCGTCGGGCATGCGCACCTTGACCGACACGTACTGCCCCGGGAGGGAGCCCTTCACCAGCCGGTCGTCGACCCGGCGCACCCGGAAGGTGACCACGTCGTCGGTCTCGGCGACCTTCTCCGCGACGCGCCAGTCCCGCCACACCCGCTCCGGGCGCACCCCGCGCGCGCTGTACAGACCCCGCTCCTGGTGGATCAGGGCATAGGCCATCAGCCAGTACACCTCGTCCCAGGCGGCGGCGACCTCCGGGGTGACCGCGTCGCCGAGCACGTCGACGATCGCCCAGAACAGGTGCTCGTGCACCACCTCGTACTGCTCGGGCCGGATGCCCAGCGAGGCGTGCTTGTGCGCGATCCGGTTCAGCAACTGCTCGGGCAGCTGCTCCGGGCTCTGCACCAGGGTGCTGGCGAACGCGGCCACCGACCCGGCCAGCGCCACCTGCTGGGTGCCCTCGGCCTGGTTGCCCCGGTTGAACACCCCGTCCAGCAGCTCCGGATGGGCGTCGAACAGGTGCCGGTAGAACCGCTGCGCGATCTCGCCGATGTTCTCGGCCACCACGGGCAGCGTCGCCTCCACCACCGGGCGGGCGCGGTCGGACAGCATGCAGCTTCCCCTCCTCGTCGTCGTCCTGGGCCGCAGGCGTCCGTGCCCCGGCCGTCGATCGGTGGATGCTCGGTGACGCACCCGTGCGGGCCGTCACCGCGCCGTGCGCGTGGCCCCGCTGTCCTGGTCGGTCCCGGCGACCTCGTCGGCGTCCCGGCTGTCGGCGGGCGGCACCTCCCGAGCCACGTTCGGTTCCGGTGGCGGGCGGGTCCCGGTCGGGGTCCCCGGCTGCACCCGTGACGAGCGGGGCACCGGCGGGAGCGCGCCCGGGTCGGCGCGGCCCCACTCGGCCTCGACGTCGACCAGCAGCGCCTCGAGGTAGGCACGCAACTGCGTGCGGCAGGCCTGTCCGAAGGCCTTGAGGTAGGCCACCTGGTCCTCGAGCTCCTGGGCACTGCGCGGAGGGGCGTCGGCGGCCGCGGGACGCTCCCCGGCGGTCATCCGGGCTGCCGCCTCCTGCGCGGCCTGGATGATGGCGCCGGCGTTCTCCCGCGCCCGTCGCACCTGCTCCTCGTACTGCGCCCGCGCGTCGGCGGTCATCTGCCGGCTGAAGTCCTCGGCCTCGGCGACGTAGCTGTCGGCGGTCTGCTGCGCGACGGCCAGGATGCGCACCGCCTGGTCGCTCGGCGCCTCCTGCGCGGCCGCCCCGGCCACCTGTTCCTGCAGCGCGCGCACCTGGTCGCGGAGCTCGGCCTTGTCCGCGTGCAGTCGCGCCAGCTCCTCGGCGACCCGGTCGAGGAAGCGGTCGACCTCGACGTCGCTGTACCCGGGCCGCAGCATGGTGGCGCGCGACAGCTGCGCGCCGCGCACGTCAGCGGGGCTCAGCCGCCGCCCTCCGCGCTCCGGCTCGTGGGTGTTGGTGGTCATTCGGTCACCTCTCCGTCAAGGCTGGGTCCCAGCCGGCTGGGAGCGAACACCTCGCTGCGAATCCGTTCCGGGCGGATGCCTGCCTCGACCAGCCGCGTCGTCGTGTCCTCGACCATGCGGGCCGGCCCGGCGACGTAGACGTCCCGGCTCGCCCACGGGCCGTGCCGGACCACGACCTTCCCCACGTCGCCCTGCTCGAGCGGCGACAGGTCGTCGTCCGAGACGGCGAAGCTCAGGGTCAGCCAGCCGTGCTCCTGCGCCAGGTGCTCGAGGTCGGCCCGGTCGTAGATCCGCTCCTCGGTACGGGAGCCGACGAACAGGTCGACCCGCCGCGGCGGCCCGATCCGGGCGACGTGGTCGACGACCGCCTTGAGCGGGGCCAGCCCGGTGCCCCCGGCGACGAGCAGGAGGTCGCGGTCGGATTCCGCGTCGAAGTCGATGTGACCCAGCGGCGGACCCAGGTGCAGCACGTCCCCCTTGCCGACCCGGCGGACGAGGGCGGCGCTGACCGGGCCGCCGTCGTAGGCCCGGACGTGGATCTCCATCAGCCCGTCCGGACGCGGCGCGTTGGCCGGCGAGTAGTAGCGCCACAGCTTGGGCCGGAGATCGGTCTCCAGTGACACCGACTGTCCCGCCGCATAGGGGAACTCCGGCTCGGGCCGCAGCCACATGACCGCGGTGTCGACCGTGCGGCGCTCGTGCGCGACGACCTCGGCGTCCCACCACGGCGGCTGGTCGGAGGCCTCCTCCGCCGCCTGGACCATCACCTGCGCCACCAGCCCGTACGCCTCGGTCCAACTCTGCTCCAGCGCGGGGTTCCACTCGTCGTCGAAGTGCCGGAGCGTGGCGATCAGGCTGGCGCCGACGGCCGGGTAGTGGTCGGCGACGGTCCCGAACTTGCGGTGGTCGCGACCCAGGGCCTGCAGGATCGGCACCAGCCGGTCGAGGTCGTCGACGTAGGCCACGACGTCGCCGAGGGCCTGGAACAGCCGGTCCCGCTGGTGGGCCATCGAGACCGGGAAGAGCTGCCGGGTCTCGGGGTGGCTCAGGAACAGGTGGGAGTAGAAGTAGAGCGGCGCCTCGTCTCCGGCGGCCGCCGCCTTGGCGAAGCTCGCCCGCATGGCAGGGATGTCCACCAGCACCTCCGTCCCCCGTGCTGTTCGCTGTCGGCTCGACGCTCCGGACCGTGCTCAGCGGCCGGCGGAACGTCCGGTCGCCCCGGCACGACCGTAGCGACCACCCCGACCGCCCGCGATCCCTGGAGGCACGGCGTCACCGGGTGATCGCCGCCAGCAGCCGGGCGCGGGCCGCGCCCAGGGAGGGGCCGTACCAGGTGAGGTCGCGGCCGGACACCAGCGCGGTGCGCAGCCCGGGGAACGCCTCGGGTCCGTCGTCCGCGCTGAACGCGTAGGGCTCGTCGGGCAGGACGACGACGTCCGGTCCCGCTACCCGCACGGCCTCGACCGACACGTGCGGGTAGCGGTCCTCCCCCGCGCCGAAGACGTTGACCAGCCCGAGCCGGGCGAGCACGTCGCCGGTGAAGGTGCGCGGGCCGACGACCATCCACGGGTCCCGCCACACCGGGACGGCGACCCGCAGCCCGCTCGTGGCCGCGGGCTGCGCCCACACCTCCGCGGCGTCCGCCAGCCAGCCGGGCTCCCCGACGTCGAGCACCTCGTCGAACAGCCGGCGCATCGAGGCGAGCGCCTCGTCGACCGACTCGATGACCGTCACCCACACCGGGACGCCGGCGGCCCGCAGCCGGTCGACGTCCAGCCGCCGGTTCTCCTCCCGGTTGGCGACCACCAGGTCGGGGGCGAGCGCCGCGACCGCCGCGCGGTCGGGGTTCTTGGTGCCCCGCACGCGGGACACCTCGAGGCCGGCCGGGTGGGTGCACCAGTCGGTGGCGCCCACCAGCCGCTCGGGGACGGTGACCGCCAGCGCCTCGGTGAGCGAGGGCACCAGCGACACCACCCGCCGCGGCGGCCGCGGCAGCTCGACCGGGTGGCCGAGGTCGTCGGAGGTGACGTGCTGGAACGGCCCCGCTGCAGGGTCCCGCCGCGAGCGGAGCGAGTGGCGGGGGGCAGCGGGGTCCTTCATCACACGTTGCGGCGGTACTGGCCGCCGACCTCGAAGAACGCGTCGCTGATCTGGCCGAGCGAGCAGACCCGGACGGCGTCCATCAGCGCGGCGAACACGTTGCCGCCCTCGGTGGCCGCCCGCTGCAGCTCGGCCAGCGCGGCGGGCGCCTCGTCGGCGTGCCGGGCGTGGAAGTCCGCGAGCCGCTGCAGCTGCGACTGCTTCTCCGCCTCGGTGGCCCGGGCCAGCTCCAGCGGCTTGGGCGGGGTCTCGTCGCGGTGCGGGTCGAGGAAGGTGTTGACCCCGACGATCGGCAGGCTGCCGTCGTGCTTGCGGTGCTCGTAGAGCATCGACTCGTCCTGGATCTTGCCGCGCTGGTAGCCGGTCTCCATGGCCCCGAGCACGCCGCCGCGCTCGGCGATCCGGTCGAACTCGGCCAGCACCGCCTCCTCGACCAGGTCGGTGAGCTCCTCGATGACGAACGAGCCCTGCAGCGGGTTCTCGTTGCCGGCCAGCCCCCACTCCCGGTCGATGATCATCTGGATGGCCAGCGCCCGGCGGACGGAGTGCTCGCTGGGAGTGGTGACGGCCTCGTCGTAGGCGTTGGTGTGCAGGCTGTTGGCGTTGTCGTAGATGGCGCAGAGGGCCTGCAGCGTCGTCCGGATGTCGTTGAAGTCCATCTCCTGGGCGTGCAGCGACCGCCCGGAGGTCTGCACGTGGTACTTCAGCTGCTGCGACCGCTGCCCGGCGCCGTAGCGCTCCCTCATCGCGACCGCCCAGATGCGGCGGGCGACCCGGCCGATCACCGAGTACTCGGCGTCCATGCCGTTGGAGAAGAAGAAGGAGAGGTTGGGCGCAAAGTCGTCGATGTCCATGCCCCGCGCCAGGTACGCCTCGACGTAGGTGAACCCGTTGGCGAGGGTGAACGCCAGCTGGCTGATCGGGTTCGCCCCGGCCTCGGCGATGTGGTAGCCGGAGATCGACACCGAGTAGAAGTTGCGCACCCGGTGCTCGATGAACCACTGCTGGATGTCGGCCATGCAGCGCAGCGCGAACTCGGTCGAGAAGATGCAGGTGTTCTGGCCCTGGTCCTCCTTGAGGATGTCGGCCTGCACCGTGCCGCGGACGGTGGCGAGCACGAACGCCCGGATCTCCTCGGCCTCGGCGGCGTCGGGCTCGCGGCCCTCCTCCTCGCGGAACCGGTCCAGGCGCTGGTCGATCGCGGTGTTGAGGAACATCGCCAGCACCGCCGGGGCCGGGCCGTTGATGGTCATCGACACCGAGGTGGTCGGGTCGCAGAGGTCGAACCCGGAGTAGAGGACCTCCATGTCGTCCAGCGTCGCGATGGAGACCCCGGAGGTGCCGACCTTGCCGTAGACGTCGGGGCGCGGGTCGGGGTCGCGGCCGTAGAGGGTGACCGAGTCGAACGCCGTCGACAGCCGGGTCGCCTCGTTGCCGGCGGACAGGAGCGTGAACCGGCGGTTGGTGCGGAAGGCGTCGCCCTCGCCGGCGAACATCCGCGCCGGCGCCTCGCCGGAGCGCTTGAACGGGAAGACGCCGGCGGTGAACGGGTAGCCGCCGGGCAGGTTCTCCCGGCGCAGGAAGCGCAGCAGCTCGGCGTCGTCCCGGGTGCGCGGCAGCGCCACCCGGCGCACCTTCGACCCGGACAGCGTCTCGCGGGTCAGCGGGGTGCGGATCTCCTTGCCGCGGACGGAGTAGACGTACTCGTCGCCGGAGTAGGCCGCCACCCGCGCCGGCCACTCGTCGAGCAGCTCGCGCACCTCGGGCAGCAGCTCGCGGTCGGCGGCCTCGACCGCGGCGCGGGCGGCCTCGGCGGCGTCCCCGTCCAGGACGTCGGCGGCCGTGGCCAGGTGCTGCCGCCGCCGCACGACCGCCGCCTGCGCCTCGGTGGCCGCGTGGTACCCGCGCACCGCCTCGGTGATCTCGGCGAGGTACCGCGCGCGCTGCGCGGGGACGACGCTGGTCAGGCCGGACGACGCGGTGACGTCGACCCGCGGCAGGACGCCGGCGCCCGCGGGCAGGCCCTCGTCGACCAGCAGGCCGAGCAGGTGCTGGTACAGCGCGGTCACGCCGTCGTCGTTGAACCGGGCGGCACTGGTGCCGAAGACCGGCATCTGCTCCCACGGCTGCCCGAACGCCTCGCGGTTGCGCACCATCTGCCGGGCGACGTCCCGCCGGGCGTCCTCGGCTCCGCGCCGCTCGTACTTGTTGATCGCGACGACGTCGGCGAAGTCGAGCATGTCGATCTTCTCCAGCTGCGACGCGGCGCCGAACTCCGGCGTCATCACGTACAGCGCGACGTCGGAGAACGGCACGATCCCGGCGTCGCCCTGCCCGATGCCGGGCGTCTCCACGACCACCAGGTCGAAGCCGGCGGCCTTGACCGCGCACAGCACGTCGTCCAGGTGCGCAGGGGTCTCCGCGCCGGCCGACCGGGTGGCCATCGAGCGGAAGAAGGTGTGCGAGCCCTCGCCGGTCTCGAGGGCGTTCATCCGGATCCGGTCGCCGAGCAGTGCCCCGCCGCCGCGGCGCCGGGTCGGGTCGATCGCCAGGACGGCGACCCGCAGCTTGTCCTCCTGGTCGGTGCGCAGCCGGCGCAGCAGCTCGTCGGTGAGCGACGACTTGCCCGAGCCGCCGGTCCCGGTGATGCCCAGGACCGGCACCGTCCGGCCCTCGGCCGCCTGCCGGACCCTGCTCGCGAGCCCGGGGTCGCGGCCGGACTCCAGCACGGTGATCGCCCGGGCCAGGGCCGCGGGGTCCCCGGTGAGCAGCGCCTCGACGTCCGGGCGGTGCTCGGTCAGGTCGACGTCGCACTCGCGGATCAGTTCGTTGATCATCCCGGGCAGGCCGAGGCGCTGACCGTCCTCGGGGCTGAAGATCCGGACGCCGCGCTCGCGGAGCAGCGCGATCTCCTCCGGGACGATCACGCCCCCGCCGCCGCCGAAGACCCTCACGTGCCCGGCGCCGGCCTCGGCCAGCCGCTCCACCAGGTAGCCGAAATACTCGACGTGCCCGCCCTGGTAGGAGGAGATCGCCACCCCCTGCACGTCCTCCTCCAGCGCCGCGCGGACGACGCTGTCGACGCTGCGGTCGTGACCGAGGTGCACCACCTCGGCGCCCTGGCTCTGCAGCAGCCGGCGCATCACGTTGATCGCGGCGTCGTGCCCGTCGAACAGGCTCGCCGCGGTGACGAAGCGGACCGGGTGGGTGGGGACGTGCAGGTCGGACGGCATGTCGCTCCCAGCGTCGGACGCGCGACGGGCCCGCGCCGATTTAGTTGGACGTCCTAGTATCTCCCGGCGAGGCCGTCGTGTCCACGGTCAGGTCAGCGGGGCGGGCGGCGTGCCGTCGTCCGACGGCCCGGCGCCGAGCGGGCGCTGGAACCTGGCGACGTCGTGCCAGCGGCCGAGCTTCCAGCCGACCCTGCGGTAGGTGCCGACCGGCTCGAAGCCCATCGCCGTGTGCAGCCCGACGCTCGCCTCGTTGGGCAGCGCGACCCCGGCCAGGGCGGTCAGGTAGCCACGGGCGGCCAGCCGGTCGAGCAGCGCGGTGTAGAGGGCGCGGCCGGCGCCGGTGCGCCGGCGGCCGGGCTCGAGGTAGACGCTGACCGACGTCGACCAGTCGTAGGCGGCGCGGAGGTTGAAGGTCGAGCCGTGGGCGTACCCGACGACCCGTCCGCCGTCCTCGAGCACCAGCCAGGCGTGCCGGGCGAGCGCGGCCTCGATGCGGTCGGCCAGCTGCGCGGGCGTCGGCGGCTCGAGCTCGAAGGAGACCGCCGTGTCGCGGACGTAGGGCTCGTAGATGCGGGCGCACGCCGCGGCGTCCTCGACCGTCGCGTCCCGGACCAGCCAGCTCTCCGCCACCCCGCCATGGTGCCCGTCGTCAGCAGTACGCGGCGTGCACCCCGTCGATCGACCAGATCGCCTCGGCGCCGACGACGGCGCGCAGGTCGCGGTAGTACTCGGCGAGCGCCCGCTCGTGGGTCAGCTCCCCGGCCAGCAGCTCGCGGGCGCCGGCGACGAGGCGGTCGAGGTCCTGGCGCACCCGTGCACGCGTCATGCTCGGCGTCCGCGGGCCGTCGTCCCCGTCGAGGACGACGGCCGCCGGGTCGAACTGGCTGAACGCCGGGTACCGGGCCGGATCCGGCAGCACCGACCGGAACGGCACGCCGGCGTTCGCCCAGTACTCGAACCAGCGCCCGCCGGAGAGCGCCAGCCACGGCGTGCCGACGGCGAGGGCGGCCATCCCGAAGCCGGAGTGCGGGGCGAGCAGCACGTCGCAGGCCTCGACCACGGCCAGCTGCTCGGCAAGGGGGACGTCGACGCAATCCACGGGACCGGATCGGTGCGCCAGCAGCGCGTCGACGTCCTCCCGCCCCCAGGAGGTGGAGCTGCGCTCGTCCCGGGCGAGCCGGCCGAGCAGGACGAGCTGCACGCCGGGGACGGCGTCGGTCAGCGCGTCGAGCACCAGCCGCCAGGAGGCGATCGAGGGGTACAGCGACGGGTCGCTCGACCCGGCGGGGAGGACGGCGATCCGCGGACGGGCGTCGTCGCCGAGCCGGCGGGGAGCCGCGGCCCGGGCGGCGGCGGGGAGGTCGAGGCGCACCGGCTGGTGCGGGAGGTACCCGACGCGTTCGGCGCCGACGACCGAGCGGCCCCGCCGCGCGCGCAGGTGCGCGTCGGAGGCGGCGTAGTGGTCGCGCATCCCCGGGAAGAGGTCGAGCTGGAAGGGCTGGTGGCGGCGGGTGTCGTCGACCACCCAGTCCCAGTCGCGCGGAACGGCGGCCAGCCGCTCCGCGGCGGCCGGGTCGGCCTCCAGGAACGGCCCGTCGACAGGGAAGACGGCCGACACCGCTGGGCACCAGGTGGCCAGCTCGGTCGGGGTGGCCGCGTTGAGCAGCACCGACACCTCGCGGCCGGGGACGGCGGCGGCGTGCCCGACGCAGTACTGCAGCGCCTCGACGGCGTGGCCCAGCTGCTGGGCGTAGAAGAAGTCGACGAGCAGGCGGTCGGTCACGCGTCCTCCTCGCTGGCGCTCGTCGGACCCGTGCCCGGCGGTGCTGTGCCCATGCGTGACCTCGCGAGCTCGATCACTGCCCGCAGCGTCGCAGCAGCCGCAACCGGGTTCTCCGGCCGCGCCCGTAGCGTGGATGGCGTGCATCCCGGGCCCGGATCCCCTCGACCGGAGCCGGGGAGCCCGCCGACCCGCCGGCCCTGGCGGCGGCTCGCCGTCCTCGGGCTGCTGCTCGTGGTGGCGACGGTCGTGGCGCTGACGGTCGAGCGGCCCGGCGTCCCGGCGCTGCAGGGCTGGCTGGACCACGCGGGGCCGCTCGGCTGGACCGCCGTCGTCCTGGCCGTGTCCGGCGCGCTGATGGCGCCGGTCCCCCGGACCGCCCTGTCGGTGCTGCTGGGCGCCGCGGCGGGGTTCCCGGCGGGGCTCGCGGTCGCCGTGCTGGCCGGCTGGTTCGGCGGGATGGGCGGCTTCGCCCTCGGCCGGCACCTGGGCCGCGACGCCGTCGCCCGGCTCACCGGCCCACGGCTGGCGCGCGCCGACCGGCTGTTCCAGAACCGCGGCTTCCTCGCCGTCGCGCTCGCCCGGGTGAGCCCGGTGCCGTTCTGGATCGTCAGCTACGCCGCCGGCCTGTCGAGCATCCGCTGGCTGCCCGCGACGCTGGGGACCGTCATCGGCGTCGTGCCGGGCGCGGTGCTGCACGTCGGCATCGGCGCCTCGGTGGTCGGCTGGCTCTGACTCCCCCTTTCGGGTCAGCTCCGTCGCGCCGCGTGCCTGCCAGGAGTGCCTGCTGTCACAATGGTGAACAACAGGTGAACGAGAGGTGGCTGTCATGCGCATCAACCCGTGTCCGCAGGCGCGTTGGGTCCCCGTCGTGGACAGCGCCGGGCACCGGCACATGGAGATGCGCTGGACCGTGCCCGCCAAGCCGACGGCGCAGCCCGCGACCGCCCCGTCGACGTCGCGCGCCGCCTGACTGGTTCGTCGCCACTGGTTCGTCGCCCTCGCCCGACTCCGCGTCGGCCCCGTCGCGCCTCGCGGCGAATCGCCGTGGACGCGCACGTCGGGCTGTTGATCATGGGCGTGTTGCCACCCGGCGCGGTGTGTCTGCGCGTGTTGCCCGCACCAACCCCATGGTCACCATGTCTACCGACGTCTTCGCTGGTCAGAGCCGGGAAGTGTCGTACCCCCGGCCTACCGTCAGGGCATGTTCCCCGGTGGCTTCGGCGTCGGCCTGACGGTGGCCGACCTGGCGCCGCCGTCGCCGGAGTTCGGGCCGCCGATCACCTCCCCACCGGCGCTGGCCGAGGTGCTGCCCGTGTACGCGCGGACGGCGGCGGAGAAGGCCGCGGAGCTGCAGCGGGTCCAGCAGCTGGAGTCGGAACTCGCGGCCTACCAGATGGAACTGGTCGCCGCCTTCACCGCCGACCGCCCGGCCTTCCTCGACCGCCGGCCCGGTGAACCGGGTGCCGCCGCCGGGGCCGATGCGACGCCGGAAGGTGTGTCGGAGTTCTTCGCCGACGAGCTGGCGTTGACGCTGACCTGCGCCCGGGCGACGGCCACGGTGCTCACCGAGCACGCACTGACGTTGGCGCAGTCGCTGCCGGCCACGCTGGCGGAGCTGGCGCGGGGCCGGCTGGACTGGCCACCCGCCCGCACCATGGCCGAGGAGCTGGGGGAGAAGGTGCGCGGCACCGACCCCGCGGTGCTCGCCCAGGTGGAGGCCGCGGTGCTGCCGGAGGCGGCGTCGCTGTCCATCCGCCGGCTGCAGGACCGGCTGCGCGCCGAGCTGGCCGCCCGGGATGCCGCCGCGTCCGACCGGGCGCGCCAGGACGCCCACCAGGCGGTGACCGTGCGCCGCCGGCCGGTGGGCGACGGCGTCAGCGAGCTGATCGCCGGCATGACCGACGAACTGGCCGCCGCCTGCCAGGCGAGGATCGACGAGCCGGCGCGGCGGGCCAAGAAGGCCGGCGACGACCGGCCACTGGGCATGCTGCGGTCCGGGGTGCTGGCCGACCTGATCCCGCGGCCCTGGGCGGCCCCCGAGCCGGTGGCCGCGCACCTCGACGTCCAGGTCCCGCTCGGCGCGCTCACCCCCGGCCGGTTCCTCGCCGGCGGCTCCCCGGCGCCGCCCGCACTCGCCCGGCCCGGCGCCGTCGCGCAGCCCACCGGCGCGGTGGCGGGGGTGCCGATCACCGCCGCGCACGTGCGCGAGCTGCTCGCCCAGCTCGACGCCATCGGCCTGCCCACCCCACCCGGTGGATCGATCGGCTTCTCCTTCACCGACGACCACGGCACCCTGAGGGCGGTGGCCACCCTGCGCAAACTGCGCGCCGCGGCCCGCCGCGGCTGCCCGGCCCACCCGGCGGCCGATGGGCACCCTGGCGGCCGTGACCGCAGCGGGGACGCCGGACGAGCCGACGAGCTCGTGGCAGGCGGCTGGGCGTCAGCCGAGCGCGAGCACGCGGACCAGCTGCCGGGCGGCGTCCCCGCCGTCGGTGAGGGCGACGTCGAGGGCGCCGGAGACGTCGAGGTCGTCCAGCAGCCGGTCGGCCACCGCCCGGCTGGCCGCCGGCGACGAGCCGGGACGGCCGGCGGCGGCGAAGAGCGCGTCGAGCCGCGCGGACGCCGTCTCGAGCAGCTCCGGCCGGTACTCCCACGGCTGCGACCACGGCCGGTCGAGCACGAGCAGTCGCAGCACCGGCCCGGTGGTTCCCCGCAGCAGATCGGACACCAGCGTCAGGTTGCCGGTCGATTTCGCCATCTTGGCGCCGTCCTGGGACACCGCCCCGACGTGCACCCGGCTGCGCGCGAACGGTGCCACCCCGGACGCCGCCTCGGCCATCGCCGCCTGGTGCGCGTGGTGCGGGAAGGCCAGATCGGCGCCGCCCACGAGCACGTCCACACCCCGGCCCAGCGTCGCCGTCGCCATCGCCGCGCACTCCGCGTGCCAGCCCGGCCGGCCCCACCCCCACGGCGAGGGCCAGGCCGGGTCCCGCTCGCCGGAGGGCCGCCACACCGGCACGTCGAAGGGGTCCTCCCGCAGTGGGTCGTCCGGTTCGTCCCCGAACTCGGCGGCCAGCTCGCGCGCCCGGTCGGCGGGCAGCTCCGACGATGCGACCGCCTCGGCGCCGCGGAAGAACACGTGCCCCTCGCGCTCGTACGCCCGGTCGGCCCGCAGCAGCGCCGCCGCCAGCTGCTGCACGTGGGTCACGTGGTGGCGGGCGCGGGGCGCGTGCGTCGGCGGCCGGACGCCGAGGGCACGCATGTCCTGCTCGAAGGCGAACTCCTGGCCCAGCGCGAACTCGTCGAAGTGCCGGCCGCGGGCGTCGGCGGCCCGGGTCAGCACGTCGTCGACGTCGGTCACGTTCCGGCTGGTGACCACGTCGGCGCCGGCCAGCCGCAGCACCGACCCGAGGACGTCGGCCCACACGAACGTCGCCGCGTGCCCGAGGTGGGTCACGTCGTAGGGCGTGATGCCGCAGACGTACACGCGCGCCGGGCTGGTCACCGGCAGCGGCCGCCCGCCCAGCCGCAGGTCGGCGGTGCGGACGTCGACCGGCTCGGCCACGCGGCCGGCGACGCCGACGATCCCGGATGAGGTCGGATGAGGCAGGGCCATGCCGCCATCCTGCCGTCCTCCCGGTGGGGCCCGCCGACCCGCTGTGCGACCGTTCCCCCATGGTCGCCGTCCTCTCGATCCAGTCGCACGTCGCCTACGGCCACGTCGGTAACTCCTCCGCCGTCTTCCCGCTGCAGCGCCTGGGCATCGAGGTGTGGCCGGTGCACACCGTGCAGTTCTCCAACCACACCGGCTACGGCGAGTGGAAAGGGCGGGTCTTCGACGGCCCGGCGATCGAGGAGGTCGTCGACGGCATCGCCGAGCGCGGCGTGCTGGGCAGGTGCGACGCCGTCCTCTCCGGGTACCTCGGCTCGGCCGACATCGGCCACGCCGTCGTCCAGGCCGTGCAGCGGGTGCGGCAGGCCAACCCGGAGGCGGTCTACTGCTGCGACCCGGTCATCGGCGACGTCGGCCGCGGCGTCTTCGTCCGCCCGGGCATCCCGGAGTTCATGCGCGAGGTCGCGGTCCCCGCCGCCGACCTGGTCACGCCCAACCACTTCGAGCTCGACTTCCTCGCCGGGACGGCGACGAAGACCCTCGACGAGGTCCGGGACGCCGTCGCCGCGGTCCAGGCGCTCGGCCCGCGGGTCGTGCTGACCACCTCGCTGGTCACCGGCGACACCCCCGAGGACGCCGTCGACCTGCTCGCCTCCGAGGGCGGCCGGCACTTCCGGGTGCGCACCCCCCGGCTGGACGTCGCGGTCAACGGGGCCGGCGACGCCATCGCCGCGCTCTTCCTCGCGCACTGGCTGGCCAGCCGGGACGCCGGCACCGCCCTCGGCGCCGCCGCGGCCTCGGTGCACGGCCTGCTCGCCGCCACCGAGGCGGCGCACTCGCGGGAGATCCTGCTGGTCGCCGCGCAGGAGGAGGTCGTCTCGCCGAGCCGCACGTTCCCGGTCGAGGAGGTCTGAACCGGCCCGCTCCAGGGGCCCGGCCCGAGCGTGCGAGGGTCGGGGAGGAGCGGGTCCTCTCGCTAGGGGACGAGCACCAGCTTGCCGTGGGTGTGGCCGGCCATCCCCTGCCGGTGCGCCGCGGCGACGTCCTCCAGCGGGAAGGTCCCGGCGACGACGACCTCCAGCCGGCCGGCGCCTGCCGCCTCGGCCAGGTCCAACCGGGCGGCGTCCCGCAGCTCGGTGCCGCGGTCGGCGCCCGGCCCGCCGCCGAGCGCTCTGATGCCGTCGGCCGAAGCCCGGCCGAAGGCGGCGACGGTGGCGATCCGTTGCCGGTCGGCGACCAGCTCGAGGGAGACGTCGACGGCCTCGTCGGTGCCGACGAGGTCCAGGGCGGCGTCCACGCCGCCCGGCGCGAGCTCCCGGACCCGGCCGGCCAGCCCGTCGCCGTAGCGCACCGGCTCGGCGCCGAACCGGCGCACCAGGTCGGCGCCGTGGCCGCCGACCGTCCCGACGACGCGGGCACTGCGCAGCGCCGCCAGCTGGACGGCCATCAGGCCCACCCCGCCGGCGGCGCCGTGCACCAGCACGGTGTCGCCCCGGCCGACGCCGGTCGCGGTCAGGGCGTGCACCGCGGTCGCGCCCGTGAGCATCAGGCCGGCGGCCGGCGCCCAGCCCAGCGACGCCGGCTTGGGCACCAGTGCCGACGCCGGGACGACGAGCTCGTCGGCGTACCCGCCGGAGACCCGGAACCCGATGACCTCGTCGCCGACGGCGAGGCCGACGTCCGGACCGGCCGCGGTGACCACCCCGGACACCTCGAAGCCGAGGCGCTTCGGCAGTGCGGCCGGATCGGTGCCGAACGCGCCGGTGTAGCTCTTCCAGTCCGCCGGGTTGACCCCCGCGGCGCGGACCTCGACCCGCGCCTGCCCGGGGCCGGGGTCGCCGACCGGCCGGTCGACGACGGCGAGCACCTCGGGGCCGCCGTAGGCGGTCGCCAGGACGACGCGGGTCACTCCGACGCCGCGGCCGCGGTGTCCCCCTCGCCCTGCCGGCTGCTGGGCGGGCCGATCCAGACGGTCTTGGCGTTGCAGAACTCGTACATGCCCACCTCGGTCAGCTCCCGGCCGTAGCCGCTCTGCTTGACCCCGCCGAAGGGCAGCTCCGGGTAGCTGGTCGTCATCCCGTTGACGAACGCCATGCCCGACTGGATGTCGCGGATGAACCGGAGCCGCTCGCCCTGGTCCTCGCTCCACAGGTTGGCGCCCAGGCCGTAGACGTGCTCGTTGGCCAGCCGGATCGCCTCGTCCAGGTCGGCGACGGTGTGCAGCGCGGCGACCGGGCCGAACACCTCCTCCGACCAGATGCCCATCTCCGGCGTCACGTCGGTGACCAGGGTCGGCTCGTAGAACCAGCCGGGCCGGTCCACCCGCTTGCCGCCGACCACGACGGTGGCGCCCTTCCCGACGGCGTCGGCCACGTAGCGCTCGACGTCCTCCCGGCCGGACTCGGTGGCCAGCGGGCCGACCTTGGTCTCCTCGTCCATCGGGTCCCCGACGGGGAGGGCCGCCATCTTCTCGGCGAACAGCCGGGTGAACTCCTCGGCGACGTCGGCGTGCACGAAGAACCGCTTCGCGGCGATGCAGCTCTGCCCGTTGTTCTGGCAGCGCGCGGTCACCGCCACCTCCGCGGCCCGGTCCAGGTCCGCCGAGGGCATGACGATGAACGGGTCGGAGCCGCCCAGCTCCAGCACCGTCTTCTTCAGCGCGTCCCCGGCGACCCTGGCCACCGCCTGACCGGCGGCGTTGCTGCCGGTCAGCGTCGCGGCCACCACCCGCTCGTCGCGGAGCACCCGCTCGACCGCACCGGACCCGATGAGCAGGGTCTGGAAGACGTCGTCGGGGAAGCCGGCCTTGCGGAACAGCTCCTCCAGGTACAGCGCCGTCTGCGGCACGTTGGACGCGTGCTTGAGCAGCCCGACGTTGCCGGCCATGAGCGCCGGGGCGGCGAACCGCATGGCCTGCCACAGCGGGAAGTTCCACGGCATGACCGCCAGCACCACACCCAGCGGTTGGTGCACCACGTACGCCTCGGTCGCGCCGACCGCCTGCGCGTCGGCCGGCCGCGGCTGCAGCATGTCCGGGCCGTGCTCGGCGTAGTAGCGCAGCGCCTTGACGCACTTGCCGACCTCCGCCTGCGCCGAGGCCAGCGTCTTGCCCATCTCGGTGGTCATCAGCTCCGCAACGCTCTTGGCGTCGGCGTCCAGCACGTCGGCGGCGGCCCGCAGCCAGCCGGCGCGCTGCTGCGGGGTGGTCAGCCGGTAGCTGTCGAAGGCGGCAGCGGCCCGGGCGATCCGCTCCTCGACGGCCTCCTCGGACAGCGGCTCGAAGGTCTGGAGCGTCTCGCCGGTGGCGGGGTTGACCGTGGCGATGGCCATGGGCGGCGTCCTCTCTCGGGTGCGGGGCTCACCGAGGCCCCGCGCGCGTCAACTCTCTCGCTCCTGGGCGTTCCCCGCGCCGGTCGCGGGCACACCCGCCGCACGGGTCAGGACGGCGAACGTCCGGCGCGCCATGAGGCCGGCGTCGAAGGCGTCGGTCGCCCGGGTCCGCGCCCGCCGTCCCAGCTCGGCCCGCCCGGCCGGGTCCCCGAGCAGGCCGGCGAGCGCCGCGGCGAGCGCTCCGGCGTCCCCCGGCGGGACGACGACGGCGTCCGGGCCGACCGCGACCGCGACGTCCCCCACGTCGGTGGCCACGCACGGCAGGCCCTCGGCCATGGCCTCCAGCAGCACCAGCGGCAGCGCCTCGCGGCGGGAGGACAGGCAGAAGACGTCCAGCCCGGCGAGGAAGCCGCGGACGTCGTCGACGAAACCGCAGAAGGTGACCGGCAGGTCCGCCGCCGCGGCGCGCAGCCGCTCGCCGTCCCGCCCCTCGCCGCCGACCACCACCTCGACCGGCACGCCGGCGCCGGTCAGCGACCGGACGGCGTCGACCAGCACGTCGAAGCCCTTCTGCGCGGTCAGCCGGCCCAGCCCGCCGACCCGCGGCACGGTCCGCCCCGCCGGCCCGGCCGGATCGGCGGGCAGGTCGACGCCGTTCGGGACGACGTGCACGCGGTCGGCGGGCACCGCCAGGTCGGTCCTCAGCTGGTCCCGCGCACCGGCGGCCGGGGTGAGGACGGCGGCCATCCGCCCGTACAGCCCGGCCAGGTGGGCGCGGACGTCCCCCGCTCCGGCGTCGCCCGGCAGGTGCAGGACGCCGACCGTGGGCGCCACCTCGAGCGCCGCCGCCACCGCCGCGGCGTTGGAGCCGGGGTCGACGAGGTTGACCAGGACGACGTCCGGGAGCTGCGCGGCCAGCGCGGCGCGCAGCGCCGGTGCGGCGCCGGTGTGCCGGGCCAGCGGGACGGCGGCCAGCCGGCCGGGCGGCACGAACGGCGCGAAGCGGCCGGCGAGCGGCTCGGCGCAGACCAGCGACGCGGTCCAGCCCAGCCAGCCGGCGCGGCGCAGCAGCGAGGTCAGGTAGACCTCCGCGCCGCCCCAGTTCTCGGAGTCGCAGACCAGCGAGACCCGCTTCACGCGACCCCCTCCCGGCCATCCCCGCGGGGATGGCCGGAAGCGAGCTCGCGGGCAGCGGCGAGCACGTCCCGGGGCCGCACCGAGTCGGCGCAGCGGAAGTCGATCGGGCAGACCAGGTGCGGGCACGGCGCGCACGGCACGTCGGCGACCAGCGCGCGGTGCCGCGGCCCGCGGTGCGCCCACCGCACCGGGTCGCCGGGCAGGAAGACGGTGACGCTGCGGGCGCCGACGGCGGCGGCCAAGTGCGCCGAGCCGGTGTCGTTGCCGACCAGCACCGCGGCGTCGCGCAGCAGCGCGGCCAGCCCGCCGAGGCTGGTCGCGCCGGTGAGGTCGACCGCCGGGGCGCGCATCGCGGCGACCACCGCCGACCCGACCGCCCGCTCCCCCGGCCCGCCGGTGACGACCACGGCCAGCCCGTCGGCGACCAGCGCGTCGCCCACGGCGGCGTACCGGTCGGCCGGCCACATGCGGGTCGGCGACGAGGCGCCCGGGTGCAGGACGGCGTAGCCGCCGGGCACCAGGCCGGCGCGGTCCAGCGTCGCCGCGTGCTCGGCCTCGTCTGCGGGCGTGAACGGGAAGGCCATCTCGGGCGGGCCGGCCGGGGGCAGGCCGAGGTGCTCGAAGAGCCGGGTGTGCCGCTCGGCCTCGTGCAGGTGCACCGGATAGCGCAGGTGCAGCTGCTCCGTGCCCGGCGGCGGCGCCCAGCCGGTCGGGGCGAACCCACCCACCAGCCGGGCGCCCAGAGCGGCGGTGACCCGGTTGGCGGCAGGCCGGTCGCCGTACGCCTGCAGCGCCAGGTCGAAGCGCCGCCCGGCCGCCGCCGCGGTGAACGCCGCCCACGACGCCGGGTCCGGCTCGCGGCCCGGCGGGCGGTCGGGGACGTCGTCCGCCCCGGGGAAGGGCAGCAGCTCGTCGACGGCGTCCGCCATCCGCTCCACCACCGCGGCGGTCTCCGGCCAGGTGACCAGGCTGACCTCCAGGTCGGGCCGGGCGGCGCGCAGCCGGCGCACCGCGGGCAGCGAGCAGAGCAGGTCGCCCAGGCCCACGCGCAGCCGCACGAGGGCCACCCGGCGCACCGCCGGGTCGGCGAGGGGTCCGCTCACCTGCGGCATCTTCCCCGGCGGCGACGCCGGCGCAACTCTGCTCTACTGCGGGTCCTGCCGATGTCGCTGGAGTCGGTCCACTCGGAGGTCCCGTGCACCCCGTCCACGTGCTGCGGCTGTGCAGCGTGTTCGAGCCGCTGCCCTCCGGGGAGGCCGCGGTCGACGGACGGTCCGCACGGTACGACCCGATCGGCGGCATGCAGAACCACACCGCCACGCTCACCCGCTGCCTCGACGCCCAGGCGCACGTGCAGACCGTGGTCACCTCGCGGCTGGCCGGCGGGCGCGGCGTCACCCGGCTGGGCCGCTCGGCCGTCGTCCACCGCACCGGGCTGCCGGTACCGCGGCTGCGCCAGCTGTGGGCGCTCGACGCGCTGCGCGTCGTCCTGCGGCGGCCCGCCCGGCCGGTCGACGTCGTGCACGCCCACCAGGGCGAGGACCTCGCCACCCTGCCGCTGGCCCGCCTCGCCGCGCGGTGGCACCGCTGCCCGTTGGTGGTGACCGTGCACTGCAGCGTCGGGCACACGCTCACCGGCGGGGGCCTGCGCACCCGCCTGCTGCGGGCGCTCGGCGGGGCGGTCGAGCGCTCCGCGCTGCGCCGGGCCGATGCCGTCGTCGTCCTCACCGACCGGACGGCCGCGGCGCTGGTCGCCGACGGGGTGCCGGCCGAGCGGGTCAGCACCGTCCCGTCGGGTTTCGACCCGCGGCTGTTCGCCGGGCGCCCGCCGGACGCGTTCCCCGGGGTCGGCCGCCCGCGGATCGGCTACGTCGGCCGGCTCGCCCCGCAGAAGCGGGCCGACCGGCTGGTCGAGGCCTTCGGCCGGATGCGCGAGCCGGCCTCCCTGGTGGTGGTCGGCGACGGCCCGGACCGCCAGCGGGTGCACGCGCTGGCGGCCGGCCTGCCGCGGGTGCACCTCACCGGGTTCGTCGAGCACACCGCCGTCCCGGCCGTGCTGGCCTCGCTGGACGTCCTGGCGCTGCCCTCGGCCTACGAGGAGATGGGCTCGGTGCTGACCGAGGCCATGGCCTCGGGGCTGCCCGTGGTCGCCAGCGACGTCGGCGGCATCCCGGAGGTGGTGCACCACGGCGTCACCGGGCTGCTCGTGCCGCCCGGGGACGCCGACGCGCTGGCCGCGGCGCTGGACCGGCTGGCCGCCGATCCCGAGCTGCGGGCCCGGCTCGCCGCGGGGGCGCTGGTCCGGGCTGAGGAGTACGCGTGGCCCCGGCTGGCCGCGCGGGTGGCGTCGGTCTACGCGCGGGTGCGGGAGGGGGACGTGCTGGAGGCGGTGGCGTGACGGCGGTCGGCGTGCTCGTGCCGGTGTACGACCAGGCCGCCTTCCTGCCCCGCGCGCTCGAGTGCCTGCGCGCGCAGTCCCGCGCCGACTGGACGGCGCTGGTGCTCGACGACGGCTCACCGGACCCCTCGGCGGTGGCCGACGTGGTGCGCGGGCTGGCCGACCCACGGGTGCGGCTGGTCCGGTGGCCGGACAACCGCGGGCTCGGCGCGACGCTGAACGCCGGGCTCGACGTGCTGGACGCCCCGCTGGTCGCCTACCTCCCGGCCGACGACGTCTGGTCCCCCGACCACCTGGCCGCGCTGCTCGACTGCCTGGCCGAGCCGGGCGCCGTCCTGGCGCGGTCGGGCCTCGCCGAGCCCCCGGACACCCCCTACGCGCAGCTGGTGCAGGTCGCGCACCGGGTCACCGCCGACCGGTGGACCGAGCGGGCCGAGCTGGAGTCCGACGACCTGGGCCGGCTGATGTGGGACCGGCTGCGGGCCCGCGGGCGGACGGCGGACACCGGCCGCGTCACCTGCTCCTGGACCTGCCACCCCGGCCAGCGGTCGGCCGTGCTGCGGGAGTCGCGGGACGGCGGGCTCAACGTCTTCCGCAGCCGCTACCGGGTGCGCGAGCCGCTGCGCTTCGCCTCCTCGGACGGCGGCGACGTCGACGAGGTGGCCCGCTACGCGCGGTTCCGGTCGCGGTCGTACCCGCCGTCGGCGGACGGGCTGTCGGTGCTGGTGGCCGGCGAGCTGGCGCTCAACCCGGAGCGGGTGCTGGCGCTGGCCGGGCGCGGGCACTCCCTCACCGGGCTGTGGACCACGGACGGCCTGGGCGACTCGACCGTGGGGCCGCTGCCGTTCGGGCACGTACCGGACCTCGACCGCGACCGCTGGCGGTCCGCGGTGGGCGAGCTGGCGCCCGACGTGGTGTGGGCGCAGCTGAACTGGCGGGCGGTGCCGTTCGCGCACGCGGTGCAGTCGGCGTTCCCGCAGCTGCCGTTCGTGTGGACGTTCAAGGAGGCGCCGCAGCGCAGCACCGTCCGCGGCGAGTGGCCGCTGCTGGCCGACCTGGTGTGCCGCGCCGACGCGTCGCTGTTCGCCACCGAGGAGGAGCGCGACTGGTTCGCCCTCGCGCTGTCCGGCCGGGTCGATCCGGCCCGGCTCGGCGTGCTGGACGGCGACCTGCCCACGCGCGACTGGCTCGACGCCCCGCTCTCGCCCCGGCTCTCCGACCACGACGGGCAGCCGCACACCGTCGTCGCGGGCCGGCCGGCCGGGCTGGACCTCGACTGGGTGCTGGCACTGGCTGCACGGGGGGTGCACACCCACCTCCACGGCCAGGTGCGGGCGCCCGGACCGAAGGGGTCGTGGACCGGCTGGCTGGCCGCCGCGCTCGCCGCCGCGCCGGGGTTCGTGCACGTGCACCCGCCGGTGGGGCCGGAGGCCTGGGTGCGCGAGCTGTCGCGGTACGACGCCGGGTGGCTGCACCGGTTCGACAGCACCAACGACGGGGACCTGCGGCGGGCGACGTGGGACGACCTCAACTCCCCCGCCCGGCTGCCGGTGTACCTGGCCGCCGGGCTGCCGCTGCTGCAGCAGGCGAACCCGGGGTCGCTGGTGTCGGTGGAGCGGGTGCTGCGCCGCGACGGCACCGGGCTGTTCTACCGGGACGCCGACGACGTGGCCGCCGTCCTGGCCGCAGAGCTGGCGTCCCGGCGGGGTGCGGCGGCGGCGCTGGCGGTGCGGGAGCAGCACACCTTCGACGCGCACGCCGACCGCGTCGTGGACCTGTTCCGGTCGGTCGCCCGCTGAGAGAGGACCTCCCTGCCCCCACCGCCCGCGAGCTCGCACCAGGCCTCGTCCAGAGGCTCGCCGCGAGCTTGCGAGCGGTGAGGAGGACGGGGTCCTTCAACCTGCAGGGAGGCCGCTGTCCGGCTCGTCCTGTCGGGCTCCGTCCTGTCGGACCCCCGGCCTACCGTCGCGGCGTGTCGATCGAGCTGCGGTGGGCGGTGACGGACGGGCCGGCGGGCACGGCCGCCGTCACCCTGCCCGAGGACGGGACGGCGGCCCGCGTGCTCGGCCTGCACCGCGACGGCGGCTTCTGGTGCTCCCGCGAGGCCGGTGGGTGCGGCAGCCGGCTCGTCCTGGAGGTGCGGGAGGGCTCCCGGCCGCACTTCCGCCACTCCGGCGACGTGCGCTGCGCTCTCCCCGGGTCCGACGCCGGGCCGGCGTACGAGCACCTCCGCTACCGGCGGGCGGTGGCGGCGTGGCTCGCCGCGCAGGGGTTCCGGCCGCGGTTCGAGGAGGTCCCGGGTCCGGCCGGGAGCGGCGGCCTGCACGTCGTCGTGGCCGAGGTGGGCGCCGCGGTGGAGGTGCAGCTGTCAGCGCTGCCGGACACCGCCTGGCGCGAGCGCGACGACCGGTACCGGACGCGGGTCCGGCACGTGACCTGGCTCTACGGGCCGGCCGCCGAGTCGGCAGCGGACACCGAGCTGGCGGTGCGCGGCGTGGCCTACGCGGTGCGCCGGCACAACACCGGGCTGCTGGTCGGCGTCCGCGACGTCGACGGCGGCACGCGCTGGGTGCGGCTCGGCGCGTGCCGCCTCACCACCGACGGTTTCGAGGCACCGGGGGCCGAGGAGGCCCGGGCGCTGCACGCCCGGCGCGCGACCGACCGGCGGGAGGCGGCGCGCCGGGCCGCCCGGTGCGCGGAGCGGGCGGCGCGGGGGCCGCGGGACCACCCTCGGGTCGAGGCACCGCCCCTCCTCCCGTTTCCCGCGTAGCGGCCGGCGCTGCTCCGGCTACTCGCCGGTGGCGCCGTCCAGGGCCTCGCGGAGCAGGTCGGCGTGGCCGTTGTGCCGCGCGTACTCCTCGACCAGGTGCAGCAGGATCCAGCGCAGCGAGAACTCGTCGTCGCGGCCCCACGGCCGGTCCGCGGTGTCGAACGGGAGCTGGTCGACCACCGTGCCGACCGCGCGGGTGACGGCGTGCCAGATCGCCCAGGCCGCGTCGACGTCCTCCTGCGTGACGGTCGTGGAATCGACCCGGAACTGCTCGTCGCGGTCCCGGACCACGTCCGGCCACGCGTCGTGCGGCAGCCCGCCGAAGCCGACGAGCCAGCCCGTCTCGACGGCCGCGAGGTGCCGCACCATGCCGAGCAGGGTGAGGTCGGAGGTGGCGACGGCGCGGGTCGCCAGCTGCTGCGGCGAGAGCCCCGCGCACTTCCACGCGAGGGTCTGCCGCTGGAAGTCGAGGAAGCCGGTCAGCAGCGGGACCTCGTCCCCGACCAGTGGGGCCTCGGTGCGGTCGTCCTGGGGCGTCACCGCCACCTCCTCGTCCGGCGTCACGCCCGGGACGCTAACCGCCCGACGGCGTCCGAGCGCGGGGCGAGGCCGTTCGCGGTGCGTGCACACATCGCGTGTCCGGGTGCGCCGGGACAGCGCTGCGTGCACCCACCGCGACCGGACGGCGGGTGCTACGACGCGGGCTGCTCCTCGGACGGGCTGTCTGCCGCGGTCGCGTCGCCCGGCGCCGGCGTGGGAGCCGGGATGTCCGGCCGCGCCGGGTGCCGGGTGAGGCGGGGCAGGTGCAGGCGCGGGACGTGCAGGACCTCGCGGGTGTGCGCGAGCCGGTCGACGACCCGCGGCGACAGGTGCACGTGCGGGAGGTGTGACAGGTGCGGGTGCGGGACGCGCTGCGCCACCAGCCCCGCCGCCCGCACGCGCAGCCCCGCCTCCTCGCGCGCCCGGACGGCCGCCCGGGCGGCCCGGTGGTCCCGCTCCCACCGCGCCGTGTTGCTCCGCGCCATCGCGATGACCAGCGCGATCTCCACTCCGAAGCCGAGCACGACGATGATCGCCCACTTCATGACGACCCACTCCCCGAACCGCCGAGGCAGCCCGGCCCACCCGGCGTCAGCGGCGATGACGGCAGGATCCGCCGCCCCTCGTTGCGGCACAAGGGAGTCCGGAACGACTCACCGCGCGACACGCCGGTAGAGCTCCTGCAGCGCCGTGACGTGGCCGTCCGGGTCGTGCCGCGCCCGCACCCGCGCCCACCCGGCCCGGCCCATCCGGTCGGCCTCGTCGGACCGGTCCAGCAGCCGGGTCAGCGCGCCGGCCAGCGCAGCGGCGTCCCCCGGCGGCACCAGCAGCCCGGTCGAGCCGTCGTCCACCAGCTCGGGGACGCCGCCCACCGCCGAGGCGACCACCGGGACCCCCTGCGCGGCGGCCTCGAGCACCGCCATCGGGCAGTTCTCCCACCACAGCGCCGGCAGGACGGCGACCGCCGCGGCCCGCAGCGCAGCCGCGACGTCCGGCGGCGGCAGCGGGCCGAGGACGTCGACCGGCAGCCGCTCCGGCGCGACCCGGGAGCGCACCGCCCGCTCCAGCCGTCCGGACCCGGCCAGCCGCACCCGCACGCCGGGCGGCAGCCGTGCGGCGGCGTCCAGCAGGGTGTCCACGCCCTTCTCCGCGACCAGCCGGGAGGCGTACAGCACCGTCGGCGGCTCGGCCCGGGCCGGCCGGGGCTCGGTTGCGGCCACCACGGGGTTGGGCAGCACCTCCACCCGCGCGGCCGGCAGCCCACCCTCGACCACCCGGTCGCGGAGGAACGCGCTCGGCGCGAGGAAGCGGTCGACCCGGTCGTAGACGCCGCGGGAACGGGAGGCGTAGGCATCGGCCGCGGCGGCGACCGACCGCCACCGCGAACCCTCCAGGCAGCGGTGCCGCACCACCTGCCAGTAGCCGCCGGACAGGCACCGGGTGCACGGCGCGCCGTCGGTGAACAGCCGGAAGTTGGGGCAGACCGGCTTGTAGTCGTGCAGCGTCATCACCGTCGGCACGCCCCGGCGCTGCAGCGCGTCGAGCACCGAGACGGTCAGCCGCTCGAAGACGTGGTGCACGTGCGCGACGTCCGGCCGCACCTCGTCGATCACCCGCACCAGGGCCCGGAACGCCCGCGGCGACCAGGTGCCCGCCCACGCCTCGCCGAACCGGGTGCGCGCGCCGGCGCCGGCCGCCGTCGGCAGGGACGAGCGCACCGGCGTCGGCAGCGTCCGCTCCTCGGCGACGGCGAACGGCACCACCTCGTGCCCGGCGGCGCGCAGCAGGTCCGCGGTGAGCACCAGCATCGTCTCCGCACCGCCCGGGGCCAGCGTCCAGTGGTTGCCGACCAGCAGGACCCGCACGGGCTCAGCCGCCCGGGAAGCTCAGCACCGCCTGCAGCGGCGGGGCGGCCAACCGGCGGCCGGCGAGGTCGGCCAGCAGCCGCGGCCCCTCCTCGAACGGCAGGACGTCGGTGACCAGGTGGGCGCGGATCTCCGGACCCCGCTCGCGCAGCAGGTCCAGGGTGACCTGCGCCAGCGCCGTCCGCGGCCAGGCGTCGGCCATGCCGCGCGGCACCCGGCCGACCTGCGCGCAGACCACCGCCAGGCCGTTGTGGTGGAACTCCTCGCCGAGCCGCACCGCCTCGGCGCCGGCCTGGTAGAAGCCCAGGTCGACGACGGTGCCCTGGGGGCGCAGCGCCTTGAGCCCGGTGGCCAGCGCGGCGTCGTGGCCCCGGCACTGCAGGACGACGTCGGCGCCGGCGTCCCCCCGCCCGTGGTGCCAGCGCTCCTTGACCGCGCGCCAGGCGGACCCGTCATCGGCGAGGGTGGCCAGGCCCAGCGCCTCGGCGACCGCCCGCCGCTCGGCGGAGGGCTCGGCGACGACGACGTCGGCGCCGTGCCGGACGGCGAGCAGCGCGCTCAGCAGCCCGATGACGCCGGCGCCGGTGACCAGCACGTGCCGGTCGCGCACCCCGGCGTCCACACCCGCGCCCGGCCCGGCGGCGTCGGCCGCGGCGTGCAGCAGCCCGTTGACGCAGATCGGCCCCATCTGCGCGAGGTAGACGCCGAGCAGCGGGTCGAGGTCGTCGGGCACCGGGATCACCGGCCTGGCCGAGGGGTCGGCGCAGACGCCGGTGCGGTGCCCGTACGCCATGGCCACCAGCTGTCCCTCGGCGAGCTCCGGGGTGCGGCTCACGGTGACCCGGCCGACCTCCATGTAGCCCAGCGCGCGGACCGGGTAGGTGGCCGGCGGGCCCGCGTCGTCGTCGAAGGACCGCAGGTCGGGGTCCCAGTGCAGCAGGTGGTGCGGGTCGGTGCCGCGGACGATCGCCACCTCCGTGCCGGCGCTCACCCCGCTCCACTCGGTGCGCACCCACGCCTGCCCGGGGCCGGGGTCGGGTTCCTCGACGTCCAGGATCGCCGGCTCCCCCGGCGCGACGACGCCGATGCTGCGGACCACCCGGCTCACAGCTGCACCGTTCCGCCGTCGACGGCCGCGGTGGCGACGGTGACCGCCAGCCGGTGCGTGCGCAGGGCCTCCCGGTAGGTCGTCCGGACGTCGTCCCCCTCGCCGCGGAGGGCGGCGACGAACGCGCGGTCCTCGGCCGCGAAGGGGTCGACGCCGCGGTGCACCGTCCGCTCGCCGTCGGCGTCGGTGACCACCAGCTGGTGCTCGGTGAGCCACAGGCCCAGGCCGGGTGCGACCAGCTCGACGCCGATCCGCTGGGCCCGCGGCAGCAGGCAGCTGTTGGAGAAGGACCCGACCGCGCCGGAGGTGAACCGCAGCGCGGCGGTGCACACGTCGAGGATGTCGCCGGGGCCCTCGGCGGAGCGCGAGCCGGTGGCCCAGCCGCCCGCCACCTCGCCGACCAGCACCCGGGCGACGTCGAAGAGGTGGGTGGCCTGCTCGACGGTCTGCCCGCCCGAGCCGTCCTGCCGGGCCCACCAGTCCACGCGCGGCGCCCTGTCCAGCCACGTGCCCAGCACCATGCGGGCCGGCGCCTCGGCGAGCAGCTCGCGGGCGGTCTCCAGGGTGTCCAGGTAGCGCCAGTGGTAGCCGACCGAGGTGAGCAGGCCGGCACCGTCGATCCGGTCGGCCAGCGCCTCGGCGGTGGGCAGGTCGGTCGCCAGCGGCTTCTCCACGAACAGCGGCAGCCCGCGCTCGACGGCGGCGCCCTCGACCTCCCCGTGCGCGTGCGGCGGCACGCAGACGTAGAGCGCGTCGAGCCGCTCCACGTCGATCAGGTCCTGCCAGTGGGCGTAGGCCGCCGCCCCCGCCCGGGCGGCGAGCACCTCGGCCCGGTCGGCCCGCGGGTCGGCGACCCCGGCGACCGCCACGCCCTCGATGGCGCTGAGCGCGTCCAGGTGCCGGCCGGCGATGAACCCGGCCCCGACCAGGCCGATCCTCGTCGTCATGCCGACCCCGTGCCCGGGCGGGCCGGTCGGTGAAACCCGGCCGGCACTCAGGAGGCCGGCCGCACGGACGTGCCCTCGCGGGCGGCCCGGTCGGCCGCGCAGGCGAGCGCGTGCGTGCGCAGGGCCTCCGCGTAGGGGACCCGGACCCCCGCCGACCGGCCGAGCAGGACGTCGACGAACTCGCGGTCCTCGGCGGCGACCGGGTCCTCGTCGCTGCGGCTGACCTCCTCGCCGTCGGCCGTGACCACCCGCGACGAGTGGTCGCTCAGGCTGCGCTCGGACAGCTCGACCACCCGCCCTTCGGTCACCACCTGCAGGCCGACCGCGTGCCGCCAGCCGAGGACCCGCGTCGAGGAGATGCTGCCCACCGCACCCGACGCGAAGCGGAGCAGCGCCACGGCCGCCGTCGGGACCTCGCCGTCGGCGCCGGCCGGCCGCTCGGCCGCCGAGACCAGGTCCACCTCCCCGGCGAGCAGCCGGGCCAGGTCGAGGACGTGCGTCGTCTGCTCGACCACCTGCCCGCCCGAACCGCCGCGCTGCACCCACCAGGGCGGCGCGGGTGTCCGGTCCAGCCAGGAACCGGTGACCAGCTGCACCTCCCCGGGCGGCACCGTCTCCGCCGCGCGCTGCACGACCCCCAGGTGCCGCCAGTGGTAGCCCACCGCCGTGAGGAGGCCGGTCCGGGCGACCTCGGCCGCGACCGCCTCCGCGGTGGTCAGGTCCAGGGCCAGGGGTTTCTCCACGAAGAACGGCAGCCCGCGGGCGACGGCCGCCGCCTCCAGCGGCCCGTGCGCGAACGGCGGGACGCACAGCCAGACCGCGTCGAGCTCCTCGGTCTCCAGGAGTGCGAGCCCGTCGCCGTGGGCCCGCGCCCCGCACCGTGCCGCGGCGGCCTCGGCCCGCTCGCGCACCGGGTCGGCCACGGCCACGACCGTCACGTCGGGGAAGGCCGTCAGCGCCGCCAGGTGCCGGCCCGCGATGAACCCGGTGCCGACGACGCCCACCCGCAGCCGGCTCACCGCCCGGTCCCGCGCAGCGCCGCCTCGTAGACCGCCGCGGTGTCCCGGGCCATCCGCTCGCGGGTGAAACAGGTCAGGTACCGGCGCCGGCCGGCGGCGCCCTGCCGGCGCCGCAGGTCCGGGTCGGCCAGCAGCCGTCCGAGGGCCGCCTCCAGGGCGGCGGGGTCCGCGGGCCGCACCAGCGCGCCGGTGACCCCGTCGTCGACGACTTCCTCGCTGCCGATGACGCGGGTGGCCACCACCGGGAGTCCCGCCTCCATGGCCTCCAGCGCCACCAGCGGCATCCCCTCGTGCCGCGAGGGCAGGGCGAAGACGTCGGCCGCGGCCAGCAGCTGGCGGGCGTCGGCCCGGTGGCCGGGGAACCGGACGGCACTCCCCACGCCCAGCCCGGCGCTCCGCTTCTCCAGGGTCTCCCGCAGCGGCCCGTCCCCGAGGAGGACGACGGCGAGGTCGGGGAAGCGGGCGAGCAGCCGCGGCACGGCGTCGACGAGGTGGCACTGGCCCTTCATGTGGGTCAGCCGGCCCACGGTGAGGACGACGGGCTGCCGCGGGTCCAGCCCGAGGGCCGCCCGGGCGGCGTCCCGGCTTATCCGGTGGGAGAGCGGCGCCACCCCATTGGCCACGGTGGTGATCCGCTCCGGTGGGACACCGATCCGCGAGTAGGTGCGGCGCAGTCCCTCGGAGACGGCGACCAGCCGGTCGACCTCCTCGATCGCGTGGTGGTAGGCCCGCCGCTTGCGCGGATGGGACACCAGGTAGGGCAGGTGCTGGGTCTGCACCACCACCCCGCACCCGGCGCGGCGGGCCAGGCGGACGCCGTCCCAGTCCTCGCAGCCGGTGCCGACGTGGCAGTGGAAGACGTCCGCGGGGGAGGTGTCGAGGAAGCCCGTGACGACCCGGGCGAACCGCGGGTCGCGGGGGGAGGGCAGCTCGACCGTGCGGGCACCGAGCGCGGCGGCGCGGTCGAGCAGCCGCCGGCCACCCACGGTCGGTCTCATCATCAGCGCCACGTCGGCCGTCCCCGCGTACTCGGCGAGCAGGTCCACCATGTGCGCGCCCATCCCCGAGGGGTCGGTGGACGGCGTGTAGAGGCAGATCGAGCGACGGACGGACATCGGTGGCCTCCTCGTCGGCACCCCGTGGTCTCCGGGAGCGAGGAAGCTACCGCCTCGCCACCACCCGTGTGATCCGCGGCACACCGGCCCGGCCACGCCGTGCAGAGCCCGACCGGGCGCCGGCCCTCTCCCGCCCACGACCCCGAGGGGGCCCCGCCGGGTGGTCCGGGGAGGCGTTGGCCCGCCGGCCGAAGAGGTCCTCGGGGTCCAGGCGGCCGCCGTCGACCGGCCGGCCGCGGACGCCGACGATCCGGCGTCCTGCACCGCGATGTCGAGGGCGTCGCCGTTGCCGTACGGGGTCGACGCCGACTGCACCCAGCGGTCGACGTCGTCCTCGGTCAGCCCGTCGGCGGGGTACCGGTCGACCCGCGTCCGCCAGGTCTCCCCCGGCCCGGACGGCGTCCGGTGCCGACGGCTCGGCCGGGCGGTCGGCCACGTCGACCGCCGCCGGTTCGGGCAACCGGCCGGCGGCGGCACAGGAGGGCAAGAACGGTCGGGCGCGGGATCGCCGTCCCCGGCCAGACTGCCCCACGTGGCCGACGACGACCCCCTCCCCGGACGGGACCGGCTCCGCGAGCTGCTCGACGCCGTCCTCGACGAGGACAACCGCACGCTCCCCGACATGGCCGGCGACGCCTACGCCAGCCCCTGGTACTTCGCCCGGCAGGTCAGCCGGGGCGCCGGGGAGCCGCCGGTGGCGCTGCGCCGCCGGGTGCTGCTGGAGCGGGCGGCGTGGCAGTTGCGCGAGGGGTCGAGCGTCACCGCGGCCGCCTTCGCCGCCGGGTACGAGTCGGTCGAGGGCTTCGCCCGCGCCTTCGGCCGCGCCTACGGGCACTCCCCCGGCACGCCGGACGACGGCCGGCCGCGCACCCGCGACGAGCACTGGCTGCCGGCGCCCAACGGCATCCACTTCCACCCGCCGACCTCGCTGTGGGTCGCCGACGACAGCGGGCGCGGCTCCCCGGACGAGGTGACCGCGATGCTGGTCCACCACGACGTCGAGGACACCCGCGCCCTGCTCGAGGGAGCGAAGGCACTTCCGGACGAGGAGTACCGCCGCGCCCGGCTGCCCGGGCTCTCGGTCCTGGCCTGGAGCGGCGCGGAGGAGTCCGTCGCCGCCCTCCTCGGCGCACTGGTGTGGACCAAGGAGGTGTGGCTGGCCTCCATCGAGGGCGCCGGGCAGCCCGCCCGCGGCGCCGACGACCCGGCCGCCCTGCTGGCCCGGCACGACGCCGTGGCACCGCGCTGGCTGGCCGCCGTCCGCGACATCGCCCGGCGCGGCGCCTGGGGCGACCGGCTGGTCGACGCGCTGTGCGAGCCGCCGGAGACCTTCGTCCTCGGCAGCGTCGTCGCCCACGTCCTCACGTTCTCCGGGCACCGGCGGCTGCTGGTGCGCCACCTGCTCCGGGACGCCGGCCTGGCCGTCGACTCCGGGGACCCCATCGACTGGCTGACCAGGAGGAACCGATGACGCGCACCGTCTACTACACCGCGACCAGCCTCGACGGCTTCATCGCCGACGAGCGCCACTCGCTGGACTGGCTGCTCTCCCGGCACTCCGACGAGCACGGCCCGATGGGCTACGCGGAGTTCGAGAAGCGGGTCGGCGCGCTGGCCATGGGCGCCACGACCTACCAGTGGGTGCAGGAGCACGACCCAGGCGCGTGGGCCTACACCGTCCCGGCCTGGGTCCTCACCCACCGGCAGTTCACCGCTCCCCCGGGCGCCGACGTCCGGTTCACCGCCGCCGACGTCGCCGAGGTGCACGGGCAGATGGTCGCCGCCGCCGGGGACCGCGACGTGTGGATCGTGGGCGGCGGCGACCTGGCCGGCCAGTTCGCCGACCGCGGCCTGCTCGACGAGGTGGTCGTGGCGATCGCCCCGGTCACCCTCGGCGGCGGGGCGCCGCTGCTGCCGCGCCGGCTCGAGCTGGTCCGCACCGAGGAGGCGGTCAACGGCGAGTTCGTCTGCGTCCGCTACGACGTCGTCCGGGGGTGAGGCGGCCGAAGCGTCGCGAGGCCGCGGCGTCGCGAGGCCGCGGGGGCGGTTGCGGTCGCCGACCGGGCCGGTGTCGGTGGGCCCACCGACGCATGGTCATTCACAGTCGTGCATACTTCTTCGGGTGTCCAAGGTGCTCACCTCCCTGCCCGTCGGCGAACGCGTCGGGATCGCCTTCTCCGGTGGTCTCGACACCTCGGTGGCGGTCGCGTGGATGCGCGACAAGGGCGCGGTGCCCTGCACCTACACCGCCGACATCGGCCAGTACGACGAACCCGACATCAGCTCGGTGCCCGGGCGCGCCGCCGCCTACGGCGCGGAGGTCGCCCGGCTGGTCGACGCCCGTGCGGCGCTGGTCGAGGAGGGCCTGGCGGCCCTGACCTGCGGGGCGTTCCACATCCGCTCCGGCGGGCGCAGCTACTTCAACACCACGCCGCTGGGCCGCGCGGTCACCGGCACCCTGCTGGTGCGCGCCATGCTCGAGGACGACGTCCAGATCTGGGGCGACGGCTCGACCTTCAAGGGCAACGACATCGAGCGGTTCTACCGCTACGGCCTGCTGGCCAACCCCTCGCTGCGGGTCTACAAGCCGTGGCTGGACGCCGACTTCGTCACCGAGCTCGGCGGCCGCAAGGAGATGTCGGAGTGGCTGACCGCGCACGGCCTGCCCTACCGGGACAGCGCGGAGAAGGCCTACTCCACCGACGCCAACATCTGGGGCGCCACCCACGAGGCCAAGGCGCTCGAGCACCTCGACACCGGCGTGGAGATCGTGCAGCCGATCATGGGTGTGCGGTTCTGGGACCCGGACGTCGACATCGAGCCCGAGGACGTGACGATCGGCTTCGAGCAGGGCCGGCCGGTGGTGATCGACGGCAAGACGTTCGACACCGCCGTCGACCTGGTGCTGGCGGCCAACGCGATCGGCGGCCGGCACGGGCTCGGCATGTCCGACCAGATCGAGAACCGCGTCATCGAGGCCAAGAGCCGCGGCATCTACGAGGCCCCGGGCATGGCACTGCTGCACGCCGCCTACGAGCGGCTGGTCAACGCCATCCACAACGAGGACACCCTCGCCACCTACCACAGCGAGGGCCGGCGCCTCGGCCGGCTGATGTACGAGGGCCGCTGGCTGGACCCGCAGGCGCTGATGCTCCGGGAGGCCCTGCAGCGCTGGGTCGGGACGGCGGTCACCGGCGAGGTCACGCTGCGGCTGCGGCGCGGCGAGGACTACTCGATCCTCGACACCACCGGACCGGCGTTCAGCTACCACCCGGACAAGCTGTCGATGGAGCGCACCGCGGACTCCGCCTTCGGCCCGTCGGACCGGATCGGCCAGCTGACCATGCGCAACCTCGACATCGCCGACTCCCGGGCCAAGCTGGAGCAGTACGCGGCCCTCGGCATGGTCGGCAGCGGGCACCCGCGGCTGATCGGGGTCGCCCAGGCGGCCTCGACCGGGCTGATCGGCGCGATGGACGCCGGGGGCGCGGAGGCCATCGCCTCCCGCGGCACGGTCGCCGACGACGAGCAACTGCTCGACCGCGCCGCGATGGAGTCCGGCACCGACTAGGCCACTCCTGCAGGGGCCCATCCCGAGCGTGCGAGGGATGGGGGGCAGGGTGGTCCTTCACTGCCCCCCACCGCTCGCAAGCTCGCGGCGGGGCCCTGCAGGGGGGCCACCGTCTCGCGCCGGAGGGCCGGTTGTCACGTTTGGCGGTAGACCGCGTCCGGCACGTCGGTGACGAACATGTGTCCGGGCGCGTGGGTGATCGCGAACGGCGGCCGGGAGGCCATCAGCGCCGCCTGCGGCGTGACCCCGCAGGCCCAGAACACCGGGACGTCGCCGTCGGCGGACTCGACCGGGTCGCCGAAGTCGGGGGCGCCCAGGTCGGCGATGCCCAGGGCGTCGGGGGTACCGACGTGCACCGGCGCCCCGTGCACCTGCGGCATCCGGGCGGTCACCTGCACCGCGGCGGCCACCAGCTCGCCGGGCACCGGCCGCATCGAGACCACCAGCGGCCCGGACAGCCGGCCGGCCGGGCGGCAGGGCCGGTTGGTGCGGTACATCGACACGTTGCGTCCCTGCTCGATGTTGCGCACCGGCACACCGGCGTCCAGCAGCGCGGTCTCGAAGCTGAAGCTGCACCCGATGAGGAAGGCGACCAGCTCGTCGCGCCACAGGTCGACGACGTCGGTCGGCTCCTCGACCAGCTCGCCGTCCCGCCACACCCGGTAGCGCGGCAGGTCGGTGCGCAGGTCGGCGTCCGGCGCCAGCGCCGTGCGGTACGACCCGGCGTCGGTCACGTCGAGCAGGGGCACCGGCTTCGGGTTGCGCTGACCGAACAGGAGCATGTCGTAGGCCCAGTCCTGCGGGACGACGAACAGGTTGGCCTGGGTGTAGCCGGGCGCCCAGCCCGACGACGGGACGGCCAGGCCGGCGCGGTAGTGCTCGCGGGCGACCGCGGGGTCGGCGGCGGGCATCGTGGCGGTCACGGGTCCTCCTCGGTCGGTCGCGAGAAGCCAGGCGCCCATCGTCCCCCGGCCACCCCCGCCCGGCTCCTCCGCGGGTCCCCCTTCCGCCGTCCCCGGCCCACTGCCCCGTCCGACCCTGCGGACGATCATGGGGCTGCGGGGGCGACACGCGGACGAGCTCCGGCGCGTCGCCGCGCCGACTCCGTGATCGCCTGCGAGCGGCCGGCTGCCGGCGCGGACGGAGCGCCGCCCGCTCTCACGTTGCCGCTGCCTGCAAGGGCCCCTAGCGTCGGACCCCCGCCGTCGTGGAGAAGCCCATGTCGCAGAGCCACGAGCCCGCCCCCGCCACCACCGCCCCGGCCAGCAGCCGCATGGCCGCGGGCACGCGCTCGACCCTGCTCGGCGCGATGTTCCTCATGGCCACCTCGGCCATCGGCCCCGGGTTCATCACCCAGACGACCACCTTCACCGTCCAGCTGGGCGCCGCGTTCGCCTTCGCCATCGCCGTCTCGATCGTTCTCGACATCGCGCTGCAGCTGAACGTGTGGCGGGTGATCGGGGTCAGCGGACGGCGGGCCCAGGAGCTGGGGAACCTCGTCTTCCCCGGCCTCGGCTGGGTCATGGCCGCCTTCCTGCTGATCGGCGGGCTGGTGTTCAACATCGGCAACGTCGCCGGCGCGGGCCTCGGCACGGACGCGATGCTCGGGCTGGACCCGAGGATCGGCGGCGCGATCTCCGCCGTCATCGCCATCGGCATCTTCCTGAGCAGGAAGGCCGGGGTCGCGGTCGACCGGATCGTCGTCGTCCTCGGCCTGGTGATGATCGTGCTCACCGCGTACATCGCGATCACCTCGGGCCCACCGGTGGGCCAGGCGCTGCGCAACGTCGTCCTCCCCGAGGAGGTCTCCTTCCTGGCGATCACCACGCTGGTCGGCGGCACGATCGGCGGTTACATCGTCTACGCCGGCGCCCACCGGCTGCTGGACTCGGGGATCACCGGCCGGGAGCACGTCCGCGACATCACCCGCGGCTCGATCACCGGGATCGTGATCACCGGGATCATGCGGGTCGTCCTCTTCCTCGCCATCCTCGGCGTGGTGGCCGGGGGCGCCGACCTCGGCACGGAGAACCAGGCGGCCAACGCCTTCCAGGCCGCGGCGGGCGAGGTCGGGCTGCGGGTCTTCGGCATCGTGCTGTGGGCCGCGGCGATCACCAGCGTCATCGGCGCCTCCTACACGACGGTCTCCTTCGTCACCTCCCGCACCCGCACCAGCGACCGCACCCGCACGATGCTGGTGGTCGGCTTCATCGCGGTCACCACGTTGGCCTTCCTCCTCCTCGGTGCCGCCCCGACCACGCTGCTGGTCTTCGCCGGCGCGTTCAACGGCCTGCTGCTGCCGATCGGGATCGCGGTGATCCTCTGGGTGGCCACCCGCCGGTCCGACCTGCTGAACGGGTACCGCTACCCGCGCTGGTTGCTCGTGGTCGGCTGGGCGGCGTGGTTGCTGACGCTCTACCTGGCGGTCAACTCCATCCGCCCGGTGATCGCGCTGTTCTCGTGAGGGAGGCTGGCGGGATGGACCTCAACTCCGACCTCGGCGAGGGCTTCGGCCAGTGGCGGCTGGGGGACGACGAGGCGCTGCTGGACGTCGTCACCAGCGCCAACGTGGCCTGCGGCTTCCACGCGAGCGACCCGTCGATCATGCGGCGGGTCTGCGCGCGGGCGGCGGAGACCGGCGTCGCGATCGGCGCCCAGGTGGGCTACCGCGACCTCGCCGGCTTCGGTCGCCGCTTCATCGACGTGGAGCCGGACGAGCTGACCGCCGACGTGCTCTACCAGATCGGCGCGCTCGAGGCGTTCGCCAAGGTCGCCGGCTCCCGGGTGCGCTACGTCAAGCCGCACGGCGCGCTCTACAACACGATCGTCCGCCACGAGGAGCAGGCGGCAGCGGTGGTGCGGGCGGTGGTCGAGTACGACGGCGAGCTGCCGGTGCTCGGGCTGCCCGGGTCGGCCTGGCTGCGGCTGGCCGACGAGGCCGGGCTGACGACGGTGGCCGAGGCGTTCGCCGACCGCGAGTACACCCCCGAGGGCACGCTGGTCTCCCGGCGACTGCCCGGCGCGGTGCTGCACGACCCCGACGAGATCGCCCGCCGCTGCGTCGCGATGGCCACCGGGGAACCGGTCACCGACGTCGAGGGCGGCCTGCTGCGGCTGGCGCCGGACTCGATCTGCGTGCACGGCGACACCCAGGGCGCGGTGCAGATCGCCCGGCAGGTGCGCGAGGCGCTCACCACGGCCGGGGTCGCGCTGGCGCCGTTCGCCCCCTGATGCGCGTCCTGCCCGCCGGGTCGACCGCGCTCCTGGTCGAGCTCGACGGCCTCGACGAGGTCCTCGGCCTGTACGCCGCGCTGGTGGCCGAGCCGGTGGACGGCGTGGTGGACGTCGTCCCGGCGGCGCGCACCGTGCTGCTGGTGACCGACCCCGCGGTGACCACCCCCGCCGCGGTCGAGCAGGCGGTGCGGCGGACGACGCCCCGGTCCGGCCGGCGCGGCGGCGGGGAGCTGGTCGAGCTGCCGGTCGTCTACGACGGCGCCGACCTCGGCGACGTCGCCGGCCACCTCGGCGTGGAGCCCGGCGACGTGGTGCGCCGGCACACCGGAACGGAGTGGACGGTGGCCTTCTGCGGTTTCGCCCCCGGCTTCGGCTACCTCACCCCCGACGGCGAGCCGTGGCAGGTGCCGCGCCGGGACAGCCCGCGGACGAAGGTGCCGCCGGGGTCGGTGGCGCTGGCCGGGGAGTTCAGCGGCGTCTACCCGCGTGAGTCGCCGGGTGGCTGGCAGCTGATCGGGCGCACCGAGGTCGCCGTCTTCGACGTGGCCCGGGACCCGGCGGCGCTGCTGCGCCCCGGTGTGCGGGTGCGCTTCGTGGACGCCACGTGACCGGCCGCGCCGCGTCGCAGGACAGCGTGACGCGCACGCTGACGGTGGTGGCGACCGGGCCGCTGACCACCGTGCAGGACGGCGGCCGGCCCGGGCAGGGCGCGATGGGCGTCGGCCGGTCGGGGGCCTGCGACCGCGCCGCCGCGCGACTGGCCAACCGGCTGGTGGGCAAC
Organism: Geodermatophilus obscurus; assembly: GCF_900143215.1. Lineage (GTDB taxonomy): Bacteria > Actinomycetota > Actinomycetes > Mycobacteriales > Geodermatophilaceae > Geodermatophilus > Geodermatophilus obscurus_A. Next base: position 33,410 of record NZ_FRDM01000002.1, on the reverse strand, counting down.
GACCCGGACGCCGCGGTGCTCGAGGTGACCCTCGGCGGGCTGGTGCTGCGGGCCGGCGCAGACCTGGTGCTGGCCACGACCGGAGCGCGGTGCTCGGTCGCGCACAACGCGCCGGTGCCACTGCGGGCCGACCGCGAGCTGCGGCTCGGCCTGCCGCCGTCGGGGCTGCGCACCTACGTCGCCGTCCGCGGCGGGATCACCGTCGAGCCGGTGCTCGGCAGCCGCTCGACCGACCTGCTCTCCGGCCTCGGCCCGCCGGTGCTCGCTCCCGGCGACGTGCTGCCGGTCGGCGAGCCCACCGCGCCGATGCCGGGGGTCGACCTCGCGCCGGTGCCCGATCCGCCCGGCGGCGAGCTGACCGTGCGGGTGCTGCCCGGCCCGCGCGCCGACTGGTTCCCCTCCCGGGCCACGGCCGCCTTCACCGCCACCGCGTGGGAGGTGACCGGCGAGAGCAACCGGATCGGGCTGCGGCTGGCCGGCGCCGCGTTGGAGCGGTCGCGCACCGGCGAGCTGGCCAGCGAGGGCATGGTGCGCGGCGCGCTGCAGGTGCCGCCCTCCGGGCAGCCGGTGCTCTTCCTCGCCGACGCGCCGGTGACCGGGGGCTACCCGGTCATCGGCTACGTCGCCGACGCCGACGTCGACCGCTGCGGCCAGCTGCGCCCCGGTCAGACGCTGCGCTTCCGCGGCGCCCTGTCGTGACCTCGCCCCGTTCCGGCCAGGTGCCTCCGCGCGCCGTCCGCCTTGTGCTGCGCGCGCCGTCCTCCGTCGTCGGGCCTCCCCGGCGGCGGTGTACGGCACCCTACTAGGTAGACTGGTCTACCTAGTAATCCGACGAGGGGTATGCGCATGTCCGACCGTGGACGCCGACCGACCGGAGGGACCGAGCCGCCGACGAGGTCGGCCCGCGGTTCGGCTCGGGCCCGGCTGCTGGCGGCAGCAGCAGAGAGCTTCTACGACCACGGGGTGGCCGGCACCGGGATCGACACCATCACCGCCGCGGCGGGGGTGGCGAAGATGAGCCTGTACAACAACTTCGCCGGCAAGGACGACCTCGTGCTGGCCTACCTCGAGGCGCGGCACGAGGAGTGGCTGGGCCTCTACCGCCGCCGGCTGGCCGACGCGACCGACGCCCGGCAGCGGGTCGCCGCCGTGGTCGACGCCTATGTCGACCACGCCGAGACGGCCCACCGGCACGGGTTCCGCGGCTGCGGGTTGCTCAACGCGGCGGCCGAGCTGCCGGCCGGTGCGCCGGGGCGCCGGCTGGTGCGCCGGCACAAGGAGGAGGTCGAGGCGCTGCTCGCCACGCACCTCGCCGAGCTGGACGGGCTGCCGGCGGGCCGGGTCGCCGATCTGGCCGAGCAGCTGTCCTTCCTGCTCGAGGGTGCGATGGCCCGGGCCGGGCTGGAGGGTGACTCCCGTCGGCTGCACCGCGTCCGCGAGCTGGCCCGGCAGCTGGTGGACGCCGCCGCCGGCGGGGACGCGCAGTGAGGCACGGCGCGACGTACGGCAGCGCGTGCGTGCTGGCTGCGGCCGCGCTCTGGGGCACGACGGGCACCGCGGCGGCGCTGGCACCCGGCGTCGGGTCGCTGGCGGTCGGTGCGGCGGCGATGGGGGTCGGCGGCCTGCTGCAGGCGGCGGCCGCGGGCCGCGGGATGCGGACCCACCGCGTCGGCCTGGCCGCGCAGTGGCGGACGCTGGCGGTGGCCGCCGCCGCGGTGGCGGTGTACCCGCTGGCCTTCTACACCTCGATGCGTCTGGCGGGGGTGGCGGTCGGCACGGTCGTGTCCATCGGCTCGGCCCCGGTGGCGGCCGCCCTCGTCGAGCGCGTCATCGACCGCCGACCGCTGTCCCGCCGCTGGGCGCTCGGTGCCACCGCCGGCGTGCTCGGCGTGCTGGCACTGGCCCTCGCCCACCCCGATCCGGGCGAGCCGGCGACCGGCACCTCCGGCACGCGGCCGCTCCTGGGCATCGCGCTGGGGCTGCTGGCCGGCCTGACCTATGCGCTGTACTCCTGGGGCGCCGCACGGGTGATGCGCCGCGGCCTGCCCTCCCGCCCGGTCATGGGCGCGGTCTTCGGGGCCGGCGGCGTCCTGCTGCTGCCGGTCCTGCTGTTCACCGGCGCTCCCATCCTCGCGGCCTGGTCCAACTTCGCGGCCGTGGCCTACCTCGCCCTCGTGCCGATGTTCGTCGGCTACGTGCTGTTCGGCCAGGGCCTGGCCGCGGTCCCCGCCAGCACCGCCACCACGCTCTCCCTGCTCGAGCCCGTCGTGGCCGCGGTCATCGCCGTCCTCGTCCTGCACGAACGGCTGCCGGCCCTGGGCTGGCTCGGCATGGGCGTCGTGCTCCTCAGCCTGGTGGTGCTGACCGCAGGCCCGCGCCGGCCGGCCAGGGACACGGCGAGCCGTCCGACGGCGAGCCGACCGCGCGCGGTCGACGTCGTCTCGTAGACCGCTCCCGAGCGACCGGCCGGCACTGCGCGACGATCAGCTCTTCCCATCCACCCGCCCATATCCCCTGGAGGAACGCGCGTGCAGACCGCCGACCCGGCGACCCCGACCGGCCGGACCCGGTGGTGGGTGGTGATCGCACCCGCCGCCGCGCTGGTCCTCGCCGCCCTGTGCCTGCGCGCGCCGTTCTCCGCCGTCGGCCCGGTGCTCGGCGAGCTGGGGGACGAGCTGTTCCTGCCGCAGGCCGCGCTGTCGGTGCTGCCCACGCTCCCGCTGGTCTGCTTCGGCCTGGTCTCGCCCGTCGCGCCTGCGCTGGCCGCGCGGCTCGGCGTCCACCGGGCCGTCCTGGCCGGCCTGGTCGTGCTCGCCGCCGGGGTCGCGCTGCGCACGGCCGGCACCTGGGGTCTGTACGCCGGCACCGTGCTGCTGTCGGCCGGCATCGCGGTGGGCAACGTGCTGGTCCCGGCGGCCGCGCGGGCCGTCTACGGGAACCGCGCGGCACCGGTGCTGGGCGCGACGACCGCGACCATGGGGTTCTCGGCGAGCCTGGGCGCGGGCCTGGCCCAGCCGCTGGTCACGGTGACCGGGGGCGCGGTCGCCGGGCTCACGCTGTGGCTCGCGCCGGTCCTGGTGGCGATCCCGGCGATGGCGCTGCTCGCCCGGCGCGGCCGCCCCACCGCCGGTCCCCCGGCGGCCCGGCTGCCGGTGGTCGCCGTCCTCCGGGACCGCGTGGCGATGGCCGTGACGGTGTTCTTCGGCCTCCAGTCGCTGGCCTTCTACGTGATGCTCACCTGGATGGCCGACGTCCTCGAGGACGACGCCGGCACGTCCGCGGTGACCGCCGGTGGCCTGGTGGCCGCCGCGGCCGCGTTCGGCGCACCCTGCGCGCTCGTCGTCCCGCCGCTGGCCGCCCGGCAGCGGTCCCAGGTGGCGTGGGTGGCCGGCGCGACCCTCCTGTCGACCGTCGGGATCCTCGGCCTCCTCGTCGCGCCCACCACCGCCCCGGCGGTGTGGGCGGTGCTGTGGGGCCTGGGCACGGGGACGGCGTTCCCGCTGGCGCTGACGCTGGTGCTGGTCCGCACCCGCGACGCCGCCCAGACCGGCCGGCTGTCGGCGGCCGCGCAGAGCGTCGGGTACCTGCTCGCCGCCACCGGGCCGCTGGCGGTCGGCCTGCTGCACGACGCGACCGGCGGATGGCGCGCGGGGCTGGCCGTGCTGCTGGTCCTCCAGGCCCTCCAGCTCGCGGCCGGGCTGTACGCCGGCCGGCCGCGGCTGGTGACCGAGAGCCCGGCGGACGCCGTCCACGCTGCTGGAGTGCGCCGCTGACGACAGCCCTGCTCGCCCTCCGCGCGACCGCGGACCCGCGGCGTCCACACGCCGATGAGGGGGCAGAACCGGTCCAGCGACGAGGCCGGTGATGCGGCCGTCCTGCCGCCTGGCGTCTGCAGCTCGGTGGTCGATGCCCTGCTCAGCGACGCGAAAGTGTCGTACCCCGAACGTATGTTCGGGTCATGACGTCGGCCGGTGCCCTGCGCTCGCCGCTGGAGGCTGAGCTGGTCGGCCGGCTGCTGGAGCGGCCGCCGACCAGCGCGCGGCTGCCGGTGGGGCTGCTGACCCGGCAGGAGAAGGCCGCCGAGCTGCGGCGCCTGCAGGCCCGCAAGGCGATGGACGCCGCCTACGAGGCCGAACTGGTGCTGGGACTGGCCGAGGACACCCCGGACACGCTGGATCCGCCGCCGGGCCACCCCGGCGCGAAGAAGGGGTCGTGGGCGCCGGATGCCGAGTTGCCGGGGGTGTCGGCGTTCTTCACCAGCGAGCTGGCGGTGGTGCTCAACTGCGGGCGGGGCACCGCCGCCCACCTGGCGCATCGGGCCTGGACCTATCGGGAGAGCCTGCCGGCGACCTGGGCGGCGCTGGCCGCCGGTGTCCTGGACGAGGCCCGCGCGAAGGTGCTCGCCGAGGTGCTGCAGCACACCTGTCCGGCGGTCGCCCGGGTCATCGAGGCGCGGCTGCTGCCGGCGGCCACGCACCTGTCCACCGGCCGGCTGCGGGCCCGGGCGCTGGCGCTGCTGCTGGAGTGCGACGCCGACGCCGTCGACAAGCGGCGGCAGGACGCCCGCCGGCAGGCCGACGTGCGCTCCTACCCTTCCCACCGGGAGGGCATGGCCACCCTGGCCGCCGACCTGCCCGCCGACCAGGCCGCCGAGGCCTACGACCTGATCGACCGGCTGGCCCAGACGGCCAAGGCCGACGGCGACGATCGCCCGATCGGGCAGCTGCGCGCGGAGGTCTGCTCGCTGCTGCTGCGCCGCCCGGCCGACTCCGGCCGGCCCGCTGTCACGGCGAACCTGCCGGTGACCGCCGCGCTGGACGCCCTCGAGGGCGCCGCCAGGACGCCCGGATCGGTCAACGGGCTGCCGATCACCGCCGGCCACGTGCGCGACCTGCTGGCCCGCCTCGGCGCGCTCGGCCTCCAGACACCCGAGGGCGGCACGGTGACCTTCGCGGTCACCGACGCCGACGGGCGGCTGCGGGCCACCACCACCCCCGGCCGGCTGGCCCGGCTGGCCCGCCGCGGCTGCCCCACCCACCCCGAGCAGAACTGCGGCTGCCCGGTGCTCGACCGGCCGGCACCCACCGCCGCCTACACGCCCACCGCCGCCCAGGACGCCTTCCTCACCACCCGCGACCGCGCCTGCCGCTTCCCCCACTGCGGACAGCGCGCCGGCTGGGCCGATCTCGACCACGTCGTCCCGCACGCCGCCGGCGGGGCCACCGACTGCGCCAACCTCTGCTGCCTGTGCCGCAGCCACCACCGGCTCAAGACCCACGCCCGCGGCTGGCGGTTCGTCATGGACGACGACGGCACCCTGCACGTGACCACACCGTCGGGCGTCACCCGCACCACCCGACCACCCGGCCTGCGACCACCGGCACCGGACCCACCGGAGGCATCCGGCGCACCACCGCCGGACGACACCGATCTGCCCCCGTTCTGACATCCGGGCGCCCGCCGTGTCGGTTCGTCGCCATGTCGACGAGCCGACACGGCGACGAACCGATGGTCACCGGTCCCCCGGCTGCGGCGCTCAGAACGGGTAGGCGGGCAGGTCGCCGCGCAGCGTGACCCACTGGGTCTCGGTGAACGCCTCGATGTTGGCCTGCGGGCCGCCGTGGCGGGAGCCGGTGCCCGACGCCCCGACTCCGCCGAACGGGGCCACGGCCTCGTCGTTCACCGTCTGGTCGTTGATGTGCACCAGACCCGAGGGGATCCGCTCGGCCAGCTGCAGGCCGGCGTAGACGTCGCGGGTGAGGATGCCCAGGCTCAGTCCGTACTCGGTGCCGCAGGCCAGCTCGGCCACCTCGTCGAGGCTCCGGAAGGGGGTCACCGGCGCGACCGGGCCGAAGATCTCCTCCCGGTACGCGGGCGCCTCGACCGGCACGTCGCCGAGCACGGTGGGCCGGTAGAACAGCTCCTCGAAGGTGCCGCCGGTGCGCAGCGTCGCCCCGCCCTCGACGCTGCTCGTCACCAGGCCGTGCACCCGGTCGCGCTGGCCGGCGTCGATCAGCGGACCCAGCGCGACCTCCTCGCGGAACGGGTCGCCCACCGGCAGCTTCTCGACCTTCTCGGTGAGGACGGCGGTGTACTCCTCGGCGATCGACTCGTGCACCAGGTGCCGGCTGGTGGCCATGCAGATCTGGCCCTGGTGGGCGAAGGTGCCCCACGCACCCACCGAGGCCGCCGCGGTCACGTCGACGTCGGGCAGCACGACGAGCGCGGAGTTGCCGCCGAGCTCCAGGTGCGCGCGCTTGAGATGCTGACCGGCGAGCGCGCCGACCGCGCGGCCGGCCCTGGTCGAACCGGTGAAGGCGATGACCCGCACCGGCGGTGCGGTCACCAGCGCCTCACCGACGTCCGCGCCGCCGGGCAGCACCTGGAGCACACCGGCGGGCAGGCCGGCCTCCTCGAAGACACGGGCGAAGAGCACGCCGCCGGAGACGGCGGTGCGCGGGTCGGGCTTGAGGACGACGGCGTTGCCCAGCGCGAGCGCCGGGGCGATCGCCCGGATCGCCAGGATGGTCGGCACGTTGAACGGTGCGATGACGCCGACCACGCCGGCCGGCACCCGGCGGGCGAAGGACAGCCGCGGCGCCCCGGTGCGCAGCAGCTCGCCGTACGGGTGGCTGGGCAGCGCCGACGCCTCGTAGCACTCGGCGGCGGTGGTGTGCACCTGGAAGTCCCCGAAGGGCTGGATCGCGCCGGTCTCCCGGGCCAGCCAGCCCTTGATCTCGTCGGCGTCGGCCTCGAGGACCTCACCGGCGCGGCGCAGCACCCGCGCCCGGTCCTCGAACGGCAGCGCCGCCCACGCCCGCTGGGCCTCGGCCGCCCGGTCCGCCGCGGCGACGACGTCCTCCGGGGTGGCCTTCCCGACCGCGCCGACGACGTCCCCGGTCGCGGGCTCGACCACGTCGTAGCTGCCGCCCGACCCGTCGCTCCAGGTGCCGGTCCAGACCTTCCCCTGCCACGCGCCGTCGTCCAGCAGTGCCATGCCGTTCCTCTCGTCGCCGGTGCGGCACGTCCGGAGTCGCCTCAGGAGCCGCCTCCCGGCAGGGTAGGTGGATCGGCAGCCGATCCGTCGGCCGGGAGCAGGAGGAGTCCATGGGCATCACGGACAGTGCGGAGTGGCGGGCGCTGGCAGAGCACCACCGGGAGCTGCGCGACGCCCACCTGCGGGACCTGTTCGCCGAGGACCCGCAGCGGGGCACCGAGCTCGTGGTCACCGCCGGCGACCTCTACCTGGACTACTCGAAGAACCGGCTCACCCGCGAGACGGTGCGGCTGCTGGCGGCGCTGGCCGACAGCGTCGGGCTGCGCCGGCGCACCGAGGCGATGTTCCGCGGCGAGCACATCAACGCGACCGAGGACCGGGCGGTGCTGCACGTGGCGCTGCGCGACCCCCGCACCAGCGGCCTGGACGTCGACGGCCACGACGTCAACGCCGAGGTGCACGAGGTGCTCGGCCGGATGGCGGAGTTCGCCGACCGGGTGCGCAGCGGGGAGTGGACCGGGCACACCGGCGAGCGGATCCGGGCGGTCGTCAACATCGGGATCGGCGGGTCCGACCTCGGCCCGGCCATGGCCTACCAGGCGCTGCGCGACTACTCGGACCGGTCGCTGACCTTCCGGTTCGTCTCCAACATCGACCCGACCGACCTGGCCGAGGCCACCCGCGACCTCGACCCGGCCACCACGCTGTTCGTCGTCGCGTCGAAGACCTTCACCACCCAGGAGACGCTCACCAACGCCGAGGAGGCCCGCCGCTGGCTGCTCGAGGGCCTGGCATCCGACGGGCGGGGCGGGGACGAGAAGGCCGTCGCCCAGCACTTCGTCGCCGTCTCCACCAACGCCGAGAAGGTCGCCGAGTTCGGCATCGACACCGCCAACATGTTCGGCTTCTGGGACTGGGTCGGCGGCCGCTACTCCTTCACCTCGGCGATCGGCCTCTCGCTCATGGTCGCCATCGGGCCGGAGCACTACCGCGAGCTGCTCGACGGCTTCCACACCGTCGACGAGCACTTCCGGACCGCGCCGTACGAGGAGAACCTGCCGGCCCTGCTGGGGCTGATCTCGGTCTGGTACGTCGACTTCTTCGGCGCGCAGAGCCAGGCGGTGCTCCCCTACTCGCAGTACCTGGCGCGCTTCCCGGCCTACCTGCAGCAGCTGTGCATGGAGTCCAACGGCAAGTCGGTGCGACTGGACGGCTCACCGGTCGACGTCGCCACCGGCGAGATCGTGTGGGGCGAGCCGGGCACCAACGGCCAGCACGCCTTCTACCAGCTGCTGCACCAGGGCACGGTCCTCGTCCCGGCTGACTTCCTCGGATTCGTGCAGCCCAACGATCTCGCTCATGACAGGGACCTGGACTCGATGCACGACCTGTTCCTGGCCAACTTCCTGGCCCAGCCGCGCGCGCTGGCCTTCGGCCGCACGGCCGAGGAGGTCGCCGCCGAGGGGACGGCGCCGGACGTCGTCGCGCACAAGGTCATGCCGGGCAACCACCCGTCCAACGCCATCGTCGCGCCCAAGCTGACGCCGTCGGTGCTCGGGCAGCTGGTGGCCGCCTACGAGCACCGGGTCTTCACCCAGGGCGTCGTCTGGGGCATCAACTCGTTCGACCAGTGGGGCGTGGAGCTGGGCAAGGTGATGGCCAACCAGCTGGCGCCCAAGCTGCAGAGCGAGTCCGCACCGGAGTACGACGCGGACTCGTCGACCGATGCGCTGGTCCGGCTGCTGCGGGAGGGCCGCGGCCGGCCGGCCTGAGGGGCGGTGTGCGTCCGTGGCGCGTGGAGGGCGCGCGACGCGCCACGGATGCACACCGCCGGCTGCGGTCAGCCCTCGCCGCGCAGCTCCGCCAGGACCGTCGTGGCGACCTTGAACGCGTGGTTGGCCGCGGGCACGCCCGCGTAGACGGCCGCGTGCTGGATGACCTCGGCGATCTCCTCGTCGGACAGGCCGTTGTTCCTGGCCGCCCGCACGTGCAGCGCGAACTCGTCCCAGTGCCGCAGCGCGATGGTGATCGACAGCGTCATCAGGCTGCGGTCGCGGCGGGCCAGGCCGGGTCGCTGCCACACGTCCCCCCAGGCCACGCGGGTGATGAAGTCCTGGAAGTCGGCGGTGAACGGCGTCGTGCCCGCCACCGCACGGTCGACCCAGGCGTCGCCGAGCACCTCGCGGCGGGTGCGCATGCCGGCGTCGCGGCGGGCGTCGTCGGTGTCGGGCAGCTCGCTCATGCGTGGCCGCCCGCCGCGTCGAGGTGCCCCAGCAGCGCGCCGGTGACCTCCAGCGGCTGCTCCAGGTTGGGCAGGTGCGCCCCCGGGCTCACCGACACCAGCGAGGCGCCGGCGATCCCGTCGGCGATGGCCTGCTGGTGCGGAGGCGGCAGCGCCGGGTCCTCGGCGCCCGACACGACCAGCGTCGGGGCGGTGATGCGCGCGAGGTCCTCGCGCAGGTCCACGGCGGCCACGACCTCGCAGCACAGCGCGTAGCCCTCGTCGTCCGCCGCGACGATCATTGCCTCCAGCCGCGCCACCAGGTCCGGGTGCTCGGCCGCGTACCCCGGCGTCAGCCAGCGGCTGACCACGGTCGGCGCCAGCGGCGCCGTCCCGCCGGAGCGGGCCGCGGCGGCCCGGTCGAGGAAGCCCTGCGGGTCGGGCTTCGCCGAGGTGGCCAGGGCGACGAGCCGGTCCACCCGCGCGGGCTCGCGGGCGGCCAGCCGCAGCGCCGTCATCCCGCCCAGGGACAGCCCGGCGACGTGCGCGCGCCGGACACCCAGCCGGTCGAGCAGCGCCACGACGTCGTCCACCAGGTCGTCGAGGGTGTACGGCCCGGCCGGGGACGGCGAGTCGCCGTGGCCGCGGGTGTCGTAGCTGACCACCCGGTAGCGCTCCGCGAGCGCGGGCACCTGCGGGTCCCACATGCCGCGGGTGGCCCCGAGCGAGTTGGAGAGGACGACGACCGGCGCGTCGGCCGGCCCGTCCTCGGTGTACGAGACCTCGACTGCGGTCACTGGCGTCCCTCCGTGAGTGCGGTGTGTTCGGCGAGTGCGGCGTCGACCTGGGCGCCGGCCTCGCCGACGTCGGGTGTACCGGCGGTGAGCACGGCGGCTGTGTCGACGTCAGCACGGGCGGCGACGACCTCGATCAGCGGCCGGCCGCTGTCGCGGGCCTCGCGGACGGCCGCGGCCGCGGCGTCGTGCGCCGCACCCTTGCCCAGGGTGGGCGCCAACGCCTCGGCGAGCGCGCCGGCCACCGGCCCCTCCGCAGCGGTCGCGGCGGTGGCGGCCATGCGGGCCGGGTCCGGCCGCAGCCCGCGCAGGCTCTCGGCCAGCCAGGACGCCGCCGACCCGGCGGTGGTGAGCAGCTCGGTGAGCGCCGGCCACTCGCTGTGCCAGGCGCCGGCGGCCCGCTCGTGCTCCTGCTCCATCGCCGACAGCAGCGTGGCGACCAGCCCCGGCGCGCGGCGGGCGCAGGCCCGGGCGGAGATGGCGGCCACCGGGTTGCGCTTGTGCGGCATCGCCGACGACCCGCCCCGCCCCTCGCCCACCTCGGCGACCTCCGCGACCTCGGTCTGGGCCAGCAGCACGACGTCTACCGCGACGGTGGCGACCACGCCGGCGGCAGCGCCCAGCGCCCCGGCCAGGTCGGCGACCGGCAGCCGGACGGTGAACCACGGGACGGCGGTGCTCGTGAGCCGCAGCTCCTCGGCGAGCGCCTTCCGCAGCAGGACCCCGGCGCCGCCGCTCGCGGCCAGCGTGCCGACCGCACCGCCGTACTGCACCGGCAGCGAGGCGACCACCTCGGCCAGCCGCAGCCGGGCGCCGTCCAGGCCGGCCAGCCAGCCGGCGGCCTTGAGCCCGAAGGTCGTGGGCAGCGCCTGCTGCATCAGCGTGCGACCGGCCAGGACGTCGTCCCGGTGGACGCGGGCGAGATCCGCGGTGGTCTCCGCCGCGGCGGCGAGGTCGGCGTCGATGGCGGCGATCGCGTTCCGCGCCATCAGCAGCAGCGCGGTGTCCAGCACGTCCTGGCTGGTCGCCCCGACGTGGACGGCGACGGCGTCGCGCTCGCCGACCGCGTCCTGCAGCACCCGCACCAGCGGCGGCACCGGGTTGCCGGCGTCCGCGGCCCGGGCCACCACGGTCGCCAGGTCCAGCCGCTCGGGGTGCGCGCAGGCGGCGGTGACCGCGTCGGCCGCGGTGGTGGGCACCAGCCCGGCGCGGGCCGCGGCGCGCCCGAGCGCGGCCTCGACGTCGAGCAGCGCCCGGAACCAGGCGTCGTCGGCAACGGCGGCCGCGGCCCCGCCGCGGGCGAAGGTCCCGGAGAGCAGCGTCATACGGCGAAGAACACCGTCTCCCGCTCGCCCTGCAGGTGGATGTCCAGGCGGTAGCCGTCGTCGGTCGGCTCCGCGACCAGCGTGCGGCGCTGCTCTTCGGTCAGCCCCCGCAGGACGACGTCCTGCGCGTTGGCCTCGGCCTCGTCGGCGAAGTAGATGCGCGTGACGACCCGGTCGAGCAGCCCGCGGGCGAACAGCGAGACGTCGACGTGCGGCGCCTGCAGGCCGCCCTCGCCGTCGGGCACCCGGCCGGGCTTGAGCGTGCAGACCGCGTACTCGCCCGAGTCGGTGTGCGAGCGGCCGAAGCCGGTGAAGCCGGGGTACCGGGCGGCGCCGCGCGGGTCGTCGGGGTGGTCGAAGCGGCCGTCGGGGTCGGCCTGCCAGGTCTCGACCATCGCGTCGGGCACCGGGTCGCCGTTGCCGTCGAACACCGTGCCGCGCAGCCAGATCGCGCCCGGGGTGTCGGCCGGGACGGCGAACTCGCCGCCCTCCCAGGTGAGGCCGATCGCCAGGTACGGGCCGACGGTGGCGCTGGGCGTCGTCTGCAGCTGGGTCATCACGCGACACCTCCCCGCGCGACTCCGGACCCGGTCCGCTCCTCGCTCGTTCCTCGTTGCGATGCTCCCTCGCTCGTTCCTCGCTGCGATGCTCCCTCGCTCGTTCCTCGCTGCGATGCTCCCTCGCTCGTTCCTCGCTGCGATGCTCCCTCGCTCGTTCCTCGCTGCGATGCTCCCTCGACCGTCATCACGCGACGTCCCCGTCGTCCTCGGTCTCGAACGGGGTCTGCTCCGCGCCGCGCAGGACGATGTCCCACTGGAACCCCAGTGCCCAGTCGGGCACGGTGCGCTCGTAGTCGAAGCGGCTGATCGCCAGGTGACGCGCGCCCTCGGGGATCGCGTTGAAGATCGGGTCCTGGAAGAACAGCGGGTCGTCCGGGAAGTACATCTGGGTGACCAGGCGCTGGGTGAACGCCCGGCCGAAGAGCGAGAAGTGGATGTGCGCCGGCCGCCAGGCGTTGTGGTGGTTGCCCCACGGATAGGCGCCGGGCCTGATCGTCGTGAACTCGTAGCGGCCCTGGTCGTCGGTCATGACCCGGCCGAGCCCGTCGAAGTGCGGGTCCAGCGGCGCCGGCCAGTTGTCGACGACGTGCCGGTAGCGCCCGGCGGCGTTGGCCTGCCAGACCTCGACGAGGGTGTCGGGGACCGGCCGGCCGTCGCTGTCGAGCACCCGGCCGTGGACGATGATCCGCTGACCCTGGGCCTCGCCGCCGAGGCGCTTGGTCAGGTCGGCGTCGGTGGCGGTCACCCGGTCCTCACCGAGCAGCGGGCCGGTCACCTCGGTGAGCCGGTGCGGCAGGTCGACCGGAGTGCGCAGCGGCGCGCGCAGCCCCGTGCTCCTGTAGTCGTCATACCCGAGAGGGGTGCGCAGTCCGGCGTCCGTGCGCGCGTAGCGCGGCAGGTCCAGCCGACTGCCGGATGTGGTCCCGGTCATGTCCAGGACCGTAGGGCCGCGGGGCTACCCTGCCCAAGCCTGGCCTTCCGGCCAGCGGAAGGGGGCTGCCGTGGCCGGTGGCGGGACGACGGCAGGGCGGTCGGTGACCGCACGCGCCCTCGACGTGCTCGGCGCCTTCGACTCCGGTGCGCCGCGGCTGACCCTCTCGGAGCTCGCCGAGCGCTCGGGGACGCCGCTGTCGACGGCCCACCGGCTCGTCGGCGAGCTGGTGGCCTGGGGCGCGCTGCACCGGCGACCCGACGGCCGCTACGAGATCGGCCGCCGGCTGTGGGACCTCGGCCTGCTCGCCCCCGTGCAGGCCGAGCTGCGCCAGGTGGCGGCCCCGTTCCTGCTCGACGTGCACACCGCCACCCGCGACACCGTGCACCTCGCCGTCCGCGACGGCCGCAGCGCGCTCTACGTCGAACGGGTCTCCGGTCGCGAGTCGGTGCCGGTGGTGAGCCAGGTGGGCAGCCGGCTGCCGCTGCACGCCACCGGGGTCGGCAAGGTGCTGCTGGCCGCCGCGCCGGACGACGTCGCGGCGGCGGTGCTGCGGGCACCCACCCGGGAGACCCGGCACACCGTCGTCGACCCGGGTCGGCTGCGCCGGGAGATCGCCGAGGTCCGGCGCCGCGGGTACGCCCGGACCGCCGAGGAGATGTCGCTGGGCACGCTGTCGGTCGCCGTCCCGGTGCGCGTGGAGCGACCCGGCGGCCCGGTCGTCGTCGCCGCGCTGGGCGTCGTCGTCCCCAGTCACCGGCGGGACCTGCTGCGGCTGGTACCCGTGCTCGAGGTGGCCGCGCGCGGCATCGGACGGGAGCTGTCGCGGGTGCAGCACTTCCGCTGAGCGGCAGCCGGCGGTTCCCAGCCGTGTGCGGTGGCGGTCACACTCGGCCCGTGCGCACACAGGTGGGGATCATCGGCGCCGGCCCGGCCGGCCTGCTGCTGTCGCGACTGCTCGCGCTGCGGGGCATCGACTCCGTCGTCCTGGAGAACCGATCCCGGGAGTACGTGGAGGCGCGGATCCGCGCCGGCATCCTCGAGCAGCACACCGTCGACACGCTGACCGCGGCCGGGGTGGGGATGCGGCTGCAGCGCGAGGGCCTCGAGCACCGCGGCATCCACCTGCAGTACCCGGGGGTGCGGCATCCCCTGGACTTCCCCGAGCTGTGCGGGCGCACCGTGTGGGTCTACGGGCAGACGGAGGTCACCAAGGACCTGATCAGGGCCCAGCTGGACGGCGGCCCGCCGCTGCTCTTCGAGGTGTCCGACGTCCGCCCCGAGGAGGTCGACGGCGACAGCCCGCGCATCCGGTTCACCGACGCGGACGGCGTGGCGCAGGTGCTCGAGTGCGACGCCGTCGCGGGCACCGACGGCTTCCACGGCCCCTCCCGCGCGGTGGTGCAGCAGGCAGGCGGGCGGGTGTGGGAGCGCACCTACCCCTACGCGTGGCTGGGCATCCTGGCCGACGCCGCACCCGCCACCGACGAGCTGATCTACGCCTGGCACCCCGAGGGCTTCGCGCTGTACTCGATGCGCTCGCCGTCGGTGTCGCGGCTGTACCTGCAGGTCGACCCGTCGGAGCGGATCGAGGACTGGTCCGACGACCGGATCTGGAACGCCCTCGACACCCGGATGGCGCTGGAGGGCTGGTCGGTCAACCGCGGGCCGGTGACGGAGAAGTCGGTCCTGCCGATGCGCTCGTTCGTCAGCGCGCCGATGCGCCGCGGCCGGCTCTTCCTGGCCGGGGACGCCGCACACATCGTCCCGCCGACCGGCGCCAAGGGCCTCAACCTGGCCGTCGCCGACGTCACCCTGCTCGCCTCGGCGCTGGTGCGGCTGCTGCAGGAGAAGGAGACCGACCTGGTCGACTCCTACTCCGACCGGGCCTTGGCCCGCGTCTGGCGGTGCACGCACTTCTCATGGTGGATGACGTCGATGCTGCACCGCTCGGGTGACGACTTCGACGCCGAGCTGCAGCTCTCCCAGCTGCGCCGGGTCTGCTCGTCCGAGGCCGCCGCCCGCGAGCTGGCCGAGAACTACACCGGCCTCCCGCTCGACACGTGACCCCGCGGGGATGACCGGTCGCCGGTCACGGGGTCCAGCGGATCTCGATCCTGGTCCAGGTGACCTCGAGCCCGCCGGGGAACACCTGCTGCACCGCGTCAGCACCCATCCGCTGCCGGGCCACCCGGCCGGCCACCTCGACCGCCTTGGCGGCCGCGGCCGCGGTGAGCGCGACCGCCGACGCGGTCAGCAGCGGCCCGGCGAGCGCCACGCGCGCGAGCGCCGGGATCAGCGCGGGGAGCGGCTGCAGCGCTCCACCGGAACCGTGCCGGCCCGGGATCGCAGCGCCGTCCCTCCCGATGATCGCGTCGGGCTCGACCGGCTGCTGTTCCGACATTCCGTCCTCCGTCCACCGGGCACCCCGCCACCCGGGACCACCACCCCGCCCATCGTGACGGAGGGAGGCACCCCGGCGCGAGGGCGGTGTCCAGGATGCCCGCCCGAACCTGACGGGTGGTCAGCGGCCGGCGTCGAGCAAGGTGAGGACGGCGTCCGCGGTGCCCGGCGCCAGCGGCAGGTGCGGCAGGACGGCGGGCAGCTCGTCGGGCTCGATGCCCTCGGCCAGCAGCGCGGTCAGCACCCGGTCGGCCCACGAGGGCGGCACCGGCTCGCCGAGGTCCGCGAGCGCGGCCCGGGCGAGGAAGACCGCGCCGGACGCCGCCGGGTCCTCCCCCGCCGGCGCGGGCGGCGGCGGGGAGGTCGCGGCCTCCCGCGTCAGCGCCTCGGCCGCGCGCACCAGCGACAACGGCAGCCCCTCGGCCTCGACCTCCAGCAGCGGCACGTCGGCCAGCGCGGCCAGCACCAGGTGCTCGGCCTCGGTGCGCAGCGACGCCTCCCACTCCCCCGCCCGGACGATCCCGACCAGGTCGCGGCCGTCCTCCCCGAGGTCGTCGAGCAGCTCGGCCCACGCCACCGGCCGGGTGGCCCGTGCCCGCTCAGCAGCGAGCACGCAGGTGCCCAGCACGAACGGCTCGAGCACCTCGCGGTCGAACCGGTCGGCGTAGAGCACCCCGGCGGCGTCCACCGCGTTGAGCACGTCGCGGAAACTGCCCGGCCTGGCGTCGCCGAGGTCGAGCCGGCCGTCCTCCTCGCCGGACAGCGGCTGCTCGCGGGCGATCCGGTCGCCGATCGTCCCGCCGGTCTCGCCCAGCCGGCCGCGGCGCCGCTCGTGGTGCGGCCGGTCGGACATCCCGACGCTCCACGCGCACGCCTCGGCTATCAGCGCGGGCAGCCGCTCCCTCAGCACCTCGCGGGCCAACTGGCCCATCCAGTCGACGTCGAACACGCCTCCCAGCGTCCCCCGCGGAGGGCGGCGACGCTCGCGACCTCAGCCGAACAGCTCGCCCAGGAACGACTGCTTGCGCTTGTGCCCGTGACCGGAGGAGTGCTGCTTCTTCTGCACCTGGCTGAGCACCTCGCCGACCACCGCGCCGAGCCCGCCGGCGCCGTACCCTCCGGCGGAGCCGGGGCCGCCCGAGCCGGGGCCGCTGGTCGAGTGACCCGCCCCGCCGTACGCGGCCGACGACGAGGACGGCGTGGACGACCGGCCACCCCCATGCCAGGCGTTCTCGGCGTCGACCAGCCGCTCCAGCTCACCGCGGTCGAGGAAGATGCCGCGGCACTCCGTGCACTGGTCGACGTGCACCCCGTTGCGCTCGTAGGTGCGCATCGTGCCGTGGCACTTGGGACAGGTCAGCTCCATGTCCCGGCGAACGGGCGACGCGGGCCGCGCGTTCCCCCGCGCGGGGCTCGGGACGACCTGGGCAGCCCCGCCGGCGACCGTGTGCGCGGATGCGCAGCCAGCGGCGCGGAAACTGCTCAGCGGCGCACACCGACGGAGCACGACGCGCCGCCGAGGACACGCCACGCCGCCCACCGCGCCCCGGGGGCTACCGGCCGGTAGCTCGTGTGGGATCGTCGGTCCCCCACCCTGCGAGACGCAGTGACGACGAGGGTGGCCGACGTCAGGAGAGAGGTCCGATGCGGTTGCAACTGTCCCCGGAGCTGGAGGCCTTCCGGGAGGAGATGCGGACGTTCTTCACCACCCAGGTGCCCCAGGAGATCCGGGACACCGTCGCGGCTCACCGGCACGTGACCAAGGAGCAGTACGTCGAGAGCCAGCGGGTGCTCAACGCCGCCGGCCTCGCGGTGCCGCACTGGCCGGTCGAGTGGGGTGGCAAGGACTGGTCGCCGCTGCAGCGCCACATCTGGCGCGAGGAGATGCAGCTGGCCTGCGTCCCCGAGCCGCTGGCCTTCAACACCAGCATGATCGGCCCGGTCATCGCGGCGTTCGGCAACCAGGAGCAGAAGGAGCGGTTCCTGCCGGCGACGGCGAACCTCGACATCTGGTGGTGCCAGGGCTTCTCCGAGCCCGACGCCGGTTCCGACCTCGCCAGCCTGCGCACCACCGCCGTCCGCGACGGCGACGACTGGGTCGTCAACGGCCAGAAGACCTGGACGACGCTCGGCCAGCACGCCGACTGGATCTTCTGCCTGGTCCGCACCGACCCGACCGCGGAGAAGAAGCAGCGCGGTATCTCGCTGCTGGTGTTCCCGATGGACACCCCCGGGGTCACCCTGCGGCCCATCGAGCTGCTCGACGGCGGCTTCGAGGTCAACGAGGTCTTCTTCGAGGACGTCCGCGTGCCGGCGGAGAACCTCATCGGCGAGGAGAACCGCGGCTGGGACTACGCCAAGTTCCTGCTCGGCAACGAGCGGGTCGGCATCGCCCGGATCGGCTCCACCAAGCGCATGCTGGTCCAGGCCAAGGCCCACGCGCGCGAGGTCACCGTCGGCGGCCGCCCGCTGCTCGAGGACCCGCGCACGGCAGCGCGCATCGCCGAGCTGGAGAACGAGTTGCTCGCCCTCGAGCTCACCGCGCTGCGCGTGGTCGCCACCTCCGCCGACGGCAAGCCGCACCCGGCCTCGTCGGTGCTCAAGCTCCGCGGCTCGGAGCTGCAGCAGGCCGCCACCGAGCTCGTCGTCGACATCGCCGGCCCGCTCTCGCTGTCCTCGTTCGCCGACGAGGGCTCCGAGGTCCCGGACTGGGCGCGCGTCGCGACGCCGCACTACCTGAACTACCGCAAGGTCTCCATCTACGGAGGCTCCAACGAGGTGCAGCGCACCATCATCGCCGGCACGATCCTGGGGCTCTGAGGCAACCGTGGACTTCACCTTCGACAGTGAGCAGAACGACCTCCGGGGGGCCGTGCGCGGTCTGCTGGAGCGCGCCTACGGCGACGGCGAGCAGCGCCGCCGGGTGACCGCGAGCGATCCGGGCTTCGACGAGAAGACCTGGTCGCGGCTGGCCGAGATGGGGCTGCTGGGCCTGCCCTTCGCCGAGGAGCACGGCGGCATGGGCGCCGGGCCGATCGAGGTCGCGGTCGTCGCCGAGGAGATCGGCCGGGTGCTCGCACCCGAGCCCTTCGTCGAGGCGGTCGTGCTGGCTGGCGGCCTGGTCGCCGCCGTCGGCACCGACGCCCAGAAGGCCGAGGTCCTCGCCGGCATCGCCGAGGGGACGACGCTGGCCGCCGTCGCGCACGCCGAGCCCGGCACCCGCTGGAGCCCGTCGGCCGCGGCCGTCACCGCCACGCAGGACGGCGGCTCCTGGACGCTCACCGGCGTCAAGGAGCCGGTCCTCAACGGTGCGCGGGCCGACGTCCTCGTGGTGAGCGCGGTCGTCGAGGGCGGCACGGCGCTGTTCCTCGTCCGCGGCGACGCGGCGGGCCTGACCCGCACCGGCTACCGCACCCACGACGGTGGCCGCGCGGCGAACGTCCGCTTCGAGGGCACCCCGGCCGAGCTGCTCGGCGAGGGCACTGCCGACCGGACCGCACAGATCGAGCGGGTGCTCGCCGAGGCGCGCATCGCCTACGCCCACGAGGCCATCGGGTCGATGGACACGGCGCTGCGCACCACCGCCGAGTACCTCAAGACCCGCAAGCAGTTCGGCGTGACGCTCAACCGGTTCCAGGCGCTCACCTTCCGCGCCGCGGACATGTACGTCTCGCTCGAGCTGGCCCGCAGCACCGCGCTGTGGGCGTCGATGGTCGTCGACGCCGGCGGGGACGTCATCGCCGCGGCCGATCGCGCCCGGCTGCAGACGAGCCGCGCCGGCCGGCACATCGGCAAGGAGGCGATCCAGCTGCACGGCGGGATCGGGGTGACCGCCGAGTACACGGTCGGCCACCACACCAGCCGGCTCACCGCGATCGACCACGTCCTGGGCGACGGCGACTGGGCGCTGTCCCGCCTGGCCGAGGACGTCGACGCGCACGAGACGGTCGACCCGCTGGGCGCGCCCTACACCGGGTAGCCAGCAAGGAGCTGCGGCCGGCGTCCTCTCGGAGGGCGCCGGCCGCTGCCGCCTGCGGGAACGGGCGCCGGCGGCCCGCACGCCCGGGCGCCGGTCCGCCTCCCTAGCCTCCCGGTGTGCTCACCTCCCCGCTGCTCGTGCCGCTGCTCCTCGCGGCCGCCGGCCTTGCCGCCTGGGGCGCCGCCCGGCTCGTCCGCCGTCGGCGCGGGCGGCCGGTCACCGCGCTGGTCGCGGCCCTGGCCTTCCTGGCGGTGACCGGCGCCGGCGTGCAGCTCTGGGCGCTGGCCGCGCTCGACTCCTCCGCGGTCGCGCGGGCGGTCATCTGGCGCGACGCCGACGTCGACGACTGGCGGCGCTTCCCGGCGCTGCCGGTCCCGGCGGGGCCGCGGACCCTGGAACTCCGGCCGGGGTCCCTGCCCGTCGGCGTCCTCGACGAGGTGACCCTGCCCGACGGCCACACCGAGGACCTGGACGCCCTGCTCGAGCGCACCGGGACGCAGGCCTTCCTCGTGCTCCGCGGGGACGAGCGCGTCGACGAGCGGTACCTGCACGGCGGCGGCCGGGAGGCGACCCAGACGTCGTTCTCCGTCGCGAAGTCGATCCTCTCGACCCTGGTCGGCATCGCGCTCGACCGCGGGGAGATCGGCAGCCTGGACGACCCGGTCACTGCCTACGTGCCCGAACTGCTGGACCGCGACCCCGACTTCGCCCGGGTTTCCCTGCGGTCCCTGATCACCATGTCGTCGGGGCTGCACTACGAGGAGCAGGGGCTGCCGTGGAGCGACGACTCGGTCACCTACTACTCGCCCGACCTGCGCGCGACGGCCCTCTCGGTGCGGATCGACGAGGCCCCGGGCGTCCGCTGGCACTACGACAACTACAACCCGCTGCTCATGGGGCTGGTCCTGGAGCGGGCCACCGGGACCCCGGTGGCGGACTACGCGAGCGAGGTGCTGTGGCAGCCGCTCGGCGCCGAGGCCGACGCGTCGTGGAGCGCCGACAGCGAGGCCTCCGGTTTCCCGAAGATGGAGAGCGGCTTCAACGCCCGGGCCGTGGACTACGCCCGCTTCGGGTACCTGTTCGCCCACGAGGGCCGCGTGGGCGACCGCCAGGTGGTGCCGGCGGCCTGGGTCGCCGAGGCCACCGCCCGCGACACCTCTGCGGACCCGGCCGAGCACTACCAGTACTGGTGGTGGGTCGACACGGAGCGGGAGGGGCGCTTCTCCGCGCGCGGCAACAAGGGCCAGTACGTCTACGTCGACCCCGCCACCGACGTGGTCGTCGTCCGCATGGGCCGGGACTACGGCATCGACGACTGGCCGGCGGTCCTGCGCGACGTGGCCGACCGGGTGCAGGCCGCCGGGCCGTGAGACGCCCTACTCCCCCAGCATCGCCAGGCGCAGCTCGTCGGCCTCGGCGCGCACCCGCTCCAGCACCGGCGGGACGGCGTCCTCGCGCAGTTGACCGCCGGTGAGCTGCTCGACCGGCACCGGCACGTGGTCCCCGGCCGTCAGCCGGGCCGCCAGCTCCAGCGCCGCCCGGAGCAGCGCACCCTCCGGCCTGCTGCAGTCGTCGACCGCGCCCAGCGGGGTGACCATGCTCGGCGGGAACCCCCACTGCTCGAGCGCCACCGCGGTGAGCCGGTGGGCGTGGATGCCGTAGCGGCGCACCTCCGCCGCGCGGCGACCCGCGGCGGTCGGCTCGGCGGCGGTCAGCTCGGCGTAGCCGTCGGCGTCGGTGTGGTGGAGCAGCGCGACGCCGAGCGGAGCCAGCAGGCCCAGGCACAGGGCGTCCTGCGGGCGCTCGCCGAACCGCGGGGCGAGGGTGGCGGCGCCCAGTGCGACGCAGCTGCTCATCCCCCAGAACCCCTCGGGCAGCCGCGACTCGTCGTCCAGGCCGGCCAGCGCGACGGTGGCCATGGTGCGCACGGTGGGGAAGCCGACGACGGTGACCGCGATCTGCAGCGAGCCGACCCGCCCCCGCATGCCGAAGTAGGCGGAGTTGGCCAGCTTCAGAACCCGGCCGGCCAGCGCGACATCGGAGGCCAGGGTCCGGGCGAGGGTGCGCGCGTCGGTGTCGTCGGAGTCGGCCATCGCCACGATCCGCGCGGCGATCGGCTGCTGCGCGGCCATCGTGTCGATGCTGCTCAGCACCGCCTCGAGGTCGGCGGACGGGGTGGCGGGCGGGGTCGTGCGCACGGCTGCTCCCGGGGGGACGAGGCGGCTGACGGTCATCGGGCGGAGGCGGCGTACCAGGCAGCGGCGCGGCGGCCGGTCATCGGCCGGGCGAGGGCGAAGCCCTGCAGGAAGCCGGCCCCGAGGTCGGCGAGCCGCGCCGCCTGCTCCGCGGTCTCCACGCCCTCCGCCACGGTCGTCAGGTCGAGGCTGCGGGCCAGCGCGATGACCGCCGAGGCGATCTCGGCGTGCCCGTCGGCGAGCTCGGCGACGAACGAGCGGTCCACCTTGAGGACGTCCACCGGCAGGTGGCGCAGGTGGGCCAGCGACGAGCAGCCGGTGCCGAAGTCGTCGATGGCCAGCGAGACGCCGAGGTCGCGCAGCTGCACGAGCACCTCGCGGGCCGCGGACGGGTCCTCCACCAAGGCGGACTCGGTGATCTCGATCGACAGCCGCGACGGGTGCAGCCCGTGCCGCTCCAGGGCGGCGAGCACGTGGCCCTGCAGCCGGTCGTCGAGCGGCAGCGCCGAGACGTTGACGTTGGCCCGCTGCGGGGCGGCGTCGTCCAGGAGGCGGTCCCACTCGGCCAGCTGGCGGCAGGTCTCGTCGAGCACCAGCAGGCCGAGCGCGCCGATCAGCCCGCTCTCCTCGGCCAGCGCGACGAACACCGCCGGGCTGATCGGGCCGCGCAGCGGGGAGTGCCAGCGGGCCAGCGACTCGACGGCCACCGGGGTGCCGTCGTCGGCGCGGAAGATCGGCTGGTAGTGCAGCGTGACCTCCCTGCGCTCGATCGCCTCGCGCAGCTCGGCGACCAGCCGCAGCCTGTCCCGCGCCTCGGCCCGGGCCCGCTGGTCGAGCACGGTGATCCGGCCCCTGCCGCCGGCCTTGGCCTGGCACACCGCGATGTCGCCGTCGCGGATCAGGTCCTCGGCCGCGCAGTGCTCAGCGGTCTGCACGGTGACGCCCACGCTGGCGTGCGGGCGGACGTCGACCCCGCACAGGCGCACCGGCAACGCCAGCGCCGCGCCGATCCGCTCCGCCAGGGCCACCGCGTCGGCCGCGTCCACGCCCTCGCAGACCACGACGAACTCGTCGCCGCCGAAGCGGGCCACCAGGTCGCCGGGCCGCACGGTGGCGCGCAGCCGGGCGGCGACCTCCACGAGCAACTCGTCGCCGGCCGCGTGGCCGAGCGACTCGTTGACGACCGTGAGGTCGTCCAGGTCGAGGAAGATGACGGCCAGGCCGCCGGCACCGGGACGGAACCGTCCGGCCACGTGCTCGGCGAGCCGGGTGCGGTTGGGCAGCCCGGTGAGCGGGTCGTGGGAGGCGTGGTGCGCGAGCCGGGCCTCGACGGCCAGCCGGTCGGTGACGTCCTCGATGGTGGCGACGAAACCGGCCCCGACGCCGGGGGTGAACAGCTGCGCGAAGCGGATGACCGTCGTCCGCTCGGTGCCGTCCGTGCGGCCCAGCCGGGCCCTGGTCTCCCCGTCGCGCCCCCCGAGGACGGCGACGACCTGCTCGATGACGCCGTCGAGGTCGTCGGGGTGCACCGTGGCCATCCAGCCGGTGCCCAGCAGCTGCTCGGCCTGCAGCCCGACCAGGTTGCAGAAGGCGTCGTTGACGTGCGCCAGGCGCATGCCCTGCTCGGAGAGCAGCGTGGGCACCGGGGAGCGCTCGGTCAGCGTGGCAAGGCGCTGCGCGGAGGCCTCGGTGGTGGCCCGCAGGACCCGCTCGGACAAGCTGTCGGCCGGGACCAGCTGCAGCGTCCACGTCCGCCCGCTCGGCGTCGGGGTGCACAGCACGAGCACCCCGACCAGGGCGCCGCTGGCGGTGCGGACGGGCAGGTTCATGCGCGCGCTGCGCTCGCGGCGGAGCAGCAGCCCCACCTCCGCGCCGCGCAGCGAGGGCACCAGCGCGGCGAGCGACAGCGACCGCAGGTCGTCCATCCCGTAGCCGAGCAGGTGGGTCGCGCCCTCGTTGCCCCAGGCGATCCGGGGCGTGCCGTCCACGACCTCGACGACCAGGAGCACCAGCGTGTCGCTCACCGCGGCCCCGTAGAAGACCGACGAGACGACCTCCGGTGGCACCAGCGGTCCAGCGGTTCCCGTCGTCGCTGCCACGCGTCCCCCTCGGCCGACCCACGGCGACCGGCGTCCGTGCCGCTCGTCCGTCTGCAGAGGAGTACGCCAGGAGGGGTTGCGGCTTCCAGCCCGGAAGGGAGGTCCTCACCCTTGCGGGGGCTCCGGGCCCCGACGCCCAGGCCGGTCGGCGCGCTCGCAGCAGAGGGTGACGCAGCCCGCTCACGGAGCTGTTCCACGGTTCGGCATGATCTCCTCGGCTGCGCCACCAGTGCACGCCGTCCCGGATCGCCCGCCCACCGGCGTGCACCACCGCTGTACCGGACCGCACCGTCACCGGAGACGGGCGGCGAGCGACCCGTGCAGGAGGAACCGGACGTGCTCATCGGAGTGCCTCGGGAGACCCGCCCCGGCGAGACCCGCGTGGCGGCGACGCCGACCACCGTGCGCCAGCTGACCGCGCTGGGCCACGACGTCCTGGTGGAGACCGGAGCCGGGTCGGCCGCCAGCTTCCCCGACGACGGCTACCGCGAGGCCGGCGCCCGGGTGGGGACGGCCGACCAGGCGTGGGGCGCCGACGTCGTCCTGCACGTGGCCAAGCCGACCGTCGAGGAGGTCGGCCGGCTGCGGGAGGGCGCGGTCCTGGTCAGCACGCTGGCCCCCGCGCTCGACCCCGACCTGCTCGCGACGCTGGCCAGCCGCCCGATCACCGCGCTGGCGATCGACGCCGTCCCCCGGATCAGCCGGGCCCAGTCCCTGGACGTGCTCAGCTCGATGGCCAACATCGCCGGCTACCGGGCGGTCATCGAGGCCGCGCACGCCTTCGGCCGCTCCTTCACCGGACAGGTGACCGCGGCCGGCAAGGTGCCCCCCGCGACGGTCCTGGTCGTCGGCGCGGGCGTCGCGGGGCTGGCCGCCATCGGCGCGGCCAGCAGCCTGGGCGCGGTCGTGCGGGCCACCGACGTCCGGCCGGAGGTCGCCGAGCAGATCGCCTCCATGGGCGGCCAGTACGTCGGGGTGCCGGCCGACGAGGAGCACAGCGGGGGCGGCACCGGGTACGCGAGCGTCACCTCCGCCGACTACGACCGGCGGGCCGCGGCGATGTACGCCGAGCAGGTCCGCGAGGTCGACATCGTGATCACCACCGCGCTCATCCCCGGCCGGCCGGCGCCGCGGCTGATCACCGAGGAGATGGTGGCGTCGATGTCGCCGGGCAGCGTGGTGGTCGACATGGCCGCCGCGCAGGGCGGCAACGTGGCCGGCTCGGTGCCCGACGAGGTCGTCGTCACCCCGAACGGGGTCACGATCATCGGCTACACCGACCTGCCCGGCCGGCTGCCCGGCCAGGCCTCGCAGCTGTTCGGCACCAACCTGGTCAACCTGGTCAAGCTGCTCACCCCCGGCAAGGACGGGCGGCTGGTCCTCGACCTCGACGACGTCGTCCAGCGCTCGATGACGGTGGCGCGGGACGGCGAGCTGCTCTGGCCCCCGCCCCCGGTGCAGGTGTCCGCGACGCCGGCCGCGGCACCCGCGCCGCGCCCGGCCGCACCGCCCCCGGCACCGAAGACGCCGCGCTCCCCCGCGCGCACCGCGGCCGTCGTCGGCGTGGCGGCGCTGCTGCTGTTCCTGGCCGCCGCCTTCTCGCCGAACCAGCTGATCGGCAACCTGACGGTGTTCGCGCTGGCGGTCGTCGTGGGCTTCTACGTGATCGGCAACGTGCACCACGCGCTGCACACCCCGCTGATGAGCGTCACCAACGCGATCTCCGGGATCATCGTGGTCGGCGCCCTGCTGCAGATCGGCCACACCAGCGCCCTGGTCACCGTGCTCGCCACGGTCGCCGTGCTGGTCGCCAGCATCAACGTCTTCGGCGGCTTCGCCGTGACCCGCCGCATGCTCGGCATGTTCACGAGGAGCTGACATGACCGCCACGTCCGCCGCCGCCGCGGCCTACATCGTCGCCGCCCTGCTCTTCGTCCTCAGCCTCACCGGGCTGTCCCGGCACGAGACGGCGCGGGCCGGAAATGGGTATGGCATCGCCGGCATGGCGGTCGCGCTGGCCGCCACCGTCGGGCTCGCCGCCCGCAGCACCGGGGCCACCGCCGTCGGGCTGATCGTCGTCGCCATGGCCGGCGGCGCCGCGATCGGGCTGTGGCGGGCCCGCCGGGTCGCGATGACCGGCATGCCCGAGCTGATCGCGCTGCTGCACAGCTTCGTCGGCCTGGCCGCCGTCCTGGTCGGGTGGAACGGCTACCTGTCGGTCGAGGCGAACGCTGGGGAGCAGACCGAGGTGCCGGCCGACCTGCTGGGCATCCACTCCGCCGAGGTGGTGATCGGGGTCTTCATCGGCGCGGTCACCCTCACCGGCTCGATCGTCGCGTTCCTCAAGCTCTCGGCGCGGATCAAGAGCAACCCGCTGATGCTGCCCGGCCGCAACTGGCTCAACCTGGGCGCGCTGGTCGCCTTCGCCGCGCTGACCGTCGCCTTCGTCGTCTCCCCCGGGCTGGGACTGCTGGCCGCCGTCACGGTGCTGGCCCTCGCGCTCGGCTGGCACCTGGTCGCCTCGATCGGCGGCGGGGACATGCCGGTCGTCGTCTCGATGCTCAACAGCTACTCGGGCTGGGCTGCCGCGGCCTCGGGCTTCCTGCTGGACAACGACCTGCTGATCATCACCGGCGCGCTGGTCGGCTCCTCGGGTGCCTACCTCAGCTACATCATGTGCCGGGCGATGAACCGGTCGTTCCTCTCGGTCATCGCCGGCGGCTTCGGCAACGAGGGCAGCACGGCCTCCGGCACCGAGGACGGCGAGCACACCGAGATCACCGCCGAGGAGGTCGCCGACCTGCTGCGCGAGGCCGAGTCGGTGGTCATCACACCCGGCTACGGGATGGCGGTGGCCCACGCCCAGTACCCCGTCGCGGAACTCACCCGCACGCTGACCGAGAAGGGCGTGGCGGTGCGGTTCGGCATCCACCCGGTCGCCGGCCGGCTGCCCGGGCACATGAACGTGCTGCTGGCCGAGGCGAAGGTGCCCTACGACATCGTCCTGGAGATGGACGAGATCAACGACGACCTCGCCAAGACCGACGTGGTGCTGGTCATCGGCGCCAACGACACGGTCAACCCGGCCGCTCTCGAGGACCCGGGCAGCCCGATCGCCGGCATGCCGGTGCTGCAGGTGTGGGAGGCCGGGCACGTCGTCGTCTTCAAGCGGTCGATGAGCACCGGGTACGCCGGCGTGCAGAACCCGCTGTTCTTCCGGGACAACACCCGGATGCTCTTCGGCGACGCCCGCGAGCGGGTGGAGGACATCCTCAAGGCGCTGTAGCGGGACGGCCGGCGCAGCATGGTCCCGTCTCCCAGGGCCTGCACACCGCGCAGCGCGGCGAGGGGGCGCCGATGCCCCGGGGAGGACGCAGGGAACGCGGCGGCCGCACCGGCCCGGGGCGGCTGCGGGTTGCGGCGACGGCCCCGCTCGCGGACGGTGGTGCCGTGGACCCCCTCCGCGGGCTGGGCCTCCCCCGCATCCCCGGCCTGTCCGAGCTGGTCGACGTCCTGCAGAAGCAGACCGAGGCGATGGCCCAGCTGCCGCGGACGCTGGCCGACCTCAACAGCGCCGTCCGGGAGCTGATCACGGCCACGCGGGTGGCCACCGAGACCATCGCGTCCGCGCAGCGGACCGCCGAGCGGCTCGAGGGCCTGGTCGACGAGCTGGAAGAACCGGTGCGGGCGCTGCGGCCCGGGCTCGAGCGGGTGGGCCGGGTGCTCGACGACCCGGCCGTCGACACCCTGCCCGACACGCTGCGCACCGTCTCCGACGACCTCCTCCCGCTGGTGCACGGGCTGCGCCAGGCCACCGACCGGGTCGGCACGGTCGCCGGCTTCCTGCGCCGCCGTGCGCCCGGGACCAAGGACCGCCCGGAGGACGACGCGCCCCCCGCCTGACCGTCCGCCGGTGGTCCTCCCCGGCCGACGGCGCGCACCAGGACGGCGTGGATGGCGGGCGGGCTGCCCGCGGAACCACGTTGCCTCGGTGTCCTGGGGCGCTCGGTTTCCTGGGTCGTCAGCCGCGAGCGCGCTGGAGCAGGAAGGCGAACGGGTCCCGCAGTCCCCGCATGTCCATCAGCCCGAGCAGCAGGTCCGGACCCACCCGGCGGAAGACGTCGACCACGGGCAGCCGGTCGTAGACCAGCGCCGCGGTGGGCACGCCACGGTGCACCACCAGGCGCAGCCGGGCGGTGGGACGACGGGTGGTCAGCAGCGGCCGGGCGACGGTGAACGCCAGCCGGGCCGGGGCGCTGCGGGCCAGGCCGGGTGCGCGGCGCAGCAGGGTCAGCGGGGCCGGCGCCGGGTCGACCGGCCGCGGCCGGCCCGCCCGGTCGGCGACGAGCAGCGGGTGCACGGTGTCGGGGTCGACCACCTCCTTGCCCCACCACCGGTGCGCGCTCAGCAGCCCGTCCAGCGGTGAGCCGGTGGGCAGCTCGGCCCCCCGCCAGCGGCCGGTCACCTCCTCGACCGCCACGCCGGGCAGCCGGTCGGCGAAGGCGAGGACGTCGGCCGGTGCGGCGCCGCCCCGGTGCCGCTGGACCCACCGCTCGGCGTCGTTCACCGCGGGCCCCAGTGCGGCGGGAACTCCAGCCCGGCGGGCAGCGAGGTCGCGGCGTCCCCGCGGGCGCCGGCCACCTGGCGCCGGGTGAGGAACAGCGCGCCGGAGAGGTCGGCACCGCGCACGTCCGCGCCCCGCAGATCAGCACCGAGCAGGTCGGTCCGGTGCAGGTCGGCACCGCGCAGGTCCGCCCCGATCAGGAGGGCACCGCGCAGGCTGACACCCCGCAGGTCCGCGCGACGCAGGTCGGCGCCCACCAGGTCGGCGTTGCGCCAGTCGGCCCGGCGCCGGCCCCCCGCCCTCGGCCGGACGCCGGCCCGCGCCAGCTCGCTGACCGACAGCAGCAGCGCACCGGCCTCCGCCTGCAGGACCCCGGCGTCCACGCCGGCGAGCTCTCCGGCGTCCGCGGCGGTCAGCCGCTCGACCCGTCCGTGCGTGGCGGCCAGCTCCCCCTGCAGGGGCGCGGCGGCGTCCAGGGCGAGCGCCTCGGCGAGGTACCAGAGCAGCTCGTGCAGCAGCCGCTGGACGCCGAAAGCCGCGAACACCGCCGCCGCCTGCTCCGGGGAGTCCCGCCAGCGCGGGGCGCCGGCGAAGGTCACCTGCACCGTCTGCTGCCCGGCACCGAAGCAGTCGAAGACCGTGCAGCCGGGGAAGCCGCGCTCGCGCAGCTCGGCGTGGATGCCGCAGCGGTCGTCGTCCCGCAGGTTCGGGCAGGCGTGCCCGGCCGGCTTGTCGATGGCGAAGTCGGCCGAGGCGGCGAACGCCGGGGCCACGCAGCACAGCCCGGCGCAGCGGGTGCAGTCCGCGCGCAGCCGGGCGCGAGCCTCGGCGGCGTCGGGCACGGGCCCTCCTCGCAGGATCGGTCAGCTCGTCGGGCGCTCCAGCGTCACCAGCACGCCCTCGACACCGCCCGGGCCGAGCCGGCCCTTGACCTCGACCGAGGTGATCGCCTTGAGCTGCCACCCCTCGCGGGCGTGCTGGTTGAGCACCTTCTCCAGCTTGTCACCCGACATCTTGCCGCCGATGAGCCCCTCGCGGAGCTCGACCACCCGGTACTCGTAGCGCTGCGCCACGGCGTCCCTCCTCGCATCGGTGTGCGGTCCTGCCGCGATGATGCCCCCGTGGACGTGCTGAGCAGCCGGGTCCTCCTCCGGCCGGTCGACCCCGCGCGGTCGCAGGCCTTCTACCGCGACGTGCTGGGGCTCGCGGTGCACCGCGAGTTCGGGCCGCCCGAGCACCCCGGGGTGGTGTTCTTCCTCGGCAACGGCCTGCTCGAGGTCTCCGGTCCCGGCGACGAGCCGCCGCGCGGCATGGCGCTGTGGGTGCAGGTGCGCGACGTCGCCGCCGAGGTCGAGCGGCTGCGCGCCACCGGGACGACGGTGCTGCGCGACCCGCGGACCGAGCCGTGGGGCCTGGTCGAGGCGTGGGTCGCCGACCCCGAGGGCGTGCGCATCGTGCTGGTGGAGGTGCCGCCCGACCACCCGCTGCGGCGCGATCAGCGGTAGCTCAGGGAGGCGGCGTCGTCCCCGCCGTCCCGTCGTCGGGATCGCCGGGCCGGCGGACCAGGTCGGCCACCGACTCCTCCAGCCGCGCCCAGGTGGCGCTCCACTCCACCAGCGGGTCGAGGATCCGCTCGAAGACGGCCAGCTGCTCGTCGAAGGCCTGCAGCTGGGCGGTCATCGCCGCGATCTGCTGCCGCTGGCTGCGCACCGCCCGGTCGATGGCGCGCAGCTGTGCCGCCGACATCGCCCCGGGCGGCGAGGGCAGCCGCGGCATCGAGAAGGGCACCGCTCCGCGTGCGCGGTCGGTGAACGCGCGCAGCTGGCCGACGAACTCCTCGACCGACCGGCTCACCCGGCTTCCGGACCCGGTCTCACGCCCGCCGGCGTCGTGCTCGCTCATGCCCCCATCCTCGCGCTCGCGGGCGGCCGGCGCGCTCCGGGGCGTGCCAGGCTGGCAACGTGGTGGTGGCACACCTCGTCGCGCTCGTGCACGCGCTCGCCGTCGCCCTCATGGTGACCGGCGCGCTGGTCGCGCTGCGCCGGCCGCGCTTCCTGCTGGTGCACGCGCCGGTGGCCGCGGCGATCCTCGCGGTGCACCTGGCCGGGGCGCCCTGCCCGCTGACCGAGCTGGAGCTGGCGCTGCGCGAGCGCGCCGGCGGGGTCCCGTACACCGGCGGCTTCCTCGGCCACTACGCCCTCGCGCCGCTCGGGCTCGACGTCGGCGGCCCCGCCGTCCAGGCCGGCATCTACGCCGTCGCGCTGGTGCCCAACGTGCTCGGCTACGGGCTGCTGGCAGTGCGGGTCGCCCGCGGCCGGGATGGCGGCACGGAGGCGGTGATCGTCCCGGCGTCGTCAGACTGAGCCGATGACGGGGACGACCTCGCGGGTCCAGACGCTGGGTGGGCCGACGCTGTTCGTCCTGCTGTGGAGCACCGGTTTCGTCGGGGCGAAGTACGGGTTGCCCTACGCCGAGCCGTTCACCTTCCTGAGCCTGCGCCTGGGCGTCGCCGCGGTCCTGCTCGGCGTCCTCGCCGTCGCACTGCGCTCGGCCGGCATGGCCTCCCGCCCGCAGTACGGCCGCGCCTCGGTCGCCGGGCTGCTGCTGCACGGCGGATACCTGGGCGGCGTCTTCTACGGCATCTCGCTCGGTGTGCCCGCGGGGGTGGCAGCGGTGATCGTCAGCCTGCAACCGGTGCTCACCGCCGTCCTCGCCGCGCGGGTGCTCGGCGAGCGGCCCGCGGCGCGCCAGTGGCTCGGGCTGGCGCTCGGTGTTGGCGGCGTCGTGCTGGTGGTCGGCCCGGGCATCGCCGACGCCGGCTCCGCCGAGCCGCTCCCGGTGGCCGGTCTCGTCGCGTGTCTCGTGGCACTCGCCTCGGGGACGCTCGGCACCGTCTACCAGAAGCGGCACGGTGACCGCATCCCGCTGGTCTGGGGGACGGCGGTGCAGTACGCGGCGGCCGCGGCCGTGCTGCTGGTGATCGCGGGAGCGACCGAGGACATGTCGATCCGGTGGACCGGTGAGTTCGTCGCCGCGTTCGTCTGGCTGGTGCTGTTCCTGTCGATCGGCGCCGTCCTGCTGCTGCTCCTGCTGCTGCGCCGGGGCACGGCCGCGGGCGTCTCCAGCCTCTACTACCTCGTGCCGGTGGCCACCGCCGTCGAGGCGTACCTGCTCTTCGGCGAGCGGGTCGGCGGGCTGTCGCTCGTGGGGATCGGGGTCACCGCGCTCGGCGTCGCGCTGGTGGTGGTGCCGCCGCGGAAGCAGTGACGCCGGCTCAGCGCGGGACGAGCGCCCGCAGGGTCTCGGCGTTCCGCACGGCGTGCCCGTGGCCGTCGTTGTTGAAGTAGGCGTAGACGTCGCGGCCGTCGCGCGCCCACTCGCCGATCCGGTCGGCCCACCAGCGCAGGTCGGCGTCGGGGTAGCAGCCGGCGTAGAGGTGCGCGTCGTCCGGGCCGTGCAGCCGCACGTAGACGAACGGCGCGGTGGCCCGCAGCACGCACGGCAGGCCGGCGCCGCTCATCACGCAGTACGCCGCGCCGTGCCGCTCGAGCAGCGCGTACACCGCCTCGTCGTGCCAGCTGGGATGGCGGAACTCCACCGCGACCCGCATCCAGTCCGGCAGCAGGCCGAGGAAGAAGTCCAGCCGGGCGTCGTCCCGGGCCTGGGTGGGCGGCAGCTGCACCAGCAGGACGGCGCGCCGGTCGCCGAGCTCGTGCCAGCACGCGGTGAGCCGGCCGACCCACGTCTCCGGTGCGTACAGCCGCTTGGCGTGGGTCAGGCCGCGGGGGGCCTTGACCGACAGCTGGAAACCCGGGGGCAGCCGCCGGCGCCACGAGGCGAAGGTCGCCGTCCGCGGCCAGCGGTAGAAGCTGGCGTTGAGCTCCACGGTGCCGAAGTGCCGCACGTAGTGCGCCAGCCGGTCGCGCGGTGGGGTGCCCGGCGGGTAGAGGACGCCGTCCCAGTGGTCGTAGCTCCAGCCCGACGTCCCGACGTGCACGGCTGCACCGTCACCCACCCGCCCCACCTCCTCGGTCAGGGCAGCCGCCAGACCGTCGTCCGCCGCAGCCCCGGGCCCTCGGTCTCCGGGATCTCGTGGACCGCGACCGGCTCGAGCCGGTCGTGCGGGAGGTACGGCCGGCCGGGGTCGCCGACGTAGACCTCGCAGCCGCGGGCGCGGGCCCGGTCGAGGAAGGGCAGCACCCGTTCGGTCATCTCCCGGTCGTAGCAGACGTCGCCGGCCAGGACGACGTCGATGCCGGCGGGGTCCCGGCCGAGGACGTCGCCGGTCACGCTGACGCCGGCGATGCCGTTGAGCCCGGCGTTGACGCCGACCGCCGCCCGGCTGAACGGGTCGACGTCACTGGCCAGCACCGAGCGGGCGCCGGCGAGGCGGGCGGCCAGCGCCACCAGCCCGCTGCCGGACCCGAGGTCGAGGACGGCCCGCCCGGCCACCGCCTCCGGGGTGTCGAGCACGTACCGCGCCAGCGCCTGCCCGCCGGGCCAGGCCGCGGCCCAGAACGGCGGGGCCTCCCCCGCACCGCCGTCCGCGGCCTCCATCGCCTCCCACAGCGCGACCACGTCGTCGGCCACGTGCAGCCGGACCTCCGGCACCGAGGAGGGCCGCCGGACCTGGGTGTGCGCGCGGACGAAGACGGACGGGACGGCGCGGACGGTCACGCCCCGAGTCCACCACGCGCCCGCACCCGGCACCGCTCCGGCTGGGAGCATCCGCCCGTGCTCGTCGCCCGCTCCATCGTCCTGTTCCTCGCCGCCGCCGTGCTCGAGATCGGCGGCGCCTGGTTCGTCTGGCAGGGCGTCCGAGAGCACCGCGGCTGGCTCTGGATCGGCCTGGGGGTGGTGGCCCTGGGCGCCTACGGCTTCGTCGCCACCCTGCAGCCGGACGCCACCTTCGGCCGGATCCTGGCCGCCTACGGCGGGGTCTTCGTCGCCGGGAGCCTGGCCTGGGGCATGGCGCTGGACGGCTACCGGCCGGACCGCTTCGACGTCCTCGGGGCGCTGATCTGCCTGCTCGGCGTCGCCGTGATCATGTACGCGCCGCGGGGCGGCTGACCCCGGACACGGCCGAGGGCCGCCCCCGCGGTGCGGGAGCGGCCCTCGGCGGAGCGTGGTGACGTGCTGGACCGGCCCTCGGTGACGTGCTGGACCGGCGCCCGGTGACGTGCTGGAACGGCCGCCCTTCAGGGGCCCGCGCCGAGCCTGCGAGGCGTGGGGGGAAGGGTGGTCCTTCTAGGGCCTGTCCTGGCGATCTTTCATCGGTGTGGTTCAGGCTCGAGTGATGGTCGGCCGACACGAACTCACCGACGCATCCTGGGCCCGCATCC
>NZ_FRDM01000008.1 GCF_900143215.1 Geodermatophilus obscurus | reverse complement strand
CAACAGGTCGTCCACGACACCTCCCCACCGACTCGATCACCTGTTCGAAGCCTAGCGAGCCCGGGGACGTCACTCATCCCGAATCCGCAGCTCAACGGCTTGTCCACAGATGGAGAGGAGGCCTTGACACGAGGGTGGCGGAGAGTGGCGAACGCGGAGGGCGGTGGAGCCCGCTGCCCACCTGGCCCATGCGACGTCCGCCACCTCACCTGCGGGAATCCCGACGGGCGCGCGACCGCTCCCACGTACCGTGGCATCCGTGAAGAAGGTCGTCGTCCTGGACTACGGCTCGGGCAACCTCCGCTCGGCCGAACGCGCGCTGACCCGGGTCGGCGCCGACGTCACGGTGACCGGCGACCCGCACGCCGCGCTGGAGGCCGACGGCCTCGTCGTCCCCGGGGTGGGCGCCTTCGCCGCGTGCATGCAGGGCCTCAGGGCCGTCGACGGGCCGCGGGTGATCGGCCGCCGGCTGGCCGGCGGCCGGCCGGTGCTGGGCGTGTGCGTGGGCATGCAGGTCCTCTTCGAGCGCGGCGTGGAGCACGGCCAGGACGCCGAGGGCTGCGGCGAGTGGCCCGGCGTGGTGGAGCAGTTGCAGGCCCCGGTGCTGCCGCACATGGGCTGGAACACCGTGCAGGCGCCCGAGAAGACGGTGCTGTTCGACGGGCTCGCGGACCAGCGCTTCTACTTCGTGCACTCCTACGGAGTCCGCAACTTCCCGCTGGGCTCCGAGGGGGCGCCGTCCCCGCTGGCCCCGCCGCTGGTCACCTGGGCCGAGCACGGCGACCGGTTCGTCGCCGGGGTGGAGAACGGCGCGCTGTCGGCCACCCAGTTCCACCCGGAGAAGTCCGGGGACGCCGGCGCCCAGCTGCTCACCAACTGGCTGCAGACCCTGAGCTGACTCACTGCAGCGGGAACGGCGACTGCAGCCACCACGGCGCGTCGACGACCTCGACCCGCGCCACCCACTTCACCCACCAGAAGCCCCGCCGTCCCGGGGCCACCAGCCGCACCGGGGCGCCGTGTCCCGGCGACAGCGGCCGGCCCGCGGCGTGGGTGGCCAGCAGGAGCCCGCCCGCCTCGGACAGCGGCAGCCGGCGCCGGAACCCGGTGACCGAGACGACGTCGACCGCCCCGTCCGCCGGCAGCTCCCGGTCCAGGGAGGCGAGCAGCCGGTCCAGCCGGACGCCGCGCCAGTCCTGGACGGCGTACCAGCCGCCGGTGCAGTCGAGCGCCGCGCGGACGACGTCCCCGCGGTCGAGGTCGGCGACCGGCACCCGCACCTGCCGACCGGGAGCGGACAGCACCAACACGTCAGCGGGGGAGTCCGGCACAGGGTCGGCGATCCACTGGGTGACCGGCATCGCCGCCGGGTCGTCGGTGCCGCGCTCGAACGAGCCCGTGGCCCGGCGCGCCGCGCCCGGTGCGCCGGTCAGCCGCCACAGCCCCTCGCCGGCACCCCACAGCGCCACCGCGCCGGCGCCCAGCGCCCCCACTCGCAGCAGCCCCCGGCGGTCGAGGTCGGTGGCCCGCGGCCGCTGCCGCCGTCCCCACGCGTGGACGGCGAGCAGCGCGCCGGTGGCCACGCCGAGGGCGACGTGCAGGTGCAGCACCGGGACGCCGGCCGACCACGACCACGGCCCGGTTCCCCCTCCCGCGTGCAGGACGCCGGTGAGCAGCGTCAGGAGGGTCGCGACCCCGAGCGAGACGCCGCCGCTGCCGCGGGTCCCGGCGGGACGGCGCCAGGACCGCCGGACGACGACGGCCTTCCACGGGACGAGCAGCAGCAGCCCGAGCCCGGCCGCCCCGTGCGCCGCGACCACCAGCCGCGCCGGACCGGGCGACCCGACGGCGAAGGCCAGGACGCCGGTGCCCCCGGCGAGCAGGAGCAGCGCGAGCAGGCCCACGTTGGTGCGCCGGCCCGCACGGCAGGGCAATGTCAGGGCCACGCCCCGAGTGTGCGTCAGCTGCGCAGGTAGGAGGCGCCGTTGACGTCGATGATCGTCCCGGTGCTGAAACGTGCACCGGGGGAGGCCAGCCACAGCACCGCCGAGGCGACTTCCTCCGGGTGGGCCACCCGGCCGTAGGGCGACTGCGCGCGGACGGCGTCCCCACCCGGTCCGTCGAGCACCTCGCGGGCCATCTCGGTCTGCACGAAGCCCGGCGCCACGGTGCCCACCGAGATGCCGTGCGGCGCCAGCGCGATCGCCATCGATTGGCCGAAGGCGTTGAGCCCGGCCTTGGACGCGCCGTAGGCCGGGGTGTCCGGCTCGCCGCGGAACGCGCCGCGGCTGGAGACGTTCACCACCGCACCCCCGCCGGCGGCGACCAGGTGCGGCACCGCGCGGAAGGTGGCGTTGGCCGCCCCGAGGAGGTTGACCGCCAGCGTCCGGGACCACGCCGCCTGCCACTCCTCGTAGGACGACGACAGCGGTGGGTGGGCGGTGAAGACGCCGGCGTTGTTGACCAGCACGTCGAGCCGGCCCAGCGCCGCAGCGGCCTCGTCGACCATGCGTCCCACCGCGTCGGCGTCGGCCAGGTCGGCCTGCACCAGCACGTGCCCGTCGCCGGGGAGTTCGGCGAGCACCGCCTCGGCGCGCTCGCGGGAGGCGCCCCAGTGCACCGCGACGCGGTCGCCCGTGGCGGCGAAGGCGTGCGCGATCGCGCGGCCGATGCCGCGTGACCCACCGGTGACCAGGACGGCGCGGGAGTCGCTCACGGCCGGCAGTCAACCAGCCTCGACCGGACCTCCTGCACGTCCCACGCGGTGGTCCAGCGGGGGTCGGGATCCGCACCGAAGCGCATCGGATCCCTGCCCGAGCCACACTGCGCCGCGGTACGTATCAGTGCGTATTCGACGAGCCTCTACGTCTCGACAGCATGGTCCTGAGCGCGTGTCCCGGAACGGGGGGGCCGGCGTCCGGGTCGCGTCCCAGGTCTTGGTCCAGGGCGGGACGAGGTGAGGAGATGGCACCTTTCGATCTCCGACGGCTGCGGTCGGGCGAGCCGGAGTGGTTGTTCGCAGCCATGGGGGCCGTGCCGTTCACGCTCATCGGGGCCTTTACCACGTGGTTCGGCATCACGGACCTGTTGACCGCTCCCCGAGTCCAGGCCCAGGTCCTCGGCGCCGTCTTCGCGGTGGCCGGGCTCACGCTGCTCGGGGCTGCCGCGTGTCTCGCCGTCCGGACATGGCGCAGAACGGCCGCCCGGGCGAGCGCGGTGCTCGCGGGGGTCGCCGGCTTCCTGGTGGGCGCCTACCTGTTCCTCATGCAGATCCGGGCGCCGCAGCGCCTGGATGTCCCCAAAGCGTCCCTGTGGGCCGCTATCGCGGTGGCGTCCGTGGGTGCCTGCCTCTCGGCCTGGCACGGCACCAGGAGCACGGCCGCACGCCAGGCCGAGGTCGGACCACTGGTGAAGCCGCTGGTGTCGGGGGTCAGCGTGCTCGCGCTCCTCGGCGGAGGCCTGCAGTGGTGGTACGAGCAGCAGTACCTCCCGGGGGAGGTCGGTGCCACCCTGACGATCCAGACGGAGATCGAGGAGCAGGTCCGACCGGCCGAGGCGATCCCGGAGGGGCAGCTGCCCGATGGCCTGGCGTACCCCCGGGTGTTTGCGGCGGAGTACCGGATCAAGAACCCCAGCGAGACCAGGGTGCAGATCCTGGCCTCGATCTACAGCGTGGTGCGGCTGCCCGTGGAGCCACGGGACCCGCCTGCCCCCGAGGCCACCACGGAGGAACTCAGCATGGACTCGGCGTGCTGGTACGAGCAGTTGTCCCCGGTGCAGGACCCCGAGTGCACGTCGAGCCCGGAGGCGCTCTGGGTGCGTCAGTACAAGGAATTCCACAACGACGACGTGCAGGCGCAGGACGACTGGGCCATCTCGCGATACCGGCAGTTCGCTCTCGGGGAGAGGGCCGAGGTCCTGGAGCTCGGAAAAGCCGTACCGGACGGCACCTATCTAGAACCCGAGGAGGAGTACGCCAGCTCCTTCCTGGTGTACGTCCCGAACGCCAAGGAGCTCAACGAGGACCAGCTCGAGCTCAGGGTGGGATTGTCGGTCGCCAAGGGGGAGCGCCTCATCCTGGACGAGGAGACCCACCGTCCCGAGCAAGTAGCCCATGCCCGGGAAAGTGTCGGCGAGAGCCAGGACCGTGCGGATACGAGGCGGCCCCGGGGCTTCCCGGACCGCTACGAGGTCACCGAGTGGCGGGTCGGGTCACAGGGAGCCATCTCCGAGCTCACCCTCGGTACCCAATCCGTGAACGTCATCCGGGTGCTCAGTGAGCGCTACAGGGAGCAGGTCTTCGAGTACCCGTACCTGGTGGTGTGCTTGAGCGGGTCCGATCGACTTGCCGGGACCGACGAGGACGACGTGATCCGACAGGATCCGACGGTCGTCTGCCCGGGCGTGTGGTACGAGCCCGACGAGGAGCCCCACCGCGGGATGGCTGAGTACGGCCGCCGAATGGCGGACTACTACGGCGTGACCGGCGTCCAGGCGACGCGGATGGTCTCCCTGTTGCCGCCCGAGGAGCCCTCGGCAGGAGCCGTCGACCAGGCGCCGGTGTCGACCCGGGCCATCGCCCTTCCCCCGGAGCCCGGGGTGGTCAGCGCCTGCACCGAGGTCTTCGCGCGGGCCGACGAGACCCTCCAGTACGCCGCCAACGTCGAGTCCGCCCTGGCCGAGCACACCGCCGTGATGGACAGGCTCGTGGACGGTGAGCTCTCCGTCGACGAGGCGATGCGCGAGGGGCTGCCGTCGCTCGTCCGGGGAGCCCGGGAGTCGGGGTCCTACGCTCAGGAGCTGCAGGACTACCAGGCGGTGAAGGACGAGTGCGGCGGCAGCGCGGCTCAGCTGGCACCCACCAGGAACGCCCCGTGCCTGGACCGGGTCCCGGAGATCGACCGAACCCTGACCCACGCGCAGGCCATCGTGAACGCGCTCGCTGAGCACACTCAGGTGATGGACGATCTGCACGAGGGCCGCATCCAGCCGGGCGAGGCGGTCGCGCGCGGGAGGGCGTCCCTCGAGACAGGTCGGAGAGAGTCCCCGCAGTTCGACGCAAACCGGGCCCAGTACGACGGGATGAAGGCCAGCTGCGCATAGGCGGACGCGGACCCATCTGGAACGGGCTCAGGTCGTGCACCGCGACCGGTCACCACCGCCCGCGGTGCACGACCTCGTCGACGCCGCGCCGGCCGCGCCGCAGGGACGGCGACCGGCGGTCCTCCGCGCCGGGGTAGCCGACCGACACCACGCCGACCGGCCGGTGGGTAGCCGGGACGCCGAACGCCGCGCGGAGGGCGTCCACCCGTTCGGCCGGGACGCCGAAGAAGCACGCGCCCAGCCCCTCGTCGACAGCGGTGAGCAACACCAGCAGGGCGGCCATGCCCGCGTCGACGTCCCAGTAGGGGACCGGCCAGCGGGCCTCGTCCCGGTCGGTCCAGCCCTTGTCCGGCTCGGCGTAGCGCTCCAGGTACGCCGCCTTCGACGACAGCGGCACCACCAGCAGCGGCGCCCGCCGCATCCGGGTCAGCCAGCCGTCCGGGGCGTCCTCGGACGCCGTCACCGACCAGAACAGCTCGCGGTCGGCGCCGTCCTCCAGCACCAGGAACGCCCAGCCCTGGGTGAACCCGGCCGACGGCGCGCGCAGCGCGTGTTCCAGCAGCCGCTCGCGCACCTCGGGCGGCACCGGTCGGTCGGGGTCGTAGTCGCGCACCATGCGCCGCCGGCGGACGACGTCAGCGAACTCCACCCGGCCACCTTGTCACTCTGCGGGAACGCCGGTGCCCGGGCCGCCCGATCCGTGGAACGGAGGCCACCCGGACTTCCTGCGGGACCGGCTCGGCGGCGCCACGGACCACCGCTGAGCCGTCCGTGCCGGTGACGCGGGCCACCGCGAGGAGGTCCCTAGGCTGTGGAGCGTGCCGAAGCTGCAGCTGCTCCCCGCCGTCGACGTCGCCGACGGCCAGGCCGTCCGACTGGTGCAGGGGGAGGCCGGCAGCGAGACCTCCTACGGCGACCCGCTGGACGCCGCGCGGCAGTGGCAGCGGGACGGCGCGGAGTGGGTGCACCTGGTCGACCTCGACGCCGCCTTCGGCCGGGGCAGCAACCGCGACCTGCTGGCCCGCGTGGTCGGCGAGCTGGACGTCGACGTGGAGCTCTCCGGCGGCATCCGGGACGACGAGTCGCTCGCCGCGGCCCTGGCCACCGGCTGCCGGCGGGTCAACCTCGGCACCGCCGCGCTGGAGTCGCCCGAGTGGTGCGCCCGCGCCATCGCCGAGCACGGCGACCGGATCGCCGTCGGCCTCGACGTCCGCGGCACGCGGCTGGCCGCCCGCGGCTGGACCCGCGAGGGCGGCGAGCTCTACGAGACCCTCGCCCGCCTCGACGCGGAGGGCTGCGCGCGCTACGTCGTCACCGACATCACCAAGGACGGCACGTTGCGCGGCCCCAACCTCGACCTGCTCCGCGAGGTCTGCGCGGCCACCGACCGCCCGGTGGTCGCCTCCGGCGGGGTGAGCTCGCTCGAGGACATCCGGGCGCTGGCCGGGCTCACCGCCGTCGGCGTCGAGGGCGCGATCGTCGGCAAGGCCCTGTACGCGGGGGCGTTCACGCTGCCGGAGGCGATGCGGGTCACCGAGGAGCTCGCGTCGTGAGCGTCGTCCGGTTCGGCTCCGACGCGCCCTGGGAGGCGGTCGTCGGCTACAGCCGCGTCGTCGTCCACGGCGACATGGCCTGGGTCAGCGGCACCACCGCGACCGTCGACGGGGTCGTCGCGCACCCGGGCGACGCGGGGGCGCAGACCCGCCAGGCGCTGGCCACCCTGGCCGGGGCACTGGAGCGGGCCGGCTTCACCCTCGCCGACGTCGTCCGCACCCGGCTGTACGTCACCGACATCTCCCGCTGGGAGGAGGTCGGCCGGGCCCACGGCGAGGTCTTCGACGAGATCCGGCCGGCGACCTCGATGGTGCAGGTGGCCGCGCTCATCGACCCCGCGATGCTGGTGGAGATCGAGGCCGACGCGGTCCGGGCGGTGCCGGCATGAGCCTCGCGGTGCGGGTGATCCCGTGCCTGGACGTCGACGCCGGCCGGGTCGTCAAGGGCGTCAACTTCGTCGACCTGCGCGACGCCGGCGACCCGGTGGAGATGGCCCGGGTCTACGACGCCGAGGGCGCCGACGAGCTCACCTTCCTCGACATCACCGCCAGCTCCGGGAACCGGGAGACCACCTACGACGTCGTCCGCCGGACCGCGGAGAGCGTGTTCATCCCGCTCACCGTCGGCGGCGGGGTGCGCACGGTGACCGACGTCGACCGGCTGCTGCGGGCCGGCGCGGACAAGGTCGCGGTCAACACCGCCGCCGTCGCCCGGCCGGAGCTGATCAGCGAGATCAGCGACCGCTTCGGCAATCAGGTGCTCGTCCTCTCCCTCGACGCCCGGCGCACCCGGGACGGCGCGGTCACCGACTCGGGCTTCGAGATCACCACGCACGGCGGGCGGCGCGGCACCGGCCGGGACGCCGTGGAGTGGGTCGTGCAGGCCGCCGAGCGCGGCGTCG
Organism: Geodermatophilus obscurus; assembly: GCF_900143215.1. Classification (GTDB taxonomy): domain Bacteria; phylum Actinomycetota; class Actinomycetes; order Mycobacteriales; family Geodermatophilaceae; genus Geodermatophilus; species Geodermatophilus obscurus_A. The sequence continues at coordinate 171,931 of NZ_FRDM01000008.1, read as the reverse complement.
GCGAGGTGCTGCTCAACTCGATGGACGCCGACGGGACCGAGGCCGGCTTCGACCTCGAGCTGATCCGGGCGGTGCGCCGCGAGGTCACCGTGCCGGTCATCGCCAGCGGCGGGGCGGGGGAGACCGCGCACTTCCCGCCCGCGGTCGAGGCCGGGGCCGACGCGGTGCTCGCCGCGACCGTCTTCCACTTCGGCAAGCTCCGCATCGGCGACGTCAAGGCCGCCCTCGGCGACGCCGGCGTCCCCGTCCGCCGGGAGACCGACCACCCGCTGCCGTAGGCAGTCCCGAGGACACTCCTGCACCCCGGACGTTGGCGGACTTACTGCGGGAGCGGCCCGACGAGGCGGTCGAGGCAGCGGCGACGCGGACGGCTGGAGTGCCCTCGCCGTCGACGCAGGTCCTCCTGGTCCCCGGTGGCGGTGCGCCGGCACGGGTTCCGAGACCGCTACGACCCGGACAACCTGTTCTGCCTCAACCAGAACATCGCGCCGTCCGGGCAGGTGCCCCGACCACGCCGGAGCTGACGCCGGGCGGCCCCCGCTCAGCCGGTCGTGACGCGGGCGACGTCCCGGCGCCCGCTGCTCCACAGCAGCAGCTCCAGCGGCTCGCCCGCCACCACCGTCTCCGGCGTCCCGCTGCCGTAGCGCCGCTCCACCCCCGGGACGTCGCTGCGGCGCAGCACCAGCGCGCCCGGCACCCGGCCGGCGGCGAGCCGGCCGAAGAGGACGACGTTGCCCCAGAGCCGGTCCTGCACCTCCCGCGGGAGCGCACGGGGGGTCCAGCCTGTTCGAGCCCGGCGGACGTCCTCGTGGTGGATCACGTACTCCGCCGTGTCGACCACCGCCGACACCGGCGGCCACGCGGCCGGCAGCCAGCGCGGCGGCCCGGAGCGCACCCGGGCGACCAGGTCGGCGTAGCGGGTGCCGGCGCGCAGGCGGTCCTCCGCGCGGTGCGACCAGGCGGCCAGCGGCCGGCCGATCCGCGTGGACTCGAGCGCGTAACCGGGCGTGGTGTCCGGACGGCGGTCCCGGGTGACGAGGTGCGCGGCCAGGTGCGCCGTCGTCCAGCCCTCGCAGCAGGTGGGCGCGTCCGGCCCCAGCTCCTCGAGGAGGTCGGCGAGCGCCGCGCGCTCGCGTGCGGCCAGGGGCCGGGAAGAGGTGGTCACCGGGCGGGGTTACCGACGGGGCGGACCCGGGAAACCGGAGGCGGCTCCTTAGCTCTCCTAAGTACAGTCGGAGCACCGCCCCGCACGACCACCGAGGAGACCTGTGCCCCGCCGCCGAGACGCCGTCGTCCGGCGAGGGATGCGCCACGTCGGCCGCGCGATCGTCGAGCAGCCGGGCATGTTCACCCTGGCCTTCCTCGCCAGCAGCCTCTACGGCGCCATGACCGTCGCCAGCGCCTACGTGCTCGGGGAGATCACCGACCGCGTCGTCCTCCCCGCCCTGGACGACGGCGTGACCTCCGCCGGCGCGCTCGCCCTGGCCGCGGCCGCCATCCTCGGCGTCGCCGTCCTCAAGATCCTCGGCATCCTCGGCCGGCGGTTGTTCGCCGGCGTCATGGGCTACCGGCTGCAGGCCGCCTACCGCCGCCGCGTCACCGGTCAGTACCTGCGGCTGCCGCTGTCCTGGCACCAGCGGCACCCGACCGGGCAGCTGCTGTCCAACGCCAACTCCGACGTCGAGGCCGCCTGGTTCTTCGTCGCGCCGCTGCCCTTCGCCTGTGGTGCGGTCGTGATGATCGGCATCACCGTGGCCGTGCTGGTCGCCACCGACCCGTGGCTGGCGGTGGTCGGGCTGGTCGTCTTCCCGCTGGTGTTCGTGGTCAACGCCGTCTACTCGCAGGCGATGAGCCCGCGGATGCGGCGCGCCCAGCAGCTGCGCGCGGAGGTCAGCGAGATCGCCCACGAGAGCTTCGACGCAGCGCTGGTCGTGAAGACCCTCGGCCGGGAGGACGTCGAGACCCGCCGGTTCACCGCGCGCGCCGACGAGTTGCGCGACGGGCTGGTCGCGGTCGGCCGGGTGCGCGGGCTGTTCGACCCGCTGATGGAGGCGCTGCCCAACCTGGGCACCCTCGCCGTGCTGCTCATCGGTGCCTCCCGCGTCGCCGACGGCGCGACCGACGCCGGCGCCCTGGTCTCCATCGCCTACCTGTTCACCCTGCTGGCGCTGCCGATCCGCGCCATCGGCTGGGTGCTCGCCGACCTGCCGCGCGCGCTGGCCGGCTTCGACCGGGTGACGCCGGTGCTCGACGCGACCGGCGAGACCCCGCACGGCACCGAGCCAGCGGCCGCGGGCACCGGCGGTGCGGGGCTGGGTCTGCGCGGGGTCGACTACGGCTTCGAGGGCGCGGTCCGCCCGACGCTGTCGGGCATCACCTTCGACGTCGCGCCGGGCAGCACGGTCGCCGTCGTCGGGCCGACCGGGTCGGGCAAGTCGACGCTCGCCGGCCTGCTCGTCCGGCTGGTCGACCCGGCCACCGGCGAGGTGCTGCTCGACGGGGTGGACCTGCGCGCGCTGCGCGAGGGCGAGGTCAGCGCCCAGGCGGCGTTCGTCCCGCAGGGCACCTTCCTCTTCGACGACACGGTGCGCGGCAACGTCACCCTCGGGGCCGACGTCCCCGACGACGAGGTGTGGGCGGCGCTGCAGGTCGCCGCGGTCGACGACGTGGTGCGCCGGCTGCCCGAGGGGTTGGACACCCGGGTCGGCGAGCGCGGCGCCACGCTGTCGGGCGGCCAGCGGCAGCGGATCGCGCTGGCCCGCGCGGTGGTCCGCCGTCCGCGGCTGCTGGTGCTCGACGACGCGACCAGCGCGGTCGACCCCGCCGTCGAGGCCCGCATCCTCGACGCCCTGCGCGAGCATCCCGCCAACCGTGCCGAGCGGCCCTCCACGGTCGTCGTGGTCGCCTACCGGCAGGCCACCATCGCGCTGGCCGACGAGGTCGTGTGGCTGGAGGGTGGCCGGGTGCTCGCCCGCGGCAGGCACGAGCAGCTACTGGCCGAGGTGCCCGGGTACGCCGCGCTGGTGCGGGCCTACGCGCAGACCGAGGTGGCGGCGTGACGGCGCTGGTCGAGCACCGGAACGAGGGCGCCGTCGCCACCCTGCGCCGCGGCCTGCGGATGATGCCGGAGTTCCGCCGCGGCCTCCCGGCCACCTTCGCCCTGGCGCTGATGGCGACAGCCGGCCGGGTGGTCGTGCCGATCGCCGTCCAGCAGGTCATCGACCGCGGCCTCGCCGGCCCCGGCGGGCCGGACCTCGACCTGGTCCGGAACGTCGTCCTGGTGTGCGCGGTCGTCGTGTTGCTGACCGTCGTCGCGGTCTACCGGATGAACGTCCGGCTGTTCCGCACGACGGAGACCGCGCTGGCCGGGCTGCGGGTGCGGGCGTTCCGGCACGTGCACGACCTCTCGGTGCTGCACCAGCAGGGGCAGCGCCGCGGCTCGCTGGTCTCCCGGGTCACCAGCGACGTCGACCAGCTCTCCACCTTCATGCAGTGGGGCGGCGTGCTGGGCGTGGTCAGCCTCGGGCAGCTGCTGGTGGCCACGGTCGTCATGGCGGTCTACTCCTGGCAGCTGACCCTGGTGGTGCTGGTCTGCTTCGTGCCGCTGGCGATCGCCGTCCGGTTCTTCGCCGCGCGGCTGGCCGTCGTCCACGGCGTCGTCCGGGAGCGGGTCGGCGACGTGCTGGCCGCCGTCTCGGAGTCCGTCGTCGGGGCTCCCACCGTGCGCGCCTACGGCATCCGCGAGCGCACCGCCGCCCGGCTGGACCGGGCCATCGACCGGCACTACCGGGCTCAGGTCCGGGCCCAGCGGGTCACCGCGGCGGTCTTCGTCAGCGGTGAGTTCGTCGCCGCGGTCGCCAACGTCGCGGTGGTCGTCGCGGGCGTCCTGCTCGGCCTCGACGGCGACCTCACGCCCGGCACCCTGGTGGCGTTCCTGTTCCTCGTCACGCTGTTCGTCTCGCCGGTGCAGACCGCCAGCGAGGTGCTCAACGAGGCGCAGAACGCGGTCGCCGGGTTCCGCCGGGTGCTCGACGTGCTGGAGACCGAGCCCGACGTGCGCGACCCCGCCGTCACCGACCCGACCACGGCGCGGGAGCTGCCGCACACGCCGCTGGGCGTGCGGTTCGAGCACGTCACCTTCCGGTACGCGCCGGGCGCGCCCCCGGCGCTCCAGGACGTCGACCTGCAGATCGCGCCGCGCCGCCGGGTCGCCGTCGTCGGTGAGACCGGCTCGGGGAAGACGACGTTCGCCAAGCTGGTCACCCGGCTCATGGACCCCACCGAGGGCCGCGTGCTGCTCGCCGGGATCCCCCTGGAGCAGGTCGCCTTCGCCTCGCTCCGCCAGCGGGTGGTGATGGTGCCGCAGGACGGCTTCCTCTTCGACGCCACGGTGGCCGACAACGTGCGCTACGGGCGGCCGGGGCTGACCGACGCCGCCGTGCACGCCGCCTTCCAGGAGCTTGGGCTGGGCGACTGGGTGGCCGGGCTGGCCGACGGCGTGGCCACGCGCGTGGGCCAGCGCGGGGAGTCGCTGTCGGCGGGGGAGCGGCAGCTGGTCGCCGTGGCCCGCGCCTACGTCGCCGACCCCGACCTGCTCGTCCTCGACGAGGCCACCAGCGCCGTCGACCCGGCCACCGAGCGCCGTCTCACCCACGCCCTCGACCGGCTCACCGACGGCCGGACGACGCTCACCATCGCCCACCGGCTCTCCACCGCCGAGCGGGCCGACGAGGTGCTCGTCGTCGACGCCGGCCGGGTGGTGCAGCGCGGGTCGCACGCTGAGCTGGTGGACGCCGACGGCCCCTACGCGCGGCTGCACGCCTCCTGGCGCCGCTCCTCGGCCGGGGAGCCCCAGCCGACGGCCTGACGCGCGCCGTCGTCGCCCGTGACGCGCTGCAGGGCGTTCCAGGCGACGACGTCCCGCGGCTCGGCTGCTGACCGCCGTCCTCGCGACGTGGTCGCCGCCCTCGGCACAGATCCTCGGAAGGCTCGTCGCCATCGCCGTGTGTCGCCATCGCCGTGTGTCGCCATCGCCGTGTGTCGCCATCGCCGTGTCCAGCTCCCTCCCCGGTCACGGCAGTGCCGGGCTGGTCGTCCTGCAGTCCCTGGGGGCCTGGCCGGCGATCTCGCCGACGGCAGCCGGTCCGGCGCTCACGCCGAGCTCCCGACGGTGGGTGGCGGCGGCCGTGCCGTGCGCGCCGGCGGGCCGCCTCACCAGGTCCGGGCGGCCTAACCTGCGGGCGTGGCCACACCCCGCGACCGCGGTCGTCCGGCAGCCGAGCTGCCCCCGCCGGACGCGCGCATGCCGCCGCTCGGCCTCGTCGCCGCCGTCCTCGGCTTCGTCGGCGCCCTGCCGCCGGCCTTCCTCGCCGTCATCGCCGTGGCGCTCGGCGGGCTCAGCGCGGACGCCGGGCCCGACCCGTGGACCTACCTGCTGCTGCTCGCCCCGGTCCTGCAGGTGTGGGGCGCGGTCTGGCTGCTGGCCCGCCGCGGGTGGCTGCTGCTGGTGCTCGCGGTCGTCCCGGTCGCGGTGCTGACCGGCGCCGTGGTGTGGGCCGCCACCGGCACCGAGGACGCCGGCAGCCCCGGCTGGCCGCTGCTGCTCCTGGTGGCCCCGGTGCTCGCCGGGGTGCTGGCCGCCACCCCGCGGGTGCGTCGCTGGGTGACCGCACGGCCGCGCCGCACCCGCTGACGACGTCCAGCCGAGTGGGCCCCCTTGCAGGGTCCCGCCACGAGCTTGCGAGTGGTGGGGGGCAAGGGGGCCCTTCTCCTACGCTGCCGGCCATGGCGTCGTCCTCCTCCCGCAGCCGGGCGGCGGCGCGTCGCTCGCCGCGGGCGGCGCCCCGGCAGCAGCCGCCGCCACCGGCCGGACGGCCGGTGCTCGCCCCGTTCGCGGCCGTCTTCGGCGTCCTGGTCGCCGCCGAGTACCTCTGGCTGGCCTGGCTGCTGCGCGACCCGGAGGTGGCGACGTCCTGGTCCGTCGTCGTCCTCGCGGTGCTCGCCGTGCTCGCCGTGGCCGGCGCGGTGCTCGTCGCCCTCGGGCGCGCGCGGGCGTGGGGTCTGCTGGCCGTCGTCAGCGTCGTCCTGGTGCTCTGCCTGCTGGGCGCCGCCGTGCTGTTCGGCGTGCTCGGCCTCGGTGCGGTGGCCGGGCAGGCGCTGCTGCTGCTCGTCGGGCCGGTCGGGTGCCTGGTGCTCGCCGTCCGTCGCCCGGTCCGGGAGTGGACCCGCCCTGCCCGGGCGACGCGGACCCCCGAGCGAGGTCGTCGGACGCAACGCAGCGGCTAGCGTGCAGAACGTGACCGAGCTCGCGAGGTCACGCATGGACACGGCATCGCCGATCACGTCGGCGACGAGCGCCAGCGAGGAGTGACGTGATCGACACCGACGTCGTCGTGGTGGGAGCGGGGCTGGCCGGGCTGGTCGCCGTCGCGGAACTGGCCGATGCGGGCAAGCGGGTGGTGCTGCTCGACCAGGAGCCCGAGCACTCCCTGGGCGGACAGGCCTGGTGGTCCTTCGGGGGGCTGTTCCTCGTCGACTCGCCCGAGCAGCGACGGCTGCGGGTGCACGACTCGCTCGAGCTCGCCCGCCAGGACTGGTTCGGCAGCGCCGGCTTCGACCGACAGGAGGACCGCTGGCCGCGCCAGTGGGCCGAGGCCTACCTGCAGTTCGCCGCAGGGGAGAAGCGGGCGTGGCTGCGCGAGCAGGGCATCGGGTTCTTCCCGGTGGTCGGCTGGGCCGAGCGCGGCGGGTACACCGCCACCGGCCACGGCAACTCGGTGCCGCGGTTCCACATCGTCTGGGGCACCGGGCCGGGCATCGTCGACCCCTTCGCCCGCCGGGTCTGGGGCGCCTCCGACCGCGGGGTGCTGCAGATGCGGTTCCGCCACCGCGTCGACGAGCTCGTCGTCAGCGGCGGCGCGGTCACCGGCGTCCGCGGCACCGTCCTCGAGCCCGCCGACGTCGCGCGCGGCGAGGCCAGCTCGCGCACCGCGGTCGGCGAGTTCGAGGTCTCGGCGCAGGCCGTCGTCGTCGCCTCCGGCGGCATCGGGGGCAACCACGACCTGGTCCGGCAGAACTGGCCCGCCCGCCTGGGCCCGGCGCCGCAGCGGCTGCTCTCCGGCGTCCCCGCGCACGTCGACGGCCTGATGCTGCAGGCGACCGAGGCCGCCGGGGCGAGCCTGATCAACCGCGACCGGATGTGGCACTACACCGAGGGCATCGCCCACCACTCGCCGGTCTGGCAGCGGCACGGCATCCGGATCCTGCCCGGGCCGTCGTCGCTGTGGCTCGACGCGACCGGCAAGCGGCTCCCGGTGCCGCTGTTCCCCGGCTTCGACACCCTCGGCACGCTGGCCCACATCGGGCAGACCGGGTACGAGCACACCTGGTTCGTCGCCACGCACAAGATCGTCGAGAAGGAGTTCGCGCTGTCGGGCTCCGAGCAGAACCCCGACCTCACCGGCAAGGACGTCAAGCTGCTGCTCGGCCGGGTCAAGGCCGGCGTCGCCGCACCCGTGCAGGCCTTCCTCGACAAGGGGGAGGACTTCGTCGTCGCCCGCACCCTGCCCGAGCTGTTCGCCGGCATGAACCGGGTCACCGACGGCACCCCCGAGCTGCGGCTGGCCGACGTCGAGCGCGAGGTGGTGGCCCGCGACCGCGAGGTCGCCCACCCCTTCACCAAGGACATGCAGTTGACCGCGATCCGCGGCGCGCGCAGCTACCTCGGCGACAGGCTGATCCGGGTGGCCCCGCCGCACCGGCTGCTCGACCCCGAGGCCGGGCCGCTGATCGCCGTCCGGCTCAACCTGATCACCCGCAAGACCCTCGGCGGGTTGGAGACCGACCTCTCCGGCCGCGTGCTGCAGGCCGGCGGTGCGGTCTTCCCCGGCCTCTACGCAGCGGGCGAGGTCGCGGGCTTCGGCGGCGGCGGCATGCACGGCTACCGCTCGCTGGAGGGCACCTTCCTGGGCGGCTGCCTGTTCTCCGGCCGGGTCGTCGGCCGGGCGCTCGCGGCCGCGCTGTGAGAACGACGCGCGAGGGAGGATCGCCGCGGGCTGGCGGCATCTCCCGCTTGCGGGGGACAGCGACCGAGGAGCGGATCGAGTGCGGAGTCGGACGATGGACCCGGTGAGCACGTCCCCGAGCCCCTGGGCCGACCCGGCCACGGAGACGCAGCCCGGCGCGCCGTACGCGGGGCCGCCGACCACGGCGCCGTACCGGCCGGCTCCCGGCTGGCCGCCGCCGGCCCCGTACGGAACGGCGTGGCCGCAGCCGTGGCCGCCGGCCCCCGCGCGGCCGCAGCGGCCGGGACAGGTGATCGCTGCCGCGGTCCTCGCCCTCGTGCAGGCCGCGGCGGTGGCCCTGGCGACCGCCTACCTGCAGCTGCTGGGAACGGTGTTCTCGATGGCCGCCGACGAGCCCGGGTTCCCGGCCGACGGCGCGGCCCTCGCCGCCGAGGCGGGCGTGCTCTCCCTCGTGCAGCTGTTCTCGGTGGTCCTGCTGGTGGCCGCCGGGGTCCTGGCGCTCACCAGCCGCCGCGCCCTCGCCCGCTGGACGCTGGCAGCCGCGTTCGCGCTGCAGCTGGCACTGGCCGTCTACTGGGCGGCGCGCCTGCTGGGCGCCTTCGGCTCGGCGTCGGGGGTGCTGCTGTTCCTCGTCGTCTGCTTCGCCGCGGGGCCGGCCGTCGCGCTGGGGCTGTCGGTGGGCCGGCCCGCCCGGGCGTGGTTCGCGGGCCGCCCCGACGGGAGGACGACGCCGCACCGGTGACCCGGCCGGTCGGCCGCGGGTGGGACGATCGGACCGTGTCCGCCGTCCCCGCCGCCGAGTCCGCCCTGGACCCCGCGGTCGCCGCACTCCTGCGCCGTGACCCCGCCGGGCTGGTCGCCGCCGTCGTCCAGCAGCACGACACCGGTGAGGTGCTCATGGTCGCCTGGATGGACGACGAGGCGCTGCGCCGTACCCTCACCACCGGCCGGGCCACCTACTGGTCGCGCAGCCGGCGCGAGTACTGGGTGAAGGGGGAGACCTCCGGGCACCGCCAGTGGGTCCGCGACGTCCGCCTGGACTGCGACGGCGACGCGCTGCTGGTGCTCGTCGACCAGGAGGGGCCGGCCTGCCACACCGGCGAGCGCTCCTGCTTCCACCGCGAGCTGGAGGTCACTCGTGCGGCTCGGTGAGACCACCCCGTCGCCGGAGGAGTTCTCGGCCCTCGACCAGCCGATGGTCCCGGTCACCCGGCGGCTGCTGGCCGACGGCGAGACCGCGGTCGGCATCTACCGCAAGCTCGCCGGCAACCGGCCGGGCACGGTGCTGCTGGAGTCCGCCGAGCAGGGCAAGCAGTGGAGCCGGTACAGCTTCGTCGGCGTCCGCAGTGCCGGGGTGCTCACCGAGCGGGACGGCGCCGCGCTGTGGCTGGGGGAGGAGCTGCCCGGCCTCACCGACGACCTGCCCGGGGATCCGCTGGCCGCCGTCCGCACGCTGGCCCGCCGGCTGCGCTCGCCGCGCACCGCCGACCTGCCCCGGCTGACCGGCGGCCTGGTCGGCTACCTCGGCTACGACGTCGTCCGGCGGCTGGAGCGGCTGCCGGTCACCGCCGCCGACGACCTCGGCATGCCCGAGCTCGCGCTCATGCTGGTCACCGACCTCGCGGTGCTCGACCACCACGACGGCACGGTGCTGCTCATCGCCAACGCGGTGTGCGGGGCCGAGGGCTACGACGACGCGGTGACCCGGCTCGACGCGATGGCCGCCGACCTGGCCAAGGCCGCGCCCCCCGGGGTGGCCACCTTCGCGACCGCCGCGCCGCCGCCGGTGCGGAGCAACATGGCGCCGGGCGTCTTCGCGGACGGCGTGGAGCGGGTGCGCGAGCACATCCGGGCCGGCGACGCCTTCCAGGTGGTGCTCTCGCAGCGCTTCGAGGTGCCCACCGAGGTCGAGGCGCTGGACCTCTACCGGGTGCTGCGGGCGACCAACCCCTCGCCCTACATGTACCTGCTGCGCTTCGCCGGTAGGGAGTCGCCGTTCGACGTCGTCGGCTCCTCGCCGGAGGCGCTGGTCACGGTGACCGGCAGCTCGGCCGTCGTGCACCCGCCGGCCGGCACCCGGCCGCGCGGCGCGACCCCGGAGGAGGACGTGCGGCTGGCCGAGGGCCTGCTCGCCGACCCCAAGGAGCGCGCCGAGCACGTGATGCTCGTCGACCTGGCCCGCAACGACCTGGGGCGGGTCTGCGTGCCGGGCTCGGTCGAGGTGCCCGACTTCATGCGCGTCGAGCACTACAGCCACGTCATGCACCTGGTGTCGACCGTGGCCGGCGAGGTCGCCCCGCAGTGGGACGCCCTGGACGTCTTCGACGCGACCTTCCCCGCCGGGACCGTCTCCGGGGCGCCCAAGCCGCGCGCGATGGAGATCATCGAATCGTTGGAGCCCACCCGGCGGGCGCTGTACGCCGGCACCGTCGGCTACCTCGACGCCGGCGGCGACCTGGACATGGCGATCGCGATCCGGACGGCGGTGCTGCACCAGGGGCGGGCCTACGTGCAGGCCGGCGCGGGGATCGTCGCCGACAGCGACCCCGCCACCGAGGAGGCCGAGACCCGGCACAAGGCCCGGGCGGTGCTGTCGGCGATCGCGACGGCGGAGGGGATGCGGGAGCTACCGTGAGCGACCGCCGCGAGATGGCCGCGGCCGTCGTCGGGCTCGCCGCGGCCGGGGGCCTGGCGCTGTCCGCCGGCGGCCAGATCTGGGTGACCGCGACCGTCGAACGACCCGAGCCGCTGCCACCGGTCACCGAACAGCTGGCCGGTGCGGAGCTCGCACCGCTGGTCCCGGCCGGCGGGCTGGTGCTGCTGGCGGCCGCGGTGGCGCTGGTCGCCGTCCACGGTGCCGGCCGCGTCCTGGTCGGGTTGCTGGCCGCGGTCGCCGGGGGAGCGCTCGGCTGGTCGGGCCTGCGCACGCTGCTCACCGACCTGGACGTCACGGCGACCGGGGTGGTGACCAGCGGGACGCCGGGGAGCACGCTCACGGCCGAGGTGTCCGCCGCCTGGCCGGTGCTCGTCCTGGTCGCCGGGCTGCTGGCGGTGGCGGCCGGCCTGCTGACCGTGCTGCGCGGCTCGAGCTGGCCGGGCATGGGACGCCGCTACGAGCGCGCCGCCGCCGCGGTCGCGACACCCGTCCGCCGGCAGACCGACGAGGACCGCGCGCTGGACGCCTGGCGGGCGCTCGACCGGGGGGAGGACCCCACGGAGGAGCCCGGCGAACAGCGCTGAGTACCCCGGACCGCCCGGTCCACACCCCCGTCCGGGGTGTCCGGCCGCCCCCGCGGGCAGTCGGCGGGTCCGCCGCCTCTAGAGTGGCTCCACGGATCGAGGCCCGGCCCGGGCCGCGCCCGGTGGGTGGTTCTCCTGGCCCGGTGGGCGGTTGACGAGCAGCAGCGGGGAGGACTCGTGTCCGTGCTCGACGAGATCGTCGCCGGCGTCCGTGAGGAGCTGGCGGCCCGTGAGGCGACCACCCCGCTGGCGGAGGTCAAGGCCGCCGCCCGGGACGCCCGCCCGCCCCTCGACGCCCTCGCCGCGCTGCGTGCGCCCGGTGTCGGCGTCATCGCCGAGGTGAAGCGGCAGAGCCCCTCCAAGGGCGCGCTCGCCGACATCCCCGACCCCGCGGTGCTGGCCCGGCAGTACGCCGACGGCGGCGCGCGGGTGATCAGCGTGCTCACCGAGCGGCGCCGCTTCGGCGGCGGCCAGGCCGACCTCGCCGCCGTCCGCGCGGCCGTCGACGTCCCGGTGCTGTGCAAGGACTTCGTCGTCACCAGCTACCAGGTGCACGAGGCGCGCGCCCACGGGGCGGACGTCGTCCTGCTGATCGTGGCCGCACTGGAGCAGAACGCGCTGCTCGGTCTGCTGGAGCGGGTCGAGTCGCTGGGCATGACCGCGCTGGTCGAGGTGCACACCGAGGCCGAGGCCGACCGCGCGCTGTCCGCCGGCGCCGCGGTGATCGGCGTCAACGCCCGCGACCTCACCACGCTGCAGGTCGACCGCTCCACCTTCGAGCGGATCGCCCCCGGGCTGCCGTCGGAGGTCGTCAAGGTCGCCGAGTCCGGCGTCCGCGGGCCGCACGACCTCATCTCCTACGCGGCGGCCGGCGCCGACGCCGTGCTCGTCGGCGAGGGCCTGGTCACCGCCGGCGACGCCCGCCAGGCGGTCGCCGACCTGGTCACCGCCGGCGCGCACCCGGCCACTCCGCGCACCCCTCGCTGAGCGGTCCGCCTCAGCCGGCGTCGCCCGGCTCGGACCGAGCGACTCCCGCGCGGTTGCCTGCGCGTCGGCGCTGCTGCACCGGTGCGAGTGCGGGGGCAGCGGCGCGACAGCGGCCGGAGCCCGACCGCCGGTGCGCTGAGCACTCCACCAGCGTGTTGCCGACCCACCCCACCAGCGTGTTGCCGACCCACCCCACCAGCGTGTTGCCGACCCACCCCACCACCCCGGCGCCCGGACGCGGGACACTGGGGCCATGACCACGAGCGCCGTCTCCCCGCCGGAAACGCGACTCGAGCCGGCGCAGCCGGGCTGGCCCGACGCCACCGGCCACTTCGGGGTCTTCGGTGGGCGGTTCGTGCCGGAGGCGCTGATCGCCGCCCTCGACGAGCTCACCGAGGCCTACCGCGCGATGCGCGTCGACCCGGCCTTCATCGAGGAGTTCGCCGCGCTGCAGCGCGACTACACCGGCCGGCCCAGCCCGATCACCGAGGTGCCGAGGTTCGCCGAGCACGCCGGCGGGGCGCGCATCTGGCTCAAGCGCGAGGACCTCAACCACACCGGATCGCACAAGATCAACAACGTGCTGGGCCAGGCCTTGCTCACCAGGCGGATCGGCAAGCAGCGGGTCATCGCCGAGACCGGCGCCGGGCAGCACGGCGTCGCGACCGCCACCGCGGCCGCGCTCATGGGGCTGTCCTGCACCATCTACATGGGCGAGGAGGACACCCGCCGCCAGGCGCTCAACGTCGCCCGGATGCGGTTGCTCGGCGCCGAGGTCGTCCCGGTCACCACCGGCTCGCGCACCCTCAAGGACGCCATCAACGAGGCCTTCCGCGACTGGGTCACCAACGTCGAGACGACGAACTACGTCTTCGGCACCGTCGCCGGCCCGCACCCGTTCCCGGAGATGGTCCGCGACTTCCAGCGGGTCATCGGCGACGAGGCGCGCGCCCAGGTGCTCGAGCGGCTGGGCCGGCTGCCCGACGCCGTCCTGGCCTGCGTGGGCGGCGGCTCCAACGCCATCGGCATCTTCACCGCCTTCGTCCCCGACGACGGCGTCCGCCTGGTCGGCCTGGAGGCCGGCGGGGACGGCGTGGGCACCGGCCGGCACGCGGCCACCATCACCGGCGGGACGCCGGGGGTGCTGCACGGCGCCCGCTCGTACCTCCTGCAGGACGAGAACGGCCAGACCATCGAGTCGCACTCGATCAGCGCCGGGCTGGACTACCCGGGCGTGGGGCCCGAGCACTCCCACCTGCACGACATCGGCCGGGCGGAGTACCGGGCGGTCACCGACGCCGAGGCCATGGAGGCCTTCGCGCTGCTGTGCCGCACCGAGGGCATCATCCCGGCGATCGAGTCGGCGCACGCCCTGGCCGGGGCGCTGGTGATGGGCCGCGAGCTGGGGCCGGAGGCACTGCTGCTGGTCAACCTCTCCGGCCGCGGCGACAAGGACGTCGAGACGGCGTCGCGCTGGTTCGGCCTCGGCGACCGCGAGCACGTCGAGCCCGGCGCCGGCATGGACACCGACCAGCAGCCCCTCGAGGGCGCGGTCACCTCCGGCGACGCGGTCGCCGGGCAGGACGCGGGGGAGTCGGCGTGAGCATGCTCGCCGATCGCATCGCCGCGGCGCGGGCGGAGGGCCGGGCCGCGCTCATCGCTTACCTGCCGGTGGGCTATCCCGATGTCGACACCTCCGTCGAGGCGATGGTCGCCGCCGTCGAAGGCGGCGCGGACGCCCTCGAGGTCGGAGTGCCCTACTCGGACCCCGGCATGGAAGGTCCGGTCATCCAGGAGGCCATGGACGTCGCCGTCCGGGCGGGCGTCGGGCTGCCCGACGTGCTGCCGGCCGTCCGTGCGGTCGCGGCCGCCGGAGGGGTGCCGGTGGTGATGAGCTACTGGAACCCGGTCGAGCGCTACGGAGTGGACCGCTTCGCCGACGACCTGGCCGCCGCCGGGGGAGCCGGAGCCATCACCCCTGATCTGATCCCGGACGAGGCCGGGCCCTGGATCGCCGCGACCGACCGCACCGGGCTCGACCGGGTCTTCCTGGTCGCCCCGTCGTCGACCGACGCACGGCTCGCGGCCACCGTCGCGGCGTCCCGCGGATTCGTCTACGCCGCCTCGACCATGGGGGTCACGGGCACGCGGACCACGGTCAGCAGCACCGCCGGCGAGCTGGTCGCGCGCACCCGGCTGGTGGCAGGCGACCTGCCGATCTGCGTGGGGCTGGGCGTCTCCAACGGCGACCAGGCAGCAGAGGTGGCCCGCTTCGCCGACGGGGTGATCGTGGGCTCGGCCTACGTCCGGGAGATGCTCGACGGGCGCGGCGCCGAGGGGGTCCGCGCGCTCTCGGCCGAACTGGCCGAGGGCGTGCGCCGGGCAGGAACGCCGGCATGAACCTCGCCGCGATCCCGAGCCCGACGCAGGGCGTCTGGGAGCTGGGCCCGCTGCCCATCCGCGCCTACGCGCTGTGCATCATCGCCGGGATCGTCGCGGCGGTCCTGATCACCGAGCGCCGCTGGGTGGCCCGGGGCGGAGCGCCCGGCGAGGTCCTCGACATCGCCGTGTGGGCCGTGCCGTTCGGGATCATCGGTGGCCGGCTCTACCACGTCCTCAGCAGCCCCCGTCCGTACTTCGGCGACGGCGGCGACCCGCTGCGGGCCTTCGCCATCTGGGAGGGCGGCCTCGGCATCTGGGGCGCGATCGCCCTGGGCGGGGTCGGCGCGTGGATCGCCTGCCGCCGCCGGGGCATCCCGCTGCCGGCCTTCGCCGACGCGCTGGCCCCGGGGCTGCTCGTCGCGCAGGCCATCGGCCGGCTGGGCAACTGGTTCAACAACGAGCTCTACGGCCGCCCCACCGACCTGCCCTGGGCGCTGACGATCTACGACTGGACCGGCACCCAGGCGGTGATCGGCCCCGACGGCCAGCCGCTCGTGCTCGGCACCTTCCACCCGACGTTCCTCTACGAGCTGCTGTGGAACCTGGCCGCCGCACTCGTCGTGATCTGGGTCGACCGGCGCTTCCGGCTCAGCCACGGGCGCGCCTTCGCGCTCTACGTCGCGCTCTACTGCACCGGCCGGCTGTGGATCGAGCTGCTGCGCAGCGACCCCGCGGAGACCGTCGCCGGCATCCGGATCAACGTCTACACCTCGGTGGTCGTCGGCCTGCTCGCGGTGGCCTACCTGGTCTGGCAGCGCGGCCGGCCCCGCGAGGTGGTCGCGCGGGGCCGTGACGACGCCGACACCGGGACCCGCGGCGGCCGAGCCGACGCCGCTCCCGCCGTCGCCCCGGGCGCTGGAGAGCCCCGGGAAGGCGAAGACGCTGGTGAGGACGGGAGTCCGCGACACCCCGGGTCCTGAGGGCGACGCGCCGTCCCCGCGGCTCCAGGCGTACGAGATCGGTGGTGCGCCTGTGTACCCTTCTGCCGAGACCCCACGGTGATCCTGGCGGGGTCGCACGCGTCGGAACCGGGCCAGCGCCGCCCCGCGGACGACAGCACCGGGGCACCACCCCCCGGTGCTCGCCCAGCCGGGTGCACGGTCCCCCCGACCGTCCGCCGGCCGGCCTCCCGCAGTGCTCCGCTCCTCTGCCCTCTGACCACCGGCCGGGCCCAGCGCCCCCGCCCCGCTCCCGTCACCGCCGACGGCGCCCGGGCGGCGTGCCGACGACGGGAGTGACATGCCCGAGTCCACCGCCCCCGCCGCGACCCGCCCCGGCTCCGACGGCACCGCCGTGCCGTCCACCGCGGTTCCCGCCGTGCCGTTCCCGGCCGGCCCGGCTGTGCCGTTCTCGGCCGTCCCGGCCGCGTCCGGCCTGTACGACCCGGCCAACGACAAGGACGCCTGCGGCGTCGCCTTCGTCGCCGACGTGCGGGGTCGCGCCAGCCGGAAGATCGTGGCCGCCGGGCTCACCGCCCTGCACAACCTGGACCACCGCGGCGCCGCCGGTTCCGAGCCGAACTCGGGGGACGGCGCCGGCATCCTCACCCAGGTCCCCGACGCGCTGCTGCGCGCCGAGGTGGACTTCGACCTGCCCCCGGTGGGCGAGTACGCCGTCGGCATCGCCTTCCTGCCCGTGGACGACGCCGAGCGGGCCGCGCGGGCGGAGGACGTCGCCCGCCTGGCCGCCGAGGAGGGCCTGACCGTCCTCGGCTGGCGCGAGCTGCCGGTCGACCCGGACGGCGCCGACGTCGGCCCCACCGCCCGCGCGGTCATGCCGCACTTCGCCCAGCTGTTCGTGGCCGAGACCATCGGTGCCCGCGCCGACGCGACCGCGTTCGGCGGCGCCCAGGCCGTCAACGGCGTGACCCGGCTGGAGCGGCGCGCCTTCGTGCTGCGCAAGCGGGCCGAGCGGGCCGCCTCCGAGGCCGGCAGCTCCCTCTACATCACCTCGCTGTCGAGCCGCACCATCACCTACAAGGGCATGCTGACCACCGACCAGCTGCCCGCGTTCTTCCCCGACCTGCGCGACGAGCGCTACGCCTCGGCGATCGCCCTGGTGCACAGCCGGTTCTCGACCAACACCTTCCCGAGCTGGCCGCTGGCCCACCCGTTCCGGGTGATCGCGCACAACGGCGAGATCAACACCATCAAGGGCAACCGGAACCGGATGCGCGCCCGCGAGGCGAAGCTGGAGACGGCGCTGTTCGACGGACCGGCCGGCCCCGCGTCCGAGCTCGGCCTCGAGCGGATCTTCCCGGTCACCGCGAGCGACTTCAGCGACTCGGCCACCTTCGACGAGGTGCTCGAGCTGCTGCACCTGTCCGGCCGCTCGCTGCCGCACGCGGTGCTCATGATGATCCCGGAGGCGTGGGAGAACCACGACGAGATGGACCCGGCCCGCCGGGCCTTCTACCGGTTCCACGCCTCGATCATGGAGCCGTGGGACGGGCCGGCCGCGGTCGCGTTCACCGACGGCACGCTGATCGGCGCCGTCCTCGACCGCAACGGGCTGCGCCCGGGTCGCTGGTGGCACACCGAGGACGACCTGGTCGTGCTGGCCAGCGAGGTCGGCGTCCTGGAGATCCCCGACTCCGAGGTCGTCGCCAAGGGCCGGCTGCAGCCGGGCCGGATGTTCCTGGTCGACACCGCGGCCGGGAAGATCGTCTCCGACGAGCAGGTCAAGGGCGCCCTGGCGGGGGAGCACCCCTACGAGGACTGGCTGCACGCCGGCCTGGTGCACCTCCCGCAGCTGCCCGAGCGCCGCCGCGCCCGGCCCAGCCACGAGTCCGTCGTCCGCCGGCAGCAGCTGTTCGGGTACACCGAGGAGGACCTGCGCGTCCTGCTCACCCCGATGGCGTCCTCCGGCGCCGAGCCGATCGGCTCCATGGGCACCGACACCCCGGTCGCCGCGCTGTCGGACCGCTCCAGGTTGCTCTACGACTACTTCGGGCAGCTCTTCGCCCAGGTGACCAACCCGCCGCTGGATGCCATCCGCGAGGAGCTGGTGACCAGCCTGGGCCGCACCTTCGGCCCCGAGCAGAACCTGCTCCGCGCGACCCCGGCGTCCTGCCGTCAGCTGTTCCTGCCGTACCCGGTCATCGACAACGACGAGCTGGCCAAGATCCTGCACATCGACGACGACGGCGACCTGCCCGGGTACGCCGCCGTCCGGATCACCGGCCACTACGACGTCAACGGCGGCGGGACGGCGCTGGCGCAGGCGGTCGAGCAGCTGCGCACCAAGGTCAGCAAGGCCATCGCCGCGGGCGCCCGGATCATCGTGCTCTCCGACCGGGACTGCGACGAGCAGCGCGCCCCGATCCCGTCGCTGCTGATGACCGCCGCCGTCCACCACCACCTCGTGCGGCAGAAGACCCGCATGGAGGTCGGGCTGGTCGTCGAGTCCGGCGACTGCCGCGAGGTGCACCACGTCGCGCTGCTGCTCGGCTACGGCGCCGCCGCGGTCAACCCGTACCTGGCCTTCGAGTCGATCGAGGACCTGATCCGGGACGGCAACCTGACCGGCATCCAGCCGGCCCAGGCGGTCCGCAACGTGGTCAAGGCGCTGGGCAAGGGCGTCCTGAAGGTCATGAGCAAGATGGGCATCAGCACCGTCGGCTCGTACACGATGGCGCAGATCTTCGAGGCGGTCGGCCTCTCCCAGGAGCTCGTCGACGAGTACTTCACCGGCACCTCCTGCCCGCTGGGCGGCGTGGGCATCGACGTCCTGGCCGAGGAGGTGGCCATGCGCCACCGCCGCGCGTACCCGGAGAACCCGACCGAGCGCGCGCACCGGCGGCTGGAGACCGGCGGGGAGTACCAGTGGCGCCGCGAGGGCGAGGTGCACCTGTTCAACCCCGAGACGGTGTTCCTGCTGCAGCACGCCACCCGCTCGCGGCAGTTCGAGGTGTTCGAGCGGTACACGCAGACCGTCGACCAGCTGTCGGAGGAGGCCGCCACCCTGCGCGGCCTGTTCACCCTGCGCACCGGCGTCCGCCCGCCCGTGCCGCTGGAGGAGGTCGAGCCGGCCGCCGAGATCGTCAAGCGCTTCCAGACCGGCGCGATGAGCTACGGCTCCATCTCGCAGGAGGCGCACGAGACCCTGGCGATCGCCATGAACCGGCTGGGCGGCAAGTCGAACACCGGTGAGGGCGGCGAGGACCCCGACCGGTTCCGGCCCGACCCGAACGGCGACCTGCGCCGCTCGGCCATCAAGCAGGTGGCCAGCGGCCGGTTCGGCGTCACCAGCGAGTACCTGGTCAACGCCGACGACATCCAGATCAAGATGGCGCAGGGCGCCAAGCCCGGCGAGGGCGGCCAGCTGCCCGGCGCCAAGGTGTACCCGTGGGTGGCGCGCACCCGGCACTCCACGCCGGGTGTCGGCCTGATCAGCCCGCCGCCGCACCACGACATCTACTCGATCGAGGACCTCAAGCAGCTGATCCACGACCTGAAGAACGCCAACGACGCAGCAAGGGTCCACGTCAAGCTGGTCAGCGAGGTCGGCGTCGGGACTGTCGCGGCCGGGGTGAGCAAGGCGCACGCCGACGTCGTCCTCATCTCCGGGCACGACGGCGGAACGGGCGCCGCACCCCTGACCTCGCTCAAGCACGCCGGGTCGCCGTGGGAGCTGGGCCTGGCCGAGACGCAGCAGACGCTGCTGGCCAACGGCCTGCGCGACCGCATCGTCGTCCAGGCCGACGGGCAGATGAAGACCGGCCGGGACGTGGTCATCGCCGCGCTGCTGGGCGCCGAGGAGTACGGCTTCGCCACCGCTCCGCTGGTCGTCTCCGGCTGCGTGATGATGCGCGTCTGCCACCTCGACACCTGCCCCGTCGGCGTCGCGACGCAGAACCCCGAGCTGCGCAAGCGGTTCACCGGGCGCCCGGAGTTCGTCGAGACGTTCTTCGAGTTCCTCGCCGAGCAGGTGCGCCAGTACCTCGCCGACCTGGGCTTCCGTTCGCTGGACGAGGCGATCGGCCACGCCGAGCTGCTCGACACCCGCAAGGCGGTCGACCACTGGAAGGCCGCCGGGCTGGACCTGTCCCGCATGCTGGCCGTGCCGGCCCTGCCCGAGGGTGCTGCCCGGCACAAGGTGCGCGAGCAGGACCACGGCCTGGACGTCGCCCTGGACCAGACCCTGATCCAGCTGTGCGAGGGCGCGCTGCTCGACGCGCGGCCGGTCAGCCTCGAGCTCCCGGTGCGCAACGTCAACCGCACCGTCGGCACGATGCTGGGCTCCATGGTCACCCGGCGCTTCGGCGGCGAGGGCCTGCCCGACGGCACGATCGACCTGACCTTCACCGGGTCGGCCGGCCAGTCCTTCGGCGCCTTCCTGCCGCGGGGCATCACGATGCGGCTGTTCGGCGACGCCAACGACTACGTCGGCAAGGGGCTGTCCGGCGGGCGGATCGTCGCCCGGCCGGCCCGCGAGGCCGGCTTCGCCGCCGAGGACAACGTCCTCGCCGGCAACGTCATCGGCTACGGCGCCACCGCGGGTGAGGTCTTCCTGCGCGGCCGGGTCGGCGAGCGGTTCTGCGTGCGCAACTCCGGCGCGCTGGCCGTCGTCGAGGGGGTGGGCGACCACGCGCTGGAGTACATGACCGGCGGCGCTGCGGTGATCCTCGGCCCGACCGGCCGCAACATCGCGGCCGGCATGTCCGGCGGCATCGGCTACGTGCTCGACCTGGCCCGGCACCGGGTCAATCCCGAGATGGTGGACGTCGAGCCGCTGGACGGGGAGTCCGCGCAGTGGCTGCGCGACGTGCTCGTCCGCTACGCCGCGGACACCGAGTCGCCGGTGGCCGCCGCGCTGCTGGCCGACTGGGGCCGCTGGTCCGAGCGGTTCAGCGTGATCATGCCGCGCGACTACCGGCGCGCGCTCGAGGCCCGGCGGGCCGCCGAGGCCGCCGGAACGGACGTCGACCGCGCGGTGATGGAGGCGGCTCGTGGCTGAGCCGCGCCCCCGACCCTGCAGCTCGCTCCATGACGAGACGATGGAGGCCGCACGTGGCTGACTCGACCGGATTCCTCAAGCACGAGCGGGCGCTGCCGCCGCGGCGTCCCGTCGACGTGCGGATCCTGGACTGGAAGGACGTCTACCTCTCCCGGCAGAACGGGGAGGACGCCGTGTTCCCGGTCGCCGCGGTGCGCCAGCAGGCCGCCCGGTGCATGGACTGCGGCATCCCGTTCTGCCACCACGGCTGTCCGCTGGGCAACCTGATCCCGGAGTGGAACGACCTCGCCCGCCGTGACGACTGGACCGAGGCGATCGAGCGGCTGCACGCGACCAACAACTTCCCGGAGTTCACGGGGAAGCTGTGCCCCGCGCCGTGCGAGGGCTCCTGCGTGCTCAACCTGCAGGAGTCGCCGGTCACGATCAAGCAGATCGAGTGGGAGATCATCGACCAGGCGTTCCAGCGCGACCTGGTGAAGCCGGTCCCCCCGCAGGAGCACACCGGCAAGCAGGTCGCCGTCATCGGCTCCGGGCCCGCCGGGCTGGCCGCCGCCCAGCAGCTGACCCGGGCCGGGCACGACGTCACGGTCTTCGAGCGGGCCGACCGCGTCGGCGGGCTGCTGCGCTACGGCATCCCCGAGTTCAAGATGGAGAAGGCGGTGCTCGACCGGCGGCTGGACCAGATGCGGGCCGAGGGCACCCGGTTCGTCACCGGGGTCGAGGTCGGCAGCGGCCGGGACGGCGCCCCGACCGTCGAGCAGCTGCGCGCGGACTTCGACGCCGTCGTCCTGGCCGGTGGCGCCACCGTGGGCCGGGACCTCCCCGCGCCGGGCCGGGAGCTGCGTGGCATCCACCTGGCGATGGAGTACCTGCCCTTCGGCAACCGGCAGGCGCTCGGCGAGCTCGACGAGCCGCCGATCGACGCCCACGGCAAGCACGTCGTGATCATCGGCGGCGGCGACACCGGCGCGGACTGCCTGGGCACCGCCCACCGGCAGGGGGCGCTCTCGGTGACCCAGCTGGAGATCATGCCGGCGCCGCCGGACCGCCGGACCGAGACCAACCCGTGGCCGACCTACCCGATGGTCATGCGTGTCTCCAGCGCCCACGAGGAGGGCGGGGAGCGGCTCTACTCGGTCAACACCGAGCGCTTCGTCGGCGACGACGAGGGCAACCTGCGCGCACTGCTCATCCACGACGTGGAGCGGGTGGACGGGCGGTTCCAGAAGGTCGAGGGCACCGAGCGGGAGCTGCCCGCCGACCTGGTGTTCCTCGCCATGGGCTTCACCGGCGCCCAGCGCGAGGGCCTCGTCGAGGGGCTCGGGGTCGAGCTCGACCAGCGGGGCAACGTCGCCCGCGACGTCGAGTTCATGTCCACCGTCCCCGGTGTCTTCGTCGCCGGTGACATGGGCCGCGGGCAGTCGCTCATCGTGTGGGCGATCGCCGAGGGCCGGGCCGCCGCCGGCGCCGTCGACGCCTGGCTGACCGGCTCGACGACGCTGCCGCGCCCGGTGACCCCCACCGCGGTGGCGCTGCGGTAACAGAAGGACCACCCTTCCCCCCACGCCTCGTAGCAGGACCCCGTCCTCCCCAGTCTTCGCACGCTCAGGCCGGGACCCGGGACGGGGCCAGCGGGACCCTGAAGGATGGCCGTTCCGGTTCGCCGCCGAGGGCCGGGTCCCGCATCCGCGGGGCCCGGCCCTCGTCGCGTGGGGGCCGACGTCACAGGGCACCCTCCCCACGCGCGCCGGGCTGCCCCACTAGCGTCTGACCCATGTCGCGACGCGCCAAGATCGTCTGCACCCTCGGGCCGGCGACCGGTTCCCAGGAGCAGGTCACCGCCCTCGTCGAGTCGGGGATGGACGTCGCCCGGCTCAACTTCAGCCACGGCGCGCACGCCGACCACGAGCGGGCCTACCGCATGGTCCGCGAGGCCTCCGACCGCACCGGTCGCGCCGTCGCCATCCTCGCCGACCTGCAGGGCCCCAAGATCCGCCTCGGCACCTTCACCGACGGCCCGGTCGACTGGGAGACCGGCAGCCGGGTCTGCATCACCGTCGAGGACGTCGAGGGCACCGCTGAGCGGGTCTCCACCACCTACAAGGGCCTGGCCGCGGATGCCAAGGTCGGCGACCGGCTGCTGGTCGACGACGGCAAGCTCGCGCTGTCGGTCGTGGCGATCGAGGGCCCGGACGTGTGGTGCCTGGTCGTCGAGGGCGGCGAGGTGTCGAACAACAAGGGCCTGTCGCTGCCCGGCGTCGCGGTGAGCGTGCCGGCGATGTCGGACAAGGACGAGGAGGACCTCCGCTTCGCCCTGCACATGGGGGTCGACTTCGTCGCGCTGTCCTTCGTGCGCTCGCCGCGCGACATGGACCTGGTGCGCGACGTCATGCGCCGGGAGGACGTCTCCGTCCCCGTGATCGCCAAGCTGGAGAAGCCCGAGGCGGTGGAGAACCTCGAGGAGATCGTCGAGGCGTTCGACGGCGTCATGGTCGCCCGCGGCGACCTGGGCGTGGAGCTGGCGCTGGAGCAGGTGCCGCTGGTGCAGAAGCGGGCCGTGCAGGCCGCCCGCGAGCGCAACAAGCCGGTGATCGTGGCCACGCAGATGCTCGAGTCCATGATCACCAACTCCCGGCCCACGCGCGCGGAGGCCTCCGACGTCGCCAACGCCGTCCTGGACGGCGCGGACGCGGTGATGCTGTCGGGGGAGACCTCGGTGGGGCGCTACCCGATCGCCGCGGTGCGGACGATGGAGCGGATCATCGACGCCGTCGAGAGCGACGCCGTGCGCGTCCCCGAGCTGGTCCGGCGCTCGCGGTCCCGGTCCGGCGCCATCGTCCGGTCCGCCCGGGACATCGCCGAATCCCTCGACGTCAAGGCCCTGGCCACCTTCACCCAGACCGGCGGCAGCGCCCGGCGGCTGGCCGCGCTGCACCCCCGGATGCCGCTGCTCGCCTTCACCGTCGACGGGCGGGTGCGCAGCCAGCTGGCGCTGTCCTGGGGCGTGGAGACCTTCCTGGTCCCCGAGGTGCAGCACACCGACGACATGGTCCGGCAGGTCGACTTCTCGCTGCTGTCCATCGGCCGGCTCAAGGAGGGCGACCGGGTCGTCGTCGTGGCCGGCAGCCCCCCGAACACCCCCGGGTCGACCAACCTCATCCGGGTCCACGAGGTGGGTACCGACTCGTGACCCAGGTGGACGGCGGCAGCCAGGCCGCCTCGCTGATGGCCGTCCTCGACCTCGAGGAGCGCGACACCGACCTGTACGTCGGCCAGACGCCGCGGACGCCGCTGCAGCGCATCTTCGGCGGACAGGTGGCCGGGCAGGCCCTCATGGCCGCCTCGCGGACGCTGCCGGGCGAGCGCGCCGTGCACTCGCTGCACTCGTACTTCCTGCGGCCCGGTGACCCGCACGAGGAGATCCGCTACGCCGTCGAGCGGATCCGGGACGGGCGCACGTTCAGCACGCGGCGGGTCATCGCCTGTCAGCGGCGCCGGGGGGAGGACGTCGCGATCTTCGCGCTGACCGCCGACGCCTCGGTGCCGGAGACCCCCGTCGTCGAGCACGCGCTCCCGATGCCCGAGGTGCCCGCCCCGGAGACCCTGCCCAGCCTGTCCGAGGTGGTCGCGCCGTACGGCGAGCGCGCCGCGGCCGCGCTGGCCATCAGCCGGGCGGTGGAGCAGCGGCTGCTCGAGGACCCCTTCGACCGGGCGCCGAAGTCGCCGCCGGACACCCGCACCTGCGTGTGGATGCGGGTCGCCGGCCGGCTGCCCGGGGACGACCGCGTGCACCGCTCGGCGCTCACCTT
The DNA here is from genome assembly GCF_900143215.1 of Geodermatophilus obscurus. Taxonomy (GTDB): domain Bacteria; phylum Actinomycetota; class Actinomycetes; order Mycobacteriales; family Geodermatophilaceae; genus Geodermatophilus; species Geodermatophilus obscurus_A. The sequence continues at coordinate 147,471 of NZ_FRDM01000008.1, read as the reverse complement.
CGTCAGCGACCTGACCCTGATCTCGGCCGGGCTGGCCCGCACGGGCGGCGGCTGGGGCGGGGAGTACGTCGGCGCCAGCCTGGACCACGCGGTGTGGTTCCACGCGCCGGTGCGCGCCGACGAGTGGTTCCTGTACGAGACCGACAGCCCCGCGGCCTCCGGCGGCCGGGCGCTGTGCTTCGGCCAGATCTGGGCGGCCGACGGCACGCACGTGGCCACGGTCACCCAGCAGGGCCTCATCCGGTCGCTGCAGAGCTGAAGAAGGACCCCTCTGCCCCCACCCGCTCGCACGCTCGCGGCGGGAGCCTACAGAGGGGCCGCGTCGGCCTCCGGGTGGTCGGCCTCGGCCCGCGGGGCGGTCTCCGGCGGCGGCAGGTCCTCCTGCGCGTGCGCCTGGGCCGCCGTCTCGTCCTGGGCGGCCGGCGTGTCGACCGGCTGCAGGGCCGCCGCGCGGGCGGCCTCCTCCCGCGCGGCGTCCTCCCGGGCGCGCTCGGCGGCGGCGCGGCGCTCGGTCTGCTCCCGCGCGCGCTCCGCGGCGGACTCGGCGAAGTCGGCGGCCAGCCAGTCGTGGCCCCCGCACAGCAGCGCCCAGGCCCGCTCCACGTGCGCCCGCGTCGTCGTCGGTGCGCCGATCGCCACCCGCAGCACCACCTGGCCGCGGACCGTGGTGTGGGTCAGGAAGACCTCGCCGCCGTCGTTGAGCCGCTCGAGCAGCGTCATGGTGGCGACGTCGGCGTCCACCCCCTCGGGCCAGCGCGGGCGCAGGCACACCAGCGACAGCGGGTGCGGGACGACGACGTCGAAGCGGTCGTCGGCGTCGGCCCAGCCGGCCAGCTCCCGCGCCAGGCCCACCCCGGACCGGATGTGGGCCCGCAGGCCCTCGGCGCCGTACCAGCGCAGCACGAACCACAGCTTGAGGGCGCGGAAGCGGCGGCCGAGCTCGATCTGCCAGTCGCGGTAGTCGACGACGGCGCCGGCGTCGGTGGCCGCGTTGCGCAGGTACTCCGGCAGGATCGCCAATGCGCCGGTGAGCGCGGCCCGGTCGGCCACCCAGAACAACGTCGCGTCGAAGCCGGTGAGCAGCCACTTGTGCGCGTCGGTGGTGTAGCTGTCGGCCCACTCGACGCCGGCCTGCAGGCCCCGCAGCTCGGGGACGACGGCGCTCACCCCTGCGTAGGCGGCGTCCACGTGCAGCCAGACGCCGGCGTCGCGGCAGATGGGGCCGAGCTCGGCGAGCGGGTCCACGGCCGTCGTCGACGTCGTCCCGACAGTGGCGCAGACCAGCACCGGCCGGTACCCGCGGGCGACGTCCCGTTCGAGCCGGGCTCCGAGCGACTGCGGGCGCATGGCCAGGTCGCCGTCGACCTCGACGATCCGGACGGCGTCGCTGCCCAGGCCGGCGATCCGCACGGCCTTCTCCATCGAGGAGTGCGTCTCCGCGGAGACGTAGACGGTGTACTCGTCGGGCCGGACGCCGTGGCGGACGGTCTCCCCGCCACTGGCGCGGTGCAGGGCCGCCAGGAGCGCGACGAGGTTGGCTCCGGAGCTGGAGTCCTGCACGACGCCGCCGCCGGTACCGGTCGACAGGAAGGTCTCCGGCAGGCCGAGCAGGTCGCCGAACCAGTCGAGGACGTGCTGCTCGAGCTCGGTGGCCGCCGGGCTGGTCACCCACGACATGCCCTGCACGCCGAGGCCGGCCGAGACCAGGTCGCCGAGCACCGAGGGCCCGGAGGTGTTCGCCGGGAAGTAGCCCAGGAAGCCGGGGTGCTGCCAGTGGGTCAGCCCGGGGACGACGACGCGGTCGAGGTCGGCGAGGATGGCCGTGAACGGCTCGCCGTCCTCCGGTGGGGCGGACGGCAGCGCCGCGCGCACGTCGCCGGGGGCGACGGGGGAGCGGACGGGCAGCGAGCCGATCCGCGTCCAGTAGTCGGCGATCCAGTCGACGACCTCGTGGCCGTGCCGGCGGAACTGCTCCGGGGTCATGTGCGGGGCGGACGGCGTCGGCTCGGGCTCGCTCACCGTGTCACCGTATGGCCCGTCCCCGAAGTCCTCCTGAGGTGCCCCCGGTGGGACTCGAACGCACACTGCGCGGGTCGTGTCCCGCTCACGACAGTGGGGTGCTGACCGTTGCTCCGACCAGCACCGCGGGATGAGGTTCGGCCGAGTTCTCACCGCTGACCGCCGAGTTCTCACACGACTGCGCCCTTCGAGCCCCGGGCATGCCTCGTGGGGCGTCACGTGGGTTCGCTCGCCGTGGCGCGCGTGCATGAGCGCGACGGGTCGACGGAGGGCTCTCCGCGGCGCAGGCAGCGGTCCCCCGTACTCCGGGCAGCGCGCCCGGGCCCACACGCCGTGGGGCTGTACGGGCGCGAGTGACCCACGGCGCCGCGGGCGACTGGCCAGCTGCGCGGGGGGTACGGCCGCCCCGACCTGCTGCACGGCAGCCCACGTCCGCGAGAACCGGAAGGAGCGCCCGTCATGGCCGACTTCGGCATGAGCGTGCACGTCGACCTCCCGCTGGAGGAGGCAGCGGCGCGCACCCGCGCGGCGCTGGCCGAGCAGGGCTTCGGCATCCTCACCGAGATCGACGTGGCCGCGACCTTGAAGGCCAAGCTGGACGTGGACGTGCCGCCGCAGATCATCCTCGGCGCCTGCAACGCCCCGCTGGCCCGGCAGGGCCTGGCGATCGAGCCCGATCTCGGGCTGCTGCTCCCGTGCAACGTCGTGGTCCGCACCGACCAGGACGGGCGAGTGCTGGTGTCTGCGCTCAACCCGGAGTTGATGGTCACCGTGCCCGGCCGGCCGGAGCTCGAGCCGATCGCCGCCGACGCCAAGGCCCGGCTGCAGAACGCGCTGCGGGCGGTCGCCAGCTCCGCCACCTGATCCGGCGTCCCCGGCAGCATCGGGTGCGCCGAGGAGCTCGACCAGCCGCAGCCGGGTGGTCAGCCGGGGTGCTCGGCCGGTGCGGTCCCGGTCCACCCGTCACGCGGGGCCGTGTGCACCGGCGCGATCCCGGCGGCCCGCCACGCGGTGAGCACCTCCCGCTCGGTGGTGACGACGATGTCGTGGTCCAGCCCGGTCCACTGGGTGGCCGGCCGATAGCCGTTCGCGAGGTGCGTGCGGACGCGGCTGTCGGCGGAGGGGATGCCGACCTTGATCGCTTCGTGGCGGGATGCCACAGCAGGTACACCCCGTCGAACTCGACGCTGCACCGGTTGCACAGCCGGCTGCCGCTCCTCGGGTACGCCGGCGCGGTCTCGCAGCGGTGCCCGGCGAAGCAGGTCAGCGCCACCTTCGTGCGCGCGTCGACATACGGCGCGCCCGGCTGCGGCCGGCCGCCGGCGGCCGCAACCGTGGCCCGGAACGCCGTGTCCGCGGTGGCCGCGTCCAGCCCGGCGCAGACGATGCAGATGCCGTTCTCCTGCTGGACGTGGTTCGGCCGTGGCGCGCACGGGTGACCGGCGGCGCAGAACGCCGGCACCGGGGTTCTTGCCCGTGTACCGCGCCCGTCTGCCGGCTGTGCCGACCATCACCGACCACCGCCTTGCCAATACCCCCAGGGGTATCCATGATGGACGACGTGGACATCCCCAAGGGCGAGCTCGCCGACGTCGTCAAGCGCCTCAAGCGCATCGAGGGTCAGATCGGCGGCATCGTCCGCATGATCGAGGACGGCCGGGACTGCTCGGCCGTGGTCACCCAGCTGGCCGCAGCATCCAAGGCGCTGAGCAAGGCCGGCTTCGCCGTCGTCTCCACCGGGATGCGCTACTGCTCGACCAACGAGGACGGCGAGACCCGCGAGGTCGACCTGCGCGAGCTCGAGCGCCTCTTCCTGACCCTCGCCTGACCATCGACTCCGGAGCAGCCGTGAACCCGCAGATCCCCCAGCTGACCCCCGCCCAGGCCGCCGACCGCACCGAGGCCGTCCTGCTCGACGTCCGCGAGGCCGCCGAGCTCGCCGAGGGCCGCATCGCCGGCAGCACCCACATCCCACTGGGACAGCTGCCCGCCCGCGCCTTCGAGCTCGACCGCGGCCGCCCGGTGATCACCGTCTGCCGTAGCGGCGGGCGCAGCTCCCGGGCCGCGCAGTTCCTCGCCCAGCAGGGCTACGACGTGGCCAACCTCGCCGGCGGCATGACCGCCTGGACCGCCGAGGGCCGCCCGACCGCCTGACCGACGTCCGTTTCCTTCACGGGTACCCCTGCCCCGTACCGTACAGAGGAGCCTTCACGTGCAGATCGACATCATCGAGACCACCGGCCTCGGCGACCGCAGTTATCTGGTCAGCGCCGGCGGTGTCGGCGTGGTCATCGACCCACAGCGCGACATCGACCGGGTACTGGCACTGGCCGAGAAGCGGAACGTCCGCATCGCGCTCGTGGCTGAAAGCCATCTCCACAATGACTACTGGTCGGGTGGGCTGGAGCTGGCCCGCACCGTCGGCGCCGACTACGCCGTCCCGGCCGGGGACACCGTCGCCTACGAGCGCACTGCGGTCGCCGACGGCGACGTGCTCGCCGCCGGCCCGATGCGGCTGCGGGTGCTGCACACCCCTGGGCACACCCACCACCACGTCAGCTATGTCCTCGCCGACGCCGACGGGAAGGTGCGGGCGGTGTTCACCGGCGGCTCCATGCTCTACGGCGCCACCGGCCGCACCGACCTGGTCGGCCCCGAGCACACCGACGAGCTCACCCACGCCCAGTACCACTCGGTGCGCCGGCTGGTCGACGAGCTTCCCGCCGGCACCCCGGTGTTCCCGAGCCACGGGTTCGGCTCGTTCTGCGCGGCCACCCCGACCAGCGGGAACTCCGCCACCGTCGGCGAGCAGGCGCGGGTGAACCCGGCGCTGACCCAGGACGAGCAGACCTTCGTCGACCAGCTGATCGCCGGCCTCACGGCGATCCCGGCCTGGTACGCCCACATGGGGCCGGGCAACGCCGCCGGCCCCGCGCCGGTGGACCTGTCCATGCCCCGGCCGGTCGACCCCGAGGAACTGGCCGGCCGGCTGGCCGCCGGTGAGTGGGTGATCGACCTGCGCAGCCGCACCGCGTTCGCCGCCGGTCACCTGCCCGGCGCGCTGAACTTCGAGCTGGCCATCGCCAACTTCGTCACCTACGTCGGCTGGCTGGTCCCGTGGGGCGCCCCGATCACCCTGATCGGGGAGACCGAGGAGCAGGTCGCCGAGGCCCGCCGCGAACTGGTCCGCATCGGCATCGACCGGCTCGCCGGCGCCGCGATCGGCAGCCCCGAGGCCCTGGCCGCCGGCCGGGAGCTGGCCTCCTACCCGGTCAGCGACTTCACCGGCCTCGCCGAGGCGATGGGCGCCGACCCCGACCTGGTGGTCCTCGATGCCCGCCGCGACGACGAGCGCGCCGGCGGCGGGGTGCGTGGCTCGCTGCACATCCCGATCCACGACCTGCCCGGCCGCCTCGACGAGGTCCCCGCCGGCGACGTGTGGGTGTACTGCGGCTCGGGCTACCGCGCCTCCATCGCCGCCTCGATGCTCGCCCGCTCCGGTCGCCGCCCGGTGCTGGTCGACGGCGGCTACGGCGACCCCGACACCGGCGCGGCCGCCGCCGGCCTGCACGCCCAGCCCGCCACCGTCTGACCGGCCCACTCCGACCCGGCGGCCACCGGGAGGCCCCGTCCCCGGTGGCCGCCGGCTTCCCCCTGCCCGCAGCACCTCTACCGATCCAGAGGACGACAGCCCCGTGAACCCCCGCCCCACCGCCCTGATCACCCCGGCCGAGCTGACCGACCGGCTCGCCGGCGACACCACGCCGACCCTGGTCGACGTGCGCACCCCGGCCGAGTACGAGACCGCGCACATCCCCGGTTCGATCAACATCCCGCTGCCGGTGGTGACCGAGCACGCCACCGTGCTGGCCGCCGAGCTCGACGGCCCGGTCGTGCTGGTCTGCCAGGCCGGCACTCGGGCCAGGACCGCCCACACCGCGCTGGCCGCAGCCGGGGCGCAGCAGCTGTCGGTGCTCGACGGCGGCGTCGCCGCGCACACCGCCACCGGACAGCCGGTACGCCGCGGCCGGGCCCGCTGGGCACTGGAACGCCAGGTCCGCCTGGTCGCCGGCGGCCTGGTCGCGACCAGCATCCTGGCCAGCCTCCGCTTCCCCAAGGCCCGCTTCCTCGCCGGCGGCATCGGCGCCGGGCTGGCCACCGCAGCGATCACCGACACCTGCGCGATGGGCGCGGCGCTGTCCCGGCTGCCCTACAACCGCGGCGGCCGCGCCGTGACCCTGCCCGACGCGGTGCAGGTGCTCCGGGCGTCCGGCAGCGCCGCGTCATGACCGTCCCGATCGTCCTCGGCCTGGTCATCGGGGCGCTGGTCGGCCTGCTCGGCGGCGGCGGGTCGATCCTCGCCGTCCCCGCGCTGGTCTACGCCGCCGGACAGGACCTGCCGCAGGCGGTCGCGACGTCGCTGCTCGTCGTCGGCACCACCGCGCTGGTGGCGCTGCTCCCGCGGCTGGGCAAACGCCAGATCGCCTGGCGGATCGCGCTCCTGTTCGGCGCGGCCGGCATCGCCACCGCGTTCGCCGGCGCCGCGGTCAACCGGCTCCTCCCACCCGAGATCGTCCTCGGGCTGTTCGCCGCCCTGATGATCGGCGCCGGCGTCCGGATGCTGTCGGAGAAGCCCACCACCGGCGCCGCGTGCGCCACCGACGGCGGCCGGGTCAACTGGCGCCGCTGCCTGCCCCGCACCCTCGCCGGCGGTCTCGTCGTCGGGTTCCTCACCGGCCTGCTGGGCGTCGGCGGCGGATTCCTGATCATCCCGGTCCTGGTCGTCGTCCTGGGCCTGTCGATGGAGGCCGCGATCGGCACCTCGCTGCTGATCGTCGCCGTCAACTCCGCCGCCGGGTTCGCCGCGCACGCCGGCGACGCGCCCCTGGACGTCCCGGTCACCATCGCGTTCACCGCGGCCGCCGTCGTCACCGCGCTGGCCGCCGGACGGCTCGCCACCCGGCTGGACACCGCACGACTGCGCCGCTGGTTCGCCTACCTGGTGTTCGTCGTCGCCGCCGGCATCCTCGTGCAGATCGGCACTGCCCTGGCCGTGGCCTGACACGCCGGCTCCCAGCCCGCTGGTATCGAGCACCGCGCAGCCCGGGCGCCACACCTGCCTTTGTCGTTCCTATGCGACTGCACAACACCGTGGAGTCCCGGGCGAACGACACGCACGGCACCTGCGCGGGCCTGCTGCAGATCGGCCAGGTTCCCGAGCGCACGGGGCTGAGCCTGCGCACCGTCGTCGTCGACGGGCAGCCCTAGAGCCCCCGCCTGCCCGCGCACCTGCGCGAGCTCACCCCGTCGAAGCTCGGCGCGCCGAAGGCGGACATCCTGGCCTACCAGTGGCTGATCGCCCAGCGCGCCCCGTACGCGCTGCACGCCGGCCCCGCCAGAGCCCCCCATCGAGGCCGGCGGGGCCGTTCGCTGCCCTCCGCAGGACCGACTGGCCACCCATGGTCAGCGTGGTCGGGGTCAACGGTCAGGACCAGACGGTGCCCCCGGTGCGACTCGAACGCACACTGCGCGGGTTTTGAATCCGCTCCCTCTGCCGATTGGGGTACGGGGGCGTACCGGCCGGCCCAGGCGGCCGGTGAGGCGAGGAACAGCCTAACGGGCCGTCGTGGACGGTCCGGCATCGATAGGCTCCCGCGCGTGAGCAGCGAGCCGATCCGGGTCCTCATCGCCGAAGACGAGGCGCTCATCCGCCTCGACCTCAAGGAGATGCTCGAGGAGGAGGGGTACACCGTCGTGGCCGAGGCCGGCGACGGGCAGCAGGCCGTCGACCAGGCCACCGAGCTGCGGCCGGACCTGGTGATCCTGGACATCCAGATGCCGGTGCTCGACGGGCTCTCGGCCGCCGAGCAGATCGCCTCGGCCCGCATCGCCCCGGTCATCGTGCTGACCGCCTTCAGCCAGCGCGAGCTGGTCGAGCGGGCGCGCGACGCCGGCGCCATGGCCTACCTGGTCAAGCCGTTCTCCAAGAACGACCTGGTGCCGGCCATCGAGGTGGCCCGTGGCCGGTTCGCCGAGATGACCGCCCTCGACGGCGAGGTGCGCACGCTCGAGGAACGCCTGGAGACCCGCAAGGTGGTCGAGCAGGCCAAGGGCAAGCTGATGGCCGACCAGGGGATCACCGAGGCCGAGGCCTTCCGGTTCATCCAGCGGACGGCGATGAACGAGCGCACGTCGATGAAGGCGATCGCCCAGCGCATCCTGCAGCCGCAGGCCGCCGCGGACCCGACGACGGGCAGCTGACGCCTGCGGTGCGGCCCCGGTCGCGCGTCCGACACGCAGCGTGACGAGCCGGGAGCCCGCAGGTCACGACCTGATCACGGTCGTGCCGACCCCTGCTCCTCCTCCGGATCCGGCAGCTACCTTCCCCCCACTGACCGGTCGCCCGCCTGGGCGAGCCGGGAGCACGACCGACACCACAGTGGGAGTTGTTTGATGCGCACAGGCATCCTCGCGCGCAACGCCGCCGTCGCGGCCGCGGCCCTCCTCGTCCTGACCGCCTGTGGCGGCGGTGGCGACGACAGCAGCGCCGGTGGCGGTGGCGACGCGGCCGGCGGAACCGGCGGCGGCGAGCGACAGGTCAACGTCTACGGCACCGACGGCAACATGGGCAACGCGCTCGGTGAGTCCTTCACCGCGCCGGGCTCCCTGGCCGGCATGAAGGGCACGACACCGCTCACCGACCTCGGCTCGGAGTTCACCGACCGGCTGCGCGAGATCGACCCGAACCTGCAGGACTACAACTACGCCGGCGAGACCTACGACGCGGTGGTGGTGACGGCGCTCGCCGCGCAGGCGGCCGGCACCAACGACGCGAACGTCTTCAAGGAGTTCATCAACGGGATCACCGTGGGTGGCGAGGCCTGCACCGACTTCGCGGCCTGCCTGGAGATCATCAACAACGGCGGGAACGTCGACTACAACGGCATCTCCGGTCCGCTCAGCTTCGCCGACGCCGGTGAGCCGGCGGAGGCGAGCTTCGGCATCCTGCAGTTCGGGGAGGACAACCAGCTCGACGAGGCCGCCACCGACTTCGTCCTCGCCGGGGACAGCGCCAACGCCACCACGGACGAGGGCCCGGCGTACGCCGCGCCCGGCGCCACCGGCGAGCCGCTGGTGATCGGGACCCTGCTGCCGCTGACCGGGAACCTCGCCTTCCTCGGCCCGCCCGAGGTCGCCGGCGCCCGCCTGGCGGTCAACGACATCAACGCCGCCGGCGGCGTGCTGGGCCAGCCGGTCCAGCTCATCGAGGGTGACTCCGGTGACGCCTCGACCGACACCGCCACCCAGACGGTCGACCGCCTGCTGCAGGGCGGCGTCAACGCCATCATCGGCGCGGCGTCCTCGGGTGTCAGCCTGACCGTCATCGACCGGATCACCGGTTCCGGCGTCGTCCAGTTCTCGCCGGCGAACACCTCCGACCAGTTCACCGACTACAACGACAACGGGCTGTACTTCCGCAGCGCGCCCCCGGACACGCTGCAGGCCCGGGCGCTGTCGGACCTGATCATCAACGACGGCAACAACACCGTCGGGATCATGGCGCTCAACGACCCGTACGGCACCGGTCTGATGGAGAACACCCGGGAGAACCTGATCGCGGCGGGCCTGGCCGAGGACAGCATCCAGACGCTGACCTACGACCCGCAGGCGGCGAACTACGACGCCGAGGTCCAGCAGATGGTGGACTTCGCCCCCGACGCCGTCGTGGTGATCGGCTTCGAGGAGTCCGCGCGCATCATCGAGAGCCTCAACTCGCAGGGCATCGGCCCGCAGCGCTGAGGTAGCTCCGTCCGCACGGGCAGCGGCCCGGCACCCCTCAGGGGTGCCGGGCCGTCGTCGTCCACGGGTTCAGCGCTGCACGTGCTGGCCCTCCGGCGCCCAGTCGGCCGGCCTGCCCCGGTGGTTGGAGAACTCCACCGACCAGCGCCACCAGCTCCGGTCGGAGGCGTGCTCCCAGGTGATGAGGACGCCGACCTCGCCGCCGGGCAGCAGGACCGGCAACCCGTACAACTCCGGCCCCGGCCAGACCTCGCGGCGACGCACCCGGTCGTCGTCGAACTCGAGCAGCGTGATGGGGGAGTAGTCGCCGTCCCGGTCGGCGTCGTTGCTGACCACCAGCGTGCCGTCGTCCGCCCGCACCTCCAGGTGCAGCTGGGCGGGGGCGGCGTGCACCAGCACGCGGGAGAAGCCGCTCGCCGTCGTGCAGCGGGCGAATTCCAGGCCGTTCATCCCGCCGTCGCGGGACCGCAGCTCCCAGGTCCAGTTCATGACCGCTGCCTACCCAGCACGACGGCGCCGGCCCCAGCAGGGGACCGGCGCCGGGTGAGGCACTGGAACGGCCGCCCTCCAGGTTCCCGCCGGCCCCGTCCAGAGGCTCGCCGCGAGCGTGCGAGCGGTGAGGGGGACGGGGTCCTTCTCCGAGTGGTGGGGAGCGGAGGGGTCCTTCTTCAGTGCGCCTTGGCCAGCGTCCCCAGGTACAGCTCGATGACCTTGGGGTCGTGCATCAGCGACTCACCGGTGTCGGTGTAGGCGTTGCGGCCCTGGTCGAGGACGTAGCCGCGATCGCAGATCTGCAGGCACCGGCGGGCGTTCTGCTCGACCATGATGATCGAGACGCCGGTGGCGTTGATCCGCCGGCAGCGGATGAAGACCTCGTCCTGGTAGGCGGGGGAGAGGCCGGCCGACGGCTCGTCGAGCAACAGGACGGACGGCTCCATCATCAGCGCCCGCCCCATGGCCACCATCTGGCGCTCACCGCCGGACAGCGACCCGGCCTTGATCTTGCGGCGCTCCCCGAGCATCGGGAACAGGTCGGCCACGTAGTCGAAGCGCTCGCGGAAGACCTTCGGCCGCAGGTAGGCGCCCATTTGCATGTTCTCCTCGATGGTGAGGGAGGGGAACACGTTGTTGTTCTGCGGCACGTAGCCGACACCGAGGGAGACCAGCCGGTGGGCCGGCGCGGACGTGATGTCCTCGCCGCGGAGGGTGACCGTGCCGGCGCGCACCGGGATGAGCCCGAACAGGGTCTTGAGCAGCGTGGACTTGCCGGCGCCGTTGGGGCCGATGATGCCGACCAGCTCGCCGTCCTGCAGGTAGAAGTCGCAGCCGTTGAGGATGTTGACGCCGGGCACGTACCCGGCGACCAGCTCGTCGGCCCGCACCAGCGCGCCCTCGGCAAGCCGCGTGTGCTCCTCGCGGGTGGCGGCCCGCTCCGCCCGGGACATGTCCCCGGCGATGGCCCGCTCGTCGGGGCTACCGCCGTCGGAGTGCCCGACCTGGAACATCGGGTCCTCCATGGCGGGGTCGTTCATCGTGCTCATCGGTCCTCCTCGCGTCGGGTGTCGGAGCCGATGACGTCGCCGTCGGCGTTCTCCTCACGGGCGATGGCCGCCTCGGCCTCGGCGAGGACGCGGTCCTCCTCCTCGACGGTGAGCGGGGCGTCGTGGTGGGCGCCGAGATAGGCGTCGACGACCGCCTGGTTCTGGCTGATGGACTCCGGCGGGCCCTCCGCGATGACCTTGCCCGCGGCCATGACCACGACCCAGTCGCTGATGTCCCGGACGACGTCCATGTCGTGCTCGACGAAGACGACCGTCATGCCCTGCTCACGCAGGTCCTTGACGTGCCCGAGCAGGCTCTGGGTGAGGGCCGGGTTCACGCCGGCCATCGGCTCGTCGAGCATGACGACCTTCGGGTCGCTCATGAGCGCGCGGGCCATCTCCAGCAGCTTGCGCTGACCACCGGAGAGCGTGCCGGCGAAGTCGTCCTTCTTCCGGTCCAGCTTGAACCGGGTGAGCAGCTCCATCGCCTTCTCGGTGTTGGCCCGCTCCTGCGCCCGCCAGATCCCGGGCACCAGGGCGCGCAGGAAGCTCTCACCCTTCTGCCCCTGAGCACCGAGCAGCATGTTCTGCAGCACGGTGAGCCGGGACAGCGCCTTGGTCAGCTGGAAGGTGCGGACGACGCCCAGCCGGGCCACCTGGTGCGGCGCCAGCTTGCCCAGCGGGCGGCCCTCGAACGACCACGTGCCGGTGTTGGGCTGGTCGAAGCCGGTCAGCAGGTTGAACAGCGTGGTCTTGCCGGCGCCGTTGGGCCCGATCAGGCCGGTGATACCGCCGCGCTGGACCTCCAGGTGGTCGACCGACACGGCGGTGAGCCCGCCGAAGGTGCGGGTGACCCCGTCGACGACGATGGCCGGGTCGGGCTTGGCCACCCCGACCTCCCACGGCAGGTCCTTGAGCGCCGTCTGGGCCACCCGGCGGGGCGCGTCACCCGTCCGCCAGGCGTGCTCCGGGGCGGAGGCGCCCGGGGCCGCGCCGGAGGGGGCCGTCGCGCCGGAGGCAGTCGCGCCGTGCGAGGCCGGCCGGCCGGGGGTCTGGTCAGCGGGCATCGAGCATCACCTCTCGTCGGTCGCCGAAGATGCCCTGTGGTCGGAAGACCAGCAGCAGCATGAGTCCGAGCCCGATCAACACGAACCGGAGCTGAGCCACGTCGGTCGCCGAGAGCAGGTCCTCGGGGATCACCCCGTTGCCGATCAGCGTACGCAGGCCGGTGTCGGCGAACTGGATGATGAAGAACATCAGCATCGCGCCGACGACCGGACCGAGGACGCGGGCCGCGCCGCCGAGGATCAGGGCGGCGTAGGCCAGGAAGGTGTTGGCGTTCTGGTACTGGTCGGGGTTGGCCGACGCGGTGCCCAGGGCGTACACCATGCCGCCCAGAGAGCCCAGCACACCGCCGAGGACCAGCGCCTGCATCTTGTAGACGTAGACGTTCTTGCCGAGCGAACGCACCGCGTCCTCGTCCTCGCGGATGGACTTCACCACCCGGCCCCAGGGGCTGCGGACCAGCAGCCAGATGAGCAGGCAGGACAGCGCGACGAGAAGCCACCCGACCACGGTCACCCACAGCTCGGCGCCGCTCCACCGGGTGCCGAGGATGCCGTAGCGGCGGGCGGTGTCCCACGGCGCCAGGGCCACGAAGTCGGCGTTGAAGCCGGACAGCCCGCGCGTGCCGTTGGTGACGGGTGTCGCCGACACCGAGCGGAACAGCAGCCGCAGCCCCTCGGCCGCCGCGATGGTCGCGATGGCCAGGTAGTCGGCGCGCAGCCGCAGGGTCGGCAGACCCAGCAGCAGCGCGAGGACGACGGCGGCGAGGATCCCGACGGCCACGCCCACCCAGAAGTTGAGCCCCCACTGGCTCACCGAGACGGCGATGCCGTAGCCGCCGAGCATCGCGAAGGCGATCTGCCCGAAGTTCAGCAGCCCGGCGTAGCCGAACTGCACGTTGATGCCGATGGCCAGCAGCGCCAGGAAGACGGCCTGGAAGCCCAGGCCGGCCTTGAGCGCGACGGCCAGGGCGTCGACCAGCTCACCCATCGTTCAGCCCACCCTCACCCGGCTGCCGAGGATGCCCTGCGGCCGCACGATCAAGATGACGATCAGCAGGAGCAGCCCGCCGACGTACTTGACGTCGTTCGGGATGACCAGCGTCGACATCTGCACGAAGACACCCACCACGATGCTGCCCACCAGGGCGCCGTAGGCGGTGCCGAGACCGCCGAGGGTGACCCCGGCGAACATGAGCAGCAGCAGCCGGAAGCCCATGTCCCACTGCACCTCGTCGGAGAGGCCGAGCAGGACGCCGCCGAGGGCCGCGAGCGCGCCGCCCATCATCCAGACCACCAGGATCACCCGGTTGACGTTGATGCCCGAGGACGCCGCGAGATCGCGGTTGTCGGAGACCGCCCGCATCGCCTTGCCGATCTTGGTGCGCTGCAGCATGACCGCCACCAGCAGCAGGACGACGAGCGCGATGACGATCGACGACAGGTCGGCGTTGGTCATCCTGAACAGGCCGTAGTCGACGGCCCGCTGACCCCGGTAGTCGGCGTAGGCCTCCGAGCCGCCGCCGAAGATGATCTGGTACAGGTAGCGCAGCAGCAGCGACAGGCCGATCGAGATGACCAGCGCGGCGACCAGGCCGGTGCCGCGACGGCGCAGCGGCCGCCAGATCGCCAGCTCGTTGAGCGCCCCGACCCCCGCGCCGATCACCATGGCGATCAGTGCGGCCGGCACCAGCGGCACGCCGCCCTGGACGTTGATGAACCACGCGGCGATCGCGCCGATGGTCACCAGTTCGCCGTGCGCGAAGTTGGTCAGCCCGGTGGTGCCGAAGATCAGCGAGAGGCCGACCGCCGCCATGGCGATGAGCAGGCCGAACCGCAGACCCTCGACGAGCAACTGCACCCAGCGGACCGTGCCACCGCCGGCCTCCCGGCTGCCGTCGCTGAGCGCGATGATCACGCCCTGGTTGCGGCCCGCGTCGACGGTGACCGTGCGGGTGTTCTCGCCGGTGAGCACCACGCCGTCGGGCAGGTCGTCGGCGTCGATGGTGACCGTGTACTGGCCCGGACCGGGCAGCGGCACCGCCCACTGGCCGTTGTCGTCGGTCTCCACGGTCTCGACCTCGGCGCCGGCGGCGGTCGTGACGACCACCTCCACGCCCTCGATCGGCCCGCTGGCGTTGGTCCGCAGGGTGCCGGACACCTGCTCGGTGGCCGCAGGCTCCTGGGTCTGCGCCGACGCGGCACCGGGTGCCAGCGCCAGGGCGAGGCCGCCGAGGACGGTCAGCAGGATCAGGCGGAGCAGCATCCGGCCACCGCGTGCACGGGATCCCCGTGCGGACCGGCGCCGGGCAGGGGCGGGTCCCCCGGGTGCACCGCGTCCCGGTACACGGCCTGGTGCGTGCGTCACTCGACCTCCCTGGCTCTGTGCATGACGGGGGACGGTAACCCAGCGGTGTTGCGGTTCGACGTCCCGCGGCCCAGCTGTTACCTGTCCGCGACACGCCGCACCCGCCACGCCCGTTCCACGGGCGGCGCGCCTCGTGGTCGCGGGGGTCGTCCGGTGCACTCCCCGGCCACCGTCCAGGGGGCCCGTGTCCGTGCCCGCGTCACGACGCGCGTCCCGCCGACCGGCCCGCGGCCGCCGCCGGCTCTCGTCGGCTGCTCGCCGACCCGGTGCAGCGCGTGCTGCTCGCCGGGCTGCCCGGTCCGAACGCCCCGGACGGCGGTGCGGGCATGGGCGAGGTGGCCGTGGGCCCGGCCGTCCTCGGCGTCGACCCGCTGTCAGTGGTCCTCGGCGTGCCGCAGGTGACCGTCGACGACCTCGTCGTCCACCACCGGTGCGGCGCTGCTCCCAGCCGCCGTGGCCTACGCGCCCCGGTGGGTGCCGGGCACGTCGTCGGAGCCGTCGGCGGGCACGAGGCCGAGCGGCAACGGTTCTCCGCCCCGATGGGGTTCGGTCCGCCGGTCACCCGCACCGCGGAGGGCTGACGCGGCCCCGTCCAGAGGCTCGCGCGAGCCTGCGAGCGGTGCGGAGGACGGGGTCCTTCTTCAGGCGGCCAGCAGCATGCAGGTGAGGCGGGCGGTGGCGGTTGCGCGGCCCTGCTCGTCGGTCACCTCGATGGTGAAGGTGGCCAGCGTCCGGCCGCGGCGGACCGGCGTGGCGACGGCGGTGACGACGCCCTCGGTGGCCGCCCTCAGGTAGCTGACGTTGAGCTCCACCCCGACGGCCTGCCGGCCCGGGCCCGCGCCCAGCGCCGCGGCCCAGGACCCGACGGTCTCGACCAGCGAGCAGGTGGCCCCGCCGTGCAGCAGCCCGAACGGCTGCTGGTTGCCCTCGACCGGCATCGTCGCGACCACGTGGTCGGGGTCGAAGTCGGTGATCCGGATGCCCAGCTTGTCGTCCAGCGGGCTCATCTGCCCGGCGTCGAGCCAGGCGGGGCGGTCCACGGTCACCCGGGCACGGTAACCACCGCTCGCGCGACGACCCTGCTGCAGGTCGAAGGATCCCCTGCCCCCACCGCTCGCAGGCTCGCGGCGGGACCCTGCAGGAGGCCGCCGTGCCTGGGGTGGTCGGTGGGCGCACCTAAGATCGGCGGCGATGTCCGCTCCGGTCTCCGCCTCCGCGTCCAGCCCCGCCCTTCCCTCCGCTGACGGGACGCGCCCGCGGCTGCTGCTGCTCGACGGGCACTCGCTGGCCTACCGCGCCTTCTTCGCCCTGCCGGTCGAGAACTTCTCGACGACGACCGGGCAGCCGACCAACGCTGTCTACGGCTTCACCTCGATGCTGATCAACGTGCTGCGCGACGAGCAGCCGACGCACGTGGCGGTCGCCTTCGACGTGGGCCGCAAGACGTTCCGCAGCGAGATCTACGCGGAGTACAAGGCCAACCGCAGCGAGAGCCCCACCGACTTCCGCGGCCAGGTCAGCCTGATCCAGGAGGTGCTGGCCGCGCTGCACGTCCCGGTCATCACCGCCGAGGGCTACGAGGCCGACGACGTCATCGCCACCCTCACCGTGCAGGCGGTCGAGCAGGGCATGGACGTGCTCATCTGCACCGGTGACCGCGACGCCCTGCAACTGGTCAACGAGCACGTCACCGTGCTGTACCCGCGCAAGGGCGTCTCCGACCTCACCCGGTTCACCCCGGAGGAGGTCGAGGCCAAGTACAACCTGACGCCGGCGCAGTACCCGGACTTCGCGGCGCTGCGAGGCGATCCCAGCGACAACCTGCCGAGCATCCCGAGCGTGGGGGAGAAGACCGCGGCGAAGTGGGTTCGCGAGTACGGCTCGCTCGACGCGCTGGTCGACCAGGTCGAC
This sequence comes from Geodermatophilus obscurus, assembly GCF_900143215.1. Classification (GTDB taxonomy): domain Bacteria; phylum Actinomycetota; class Actinomycetes; order Mycobacteriales; family Geodermatophilaceae; genus Geodermatophilus; species Geodermatophilus obscurus_A. The sequence goes on along the minus strand of NZ_FRDM01000008.1, from coordinate 130,768 downwards.
ACGGTGAAGGGCAAGGTCGGCGACAAGCTGCGCGAGCACCTGTCCTCGGTGCTGCAGAACCGCCGGCTCACCGAACTCGACCGGCAGGTGGCGCTGGAGCTCGGCCCGCAGGACCTCGCCGTCCGCGCCTGGGACCGCAACGAGGTGCACACCCTCTTCGACAACCTGCAGTTCCGGGTGCTGCGCGACCGGTTGTTCGCCACGCTCACCAGCGCCGAGCCGGAGGCCGAGGGCGGCTTCGACGTCACCGAGGACGAGGTGCCCGCCGGCGGGCTCGGCGCCTGGCTGGACCAGCACGCGCGCACCAGCCGCACCGGCATCATCTTCCGGGGCACCTGGGGCCGGGGCACCGGTGAGCTGACCGGCCTCGCGCTCGCCGGCGGCGACGACCACGCCACCTTCGTCGACCTGGGTCCCGACCTCGACGCCGCCGACGAGCAGGCGCTGGCCGACTGGCTGGCCGACCCGGACGCACAGAAGGTCGTGCACGAGGTCAAGGGGCCGCTGCTGGCGGTCTGGGCACGCGGCTGGGATCTCGCCGGCGTGGTCAGCGACACGGCGCTGGCCGCCTACCTGGCGTTGCCCGGCCAGCGCTCCTTCGACCTGGGCGACCTCGCCGTCCGGTACCTGCGCCGCGAGCTGAAGGACTCGGTCGCCGAGGAGTCCCAGCTGACCCTCGACGGGATGGGGCCGTCGGAGGAGGACCTCGCCCGCGAGGCCGCGCACGCCGACGTCCTCAAGGCCGTCGCCGTCAACGACCTCTCCGACGCGCTGGACTCCCTGCTCGGTCAGCGCGGCGGCGACTCGCTGCTCGAGGAGCTCGAGCTGCCGCTGACCTTCGTGCTGGCCCGCATGGAGGAGCGCGGCATCGCCGCGGACCTGGACTTCCTGCGCGAGCTGCAGCGGGAGTTCGCCGACGGCGTGGCCGCCGCGGCCGCCGAGGCCTACGCGGTGATCGGCCGTGAGGTGAATCTCGGCTCGCCCAAGCAGCTGCAGGCGGTGCTCTTCGACGAGCTGGGGCTGCCGAAGACCAAGAAGATCAAGTCCGGCTACACGACGGACGCCGAGGCGCTGACCAACCTGCTGGCGCAGACCGGCCACCCGTTCCTCGAGCACCTGCTGCGGCACCGCGACGTGACCCGGCTGCGCACCGTCATCGACGGCCTGATCCCCATGGTCGACGACGCCGGACGGATCCACACGACGTTCCAGCAGACGATCGCCGCCACCGGCCGGCTGTCCTCGATCGACCCGAACCTGCAGAACATCCCGATCCGCACGGCCGAGGGCCGGCGGATCCGGCAGGCGTTCGTCGTCGGTTCCGGCTACGAGTCGCTGATGACGGCGGACTACAGCCAGATCGAGATGCGGATCATGGCGCACCTCTCCGGCGACGAGGGGCTCATCGAGGCCTTCACCTCGGGGGAGGACCTGCACTCCTTCGTCGCCTCGCGGGCCTACAACATCCCGATCGAGGACGTCGACCCGGAGATGCGCCGCCGGATCAAGGCGATGAGCTACGGCCTGGCCTACGGGCTGTCCGCCTACGGGCTGGCCGCGCAGCTGCGGATCTCCACCGAGGAGGCGCGCGAGCAGATGCACGCCTACTTCGAGCGCTTCGGCGGGATCCGGCAGTACCTCGACGGAGTGGTCGACGACGCCCGGCAGACCGGCTACACCGAGACGACGCTGGGCCGCCGCCGCTACCTGCCCGACCTGACCAGCGACAACGGGCAGCGTCGCCAGATGGCCGAGCGGATGGCGCTCAACGCCCCCATCCAGGGGTCGGCGGCCGACGTCATCAAGGTGGCCATGCTGCGGGTGGAGCAGGCCATCGCCGACGAGGGCCTGCGCTCCCGGATGCTGCTGCAGGTGCACGACGAGCTCGTGCTCGAGGCGGCGCCGGGGGAGCGGGAGGCGCTGGTGGCCCTGGTGCGCCGCGAGATGGCCGGCGCCGCGCAGCTCTCGGTGCCGCTGGAGGTCTCGGTCGGCTTCGGCCGGACCTGGAACGAGGCCGCCCACTGAGGCGGCGTCAGCGGCAACGGTGTGCGCGTGCGCGCAGTTGAATCCGCCCGGGCAGGACTGCGCATCAGCGCACGAGCTCGGCATGCGAGACCCTCGATGTCGACATCAGGTCGAGGGTCGAGCTGCGAGGATCGTCGGGTGGTTGCCGTCGAGCTCCTGCACACCGCCCGCGTGCCCGCGCGGACCCTCGGCGCGGCCCGGGCGCTGCTCGACGACGCGTTCCACGACGACTTCGACGATGCGGACTGGGACCACGCCCTCGGCGGGCTGCACGCGCTGGCGTGGGCCGACGGTGAGCTGGTCGGCCACGGTGCCGTCGTCCAGCGCCGCCTCATCCACGGCGGCCGGGCGCTGCGCACCGGTCACGTCGAGGCCGTCGCTGTTCCGTCGGCCCGCCGGCGCAACGGCGTCGCCTCGGCCGTCATGGCCGCGCTGGAGGACGTCGTCCGCGGCGCCTACGAGCTGGGCGCGCTGGGTGCGACGGACGACGGCGCCGCCCTCTACACCGCCCGCGGCTGGCAGCGGTGGCGCGGCCCGACGTCCGTCCTCGGCCCGGCCGGGACCGTCCGCACCCCGGACGCCGACGGAGCGGTCCTCGTCCTCCCCGGCGTCGTGCCGCTCGACCTCGACGGCAGCCTGACCTGCGACTGGCGCGACGGCGACGTCTGGTGACGCCAGGGCCTCACGCCGGCTTCGAGCAGACCAGGACCAGCGTCCCGGGGACCAGCGCCCCGCGGGCGGGGGACCACTGCCCCCACTCCTGCGTGCGGCCGGGCGTCCACTCCGGTTCGAGCAGGTCGTCGAGGACCAGCCCTGCCCCGACGACGGCGCGCACCCAGTCGCCGACCGTGCGGTGGTGCTCGACGTAGACGGCCCGGCCGTCCTCGCCGGTCTCCACGTACGGCGTCCGGTCGAAGTAGGAGGACACGACCCGCAGGTCCTCCGGGTCGGGGGAGTCCGGCAGCGGCCAGCGCATCGGGTGGTTCACCGAGGCGACGAACCGCCCGCCCGGACGCAGCACGCGGGCCACCTGCGCCAGTGCCGCCTCGACGTCGGCGACGAAGGGCAGCCCGCCGAACGCCGAGCAGGCGATGTCCACGCTCGCCGAGGCCAGCGGCAGCGCTCCGACGTCGGCCTGCAGCAGGGGGACGTCGATGCCGGTGGCGCGGTTGAGCTCGGCGGCGCGGGCCAGCATCCCGCCGGAGAGGTCGAGCGCCACGACGTCGGCCCCCTCGCGGCGCAGCCACCGCGAGCACGGCGCGGACCCGCAGCCGACCTCGAGCACCCGGCGCCCGGCGACCTCCCCGAGCAGGTGTGCCTCGGCCTCGCGCAGGCCCTCGGGGCACCACAGGAAGTCGACGTCCCCCAGGTCGTCGCCGTGCTCGGCGAGGTAGGCCGGTGCCGCGGCGTCCCACCAGCGCCGGTTGGCCCGGACCGACTCCGTCGAGCCCGCCGGCCGGCGGGCGACGCCGCTCGGCGCCGGATAGCCGTCGTCGGCGAGGAGCAGGTCGGGCGGGGGAGCGACCGGGGTGTCCATGACACGCCGATCGTGACACGCCGCGGGGTCCGGAGCGGTGCTCGACCCAGGTGGACCGGCTGGTCCCCGGCTCCGTACCATGGGGGCGCGCCAGAGGTCTGTCAGTGCTGAACCCGCCAGGGGATCGGCGCGCGCCGGCTCTCCCCGCTCCCCGCGGTCATCCGGCCGCGGGTCGTCCTGTCCCTACGCACCCCCCGTCCGGAGCACTCGACCACATGACCTCCACCCAGGTCCGTCCTAACAGCACCCCCCAGGTCGCCGTCAACGACATCGGCACCGCCGAGGACTTCCTCGCAGCGATCGACCAGACGATCAAGTACTTCAACGACGGCGACATCGTCGAAGGCGTCATCGTCAAGGTCGACCGGGACGAGGTGCTGCTGGACATCGGCTACAAGACCGAGGGCGTCATCCCCTCGCGCGAGCTGTCCATCAAGCACGACGTCGACCCCAACGAGGTCGTCAGCGTCGGCGACGAGGTGGAAGCCCTCGTCCTCCAGAAGGAGGACAAGGAAGGCCGCCTGATCCTGTCCAAGAAGCGCGCCCAGTACGAGCGCGCCTGGGGCACGATCGAGGCGAAGAAGGAAGCCGACGAGGTCGTCACCGGCACCGTCATCGAGGTCGTCAAGGGTGGTCTCATCCTCGACATCGGCCTGCGCGGGTTCCTCCCCGCCTCGCTGGTCGAGATGCGCCGCGTCCGCGACCTGCAGCCCTACGTGGGCCGCGAGCTCGAGGCGAAGATCATCGAGCTCGACAAGAACCGCAACAACGTCGTCCTCTCCCGCCGGCAGTGGCTGGAGCAGACCCAGTCCGAGGTCCGCAGCGAGTTCCTCAACAAGCTCGCCAAGGGCCAGGTCCGCACCGGCGTCGTCTCCTCGATCGTCAACTTCGGTGCCTTCGTGGACCTGGGTGGGGTCGACGGCCTGGTGCACGTCTCCGAGCTGTCCTGGAAGCACATCGACCACCCGTCCGAGGTCGTCGAGGTGGGCCAGGAGGTCACCGTCGAGGTGCTCGACGTCGACCTGGACCGCGAGCGGGTCTCGCTGTCGCTGAAGGCGACGCAGGAGGACCCGTGGCGTCAGTTCGCCCGGACCCACCAGATCGGCCAGGTCGTGCCCGGCAAGGTCACCAAGTTGGTGCCCTTCGGTGCGTTCGTCCGCGTCGACGAGGGCATCGAGGGCCTGGTGCACATCTCCGAGCTGGCCGAGCGCCACGTGGAGATCCCCGAGCAGGTCGTGCAGGTCGGCGACGAGATCCTCGTCAAGGTCATCGACATCGACCTCGACCGGCGCCGGATCTCGCTGTCGCTGAAGCAGGCCAACGAGGGCGTCGTCGGCGACGAGGAGCAGTTCGACCCCGCCGCCTACGGGATGGCCGCGTCCTACGACGAGCAGGGCAACTACATCTACCCCGAGGGCTTCGACCCGGAGACCGGCGAGTGGCTCGAGGGCTTCGACGAGGCCCGCGAGACGTGGGAGCGGCAGTACGCCGAGGCCCAGGCGCGCTTCGAGGCGCACCGCAAGCAGATCGCCGCGGCCCGCGAGGCCGACGCCGAAGCTGCGGCCGGGGGCAACTACTCCAGCGGTGAGGCGGAGGTCAGCGACACGTCGGGCGGCACCCTCGCCAGCGACGAGGCGCTGGCCGCGCTGCGGGCCAAGCTCGCCGGCGGCGAGTGATCCCCGCTCAGCGCAGCTGAGCAGCACCACTTGAGGCCGAGGCCCGGTACCCCGCGGGGTACCGGGCCTCGGTCGTCCCTCCCATCCCCGTGGAGGGACGCTTGTGCGGCCCCGTCCCGGGACGGGGTCCTTTCTCAGAGGCTGAGGATGATCGCGAACGCGGTGCGCGGGCGGGCGCCGCTGGTGGCGAGGAACTGCCAGGTGTGCCGGCCGGCCGGGGCGGTCGCCGACAGCCAGCGCAGGAACGCGTTGCGGGGACGGGCGCCGCCCGCGCGCTCCAGCCGCTCGCGGACCATCGGCAGGTCCGTGCACCGCACGCCGGCCGGGCGGTCGAGCCGGTGCCGACCGGGGCCGCGAGGGGTGGCGGTGGGGGTCGACGAGGGGGCGGCGTGCGCGGGACGGGACATGGTCGGTTCTGCCTCTCTGGGCGGGGAAGATCGCCGAGCAGAGAGTTGCCGATGGGACGCGTGTGACTGGAGCGACGCGCCGGACGGCGCGGGCGGGTGTTACCCGTCCGTGATCGTTCCCCGAGCGCTGGCTACGGTCCGTGTGTGCTGCGGATCGGGTTGACCGGCGGGATCGGATCGGGCAAGAGCACCGTGGCCGGGCTGCTCGCCGCCCGCGGCGCGCGGGTCGTGGACGCCGACCGCCTCGCCCGTGAGGTCGTCGAGCCGGGGACACCGGGACTCGAAGCCGTCGTCGCGGCGTTCGGCCGTGGGGTGCTCACTCCCGAGGGCGCCCTGGACCGTCCGGCCCTGGCCGCGGTCGTGTTCGCCGACCCCGACGCCCGCCGCCGGCTGGACGGCATCGTGCACCCGCTCGTCCGGGCGCGGGCCACCGAGCTGGTCGCTGCCGCGCCACCGGACGCGGTGGTGGTGCAGGACGTGCCGCTGCTCGTCGAGACCGGTCAGGCCGGCTCCTACGACCTGGTGCTCGTCGTGGAGGCCGACCTGGACACCCGCGTGCGGCGGCTGGTCGGCCGGGGGCTGTCCGAGGACGACGCCCGCGCGCGGATCGCCGCGCAGGCCAGTGACGAGCAGCGCCGGGCGGTGGCCGACGTCGTGCTGGACAACAGCGGCAGCGTCGAGGACCTCGAGGTGCAGGTGGAGCGCTTCTGGGCCGAGCGGGTGGCGCCTGCCCCCGGCTGACGGCGTACTCGCCGCGTGGTCGGTGATCCGTGGTCCCGGCGGCCTGCCTGCCCCGAGCCGGGTGCACGTGGCTGTGGCCGGGATCGGAGCGGGGCGGTCCCCGGACAGCAGCGAGGCCCGGATCCGCGGGACCCGGGCCTCTCCTGCCTGTGGGCGATACTGGGTTCGAACCAGTGACCTCTACCGTGTCAAGGTAGCGCTCTACCACTGAGCCAATCGCCCGATCCGGCCTGCTGGCCGGCCGCTCCACCGCACTCGGCGGTGGCCGAGGTGGAGACGGGATTTGAACCCGTGTAGACGGCTTTGCAGGCCGTTGCCTCGCCTCTCGGCCACTCCACCGCACACGGGCGCCGGTCTCGCGACCAGCGCCCGAGGTTCCGAGCGGACGACGGGATTCGAACCCGCGACCCTCACCTTGGCAAGGTGATGCTCTACCAACTGAGCCACGTCCGCGTTGCTGTCGTGCAGGGGGAACGATACCCGACCCGCGGAGGGGGGTTCACGGGGGTCCCCCGGTGGTCACCGACCCGTCGGGTCGGCGCCGCCGTTGGACAGCAGGGCGGCCAGTTCCCCGTCCACCTCGAGGACCGAGGACTCCTCGCCGAAGGGGACGACGCTGGCGGTCAGCTGCAGGAACCCGGCGACCGTGCCGCGGGAGACCTCGAACAGCGCCTCACCGGAAGGCGCGCGCAGGTGCAGGAAGAGGACGTCGCCCGAGGTACGTGACGGCCACAGCCGCACGTCACCCTCGCCCGCCGGCTGGTCGAGGGCGGCCTGGAGCAGGTCGCGGCCCACGAGCCAGGAGATGCCGTCCTCCTCGGCGTGGTCGCCGAAGGTGATCCGCACGGCGAAGGGGTCGCTGACCTCGTAGCTCAGCAGCGCGGGGACCTCTGTCCACGACTGCGGGCCGACGAGGTGCAGCGTCGTCGGACACGTGTACCCAGGCGTGGCGCGGTTGCTCATGTCTCCAACAACGACCTTCCCTGACCGAGGTGACGCCCGGGACTCATCGGGCGCATCGACCTCTGAGTGCCCCTTCCGGGCGCACCTGAACCGCGTCGCCCGCCTGTCGCGAAGACCGCGTGTGACGATGGGCCTCGTGAGCAGTCCGGGACGGCGCGTCGGGGACGGCCCCGCGGGCGCCGACCTCGTCCTGCGCATGCGCGCGGGCGACGGGAGCGCCGTCGACGAGCTCTACGACCGGTACAGCCGCCCGGCCTTCGCGCTCGCGCGGCGGATCCTCGCCGACGACGTCCTGGCCGAGGACGTGGTGCAGGACGTGTTCCTCAGCGTCTGGCGCGACCCGGGAGCCTTCGACGCCGCCCGTGGCTCCTTCTCCTCCTGGCTCCTGGCGATGGTCCACCACAAGGCCGTCGACGCCGTCCGCCGGGAGGAGTCTCACCGCCGTCGGCAGAGCCGGGCGGAGGAGGACCTGGTCCGCTCCACCCCGACGTCGTCCCGGGACGTGGAGGACGAGGCGTGGAGCAGGGTGGTGTCCGAGCAGGTGCGCGGCGCGCTGAGCGCACTGCCGGCTCCCCAGCGGGAGGCGCTCACCCTGGCCTACGACGGCGGCTACACACAGCGGGAGGTCGCGGCGTTGACCAGCACGCCGCTGGGCACGGTGAAGACGCGCATGCTCGCCGGGATGCGCCGGCTGCGGGAGGAGCTCGGCGGCGCCACGGGTGTCGCCCGGGGCGGCGCGCTCGGGGCGTCCGCGCCGGCGGACGGGACGAGCCGGTGAGCGCGCCCCAGGACCCGCGTCGCGGACCGCACGAGTCCTTCGACGAACTCGCCGTCGGGTGGGCGCTGCACGCGCTCGAGCCGGAGGACGAGGAGCTCTTCGCCGCGCACCTGCCCACCTGCTCCCGGTGCCGGCAGACGGTGGCCGAGACCACCGACGTCATGGGGGCCCTGGCCGGCGACCTGCCGCCTGCGGACCCTCCGGAGCGGCTGCGCGCCCGGCTGCGGGCCGCCGTGGAGGAGACCGCGCAGCTGCCCCGCCCGGCCGGCGACGGCGAGCGGACGGCGCAGCCGCTGCCGCCCGTCGCCGCGGACGCCCCCGCTCCCGGACGACAGCCCGAGGGCCGGCCGTCGGGGTCGCACCGGGCGCCGCTCCCGCTGGGCCCGGCGGGGCCGCAGCCCAGCTGGCGCCGCGTGCTGCCCAACGCCCTCGTGGCCGCCGCGGTCGCGGCGATCCTGGCCCTGGGCACCTGGAACGTGGTGCTCAGCTCGGCGCGGGAGGAGGCGCAGGCCACCGCCGCCGAGCAGGCCCGGCTGGTGGAGGCGCTGCTGACCCCCGGCCAGGCGACGATCGCGCCGATGGCGGCCGACGGCACGACGGTGGCCACCGTCGTCGCCCGCGATGACCAGGTGCAGGTGGTCTCCCAGGGCCTGGCGCCGAACGACGTGCAGGACCAGACCTACGTGGTGTGGGGGACCAACGCGGGCTCGGCCACACCGCTCGGCACCTTCGACGTCACGTCCCCGCAACCGGCCCTCTGGACCGTAGGCTCCGGGGCGTCCGGGCTGGACGGGTACACCGGCTATGCGGTGAGCCTCGAGCCCGGCCGGCAGGCTCCGCCGGAGCCGAGCGACATCGTGGCGTCCGGGGAGGTGCCCAGCTGAACGGTCCGGAGACGGTGACCCCGTCCGTCGCGGGTCAGGCCGGTGCCCCGGCGTCCGGTGCGCGGCGGGCCCACGCTGAGCACAGCCACCGCAGCCTGCGAGAGCGCGTCGCCACCACGCACTGGCGCCGGCGCCTGGCCGCCCGCCGTCCCCTCGACCACGGCTACCGCCTGGTCGTGGGCGCGGTCGGCGGCCTCGTCGTGGCCTTCGGGCTGGTCACCATCCCGCTGCCCGGGCCGGGCTGGCTCACCGTCATCACCGGGCTCTTCCTGCTGGCCACCGAGTTCACCTGGGCGGAGCGGCTGCTGGACTTCACGCGGCGGCACGTCCGGGCGTGGACCGAGTGGCTGGGCCGGCAGCGGGCGTGGGTGCGGGCGGCGGTCGCACTGGCCACCGCCGCCTTCGTCTACGGCGTCCTGGTGGTCGTGCTGCACGTCATGGGCGTCCCCGACTGGGTGCCGGGGTGGGTGCCACTCTGGCGCTGAGCGTCTGGCAGAATGGCTGCCGCAGGGGCGATTGGCTCAGTGGTAGAGCGCTTCGTTCACACCGAAGAGGTCACTGGTTCGAACCCAGTATCGCCCACCAGCACGAGAGGCCCGGGTCCACGGATCCGGGCCTCTCGTCGTCCGACAGTCAGGTGGTGGCCGGGCCGTAGGTCAGGTGGGCCACCCCGTTGCTGAGGCGCTCCACGTCGAGCAGCGACAGCTGCTGTGCGCTGCCCTCGGGGAAGAGCCGGATGCCGCTGCCGACGGCGAGTGGGTAGACGTACAGGTGCAGCTCGTCGACCAGGCCGTCGGCGAGCAGCGCGCGCACGAGCGTGGCGCTGCCGCTCACGTAGAGGTCGCCCTGCGCCTTGAGCTCGTGCACCCGGCCGGCGTCGTAGCCGCCGACCGCGGTGGAGTTGCGCCACGTCGACTCGGCGTCGGTCAGCGTCGCGGAGACGACGTACTTCGTCGTGTCGTTGAAGAACGGCGCGCCGGGGTCGTCCTCGGCGGTGCGGCCCGACCAGGCCGGCGCGAACATCTCGAAGGTGGTCCGGCCGAGCAGGATGCCCTGTGCCGGGGCCGTGAGCGCGCCGATGGACGCGGCCAGGTCGTCGGGGAAGCCGTAGTCCATCGTCCACATCGGGGCGTCGACGACCCCGTCGACGGTCGTGAACTCGTGCACCCTGATCGCGCCCATGACTGCTCCTCCGCGTCTGGTCCGGCCCGGCGGTCGCGGGTCCGGTGGTGGTCGTCGTCGAGGGAGACCTTCGTCGTACCGGTTCCTCATCGGTGGGCAGCGCGCCGTTCCGAGACGGTGCGGAGGTGCTCGACGGGGAGCCCGGTCCCGGCACGGAGCGTCCCCGAGGAGGACGATGGAGCAGATGTCCCGCCGCCGGTCGCCAGCCCCGCCCGTGCCCGTTCGTCCGCGCCGGCCGGGACGCGCTCAACGCCTCACCGAGGCCCTGGAGCGCGACGGCGACACCTGCATCTGGTGCGGCCGGGTCCTCGGCGGCCTGGTCCCGCCGACCACCGAGCACGTCATCCCCCGGCTCAAGGGCGGCCCGTCGTGGCCGGCCAACGAGGTCGCCGCCTGCCGTCGCTGCAACGCCGAGCGCGGGCACCGGGCGCCGGTGGACTGGCTCGAGGAGTGCGAGCGGCGCGGCTGGCAGCCCGACGCCGGCCGGCTGGCCCGGGCGCTCGACGCCCTGCAGGAGGCCATCGACCGCCAGGGTGGCCAGCGCCGCGCGCGGCCCTACCTGGACGCCCAGCGCCGCCGCCTGCGCCGCCGGCCGCCCGCCGCGACGGATCCACGTACGGTCGCCTCGTGACCGGAGCGGGCAGCGTCGTGCAGGTGAGCGTCTACCCGGTGAAGAGCCTGGCCGGGCGGACGGTGCGGGAGGCCGAGGTCGGCCCGGCGGGGCTGGTCGGCGACCGGGCCTGGACCGTCGTCGACGCCACGACGGGGGAGCGGGTGACGGTGAAGACCACCCCGCGGATGGCCGAGGTCGTCGCCACCGGGGACGACGAGGCCGACACGATCACCCTCACCGAGGTGCTGGGCCGGCCGGTGCGCCTGCAGCGGTCCGGCCAGCCGCAGGTGGACGCGGCTGCGGTGCACCTGGTCAGCCGCGGGGCGATCGCGCGCGCCGACGCCGGCGACGTCCCGGAGGGCTGCTCGGCCGACGATCCGCGCGCCAACCTGCTGCTGGACCTGCCCGAGGGCGAGGACGAGCGCTCGTGGGTCGGGCGCACCGTGCGCCTCGGCGAGGTCGAGGTGTCGGTCACCCGTACCCCCAAGCACTGCCTCGGGGTCTACGCCGAGGTGCGGCGGCCCGGGACGGTGCGGGTCGGGGACCGCGCCGAGGTCCTGCCGTCCTGATCCGGTCGGGCGGCGTCTCCGGGGGACCACGCACCGCGCACTAGGCTCGGGAGCGCCCGTTCGTCGACCCCGCAGGAGCCCCCGTGTCAGCCGCGCCCACCTCCGCCGCTCCCGCCCCGATCCGGGTGCCGGCCGGGACGACGGCCCAGGAGGCGCTGAGAGCGGCCGGCACCCCGCTCAAGGGGCCGGACGGCGCGGTCGTCGTCCGGGACCTGGCGACCGGCGACCTCAAGGACCTCGCCTGGGTCCCCGAGGGCGACGCCGAGGTCGAGCCGGTGCCCGCCGCCAGCCCCGAGGGCCGCGCGGTGATCCGGCACTCGGCCGCCCACGTGCTGGCCCAGGCCGTGCAGGACCTCTTCCCCGGCACCCGGCTGGGCATCGGCCCGCCGGTGGAGCACGGCTTCTACTACGACTTCGCCCCCGACCGGCCCTTCACCCCCGAGGACCTGCAGGCCCTCGAGAAGCGGATGACCGAGATCGTCCGGGCCGGCCAGTACTTCTCCCGCCGGGAGATCAGCGACGCCGACGCGCAGGCCGAGCTCGCCCACGAGCCGTTCAAGCTGGAGCTGATCGGCCTCAAGGGCGGCGAGGCTGCGTCCTCGGATGATGGCGCCTCCGTCGAGGTCGGCGGGGCGCAGCTGACCATGTACGACAACCGGGACGCCCGCACGGGCGACCTGGTCTGGACCGACCTGTGCCGCGGCCCGCACCTGCCGCGCACGTCGAACATCCCGGCCTTCTCCCTCACCCGGTCGGCGGCCGCCTACTGGCGGGGCAGCGAGAAGAACCCGCAGCTGCAGCGCATCTACGGCACCGCCTGGGAGAGCAGGGAGGCGCACAAGGCGTACCTGGAGCAGCTGGCCGAGGCCGAACGCCGCGACCACCGGCGCCTCGGCGTGGAGCTGGACCTGTTCAGCTTCCCCGACGAGATCGGCTCCGGGCTGCCCGTCTTCCACCCCAAGGGCGGGGTGGTCAAGCGGGAGATGGAGGACTACGTCCGCCGCCGGCACATCGAGGAGGGCTTCGACTACGTCGGCACGCCGCACATCAGCAAGCGCGGGCTGTTCGAGACCTCCGGCCACCTGCCGTACTACGCGGACACGATGTTCCCGCCGATGGAGTTCGAGAACACCGAGTACTACCTCAAGGCCATGAACTGCCCGATGCACAACCTGATCTTCAGGTCCCGCGGGCGGTCCTACCGGGAGCTGCCGCTGCGGCTGTTCGAGTTCGGATCGGTCTACCGCTACGAGAAGTCCGGCGTGATCCACGGGCTCACCCGGGTGCGCGGTTTCGCCCAGGACGACTCGCACAGCTACGTGACCCCCGAGCAGGCGCCCGGGGAGATCCGGCACCTGCTCGCCTTCGTGCTGGGCTTGCTGAGCGATTTCGGCCTGGACGACTACTACCTCGAGCTGTCCACCCGCGGCGACTCGGACAAGTTCATCGGCACCGAGGAGGAGTGGGCGGTGGCCACCGCCGTGCTCGAGGAGGCCGCCAAGGAGACCGGGCTGGAGCTGGTGCCCGACCCCGGCGGCGCGGCGTTCTACGGCCCGAAGATCTCCGTGCAGGCGCGGGACGCCATCGGCCGCACCTGGCAGATGTCGACCATCCAGTACGACTTCAACCAGCCGGCCCGCTTCGGCCTGGAGTTCAGCGCCTCCGACGGCACGCGGCAGCAGCCGGTGATGATCCACTCGGCGAAGTTCGGCTCGATCGAGCGGTTCATGGGCGTGCTCACCGAGCACTACGCCGGCGCCTTCCCGGCCTGGCTGGCCCCGGTGCAGGTCGTCGGCATCCCGGTCACCGACGAGCAGGTCGGCTACCTGCGCGACGTCGCCCTGCAGCTGCGGGCCCGGGGCATCCGCGTGGAGATCGACGACTCCGACGACCGCATGCAGAAGAAGATCCGCACCGCCAGCAAGCAGAAGACCCCCTTCGTGCTCATCGCCGGGGCGACCGACGCCGAGGCCGGCGCGGTCTCCTTCCGCTTCCGCGACGGCAGCCAGCACAACGGCGTGCCGGTCGAGAAGGCGGTGGCCGCCGTCGCCGAGTGGATCGCGAGCCGGGCGAACACCGACCCGACCGCCGAGGCGCTGGTGGCCGGATGAGCACCGAGTCGGAGGAGGCTTCCCGGATCGCCGTCTCCCGTGACGACGGCGGCCCGGCCACGGTCTTCGAGCACCTGTGGACGCCGTACCGGATGGCCTACATCCGCGGCGAGGGCAAGCCCACCGGTGCGCACGACTGCCCGTTCTGCCTGATCCCGCAGATGGACGACGAGGAGGGGCTCGTCGTCGCGCGCGGCGAGCACGTCTTCGCCGTCCTCAACCTGTACCCGTACAACGCCGGGCACCTGATGCTCGTGCCCTACCGGCACGTGCCGGACTACACCGACCTGACGGCGGCCGAGGTCGCCGAGCTCGGGGGGTTCACGCAGACGGCCATGCGGGTCGTGCGCGCGGTGTCCGGGGCGCACGGCTTCAACATCGGCATGAACCAGGGCTCGGTCGCCGGCGCCGGCATCGCCGACCACCTGCACCAGCACGCCGTGCCGCGGTGGGGCGGGGACACCAACTTCATGCCGGTCATCGGGTTGACCCGCGTGCTGCCGCAGGTGCTGCGGGAGACCCGGGCGCTGCTGGCCCAGCACTGGCCGGACGGCCGGCCCGTCCCGGAGGCCTGAGGTGCTCGGCGTCAACGCACGCGCCGCGGTGGGCCGGTTCTGGGCGCCGGTCGTGGCCCGGCTCGCCCGGGCCGGGGTCACCCCCGACGCGGTCACGCTGGTCGGCACGCTCGGCGCGATCGCCGGCGCCGTCGGGCTGATCGCGACCGGGCAGCTGTTCTGGGGCGCGTTCACCGTCACCGTCTTCGTACTCCTGGACATGCTGGACGGCGCGCTGGCCCGGGCCCGCGGCGGCGGCTCGGCGTTCGGCGCGGTGCTGGACTCCACCGGCGACCGCGCGGCCGATGCGGCGATCTTCGGCGCGCTGGTCTGGTGGTTCTCCGGGGCCGGCGACAACCGGCTCATCGTGCTGCTGGCGCTGCTGTGCCTGGTGCTCGGCGTGCTCACCTCCTACGTCAAGGCCAGGGCCGAGGGCATGGGGCTGACCTGCGACGTCGGCGTCGTGGAGCGCACCGAGCGGCTGATCCTCGTGCTGGTCGGCACCGGGTTCCTCGGCCTGGGCATCCCCTACGCGCTGCACGTCGCGCTGTGGGTGCTCACCGTGGGCAGCGCGGTCACCGTCGCCCAGCGGTTCGTCGCCGTCCACCGGCAGGCCCGCGGCCGGGCCCTGCCCACTCCACCGCCGTCGACCCCGCCGCCCCCGGGCCTGCTGCTGTGACCGACGCGCCCGGGGTGGACACAGGCACGGCGACCCCGCGCGTTCCCGGGCTGCGGCTGGTCCCGGGCGATCCGGGGCGGCGCGCCCGAGCCACGGCACGGCTCACCGATCTGGGCTACGCCGCCGGCTGGAGCGCGGTGAAGGCGCTGCCCGAGCCGGTGGCCCGGGGCGCCTTCGACGCCGCCGGCCGCTGGGCCGCCGCGCGCGAGGGCCGCGGGGTGCGGCAGCTGCGCGCCAACCTCCGCGTCGCCACCGGGGGCCGGCTCGACGAGGAGGCGCTCCACGAGCTGACCGTGCGGGGCGTGTGCTCCTACGCCCGCTACTGGCAGGAGGCGTTCCGGCTGTCGCGGCTGGGTGTGCAGCGGATCCTCGACGGCACCGAGCTGCCCGGCCGCGAGCACCTGCAGCGGGCCCGCGACGAGGGCCGGGGGCTGATCGTCGCGCTGCCGCACAGCGGCAACTGGGACGTCGCCGGCGTCTGGTTGGTCGACTTCCTGGACGGGCCCTTCATGACCGTCGCGGAGCGGCTGCGGCCCGAGTCCCTCTACCGGCGGTTCCTGGAGTTCCGCGAGACGCTCGGCATGCGGGTCGTGCCGCTCACCGGCGGGCCCCGCCCCAGCTCGGCCGTGCTGCGCGAGTGGCTGGAGAGCGGCGGCATGATCTGCCTGCTGGTCGACCGGGACCTCGGCTCCGGCGGCGTGCCGGTGGACCTCTTCGGCCGCCGGACGACCATGCCGGGCGGGCCCGCGCTGCTGGCCGCGCAGACCGGCGCCGCCCTGCACCCGGCGGTGTCGCACTTCACCGAGACCGGCTGGCGGCACGTCGTCTCCCCCGAGGTCCCGGTGGATGGGCCCGGCCGGCTGCGCGAGCGCGTCAGCACCGCCATGCAGGACGTGGCCGACGTCTTCACCGCTGGCATCGCCGAGCACCCCGAGGACTGGCACGTCCTCGGCCGCGTCTGGGACGACGTCCCGCCCGATCCGCCCCGGCGGGGGCGCGGCTGATGCGCATCGGGCTGGTCTGCCCCTACCCGTGGGACGTCCCCGGCGGCGTGCAGTACCACGTGCGGGACCTGGCGGAGACGCTGCGCGGCCTGGGCCACCACGTCGAGGTGCTGACCCCCGCGGAGCGGGAGGAGTCCCTCCCGGCCGAGCACGCGACCTGGGCCGGGCGCGCCGTGCCGGTGCCGTACAACGGCTCGATGGCCAGCCTGCAGCTCGGGCCGGTCAGCGCCACCCGCGTGCGGCGCTGGCTGCGGGAGGGCCACTTCGACGTCGTCCACGTGCACGAGCCGGCGACGCCCTCGGTCTCGTTGGTGGTCTGCATGGTCGCCACCGGCCCCGTCGTGGCCACGTTCCACGCCGCCACGACCCGCTCCAAGTGGCTGGCTGCCGTCGGCCCCCTCATCCGCCCGTGGCTGGAGAAGATCTCCGGACGCATCGCGGTGTCGGACTTCGCCCGCCGGGTGCAGGTCGAGCACCTCGGCGGCGACGCGGTGATCATCCCCAACGGCGTGCACGTCGCGGCCTTCGCGGAGGGGCCCTCGCTGCCCGGCCGCACCCGCGGCGTCGACGGGCCGACGATCGGCTTCCTCGGCCGCTACGACGAGCCGCGCAAGGGCCTCCCGGTGCTGCTCGAGGCGATGCGCACCGTCGTCCGCCGGCACCCCGGCGCCCAGCTGCTCATCGCCGGCCGCGGCGACCCCGAGGCCGTCCGTGAGCTGGTCGGGGACGACCTCGCTCCGCACGTGTCGCTGCTCGGTGAGCTCAGCGAGGCGGAGAAGGGCGCGTTCCTGCGGTCGGTGGACGTGTACTGCGCGCCCAACCTGCTGGGGGAGTCCTTCGGGATCGTCCTCATCGAGGCCATGGCCGCCGGGGCCCCGATCGTGGCCAGTGACCTCGACGCCTTCGCCGCCGTGCTGGGGGACGGCGCGGCCGAGGGGCTGGTGCGCCGCGGCGACGCCCGCGACCTCGCCCGCGCCCTGTCCGACCTGCTCGCGGATCCGGAGCGCCGGGCGCGGCTGTCCGACACCGGCCGGCGGGTCGCCGCGGAGTACGACTGGTCGGTGGTGGCCCGCCGCGTGCTCGCCGTCTACGAGACCGTCGTCCTGCCCGGCAGCGGCGCGGTCACCGCGTCGGACGACGAGCCGGCCGACCTGGCCACCGTCCCGGGTGACGTCCCGACCCGGTCGGCCCTGCGGCGGTGGGTGCAGCGCTAGCCTGACCCGTCGTGACACCCGACGTCTGGCTGCTGCTCACCGCCGCCGTCGTCCTGCTGCTGGCGGCCTGGGTGACCTGGACCCTCACCCGGCTGGGCCGGCTGGAGGCGCGCGTCGCGCGGACCTGGACCGTCCTGGACACCCAGCTGGCGCGGCGCGCCGAGCTGGCCGAGGAGCTGGCCCGCGATCACGCCGCCGCGGTGGGGGAGGAGCGGGCCGCCCGGTTGCGGGCGTGCGTCCGCGAGGTCCGCGCCCCGCGGACCGGTGACCGGGAGCTGGTCGAGAACGCCCTGGGCCGCGAGCTGCGCGAGCTCCCGGCCGACCTGCCGGGCGTGCCGACCGCGCTGCGTGCCGACCTGGCGGGGACGGCGACCCGCATCGGCCTGGCCCGGCGCTTCTACAACGACGCCGTCCGCGACACCTCCGCGCTGCGCACCCGGCGGCTGCCCACCCTGCTGCGGCTGCACGCCTCCCGTCCGGTGCCGCGGTTCTTCGACATCGAGGACGACCTGCGCGAGGTCACGGGCAGCGCCGCCGGGGGTGGCCGTGGGCGCCCGTAGCATCGGGAGCCCCTCCCCGACGTCCGAGACCGAGGCAGTCCCCGTGACAGAGCACAGCGCGTCCGCACCCGGCACCAGCACCACCGGGACCATGGCCGTCAAGCGCGGCATGGCCGAGCAGCTCAAGGGCGGCGTCATCATGGACGTCGTCACCCCCGAGCAGGCGCGCATCGCCGAGGACGCCGGCGCGGTCGCGGTCATGGCCCTCGAGCGGGTGCCCGCCGACATCCGCGCCCAGGGCGGCATCGCGCGGATGAGCGACCCGGACATGGTCCAGGACATCATCGACGCGGTCTCCATCCCGGTCATGGCCAAGGCCCGGATCGGGCACTTCGTCGAGGCCCAGGTGCTGCAGAGCCTCGGGGTCGACTACATCGACGAGTCCGAGGTGCTCACCCCGGCCGACGAGGCGCACCACATCGCCAAGAGCGGGTTCACCGTGCCCTTCGTGTGCGGCGCGACCGACCTGGGCGAGGCGCTGCGGCGGATCGCCGAGGGCGCGGCGATGATCCGCTCCAAGGGCGAGGCCGGCACCGGGAACGTCGTCGAGGCCGTGCGGCACGTGCGGGCCATCCGCGCCGGCATCCGCAGGCTGGGCACCCTCGACGAGACCGAGCTGTTCGTCGCGGCCAAGGAGCTGCGGGCCCCGCACGCACTGGTCGCCGAGGTCGCCCGGCTCGGCAAGCTGCCGGTCGTGCTGTTCACCGCCGGCGGCATCGCCACCCCCGCGGACGCCGCGATGATGATGCAGCTGGGCGCCGAGGGCGTCTTCGTCGGCTCGGGCATCTTCAAGTCCGGCGACCCCGCGCAGCGGGCCGCGGCCATCGTGGAGGCCACCACGTTCTCCGACGACCCCGACGTGATCGCCAAGGTCTCCCGCGGGCTGGGTGAGCCGATGGTCGGCATCGACGTCGCCACGCTGCCGGACAGCCAGCGGTACGCCACCCGAGGCTGGTGACCTCCCCCCAGAGGGTGATCTCCTCGATCCGTCCGGCACGGGCTCCTACGCTCGGTCCGTGACCGCCTCCCTGGCAGACCCCCCTGCCGCCGGCACCCGGCCGGCGCTCGTTCCCGGGGAGCGGGTCGGTGGTCTCGACGTCGCCCGCGGCATCGCCGTCCTCGGCATGTTCGCCGCCCACCTGGGTGACACCGGCGAGCTCGGCTGGAGCCCGTCCACCTGGACGGCGCTGGTCGACGGCCGGCCGTCGATCCTGTTCGCCACGCTGGCCGGCGTCTCCATCGCGCTGCTCTCCGGGGGCCGCACCACGGCGACCGGCCGGGAACTGGCCCGGGCCCGCAGCCGCATCCTCGTCCGCGCCGCCTGGGTGTTCGCCATCGGCGGCGTCCTGGAGCTGCTGGACACCGACATCGCGGTGATCCTCGGCGTCTACGCGGCGCTCTTCGGGCTCGCGCTGCCCTTCCTGACCTGGCCGCCGGCACGGCTGCTGCTGGCCGCTGGCGTCGTCGCCCTGGCTGCGCCGCCGCTCACCCTCGCGGTCGGCCGGTACGCCACCGAGCTGGACGAGGAGGGCAACGCCTTCACGTTCCTGATGTTCACCGGCTACTACCCCGCGGCGGTCTGGCTGGCCTTCGTGCTGGTCGGCCTGGCGGTGGGCCGCCTCGACCTGCGGACGGCGCGGGTGCGTGCGGTGCTGGTCGTGGGCGGGACCGGCGCCGCGGTCCTGGGGTACCTCGGCGGCTGGATGAGCACCCGGCAGCTCGCACCGGGACAGGACCTGGACGGGATCGAGGCCGGTTTCGGCACCTCCGGCACGTGGGACCCGGCCTGGTTCGCCGGCGCTCAGCCGCACACGTCGACCACGTTCGAGGTGGTCGGCTCCGGCGGCGTCGCGGTCGCCGTCATCGGGGTGTGCCTGGTGGTCGCCGACCTGTTGCCGCGGCTGACGTACCCGCTGGCCTCCGTGGGCGCGCTCGCCCTCACCGTCTACTCCGCGCAGATCGTCGCCATCCGGGTGCTGGCCGCCGGCAACGACGACTGGGGGACCTGGGCCGCGTTCACCCTCACCGCCCTGGTGCTGGCCACGGTCTGGCGGCTCCAGCTGGGCCGCGGCCCGCTGGAACGGCTGCTGACCTGGAGCTCGCGGCGGGCAGCCGGGCCGTGAGCTGCGGGCCGTAGCCTGGTCCCTCGTGTCGAGGGAGCCCGTCGTCGGTGTGCTGGCCCTGCAGGGCGACGTCCGGGAGCACCTCGCGACGCTGACCGAGCTCGGTGCCGAGGCGGTGACCGTGCGCCGTCCCGAGGAGCTGGCCGAGGTCGACGCCCTCGTCGTCCCCGGTGGGGAGTCGACCACCATGGCCAGGCTGGCCACGCGGTTCGGGCTGCTGGGACCGCTGCGCGACGCGGTGGCCGGCGGGCTGCCGGTGTACGGCTCCTGCGCCGGGATGATCATGCTGGCCGACCGGCTGCTGGACGCCCCGGCCGACCAGGTCACCGTCGGGGGGCTGGACGTGACGGTGCGCCGCAACGCCTTCGGCCGGCAGGTGGACTCCTTCGAGTCGCAGGTCGAGATCGACGGCGTGGCCGGCGGTCCGGTGCACGCCGTCTTCATCCGGGCGCCGTGGGTGGAGCAGGCAGGGGAGGGCGTGCAGGTCCTCGGCCGGGTCGTCGGCGGACCCGCCGACGGTAGGATCGTCGCGGTCCGCCAGGGGAACCTGCTGGCCACCAGCTTCCACCCCGAACTGACCGGGGACCGCCGGGTGCACGCGCTGTTCGTGGAGATCGTCCGCCGTCACCTGGCCGAGCAGGCCGGCGTGGACGCCGGGAACGAGAGGGGCACTTCGTGAGCGAGCTTGCGAGCTCAGCGGCGGGCACAGGAGCGGGGCCGCGAACGCGGCCGACGAGCGCCAGCGAGGAGGATTCGTGAGCGGCCACTCCAAGTGGGCGACGACCAAGCACAAGAAGGCCGGGATCGACGCCAAGCGCGGCAAGCTCTTCGCCAAGCTGATCAAGAACATCGAGGTCGCGGCGCGCACCGGCGGCGGTGACCCGGGGGGCAACCCGACGCTGTTCGACGCCATCCAGAAGGCGAAGAAGAGCTCGGTGCCCAACGACAACATCGACCGCGCGGTCAAGCGGGGCGCCGGTCTGGAGGCCGGTGGCGTCGACTACCAGACGATCACCTACGAGGGCTACGCGGCCGGCGGGGTCGCCGTCCTCATCGAGTGCCTGACCGACAACAGGAACCGGTCGGCCATGGAGGTGCGCACCGCGATGACCCGCAACGGCGGGTCGATGGCCGACCCCGGCTCGGTGTCCTACCTGTTCTCCCGCAAGGGCGTCATCGTGGTGCCGAGGTCCGACGCGGTCGACGAGGACACCGTGCTCATGGCGGTGCTCGACGCCGGCGCCGAGGAGGTCCGCGACCAGGGCGACAGCTTCGAGGTCGTGTGCGAGCCCACCGACCTGGTCGCCGTGCGCACCGCCCTGCAGGACGCCGGCATCGACTACGACTCGGCCGACGCCGGTTTCGTGCCCAGCGTCTCCGTCGAGCTCGACGAGGAGGCCGCGGGCAAGGTGTTCCGGCTGATCGACGCGCTCGAGGACTGCGACGACGTGCAGAACGTCTACGCCAACTACGACGTCCCCGACGAGGTGCTCGAGAAGATCTAGCACTCCCTCGCCCCTGCCACGGGAGGCCCCGTCCTGCCCCCCACGGGCTCGGGGCGGCGCCCTGGACGGGGCCGGCGGCGGGCTCCCGCGAGGGGGCCGTGCCCGCACGTCCGCTCGCGCGGGCGTGTCGCGTCGTCCCGTCGCCCCGGACGGCTACCGTGGGTCGAACACCAGTTCGGCTGACGGCAGGAGGCGCCTCCATGCGGGTGCTCGGTATCGACCCGGGCCTCACCCGGTGCGGCTGGGGGGTGGTCGACGGCCGCCCCGGCGCGCGGCCGACCGCGGTCGGCGTGGGGGTCGTGCGCACCGCTGCAGAGCTCGACCTCGAGTTGCGGCTGCTGGAGCTGCACACCGCCGTCACCGCGTTGCTGCGCGAGCACCGCCCCGACGTCGTGGCGATCGAGCGGGTCTTCACCCAGAACAACAAGGGCACCGCCACGGGGACGGCGCAGGCCGCGGGCGTGGCCGCGCTGGCCGCCGCGCAGGCCGACCGGCCGGTCGCCTGGCACACCCCGAGCGAGGTCAAGGCCGCCATCTCCGGCAGCGGCCGCGCGGACAAGGAGCAGGTCACCCTGATGGTCACCCGGGTGCTGGGGCTCGCGGCGGCCCCCAAGCCGGCCGACGCCGCCGACGCGCTGGCGCTCGCGGTCTGCCACGCCTGGCGCGGGCCGGCGCAGCAGCGGCTCCGGGTGGCCGCGCTGGCGGGCGGGATCGGCGCGCCGGTGGTGCGGCGGACGCTGCCGCGCTGGCAGGGGGTGTCCCGGTGAGCACACTGCTGACCGGTGTGCCGCCCCGCGGCTGCGCGGCGAGCCCGACGGGGGTGCGACGGTGATCGCGAGCGTGAACGGCCGGGTGGCCGCGGTGTCGCCGGACGGCGCGGTGGTCGAGGTCGGCGGAGTCGGTCTGGCGGTGCAGTGCACGCCGGGCACCATCGCCCGGCTGCAGGTGGGGGAGAGCGCGCGGCTGGCGACCAGCCTGGTGGTGCGCGAGGACTCGCTGACCCTCTACGGCTTCGCCGACGACGACGAGCGCCAGCTGTTCGAGCTGCTGCAGACGGCGAACGGCGTGGGACCGCGGCTGGCGCAGGCCGTGCTCGCCATCCACCCGCCGCGCGAGGTGCGCCGGGCGGTGTCGATGGCCGACGTCAAGGCGCTCATGCAGGTCCCCGGCATCGGCAAGAAGGGCGCCGAGCGGCTGATCCTCGAGCTGCGCGACCGGCTCGGCGTCACCTCGACCGACACCCAGCTCGACGGCGCCGCCCCCGCGGGCCTGCCGGCGGTCACCCCCGTCACCCCGTGGCGCGACCAGCTGGCCTCGGCCCTGGTCAGCCTGGGCTGGACGGGCAAGGAGGCCGACGCGGCGATCGTCCAGCTCGCCCCGCTGGCCGACGAGCAGGTCACCGCCACCGGCTCGGTCGAGGTGGCCGTCCTGCTGCGCCAGGCGCTGCGCCTGCTGGGCCGATCGTGAGCGGCTGGGTGACCGTGCCGGCTCCGCCGGCGCTGAGCGAGCGGGTGATCCGATGAGCAGCCCCTTCGACCGCGGGTTGCCCGCCGAGCCGGCGGAGGGCCTCACGCGCGACTTCTCGGTGTCGGCGGCAGCCGGGGACGAGGAGCGGGTCGTCGAGTCGGCCCTGCGGCCGCACTCGCTCACCGACTTCATCGGCCAGCCCAAGGTGGCCCGCCAGCTGGAGCTGGTCCTCGAGGGCGCCAAGCGGCGCGGCCGCCCGCCGGACCACGTGCTGCTCTCCGGCCCGCCCGGCCTCGGCAAGACCAGCCTGGCGCTGATCATCGGCTCCGAGCTCGGGACGGCGGTGAAGATCACCAGCGGCCCGGCGATCGAGCGCTCCGGTGACCTCGCCGCGATGCTGTCCAACCTGGCCCCGGGCGACGTGCTCTTCATCGACGAGATCCACCGCATCGCCCGTCCGGCCGAGGAGCTCCTCTACATGGCGATGGAGGACTTCCGGGTCGACGTCGTCGTCGGCAAGGGGCCGGGGGCCACCGCGATCCCGCTGGAGATCAACCCCTTCACCCTGGTCGGGGCCACCACCCGCGCCGGGCTGCTCACCGGGCCGCTGCGCGACCGGTTCGGCTTCGTCGGGCAGATGGAGTTCTACGAGCCGGCCGAGCTGGAGCGGGTGCTGGCCCGCAGCGCCGCGCTGCTGGGTGTCGAGCTCACCGCGGACGGCTCGGCGGAGATCGCCGGCCGGTCCCGCGGCACGCCGCGCATCGCCAACCGGCTGCTCCGCCGGGTGCGCGACTACGCGGAGGTGCGCGCCGACGGGCGGGTGACCCGGGCGGTCGCCGAGGCCGCGCTCGCGCTCTACGACGTCGACGAGCTGGGCCTGGACCGGCTGGACCGGGCGGTGCTCGACGCGCTGGTCACCAAGTTCGGCGGCGGTCCGGTGGGCGTCGCCACCCTCGCGGTGGCCGTGGGGGAGGAGCCGCACACCGTGGAGGAGGTGTGCGAGCCGTTCCTCGTCCGCGCCGGCCTGCTGGCCCGCACCCCCCGCGGGCGGGTGGCCACCGAGGCGGCCTGGCACCACCTGGGCCAACCGGTGCCGCGCGGCGGCGTCCCCCTCGGTCGGGTCACAGCCGACCCACAGGCCCCGGGTTCGTCGTCAGAGACGTTGTTCGACGCCTAGACTGCGGAGCGCTGGCGCGCAACTCGTCCGGCGTCGCCGCGCGTGGCCCGCTCGGCTGCCCGGATGTCCCCGCGCCGCAGCCGACGCACCCGACGCGGCCCCGTCCCGGGCCGCACCCACCGCGGCCCGTACGGCGCGGTAGAGAGGCACATCTGTCGTGGAGTTGTTCCCGCTCGTCATCCTGGTCCTGGCCTTCGTGCTGCTCATCGTGCTCCCGGCGCGGCAGCGCAAGAAGATCCAGGAGCAGCAGCGGACGCTGCAGGAGTCGCTGACCCTGGGCACCCCGGTCATGACGACGGCCGGCATGCACGGCACCGTCGCCGCGCTCGGTGAGGGCACCGTGGACCTGGAGATCGCCCCCGGCGTGGTGGTCACCTTCGCCCGGCAGGCGGTCCTCGAGATCCGCAAGCCCGCGGTGGCCGGCCCGGCCGACGGTCCGGTGCTGCCCGGGGACGACGCGGACGGCGGCCCGGCCGACCGCACCCGCTGACCCGGAGCCGCCCCGTGGCCCAGCGCACGCTGCCCGCCCGCCGGTACTTCGGCGCCTTCCTGCTCGTCGTCGCCGTCCTGTACGGCCTCGTCTTCCTCACCGGAGACACCCGCACCCCGCAGCTCGGCCTCGACCTGCGCGGCGGGACGACGGTCACCCTCGCCGCGGCCACGCCCGACGGCCAGGCCCCCGACCCCACCGAGCTGGAGCTGGCCCGCCAGATCATCGAGCAGCGGGTCAACGGCCTCGGCGTCGCGGAGGCCGAGGTGGTGACCGAGGGCGACTCGAACATCGTCATCTCGGTCCCCGGGGACGACGGCGAGCAGGCGCGCGAGCTGGGCCAGACCGCCCAGCTGCGCTTCCGCCCGGTCATCCAGGGCCCCGAGCCGGCCACCCCGGCCGCCGAGGAGACCCCGGCAGGGGAGTCGGCCGCGCCCGCCGACCCCGCCACGCCGTCTGACCCGGCGGCGCCCGCCGACCCCGCCACGCCGTCCGACGGCGCCGTCGCCGACCCCTCGCTGCCCGAGCCCGGGGCCCCGCCGGTCACCCAGGAGCAGGCCGCGGCGGAGTACGCCACGCTCACCTGCGATCCGGAGGACACCACCCCCGAGGTCGACCTGCCGGAGAGCTACGTCGCCGCGTGCACCGAGGACGGGTCGGCCAAGTACCTGCTCGGCCCGGCGATCATCGAGGGCACCCAGGTCGCCGACGCCAGCGCCGGCACCCAGCAGGGCACCGGTGAGTGGGTCGTCCTGCTGGACTTCGACCGCGACGCCGAGGCCACCTGGGCGGCCTACACCGCGGCCAACGTCGGCAACAACGTCGCCTTCACCCTCGACGGCCGGGTCATCTCCGCACCCACCATCCAGGTGGCGATCACCAGCAACCCGACCACCATCAGCGGCTCCTTCGACCAGGAGAGCGCCGAGGAGCTGGCCAACCAGCTGCGCTACGGCGCGCTGCCGCTGACCTTCACCCAGGCGACCGCGCAGTCCATCTCCACCGAGCTGGGCGCCGAGCAGCTGCAGGCCGGCCTGATCGCCGGCGCCATAGGCATCGCGCTGGTGTTCCTCTACGCGCTGCTCTACTACCGGCTGCTCGGCCTGGTGATGATCGCCAGCCTGGTGCTGTCGGCGGTGGTCGTCTACGGCGTCCTGGTGGTGCTGGGCCGGCAGATCGGCTTCACGCTCAGCCTCGCCGGCATCGCCGGGTTCATCGTGTCGCTGGGCATCACCGCGGACTCGTTCGTCGTGTACTTCGAGCGGCTCAAGGACGAGATCCGCGAGGGCCGCACCCTGCGCTCGGCCGTGCCGCGCGCGTGGGTCCGCGCCCGCCGCACGATCCTCTCGGCCGACGCGGTCAGCTTCCTGGCCGCGGCGATCCTCTACGTGCTGGCGATCGGCGACGTCAAGGGCTTCGCCTTCACGCTGGGCATGTCGACGGTCCTGGACCTGGTCGTCGTCTTCCTCTTCACCCACCCGCTGATGGCTGTGCTGGCCCGCTACCGCGTCTTCGGCAGCAGCCGCTTCTCCGGCCTGGGCGGCAGCCTCGACCGCCCGCGCCCGGCTGCGAGCCGCCGTCCTCCCCGGGATCGCGAGCTCGTCGCCACCGGCGCCGGCCGCACCGCGCAGGACAGGAGCGACGCATGACCGGCCGCGATCCCCGACCGGGCGCCGACGAGCTGCCCGTGGGCACCGATGCCGACGAGGCGGCCGCCGCCGGCAGCGCCACCGACGACGCCGCCGCGGCCGCCGACGAGACCGCGCTGGACGCGGCCGGCCTGCCCCGCGAGGGCGGGACCAGCCGGCGTCCACGGCACCGCGGCTCCCTGTCGCACCGGCTCTACAACGGCGAGGCCGGGCTGGACGTCGTCGGCCGCAGCCGGCTGATCTACCGGGTCACCGCGGTGGTGGTCCTGCTGTGCATCGCCGCCATGGTCTTCCGGGGGTTCAACTTCGGCATCGACTTCGCCGGCGGCAACAGCCTGCGGCTGCCGGGGAGCACCGAGCAGCTCGCCGAGGTGCGGGAGGCCGCGGAGGACGCCGGAGCCGAGGTCGCCTCGGCCCAGGTCGTCGGCGGCAACGCCCTGTTGCTGCGCACCGGCGCGCTGGACAACGAGACCGAGCGCGCGGTCGTCGACGCGGTCGCGGCCGCGGCCGGCGTCGAACCGTCCCAGGTCAGCCCCGAGGCGGTCAGCCCGGAGTGGGGCCAGGACATCACCCGCCAGGCGCTGGTCGCCCTCGCCGTCTTCCTCGTCGCGGTCGTGCTGTTCCTGGCGGTCCGCTTCCAGCCGAAGATGGCGGTCGGTGCGATCGCGGCGCTGGTGCACGACATCGTCGTCACGGCGGGGGTCTACGCGCTCGTCGGCTTCGAGGTGACGCCCTCGACGGTGATCGGGTTCCTCACCATCCTCGGCTTCTCGCTCTACGACACCGTCGTCGTCTTCGACAAGGTCGACGAGAACGTCAAGGACCTGGACAAGTCGGCGCGGATGACCTGGGGCGAGGCGGCCAACCTGGCGGTCAACCAGACCCTGATGCGCTCGATCAACACCTCGGTGATCGCGCTGCTCCCGGTGGCCGGCCTGCTGTTCGTGGGCGCCGGGCTGCTCGGCGTCGGGACGCTCAAGGACCTGGCCCTGGTGCTGTTCGTGGGTCTGGCCGCGGGCGCCTACTCCTCGATCTTCCTGGCCACGCCGATCGTCGCGGACCTCAAGGAGCGCGAGCCGGAGGTGCAGGCGCTGCGCCGTCGGGTGCTCGCCCGCCGGTCCTCCCAGGCGCGGCAGGGCGGGGACCGGCGAACGGGTGCCGGTCCGGTCGCCAGCGCCCGCCGCGGGGGCGGCGCCGCCCCGCGGACGGCCGGGGTCGCGCTCGCCGAGCGCGAGCTGGACCTCGGCCCGGCGCAGGCCGACGTCGTGGTCGAGTCGCCGGAGTCGGTGCGTCCCGACGCGCGGCCGTCCCCCCGCAGCGGTGCGACCGCCGCGCCGCGACCCGGCGCCCGTCCGCAGTCGGGCACCCGCCGCTCCGGCGGCCGTAGGCGCCGGTGAGCGCCGCCACCGAGGCGGGCGGTCTGCCGCTGGACGAGCTCATCGCCTCGCTCGCCGTCGACATCCCGGACTTCCCGCAGCCCGGGGTCGTCTTCCGCGACCTCACGCCGGTGTTCGCCGACGGGGCCGCCTTCCGCCGGATGGTCGAGGGGCTGGCCGCCCCGACCCTCGTGGACCCCCGCGCGGCCGCGCTCGCCACCCCGGGCACCGGCGACCCCGGCTTCGACGTCGTCGTCGGCGTCGAGGCCCGCGGCTTCCTGCTCGCCGCCGCGGTGGCGCTGCAGGCCGGCGTGGGCGTGGTGCCGGTCCGCAAGGCCGGCAAGCTGCCGCGCGAGCGGCTCTCGGCGGACTACGCGCTCGAGTACGGCACCGCGACCCTCGAGGTGCACACCGACTCCCTCACCCCGGGGCAGCGGGTGCTGCTGGTCGACGACGTGCTGGCCACCGGCGGCACCCTGGCCGCCAGCGTGTCGCTCATCGAGGGGCTCGGCGGTGTCGTGGTGGCGGTGTCGGTGGTCATCGAGCTGACCGACCTCGCCGGGCGGCAGCAACTGGCGCCGCACACCGTGCACGCGCTCTGGACCACCTGAGAGGTAGGTGACCCCGGACGGGGTCGCGAGCAGGGGCTTCCCGTCTAGCATGGGGAGGGTCACCCGTCCAACGGCTGAGCAGGAGTCGCCATGGGCCCCGACGCCGCCACCAACGTGGCTGCCGCGCGGCCCGACGCGCCGGCCCTGCCGGGCGGGGACAGGGCGCCGGCCCTGCCGGGCGGGGACAGGGCGCCGGCCCTGCCGGGCGGGGACAGGGCGCCGGCCCTGCCGGGCGGGGACAGGGCGCCGGCTCCGCCGGGCGGGGACGGGGCGCCAGCTCCGCCGGGCGGGGACGGAGCGCCGGCCCCGCCCCCGGGTACCAGCGCCGCCGACGGAGCCGATCGCCCGCCACTGCCGAGCCGCCCGCTGGTCCGCCGTCCCGACGACGTGGACACCGAGCCCCCCGGCGAGCACGACACGCACGGCGGCGCACCCCGGCGCCGAGTGCGCGACCGGCTGGCCCGGCGCATCGTCGCCGGCCAGCGCAGCACCGTGGTCCGCCCGGTGCTCGAGCCGCTCGCGGTGCTCCACCGGCAGAGCCACCCCAAGGCCGACCTCGCCCTCCTCCAGCGGGCTTACGACGTCGCCGAGGCCGCGCACGAGACGCAGAAGCGCAAGAGCGGCGACCCCTACATCACCCACCCGCTGGCCGTGGCCACCATCCTGGCCGGGCTGGGCATGGACACCACCACGCTGGTCGCGGCGCTCCTGCACGACACGGTCGAGGACACCGGCCAGACGCTGGAGTCGATCAGCGAGGCGTTCGGCCCCGAGGTCGCCCACCTGGTCGACGGCGTCACCAAGATCGACCGGGTCAAGCTGGGGGACGCCGCCCAGGCCGAGACGATCCGCAAGATGATCGTAGCGATGGCCCGCGACCCCCGGGTGCTGGTCATCAAGCTCGCCGACCGGCTGCACAACATGCGCACACTGCGCTTCCTCCCGCCGGAGAAGCAGGAGAAGAAGGCGCGCGAGACGCTGGAGATCCTCGCCCCGCTGGCCCACCGGCTGGGTATGAACACGATCAAGTGGGAACTCGAGGACCTCGCGTTCGCCACCCTCTACCCCAAGCGCTACGACGAGATCGTGCGGCTGGTCGCCGAGCGGGCGCCGTCGCGGGACACCTACCTCGCCGAGGTCACCGCGGCGGTCACCGACCAGCTGAAGACGGCCGGCATCGAGGCCGTCGTCACCGGCCGGCCCAAGCACTACTACTCGATCTACCAGAAGATGATCGTCCGCGGCCGGGACTTCACCGACATCTGGGACCTCGTCGGCATCCGGATCCTGGTCGACTCGGTCCGCGACTGCTACGCGGCGCTGGGCATCATGCACGCGCACTGGCAGCCGGTGCCCGGCCGGTTCAAGGACTTCGTCGCGATGCCGAAGTTCAACATGTACCAGTCGCTGCACACGACGGTGATCGGGCCGCAGGGCAAGCCGGTCGAGCTGCAGATCCGCACGCACGACATGCACCGCACCGCCGAGTACGGCATCGCCGCGCACTGGAAGTACAAGGAGAAGGCGAGGCCCGGCGGCAAGACCGGTGACGGCGGGTCCCGGGGCGCCAAGACCGGCTCGCCCGACGACATGCTGTGGCTGCGCCAGCTGCTGGACTGGCAGCGAGAGGCGCAGGAGCCCGGCGAGTTCCTGGAAACCCTGCGCTACGACCTCGGTCCGCAGGAGGTCTTCGTCTTCACGCCCAAGGGCGACGTGGTGAGCCTGCCGGGGAACGCCACCCCGGTGGACTTCGCCTACGCGGTGCACACCGAGGTCGGGCACCGGTGCATCGGCGCCCGCGTCAACGGCACGCTGGTCTCGCTGGACAGCAAGCTCGGCAACGGCGACGTCGTCGAGATCTTCACCTCCAAGTCGCCGACCGCCGGGCCGTCGCAGGACTGGCTGGCGTTCGTCGGTTCGTCCCGCGCGCGCACCAAGATCCGCCAGTGGTTCACCAAGGAGCGCCGCGAGGACGCCGTCGAGGCGGGCAAGGAGGCGCTGACCCGGGCGATGCGCAAGGCGGGCCTGCCGCTGCAGCGGCTGCTCCGCGACGACGCGCTGGCCACCCTGGCCAAGGACCTGCGCTACGCCGACGTGACCGCGCTGTACGCCGCGGTGGGGGAGAACCAGATCTCCGCCTCGTCGATCGTCGAGAAGCTCATCGCCGCGCTGGGCGGCGCCGAGGGCGCGGCCGAGGACATCGCCGAGACGACCATCCCGATGCGCCGCCCGGTGCACCGCCGCTCCGCCGGCGGCGACCCGGGCATCGTCGTCCACGGCATGACCGACGTGTGGGCCAAGCTCGCCAAGTGCTGCACCCCGGTACCCGGTGACGCCGTCCTGGGTTTCGTGACCCGCGGTGGTGGGGTGAGCGTGCACCGCACCGACTGCACCAACGCCGCCGACCTCGAGCGCAAGCCCGAGCGCCTCGTCGAGGTCGAGTGGGCCTCGCAGCCGGGCTCGGTGTTCCTGGTGGCCATCCAGGTGGAGGCGCTGGACCGGCACCGGCTGCTCTCCGACGTCACCAAGGCGCTGGCCGACGAGCGGGTGAACATCCTGTCGGCGTCGGTCCAGACCAGCCGCGACCGCGTGGCCATCAGCAGGTTCACCTTCGAGCTGGCCGACCCGGCGCACCTGGGCGCGGTGCTGCAGACGGTGCGCAACGTCGAGGGCGTCTTCGACGTCGAGCGCGTCACCGCCTAGCGGCGAGATCGGCGATCGCGCACGCCTGGTGGTCCCGAACGGGGTGAGATCGCCGGTGTCGCCGGCTGAGTGACGGACGTCACCTCGTCGCCAGCCGGGTGGCGGTCACCGCGAACAGCGGGTCGCCGACCCCCCAGGGCGTCCGCAGCTCGACGTGCGGCTCGTCGAACAGGCCCGTACGGCGGACCAGTTCGGCGACGACCCGGCCGTGCTGGTCGTCGTCGGTGGACAGCCAGCCGCGGACGGCCTTGGTGGGGAAGCACCGGTTGGAGAAGGTGATCGCCAGCGGGCCGCCGGGGCGCAGCACGCGCCCGGCGTCGGCCAGCACCTCGATGGGCCGGGTCAGGTAGTCGATCGACACGCAGCAGACGACCGCGTCGACGTCGGCGTCAGGCAGGGGGACCCGCGGATCGGCGTTGAGGTCGTGGACCACCCGCTCCGTGGCCGCCGGGTTCGCCGCCAGCTCGTCGGCGTTCATGCCGAGCACGACGAGCTCGGACGGCGGCGTCCGGAAGTGCGAGACCCACGACGACATCAGGTCGAGCACCCGCCGGGGTCCGGGCGCGGTCCCGTCGATGGCCAGTTCGGCGTAGAGGTCGCCCACGGCGGCGATCGCGGCGTCGTCGATGTGCGTGACCAGCCGCGGAGGGGCGTAGAAGACGGCGTCGTCCCGGTCGTCGGCGCGCTCGAAGAACGCTCGCGGGAAGCCCGCGTAGGGGTCGGGCGCGGCCGGGCCCATCAGGCGACGGTGACGGACTCGATGGTCACCGGGACGTTCGGGGCGCCGCCGCCAGGGCTCGGCTCCAGCGAGCCGTCGTTGCCGTTGACCGCGACCTGGTCGAGCACCGCGAGCCCGGCCTCGTCGACGGTGCCCACGACGGTGTACGCCGGCGGCAACCGGCTGTCGCCCCACACCAAGAAGAACTGGCTGCCGTCGAAGCCCTGGCCGCTGTTGGCCATCGCGACGGTGCCGCGCGGGTAGGTCTCCTCGCCGGTCACCTCGGTCGGGGAGGTGTAGGTCGGCCCGCCGGCGCCGGTGCCGGTCGGGTCGCCGCACTGCAGCACCTGCAGCCCCTCGCTGTCGACCTCGCGGTGGCAGGCGGTGTCATCGAAGAAGTCCTGCTCGGAGAGGTGCACCAGGCTGGCGGCGGCGCACGGGGTGGCCGCCCGGTCCAGCGTGACGGTGAGCTCGCCCAGGTTGGTCGCCACCCGCAGGTCGGTGGTGCCGGCCGCGGGGACGACGTCCTCCGGCGGAGCCACCTCCGTGAGGTAGGGGTTGGCCGAGGAGCCCTCGCCCCACGCGCAGGTCACCGTGCCCGAGGCCGCCGCACCGTCGCCGCCCGAGCCGTTGCCGCCGTCCTGCCTGCCCTCGGCGGCGGAGTCGCCGCCGCAGGCGCTCAGCGCGAGCAGCGCCCCGGTGAGGCCGGCCGCCGCGCGCGGCCGCCGGCTCACGCGGCCACCGTCAGCGACTGGATGCGGACCTCCTGGGTGGGCGCACCGTCCCCCGGGCCGTTGCTGCCGTCGTTGCCGTTGGCGGCGATGGTGTCGAGCGTGGCCAGGCCGACCTCGTCGATGGTGCCGAGGACGGTGTAGGACGGCGGCAGCTGGCTGTCGCCGTGGACGAGGAAGAACTGGCTGCCGTCGAAGCCCTGGCCGCTGTTGGCCATGGCCACCGTGCCGCGCGGGTACGTCTCCCCGCCGGTGACCTGGGTCGGGAACTCGTAGGCCGGGCCGCCGGCGCCGGTGCCGCTCGGGTCACCGCACTGCAGGACCGCGAGGCCCGCGGAGTCGGTCTCCCGGTGGCAGACCGTGTCGTCGAAGTAGCCCTGGCCGGCCAGGTGGACCATGCTCGCCACCCCGCACGGGGCGTTGGCGTTGTCCAGCGTGAGGCCGATCGGGCCGAAGTTCGTGGTGATGTCGATCTCGGTCGTGCCGGTCGGCGTCACCTCGACCGGCGGGGTGCCGGTGTCGGCCTGCAGGTTCGGGTTGGCGGTGGGATCGGCCGGCGTCCAGTCGCAGGTGCCGTCGCTGCCGTCGACGACGCCCGGCGTGGCCGGGGCGGCCGGCGTGGGCGTGGGCTCCGCGGCGGCGGGATCGGTGTCGTCGCCGCCGATCCCGGTGATCAGCAGGACGGTGGCGACGACGAGCACGACCGCGGCGGCGGTGACCCCGATGAGCAGGTTGCGACGGCGCTTGCGCGCCAGCTCGGCGCGGCGTTCCAGTTGGCGCTGCAGGCGCCGCTGGGCGGCCTCCCGCCGCTGCTTGTTGCTGGGCACGGGTGGTACTCCTCGAGACGCACGGCTGCGGGGGGACGTCCGGGTGCGCCCGCACCCCGCTGGTCGGAGCCCCGAGTCTAGGTGCCGGGCCTGACCGGTCCCTGGCAGTGGAGAGGCCCGGAGCGGCGCGGAGGCCCCGCGTAACCTGCACGGGTGCTCATCCGCTCGTTCCCGGCCGGCGCGTTCGGCACCAACTGCTACGCCGTCGCCCCCGGGCCCCGGCAGGAGTGCGTGGTGGTGGACCCCGGCATGGACGCCGTCGAGCCGCTGGCCCGCATGCTCGCCGACGACGGCCTCAAGCCGGTCGCCGTCGTGCTCACCCACGGCCACCTCGACCACACCTTCTCCGTGCTGCCGGTCTGCGACGGCTACGACATCCCCGCCTACCTGCACCCGGCCGACTCCGGGATGCTCAGCGACCCGGCCCGCTGGCACGGCTCGCAGCTGGCCCCGCTGGTCACCGGCGTCCGGCTGCCCGACCCGGCCGACGTGAAGCCGTTGGACGACGGCGTGGTGCTGTCGCTGGCCGGCGTCGAGCTGACGGTGCGGCACGCCCCTGGGCACACGCAGGGCTCGGTGGTCTTTTCCCTCGACCTCGGCGCCGGCTTCGACGGGGCCCCGGGCCTGCTGGCCGGTGACGTGCTCTTCGCCGGGTCCGTGGGCCGGGTCGACCTCCCCGGCGGGTCGTGGGAGGACATGCTGCGCTCGCTGCAGGACGTCGTCCTGCCGCTGGACGACGAGACGGTGGTGCTGCCCGGGCACGGCCCGGTCACCACGATCGGCCGCGAGCGGGCGACCAACCCCTATCTGGCCGAAGCCGCCGCGGGCGAGGGCCCGGCGCCGAAGGGGCGCGGGCTGTGAGCGAGCTCGCGAGCTCACCGGATCGCACAGCAGCGCCGCGAACGCGGCCGACGAGCGCCAGCGAGGAGGACACGTGAGCGTGCTGACCGCGCCGAAGGGCACCTTCGACGTCCTGCCGCCGGACTCCGAGCGCTTCCTCGCCGTCCGGGAGACGCTGACCGCGCCGCTGCGCCGGGCCGGCTACGGCTACGTCGAGACGCCGGTGTTCGAGCACACCGAGGTGTTCTCCCGCGGGGTGGGGGAGTCCACCGACGTCGTGACGAAGGAGATGTACACCTTCGACGACCGCGGGGGCCGCTCGCTGACCCTGCGTCCGGAGCTCACCGCCGGACTGATGCGGGCCTTCATCGAGCACCGGCTGCACACCGGCGCGCTGCCGGTGAAGCTGTGGACGGTGGGCTCGGCGTTCCGCTACGAGCGCCCGCAGGCCGGCCGCTACCGGCACTTCACCCAGGTCGACATGGAGGCGCTCGGCGTCGACGACCCGGCGCTGGACGCCGAGGTGGTGGCGCTGGGCGTGCAGGGCTTCCGCGACCTGGGGCTCACCGACTTCGAGCTGCTGCTGACCTCGCTGGGCGACGCGACCTGCCGCCCGCAGTACCGCGACCAGCTCGTCGCCTACCTGGACAAGCTGGACCTGGACGAGGAGACCCGGCGGCGTGCGGCGATCAACCCGCTGCGGGTGCTCGACGACAAGCGGCCCGAGGTGCAGGCGCAGCTGGACGAGGCGCCGCTGATGGTCGACCACCTCCCCGACTCGACCAGGGCGCACTACGACGCCGTCCGCCAGCACCTGACCGACCTCGGCGTGACCTGGACCGAGGCGCCGCGGCTGGTGCGCGGGCTGGACTACTACACGAAGACGACGTTCGAGTTCGTGCACAACGGGCTCGGCGCGCAGTCGGCGATCGGTGGCGGCGGGCGCTACGACGGCCTGTCGGCCGCGCTCGGCGGCCCGGACGTCTCCGGCATCGGCTACGCCGTCGGCGTCGACCGCACCCTGCTGGCGGTCCAGGCCGAGGGCCTCGACGTCGGGACGGCGACCGGCGTGCAGGCCTTCGTCGTCCCGCTGGGCGAGGAGGCCCGGCGGCTGGCGGTGCGCCTGGTCGGGCAGCTGCGGCAGGCCGGCGTCTCCGCGGACACCGTCTACGGCGGGCGCGGGCTCAAGGGCGCGATGAAGGCCGCCGACCGGTCGGGCGCCTCGCACGTCGTCGTCATCGGCGAGCGGGACCTGGCCGAGGGTGTCGGCCAGCTCAAGGACATGCGCACCGGCGAGCAGCGCCCCGTCCCCGTGGGCGAGCTGTTCGAGACGGTGCGTGCGAGCGTGGAGGCATGAGCGAGCTGGAGACGACACCCGAGCGGGCATCGCTGCGTGCTGGGGGCACCTCCCGCGTGCGGGGGACAGCGACCGAGGAGCGGAACGAGGGCGGAGTCGACCGATGAGCATGGAGCAGCGGCCACTGGGTCGTACGGGGGCCGAGGTCAGCGTCGTCGGCCTGGGCACCTGGCAGCTGGGCGGTGACTGGGGGGACGTCGACGACGACAGCGCGGCCGACGTGCTCGACGCCGCGCTCGACGCCGGGATCACCCTGCTCGACACCGCCGACGTCTACGGCGACGGCCGCTCGGAGGAGCGCATCCGCCGGGCGCTGGTGGCCCACTCGGACCGCCCGTTCGTCGCGACCAAGGCCGGCCGCCGCGCCGATCCGTTCGAGGCCGCGCAGTACACGCCCGAGAACCTGCGCGCCTGGGTCGACCGGTCCCGCCGCAACCTCGGCGTGGAGACCCTCGACCTGGTGCAGCTGCACTGCCCGCCGCCGGCGGTGTACAGCGACCACCGGGTGTACGACGCCCTCGACGCGATGGTGGCCGACGGTGCGATCGCGGCCTACGGCGTGTCGGTGGAGACCGTCGCCGAGGGCCTGACCGCGCTGGAGCACCCCGGCGTGCAGACCATCCAGGTCATCCTCAACGTCTTCCGGCGCAAGCCGCTGGAGGAGCTGCTGCCCGCGGCCGCCACGGCCGGGGTCGGTGTCCTCGCCCGGGTGCCGCTGGCCAGCGGCCTGCTGACCGGCAAGTACGACGAGTCGACGACGTTCGCGCCCGACGACCACCGCAGCTTCAATCGCAACGGCGAGGCCTTCGACGTGGGCGAGACCTTCTCCGGCGTGCCGTTCGAGGTCGGCGTGGCCGCCGCCCGCGAGGTCGCCGCAATCGCCGGGGACGCGCCCACGGCGGCGTTCGCGCTGCGCTGGGTGATCGACCAGCCGGGCGTCACCGCGGTGATCCCCGGCGCGCGGACCGTCGAGCAGGTCCGCGGTAACGCCGCGGCGGCCGCGCTGCCGAGGCTCCCCGACTCCCAGCTCTCCGACCTCGAGCGTGTCTACGACGAGCGCATCCGCGCGCACGTCCACGACCGCTGGTGAGCTGGACACCCGGCCCACCCCACCACCCTCGAGAGGCCCTCTAGTGCTCCGCACCCACGACGCCGGAACGCTGCGCGCGTCCGACGCCGGTTCTCCCGTCACCCTCGCCGGCTGGGTGGCCCGCCGCCGCGACCACGGCGGCGTGGTCTTCGTCGACCTGCGCGACGCCTCGGGCTACGTCCAGGTCGTCGTCCGCGAGGAGGAGGCGCACGCCCTCCGCAACGAGTTCTGCGTGCTGGTCACGGGCGAGGTGCGCCGCCGTCCCGAGGGCAACGAGAACCCGGAGCTGCCGACCGGCGAGATCGAGGTGGCCGCGGCCGAGCTGCGGGTGCTGTCGTCCTCGGCGCCGTTGCCGTTCCCCATCGAGACCGACCAGGCCGCCTCGGACGACGTCCGCTACCGGTACCGCTACCTCGACCTGCGCCGGCAGGGCCCGGCCCGGGTGCTGCGGCTGCGCTCGGAGGTCAACCGGGTCGCCCGCGGGGTCATGGCCCAGCACGGCTTCGTCGAGGTCGAGACGCCGGACCTGACCCGCTCGACGCCGGAGGGCGCCCGCGACTTCGTCGTCCCGGTGCGGCTGCAGCCGGGCAAGTGGTACGCACTGCCGCAGTCCCCGCAGCTGTTCAAGCAGCTGCTGATGATCGGCGGGCTGGAGCGCTACTACCAGATCGCCCGCTGCTTCCGGGACGAGGACTTCCGTGCCGACCGGCAGCCGGAGTTCACCCAGCTGGACTTCGAGATGAGCTTCGTCGAGCGCGACGACGTCCTCGCGGTCGTCGAGGACGTCGTCCGGGCGCTGTGGCGCGAGCTGGCCGGGTACGAGGTCGCGGAGATCCCGCGGATGACCTACCGCGAGGCGATGGACCGCTTCGGCTCGGACAAGCCCGACCTGCGCTTCGGCATCGAGCTCACCGAGCTGACGGAGTACTTCGCACAGACGCCCTTCCGGGTGTTCCAGGCCCCCTACGTCGGCGCGATCGTGATGCCGGGCGGCGGCTCGCAGCCGCGGCGGGCGTTCGACGCCTGGCAGGACTGGGCGAAGTCGCGCGGTCACCGCGGCCTGGCTTACGTGACGATCGCCGAGGACGGCACGCTCGGTGGGCCGGTCGCCAAGAACATCTCCGAGGAGGAGCGTTCCGGACTGGTCGCGGCCGTCGGTGCGCAGCCGGGGGACTGCGTGTTCTTCGCCGCAGGCGCGCGCCGGCAGGCGCAGGAGCTGCTCGGTGCGGCGCGCAACGAGGTCGCCCGCCGGCTGGAGCTGATCGAGCCGGGCTCCTGGTCGTTCCTCTTCGTCGTCGACTTCCCGATGTTCGAGGAGACCGAGGACGGCGAGTGGACCTTCATGCACCACCCGTTCACCTCGCCCACCCCCGAGTGGCGGGACCGCTTCGCCGAGGACAAGGGCGCCGCGCTGTCCGACGCCTACGACCTGGTGTGCAACGGCAACGAGCTGGCCAGCGGCTCGGTCCGCATCGCCGACCCGGACCTGCAGGAGCGGGTGTTCGAGACCCTCGGGATGTCCCGCCAGGAGGCCCGCGAGCGGTTCGGCTTCTTCCTCGAGGCGTTCGCCTACGGGCCGCCCCCGCACGCGGGCGCCGCGATCGGCTGGGACCGCACGTGCGCGCTGCTGGCCGGGGTGGAGTCGATCCGCGAGGTCATCGCCTTCCCGAAGACCGGCGCCGGTTTCGACCCGCTGACCGGTGCCCCGACGCCGATCACCGAGGCACAGCGCAAGGAGGCCGGCATCGACGCCAAGCCCGAGGAGCCGGCCCTGCCCGGTGAGCCGGGCGCGCCGGGGCCGACCGACCCGACGACGTAGGGGCTGCTCACTCGCGCCCGACCGAGTGAGCAGTTGCGGTCGCCCACCGCGGCGTGTCGTTGCGTGTCGGCGACCGCAACTGCTCACTCGACGCAGGCCCCTAGGGCGGGAGAGGGCGTCAGGTGGACAGGCGGGTGAGCTGCTCGGGGGTCAGCTGCAGGTCCGCTGCGGCCGCGGAGTCCCGGATGGACGACGGCCGCGACGCGCCCGGGATCGGGACGACGACGTCGGACTGCGCCAGGTGCCAGGCCAGCGTCACCCGGTACACCGAGACCCCCAGCTCCTCGGCGACCTCGGCGAACGCCGGCGCGGACGCCGACAGCGACCCGGCCGCCGACACCCCGCCGAACGGGCTCCACGGGATGAACGCCAGCCCGTGCCCTGCGCAGTGCGCGACCTCGTCGGCGGAGAAGCGCCAGCCGGGGGAGAACTGGTTCTGCACGCTGGCCAGCGCCGGGCCGACGATCGAGCGGGCGACGTCGATCTGCGCGACGTCGGCGTTGGAGATGCCGACCATGCGCACCAGCCCGTCGTCGGCCAGCTGCCGCAGGGCGCCCATCGACTCCTCCCACGGCGTGTCCGGGTCCGGCCGGTGGAACTGGTACAGGCCGATGGCGTCGACCCCCAGCCGGCGCAGCGAGTCCTCGCACGCCGTGCGCAGGTAGGCGGGGGAGCCGTCGAGCTCCCAGTCGGTGCCGCGCCGGGTGTGCCCGCCCTTGGTCGCGACGAGCACGGCGTCCGTCGAGCCGCCGTAGGAGGCCAGCGCCGCGGCGACCAGCTCCTCGTTGTGGCCGAACTCCGCCTCGTCCCGGGCGTAGGCGTCGGCGGTGTCGATCAGCGTCACGCCGGCGTCCAGCGCGGCGTGCACGGTGGCGACGGCATCCTCGCGCGAGGGCCGGTCGTCCTTGGTGGACAGGGGCATCGCCCCGAGCCCGATGGCACTGACGGTCCGGTCTCCGATGCGTCGCTGCTGCACGGGCCCTGTCGTGCCCCGCGGGTAGCGTTCGCAAGCGTGAGCGGACAGGCGCGTGGGCATCGCAGGGAGCGCGCGAGCCGACAGGGAGTGAGCATCGCAGCGAGGTCTGCGAGCGAGGAGCGGAGCGACCGCGGAGGCGAGCAGTGACAGAGCGACCGAGGAGCGGAGCGCGCCGCGGGAGCGAACCGAGGTCATCGTGAGTTCGCTGTTCGACGAGCCGGCGCCGGAGGCATCGGGCGCCGACCCCGGCGCGCCGCTCGCCGTCCGCATGCGGCCGCGGTCGCTGGACGAGGTCGTCGGCCAGTCCCACCTGCTGGGCCCACGGGCGCCGCTGCGCCGCCTGGTCGAGGCCGACGAGCCGATGTCGCTGGTCCTCTACGGCCCGCCGGGAACCGGCAAGACCACGCTGGCGCACGTCATCTCGCTGGCCACCAAGCGGCAGTTCGTGCAGCTGTCGGCCCTCGACGCCGGGGTCAAGGAGGTCCGCGCGGTCATCGCGAGCGCCAAGCGCGAGCTGACCTACGCCGGCCGGCGAACCGTGCTGTTCATCGACGAGGTGCACCGCTTCTCCAAGACCCAGCAGGACAGCCTGCTCTCCGCGGTGGAGGACCGGATCGTCAGCCTCATCGCCGCCACCACCGAGAACCCGTTCTTCTCCGTGGTCAGCCCGCTGCTGTCCCGCAGCCTGGTGCTCGCGTTACAGCCACTGGACGACGACGACGTCCGCACGCTGCTGCACCGGGCGCTCGCCAGCGACCGGGGGCTGGACGGCGCGGTGACGCTGAGCCCGGAGGCAGAGGAGCACCTGGTCCGCATCGCCGGCGGGGACGGCCGCAAGGCGCTCACCGCGCTGGAGTCGGGGGCGGGTGCGGCCCGGGCGGCCGGGGCCGAGGTGCTCGACCTGCACACGCTGGAGACGGCGGTCGCCCAGGCCGCGGTGCGCTACGACCGGCAGGGCGACCAGCACTACGACGTCGCCAGCGCGCTGATCAAGTCCATCCGCGGCAGCGACGTCGACGCGGCGCTGCACTACCTGGCGCGCATGGTCGAGGCGGGGGAGGACCCGCGCTTCATCGCCCGCCGGCTGGTCATCTCCGCCAGCGAGGACATCGGCATGGCCGACCCGACGGCGCTGCTCACCGCGGTCGCCGCCGCCGACGCGGTGGCCTTCATCGGCATGCCGGAGGGCCACTTCCCGCTGGCTCAGGCCGTCGTCCACCTGGCCACGGCGCCGAAGTCCAACGCGGTCACCGTGGCGATGGGCGAGTCCGTCGCCGACGTGCGCGCGGGGCTCGCCGGGCCGGTGCCGCCGGGGCTGCGCGACGCGCACTACGCGGGCGCGAAGAAGCTCGGCCACGGGGGCAGCTACGTCTACCCGCACGCCCACCCCGACGGCGTGGTGCCGCAGCAGTACCCGCCGGACGCCCTGATGGGCAAGGACTACTACCGGCCCACGAACCGCGGCGCCGAGGCCACGATCGGCGCGCGCCTGGCCAAGCTGCGGGCGATCGTCAGGAGACAGCCCCGGGAGCATCGCAGCACGGGCAGCCCGGGTCGCGGGGCCTGACCGAGGGCATCGTCCGGCGCGGGCGCTGAGCGACCGGCGGGCCACGGACGGGCGCCGGAACCCCCGACTACTGTGACCACGCCGGGCCGACGCCCGCCGGCGGCGACCGGCGGGGGCCCGGACGCCGCAGCAACCACACCGCCGAGAAGCACGGCCGAAGAACCAGGAGGACCGGGTGTCCGCAGGAGAGTGGGCCGGACTGATCGCAGCGCTGGCGCTGGTGCTGCTGGTGGTGCTGCTCGCCGTCCCGATCCTCAAGCTGGGTCGCACGCTGGACGAGGCGACGCTGACCATCCGCCAGACGCGGGAGCAGAGCGGCCCGATCCTGAGCCAGGCGTCGACGACGGTGGCGCACGTCAACAGCAACCTGGAGCGGGTCGACGACATCACCGGCAACGCCGCCAACGTCTCCAGCAACGTCGCCGCCCTCAGCAGCGTCGTCGCCGCCACCCTCGGCAGCCCGCTGATCAAGGTCGCCGCGTTCAGCTACGGCGTGCGCAGTGCCGCCCGCAAGAAGCGCGAGGGCCAGGCGATCGCCGACGCGGCCGCGCGTGACAAGGCCGAGCGCCGCTCGCGCCGTGCCGC
This sequence comes from Geodermatophilus obscurus, assembly GCF_900143215.1. Classification (GTDB taxonomy): domain Bacteria; phylum Actinomycetota; class Actinomycetes; order Mycobacteriales; family Geodermatophilaceae; genus Geodermatophilus; species Geodermatophilus obscurus_A. The sequence goes on along the minus strand of NZ_FRDM01000008.1, from coordinate 89,660 downwards.
CCGGCGGGCCGCCTGATGCGCCGGCTGTTCTGGCTCGCCATGGGCGTCACCATCGGCGCCCTCGTCGTCCGCAAGATCTCCCGCGCGGCGGAGCGGATGACGCCGACCGGCATCGGCGCCTCGATCGCCGAGGGCCTGCGCGACCTGGCCGACGCCATCGGCGACTTCGGTGCCGACGTGCGCGCGGCGATGGCCGAGCGGGAGAGCGAGCTGCGGACCGGCACCGGCCTGGACGCTCCGCTGCCCGAGGCCGGTCAGGTCCAGCTGCCCGGCCGGCACGCCACCGACCGCTGAGCCCCCTCCTCCCCGCGGGACGCCGCACCCCGGCCGACCGCGCCTCCCACACCGAGTAGGACATGCAGACCGCCGAGATCCGCCGCCGTTTCCTGGAGCACTTCGCCAGCCGCGGGCACACCGTCGTCCCCAGTGCCTCGCTGGTCTCCCCGGACCCGTCGCTGCTGTTCACCGTGGCCGGCATGGTGCCGTTCATCCCGTACCTGACCGGCCGGGAGCCGGCGCCCTACCCGCGGGCGACCAGCGTGCAGAAGTGCGTGCGCACCCTCGACATCGAGGAGGTGGGCAAGACCACCCGCCACGGCACGTTCTTCCAGATGAACGGCAACTTCTCCTTCGGCGACTACTTCAAGGAGGGGGCGATCCGGCACGCCTGGGAGCTCGTCACCGGCTCGGTGGACGACGGCGGGCTGGGCTTCGACCCGGAGCGGATCTGGGTCACCGTCTACCTGGACGACGACGAGGCCGCCGAGGCGTGGCACCGGATCGCGGGTCTGCCGGTCGAGCGGATCCAGCGGCTGGGCAAGAAGGACAACTACTGGCACACCGGCCAGCCCGGCCCGGGCGGCCCGTGCAGCGAGATCTACTTCGACCGGGGCCCGCAGTTCGGCCCCGACGGCGGCCCGCTGGTCGACACGGCCGGTGACCGGTTCCTGGAGATCTGGAACCTCGTCTTCATGCAGTACGAGCTCACCGACGTCCGGAGCAAGGAGGACTTCCGGATCGTCGGCGAGCTGCCCAAGAAGAACATCGACACCGGCATGGGCCTGGAGCGGGTCGCCTACCTGCTGCAGGGCGTCGACAACCTCTACGAGATCGACGAGGTCGCCCCGGTGTTGCACCGCGCCGCCGAGCTGGCCGGCGTGACGTACGGCCGCGATCACGACGACGACGTGCAGCTGCGGGTCGTGGCCGACCACGTGCGCAGCGGCCTGATGCTCATCGGCGACGGCGTCACGCCGGGCAACGAGGGCCGGGGCTACATCCTGCGCCGGCTGCTGCGCCGGGCGATCAGCTCGATGAAGCGGCTCGGCGTCGACGAGGCCAGCCTGCCCGAGCTGCTGCCGGTGTCGAAGGACGCCATGAGGGCCAGCTACCCCGAGCTCGAGGCCGACTTCGCCCGCATCTCGAGCGTCGCCTACGCCGAGGAGGAGGCGTTCCGGCGCACCCTCACCCAGGGGACGACGCTGTTCGACACCGCCGTCCGGCAGGCGAAGGAGTCCGGCACACCGCGCCTGACCGGCGAGCAGGCGTTCTCCCTGCACGACACCTACGGGTTCCCGATCGACGTCACCCTCGAGATGGCCGCCGAGCAGGGCGTGCGCGTCGACGAGGCGGGCTTCCGGGCGCTCATGCAGCAGCAGCGCGACCGGGCTCGCGCCGACGCCCGCGCCAAGAAGACCGGCTCGGTCGACGTCCTGGCCTACCGCCGGCTGCTGGCCGAGCACGGCCCCACGGACTGGCGGGCCTACGAGACGCTGCGCACCGACTCCCGCGTGCTGGGCCTGGTCCCCGAGCTCGCCGCCGAGGAGGAGGCGTCGAGGACCCCTGCCGGGCCGGGCGAGATCACCCGCGTGGTGCTCGACCGCACGCCGTTCTACGCCGAGTCCGGCGGCCAGGTGGCCGACGCCGGCGTCCTCACCTGGGACGGCGGGCGCGCCGAGGTGCTCGACGTGCAGCGCCCGGTCAAGGGCCTGGTCGCCCACCAGGTGCGGGTGCTCGAGGGCGAGCTCCGGGAGGGTGCGGAGCTGACCGCCGAGGTCGACCGCGAGTGGCGGCTGTCGGCCTGCCAGGCGCACTCGGGCACCCACGTGGTGCACGCCGCACTGCGCCAGGTGCTCGGCCCGCAGGCGCTGCAGTCGGGCTCCTACAACCGCCCCGGCTACCTGCGGCTGGACTTCGCCTGGCAGGGCGCGCTGACGCGGCAGCAGCGCCACGACATCGAGGACGTCGCCAACGCCGCCGTCCGGGCCGACCACCGGGTCAGCGCCAGCTACATGACGTTGCCCGAGGCCCAGGCCGTCGGCGCGCTGGCGCTGTTCGGCGAGACCTACGGCGAGCAGGTCCGCGTCGTGGAGATCGGCGGCCCGTGGTCGCGCGAGCTCTGCGGTGGCACCCACGTGCAGGGCAGTGCCCAGATCGGCACGCTGGCCCTGACCGGCGAGTCCTCCGTCGGCTCGGGCTCCCGCCGGGTGGAGGCCGTCGTCGGCCTGGAGGGCTTCCGGTACCTGGCCCGTGAGCGCGACCTGGTGCGCCAGCTCGGCGAGCTGCTCAAGACGCCGACCGACACCGTCGTCGAGCGGGTCAGCGGCATGCTGGCCCGGCTCCGCGACGTCGACAAGGAGCTCGCCGAGCTGCGCGCCCAGCAGACCCTGGCCGCGGCCGGGGAGCTGGCGGCCGGCGCGCGCGACGTCCACGGGGTGTCGGTGGTCACCGGCGCGCCGGGCGGACTGGGCGGCGGCGACCTGCGCACACTGGCCCTCGACGTCCGGGGTCGGCTGCCCGCCGACCGCCCGGGTGTCGTCTTGCTCGCCTCCGAGTCGGGGGGCAAGGTGGGGCTCGTGGCGGCCGTCAATCCCGCCGCCGTCGAGCGCGGGCTGTCGGCCGGTGACGTGCTGGGCGCGGCAGCCGCTTCGGTGGGTGGCCGCGGTGGCGGCAACAAGCCGGACATCGCCCAGGGGGGCGGTACCGACCCCGCGGGCATCCCAGCGGCCCTGCAGGCCGGCGAACAGGCGGTCGCGACCGCCGCAGGGAGGTGAGCGGAGTGCCCAGTCAGCACCCCGACCAGACCGGTCCGGCGGGCGAGCGCCCGATGCAGGGACGGCCCGCCGTCCCCCCGGCGCGGCCGCGGTCGACCCCGCCCGCCCAGCCCGAACGGCCGGTCCACCACGCGACCGAGCAGATCGACCTGCGCGCCGGGTTCCCGCCGGTGCGGCACGAGACCGCCCAGATCGACCTGTCCGGCGGGCTGCCGGGCGGCCTGCCGATCCCGCCCCGCCCGAGGCGGCAGGGGCGCCGGCTGGGCATCGACGTCGGCACCGTGCGCGTCGGCGTGGCGATCTCCGACCCCACCGGCACCCTCGCCAGCCCGCTGGAGACGGTGCAGCGGGCCCGCGACGAGTCCGATCTCGACCGCATCGCCGCCCTCGTCGTGGAACACGAGGTGACAGAGGTGATCGTGGGGGAGCCGAGGCACCTCTCGGGTGCGTCGGGCGCGTCGGCGAAGGAGGCCCGTGCCTACTCTCGGGCACTCGCCGGGCGCATCGGCTCGGTGCCCGTGCACCTCGTCGACGAAAGGCTCTCCACCGTGACCGCTGCCAGTTCCCTCCGGGCGAACGGTCTGGACAGCCGCCGCCAGCGCTCGGTGATCGACCAGGCCGCCGCCGTGGTCATCCTCCAGGCCTATCTGGACGCGCAGCGGGAGCGCTCGTGAACGAGCTCGCGAGTTCGCGCCGGGACCCAGCACCACCGGTCACGCGACCGACGAGCTCCAGCGAGGAGGAAGCGTGACCGGCCCGACCCCGCCGGGGCGGCGGGGTCGGCACGCCTCTCCCGACGCCCCGAGCGGCGTGCCCGCGGCCGCCTGGCTGGCGTCGATGCCCAGCCGGCCGCCGGTCGGGGACGAGCGTCGCACCGCCGGGCCCGCTCCGCGCCGTCGCCGGGCCGACGACGACCGCAGCACCGGCCCGCTGCCCGGCCCGGTCGCGCACGCCGGCGACCGCCCGCCGCACCCGTCCGAGCCGCTGCCCGACCTGCCGCCGCTGCCCGCGGGCGCCTGGTCCCGGATCTCCCGCCGTCCCGACGGTGCCGCCGACGACGCCACGGTCGGGCTGGGAGCCGTCCCCGCCGTCCCCGGCGCGGACCCCGACGACCCCGCGGTGCACCCCGCCGACGCGCACGAGTGGGACGACGCCGACTCCACCGGCGGTTTGGAGGTGCTCGGCGCCTCCGGCTCCTCCGACGTCCGCCGCCGGCGCCGCGACCGGCGCGCCGAGCGCGAGCACTCCGGCGACGAGCACTCCGCCGACGACCACTCCGGCGGCGAGGAGCCGCCCGGCGGCGGGCGGAGCTCCGGCCGCCCGCGTCGCCGACGCAGCCCGCTGGCCGTCGTCCTCTCCCTGCTGGTCCTCGCCGGTCTCGTGGCCGGGATCTTCTACGGCGGCAAGGCGCTGATCGGCCTGGTCAACCCGGGGGGCCAGGACTTCACGGGGCAGGGCAGCGGCACCGTCGAGGTGCGGGTCTCCTCCGGTGACACGCTGAGCGACATCGCCCGCACGCTCGTCGCCGAGGGCGTCATCGCCTCGCCCGGACCGTTCGTCGACGCCGCGGAGACCGAGCCGGCCGCCACGGGCATCCAGCCCGGCGTCTACGTCCTGCGCTCGCAGATGAGCGGCGCGGCCGCCCTGGACCTGCTGCTGGACCCCGCGGCCCGCCAGGTCACCCGGGTCACCGTGCGGGAGGGGCTCACCGTGGCCGCGACCCTCACGCTGCTGTCCGAGGAGACCGGGACGCCGCTGGCCGAGCTGCAGGCCGTCGCCGCCGACCCCGTGGCGCTGGGGCTGCCGGCCTACGCCAACGGGATGCTCGAGGGCTTCCTGTTCCCCGCGACGTACGACTTCGAGCCGGGGGACACCCCCGCCGACATGCTCGGCGGCATGGTGGCGCGGACCGAGCAGGCGCTCGACGCGCTGCAGGTGCCCGAGGCCGACCGGCTGACCGTGCTCACCAAGGCCAGCATCGTGCAGGCCGAGGCCGCCTCGCCCGAGGACATGGCCATGGTGGCCCGCGTGCTGGAGAACCGGCTGGCCGACGGCATGCCGCTGCAGCTGGACACCACGGTCAACTACGCCAACGGCAAGTCCGGGATCACCACGACGCCGCAGGACCGGGCCAACCCCTCGCCGTACAACACCTACGTGTACGCCGGGCTGCCGCCGGGTGCGATCAGCAACCCCGGCGAGCAGGCCATCGAGGCGGTGCTCGCGCCGGCTCCGGGGAACTGGCGCTTCTTCGTCGTCATCGATCCGGACACCGGCGAGACCCGCTTCGCGCGCACCGCCGAGGAGCACCAGCAGAACGTGCTGCTGTTCCAGCAGTGGCTGCGCGAGCAGCCGGGCGGGTGAGGATCGGCGGGAGGGTGGGGGAGTGAGGGCAGCCGTCCTCGGCCGCCCGGTGGGCCACTCCCTGTCCCCGCTGCTGCACCGGGCCGCCTACGCGGCGCTGGGCCTCGACGACTGGACCTACGACGCCCTCGACGTCGGTCCCGCGGACCTGCCGGTGCTGCTGGCCGGGCTCGGCGAGGAGTGGCGCGGCTTCTCGGTGACGATGCCGTGCAAGCAGGCCGCGGTGGACGTCGCCGACGTGGTGGAGCCGCTGCCGCGCCTGCTGCACGCGGCCAACACGCTGGTCCGCACCGAGGCGGGCTGGCGGGCGGAGAACACCGACGTCCTCGGCGCCGGCACCGCCCTCCAGCAGGCCGGGGTCACCTCGGTGACCCGCGGCGCGATAATCGGCGCTGGGGGCACGGCGGCAGCCGCGGCGGTGGCGCTCGCCTCGCTGGGCGCCGAGCACGTCGACGTCGTCGTCCGCGAGCCGGGCCGCGCCGGCGACCTGCTGCGGGTGCTCGACACCCTCGGTGTCCCGACGACGGTGGTGTCGCTGACCTCGGCCGTCGTGGAGGCCGACGTCGTGGTGAGCACCGTGCCGGTCGGCGGCCAGGAAGCCGTGGCCGCACTGCCCTGGACGGCGGGTCAGACCGTGCTCGACGTCCTGTACGACCCGTGGCCGACGCCGCTGGCCACCGCCGTCACCGCGGCCGGGGGCTCCGTGATCGGCGGCCTGGAGATGCTGTTCTGGCAGGCCACCGCACAGGTGGAGCTCATGACCGGGCAGCCCGCGCCGCTGGTGGCGATGCGCGGCGTGCTCGACGCCGCCGTCGGGCCCCGCTGACCGGCGTGCCCCCCGCGGACCTCCCGGCCGGTGCCGTCGCCGCTCTGGCCCTCGTCGGCGGCCTGGTGCTGGGACCGTGGTCGGCGCGGGTGTCGGTCCGGCTGGCCCGGCGGGACGAGGCGGCGTCGGCGAGCCCGCTGCGCACCGCCGTCACCGCAGTCCTGGTCGTGCTGGCCCTGGCCGGCGCGCTGCTGGCCGGCGGGCTGCGGCCGGGCACGGTCGCGCTGGCCTGGGCCGGGGTCGCCGGCGTCGTGCTCGGGGCGGTGGACCTCGCCACCCACCGGCTGCCCGACCGGGTGACCGTCCCGGCGTACGCGGCGGTGGCCACGGCGCTGCTGGTCGACGCCGTCGCCCTCGGCACCTGGCCGGCGCTGCTGCGCGCCGTCCTGGCCGGCGCGGCCGCCTTCGGGCTGGCCGCGGGCGCCGCCGTCCTCTCCCCGCAGGGGCTCGGGTTCGGCGACGTGAAGCTGCTGGGCCTGCTCGGCCTCGTGCTCGGCTGGGTGGGCTGGGGCGCGCTGCTGGCCGGGGTGTTCCTCGGCCTGGTGACCGGGGCCGTGGCGTCGCTGACGCTGATCACCGCCGGGCGGGCCGGCTGGCGCACCGCGCTGCCGTTCGGGCCGCCGCTGCTGGTGGGCGCGGTGCTGGCCCTGGTCGTGGCCGGACCGGTGCCCCTCGCCTGAGCACGGCCCCCTTCCCGGGGCGGCCCCGTCCAGAGGCTCGTCGCGAGCTCGCCTGCGGTGAGGGGGACGGGGTCCTTCCTCGAAGGGTGGGGAGGAAGGGGTCCTCCAACTGGCACAATCACGGTCATGTTGCGCTGGCTGACCGCCGGTGAGTCGCACGGCCAGCAGCTCACCGCCATCCTCGAGGGCCTGCCCGCCGGCGTCGAGGTCGCGACCCCCGACCTCGACGTCGACCTCGCCCGCCGCCGTCTCGGCCACGGCCGCGGCGCCCGGATGTCCTTCGAGCAGGACACCGTCTCGCTGACCGGCGGGATCCGGCACGGGCTCACCCAGGGCGGGCCGATCGCCGTCCAGGTCGGCAACACCGAGTGGCCGAAGTGGCAGACGGTCATGTCCGCCGACCCGGTCGACGCCGAGGTGCTCGCCGGCCAGGCCCGCAACGCCCCGCTCACCCGCCCGCGGCCGGGCCACGCCGACCTGCCGGGCATGCAGAAGTACGGCTTCGACGACGCGCGGCCGGTGCTCGAGCGGGCCAGCGCCCGGGAGACCGCGGCCCGGGTCGCCCTCGGCGCGATCGCGAGGGCCTTCCTGCGCCAGGCCCTCGGCGTCGAGGTGGTCAGCCATGTGGTCGGCATCGGTCCCGTCGTCGTCCCCGACGGCGTGGTCCCCGGCCCCGGTGACAACCCGCGCATCGACGAGGACCCGGTGCGCTGCGCGGACCCGGCCACCAGCGCGCTCATGGTGGCCGAGGTCGACGACGCCCGGAAGAACGGCGACACCCTCGGCGGAGTCGTCGAGGTGGTCGTGCACGGCCTGCCGCCGGGCCTGGGCAGCCACGTGCACTGGGACCGCCGGCTGGACTCCCGGCTGGCCGGCGCCCTGATGGGCGTGCAGTCGGTGAAGGCCGTCGAGGTCGGCGACGGGCTGGAGACCGCTCGCCGCCGGGGCTCGGTCGCCCACGACGAGATCGTCCTGGCCCCCGGTGCAGATGGCGAGGCCCGCATCCAGCGGCTGTCGGACCGCGCCGGCGGCATCGAGGGCGGCATGACCAACGGCGGGGTGCTGCGGGTCCGCGCGGCGATGAAGCCGATCTCGACGGTGCCGCGGGCACTGGCCACCGTCGACGTGGCCACCGGCGAGCCGGCCGTGGCGATCAACCAGCGCAGCGACGCCTGCGCGGTGCCCCGCGGCGCCGTCGTCATGGAGGCGATGGTGGCGCTGGTACTGGCCGACGCCGCCCTGGAGAAGTTCGGTGGCGACTCGGTGACCGAGACCCGTCGCAACGCGCGCGCCTACCTCGACGCGCTGAGCGTCCGATGACCTCCGCCGGACCGGGAACCCCCGCCCAGCCGATGACCTCCGCCGCACCCGGGACCCCCGCCCAGCCGATGACCTCCGCCGCACCCGGGACCCCCGCCCAGCCGACGACCTCCGCCGGACCCGGGACCCCCGCCCAGGCGATGACCGCCGCGCGCCGCCCGCTGCTGGTCCTGGTCGGGCCGCCGTCGTCGGGCAAGACCACCGTCGGCACCGCGCTGTCCGGCCGGCTCGGTGTTCCGTTCCGGGACACCGACGCCGACGTCGAGGCCGGCACCGGCCAGCGGGTGGCCGACCTGTTCGTCGACCTCGGCGAGCCGCACTTCCGCGCGCTGGAGGAGCAGGCCGTGGCGGTCGCGCTCGCAGAGCACGACGGGATCCTGGCCCTCGGCGGCGGCGCGGTGCTCAGCGCCGTCACCCGCGAGCGGCTGACCGCCTACACCCGGACCGGCGGCACCGTCGTGTGGCTGGACGTCGACCTGGTCTCGGCCGCCGAGCGGGTGGGGCTGGGCCGCAGCCGCCCGGTGCTCGGCCTCAACCCCCGGGCCACGCTGCGCACCCTGCTCGCCGCCCGGGCGCCGCTGTACGCCGAGGTCGCCACCGTCACCGTGACCACCGGCGGGCGTGCGCCCGACGAGGTCGTCGACGAGGTCGCGGCCGCGGTCCCCGTGCGGGCCGCACCGTGAGGCGGGTGACGGTCCCGGGCGAGCGACCCTACGACGTGGTCATCGGGTCCGGCGCGCAGCACGAGCTGGGGCTGGTGCTCGACGGCACCGCCCGCGCCGTCGTCGTCCACGCGCGGCCGCTGGCCGGGCTGGCCGGCGCGGTCGTGGAGACGCTGCAGACCTCCGGAGTGGCGGCCGAGGCGGTCGTCGTCCCCGACGGCGAGGCGGCCAAGACCGCCGCGGTCGCCGCCGGCGTGTGGGAGGAGCTCGGTCGGCTGGGACTGACCCGGTCCGACGCCGTCGTCGGGGTGGGCGGCGGCGCGGTCACCGACCTCGCCGGCTTCGTGGCCGCGACCTGGACCCGCGGCGTCCGCGTCGTCCAGGTACCGACGACCGTGCTGGGCATGGTGGACGCCGCGCTGGGCGGCAAGACCGGCATCAACACCGGCGCGGGCAAGAACCTCGTCGGCGCCTTCCACCCGCCGGTGGCCGTGCTGGCCGACACCGACGTCCTCGCCGGGCTGCCCGAGGCGGAGTTCCGCGCCGGGATGGCCGAGGTGGTCAAGTGCGGCTTCATCGCCGACCCCAGCATCCTCGACCTGCTCGAGGCCGACCCGACCGGCCGCCGCGGCACCGAGGAGCTCATCGAGCGCGCGGTGCGGGTCAAGGCCCACGCGGTGGGGGAGGACCTCTACGACACCGGCGTGCGGGAGTTCCTCAACTACGGGCACACCCTGGCCCACGCCATCGAGCGGGTGGAGGACTTCGGCTGGCGGCACGGGGAGGCGGTCGCCGTCGGCCTGCTCTTCGCCGCCGAGCTGGCCGGCCAGGCCGGGCTGCTGACCCGCGACGACGTCGACCGGCACGCCCGGCTGGTCGCCGCGATGGGGCTGCCCACCCGCTACGCCGGGGACTGGGCGCGCATCCAGTCGGTCATGCGGGTGGACAAGAAGGCCCGCGGCGCCTCGCTGCGGTTCGTCGTCCTGGACGGGATCGGCAACCCGCGCATCCTCGCCGACCCCGATCAGGCCTGGCTCGACGCGGCCTGGGCCGCAGTTGCGGAGACATCGTGACCATCCAGGTGCTCAACGGCGCCAACATCGGCCGCCTCGGCACGCGCGAGCCGGAGAAGTACGGGACGACGACGTACGCCGAGCTGGTCGAGCTGGTCACGGCCGCGGCCGACGAGCTGGACCTGGAGGTGCAGGTCCGGCAGACCGACGACGAGAGCGAACTGCTGCGCTGGGTGCACGCCGCGGCCGACGCCGGCGACCCGGTGGTGCTCAACCCGGCCGGCTGGTCGCACACCTCGGTGGTGCTGCGCGACGCGCTGGCGATGCTGACCGCCCCGCTGGTCGAGGTGCACATCAGCAACATCCACCAGCGCGAGGAGTTCCGGCACCACTCCTACGTCTCGGGGGTCGCCGACGGGGTGATCGCCGGGCTCGGCGTGCAGGGCTACGTGCTGGCGCTGCGCTGGCTGGCCGCGCAGGGGGTGCGCTGAGGTGCGGTACGCGGAGCGACGGGAGCGGCTGCGGACGACGGCGGTGGAGCGCGAGCTGGACGCCGTCCTGGTGACCGACCTGCTCAACGTGCGTTACCTGACCGGGTTCACCGGCTCCAACGGGGCGCTGCTGCTGCGCGCCGACGGCGGCGACGTCTTCGGCACCGACGGCCGCTACACGACCCAGGCCGGCACCCAGGTGCCGGACGTCGAGCTGCTCGTCGACCGCGGCACCGTCGCCGCCCTGGCGCGCGAGGCGGTGCTGCCTCGATCAGGTCGCCCACCCGCCCGGACGATCGGGTACGAGAGCCACCACCTCACCGTCGACGGGCTGCGTGCGCTGGAGGCGGTGCTCGCCGACGCAGCCGCCGGGGGCACCGTGCCGGAGCTGACCAGCGTGCGCCGGGCGGTCGAGGCGCTGCGCGCGGTCAAGGACGACGACGAGATCGACGCCCTGCGCCGGGCCTGCGCGGTCGCCGACGCGGCGCTGGCCGAGCTGGCCGCCGAGGGGGCGCTGCGGCCCGGGCGCACCGAGCTGCAGGTCGGCCGCGAGCTCGACTCCCGGATGCTGACGCTGGGTGCCGAGGCGCCGTCGTTCGAGACGATCGTGGCCGCCGGCGCCAACTCCGCCATCCCGCACCACCGGCCGGACAGCACCGAGCTGCGGGCCGGCGACCTCCTCAAGCTGGACTTCGGCGCGACCGTCGACGGCTACCACTCCGACATGACCCGCACCGTGGTCCTGGGCGCGGCAGCCGACTGGCAGCGCGAGGTGTACGAGCTGGTCGCCGCCGCGCAGGCCGCGGGCCGGGCGGCGCTGGCCGTCGGCGCCGACGTGGTCGCCGTCGACGCCGCCGCCCGCGACGTCATCGCGCAGGCCGGCCACGCGGAGCACTTCACCCACGGTCTTGGGCACGGGGTGGGGCTGGAGATCCACGAGGCGCCGGGCATCGGGCAGCTGGGCGCGGGTAGGCTGACCGCCGGCATGGCCGTCACCGTGGAGCCGGGGGTCTACCTGCCCGGCCACGGCGGTGTCCGGATCGAGGACACGCTGATCGTCACGGACGACGAGCCCGAGTTGTTGACCCTCACGAGCAAGGAACTGCTGGTCCTCTAGATGGCTACCACCAACGACCTCAAGAACGGCATGGTCCTCAACCTCGACGGCCAGCTCTGGGCTGTCACCGAGTTCCAGCACGTCAAGCCGGGCAAGGGCGGCGCGTTCGTCCGCACCACGCTGAAGAACGTGCTCTCGGGCAAGGTCGTCGACCGGACCTTCAACGCCGGCACCAAGGTGGACACCGCCACCGTCGACAAGCGGAGCATGACGTACCTGTACAGGGACGGCACCGACTTCGTCTTCATGGACGGCGAGACCTACGACCAGATCCACGTCCCGGCCGAGACCCTCGGCAGCGGCGCGGACTACCTCCTCGAGAACACCGAGGTCGTCGTCGCCGTCCACGAGGGCACCCCGCTCTACGTCGAGCTCCCCGTGACCCTGGAGCTGGTGGTGCAGCACACCGACCCGGGCCTGCAGGGCGACCGGTCCACCGGCGGCACCAAGCCCGCCACGCTGGAGACCGGCGCGCAGATCCAGGTGCCGCTGTTCGTCAACACCGGCGACAAGCTCAAGGTCGACACCCGCGACGGCCGGTACCTCGGCCGCGCCAACTGACGGCTCGGGCGGGTTCGGGAACTCATGGCTGCCCGCAGCAAGGCGCGCAAGCGCGCCGTCGACGTCCTCTACGAGGCCGACGTCCGCGGCAGCGACCCGGTGGAGCTGCTCCGGGAGCGGGTCGCCCTCGCCAACCCGCCGATCCCCGACCACGCCGTCCGGCTGGTGGAGGGGGTGGCCGAGCACGCCGCCCGCGTCGACGAGCTGATCGACCGGCACGCGCGCGGCTGGTCGATCGACCGGCTGCCCGACGTCGACCGCGCGATCCTGCGGATGGCGGTCTTCGAGCTGCTGTGGGTCGACGACGTGCCCGACGCCGTCGTGATCGACGAGGCCGTCGAGCTGGCCCGGTCGCTGTCGACCGACGACTCGCCGGCCTACGTCAACGGCGTCCTGGGCGGCGTGCTCGACGCCGAGGTCCCCACCAGCTGAACGTCGCGGATCTGGTCGGGCGGCTCGCGGCCGCGGTCACCGACCTGCGCCGGGTCCGCCGGCGGGTCCTCGTCGGGATCGACGGCTCCGACGCCGCCGGCAAGACCACGCTGGCCGCCGCCCTCCCCGGCGAGGTGCACCGCGCCCCGGTCGACGACTTCCCCCACCCGCCGGAGGAGCGCTACCGGCGCGGCGAGCTGTCGCCCGAGGGTTTCCACCGGGACGGCACCGACCTGCCCCGGTTGGTCGGGGAGTGTCCGGTCCCCTTCCGGGACGGCGCCTCGGGCGCAGCCCCGGCGGGTGCTGGTCGTCGACAGGGTCTTCGTGCTGCGGCCGGAGCTGCGCCCCTTCCGGCAGCTGTCGGTGTACCTGCGGGTCCCGGAGGAGGTGACGCTGGCCCGCGCCCTCGTCCGCGACCTCGCTCGTTACGGCTCGGCGGCCGAGGTGGAGCACCGGTACCGGGCGCGCTACCTGCCCGGTCAGGCGCTCTACCGTGCCGAGGCCGACCCGGTGCGGGCCGCTGACGTCCTGGTGGACAACCGGGACCCGGCGAGGCCGCGGATGTTGCGATGGGGTCGCGGCTGAGGGCCCGACCGGCTCTGGTCAGCCTCGGGCGACCGTGAACGCCACCGTGTCGTCCGTCGCGGACGTGCAGGTGAGGCGCAGTGCGCCGACCGCAACGGTCCGCCCCAGGTCGCAGGTGACGTCGCGGTCGTCGACGCGGAGCGTCACCCGGTTCCCGTCGACCGCCGCGAGGCCGAACGTCGTCCCGAGGACGTGCGCTCGCGAGCCGCGGCCGCCGAGCGTCACCGAGCAGACGTCCCCGGAACAGGACACGAGGCTCACGGATCTGGACCCGGAGCCGGACGCGCCCGCCGCGGACGCGCTGACGGCGCGGGACGAGACCCCGGCCCGGCCGTGACCCCGATCGGTCATCGACTCCCCTCCACGAACCGGACGCGGAACGAGACGGGCCACAGCTTCCCGGAGAGCAGGTACTCGTCGTTGCCCAGGGCAGCGATGCCGTTGAGCACCGCGTCGGCGTTCGCGCGCTGCTCCGGGTCGAGCAGCCCGGCCGCGTCCACGGCGGCGGTGACCCGTCCGCTCGCCGGGTCGATGCGGACGAGGACGTCGGACGGCCACACGTTGGCCCAGACCTGCCCGTCGACGCACTCCAGCTCGTTCAGCTGGGTCAGCGGCTCGCCGTCGACCGTCACCGCGACCGAGCCGGTCTCGGCGAAGGTGACCGGGTCGTGGAAGCGCAGCCGGTCCGTCCCGTCGCTGCGCACCAGGCGGGTGCCGTCGGAGCACAGCCCCCATCCCTCCCCGTCGAGCGGCAGCTGCTGGCGCAGGGTGAGGGTGGCGCGGTCCCACTCGAGCACCACGCCGTCCTGCCAGGTGAGCTGCCAGATGCGGTCCCCGGCCACGGCGATGCCCTCCCCGAACAGCTCTCCGGGCAGTGACTCGGCGCGCAGCACCTCCCCGGTCTCCAGGTCGAGCACGCGCAGCTGGGACTCGCCCTCGAGGCCGGTGCCCTCGTAGAGGGTGCCCTCGTGCAGCTCCAGCCCCTGGGTGAAGGCGGACGGGTCGTGCGGCACCTCGGCCAGGACTTCGGGGCGCAGGACCGGGAACGACTGCGCCGAGTCGCCCGTGACGGCGTCCTGGAGCTGCGCCGGCTGACCCGCGGTGGAGACCTCCGCGCCGTCCCCTGACGAGCAGCCGCCCAGGACCGCGACGGTGAGGACGACGCCGAGGGCTCGACGGTGGATCAGACGGTTCATGGAGCGATCTCGATCCCTTGAGGCGTGGTGTGGAGGTCACTCAGGTTCGGCAGCGCCGAGGGGTCACGGACCGGTGGGAGTCGTGGGAGGAGGGGCGACCGGTGTCCGGTCGCCCCTCCTCGTCACCGGGTCAGCGGCAGGCCGTCATCGACATGGGGTCATCGGTGCGGTGCCGCCAGGCCGTCCAGCGATCAGTCGTTACCGCCGGCGCCACCGGCGCCACCGGCACCGCCGTCGCCACCGGTCGCCCCGGCAGTACCGGACTGCACCGTGAACGTGCTGTCGTCCACGTTGCCCTGGACGAAGATGACCGCGGCCGAGATGGCGACGGCGTCGCCGCCGCGACCCCCTCGACCGCCGGCACCGCCCGCTCCGGCCTGCAGGGTGGTCCGTGCGGGCAGCAGATCGACGGTCTGGTCCTCGAACATGGTTCCTCCTGGAATGCTCGACGAAATGGTGCCAGAAGGGCCGGAAACCTCGCGTAGAGGCAGCCCGCGGGCGGGCCGTGTCCATTTCCGGCCCGGCTGGCCGCCGATCACCGTGTCGATGTCGGCGAATTCGATCCTGACGAGGAGTCGACGTCCAGGCAACGGTGAGCGCCACCGAGATGACGGTGCGTGCACACGGATCTATGGGAGCGGACTACGTAGCCGCGGACCCGGACACGCAGGTCCACGCCTCTCCGGGACCACACGGAGCGAGCTGCGGATGAGCGGAGGCTCGTCCAGCGGGCCGGAGCCGGGCGCAGGTGCCTGCCCGAGCCGGAGCCGGGGAAAGTGAGAAAGCGGCCGGTCCACCGCGCACGGCCTGCGAGGCAGTCCGTCGGGACGCCGTCCGGACCCTGGTGTCGCTCGTGGCCGCGTGCAGCCGTCACCGGGCGTCGACGGCCGCTGGCCGCGCCTCGCCATCGGCGCTGCGCCGGGCGCCTCGCGCCGTCGACCGACGTGCCCCTTCCGAGGGCCAGCGCATCAGCCGGGGGAGACGGTCACGGTGACGGTGTCGCCCGTGACCTCCGTGCACGTCAGCGTCAGGGAGCCGGCCGATGCGCTCTGTCCCTCCGTGCAGGCGATGTCCTGGTCGTCGACGCGAAGGGCTGCCCGGCCGTCGCGAACCTCCTCGACCGAGATCGTCGCACCGAGGACCTGGACGAGTGAGCCGGTGCCTGCGAGCGTCACCGAGCACGAGTTCCCCGAGCAGGAAGCGATGCTCATGGCGCTGGCACCGGCATCGGTACCGGGGGAGCCGGCCGCACCAGGCGAGCCGGGCGAGCCGGGCGCACCGGCGGACCCGGGCGCACCGGCGGACCCGGCCGCACCGGCGGACCCGGCCGCGCTCGCGGCACCGGCTGTCCCAGAACTGCTCGCATCGGCGGAGGTCGAGCACGCCACGAGCACCAGCGCCGGGACGAGGGCATCCGCACAGAGCTTGGTGGCCCGCGTCAGACTTGACACAGAAAAGTGCATGGCTACCTCCATGAAATGTGTAGAGATCTCGATGGTGTCCTCAGGAATGTCCACTGCTCAGCAACAGTGTCCCCCCCGACGCGCTGGTCGTCACTCGTCGCGCGTGCAATTCGGAGTCCATTCCGGTGCAAACCGGGAACAGTCCGTGAGACTCCACAGCCAGGCAGTCGAGTCGGGCCGGGTACGTTGGCTTCACCTCCACGACCGGTGCGCAGCCGCCCTCTCTTCGGACGCCCGTGGCGACCGCTGTTGACGGCGAGGTGGAGGAGGCGCGCTCGGCACGGCCGCTCCAGCCGCCGGTCCGGGGTCAGCCACCGCCGATCCGCCACCCGATCCGGCACCGCGCGGGCCACGGGGCCGACCCCAGACACGGCGCACGCTGGCCCCGGCAGTCCGCGAGACCCCGCAGCCGGCACACGCTCATCGCATCGGCGCGATCAGAGGAGGGCCCCGACGATCACGACGACGAGGGTCGGGACGACGAGCAGTGCCCTGAGCAGTGGGTGCGGCCGGTCCTCGACCGGGTGACGCGTCAGCGCCTGGACGAGCAGCGCACCGAGCACGACGGTCGAGCAGAGCACGAGGGGAAGGCCGGCGGCGCCGCCGAGCGCGGGAACGACGGCGATCATGACGACGAGGACGAGGGCGGCGGCCGCCCACCGGAGCTCGCGGACCATCGACGCGCCGATCACGGTCAGCCCCGCGATCAGCAGGAGGACCTGGTGCCCCGCGGGGGACAGCGCGCCCGGGATCGTCCGGAGCAGAGCGGGCGTGGCCAGGGCGGCCAGCGCGGTGACCCCGAGCACGCCGACGATCGACAGGAGCCATTCGCGCATCGGCCCGTGGCTTCGCCACCCCGTCCGGATGGCCAGGAGCGCAGCACCCACTGCCAGCGGCAGCACCAGCAGCGGCGTCGTCGCCACCCCGGCGGCGATGGCCACCACCCCCGCTCCGATCAGGGCACGTTGCCACGGCACCGACCGTGGTCCTCGTCGACCTCCGCTGGCACCGAGCCGGTTCGCCGTCACCAGGATCGTCGCCCCCAGTGCCGTCCACGCCGCACCGACCACGGCAGGGGACGGAGTGGCCAGGACGGAGACGGCGGGCCCCATCGCCGCGACTACGGCCAGCGGCACGACGACCGCCGACAGTCGCCACCGGAGCAGCGCGGCCGACGCCAGGAAGCAGGCGACCAGCACAACGGAGGGCAGCACCGCGAGCGCCGGGCTGCCGGTCAGCACGTCGGCCTGCCCTCCGACCGCCCCGGTGTCGGGGGTCGACGTCGGAGCCGACCCGGCCACCTGCGCCACTCGCCAGACGAGCGCACCGGCGACCCCGGCGACACCTGCGACGGCTGCGTACCGCCGGACGGCGATCCAGCGACCGGGGGCGGCCCACGCCCATCCCCGCGCATCGCCGAGGCGACGCAGGATCCCCGCGAGCATGGCGACCACCAGGGCGGCGCCCACCCAGGGCAGGAGGATGAGGAGGAGCTGGAACACGCTCAGGGCGACGGTCGTGACGTCGCCGGCCCGCATCGCCGCCTCCATCCGGCTCTGGTAGTCGAGCAGCACGTCCCACACCACCGGCAGGACTCTCGGCACGACGAGCAGGAACGTGACCAGGTAGAACAGCAGCATGGGGACGGTCACCGTGACCCAGAGCACGATCAGCCGCCGTGAGCGGGGCCGCAGCTCCTGGACCCGAGGATGTGCTGGTCTGCCCGGGACCAGGCTCTTCAGCACCGGGCCCACGTAGTTGAACAGCTCGGGCACCCCGGCCAGGTCGGCGAGCATGTAGTAGCCGTCGAACCGGATGCTGGGCAGGAACTGCTGGGCGGCCTGGACGTGCATGAGCAGGATCCCCGGGAGCAGCCAGGTCGCGTCCGTGCGGAGGTACAGGCCGGTCAGGACGGCCATGAAGATGGCGTTGAAGTAGACGCCCGCGAGGTCCGTGCGCAGCCGTCCGACCCGACCCAGGCGGTAGGTGTCGGTCACCGTGCTGTAGAGGGCCGGCCAGACGAGGTACAGGCCGACCCCCATGTCGCCAGGACGGGCCCCGCCGTAGCGGCACGCCGTGACGTGGCCGATCTCGTGGAAGGCCATCGAGAGGACCAGGAGCGTGAGGAGGACGAGGGTCAGCTCGGGCCGGTGGACCAACGTGGTCGCGCCCGCCGCGACGCGGCTCACGAAGTCGCCCTGCAGGAGGACGAGCGCGTCCAGAGCCAGGAAGGTGGCCAGCGCCGCCACCCATGCGGGACGCCTGAAGAGCAGCCGGAAGACGCCGGCGATGCGCCACGTGACCCCGGCCGGGACCACGGGCTTCCTAAAACGGAGGGCGAGCAGGGGATCGGACCGGGTCGGGGCCGTCACCGTGCCGGGGTCGTCGGCGTCGGTGTGGTCGGGGGCGAGGAGGCCGGCCGGCCGGAGCCGCTCCTCGACCAGGTACGACACCTGGTCGGCGGTGAGGTCCTGGCCGAGTTCGGCGCTCAGGTCCGTGGCCATGCGCTCGGTGTCACGACCGTCCAGGAGGCTGGCCACCCGGTACAGGAGCAGCGGCAGCTGCATGACCTGGCCGTCGGCCCGTCGCACGAGGAACTTGGGCGTCTGGTACCCGGAGTCCTGGTACTCCCCGAGCAGCTCCGTGCCCTCGGCGAGCCGGCGCCCGGGGTCTCCCACGACGGCCGTGGGCGGGCTCTGCCCGTCGTCGGTCAGGGTCGTCATCCAGCTCACCTCAACTCTGCCCGGGGTCCGAGGACCTCGGGTCGGACGGAAGGAGGGGCGACCGGTGCCCGGTCGCCCCTCCTCCTCACCGGTTCAGCGGCAGGCCGGCGTCATCGACGCGGTGCCGCTGACAACGCTCAACGATCAGTCGTTGTCGTCGCCACCCCAGCCGCCGTCGCCGCCGTCGCCGCCGGCGCCACCGGTCGCCGTCGCGGCACCGGAGATCACCGTGATCTCGCTGTCGATCACGTCTCCGTAGATGATGACGACCGCGGTCGAGGCGGCGAGCGCGTCCCCGCCACGGCCGCCGTTACCGCCGTTACCGCCCCAGCCGGCCTGCAGCGTGGTCCGAGCGGGCAGCAGCTCGATGGTCTGGTCTTCGAACATGGTTCCTCCTGGATGTCCTGGACGAGATGGTGCCGAGGACACGAGGTGATGGCGTTCGGAAACCGAGGCCGCCGTGAATGCAGCCCGAGAGGGAGCCACAACAAGCCGGATTCGTTCCCATCCGCCCGAGAGCGGATCACCCCGTCGAGATCGACACCATTCCGGTGTTGGCCCGACCGATCCTGACGAGCCGGACAGGAACAGGCAACGCCGTGCATCACGGGGATTGCGGCGCAATTCCACGGAGCCGCCCCCGCCCGACCACGTACAACGGGGTCCGGACCACGTAGTCCGGTCACGTCTCGCGGCGCCGGGATGCGCTAGCCGGCGGTGCAGCTGCCCTTGTGGGGAGGCCCGAGGGGATCGACCGGTCGGGGCGTCCGCCCAGGACCTGTGGAGGAGACGGGAGGAGGGGCGACCGGTATCCGGGCGCCCCTCCTCGTCATCGGCTCAGCGGCAGGCCGTCATCGCCACGGTGTCATCGCCACGGTGTCATCGGTGCGGTGTCATCGGTGCGGTGCCGCCAGAGCGCAGTTCAGCGATCAGTCGTCGCCGCCGTCACCACCGTCGCCACCGGCGGCACCGGCACCACCGGTCGCCGTGGCCGCAGCGGACGTCGCCGTGAAGCTGCTGTCGTCCACGTCGCCACCGACGAAGATGACCGCGGCCGAGACGGCGAGGGCGTCGCCGCCGCGACCGCCCCGTCCGCCGTTACCGCCCGCTCCGGCCTGCAGGGTGGTCCGTGCGGGCAGCAGGTCGACGGTCTGGTCCTCGAACATGGTTCCTCCTGGAATGTCGCGACGAAATGGTGCCAGAAGGGCCGAAAACCTCGCGTAGAGGCAGCCCGCGGGCGGGCCGTGTCCATTTCCGGCCCGGCTGGCCGCCGATCACCGTGTCGATGTCGGCGAAATCGATCCTGACGAGAGGTCGGCGTCCAGGCAACGCCGAGCGCCACCGAGATGAGGGCTGTGCGTACGGATTTGACCGCAGTGGGTCACGTACCGACGGCGCCCGACCACGTAGCACCCGGCGGCGGCGCCTCCGTGACACCAGTGCTGATCGTCGGGACGCGACTCGGGGACGGCGTGGTGGGACCTGGGGCGCCGAGGCTGGCCGCGATCCGCTCGTCACGTCGTCCGGGACAACGTCGGCGCGACCCTGTCGGCGGCACGCCCAGTTGTCATCGGGGCGCT
Organism: Geodermatophilus obscurus; assembly: GCF_900143215.1. Classification (GTDB taxonomy): domain Bacteria; phylum Actinomycetota; class Actinomycetes; order Mycobacteriales; family Geodermatophilaceae; genus Geodermatophilus; species Geodermatophilus obscurus_A. The sequence goes on along the minus strand of NZ_FRDM01000008.1, from coordinate 69,594 downwards.
GGTCCGGGACGGTCTCGGTGAAGCCACGGCGTCGTAAGCGCATCGTCACCCTCCGTGCTGACCCGACCGTCCGGGCCGCGTCGATGCGACGAGAACGCGAGACGTCCCGTGATGAGACGGCTCGGTGACGAAATCACCACTACTCTCCGCGACAGGGCCGTTTCGAACATGGGCCCGGGGGAGCTTGCGGTGATGATCGTTCCTGTGCACGTCTGGGCACAGCAGTGGCTGATCTCGAGCGGAGGTCATCCACAGGAGAGCCAGTCGTCGACCCCTGCTCCGACGGACTGATGGCGGGGGAGCGCACGCTGCTGTTCGGTCGGGATGCCGCCTGCCGGGTCATCCTCGACGCGTGGGGCGCCGATTCTCCGGGCAACCTGGTGATCGTGGGTCCGGCAGGTGTCGGCCGCACCCGGCTCGCCCGGGAGGCGCTGTCCCTGGCCGAGGACCAGGGCCGTTCCACCCGTTGGGCCGCGGGGACGAGGGCGGCTGCCCAGGTGCCGTTCGGCGCTTTCGCCCACCTCCTCCCTGCCCTCGACACCGGGGCGGACACCCTGGCACTCCTGCAGCAGGCGACCCGGGTCATCGTCGGCGACCGCGCCGGACCGCTACCCGTCCTGGGGGTCGACGACGTCCACCTCCTCGACCCCCTGTCGATCACCCTCCTGCACCAGCTCGCCGCCGGCGGGGCCGTGCGCCTCGTCCTGACGGTCCGCACCGGCAACGCCGTCCAGGACCCGGCGGCGACCCTGTGGAAGGACGGGCTGGCCACCCGCATCGAGCTGCAGCCGCTCCAGCGTGAGGACGCCGACCTGCTGATCGGCCACTGCGTGGGCGGTCAGGTGCACACCCGGACCGTCGAGCGTCTCTGGCGGCTGAGCCGGGGGAACCCGCTGTACCTGCACGAGCTCGTGGAGGACGGCCTGCGTACCGGCCGGCTGCGGCAGTACGAGGACCTCTGGTCCTGGGCCGGGGAGATGGTCCCGTCGCAACGCCTCTCGGAGATCGTCCTGGCCCACGTGGGGGACCTGGATGCGGACGAGTGGCGGGCTCTGCACGTGCTCGGCACGGCGGGGACATGCAGCGTCGAACAGGTCGTGGAGCTCAGCAGTCCGGAGGCTGTCGCCGCTCTGGAGCGGCGCGGCATGATCGACGACGCGGGCGGGTCCGGGGAGGTCCAGGTCGCCCACCCGCTGTACACCGAGGTGGTCCGGAGCCTCGTACCGGAGGCCGCGCGGCAACGGATCCGTTCCCGGTTGGCCCGGGACCAGGCCGCCGGTGGACGCGACGACCACCTGCTGCACCGCGCCGCCGTGCTGCTCGACAGCGGCGCCACCGCGCACAGCGGCGCCCTGTTGACCGCCGGGGCCCGTCACGCGGTCGCACAGCTGGACCTCCCCCTGGCCGAGCGCCTGGCCCGGGCCGCCGTCGAGGAGGGTGGCGGGTTCCCGGCCCACGCGACGCTGGTCGAGGCAGTCCGGTGGCAGGGCCGGCCGGCGCTCGCCGACCGGCTCGCCGCCGCCGCAGCACCCGCGGTGCGCTCCGACGACGACCGGGCTCGGTTGGCAGCGGCTCGGGCGCTGACCCTCTGCTGCGGGCTCGGGCAGCTCGACCAGGCGGGGGCGGTGCTCCGCGAGACCCGTGCGACCGTGCAGGACGACGGCGCCCGCGCCCTCCTCACCGCGGCCGAGGCGATGCTGGCCTTCCTCGGCGGGGATCCCCACCGGGCGGTGCAGGAGGGCACCACCGTGCTGTCCGCGCCTGCGGGCGCCGCCCACGCGCTGGCGGCGGCCGCGGTGGCAGCCGGCCTGGCGGTGACCGGCCGGACGGATCAGGCGTTGACCACGGTCGAGTCGGGTCGGCTGGCGCTCGACGCCGACCCCGGTCCGGCGGAACGGATCCACGCTCGGGTGACGCTCGACCAGGCGGAGATCCTGGCGCTGGGTCTGAGCGGACGGTTCTGCCGACTCGAGCGGCGGGCGGCGGAACTGCACCGGCAGAACCTGACGACGACGCCGGAGTGGATCGGGGATGCGATCGCCGGTGTCCACCGCGGGTGGGCGGCCCTGGCCAGCGGGCGGCCGCGCGTGGCCAGCCGCTGGTTGGCCGAGGCGCTACCGGCTCTCGAGGAGCGGGATCCGGTCGGACTGCTCCCGCTGTGCCGGTCCTCCCTGGCGGCGGCGCGAGCCCTCGTCGGAGACGTCTGCGGCGCCCGTCGGCTGTTGGACGGTTCGCAGCCGGCCGGTGCCGGGGCGGTCGCGGTGTTCGATCCGCTGCGGCGCATGGCAGAGGCATGGGTCGCTGCCGCGGAGGGCCGGAGGGGCCAGGCCGGTGTCCTGGTCCTCGAGGCGGCTGCGCTGGCCGCCCGTCAGGGCCAGGAGGCCGTCGAGGCGGTCCTGCTGCACGACGGTCTGCGGTTGGGACAAGGCCCGCGGATCGTCGACCGGCTGCACCGACAGGCCGAACGGCTGGACGCACCGTTCATGGCCGACCTCGCCGCCCACGCGGCGGCCGCTGTCGCCGAGTCCGCCGAGGGGCTGGACAAGGTGAGCTCCCGCTTCGAGCAGAGCGGAGCGCTGCTGCTGGCCGCGGACGCGGCGACCGAGGCCGCCTCCGCCTACGAGCGGCGCGGGGAACGCCGGGCGGCGGCCGCAGCCCGACTGCGGGCGGCCACCTTCGCCCGCGAGTGCGGCCTGACCCAGGGGTCGGCGCTCGAGGTCCTGCCGCTGCCGGCGCTGACCGCCCGGGAGCAGGAGGTCGCCCGACTGGCCAGCGCGGGGCTGAGCAACCAGGCGATCGCCGACCGGCTCGTGGTGTCGGTGCGCACGGTGGAGACCCACCTCTCGCACGCCTACACCAAACTGGGGATCAGCAGCCGCGCGGACCTGAGGGCGATGCTGCCGACGGCCGCCCTGGCGCGGTCCTGACCGTCCTGGCCCGGTGGCAGCGCGCCCCCGCACGCGCCACCGCGGACCACCGGCTCGAGCCGCACCCACCGGTCCCGGCCGGGACCCGACGGGGGCGTCTCCTCAGCGTGGGGCCCGGCGGCGCTCCCAGTTCGGGTTGACCTCGTCCTCGTCCTCGTCGCCGCCGAAGCCGACGACGCTCTCCATCCCGGGGGAGAGGACGCCCCACTCGATGAGCCGGCTGGTCAGCTCGTCGGGGCTCATGTCGTAGATGATCGCCAGCGACTTGAGGTCCTCGGCCCGGATGGAGAGGACCTTGCCGTTGTAGTCGTGGCGCTGCGCCTGGATGGTCGAGGCGTACCGGGCCAGCGGTCCGGCCTCGTCCGCGGGCAGCGAGCCCAGCGACTCGAGGTTCAGCACGATCTTCGTCGTCGACGTGACCGCCGAGCTGGGCCGCGGGTCGGGCAGCAGCTCGGAGACGGGTACGCCGTAGAAGATCGCGAGCTCGGAGAGCCGCTGCACCGTCACGGCACGGTCGCCGCGTTCGTAGGACCCGACGACCACTGCTTTCCAGCGGCCGTGGGACTTGTCCTCGACTCCCTGGAGCGAGAGCCCCTGCTGGTTGCGGATGGCGCGGAGCCGGGCACCGAGGGCCCGTGAGTAGTCGGTGCTCATTCGCTTCCTGCTCACTGTCCGTCGTCGGGGCGGGGTTGTCGTCACGGAGCGTACTGGTCGAGCGGGTCCGACGACACCGGGACGCTCCTCGGGGTCGGCAGGCCCCCGATCGTGTCCTCTCCCGGCGCGTCGCGGGTCACCTCGCAGCGTGCAGTACCGTCGACGCCGGTCCGACCACTCCTTTAACGACCCGTCCCGTGAGGCGGGGAAGGAGGCCTGATGGCCCGCCAGCCCGAGCCTGCCCGCAGCGACCTCTCGTCGCCGTCCGCAGTGCTCTCCGCCGCCGACGTGACCCGCGTGGTCGACCGGATGGCCCACCAGCTCATCGAGAAGTGCGCCGGGGCGGGCGACGACGCCGCCGGCGGCCTCGCCGACCTGGTCCTCGTCGGCATCCCCACCCGCGGCGCTCCGCTGGCCCGCCGGCTGGCCGCCCGCGTGGAGGCCTTCGCCGGCAGCCCGGTCGACGTCGGCGCCGTCGACATCACCCTGTACCGCGACGACCTGCGCATGCGGGGCGTCCGTGCGCTGGAGGAGACCCTGCTGCCCGAGGGCGGCATCGACGGCCGGCTCGTCGTCCTGGTCGACGACGTCCTCTACTCGGGGAGGTCGGTGCGCGCGGCGCTCGACGCGCTGCGCGACCTCGGCCGCCCGCGCGCGGTGCAGCTGGCGGTGCTGGTCGACCGCGGCCACCGCGAGCTGCCCATCCGGGCCGACTACGTGGGCAAGAACCTGCCGACCTCGCGCAACCAGTCGGTGCGGGTCCGGCTGGCCGAGGTCGACGGCGTGGACGAGGTCGTCGTGACGGAGGGGGAGCAGTGAAGCGCCACCTGCTGGAGGCGGCGGACCTCGACCGCGCCGACGCGACGCTGGTGCTCGACACCGCCGCGCAGATCGACCAGGCGCTGGCCGGCCGAGAGGTCAAGAAGCTGCCCACGCTGCGCGGCCGGACGGTGGTCAACCTCTTCTACGAGGACTCCACCCGCACCCGGATCTCCTTCGAGCTGGCCGCCAAGCGGCTGTCGGCCGACGTCCTCAACTTCTCCGCCAAGGGCAGCAGCGTCTCCAAGGGCGAGAGCCTCAAGGACACCGCGCTGACCCTCGAGGCGATGGGCTCCGACGCGATCGTCGTCCGGCACTCGGCCTCGGGCGCACCGCACCGGCTGGCCAACTGGGTGCGCGGCAGCGTGGTCAACGCCGGCGACGGCACCCACGAGCACCCCACCCAGGCGCTGCTGGACGCCTACACGATCCGGCACCGGCTGGGCCGGCTGGAGGGCGTGCGCGTGGCCGTGGTCGGCGACGTGCTGCACAGCCGGGTGGCCCGCTCCAACGTGCGGCTGCTGCACACCCTCGGCGCCGAGGTCACCCTCGTCGCGCCGCCGACCCTGCTGCCGGTCGGGGTGGGCAGCTGGCCGGCGGAGGTCTCCTACGACCTGGACGTCGTCCTGCCCAAGGCCGACGTGGTGATGATGCTGCGGGTCCAGGCCGAGCGGATGAACGCCTCGTACTTCCCCAGCGCCCGCGAGTACAGCCGCCGCTACGGCCTGGACGCGCGCCGGATGGGGGCCCTGGGCGACGAGGCGATCGTCATGCACCCGGGCCCGATGAACCGCGGGATGGAGATCGCCGCCGAGGTGGCCGACTCCGTCCGCTCCACGATCGTCGAGCAGGTCGGCAACGGGGTCTCCGTGCGCATGGCCGTCCTGTACCTGCTGCTGGGAGGCGCGCCCTCATGACGCTGCTCATCACGGGCGCCCGCCCCTACGGCGAGGACGCCGCCGACATCCTGGTCGAGGACGGCCGGATCGTCGCGATCGGCGAGGACCTCGCCGCGACCGGCGCCGAGGTGGTCCGGGCCGCCGGGCTGGTCGCGCTGCCCGGCCTGGTCGACCTGCACACCCACCTGCGCGAGCCCGGCCGCGAGGACGCCGAGACCGTCGAGACCGGCAGCCGCGCCGCGGCGCTCGGCGGCTACACCGCGGTGCACGCCATGGCCAACACCGACCCGGTCGCCGACACCGCCGGCGTCGTCGAGCAGGTGTGGCGCCTCGGCCAGCAGGCCGGCCTGGTGGACGTCGTGCCGGTCGGTGCGGTGACCGTCGGACTCGCCGGTGAGCGGCTGGCCGAGCTCGGCGCGATGGCCGACTCCGCCGCCCGGGTGCGGGTCTTCTCCGACGACGGGCACTGCGTCGCCGACCCGGCCCTGATGCGCCGCGCGCTGGAGTACGTCAAGGCGCTGGACGGCGTCGTCGCCCAGCACGCCGAGGAGCCCCGGCTGACCGTGGGCGCCCAGATGCACGAGGGCGACCGCTCGGCCCGCCTCGGGCTCACCGGCTGGCCGGCCGCGGCCGAGGAGGCGATCATCGCCCGCGACGTGCTGCTCGCCGACCACGTCGGCGCCCGGCTGCACGTCTGCCACGTCTCCACCGCGGGCTCGGTGGAGATCCTCCGCTGGGCGAAGTCCCGCGGGGTGCAGGTCACCGCCGAGGTGACCCCGCACCACCTGCTGCTCACCGACGAGTGCGCCGAGGGCTACGACCCGGTCTTCAAGGTGAACCCGCCGCTCCGGACGGACACCGACGTGCAGGCCGTCCGGCTCGGGCTGGCCGAGGGCGTGATCGACGCCGTCGCCACCGACCACGCGCCGCACGCGGTGGAGGACAAGGAGACCGAGTGGGCCAGCGCCCGCCCGGGCATGCTGGGCCTGGAGCAGGCCCTGTCGGTGGTCGTCGCGACGATGGTGGAGACCGGCCTGCTCGACTGGCGCGGCGTCGCCGACCGCATGTCGGCCCGCCCGGCCGCCATCGGCCGGCTCGACGGCGGCGGTCTGCACGCACACGGCCGCCCGCTCGCACCGGGTGAGCCCGCCAACCTGCTGCTGGTGGACCCCGGCACGCGCGCGGTCGTCGACCCCGCGGCGCTGGCCAGCCGCAGCCGCAACAGCCCCTATGCCGGCCGGGAGCTGCCCGGCCGGGTGGTCGCGACGTTCCTGCGGGGCGTCCCGACCGTTCTGGACGGGAAGGCACAGAAGTGAGGCAACCGCTCTCCGGCGGCGAGATCTGCACACTCGTCGTCTCCAGGGCCCCGAAGGCGACCAGTGTGCAGATCTCGCCCCGGACGGCGGTGTTCCGGTGACCGGCGCGATCCTCGTCCTGGAGGACGGGCGCACGTTCCGCGGCGAGGCCTACGGCGCGGTCGGGACGACGCTGGGCGAGGCGGTGTTCGCCACCGGGATGACCGGCTACCAGGAGACGCTGACCGATCCCAGCTACGCCCGTCAGATCGTGGTGATGACCGCGCCGCACATCGGCAACACCGGGGTCAACGAGGAGGACGACGAGAGCCGCCGCATGTGGGTGGCCGGCTTCGTCGTCCGCGACCCCGCCCGCCGCCCGGCGAGCTGGCGCGCCACCGGCAGCCTGGACGACGAGCTGGCCGCGCAGGGCGTCGTCGGCCTCAGCGGCATCGACACCCGCGCGCTGACCCGCCACCTGCGCGAGCGCGGCGCCATGCGCGCCGGCATCAGCAGCGAGGGTCTCTCCGCCGAGGAGCTGCTGACCCGGGTGCGCGGCTCGGAGGGCATGAGCGGCGCGGACCTCGCGCCCGCGGTCACCGCGAACGACCCCTACGTCGTCCCGGCGGTGGGGGAGAAGCGGTTCACCATCGCTGCGCTCGACCTCGGCATCAAGACCGCCACCCCGCGGCACCTGGCCGAGCTCGGGGTGGAGACCCACGTGCTGCCCGCGAGCGCGACCGCGGAGGACCTGCTGGAGCACGGCCCCGACGGCGTCTTCCTCTCCAACGGCCCCGGCGACCCCGCGGCCGCCGACTACGCGGTCGAGGCGGTGCGCGGGGTGCTCGACGCCCGCCGGCCGCTGTTCGGCATCTGCTTCGGCAACCAGATCCTCGGCCGGGCGCTGGGTCTGGGCACCTACAAGCTGCGCTTCGGCCACCGCGGCCTGAACCAGCCGGTGCTCGACCGGGTCAGCGGCACGGTGCGGGTCACCAGCCACAACCACGGCTTCGCCGTCGACGCGCCGCTGGACCGGCCGACCGACACCCCCTACGGGCAGGTCGAGGTCAGCCACGTCGGCCTCAACGACGACGTCGTCGAGGGGCTGCGCTGCCTCGACGTCCCGGCGTTCAGCGTGCAGTTCCACCCGGAGTCCGCCGCCGGACCGCACGACGCCGCGCCGCTGTTCCAGCGGTTCGTGGACCTCATGGAGACCACCCGCGACGGCGGGGACGCCGTCAGCCCGCCTCCCGTCGTGGAGCACAGCACGGGGGAGAAGACCTGACATGCCCAAGCGCACCGACATCCACCACGTGATGGTGATCGGCTCCGGGCCGATCCTCATCGGCCAGGCCGCCGAGTTCGACTACTCCGGCACGCAGGCCTGCCGGGTGCTCAAGGCCGAGGGGCTGCGGGTCAGCCTGGTGAACAGCAACCCGGCGACGATCATGACCGATCCGGAGATCGCCGACGCCACCTACGTCGAGCCGCTGACGCCGGAGTTCGTCGAGAAGGTCATCGCCAAGGAACGTCCCGACGCGCTGCTGGCCACCCTGGGCGGGCAGACCGCGCTCAACATCGCCATCGACCTGTACGAGAACGGCGTGCTCGAGGAGTACGGCGTCCGGCTGATCGGCGCCGACGTCGACGCGATCAACCGCGGCGAGGACCGGCAGATGTTCAAGGACATCGTGCGGTCCATCGGCGCCGACGCCCCCCGGTCCCGGGTCTGCGCCAGCGTCGAGGAGGCGCTGGAGACCGCCGCCGAGGTCGGCTACCCGGTCGTCATCCGGCCGAGCTTCACCATGGGCGGGCTGGGCTCGGGCTTCGCCACCGACGAGGCTTCGTTGCGCCGCATGGCCTCCCACGGCCTGGCCGACTCCCCGGTGCACACCGTCCTCATCGAGGAGTCGGTGCTCGGCTGGAAGGAGTACGAGCTCGAGCTGATGCGCGACCGCAGCGACAACGTGGTCGTCGTCTGCTCGATCGAGAACGTCGACGCGATGGGCGTGCACACCGGCGACTCGGTCACCGTCGCCCCGGCGATGACCCTCACCGACCGCGAGTACCAGCGGATGCGCGACGTCGGCATCGCGGTGCTGCGCGCGGTCGGCGTCGACACCGGCGGCTGCAACATCCAGTTCGCGGTCAACCCGGCCGACGGCCGCCTCGTCGTCATCGAGATGAACCCCCGGGTGTCGCGGTCCAGCGCCCTGGCGTCCAAGGCAACCGGCTTCCCGATCGCCAAGATCGCCGCGAAGCTGGCCATCGGCTACACCCTCGACGAGATCACCAACGACATCACCGGCGTCACCCCGGCCGCCTTCGAGCCGACGCTGGACTACGTCGTCGTCAAGATCCCGCGGTTCGCCTTCGAGAAGTTCCCCGGCGCCGACCCGCGGCTGACCACGACGATGAAGAGCGTCGGCGAGGTCATGGCGATGGGCCGCAACTTCCCCGAGGCGCTCGGCAAGGCGATGCGCTCCACCGAGACGAAGGTCGCGGGCTTCTGGACGGGGCCCGCCGGGGTCGGTGCGGCGGGTGGGGACGCAGCCGACCGCTCCGCCGAGGAGCTGCTGGAGGCACTGCGCACGCCGGTCGACGGGCGGCTCTACGTGGCCGAGGCCGCGCTGCGCGCCGGGGCCACCGTCGAGCAGGTCGCCGAGGCCAGCGGCTTCGACCCGTGGTTCGTCGACCAGATCGCGCTGATCGGCGAGGTCGGCGCCGAGGTCCGCGACGCCCCGTCCCTGACGGCGGAGCTGCTGCGCCGGGCCAAGCGGCACGGCCTGTCCGACCGGCAGGTCGCCGCGCTGCGCCCCGAGCTGGCCGGGGAGGACGGCGTCCGGACGCTGCGCCGGCGGCTGGGGGTGCGGCCGGTCTACAAGACCGTCGACACCTGCGCCGCGGAGTTCGCCGCCCGCACTCCGTACCACTACTCCTCCTACGACGAGGAGACCGAGGTCGAGCCGCGGGAGAAGCCGGCGGTGCTGATCCTGGGCTCGGGGCCCAACCGGATCGGGCAGGGCATCGAGTTCGACTACTCCTGCGTGCACGCCGTCATGGCGCTGCAGGACGCCGGCTACGAGGCGGTGATGGTCAACTGCAACCCCGAGACCGTCTCCACCGACTACGACACCGCCGACCGGCTCTACTTCGAGCCGCTGACCTTCGAGGACGTCCTCGAGGTGGTCGAGGCCGAGCGGGCCGCCGGCCCGGTGGCCGGGGTCATCTGCACCCTGGGCGGGCAGACGCCGCTGGGCCTCGCGCAGCGGCTCAAGGACGCCGGGGTGCCCGTGCTGGGCACCGCTCCCGAGGCGATCGACGCCGCCGAGCACCGCGGGTCGTTCTCCCGGGTGCTGGCCGACACCGGGTTGCCCGCGCCCGCCCACGGCACGGCGACGACCTTCGCCGAGGCGCGGGAGATCGCCGCGCGGATCGGCTACCCGGTGCTGGTCCGGCCCTCCTACGTGCTCGGCGGCCGCGGCATGGAGATCGTCTACGACGACGCCACGCTCGAGGCCTACATCGCCAAGGCCACCGACGTCAGCCCCGAGCACCCGGTGCTGGTGGACCGGTTCCTGGAGGACGCCGTCGAGATCGACGTCGACGCGCTGTTCGACGGCTCCGAGCTCTACCTCGGCGGGGTCATGGAGCACATCGAGGAGGCCGGCATCCACTCCGGCGACTCGGCCTGCGCGCTGCCGCCGATCACGCTGGGCAGCGCCGACCTGGTGCGCATCCGGGCGGCGACGGAGCAGCTGGCGGCGCGCATCGGCGTCCGCGGCCTGGTCAACGTCCAGTACGCGATCAAGGACGACATCCTCTACGTCATCGAGGCCAACCCGCGGGCCAGCCGCACGGTGCCGTTCGTCTCCAAGGCCACCGCGGTGCAGCTGGCGAAGGCAGCGGCGCGGATCGCGGTGGGCGAGTCGATCGCCGAGCTGCGCACCTCCGGGGTGCTGCCGGCCACCGGCGACGGCGCCGACCTGCCCGCCGACATGCCGATCGCGGTCAAGGAGGCGGTGCTCCCGTTCCACCGCTTCCGCACCGTCGAGGGCCACGGCGTCGACACCGTGCTCAGTCCGGAGATGAAGTCGACCGGCGAGGTCATGGGCCTGGACTCCGGCTTCGGGCCCGCGTTCGCCAAGTCGCAGGCCGCCGCCTACGGCAGCCTGCCGACCGGTGGCACGGTGTTCGTCTCGTTGGCCAACCGCGACAAGCGCAGCGCGATCTTCCCGGTCAAGCGCCTCGCCGACCTCGGGTTCCGGGTGCTGGCCACCTCGGGCACCGCCCAGGTGCTGCGCCGCAACGGTGTCGAGTGCGAGGTGGTGGGCAAGTACAGCGAGGGCCCCGGCAACTGCGTCGAGCGGATCCTCGCCGGGGACGTCGACATCGTCGTCAACACGCCGTTCGGCGCGCCGGGCAACAGCGGGCCGCGGCTGGACGGCTACGAGATCCGGACGGCGGCGGTCAGCCAGGGCGTTCCGTGCATCACGACGGTGCAGGGGCTGGGCGCCGCGGTGCAGGCCGTCGAGGCGCTGCGCCGCGGGGACGTCGGCGTGCGCAGCCTGCAGGAGGTCCACGCGGCGCTCGCCGACGCGCAGGCCCGACCGTGAGCGCAGGCCCGACCGTGAGCACGGTGGCCGCCGTGCGGGAGGAGCTGGTCGCCCGCGGGCTGGTCGACGGCCTGCCCGAGGCGTTCCTCGCCGGGGTGACCCGCTTCGCGCGACCGCCGCAGCCGGAGCTCGACGCGCTGGCCGCGGCGGCCCGCGCGCTGGCCGGGCGGCTGGCCGCGGGCGAGGCCGGCGAGGGCGACCTGCCGCTGCTCACCCGCGTCCTGTTCTTCGCCGGGCACGGCGGGGTGCTGGCCGCCCACGGGCTGCCGACGCCGGCCTACGACGTGCTGGGCTCCTACCGCGACAACCTCGCGACGCCGTTGGGACCGCGGCTGGCCGAGCGGCCGCGGGCCGGGGACCGCCGCTGGCGGGTGCTCGGCCGGGACGTCGGCTTCCCGATCGGCGTGCCGGCGTGCGTGCTGGGCGGCGGCGAGGAGTGGGTCCGCCACTTCGCGCGCAACGGCTACAGCGTGCTGACCTACAAGACCGTCCGCAGCCGCGCGCACGAGCCCAATGCCCAGCCGAACTGGGTGTTCGCGGCGCGCCAGGCGCGGAGCCTGCCGCCGGGCGCGGCCGCCGAGGTCACCGCCGACCCGTGGGACTGGGTGGCGCCGGGCTCACCGGACGTCAGCACGGTCAACTCCTTCGGCGTCCCCTCCCCGGCGCCCGAGCAGTGGATGGCCGACCTGGAGCGGTCCCTCGCCGCGGTCGACGACGACCAGCTGCTGGTGGTCAGCGTGATGGGGGAGGGCGACGGGACCGGCCTGGTCGACGACTTCGCCGCCACCGCGCGGCTGACCCAGGAGGCCGGCGCGACCGTCGTCGAGCTCAACCTGTCCTGCCCCAACACGCTCAGCGCGTCCGCGGCCGCCGGCGTCAAGCCGCCGCTGTGCCTGGACGCCGACGCGACCGTCGCCGTGGTCGAGGGCGTGCGCCGCGCGCTGGACGACCGGACGGGGCTGGTCGCCAAGCTGTCCTGGCTCGACGGGCCGCGGCTGTCGGCGCTGGTGCCGAGGCTGGCGCCGCTCGTCGACGGCGTGGCCGGCATCAACACGCTGCAGAGCCGGGTGGTGCGCAGCGACGGCGAGCCGACGTTCCCGGGGCGGGAGCTGGCCGGGCTGTCGGGGGTCGCGGTGCGCGACTCCGCACTGGACTTCACCCGCCGGCTGGTCGCCCTGCGCGACGCCGGCGGCCGGCACTTCGACGTCCTGGCGATGGGCGGGGTCACCGACCCGGCGTCCTTCGAGGCGCTGTTCGGCCTGGGCGCCGACGCCGTGCAGTCGGCGTCGGGGGCATTCGCCAACCCGTTCCTCGCCCGGGACTGCGTCGCCGCGCTGGGGGAGATGCTGCCGCGCGCCCTCGAGCCGGTCCGGTGAGCGCCCCCTTCGGGCAGCGGCTCGCCGACGCCGTCGCCGCCCGCGGGCCGCTGTGCGTGGGCATCGACCCGCACGCCCCGCTGCTGGAGCGCTGGGGGCTGCCCGACGGCCCCGAGGGCCTGGCCCGGTTCACCGACACCGTCGTCGAGGCCCTCGCCGGCACCGTCGCCGTCCTCAAGCCGCAGCTGGCGTTCTACGAGCGGCACGGCTCCCGGGGCCTGGCCGTGCTGGAGGACGGCGTCGCCCACGCCCGCGCCGCCGGTGCCCTCGTGCTGCTCGACGCCAAGCGCGGCGACATCGGCTCGACGATGGACGCCTACGCCGACGTGCTGCGCCCCGACCACCCGCTCGCCGCCGACGCCCTGACCGTCAGCCCCTACCTCGGTCCCGGCTCGCTGCAGCCGGCCGTCGACACCGCCCGGCAGCACGGCGGCGGGCTGTTCGTGCTGGCGCGCACGTCCAACCCGGACGCCGGCACGCTGCAGCACGCGGTGGTGGACGGCCGGTCGGTCGCACAGGTCGTCGTCGACACCGTGCGCGGCTGGAACACGCCGGACTGGGTCGTCGGCGACCCGCTGCCCGACCTCGGCGCCGTGCAGGACGTGGCGAGCCGGTTCGGGCCGGCGACCGGGTCCTTCGGCGTCGTCGTCGGGGCGACGCTGCGCGAGCTGGACGTCGACCTCACCGGCCTCGGCGGCCCGGTGCTCGCACCCGGGCTGGGCGCGCAGGGCGGCTCGGCGGCCGACCTGCGCCGGCTGTTCGGCCGCGGCACCGCCGTCGTCCCCACCGTGTCGCGCGACGTGCTGGCCGCCGGCCCGGACCGGGCCGGGCTGCGCGCGGCCGCGGAGCGCTGGACCGCGGAGCTCGCCGGGTGAGACGTGCCGCGCCCTGGCTGCTCGCCGGGCTCGCCTGCTGCTCCTCGTGGCCGGTGCGGTGCTGTTCGCCGGCGCGGACGGGGTCGAGTAGGTCGGTACGGGGGCGGTTACGAGCCGCTCGCAGTGGACGCCTCCTCGAGCACGCTGACCCTCACCTTCGACGACGCGGTCGTGTGGACCCCGGCCCACCGGACCGGACCGGCGCTGGCCGCGGCGGGCGGCCTGCTGCTGGCTGCCGTCGGAGGTCGGCTGCTCGGCCGGCGGGGGAGCGCGACCCCCTGCTGATCGGCCGGAGCCGCCGCTCACCAGCGCGTTTCCGAGGTATCCGGCGTGTCGCACCGGCGTGTCGGGGCGGCTCCGGCGGGGGTGCGTTCCTGTACCGGATCGAGCCGAACCCATCGCGGAGCTGCGAGGATGACCGTGGGTGAGCACATCTGGCGACCCTGAGTCACGATTGGCTCACGGATAGCGTGAAACCCACGGTTCGAACCCCCGTGACCTGCACATATAGCGAGAGCTAGGTTGGCGAGCAGGCTCAGCAGCGAGTCCTGCCCCCGACACAGCCAGAGCCCCGCCGGCCGACCGATGGTCGGCGACGACAGATTGGGTCGCACCATGCCCCTCCCTGACCTGTCCCCCGAACAGCGTGCCGCGGCTCTCGAGAAGGCGGCGGCCGCGCGCAAGGCCCGAGCCGAGCTGCGTGAGCGGCTCAAGAGCAAGGGCGCCACGGTCGGCGACGTCCTGCGTCAGGGCGAGACCGACGAGGTCATCGGCAAGATGCGGGTCTCCGCGGTGCTCGAGTCCCTGCCCGGCGTGGGCAAGGCGCGGGCTGCGAAGATCATGGAGCGGCTCGAGATCTCCCCGACCCGCCGGGTGCGCGGTCTGGGTGCCAACCAGCGCCGGGCCCTCGAGACGGAGTTCGGCGGCGAGAAGGTCGCCGCCGAGCAGGTCGCCGTCGAGAGCTGACCCGCAGGACCAGGCACCCGGAGGTCGAGGACGACGACGCGTGGCTCCTGCTGCCGTGGAACGCCCCCCGGCGCGGTTGACCGTGCTCTCCGGCCCCTCGGGGGTCGGCAAGGGCACGGTCGTGGCAGAGGTCCGGCGCCGGCACCCCGAGGTCTGGGTGTCGGTGTCGGCCACCACCCGTCGGCGCCGGCCCGGTGAGGTCGACGGGGTGCACTACCACTTCGTCAGCGACGCCGAGTTCGACCGGTTGATCGCCGAGGACGGCCTGCTCGAGTGGGCCGAGTACGCCGGCAACCGCTACGGCACGCCGGCCGCCCCGGTGCGCGAGCGACTCGCCACCGGCGCGCCGGCGCTGCTGGAGATCGAGCTGCAGGGCGCCCGGCAGGTCCGGGCCCGCGAGGCCGACGCCCAGCTGGTGTTCCTGGCCCCGCCGTCCTGGGCCGAGCTGGAGAGCCGGCTGGCCGGTCGGGGCTCCGAGTCGCCCGCGGTCCAGGAGCAGCGGCTGAGGATCGCGCAGGCCGAGCTGGACGCCGCCGGGGAGTTCGACGTGGTGGTCGTCAACGACGACGTCGCCCGCGCTGCCGACGAGTTGGTAGGATGGCTGACTGCGCCGTCGCCCAGGTCCCTCCGGAGCAGCGGCGCACCCGAGTGACGGGGCCCGCCGCCGCCGCCCGTCACTCCCGCCGAACGAGCTGAGGAGCACGCCCGCCCGTGTCCGGAGTCGCACCTGCCCCCGAGGGCATCACCAACCCGCCGATCGACGAGCTGCTCGAGCGCACCAGCAGCAAGTACGGCCTGGTGATCTTCGCCGCCAAGCGCGCGCGCCAGATCAACGCCTACTACAGCCAGCTCTCCGAGGGCCTGCTGGAGTACGTCGGCCCGCTGGTCGACACCGCCCCGCAGGAGAAGCCGCTCTCGATCGCGCTGCGCGAGATCAACGAGGGTCTGCTGACCCACACCGCCGGCGAGAACTGAGGCCCCGTCCCGGGCCCCGGCCCCCTGCAGGGCCCCGCGCGAGCGTGCGAGTGGTGGGGGGCAGGGGGTCCTTCTACGAAGAGTGGGGAGGACGGGGTCCTTCTCGCCCGGTCCCCCTCGCGAGCTCGGGGCGAGCCGCTGGACCGGGGCAACGGCCGGTGGCGTCGCTCCTGGCCGACCCGTGCTGACGACGAGACCCTCGGCCGGTGCCGGGGGTCTCGTCGTGTGTGGAGGATGGACAGCATGAGTCGCATCGTGCTCGGCGTCGCCGGGGGCGTGGCCGCGTACAAGGCCGCCCTGCTGGTGCGCGCGTTCACCGAGTCCGGGCACGACGTCCGCGTCGTCCCGACGCCGGCCGCACTGCACTTCGTCGGTGCGGCCACGTTCGAGGCGCTGTCCGGCAACCCCGTCACCACCGACGTCTGGACCGACGTCGACGAGGTGGCCCACGTCCGCATCGGGCAGACCGCCGACCTCGTCGTCGTCGCGCCGGCCACCGCCGACCTGCTCGCCCGAGCCGCCGCCGGCCGGGCCGACGACCTGCTCACCGCGACCCTGCTGACCGCGCACTGCCCGGTGGTGTTCGCCCCGGCCATGCACACCGAGATGTGGCTGCACCCGGCCACCCAGGACAACGTCGCCACGCTGCGCCGCCGCGGCGCGATCGTGCTGCCGCCCGCCGTCGGCCGGCTCACCGGCCCGGACTCCGGCCCCGGCCGGCTGCCCGAGCCCGCCGACATCGCCGCGCTCGCCTCGGTCGTGCTCACCGCGGGCCCGGCCGCCCTCGACTCCGATCTGGCCGGTCGGCGCGTCGTCGTCAGCGCCGGGGGCACCCGCGAGCCGCTGGACCCGGTCCGCTACCTGGGCAACCGCTCGTCCGGCAAGCAGGGCTGGGCGCTGGCCCGGGTGGCCGCCGCCCGCGGCGCCGACGTCGTGCTCGTCGCGGCCAACGTCGAGCTGCCGGCGCCCTTCGGCGTCCGCGTCGTCGGGGTCGGCACGGCCGAGGAGCTGCGGACCGCGGTGCTCGCCGAGTCGGCGGACGCCGACGTCGTCGTCATGGCCGCCGCGGTCGCCGACTTCCGGCCGGCGTCGGTCGCCGTGGCGAAGCTGAAGAAGGGCGGCGCCGCCGAGCCCGATGCGGTGCCGCTGGTGCGCAACCCCGACGTCCTCGTCGAGCTGGTCGCCAAGCGGCCCGCCGGGCAGCTGGTCGTCGGGTTCGCCGCCGAGACGGGGGACGACGACGCCGACGTCCTCACCCACGCCCGCGCCAAGCTGGCCCGCAAGGGCTGCGACGTGCTCGTGGTCAACGACGTCTCCGGCGGCCGGGTGTTCGGCCGGGCGGAGAACGCCGCCGTCGTCCTGGCCGCCGACGGGGCGGTCACCGAGCTGCCCGAGGGCAGCAAGGACGCCGTGGCCGCCGGGATCTGGGACGTCGTCGGCGCCCGGCTGGCCTGAGCCGGCACCGGCCTCGCCGCACGCCGGTAACGTGCACCCGACGAGATGCCCACGCCCGGGCACCACCCCACCGTTCCCGACCCCAGGGAGTACCGCGTGTCACGCCGCCTCTTCACGTCCGAGTCGGTGACCGAGGGCCACCCGGACAAGATCGCCGACCAGATCAGCGACTCGATCCTCGACGCGATGCTCGCCCAGGACCCGCGCAGCCGGGTCGCCGTCGAGACGCTGATCACCACCGGACAGGTGCACATCGCCGGTGAGGTCACCACCGCCGGCTACGTCGAGATCGCCGAGATCGTCCGCAGGACCATCCTCGGCATCGGCTACGACTCCTCCCGCAAGGGCTTCGACGGTGCCTCCTGCGGCGTCAGCGTCTCGATCGGCTCGCAGTCGCCCGACATCGCCCAAGGCGTCGACACCGGGTACGAGGCGCGCACCGCGGGCGCGACGGACGACGAGATCGAGCGCCAGGGGGCCGGCGACCAGGGCCTGATGTTCGGCTACGCCACCGACGAGACCCCCGAGCTCATGCCGCTGCCGATCGCGCTGGCCCACCGGCTCTCCCGCCGGCTCTCGGCGGTCCGCAAGGACGGCTCGGTGCCCTACCTGCGGCCCGACGGCAAGACCCAGGTCACCGTCGTCTACGAGGACGACCGCCCGGTCGGCGTCGACACCGTCGTCGTCTCCTCGCAGCACGCCGAGGACATCTCCATCGAGCAGCTGCTCGCCCCCGACGTGCAGGAACTGGTGGTGGAGCCCGAGCTCGCCGCGCTCGGCCTGCCGACCGACGGCTACCGGCTGCTGGTCAACCCCACCGGCAAGTTCGTCATCGGCGGGCCCATGGGCGACGCCGGGCTGACCGGCCGGAAGATCATCGTCGACACCTACGGCGGGATGGCACGCCACGGCGGCGGGGCCTTCTCCGGCAAGGACCCATCGAAGGTCGACCGCTCCGGGGCCTACGCCATGCGCTGGGTGGCCAAGAACGTCGTGGCCGCCGGCCTGGCCCGCCGCTGCGAGGTCCAGGTGGCCTACGCGATCGGCGCCGCCCACCCGGTGGGCCTGTTCGTCGAGACCTTCGGCACCGGCGCGGTCGCCGACGAGGTACTGGAGAAGGCCATCAGCTCGGCCTTCGACCTGCGCCCCGGCGCGATCGTGCGCGACCTGGACCTGCTGCGCCCCATCTACGCCCCGACCGCCGCCTACGGCCACTTCGGCCGCACCGACGTCGACCTGCCGTGGGAGCGGGTCGACCGGGTCGAGGCGCTGCGCTCGGCTGCGGGGGTCTGAAGAGGGAGGACCACCCTTCCCCCCGCGCCTCGCACACTCGGCGCGGGACCCTGGAGGGTGGCCGTTCCCGTACGTCACCAGGCTCGCGGCGGGGCCCGGCGAGGGGAGTCGGTCCAGCACGTCACCGGGCTCGGGACGCCGGCCGCGGCCGCTCAGCAGAGCCGTCGTACCCGGCGGGGACACTGCCAGGAGACGACCCCGCTGATCGGAGATCCCGCTGTCGAAGGACGCCGCCCCCCTCACCGCTCGCGAGCTCGGGGCGAGCCTTCGGGCGGGGCCGAAGCGGGTGGCCCGGGTCGTCGTCGACGTGCCGCTGGCGCACCTGGACCGGCCCTTCGACTACGCCGTCCCCGACGACATGGCAGACGAGGTCCGGGCCGGCTGCCGGGTGCGCGTGCGGTTCGCCGGGCAGCTGGTCGACGGCTTCGTGCTCGAGCTGGCCGACAGCAGCGAGCACGGCGGGAAGCTGGCGCCGCTGGCCAAGCTGGTGTCCCCGGAGCCGGTGCTCACCCCGCAGGTCATCGCGCTGGCCCGTGCGGTGGCCGAGCGCTGGGGCGGCACGGTGACCGACGTGCTCCGGCTGGCCGTTCCGCCCCGCCGGGCGGCGGCCGAGAAGCGCCCGCCCGCCGACCTCCCGCCGCTGCCGCCGGTGCCGGACCCGGCCGGCTTCGCCCGCTACCCGACCGGCCCGGCGCTGCTCGCCGCCGTCGCCGAGGGCCGGCCCGCCCGCGCGGTGTGGACCGCGTTGCCCGGGGAGGACTGGCCGGCCCGGCTGGTCGAGCTGTGCCAGGCCGCGCTCGCCGGCGGTCGTGGCGCCCTCGTGGTGACCCCCGACGGCCGCGACCTCGACCGGCTGGCCGCCGCCGCCGAGGCCCGGCTGCCGCAGGGGTCGGTCGTCGTGCTGCGCGCCGACGCGGCTCCCGACGCCCGGTACCGCCGCTTCCTGGACGCCGTCCGCGGCACCGCGCGGGTGGTGCTGGGCACCCGCGCCGCGGTCTTCGCGCCGGTCGCCGGCCTCGGGCTGGTCGCGGTCTGGGACGACGGCGACGACCTGCACGCCGAGCCGCGCGCGCCCTACGCCCACGCCCGCGACGTCCTGGTGCACCGGGCCCACCTCACCTCGTGCGCGGCCGTCCTCGCGGCGACCGCGCGCACCGCGGAGGCACAGCTGCTGGTGGAGAGCGGCTGGGCGCACGAGCTGGTCGCCGACCGCGCCACGCTGCGCGCCGCCGCCCCGCGGGTGCAGGCCCTGGGTGCCGACGCCGAGCTGGCCCGCGACCCCGCCGCGCGCACCGCCCGGCTGCCCAGCCTGGCCCACCGGGTCGCCCGCCAGGCCCTCGCCGAGGGCGCCCCGGTGCTGGTGCAGGTGCCACGCGCCGGGTACGCGCCCGGGCTGGCCTGCGACCGCTGCCGCGCGCCGGCCCGCTGCGCGGTCTGCTCCGGGCCGCTGGGCGTCGCCGCCACGCCCGGCCCGGGGGGGTCGCGGGTGCCGGCCTGCCGCTGGTGCGCCCGCCCAGCGGCGACGTTCGACTGCCCGTACTGCCACGGCACGAAGCTGCGCGCCTCCGTCGTGGGCGCCGCCCGCACCGCCGAGGAGCTGGGGCGGGCCTTCCCCGGAGCCGCGGTGCGGGTCTCCGGCCGTGGGTCGGGCGTGCTGCCCTCGGTGCCGCCCGGGGCGGCACTGGTGGTCGCCACCCCGGGCGCCGAGCCGGTCGCCGAGGGCGAGTACGGCGCCGCGCTGCTGCTGGACTCCTGGGCGCTGCTCGGCCGGGCCGACCTGCGGGCGGGGGAGGAGACGCTGCGCCGCTGGATGAACGCGGCGACCCTCGTCCGGTCCGCGTCGGCCGGTGGCCAGGTCGTCGTCGCCGCCGACGCCGCCCACCCCGTCGTCCAGGCGCTGGTGCGCTGGGACCCCGGCTGGCTGGCCGCCCGGGAGCTGGCCGACCGCCGCGAGCTGGGCTTTCCGCCGGCCACCCGGATGGCCGCGCTCTCCGGGACGGCGCCGGCGCTCGAGGAGTTCCTCGCGGCCGCGCGGCTGCCCGCCGACGCCGACCTGCTCGGTCCGGTGCCGGAGCCGCCGCGCCCGGGTCAGGAGGGCGAGCGGGAGCGCTACCTGGTGCGGGTGCCGCGGGCGGAGGGCGCGGCCCTGGCGCACGCGCTGGCCGAGGTGCAGGGCGTCCGCAGCGCGAAGAAGGCCACCGAACACGTCCGCGTGCAACTGGACCCGCTCGACCTGGTCTGAAGGGAGACCCTCCTGCTCCGCCGCTCGCAGGCTCGCGGCGGGCCTCTGCAGGAGGGCCGCCTACGATCGACCGGTGAGCGTGACCCCCATCCGGCTGCTGGGCGACCCGGTGCTGCGCACCCCTGCCGCCCCGGTCGTGGACTTCGACCACGAGCTGCGCAGGCTGGTCGCCGACCTCACCGACACCATGTTCGCCGCCGGCGGCGCCGGGCTGGCCGCCCCGCAGATCGGCGTCGGGCTGCGGGTCTTCACCTGGTACGTCGACGGTGAGGTCGGCCACCTGGTGAACCCGGAGGTGGCGCTGGTGGGGGAGGAGACCGAGGAGGGGCCGGAGGGCTGCCTGTCCATCCCCGGTTACACCTTCGACTGCCGACGGCACCTGTACGTCGCGGCCACCGGCTTCGACCTGCACGGGGAGCCGGTGCGGGTCGAGGGCTCGCACATGCTGGCCCGCGCTGTGCAGCACGAGGTCGACCACCTCGACGGCGTGCTGTTCGTCGACCGGCTGGACGCCGAGGCCCGGGCCGCCGCGCTGGCCGCGATCGGTGCGGCCGAGTGGGCCGGCGCCGGCGCGTGGGTCCCCCGCGTGGAGGTGAGCCCCCACTGAGGCTCCTGTTCGCCGGGACGCCGGAGGTCGCCGTCCCCTCGCTGGAACTCCTGCTGGCCTCCGACCACGAGGTCGTCGCCGTCCTCACCCGCCCCGACGCCCGCTCCGGCCGCGGCCGCAGGGTGAGCCGCTCCCCGGTCGCCGAGCGGGCCGACGCCGCCGGCGTCCCCGTGCTGCAGCCCCGCTCGCCGCGCGAGCCGGGGTTCCTCGAGCGGCTCACCGAGCTGGCCGTCGACAGCGCGCCGGTCGTCGCCTACGGCGCCCTCGTGCCGCAGGCCGCGCTCGACCTGACGCGGCACGGCTGGGTCAACCTGCACTTCTCGCTGCTGCCGGCCTGGCGGGGCGCCGCACCGGTGCAGCACGCGGTCATGGCCGGCGACGAGCTCACCGGCGCCTCGACCTTCCGGCTGGAGGCGGGCCTGGACACCGGGCCGGTCTACGGCGTGGTCACCGAGCCGATCGGTCCGCGGGACACCGCCGGCGACCTGCTGGGCCGGCTCTCGATCAGCGGCGCCCGGCTGCTGGTGGCCACCCTCGACGGCATCGCGACCGGCTCGCTCGAGCCCCGGCCGCAGCCGGCCGAGGGGGTCAGCCTCGCGCCGCGCCTCGAGCCGGCCGACGCCCGCGTCGACTGGTCGTTGCCGGCCTCCGTCGTCGACCGCCGGGTCCGCGGGGTCACACCTGCTCCCGGCGCCTGGACGACGTGGCGCGGCGACCGGCTGCGGCTGGGGCCGGTCGAGCCGCTGCCCACGTCGCTCGGCCAGGCGCCCGGCGAGGTCTCGGTGGGCGCCACCGGCGTCCTGGTCGGGACCGGCCGCGGCGCGGTGCGGCTCGGCGAGGTGCAGCCGGCCGGCAAGCGGCTGCTGCCGGCGCCCGACTGGGCCCGCGGCGCACGGCCGGCTCCGGGCGAGCGGCTCGGCGGCGACCCCTCGTGAGTGCTCCCCGGCGCGGCACCCGGCGTCCGCCGTCCCGCCGCTCCCGGCCGGTGCTCGACGGCGCGCGACTGACCGCCTTCGACGTCCTCGACGGCGTCTCCGGCCGCGACGCCTACGCCAACCTGCTGCTGCACCAGCTCCTGCGCGAGCGCGCCGCCGACCTCGCCGAGCGCGACGCCGCGTTCGCCACCCAGCTGGCCTACGGCACCCTGCGCGCCACCGGCACCCTCGACGCGGTGCTGGCCCCGCTGGTCTCCCGGCCGCTGGCCGAGCTCGACCCGCGGGTGCTCGACCTGCTGCGGCTGGGCGCCTACCAGCTGCTGGACCTGCGGGTGCCTGCGCACGCCGCCGTCGACACCACCGTGGCGCTCACCCGGGCGATCGTCGGCACCGGTGCCTCCGGTCTCGTCAACGCGGTGCTGCGCAAGGTCGCCGCGGGTGGCGACCGGGCGGCCTGGGTGGAGCGGCTCGGCGGGGACGGTGACCAGCGGCTGGCCCTGGTCACCGACCACCCGCGCTGGATCGTCGAGGCCTGGCGCGACGCGCTGCCCGACGAGGCCGAGGTCGAGCCCGCGCTGCTGGCCGACGACGCCGCGCCCGAGGTGCACCTGGTCGCCCGGCGGGTGTCCCGCGAGCAGCTCGCGGCGGAGTCCGGCGGGCAGCCCGGCCCGTGGTCGCCGTACGCGGTCCGGCTCGGCGGCGGTGACCCCGCGCGCGTCCCCTCCGTGCGCGAGGGCCGGGCCGCGGTGCAGGACGAGGGCAGCCAGCTGGCGGCCCTGCTGCTGGCCCGCGCGCCGCTGGAGGGCCCGGACGCCGCCTGGCTCGACGTCTGCGCCGGCCCCGGGGGCAAGGCCGGTCTGCTGGCCGCCGTCCGGCCGGAGGGAGTGCGGCTCACCGCGGCCGACCGCGCGCCGCACCGCGCCGAGCTGGTCCGCCAGGCGCTGCGCGACGAGGACGACGTCGAGGTGCTGGTCGCCGACGCGCGGACGCCGCCGTGGCCGCCGGGCTCCTTCGACCGCGTGTTGCTCGACGCCCCCTGCACCGGCTTGGGCGCGCTGCGCCGCCGTCCCGAGGTGCGCTGGCGGCGCACCGCGGACGACGTCCCGCCGCTGGTCGAGCTGCAGACGGCGCTGCTGGACGGCGCGCTGGCCTCGGTCCGCCCCGGCGGCGTGGTGGCCTACGTGACCTGCTCGCCGCACACGGACGAGACGGTCGCCGTCGTCGACGCCGCGGCCGGGCGGGACGACGTCGAGGTGCTCCCGGTCGCGCCGCTGTTCCCCGAGGTGCCGGGGCTGGCCCGGGACGACTACGGGCAGTTGTGGCCGCACCGGCACGGCACCGACGCGATGTTCATGGCCCTGCTCCGCCGCACCGGCTGAGCGGACCGGCGCGCTCAGTCGTCGGTACCGCTCGACGGCGACGCCGTCGCCGTCGTCTTTCCCTCGGCCGTCGTCTTTCCCTCGGCCGTCGTCTGTCCCTCGGCCTTCGTCTTTCTCTCGGCCGTCGGGGTGGGGGTCGCCGTGGTCGAGGGCGCGGCGGTGTCGAGGTCCTGCGCCCCGTCGGACTCGTCGTGGTCGCCGCCATCGCCATCGCCGTTGCTGCTGCTCCTGCTCCAGCGGTCGTCGCCGTCGTCCTCGTCGTCCTCGTCCGGCTGCGACGAGGGCGTGGGGGAGGCGGTCGCAGCGGGAGCTTGGGGTGTCGCCGGTGCGGGGACCGGTGCCGGTTCCGCCGGCGCGGGGCTCTCCGTGGGACCGGTCGGCGTCACCGGCTCCGCCGCGACGGGCGCCGGCGCGGCTGGGGTCGCGGGAGTGGGCGCCGGCCGGCGGGGCGGCGGCGTGGTCGTCGGTGCGGCGTCCGGCGCAGCGGGAGGCGCCGGCTGGGCGGAGGACGGCCCGGCCGCGGACGGCGCCGCCGAGAACGGCTCGGGGAGCGACTCCGCCCGCCGCTGCGCCCGCTCCTCCGGGGTGCGCTCCGGGGGCACCGCGGAAGGTTGATCCTCCGGTGGTGGAGGCGGCGCGGCGCCCGCGTCCGGTGCCGGGTCGTCCGGCTGGGTCGCGCCGTCCTCGCCCTCCTCGAGGGCGGGCCGGGCGGGCTCGCCCGGAGCGCCCAGCAGGGCGAACCCGGCCCAGGCCCCGGTGAGCGTGGCCGTGCCGATCGCGGCCAGCACGGCGATGGCCCCGGCGAACAGGGCCAGCCGCTCCGACCACCGCCGCGGGGCCGGCCTCCCGGTCGCGGCGTAGTGCAGCAGGACCCGGCGCCGCTGCGGGTCGGGAGGGGGTCCACCGCGCCCGGGCCGGTGCCGGCCGGTGTCGGTCATCCCGTCGTCCGGTGGGGAGGCTCGTTCGGGCGCAGGCGGCGCTCGGCCCACAGCGCCGCCTGGGTGCGGTCGGTGGCGCCGGTGCGCTGCAGGATGCGGGTGACGTGGGTCTTCACGGTGGCCTCGCTGATCCGCAGCCGCCGGGCGATCACCTTGTTGGGCAGGCCCTGACGGACCAGCTCCAGCACCTCCTTCTCACGGTCGGTGAGCAGGTCGCCCTGACTGCGGTCGCGCAGGTCGGCGAGCACGGCGGCGGTCACCATCGGGTCGACCGGCGCTCCGCCCGCGGCGATGCACCGCACCGCGTCGAGGATGGACTCGCCGTCCTGGTACTTGAGCAGGTAGCCGTCGGCGCCGGCGACCAGGGCGGGCAGCACGAGGTCGGGCTCGCCGAAGGAGGTGAGCACCAGCACCGGGGTCCGGTGGCCGCGCTCCCGCAGCACACGGATCACCGTCACGCCGTCCTGGCCGGGCATCGACAGGTCCAGCAGCAGCACGTCGGGGTCCAGCTGCTCGACCAGCTCCAGGGCGGCGTCGCCGTCCCCGACCGCCCCGACGCACTCCAGCCCGTCGGCGGCGGCCAGCAGGCTGGAGATGCCCCGCCGGACGACGGCGTGGTCGTCGACCACCAGCACCCGGATCACCGTGCCGCTCCGGCGGTCACGGCGGCGGCGGTGGCCAACGGCACGGTCGCGACCAGCTGCGTGCCCTCGCCCGGGGCGCTGGACAGCGTGAGCGAGCCGCCGGCGTCCACCAGCAGCTCCCCGAGCGCCCGCAACCCGACGTGCCCGGCCGCGGCCCGCTCGGCCAGCCGCCCCTCGTCGACCCCCTGCCCGTCGTCCTCGATCCGCATCGTGGCGACCCCCTGGTCCTGCGTGACGGCGACCTCGACCGAGGTCGCGCGGCTGTGCGTGACGACGTTGCGCAGCGCCTCCTGGGCGCAGCGGTAGAGCAGTGCGGCCGTCGGCCCGGGCAGGTCCCGGGCGTCGTCGGCGCGCACGGTCACCCGGATGCCGGAGCGGGTGAGCTCCTGGGCGAGCAGCTGCAGCGCCGGGAGCAGCCCGCCGCGGAAGCCGCCCCGGGCCGGGATCAGCGCGACGAGCAGGGAACGCAGGTCCTCGACCGATTGCCGCACCCCCTGCGCGGTCCGCTCCAGCAGCTCGGCGTCCTCGGCGTTGCGGGGTGCGCCGCGCATCTGCGCGGCGTCGATCTCGAAGGCCAGGGCGGTGAGGTCCTGGACGGTGTGGTCGTGCACCTCAGCGGCGATCCGGCGCCGCTCGGCGTCCGAGGCGTCCACGGTGGCCTGGAGCAGCGCGTCCTCCGACTGCCGGGACCGGCGCAGCTTCGACGCCAGCCGCCAGGCCAGCGGCACCTGGAGCACCTGCAGCAGCGCCAGTGCGCCCAGCGCGGCCGGCGCGAACCGCAGCCAGGTGCGCTGCGCGAGGTCGGTCACCTCGGTGTAGCTCTCGTGGAACTCGACCAGCAGCGGGGTGCCGTGCACGTCCTTCACCCCGACCCAGGCCACCAGCACCTGGCCGCTGCTGCCACCGGCGACCACGCCCGGGTCCCCGGGCTCGGCCACGAGCGAGGCCACCGAGCCGGACTGCAGGGCGCGGCGTGCGTCGTCCGGCAGCGCGGCCATCCGGCCGACGACGCTGCGGTCGTCGGCCCAGAGCACCTGCCCGCTGCTGGAGCGCACCCGGACCGCGACCACCGGGCTGGCCGTCACCAGCGCGTCGACGTGCGTGCGCAGGTCCGTGGTCGGGTCGGGAGGCAGGCCCGGGTCGCCGTCCAGGGCCGGGGTGAGCGTGGCGGCGGTGACGCGGGCGAGGTTCTCGAACGACCGGGTGCCCTGGTCCAGACCGGCCCGGCGGGCGAGCACCCCGGTGAGCAGGGCCAGGGCGAGGGTCACCGCGAGGCCGGCACAGGTGAACCAGGCAACGGGAGCGGCGACCGAGGCGTCACGTCGCGCTCGGTGTCCTGCCGTCCGCGGTCTCAGCCGGCCCACGGTGAGCACCATAGAGAGGACCAGTTCCGTATCGGGGGTCTCGGAGCGCGGTGCGGTGCCGAGCAGGCGAAATGGTTGCGCACACCCGGGGGAGTGGCACGGACGGCGATGCCCCGGCCACCGTGCGGGGACGGGAACCAGGCGCGTCCGGACGACGACCACTGCACCGTGACCAGTCGCTCCCCGGCCGCGCGCCGGACTCCCGCCTTTCTCCTGATGGGGGCCGTCCTGTTCGCTGCCGGCACCGGGACGGCGACCGCCCACGTCCACGTGGACGCGCCCGGGGCCGTGGCCGGCGGCGGTCCGGTGACCCTGGAGTTCTCCGCCGCCGCCGAGGCCGACGCGGGCATCACCGCGATGCGCACCCGGCTGCCCGCGGGCATCGCCCCGGCCGACGTCTCGCTGGCCTCCGGCCCGGCCGGCTGGACGCTGACCCCCACGGCCCAGGGCTTCGAGGTCGGCGGGCCCGCGCTGCCCTCCGGGGAGGACGCCGAGTACGCGGTGACCGTGGCGCGCCTGCCCGCCGGGGTGACCGAGCTGACCTTCCCGACGGTGCAGGTCTACGCCGACGGCACCGAGGACGCCTGGATCGAGCAGGAGGTGCCCGGTGGGCCGGAGCCGGAGCTCCCGGCGCCCGTCCTCGCCGTCGCCCCGGGGACCGCCGTCCCCTGGACGCCGGCACCGGTCACCCCCGCCCCGACGGCGGAGCCCGCCCCGACGGGAGGTGCCGAGCCGGCGGAGCCCACCGCGACGGCGCCCGACCCGGCCGCCGCGGCCGAGGAGGGGGCCGGCAGCGGCCGGCTCGTCGCGGTCGCGGCCGCTGCCGGGCTCGCCGCGCTGGCCGGCGGTCTCTGGTACCGCCGCTCCCGCGCGGAACGGTGATCACGCCCGCCTAGACTCGGCGGACGTGCCCCGCAGCCCGCTGATCGCGCCCAGCCTCCTGTCGGCGGACTTCGCCCGGCTGGCCGAGGAGTCACAGCGGGTCGCCGACGCCGACTGGCTGCACTTCGACGTCATGGACGCGCACTTCGTGCCGAACCTGACCTTCGGGCTGCCGGTGATGCAGGCGGTGCAGGCGGTCAGTCCCGTGCCGCTGGACTGCCACCTGATGATCGAGGACCCCGCGCGGTGGGCACCGGGCTACGCGGAGGCCGGCGCGCGCAACGTCACGGTGCACGCCGAGGCCTGCACCGGCGATCCGCGTGCCGTCGCCCGCGACCTGCGCGCCGCCGGGTCGCTGGCGGGCCTGGCGCTCAAGCCCGGCACCGCTCTGGAGGAGTACCTCGACGTGCTCCCGGAGTTCGACACCCTGCTGGTCATGACGGTCGAGCCCGGCTTCGGCGGCCAGCGGTTCATCGCCGAGACGCTGCCCAAGGTGCGCCGCGCGCGCGAGCTGGTCGACACCGGGCACCTCATGCTGCTGGTCGAGGTCGACGGCGGCATCAACGCCGACACCATCGAGCAGGCCGCTGCGGCCGGCGCCGACGTGTTCGTCGCGGGGTCGGCGGTCTACGGCGCCGACGACCCGGCGCGGGCGATCGCGGGTCTGCGCGCGCGAGCCGCTGCGGCGTGGCAGGGGTGACCGTCTCCGCGGCCGAGCTCTCCGCCATGGCCCGGGCACGCGAGCTCGGCGCGAGCGTTCTCGGTACCACCAGCCCCAACCCCGCGGTGGGCGCGGTCGTGCTCGCCGCCGACGGAACGCCGGTGGGGGAGGGCGCGACGGCGCCGCCCGGCGGCCCGCACGCGGAGGTCCGGGCGCTGCAGCAGGCCGGCGAGCGGGCACGCGGCGGCACCGTCGTCGTCACCCTCGAGCCGTGCGCGCACACCGGCCGCACCGGGCCCTGCGCCGACGCGCTGCTCGCCGCCGGCGTCGCCCGCGTGGTGGTCGCCGTCCCCGAGCCGACCCGGCCGGCCGGGGGCGGCGCCGCCCGGCTGCGCGCCGCCGGCGTCGGGGTCGAACTCGGCGTGGAGCAGCAGGCCGCCGAGGAGGGCGCGCTGGGGGCGTGGCTGACCGGCGTGCGCGAGGGGCGCCCGTTCGTGGTCTGGAAGGTCGCCGGCACCCTCGACGGGCGGGTCGCCGCCGCCGACGGCAGCAGCCGCTGGGTCACCGGCTCGGAGGCCCGCGCCGCCGTCCACCGGTTGCGGGCCACCTGTGACGCGGTCGTCGTCGGCTCCGGGACCGCGCTGGCCGACGACCCGCGGCTGACCGTCCGCGACGCCGACGGACGGAACGCCGCGCGGCAGCCGCTGCGCGTGGTCCTCGACCGCCGCGGCCGGCTGCCCAGGACGGCCCGGGTGCTCGACGGCGCCGCCCCCACGCTGGTCAGCACCGCCGCCTCACCGCGGGAACTGCTCGGCGAGCTCTTCGCCCGCGACGTGCGCCGGCTGCTGCTCGAGGGCGGCCCGACGCTGGCCGCGGCCTTCCTGCGCGACGGCCTGGTGGACGAGGCGGTCGTGCACCTGGCGCCCAAGCTGCTCGGCGCCGGCGCCCTCCTCGTCGGCGACCTGGGAATCAGCGGGATCGGCGACGCGCTGACCCTCACGGTCACCGGCCTCACCCGCCTGGGCGGGGACGTGGAGATCAGGCTGCGGCCCAACCGGCACACTGGGGAGCGGCGCGTCGCGGACTCCCACGGCGTGACCGGAGGGAGTTGATCGTGTTCACCGGGATCGTCGAGGAGATCGGCACCCTGCTGGCCCGCGAGGAGCTGACGGAGGCGGGCGGGGAGGCGACAGCCGCCCGGCTGCGCATCCGGGCGCGCACGGCGCTGGAGGGCGTGGCGCTGGGCGACTCGATCGCCGTCAACGGCGTCTGCCTCACCGTCACCGGGTTCGCCGGGGCGGGTCCGGGGGGCGACAGCACAGCCGCGGAGTGGACCACCGACGTGATGGCCGAGACCCTCCGGCGGAGCAGCCTGGGCGCCCTGTGCGCCGGCGACCCGGTCAACCTGGAGCGCGCCGTCACTCCGCACACCCGGCTCGGCGGGCACCTGGTCCAGGGCCACGTCGACGGCGTGGGCACCGTCCTCACCCGCACCCCCGGCGAGCACTGGGAGGTGGTGCGGGTCGGGCTGCCGCCCGAGCTGGCGCGCTACGTCGTCGAGAAGGGCTCGATCACCGTGGACGGCGTCTCGCTGACCGTCAGCGCGGTCAGCGCCGCCGCCGACCCCGGGCCGTGGCTCGAGGTCAGCCTCATCCCCACCACCCTGCGCGAGACCACGCTGGGTGCCGTTCCTCCCGGGAGCCCGGTCAACCTCGAGGTCGACGTGATCGCCAAGTACGTGGAACGCCTGTTGGGAGCACGCACGTGAGCGAGATCATCCGGCTCGACACCGTCGAGGACGCCATTGCCGCGGTCAAGAGCGGCCGTCCGGTCGTCGTCATGGACGACGAGGACCGCGAGAACGAGGGCGACCTGATCTTCGCCTCCGAGCTGGCCACCCCCGAGCTCGTCGCGTTCATGGTCCGCTACACCTCGGGTTACATCTGCGTGGCCGTCTCCGAGGCCGACGCCGACCGGCTGGACCTGCCGCCGATGTTCCGCGTCAACCAGGACCGCCGCGGCACGGCCTACACCGTCACCGTCGACGCCCGCGAGGGCGTGACCACCGGCATCTCGGCCGCCGACCGGGCGCACACCATCCGGCTGCTGGCCTCGCCGGAGACCGACTCCACCGACCTGGCCCGCCCCGGGCACATCGTGCCGCTGCGCGCCCGCGACGGCGGCGTGCTGCGCCGGCCCGGCCACACCGAGGCCGCGGTCGACCTCGCGGTGCTCGCCGGCCTGCGCCCCTCGGGCACGTTGTGCGAACTGGTCAGCGAGAAGGACCCGGTCGGCATGGCCCGCGGTGACGAGCTGCGGGTCTTCGCCGACGAGCACGACCTGTGCCTGATCTCCATCGCCGACCTCATCGCCTACCGCAAGCGCTTCGACAAGCTCGTCGAGCGGGTGGCCGAGGCGACCGTGCCGCTGGCCCCGGGCACCTTCACCGCCGTCGGCTACCGCAGCTCCTACGACGAGCGCGAGCACGTCGCGTTCGTCTACGGCGACATCAACTCCGAGGACGGGGCGGGCCCCGGCGAGGACGTGCTGGTCCGGGTGCACTCCGAGTGCCTCACCGGCGACGTGTTCGGCTCGCTGCGCTGCGACTGCGGCCCCCAGCTGCAGGCCGCGCTGGCCGCGGTGGCGCAGGAGGGCCGCGGGATCGTGCTCTACATCCGCGGGCACGAGGGCCGGGGCATCGGCCTGCTGCACAAGCTGCAGGCCTACCAGCTGCAGGACAGCGGCATCGACACCGTCGACGCCAACCTCGACCTGGGGCTGCCCGCCGACGCCCGCGACTACGGCACCGGCGCGCAGATCCTCGTCGACCTCGGTGTGCACACGATGCGGTTGCTCACCAACAACCCGGCCAAGCGGGCGGGCCTGGAGGGCTACGGGCTCAAGGTGACCGGCCGGGTGCCGTTGCCCAGCCACGTCACCGCGGAGAACCTCGCCTACCTGCGCACCAAGCGCGACCGGATGGGGCACCTGCTGGACATCATCGAGCCGGAGACCGAGTCCGGCCCGGCCGACGCCGCGACCGTGCCGGGCACCGACGTCCCGCTGCGCCAGACGGAGCAGCAGCTGTGAGCATCGCGGGTTCACCGATGGGCACAGCGAAGGTCCCGCGAACGCGGCCGACGAGCGCCGGCGAGGAGGTCTCGTGAGCGGGAGAGGCGCACCGGAGGCGCCGGCGGTCGACGCCACCGGGCTGGCGATCGGCATCGTCGCCACCACCTGGCACGCCGAGATCACCGGCGCGCTGCTGGATCGCGCGGTCGCCGCGGCGGTCGCCAGCGGGATCCCGTCACCGACCGTCGTCCGGGTCCCGGGCGCCGTCGAGCTGCCGGTGGTCGCCCAGGCGCTCACCGAGCGGCACGACGCCGTCGTCGCGCTCGGCGTGGTCATCCGGGGTGGGACGCCGCACTTCGAATACGTCTGCGACGCGGTCACCGCCGGGCTCACGCGGGTGGCGCTCGACGCCGGCACGCCCGTCGGCAACGGCGTCCTCACCTGCGACACCGAGGAGCAGGCGCGCGACCGCGCGGGCCTGCCCGGCTCGGTCGAGGACAAGGGCTGGGAGGCGGCGGTGGCCGCCCTGGCCACCGCGCTCACCCTGCGCAGCCTGCGCGGGCCCGCCGGGTCCACCGGCTTCTCGATCCGACCGGCCGACGGGAGCCGCGCGTGAAGACCTTCGACCAGCTGTTCGCCGAGCTCGCGGCCAAGGTCGCCGCCGGCGACCCGGCGTCGGGAACGGTCACGGCCGTCCGCGACGGCGTGCACGCCGCGGGCAAGAAGGTCGTCGAGGAAGCCGCCGAGTCCTGGATGGCGGCCGAGCACGAGGGCGCCGAGCGCACCGCCGAGGAGGTCAGCCAGCTCCTCTACCGGGTCCAGGTCCTCCTGCTAGCCCGCGGGCTGACCCTGGACGACGTCTATGCCCACCTCTGAAGAAGGACCCTCCTGCCCCCCACCGTGACAGGACCCCGTCCCCCTCACCCCTCGCACGCGCTGGGTGAGCCTCCGGACGGAGCCAGCAGCGGGACCTCGCAGGAGGGCCGTTCCGTCCACCCCCGACCGAAGGAGTTCGTCCGTGCTGCGCATCGCCGTGCCCAACAAGGGCGTCCTGAGCGAGCCCGCGGCGGCCATGCTCACCGAGAGCGGCTACCGGCAGCGCCGCAGCACCAAGGACCTCGCCGTCTACGACCCCGACAGCGACACCGAGTTCTTCTACCTGCGGCCTCGTGACATCGCCGTCTACGTCGCCGCCGGCACCCTCGACGTCGGCATCACCGGCCGGGACATGCTGCTGGAGACGGCGCCGGCCGTCGGTGAGGGCGCCGCCGCGGTGGAGGTCATGCCACTGGGCTTCGGCCGCTCCTCGTTCCGCTTCGCCACTCCGGCGGAGTCCGACATCGAGACCGTCGCCCAGCTGGCGGGCAAGCGGATCGCCACGGCGTACCCGGTGCTGCTGCAGCGGTACCTCGACGAGCAGCGCATCCCGGCGGCGGTGGTCAAGCTCGACGGCGCGGTCGAGACCGCCTGCCGGCTCGGCGTCGCCGACGCCGTCTGCGACGTGGTCGAGACCGGGACGACGCTGCGCGCAGCCGGGCTGCACACCATCGGTGAGCCGGTGCTCACCAGCGAGGCCATCCTGGTTCGGCGGGCCGGGGCCGAGGAGATCCCCGCGGTGGCGCAGTTGCGCCGCCGGCTGCGCGGGGTCCTGGTCGCGCGGCAGTACGTGATGCTCGACTACGACTGCCCCAACGACCTGCTGGAGAAGGCGACCGCGTTGACCCCGGGTCTCGAGGGGCCGACGGTCAGCCCGCTGCAGACCGAGGGCTGGTCGGCGGTGCGCGCGATGGTCGCCCAGACCGACACCAACCGGGTGATGGACGAGCTCTGGGAGCTCGGCGCCCGCGCCATCCTGGTCACCAGCATCCACGCCTGCCGGCTGTGACGGTGCGGTCCCACCGGACCGCACCGCGGCCGGGGACCGTCCCCGACGGTCGCTGAGCCCCAGGGACCGGCACCGCGGCTCGGTCCCGCCGGTGAGCATCGGCGGGTGGTGGCCGCTGTCGGCGTGCCGGACGACCACTTCCCGCTGGTCACCGGGCCGGGAGCCCTGGAACGCACGAGAGCCCCCGTCCGGCCGGACGGGGGCTCTCGTACGCGTTCCACCGGGTGGTCCCGCGTCCGGTGGCTCGGGACGGGTGCTTCGTCAGCGGGGGCGCATGGTCCGGTCGACGAGGTCGATCGCGGTGCACAGCCCCAGCGCCATGGCCCGGCCGCTGGTGGCGCCGGTGGCCAGCAGCCCGTCGACCGCCGGGGCCAGCGGCCGCTCGCCGACCAGCCCGTGCAGCACCGCGGCGTACTCGGCGCTGACCCGCCCGGCGGCGGCGTGCCGCAGCAGCGCCCGCGACAGCTCGGTCGTCCGGCCGGCGGCCAGCGCGGAGACCGCGGCGGAGAACCGCTCGGCGGCGGGGTGCCCCAGCAGCACCAGGCCCGCCATCGTCCCGGCCATGACGTCGTCCCCGGCCGGGGTGAGCCCCGGGCCCAGGCCGATCAGCCGGGTGGCCGTGCGCAGCGCGGCGTCGAGGTCGGCCCGGCGGACGGCGCCGCGCAGGGCGGCCAGCGGACCTCCGGGACCGGCCGGCAGACCCGGCAGGGTGAAGGCGCTGTGCGGCACCCCCTCGCCGTAGAGGGCGTTGCGCAGCTGGCGCACGCCCTCGGGCAGCAGGGCCGGGCGGGGGCGCGGCAGTCGGGGGCGCGGGTCCCACCAGGCGGCGGCGCTGACGGCGAGGTCGCCGACGACGATGCGCCCGCCGCCGACCTCGGCCGGCGCGTCGGGCGGCAGCGCCACCAGCGGGCGGCCGTTGCTCGGGCGGAAGAGCACGCAGGCCAGCGGGAGACGTGCGGCGTCGTTGGTGAGGACGCCGACGACATCGCCGCCGCGCTCGGTGGGCACCTGGAGGTAGACGGCAGCGGGGACGCTGAACAGCACGCGCGCCGGGCGGACCGGACCGCGCAGGAGGTCGGCGACACCGGTGCTCGCGGACGCGGGTACGGCGGTCGCGGCACGGGCGGGGGGAGCGGTGCGCGCGGTCGCCTGGGCGGACTCGCGCGG
The DNA here is from genome assembly GCF_900143215.1 of Geodermatophilus obscurus. Classification (GTDB taxonomy): domain Bacteria; phylum Actinomycetota; class Actinomycetes; order Mycobacteriales; family Geodermatophilaceae; genus Geodermatophilus; species Geodermatophilus obscurus_A. Next base: position 35,668 of record NZ_FRDM01000008.1, on the reverse strand, counting down.
CAGGGGGATGGTGGGTAGTCCGGCCCGCGCGGCGTGGCCGCGCGGGGGCGGCTGAGCCCCAGGGCGGCTCCCGCCCGGGCCTGCGGTCTGGTCGATGGTGCGCATGGCGACCTCTTCACGCTGGAGACCACGGGAGGCGCCGTCGGCTCGAGACCCCCCGCCCAGGCCCTGCCCCCAACCGCTGGAGGGGCTGGGCGGCACCCTGGGAGGGGAACCGGCCTACCATCCACCGGGCGAGGTGGAACCGGGTCTCGAACCTAAGCGGCGCGTCGCACGCCCAAGTATGGCGGAAGTCGCCAAGAATGGGGTAGTGCGTCCAGGCACTCCTGACAGGGTGCCCGGGTGTGACCGTGTGCATCAGCAACTGAAAAGGTAGGTGTCGTGACCCAGGGTGAAGCCTCCCTCGTCGTCCCCACGCTGGGTGAGGGCTTGGTCTCGTCCTGGCGTCACCTGTCGACAGCGGAGGCGTCGGTGACCGAGAGCCGCGGCGAGCGGCCCAACTGGCAGGAGCGCATGGGTCTGACCCTGGCCGAGGCGCTGCGGCTGCCCGGCCTGGCGGGCACCGATGTCGTCGCCGGGGGCGGCGGCCTGGACCGCGTCGTCCGCTACATGGTGGTCGACGACCCCGCCGACCCGCTGGCCGTCGCAGGCCCCGACGTCCTCGTCGTCCTCGGCGCGCGGCTGCCACCGGCCGACGCCGCCAACTGCCGTGCCCTGGTCGAGCGGCTGGACTCCATGGGCACCGCGGCGCTGGCCTACCGCCGGACCGAGGGGCCTCCGCCGGTGCCGGCCGACGTGCTCACCGAAGCCGACCGCCGCGCGCTGCCGGTGCTCGCCCTGCCGGCCACGGTGCGGATGGGCGACGTCGTCTCCGAGGTGCTCGGCGCCGTGATCGGCAAGCAGAGCGAGGCGCTGACGCTGTCCAACCGCATGCACGACCAGTTCATCGACGTCGCGCTCAGCGGCGGCGGGCTGGCCGAGGTCACCGAGCAGCTCGCGCACTCCCTGGAGGGTGCCGCCGTCCTGGGCCTGGGCCCGGACCGGGAGATCGCCACCAGCGCCGGCCCGGCCGAGGACGTCGCGGAGATCAGCGACTGGCTGTGGCTGCTGGACGCCGAGGCCGAGGACGAGATGGCGATGATGGCGCCGTCCCGCCGGCTCTCCGGCCTGCGCGCCGACCAGATCGTCGTCACCCCGGCCGACGTGCTCGCCGACGCCGACCTCTCACCGGCCGACGGCATCCTGCTCGTCCCCGGGCACCACGAGCTGCCCGGCGGGGTGGGGGAGTACGCGGTCGCCCCGATCATGGCCGGCGACCAGCGGCACGGCTGGCTGGTGGCGGTCCACCGGAGCGGGCCGATGCTGGTGGGCGCCGGAGCGGTGCTGGAGCGGGCGGCGGTCGTCTCGGCGCTGTCGGTCATCCGCCAGCAGGCGGTGCACTCCGTCGAGCTGCGCTTCCAGGGCGACCTGGTGCGCCGGCTGGTCGCCGGGGCGCTGCGGCACACCGAGCGGGCGCTGGCGCAGACCCGCTCCTTCGGCTGGCGGCTCGACGGCCCGGTCGTCGTCCTGGTGACCGCCACCGAGACCGCCGCCGACCCGCAGGCCGACCCGACTCGTGCCCTCGACGTCCTCGACCGGCTGGCCGACGGCTGGCGGGCCGCCCTGGAGACCGAGGTCTCCGGCGCGGCGGTGGCCGGCCTGTCGACCGAGATCGTCACCGTGCTGCCCCTCGACGGGCGGACGCCGGAGGAGATCACCTCGCTGGTGACCGCGGTGACCGGCCGGGTCAACGCCCGGGTGCGCCGCGTCGGGCGGGTGCTCGGCACCGGCATCGGCCGCCCGGCCGGCTCGCTGTCGGCGCTGGGCGAGGCGCACCAGCAGGCCTCGCGGGCCCTGGGCGTCGGCCAGGAGATCCGCGGGCCGCAGGCGGTCACCCACTTCGACCAGCTCGGCGTCTTCCGGCTGCTGTCGCTGATCCCGGACAGCACCGAGCTGCGCAACTACGTCGACGAGGTGCTGGGCACCCTCGCCGACGCCGGCGACCCGGATTCCGCCGACCTGCGCGAGACGCTGCGGGTGCTGCTGGAGACCAACCTCAACGTCGCGGAGTCCGCCCGGCGGCTGCACTTCCACTACAACACGATGCGATACCGGATCGGCAAGCTCGAGCGGCTGCTCGGGCCCTTCACCACCGACCCGACGCTGCGGCTGAACCTGCTGCTGGCCCTGCACGCGGCCCGGATGCGCGGTCTGGACCAGCCGCACCGCCCACCGGTGGACGCCGCGATGACGCTGGCCCCGGACGACGGCCTCGACGCGCTCATCTGAAGAAGGACCCCGTTGCCCCCCACCGCTCGCATGCTCGCGGCGGGCCCCTGCAACGGGGCCGCAGCATGACCGAGGCCGTCGGTGCGCTGGCCGCGCAGATGGAGGAGCTGCTCGCGTCGCTGGAGGCCGACCGCGACCCCGGCCGCTTCTTCCTCGGCGTCTACCTGCGCACGACCGTCGCGGTCGGGGCGGCGATCGACGCGGGCGCCTTCGAGGACCCGGCCTGGGTCGAGGAGTGGGACGTCGACTTCGCGGGGCTGTACCTCGACGCGCTGACCGCACACCGGCGGGACCCGGCGTCCCCGCCCCGGCCGTGGCGGCTGGCCTTCGGCGCCCGGCCGGACCTCCCGCCGGAGGCGCACGTGCTGCTCGGCATGAACGCGCACATCAACCTCGACCTGCCGCAGTCGCTGGTGCGGGTCATCCCGCCGGCCGACTTCGACGACCCCGCGACGTCGGACCTCCGCCGGCGCGACCACGAGCGGATCGACCGGGTGCTGGCCTCCCGGGTCGCCGCCGAGGACGCCGAGCTGCACCGCGCCGGGGGACGGCGGACCCGCCTGGACCGGCTGCTGGCGCCGGTGAACCGGACCGCCAGCCAGGTCTTCCTGCGCGAGTCCCGGCGGAAGGTGTGGGCCAACGCCCGCCAGCTCGACGCGGCCCGCCGCCGCGGACCGGACGTCCACGGCCGGCGGCTGGCCGAGCTGGAGACCGTCGCCGCGGTCCGGGTCGACGACCTGCTGCGGCCCGGGCCGGTGCTGGTGCGGCTCGCCGTCCGCGGCTTCGGCGTCACCCTGCCGCCGGGCTGAGGTCGCCACGCCCAGCGGCATCGGCGAGGCTGGGACGACGGCCGCGCCCGGCGGCCACTCGAGGAGGTCTGCATGAGCGCCGCGAAGACGACGGGCGAGCGAGCATCGCAGCGAGGCGGGCGCCGACAGGGAGTGAGCATCGCAGCGAGCGCCAGCGAGCGAGGAGCGGAGCGACCGCGGAGGAGCCCTGGACGAACGAGCGAGGAGCGGAACGGGCCCGGAGTCGAGCAGTGAGTGAGGTCGCCCGCCCGCTGTCCGGCAAGGTCGCGCTGGTCACCGGTGCGTCGTCGGGGATCGGGGAGGCCACCGCCTTCGCCCTGGCCGAGGCCGGCGCCGCCGTCGCCATCGGGGCGCGCCGACGAGACCGGCTCGACGGCCTCGCCACGCGGCTGTCCGATGCCGGCGCGGAGGTCGTCACGCTCGACCTCGACGTCACCGACGAGGCGTCCTGCCGCGACGCCGTGGCCCGCACCCGCAGCGAGCTGGGCGGGCTCGACGTCCTGGTGAACAACGCCGGCGTGATGCTGCTGGGCACGATCGTCGGCGCCGACCCCGAGGACTGGCGGCGCATGGTCGACACCAACGTGATGGGGCTGATGTACACGACGCACGCCGCGATCGACGGGATGCTCGAGCAGGGCTCGGGCGACATCGTGAACATCTCCAGCACCGCCGGCCGCACCGCCCGCGCCGGCGCCGGCGTCTACAACGCCAGCAAGTGGGCGGTGAACGCCTTCAGCGAGGCGCTGCGCCAGGAGGTGACCGCCCGGGGGGTGCGGATCTCCCTCGTCGAGCCGGGCGCCGTCGAGACCGAGCTGCGCCTCCACATCACCCAACCCGAGGCGAAGGCGGCCGCGCTGGCGCACTCCGAGGGCATGCGGTCGCTGCGGCCCGAGGACGTCGCCCGCGCGATCGTCTACGTGGTCACCCAGCCGCCGCACGTGGCGGTCAACGAGGTGCTGGTGCGCCCCACCGACCAGGAGCGCTGAACGGGGTCGACCACCTGGCTCCTCCCCACTCCCACGCTGTTCCTCGCGCGTGCGCGCTGCTGCACCGGCGGAGGAGCAGGGGGAACAGCGTGAGAGTGGCGCGGCGGGCGCTTGCTGGGCGGGCGAGGGTCCCCCGGCCTGGGACGGGAGGTCCTCAGTCGTGGAAGACCTCGATGCGGGCGCCCATCTCCACCAGCCGCTCGTAGAGCTGCTCGTAGCCGCGGGCGATGATGTCGACGTTGCGCAGCACCGACGTCCCCTTGGCCGCGAGCATCGCCAGCAGGATGCACACCGCCGGGCGCAGCGCCGGCGGGCAGACCACCTCGGCGCTGGACCAGTGGGTCGGGCCGGTCACCAGCACCCGGTGCGGGTCGAGCAGCCGGACGTCGGCGCCCAGCCGGGTCAGGTCGGACAGGTGGATGGCCCGGTTGTCGTAGACCCAGTCGTGGATCAGCGTCGCGCCGGTGGCCGCGGCCGCGATGACGGCGAAGAACGGCAGGTTGTCGATGTTGAGGCCCGGGAACGGCATCGGGTGGATCTTGTCGATCGGCGCCTTGAGCCGGGACGGCGAGATGGTGACGTCGACCAGCCGGGTGTGCCCGTTGTCGGCCAGGTACTCCGGCGAGAGGCGGTAGCGCAGCCCCATCTCGGCGAGGGTGGCCAGCTCCACCTCGAGGAACTCGATCGGCGCCCGGCACACGGTCAGCTCGGAGTCGGTGACGATGCCGGCGGTCAGCAGGCTCATGGCCTCCACCGGGTCCTCGCTGATCGTGTAGTCGACGTCGGCGTCGAGCACCGGCTTCCCGCGCACGACCAGGGTGGTGGTGCCGAGCCCCTCGACGCCGACGCCGAGCAGCTGCAGGTACAGGCAGAGGTCCTGGACCATGTAGTTGGAGCTGGCGTTGCGGATGGTCGTCGTCCCGTCGGTGCGGGCCGCGGCCAGCAGCGCGTTCTCGGTGACGGTGTCGCCCCGCTCGGTGAGCACGATGGTGCGGTCGGCCGTGCCCGACGCGGTGACGACGGCGTGGTACTGCCCGCCGCGGGCCTCGACCTCCAGGCCGAAGGGGCGCAGCGCGATCATGTGCGGCTCGACGGTGCGGGTGCCCAGGTCACAGCCGCCGGCGTAGGGCAGGTCGAACACCGGCGCCCGGTGCAGCAGCGGGCCGAGGAACATGATGATGCTGCGGGTGCGGCGGGCGGCGTCGGCGTCGATGCCGGCGAGGTCCAGCTGCTCGGGGACGACGAGGGTGAGGTCGCGGCCGGCCGCGTCCCAGGTCGCCGAGACGCCGATCGAGCGCAGCACGTCGAGGATCCGCTCGACCTCCACGATGCGGGCCACGTTGCGCAACGTCGTCCGGCCGCGGTTGAGCAGGGCCGCGCAGAGCAGCGCGACGGCTGCGTTCTTGGAGGACTTCACGGTCACGCTGCCGCGCAGCGGCACGCCGCCGGAGACCCGCAGGTGGGTGGGGCCGGCCGGGCCGACGCTGAACAGCTCGCGCTCGAGCGCCTCGGAGAGCCGGCCGAGCAGTTCGAGGGTGAGGTTCTGCCCACCCTGCTCGATGCGGGCGACGGCGCTCTGGCTGGTGCCGAGCCGCTCGGCGAGCTGCTGCTGGGTGAGCCCGCGGTGCCGCCGGGCGTCGCGGACGAGCATGCCGATGCGCTGCATGGCGCTGGCCTCGGGCGCCGGGGTGTCGGCGCTGGCCTCGGGCGCCGGGGTGTCGGTGCTGGCCTCGGGCGCCGGGGTGTCGGTGCTGGCCTCGGGCGCCGGGGTGCTGGCGCTGTCGGTGGTGGGTTCGGTGACCGTCACGAGCGGACACGGTATCTCGCATGTGAGATGCCGTGAGTCTGCCACGCCGGGACGGACCGGTCCGCCAGACTGCCCGGCATGGACGTTCTGGTGACAGGGGGAACAGGGCGGCTCGGGCGGCTGGTGGCCGGGCGGCTTCAGGACGACGGACACCGGGTGCGGCAGATGTCGCGCCGGGGGACCGGGCCGGGCGGGGTGCGCGGCGACCTGGCGACCGGCCGTGACCTGTCTGCGGCGCTGGCCGGGGCGGAGGTGGTGGTGCACGCGGCCAGCGACGCGCGCGGGAACTACTGGGAGGCCGACGTCGCCGGGACGCGGCGGCTGGTGCAGGCGGTGGACCGGGACCGGCTGCGCCACCTCGTCTTCGTCTCGATCGTCGGGGTCGACCGCGTCCCCTACGGCTACTACCACGCCAAGTACGCCGCCGAGCAGGTGCTGCTGGCCTCGGGGCTGCCGGTGACGCTGCTGCGGATCACCCAGTTCCACGACTTCGTCGACCAGCTGCTGGACACCGCCCGGCGCGGTCCGCTGCTGCCGGTGCCGATGGGCTGGCGGCTGCAGCCGGTCGACGTCGCCGAGGCTGCTGCCCACACCGCCGAGGTCGCGGTCGGGTCGCCGGCCGGGGGCGTCGTCGAGTACGGCGGGCCCGAGGAGCTCTCCGCGGCGGAGGTCGCGCGGGCGTGGGCCGCCGCCCGCGAGCCGGGCACCCACGTGGTGGCCACGCCGGTGCCCGGCCGGCTGTCGGCCGCGGTCCGGGACGGCGCGGCGCTGCCCACCGGGGGCCCGCGCGGACGGCGCACCTACGCCGAGCACCTGCGCGGTTGAGGAAGGACCCCGTCCTCCCCACCCTTCGCGAGTTCACGGCGGGGCCCGGAACGGGGCCGCTCCTGCCAGATTCCGCAACAGGGAGGACGACGTCCGGAACCCGCCGGGAGGGGTCGCACGGCGGACCTACGGTCGCTGCGTGCCCCGCCGCTCCGCGGTCCCCGTGCTGGCCGCCGTCGTCGTCACCGTGCTGGCCTGGGCGTCGGCCTTCGTCGCCATCCGCGCCGTCGGCACCGATCTCTCGCCTGGGCCGCTGGCCCTCGGCCGGCTGCTGGTGGGCACCGCGGTGCTCGGCGCGCTGCTGGCCGTGACCCGGCGGCCGTGGGTGGCGCCCACCGGGCGCGAGTGGCGGCTGCTCGCGGTCTGCGGGGTCGGCTGGTTCGGCGTCTACAACGTGGCGCTCAACGCGGCCGAGCGGCACCTGGACGCCGGGACGACGGCGATGCTGGTCAACGTCGGGCCGATCCTCATCGCCGTGCTGGCCGGGCTGTGGCTGGGGGAGGGGTTGCCGAGCCGGTTGGTCGCCGGCCTGGCGGTCGCCTTCGCCGGCGTGCTGCTGATCGGCCTGGCCACCCGGAGCGCCGATGCCGACGTCGTCGGCGTGGTGCTCTGCCTGGTCGCCGCCGTCACGTACGCGGTCGGCGTCGTGGCGCAGAAGCCGGTGCTGCGCCGGCTGCCGCCGCTGCAGGTCACCTTCACCGCGTGCGCCGTCGGCACGCTGTGCTGCCTGCCCTGGGCGGGGTCGCTCGCCGCGGAGCTGGGGCAGGCGCCGCCCGGGTCGGTGGCCGGCCTGGTCTACCTGGGCGCAGTGCCGACCGCGCTGGCGTTCAGCACGTGGGCGTACGCCCTGGCGCGGACCGGTGCCGGGCGGCTCGGCGTCACCACCTACTTCGTGCCGCCACTGGTCGTGCTCCTGGGCTGGCTGCTGCTCGGCGAGGTGCCACCGGCCGTGGCCGTCGGAGGCGGCGTGATGTGCCTGGCCGGCGTGGCGCTGTCCCGTGGGCCGAACCGGGTCCGGCTGCCCGTCCCGGTCGCGCGGGAGGCCGGCAGCGCCGTCTGAGCACGAACTGCCTCTCCGAGCCCGCGCGAGCTCGGGGCGCGTCAGGAAGGGGCCACGGGGTCCCGCTGCCGCGGCAGCGGGACCCCGTGCCGGTCATCGCCGCGTGGTGTAGCCGAACAGCGGCGACACGGCTCCGTGCGAGGACTCGGCGACCAGGCGGGTGAACCCCGCGGGAGGCGCGACCCCGTTCGCCACCCGGAGGGTCCAGGCTCCGGTCGCGTCGACCGGAGCCGTGCCGACCAGCACCCGCCCGGTTCCGTCCGCCTGGGTCAGGTGGACGGTCACCGTGTTGAGCGTGGTTCCCGTCGACGTGCCGTCGACCCGCCACTCCCGGGTGCCGGTGCGCAGCTGGCCCACGGTGATGGCCGTCTCGTCGGCGACTGCCGGTGCGGACACCGCTACCGAGTGGGTGGCGGTCCTCGTCCCCGCCGGCCCGGTGGTGGTGAGCACGAAGGTCAGCGTGCCCGCTTCGGCCGGAGCGTCGAAGGTGATCGACGGTGCGTCGGTGGCGACACCCTCCAGCACCGGGATGCCGGCGGTCTGCGCCCAGCTGAAGCCGGTGGCGTTCGTCGAGGACGACCCGTCCAACGTGATGGATTCGCCCCCGACCGCCGCGGTGGCACCGGCGACGACCGCGGTCTGCGGCACGGCCTCACCGGCGGTCGCGCTGGTGACCAGGACCGGCGCGACGTCCGAGCCACCCGTGGACGCGGTCACCGTCACGGTGGCGGGCGGGGCCGCCATCCCGGTGAGCGTGGCTCTCCCGTCGGTGAACACCAGCGGCTGGGTGCCGACCGTCCCCGCGAGGGTCGCGCCGCTGTCGCTGGACACCGCGGTGATCGTCAACGTGCCTCCGGACGAGCCGGCCGCGTCGGTGTAGGTCGCCCCCGTGACGGCGACGTTCGCGGTCACCGGGAGAGTCATCTCGGCCACCGGGTCGTCGCTGGCGTTGATCACGGTCACGGTGGCGGGGAACGTGTCGGCCGCCACCGGGATCCGGGCGTAGTAGTTGCTCCCGGTGCCCGCCAGGGTGGTCAGCGGGATGCCCTCGCCGGAGACCTGGACCGCGTCGTTGGGGCCGGCGGTGGCGTAGACGTCGAGGTGGTCCTGCGCGGTGCCGGCGTTGTCGATCCGATAGGCGGCGACGGGCACGATCCCGGAGTTGGTCGCCACCTTGCCCATCAGGTCGAAGGTGGCGTCCCGGAACGGCGTGGCCAGCCCGGGCCCGGAGATCTCGATGTAGTTGGTGCCGTAGGTCGACCCGGTGACCGTGGTCTCCGCACCGGGCTGGCCGACGTAGGTCCCGTTCGGCGTCTCGTGCAGGCCGTCGGCGTCCACGAGGAACGGCGCGATCCGGGAGTCCAGGGCCAGCCCGAAGTTGTCCGGCGCCGGGGTCTTGTCCTGCACGTAGCGGATCTCGCCGTCCGCGTCGGCGGTGAGCGTGTCCACGCCGTACGGGTGGGTGATCGTGTACGTGCCGCCCGGCTGCGCGTCCTCGAACCGGATCCGCAACCGGCCGAAGGTCACCTGGTCGCCCTCGGCGACCTCCTCGTTGGCGAACGTCGCCTCCAGCGCTGAGACGAAGTCGAACCGGGTGCCGTCGGGCAGGTCGAAGCTGTTGTTGGCCGCGTAGTAGAACGATTCCCCGGGCCAGTTGCTGTCCGCCGGCCCCCGCCCGATGTGCAGCGGTTCGGCCGGGTCCAGGCCCTCGCCGGTGAGGAAGACCGGGTCGCAGTAGGCGTCGGCGGCGTCGAGGCACTGCTCCAGGCGCAGGCCGGTGTGGTCCTCGTACCAGACGGGGAAGCCGTACGCCCCGACGGGGCCGACCGCGGCCAGCCTCCGGTCGTTGTCCGTGGTGATCTCGGCGCCGGCCACGGTGGCCCCGGCGGCCACGATCCCGAGGGTGGCGGCCGCGACGACGCCCCGCCGTCCCAGGCGACGCCGTGTACCCCTGCGAGAACTGCGTTCCTGCCTCATCGAACTCCCCGTTGTCGTCGACATCCCCCCGTCCCGGGCGGCAACGGGGGGATGCGCTGACTCTGGGTGACCACCGAGGCCTTGGGCAGACACCGCATGGGGGGCCGGCACCCCCCATGTCCAGGGGGTTCAGGCGGCGCGGGTGGGTACCACGAGCACCGGCCGGTGCGCGCAGTGCAGCAGCGCGCGGGCCACGTGCCCGACGAGGGTGTCCCGGGCGCCGCCCCGGCCGCGGCTGCCCACGACGAGGACGGCCGCGCCACGGCGCGCGGCCTCGTCGGCCAGCGTCGAGGCGGTCGCCCGCGGTCTGCCGGGGCGCCCGGAGCAGCGGACGGTGACCAGCTCGGTGCCCTCGACGGCCGTCGGAGCAGGGGAATTCGCCTGCTCCTCGACGGCGAGCAGCAGCCGCTTGCGGTGCGGGAAGAGGGTGGTGGCCGCGGTGAGCGCCCGCTGCGCGTGGTCGGAGCCGTCGGTGCCGACGATGACCGGCCCGGAGACGGCGGCCGCCCACTCGGCGGTGGTCAGCGGGTGCGGGACGACGAGCACCGGCACCGGGCTGACGTGCACGACCAGCTCCGAGACGCTGCCCATCGACGCCCGCATGCCGCTCATCCCGCGTGAGCCGACGACCATCAGGTCGGCGTCCAGCTCCTCGGCGGTCCGGGCGAACTGGTAACCGTCCCCGCCGAAGGTGCGCTTGACCAGCGGCTCGGCGTCCCACCCCGCGGCCCGCGCGAGCTTCACGCCGTTGCCGGCCAGCCGTTCGGCCTCGGCCCTGCCCTCGGTCTCCAGCAGCCTGCCCAGCGCCTCGGCGTTGGAGGCGCGTTCCATGACGCGGTGCCGCAACTCGGGGGAGGTGAACGGCGGCTCCCACAGGTTCAGGATCGAGGCGGTGGCCGAGGGCAGCAGCGTGGCGGCCGCCTCGATCGCGTTCACCGCGCTGGGCGAGCCGTCGTAGCCGACCAGGACGCGCGGTCGCGGGACGCCGGTGTCAGGTGCGCTCATGGCGCGCATCGTCCTCCGACCGCGCCGGGATCGGGAGGGGCTCGGGACCGTCGACCTGGGGCCGCTGATCCGCTAGGCAGGGAACGGGCCACGGGGGTCGTCGGCCCCGAGCGGGGAGGAGCGGGGATGGACCAGCAGCAGTGGACGGCGGTGGTGGCCGCCGCCACCCGGGCGCCGTCGGTGCACAACACCCAGCCGTGGCGGTTCACCGCCGCCGGCGACCGGCTCGACCTGCACCGGGACCGGGAGCGGGCGCTGCCGGTCCTCGACCCGAGCGGCCGGCAGCAGGTGATCAGCTGCGGCGTGGCCGCCGAGTTCGCCGCCGTCGCGCTGCGCGGCATGGGCGTCGAGGCGGACATCGAGCTGCTGCCCACGCCGGAGGAGCCCGACCACCTGGCCACCGTGCGCGCCGGGGGGTCCCGCGACGTCACGCCCGTGGACACGGCCCTGGCCGAGGCGATCGCCCGCCGGCACACCGAGCGGGCGCCGTTCCTGCCGCGCGCCGTCCCCGACGAGGTGGTCGAGCGGTTCGAGGCCGACGCCGGGCGGCTCGGGGTCTGGCTGAAGAGGGTCACCGGCTCCGACGAGGAGGTCGCCACCGCCTTCCTCGTCTCCCGTGCCGAGGAGCTGGAGCGCAGCGACCCCGGCTACCTCGCCGAGCTCGAGCGGTGGCTGCGCACCGATCCGACGGCGGTGGACGGCATCCCGGTCGGCGCGGTCCCGGAGGAGGACCCGACGACGCGGCCGTCGAACTGGCTGGTCCGGGACTTCGTGGTCGGCAGCCGCACTCCGCACACCTTCCTGCCGCCCGGCGACCCGGCGGCGCCGCCGCCCGAGGTGGAGCGTCCCACCGTCCTGCTGCTGGGGACCGGCGGCGACGACGCGACCGCGTGGCTGCTCGCCGGCCGGGCGCTGGGTCGGCTGCTGCTGACCGCGACGACGGAGGGCCTGGCGGCCTCGCCGCTGACCCAGGCGCTGGACTGGCCGGTCACCCGCACCCGGATGCGCGGCCGGCTCTCGCTGGTCGGCCATCCGCAGATGCTGCTGCGGATGGGCTACCCGTCGACCACCGGCGGCGCCGTCTCGGGACGGCGTCCGGTCAGCGAGGTGCTCCGCTTCGAACCTGCGACGTGAAGGAGGACCCCCTCCTCCCCACCGCTCGCGAGCTCACGGCGGCGCCCTGGAGGGGGCCTCAGTCGCGCCGGCGGGAGGTGGCCCAGGGGTCCTCGGGGTCGAAGTCGTCGTCGGGCCCGGTGTCGGTCTGCACCCGGGCCGGCTCGGGCCGGGTCGCCGCGGTCTCCAGGGCGGCGTCGCGCTCGCGGGCCCGCGCCGCGCGTTCGGCCCGCTCCCGGGCGCGCAGCTCGCGGCGGGACGGGCGCGGCTCGGCCTGCGGGCGCCGGCCGAGCGCCCAGAGCCCGGCGCCGGCCAGCGCCAGCCCGATCGGGACCGGGTAGGCCGACGCGCGCTCGGTACCGCCCTCGCCGAGGAACGAGGTGATGCCGAGGGCGAAGAAGACGGTCATCGCGGTGCTCAGCAGGCCCAGCAGCGCCAGCGCCGTCCCCAGGGTCTCCGAGCGCGGCCGGACGGCGTAGGCCAGGGCGAGCAGCGCGAGCCCGCCGCCGAGCAGGTGCAGTCCGGCGCCGGCCTGGTGCAGGTCCTCCTGCCCGTCGAGCGGGAAGAACCCGACGAGCACCACGCCGACCGCGGCCGCGGTCAGGAAGGCCGCAGCCAGCCGACCGCCGAGGCCGGCGAGGGCGGGGCGCAGCAGGACCGCGCCGGCGCCGATCAGCAGGCCCTGGACGACGAACGACGCGTTCATCAGCAGCGGCGCCGCGGAGGCCGACGTGCCCAGGGCGCTGATGACGTCGTCGGCGCGGCTGTACCCGCCGCCGGTCTGCACCTGGACGACGGTCTCGACGACGAAGAACTGCAGGGTCAGCAGCCAGGCGATCGCGCCCCAGCGGTACCGGGTGGGAGTCACGTCGGCCATGGTCCCAGCGCGGCGTCCGGGTGCGGGGGGAGGTGGGCGAGGACGGCGGCGTACTGCTGCGGGGACAGCCACGACGGGTTGCTGCCGGCCGGTATCCGCAGCACCTCGGCGTCCCGGGCGGCGGGGTCGGCCAGCAGGTCGGCGCGCGCGACGGGGGCGGGCAGACGGGTCAGCCGGACGGTGACGACCGGGCCGCCGTCGCGCTCCTCGGCCTCGCCGGTGACCTCGCCGAGCGCGTGCACACCCGCGGCGGTGCGGCCGCTGACCCACAGCAGGCAGGGCCGGCCGGGGCGCACCAGGTCCAGCCGGTAGGAACGCCGGACGCAGCGGGTCAGCTCACGGGCCGTGCCCACCCGCCAGCCGGGCTCGATCAGCTCCGGTGGGCGGGTCGACTTCAGCACCCAGCAGGCGACGTCCGCTGGCCCCAGGCGGCTCAACCGGACCTCCTCCGGACAGGGGGACGGCGTCCGGCCGCGCTCGTCCGGGCGAGCGCGGCCTGCGGTGGCCGTGCCGCGGCGCGGAGGGCGGAGCGGCCGTCCGGGACGGCGCCCGGCTGCGGTGTCGGCCGGGGGGCCGACAGGTCAATCCGTGGCGGAGTGGGGATCAGCGCCGGCGGGGTCGGCGTCGTCGGAGTCCACCATCTGCCGCTCCTGCTCGGTGCGGTGCTGCAGCTCGTCGTCGGAGCGGGTGTAGCCCCCGGCGTGCTGCTGGCGGTCGCGCGGAGCCGACTCGGTGGGGGTCATGACGTCGTCGAGGTTCGGACGGTCGGGCTCGCTCACTGGTCTCTCCACTTCGTCGGGGACGGTGCGTCGGGAGAGGCCATAGCCACCCGGCGACGGCGGTAACCCGCGATCAGCGTTGCTCGAGCAGCGCGGCGGGGACCCAGGCCTCGACGAGCACCGTCCCCTGCGGCCCGGCGACGGCGTAGGTCACCCGGCCGGACCAGCCGCCGTCGGACTGCCGCCACTCGACGAGCAGCCCCGGCCACACGCCGGGGGCGCCGGGCGGGTCGTGGACCCAGCAGTGCCGGCCACGCGCGCGGCCCTCCCGGGCGGCCGTGTCCACCGGGCGGGGCGCCGTCGGCGCCTCCGGCCGGGCGACGCCCGAGCGCGCCGCGCGCTCACCGAGGGAGCGACCGGACCGCCCGGGGTGCATGCCGCCAGCCACGGGCAGAGTGTGGCACGAGGTCGAACACCTGTTCGGCACGAGCGCTCCGGCGGGCGGCGGGGTCGCCCCGGGCCGGGCGGACACGACCCTGCGGCAGCGCCGTCCCGGTGGCGGACGGGTGACGCAGCGGCGCGCATGATCTCCGTTGGGCGTGTCATCGATCGCTCACCTAACGTCACCGACGTGTCCACGTCGCGCCTGCGGCGTCCGGTCGTCCCTGCCGCTCCCCGGAGGTCACCACCGTGCACGCACCAGCCCGCCGTCCGGGCCGCGGGGCCGCTCGCGCCGCCGTGGGCGCCACCGCCGTCTCCCTCGCCGTCGTCGTGTTGCCGGCCCCGGCGTCGGCCGCCCCGACCGCGCCGTACGTCTCGGAGATCCACTACGACGACGTCGGCGGCGACAGCGGGGAGTTCTTGGAGGTCACCATCCCGCCCGGCACCACGTCCGCGGGCCTGTCGGTCGTCCTCTACGACGGCTCGGGCGGCGCCCCCTACGCGACGCTCGACCTGCCGGCCGTTCCGGCGCCGGCCGGTGCGCCGGCGCAGGTGCCCGCGACGGACCCCTGCGAGGTCCCCGCGGGCGAGGTCACGGCGATCGGCGCGGTCCAGGGCAGTGGCGCGGCGACGCCGCTGGCCGGGCAGGCGGTCACCGTGCGCGGCACCGTCGTGGGCGACCTGCAGGGCGAGGGCGGCCTCGAGGGCTTCCACCTGCAGGACGCCGGGGACGGCGACACCGCCACCTCCGACGGCGTGTTCGTCCTCAGCACCCTCCCGGTCGCGCTCGGCGACGAGGCGGCCGTCACGGGCGTGCCGAGCGAGTCCTTCGGCCAGACGCAGGTCACCGCGCCCACCGACGTCACCGTCTGCGGGGACGACCTGCTGCCCGAGCCACAGGCCGCGTTCCTCGACCTGCCCGCCGGGGACGACGTCCGCGAGCGGCTGGAGGGGATGCGCGTCGAGCCGGCCGACGACCTCACCGTGAGCGAGGTCTTCGCGCTCACCCGCTTCGGCGAGCTGACGCTGTCCGAGGGCGGCGTCCTCGTGCAGCCGACCGAGCTCGCCCGGCCGGGTACCGAGGAGGCCGCCGCGGTCGCCACCGCCAACGCCGCCCGCACGGTCCTGCTCGACGACGGCCGGGACGACTCGACCAGCGTGCGCGACCGGCCGTACCTGTCGCCGTCGTCGCCGGTGCGGGTCGGGGACGTCGCCCGGTTCGAGGAGCCGCTGGTGCTGGGCTACGGCTTCGGCGAGTGGCGCCTCCAGCCGGCCGACGGCACGGCCGACGGCGTCCTCGCGCCGCAGAACACGCGGACCGGGGCTGCCGGGCCGGTCGGCGGCGACGTGCGGCTGGGCACCTTCAACGTGCTCAACTACTTCCTCACCTGGACCGGCCCGGACGCCCGCGGCGCCCGCAACGCCGCTCAGTTCGACGAGCAAGCCACCAAGATCGTCAGCGCGATCAGCGCGCTGGAGGCCGACGTCGTCACGCTGCTCGAGGTCGAGGACACCGACTCCACCGGCTGGACGCCCGGGAACGCCGACACCGCGCTGGCCGACCTGGTGGACCGGCTCGACGAGGCCGCCGGGGCGGACGTGTGGGCGTACGTCCCGATGCCGCGGGAGCTCTACGCCGTCGACCGCGACGTCATCCGCAACGGCATCGTCTACCGCACCGACGTCGTCCAGCCGGTCGGGGAGCCGGCCGGCCTGGCCGACGAGAGCGTGTGGGCCAACGCCCGCGAGCCGCAGGCCCAGACGTTCAGCAAGGACGGCGACGCCGTCACCGTGGTGGCCAACCACTTCAAGTCGAAGAACGACAGCGAGCCGCCGCAGTCGGGCAACGACAACGCCGACTCCGGCGACGGGCAGGGGGCCTTCACCGGCGACCGGGTGCGGCAGGCGCAGTCGGTCGCCGCCTTCGCCGGGCGGCTGGCCCAGGAGACCGGCGACCCCGACGTCGTCCTCATGGGCGACCTCAACGCCTACACCCGGGAGGACCCGGTCGAGGTCCTGCGGGGAGCCGGGTACACCGACCTCGGCGAGGAGTTCGACCCCGGCCGGTACAGCTACGTCTTCGACGGGCTGTCCGGCTCGCTCGACCACGCGATGGCCGGCGCGTCGCTGACCGCCAAGGTCGAGGGCGTCTCGCACTGGGCGATCAACTCGGTCGAGTCGGCCGCCTACCAGTACACCGGCGACCCGGACCTCTACGCCGGCGACCCGTACCGGTCCAGCGACCACGACCCGCTGGTCGTCGGCATCGACCTCGAGGAGCGCTGCCAGGGACTCGTCCCGACGATCCGCGGCACCGAGGGGGACGACGTGCTGCGCGGCACCGACGGCCGCGACGTGGTCATGGGCCACGGCGGGGACGACGTCCTGCACGGCGGCAACGCCGACGACGTCCTCTGCGGCGGCGCCGGACGGGACACGGTCGCCGGTGACAACGGCGCCGACGTGCTGGTCGGCGGCCTCGGGGACGACGTCCTCGAGGGCGGCAACGGTGACGACGCCCTCATCGGCGGCCCCGGCGAGGACGTCCTCGAGGAGGGGCGGGGCAACGGCACGCGGCAGCCTGAGGGGCCGGAGTCCTGAGCGAGGACCCTCCTGACCCCCACCCCCGGCCCCGTCCCGAGGCTCCGGCCCCCTGCAGGGTCCCACCGCGAGCTTGCGAGTGGTGGGGGGCAGGGGGTCCTTCAACTGCAGGAGGGCTCCATCACGTCGCCCGGCCGGCGCGGACCCGCATCGGGGTCCGCACCGGCCAGGTCTCAGGAGCCCGTCACGCCCTCGGCGAGGGTCCGGGCCACGGTCTGCAGCAGCGGGTGCCCCGGCAGGTCCTCCACGGTCACCGGCAGCGGCAGCGACCAGTTGGGCCGGTCGGTCGTACCGGGCATGTTGGGGCGGCGCCGCTCGCCGACGGCGTCGTCCAGGGTGGCCGACAGCAGCAGTGACGGGGCCTGCGCGAGCAGCTCGTGCGCCCGCTTCACCGCCGTCTCGGGCCTGGCGTTCTTCCGCAGGCCCGGCACCTTCTCCAGCAGCGACGTCCGGCCGCGCTCGAGCTCCTCGTCGGTCCCGGTGCCGCGCTCGCGCTGCTCCTCGAGGTCCGCGCCGGTCCACAGCCCCGCCACGGTGGGCAGGTCGTGGGTGGTGATCGCGGCCATCGCCGTCTCCGGCCACGCGGCCGGCGGCTCCTCCTCGAACCACAGCAGCCGGTAGCTGAGGATGCCGTGCTCGGCCATCGCCTCGCGGACGCCCTCCTCGACGGTGCCCAGGTCCTCGCCGACGACGACGGCCCGGGCGCGGGAGCTCTCCAGCGCGACGATGCCGAGCAGGTCCTCGGCCGGGTAGCGCACGTAGGCGCCGTCCGCAGCGCTCCCGCCGGCGGGCACCCACCACAGCCGGAACAGGCCCATGACGTGGTCGATCCGCAGGCCGCCGGCGCCGGCCATCGTGGCTCGGATCGACTCGACGAAGGGCTCGTAGTCCGCGGCGCGCAGCTGCCAGGGGACCAGCGGCGGGGAGCCCCAGTCCTGGCCCTGCGCGTTGAAGGCGTCCGGCGGGGCGCCCACGGTCGCGCCCTGCGCCAGCACGTCCTGCCAGGTCCAGGCGTCGGCACCGCCGCCGGCGACGCCGATCGGCAGGTCCTGGATGACGGTCATGCCCTCGGTGGCCCGCTCCAGCTGCAGGTGCAGCGCCCACTGCAGCCACGCGTGGAAGGCGACGTCGCGCTCGTGCTCGGCGGCGAAGTCCCCGACGGCGCTGCTGCGCGGGTCGCGCAGCTCCTCGGGCCAGGTGTGCCAGTCGGGGCCGTGCGCGTCGGCCAGCGCGCTCCAGGTGGCCCAGTCCTGCAGCTTCTGCCCCTGGTGCCACCACCACTCGGGGAAGGCCGGGTCGTCGCGGCCGCCGGCGTCGAAGACCCGGCGCAGCGCCTCGCGCTTGCGGGCCCAGATCGCGTCGCGGTCGATCAGCCCGCCCTCGTTGAGCGCCCGGCCGGCGTCGGACCCGAGGTCGACGGCGTCGGCGCCGGGCACCTCCTCGACGCGCAGGTAGACCGGGTTGCGGAAGCGGCGGGTGGCCGGCAGGTAGGGGCTGGCCTCCTGCTGCGGGGTCGGGGCGACGGCGTGCAGCGGGTTGATGAGCACGAACCCGGCGCCCTGCTGCGCGGCCATCTCGCGGACGGCCCGCAGGTCGGCGAGGTCGCCGATGCCCCAGCTGCCGCGGCTGCGGGTGGCGTACAGCTGCACCGCCCAGCCCCAGGCGCGCTCGTCGGGGAGCCAACACCGGCCGGGGGAGACGACGAGCCGGCGGCGCGGGCCACCGGGGGCCTGCAGCCAGTGGTAGCCGAGCGGGAAGTCCTCGGGCAGCTCGCCGTCCACGTACCGGGTGGAGCCGTCCTCGAGGGTCACCTCGGCCTCGTCCACCTCCAGCACGTCGCCGGGGCGGGCGACGATGGGGGCGCGGTCCTCGAGGTCGGCCGGCGGGGTGCCGATCACCTCGCGCAGGCGCTCGATCGTGGCCTCGGAGACCTGGTGTTCCTCGTCGAGGGCGTCGAGCCAGGTGGCGTCGATGCCCCACTCGTCGGTGCGGGGAGTGCGTGTCACCCCCCGATACTCCCCAGCGCACCCGCCGGCCACACGGCAGGCCGCACGTGGTGCCGCTCTCCCTCGCCTCCGACATGCTGTGGCGGTGGTCACAGGTTCATGACGGTTCGCCGCTCCGGATGACAGGCGTGGAACCGCGCAGCAGGCTCCGGACGACGGCGCTCACCGTGGCGTCCCCGTACGAGTGCACCCCGTGGAGGTATGCATGAGACACCCCCGGTCATCCCTGCCCGTCCTCGCGGCGGCGTCCGCCGTCCTGCTCACCGGCTGCGTGGCCGAGCCCGGGGAAGAGGGCGGAGCGGCAGCCGAGGCCTACCCGGCCGAGGACATCACCCTCTACGTGCCGTACGCGCCCGGCGGCCCCACCGACCTGGCCGCGCGGACCGTCGGCGACTGCCTGGGCGCGGACTTCGGCCGGACCGTGGTGGTCGAGAACCGGGAGGGCGCCTCCGGGTCGCTCGGGATGCAGGCGATGATCCAGGGCGGCACCGACGGCTACAGCCTGTCGTTGATCGCCGTGCCGGCGTCGGCGACCAACCCGCTGCAGGAGGACGTCGGCTACACCAACGACGACTACGTGCCCATCGCTGCGGTCACCGAGATCCCCTCGGTGCTGGCCGTGGGCCAGGGGTCGCGGTTCCCCGACGCGCAGGCGCTGATCGCCGAGGCCCAGCAGAACCCGGGCCAGGTGACCGTCGGCGTGCCCGGCGCGACGACGTCCCAGGCCATGGAGCTGCAGCGGCTGGCCGAGCAGTACGGCGTCGAGCTGTCGCTCGTCCCGTTCACCGGCAACGCCGAGATGACCACCGCGGTGCTCGGCGGGAACGTCGACGCGATCTTCATCAACGCCTCCCAGGACGTGCTCGAGAACATCGAGGCCGGCAGCTTCGTGCCCCTGGCGATCAGCCCGGAGGAGCGGGTCGACTACCTGCCCGACGTGCCGACGCTCGCCGAGCTCGGCTTCCCCGAGCTCACCAACAGCGTGTCGGTCTTCGGGCTCGCCGCTCCGGCCGGCACCCCCGACGAGGTCCTGCAGACCCTCGAGGACGGCGTCGCCGCGTGCCTGGAGAAGCCGGAGGTGGTCGAGGCCCTCGGTGACCAGTACGTGCCCGACCAGTTCATCGGCCGGGACGACTTCGAGGCGCGGATCGACGAGATCGTCGAGGTCTACGGCCCGCTCCTGCAGGAGTAGGCACCGATGACGTCCGGGTGCCGGTCAGTGCCCGCCCGACCCCGGTCCGGGGCTGGGCAGCACCTCCTCGGCGGTGGCGAGGAAGTTCGCCAGCACCGGCGAGGGATCGCCCGCGCGCCACGCGAGGGCGATCGGCACCCGGACGTCGACCCCGCCGGCGATCGGGGTGAAGACGACGCCCTCGATCTGCAGCGTCTCGGCCGACGCGGGCATCAGGGCCACGCCGACCGCGGCACCGACCAGCGCGACGACGGTGTGCGTGTCCGGCGCCTCCTGGACCACGCGGGGGGTGAAGCCCGCGCTGAAGCAGGCGTGCACCGCGGCGTCCCGCAGGGCCGAGCCCTGCATCGAGACGTAGCTGACGAAGTTCTCGTCGGCCAGGTCGGCCAGGTGGACCTCCGGTTGGCCGGCCAGCGGGTGGTCCACGGGGAGCACGGCCATCAGCGACTCGTTGAGGAGGACCCGGCTGGCCAGCGGCCCCGCCGGCACCGGTGCGCGCAGGAACCCGACGTCGATCCGGCCGTCGAGAAGTGCGCTCACCTGGGCGGCGCTGAACACCGACGGCCGCAGCTCCAGCCGGACGAGCGGGTAGCGCCGGCGGTAGGCGCGCGCCATGCGGGGGAGCAGCCGCCAGGTGATCACGCCGGTGACCCCCACGCGCAGCTCACCGCGCTCGCCCCGTTCGGTGACCAGCACCGACTCGCGGGCCAGCTCGGCCTCCCGCAGGACGCGGTGGGCGTGCATGAGGAACACCGTGCCCGCGCTGGTGAGCCGCACCTGCCGGGTGGTCCGCTCGAGCAGCACCGCGCCGACGTCCTGCTCGAGCTGCTTGACCTGCTGGCTCAGCGCCGGCTGGGCGACGTGCAGGCGGCGGGCCGCCCGGCCGAAGTGCAGCTCCTCGGCGACGGCGGTGAAGGCCCGCAGGTGGCGCAGTTCCACGGAACCTCCCGATTGATGCGCACGCCTTATGAGCGGCGCGCCGATCTGGAATTGGACCACGAACAATGACCGCTTCTAGTGTCGGGTGCCACACCCGGCCGCGACCCGACGAGGAGCCCATGTCCACGTCTGCTCCAGCACCGGCACCCGCACGACACCCCCGGTCCGCCCGGTCCCAGCTGCACCGGATCGCCCCGCTCCTGCTGCTGGCCCTGGGGGTGGGAGCCCTGCTCATGGCTCGGGACATGGGCCTCGGCGAGTTCACCGCGCCCGGCCCTGGTCTGTGGCCGGCCATCGTGGCCGCGCTGCTGACCGGCACGGCCGTCGTGCTGCTGTTCCTCGACCCCGCGGAGGACTACGAGCCCTGGACGGCCGGGACGGCGCGCATCGTCGCGGGCCTGGCCGGCCTGGCCCTCTTCGTCGTCCTGTTCCAGACGATCGGCTTCGTCGTCCCGGCGTTCCTGCTGCTGCTCGCCTGGCTGCGCTTCCTGGGCGGCGAGTCCTGGCGGATGGCCCTGGTCCTCGCCGTGGCCGGGGCGGTCGTCCTCCACCTGGTCTTCGTGGTCGCCCTCGGCGTGCCGTTCCCCGCGGGCCCCGTCGACCAGCTGCTGGGGGCATGACGGTGGGCATCTTCGACGGCATCGCCCAGGGCTTCGCGGTCGCCCTCGACCCGATCAACCTGCTCTACGTCTTCGCCGGGGTGCTGATCGGCACCGTCATCGGCGTGCTGCCCGGTCTGGGCCCCACCGCCACGATCGCGCTGCTGCTGCCGCTGACGTACACCATCGAGCCCGCGACCGCGGTGATCCTGCTGGCCGGCATCTACTACGGCTCGATGTACGGCGGGACGATCACCTCGGTGCTGCTGCGCCTCCCGGGTGAGGCGGCCTCGGTCGTGACCACCTTCGACGGCTACCAGATGGCCAAGCAGGGCCGGGCCGGGCCGGCGCTGGGCATCGCTGCCGTCGGCTCGTTCGTCGGCGGCATCCTGTCGGTCCTCGGGCTGATGCTGCTGGCCCCGCCGCTGGCCGACCTGGCGGTCTCCTTCGGCCCGCCGGAGTACGTCGCGCTGACCGCGCTGGGCATCCTGCTGGTCACCTACCTCGGCAGCGGGAGCCCGCTGAAGAGCCTGTCGATGGCGGCGCTGGGCCTGCTGCTGGCCACCATGGGGCAGGACCCCATCACCGGCACCACCCGGTTCACGTTCGGCTCGGTCGCGCTCTTCGACGGGCTGGACTTCGTCGCGGTGGCCATGGGCCTGTTCGGGGTAGGGGAGATCCTGCACAGCCTGGAGCGCACGGAGAAGGTGCAGGCGGTCACCAAGAAGATCAAACACATCTGGCCGACCCGCAAGGACTTCAAGGACTCCTCGGGGGCCATCGCCCGCGGCTCGGTGCTCGGCTTCGTCATCGGCGTGCTGCCCGGCGGCGGCGGGGTGATCTCCTCGCTGGCCTCCTACGCGCTGGAGAAACGGCGCGCCAAGGACCCCAGCCGCTTCGGCAAGGGCGCGATCGAGGGCGTGGCCGGGCCGGAGACGGCGAACAACGCCTCCTCCACCTCGGCGTTCATCCCGCTGCTGACCCTCGGCATCCCGGCCAACGTGGTGCTGGCGCTGATCTTCGGTGCCCTGCTGGTGCAGGGGATCACCCCGGGTCCGCAGCTGATCACCGAGGAGCCGGAGATCTTCTGGGGCGTCATCGCCTCGATGGTCGTCGGCAACGTGATGCTGCTGGCCCTGAACATCCCGCTGGTCGGGGTCTTCGTGCAGCTGCTCCGGGTGCGGGCCGGCATCCTCGCCGCCTTCGCGCTGCTGGTGACCATGGCCGGCGTCTTCTCGGTCAGCAACGACTCCTTCGACATGTGGGTCGTGCTGGTCTTCGGCGTCATCGGCTGGCTGATGAAGAAGACCGGCTTCGAGCCCGGTCCGCTGGTCCTCGCCTTCGTGCTCGGCGAGATCATGGAGCGGGCGTTCCGGCAGTCGATGCTGCTGTCCGGCGGCAGCCTCGGCATCTTCGTCACCCGGCCGCTGTCCGGCGGCCTGCTGGCCGTCATGGCCGCGGTGGTCATCCTCAGCCTCGTCATGGCCCGGCGGCGGCGTGCCGCGTTCCGGCAGGTCGACCCCGAGGACGAGTTCGGCCGCGAGGACGGGACCGGTCCCGTCGAGGGCGAACCCGGCCTCAGCGCCGAGCCGGCCACCGGGCGCAACGCACGGCACACGTCCGACAGCACCGACTCCGACGCCGCGTCGACCCCTGGAGAACGATGAGATCCCTGCGCTCCCTCGCCGCCCTGCTGGTCACCGCCGCCGCCCTCGCCGGGTGCGCGGAGGACTCCAGTTCCGTCGCCGCCGCCGACTACCCGTCGGAGGACGTCCGGCTGCTGGTGCCCTACACCGCCGGTGGCCCGACCGACATCGCGGCGCGGGCGGTCGGTGCGCACCTGGAGCAGGAGCTCGGCCGGCCGGTCGTGGTCGAGAACCTGCCCGGGGCCTCCGGTGCCACCGCGTACGTCGAGATGATCTCCGCCGAGCCCGACGGCCACACGCTGTCGATGACGGCCCTGCCGACGGCGGTGCTCAACTACCTGTCCAACGACGTCGGTTACACCCGCGAGGACCTCGCGCCGGTCGGCGTGGTCACCCAGGTGCCCTCGGGCATCGTCGTGCCCGCCGACTCCCCGTACCAGGACGTGGAGTCGCTGTTCGAGGCCGCGCGGCAGGACCCCCAGGCGATCACCGTCGGGACGCCGGGCGCCACCAACACCCACGCCGCCGAGACCCAGCGGATCACCCAGCTGTACGACATCCCCCTGACCGTCGTCCCCTTCGAGGGCAACTCCGAGGTGCAGACGGCGCTGCTGGGCGGCAACGTCACCGCGGGCTTCGCCAACCTCTCGCAGGACCTCCTCCCGGCGATCGAGGCCGGTGACCTGCGGGTGCTGGCCGTCGGCACCGACGAGCGGCTGGACTACGTCGACGCGCCGACCCTGGTGGAGGCGGGCTATCCGGAGCTGACCCAGAGCACCACGACCTTCGGCGTCATCGCGCCCGCGGGGACGCCGGAGGAGGTCGTCGCCACCCTCGAGGACGCCCTGCGCAGCGCCAGCGAGGACGAGGCGGTCGTCGAGGCCCTGGACCCCCGGTACGTGCCGGAGGAATTCCTGGGCAGCGCGGAGCTCGCCGACCTGTTCGCCGAGACGGAGGAGACCTTCCGTGGCGTCGTCGGCGACTGAGGCGACCGGGGCCGCGGGCGAGGACCGGTCCGAGACGGGCGCCGACGCCCTGGTCGCGGCTCTCCAGGACCTCGGCGTGCAGACGGTGTTCGGGCTGCCCGGCGTGCACAACCTCGCCGTCTGGGAGGCCGCCGACGCGGCCGGCCTGCAGGTGGTCGGGGTTCGGCACGAGCAGACCGCGGTGTACGCGGCCGACGGGTACGCCCGCGCGACCGGCCGGCTCGGCGTCGCCGTCGTCACCACGGGGCCCGGGGCGGCGAACACCCTCGGTGCCACCGGGGAGGCGATGGCCTCGGGTGCGCCGGTGCTGGTCGTGGCGACCGACATCCCGTCGACGCTGCGGCGCCCCGGCGTGTACCGCGGCGTCCTGCACGAGACCCGTGACCAGGCCGCGATGTTCGCCCCGGTCACCAAGGCCACCGTCGTGTCGGCGGCGGCCGGGGACCTCTACGCCGATACCGTCCGCGCCGGCTCGGTCGCCCTGCGGCCGGCCACCGGGCCCGTCTACCTCGGGGTCCCCACCGACCTGCTGAGCGCACCGGCGGGCCGCCCCGAGCGCGCGCCGGCGCCGCCGGATCCGCAACCGCCGGTGGACGGCGACCAGCTGGCCCGCGCCCGCGAGCTGCTCGCCGGCGCCCGCCGCCCGCTGGTGTGGGCCGGTGGCGGGGCGCTGCGCTCCGGGGCCGGCGACCTCGTCGGCGAGCTCGCCGAGCGCCTGGCCGCCCCGGTGGTCACCACCTTCGCCGGACGCGGCCTGCTGCCGCCCGACCACCCCTGCCTGGTGCCCGGCCCGCCGCACGTCCCCGCGGTCGGCCGGCTGTGGGACGAGGCGGACCTGGTGGTCTCCCTGGGCAGCGACCTCGACGGGACGAACACCCAGAACTGGGCCATGCCCCGCCCGCCGGCGCTGCTCGCGGTCAACGTCGACCCCGCCGACGCCGCGAAGAACTACCCGGCCGACGTCGTGGTGACCGGCGACGTGGCCGCCGTGCTCACCGCCCTGCTCGACGGCCTGCCGCAGCGGGAGGACCTGCCCGCCCTCCGCGAGACCCTCGACGCGACGGCCCGGGAGGTGCGGGCGCTGGTGCGCGCGGACGAGCCCCAGGCCGAGGCGCTGCTCGACACGCTCGACCGGGTCTCCGACCGGACGGGGGTGTTGCTGGCGGACATGTGCATCGCCGGCTACTGGGCCGCCGCCTTCGCCCGGGTGCCCGGACCGCGGCGGCTGGCCTACGCGCTGGGCTGGGGGACGCTCGGCTACGCCTTCCCCGCCGCGATCGGCGCCGCGCTGGCCGGCCGGGGGCGGGCCGTGGCCCTCGTCGGGGACGGCGGCTTCCTGTTCGCCTGCGGAGAGCTCGCCACCCTCGTCCAGGAGCAGCTGCCGGTCACGACGGTCCTCGTCGACGACGGCGGCTACGGGATGCTCCGGTTCGACCAGGTGCACTCCGGTGTCCCGACCCGCGGCGTGGACCTGGCCACCCCGGACTTCGTCGCCCTCGCGCGGTCCTTCGGCGTGCCGGCCCGCGCGGTCGACGGCTTCGGCGAGGAGTTCGCCGCCGCATTGTCCGAGAGCCTCGACGCCGCCGGCCCGGACGTCCTGGTGGTCCGGGCGGCCCTCACCCCACCGCCGTCCACCTCGCCCCGCTGGTACCGGCGCCGCCAGGGGGGCTCGTGATCGACAAGCGGGTGGCCACGCCAGCCGAGGCCGTTGCCGACATCGCCGACGGCGCCACCGTGCTCGTCGGGGGTTTCGGCAACTCCGGCGTCCCCGTCGAGCTGGTGCACGCCCTGCTGGAGCAGGGAGCCCGCGACCTCACGGTGGTCACCAACAACGCCGGCAGCGGGGAGACCGACATCGCGGCGCTGATCCGCGAGCACCGGGTCCGCCGGATCATCTGCTCCTACCCCCGCTCGGCCGGCTCGGTGTGGTTCGAGCAGTTCTGGCGGACCGGCGACATCGAGCTGGAACTCGTCCCGCAGGGCACCCTCAGCGAGCGGATGCGCGCGGCCGGCGCCGGCCTCGGCGGCTTCTTCACCCCCACCGGCGCGGACTCGCTGCTCGCGGAGGGCAAGGAGGTGCGGGTCCTCGACGGCCGCCGCCAGGTCTTCGAACGGCCCCTGCCGGCCGACGTCGCGCTCATCAAGGCCGACCGCGCCGACCGCTGGGGCAACCTCGTCTACCGCACCGCGGCCCGGAACTTCGGCCCGACGATGGCGACGGCGGCCGCGCTCACCGTCGTCCAGGTGCGGCAGTTCGTGGAGCTGGGCGAGCTCGACCCCGAGGCCGTCGTGACGCCGGGCATCTTCGTCGACCGCGTCGTGGAGGTGGCTCCGTGAGGGGCACGAGACCGACGAGCGCCGGCGAGGAGGGCACGTGATCGAGCTCACGAGGTCACGCAGGGGCACGGCATCCGCGGGCACGAGACCGACGAGCGCCGGCGAGGAGGGGTCGTGATCCGCCCGCTGTCCCCGGCCGACGTCGCCCGCCGGGTGGCCCGCGACATCCCCGACGGCTCCTACGTCAACCTCGGGATCGGCCTGCCCACCCTGGTCGCCGACGTGGTGGGGCCGGACAAGGAGATCGTCTACCACAGCGAGAACGGCATCCTCGGGATGGGCCCGGCGCCGGCCCCGGGTCAGGAGGACCCGGAGCTGATCAACGCCGGCAAGCAGCCGGTGACCCTGCTGCCGGGCGGCTCCTTCTTCCACCACACCGACGCGTTCGTGATGATGCGCGGCGGCCACCTGGACGTCTCCGTGCTGGGGGCGTTCCAGGTGTCCGAGACCGGCGACCTGGCGAACTGGGCCACCGACGAGGCGGCGCTGCCACCGGCCGTGGGCGGGGCGATGGACCTGGCCGTGGGCGCCCGGCGGGTCCTGGTCGTGACCACCCACACCACGCGGGACGGGCGCCCCAAGCTCCTGTCCCGCTGCAGCTACCCGCTCACCGCCGCGGCGGTCGTGGACCGGGTCTACACCGACCTCGCGGTCCTCGACGTCGGCCCCGAGGGCTTCGTCGTCCGGGAGGTGGCGCCCGGCGTCACGCCCGACGCCCTGCAGGCCGTGACCGGTGCCGCGCTCCGGTTCGCACCCGACCTCGCCGTCGTCCACCCCGACTGACCCCACCCCGACGCCCCTGGAGGCAACGATGCCCCGTTCCGTCCGGACCCTCGCCGCGCTGACCGCCGTCGGCCTGCTCACCGCCTGCGCGGAGCAGGGAGGGAGCGCGGGCGGCGACGCGGCCGCCTACCCGAGCGAGGAGATCCGGCTCCTCGTCCCGTACGCGGCCGGCGGCCCCACCGACCTGACCGCCCGCGCGTACGGCACCTCGCTGGAGGAGCAGCTGGGGCAGACCGTGGTGGTCGAGAACCTGCCCGGCGGTTCCGGGGCGCTCGCCACCCAGGAGCTGATCGGCGCCGCGCCCGACGGGTACACCCTGTCGCTGGTGACCGCGGGGACGCTGGTCCTCACCCCGCTGGCCAACGAGGTGGGGTACAGCAAGGACGACGTCACGCCGATCGGGGTGATGTCCGAGGTGCCCTCCGTCCTGGCGGTCGGCGCCGACTCCCCCTACCAGGCCGCCGCGGACTTCTTCACGGCCGCCGAGCAGCAGCCGGGCGTCCTCACGGTCGGCGTGCCGGGCGCCTCGACCCCGCAGGGCATCGAGCTGCGGCGGCTGAGCGAGGAGTACGGCGTCGAGGTGACGGCGGTGCCGTTCAACGGCAACGCGGAGATGACGACGGCGCTGCTCGGCGGGAACGTCGACGCCGTCCTCATCAACGCCTCCTCCGACGTCACGGCGAACATCGACGGCGGGCAGTTCCGGCCGCTGGCGGTCTCCTCGGAGGAGCGGCTGTCCTGGCTGCCGGACACGCCCACCCTGGTCGAGTCCGGCTTCCCGGAGCTGACCCTGTCCGGGTCGACGTTCGGCCTCGCCGGCCCCGCCGGGATGCCCGAGGAGGTCGTCACCGTCCTCGAGGACGCGCTGCGCACCGCGCACGACGACCCGGCGGTCGTCGAGCAGGTGGGCGAGGAGTACATCGACGAGGAGTTCCGCGGCGCCGACGAGCTGCAGCAGGTCCTCGACCGCACGCAGGAGGTGTACGAGCCCCTCCTCGGCTGACCGGTGTTGACCCTCCAGCGGCTGGAGGGTGCATGGTCGGTGGCGTGGACGGAACGGCGCTGACCATCGGGGAGCTGGCCGCGCGGCTCGGCGTCCCGGTGCGGACGGTCCGCTTCTGGTCCGACGCGGGCCTGGTGGACCCGCCGGCCCGCTCGGCCGGCGGCTACCGGCTCTACGACGCGGCGGCGGTGGCCCGGCTGGACCTGGTGCGGACACTGCGCGAGCTGGGTCTGGGACTGCCGGCCGTCCGGGAGCTGCTGGCCCGGCGGTGCACGGTGGCCGAGGTGGCCGCCGAGCACGTGCGCGCGCTGGACGCCGAGATCCGGCTGCTGCGGCTGCGCCGCACCCTGCTGAGGTTCGTGGCCGCGGCGGGGACGACGACGGAGGAGATGGGGATCGTGCACGACCTGGCCACGCTGTCCGCCCGGGAGCGGCAGCAGCTGATCGACGAGTTCGTGGCCCGGGCCTTCGAGGGGGTGCCCGAGGACGCGCCCGGCGCCGGCATCGCCGCCGGGATGCGCACGCTGCCGGCCGAGCTGCCCGAGGACCCGACGCCCGAGCAGGTCGGCGCCTGGCTGGAACTGGCGCGGCTGGCGGCCGACCCCGCCTTCGCCGGCCGGGTGCGGGAGATGGCCCTCGCCGGTGCCGGGGCGACGCCGGAGGAGCCGGACACGCTGGGCGCCGACGCCGGCCGCATGGTGTCGCTGGGCCGGCGGGCGCTGAGGGACCGCGTCGCCCCCGGCAGCCCGGCGGCGGAGGCGCTGGTCGTCGAGTGGCTGGGGGAGGACGCCGGCGACCGGGAACGGCTCGCCGACCGGCTGGCCACCTTCACCGACGCCCGGGTCGAGCGGTACTGGCAGCTGCTCGGCGTCCTGAACGACTGGCCGCCGTTCGAGCCGTCGGTGCCGGCCGTGGAGTGGTGGATCGCGTCCCTGCGGGCCCGGTGAGCCGGTGTCCTCCTGGCTGCTGGTCCACCCGCCGCTGCTCGGCCCGGCGGTGCTGCAGCCGCTCGCCGCGGAGCTGCGCCGGCGGGGGAGGGAGGTCGCCGTTCCGGACCTGCGGTCGGCGGTCGCGACCGCCCCCGGCTGGCCGCAGCGGTGGATCTCCGCCGCCGCGGCGGCCGGGCCGGCGGAGGTCGTCGTCGGCTTCTCCGGGGCGGGGATCGTGCTCCCGGCCGTGGCGGCCGCGGTCGGCGCGCGGCGGGCCGTGTGGCTCGACGCCGTCCTGCCGGCCGGCGCCTGGCCGGACGACGTCCGGGAGCTGACCGCGCCGCTGGTGCGCGACGGCCGGATCGCCGACTGGACCACCTGGTGGGGGCCGGACGCGATGACCGGCCTGCTGCCCGACGAGCGGTTGCGGGCGGCGGTGCTGGCCGAGGGGCACGAGCTGCCGGCCGACTTCTACGACGTCGCCGTCCCGGTGCCCGACCGATGGCCGGACGACGACGTCCGGTACGTGCACCTGTCGCCGGCCTACGCGGCGGAGGCCGCGGCCGCGCGGGCCCGTGGCTGGACGGTCGTCGGGAACGGTGCCGGTGAGCACCTGGACGTCGCCAACGAGCCGGCGCGGGTCGCCGACCTGATCGGCTGACCGGGCTCACCCGAGAGGGTGGAGCCGGCGCCGTCCGCTCAAGGCGCCTGCCCGGCCGGCCGACGACCGGGGTGACGCGCTCCGGAGGACGGGGACGCGCTCGGACCGGAGGCCAGCAGTGGACGACGCACCGGCACGGCCCCCTGCCCGCCGCCTCCGGGTCCCGGTCCTCTCCGGGGTCCTGGCGGCCGCGCTGGCCGCCGCCCACCTCCTCGTCGAGCGGGCCTCGGCGGGCGACCCCGAGCAGGTGCTGCTGCACGTGCTGCTCAGCGGCACCGCCGCCGCGGGTGCGGCCGCCCTCGCCGCCCGGCGGGTGCGGCGCACCGAGGCCGACCTGGCCGCGCTGGCCTTCTCCGACGCCTTGACCGGGCTGGCCAACCGGGCGCTGTTCACCGACCGGCTCGAGCTCGCACTGCGCCGCACCGCGCGCAGCGGCGGCGAGGTGACCGTCGTCTTCGTCGACCTCGACGGCTTCAAGGCCGTCAACGACACCCTCGGTCACGCCGCCGGGGACCGGCTCATCCGCGAGGTGGGCGCGCTGCTGCAGTCCGCCGTCCGCTCCGAGGACACCCTCGCCCGCCTCGGCGGCGACGAATTCGCCATCCTCGTCGAGCGCTCGCCCGGCGCAGAGGAGGCCACCCGGATCGCCGAGCGGGTGCTCGCCGCGCTCACCGGCCCGGTCGACCTCGGCGGGCAGCGGGTCACCGTCTCGGCGAGCATCGGCATCGCCACCGGGGACGTCGCGGCGACGGCGTCGTCCCTGCTGCGGGACGCCGACAACGCCATGTACGGGGCCAAGGGCGCCGGTGCCGGCCGCTACGTCGTGTTCGACCCGCAGATGCGCTCGGCCGCCGCGGAACGCCGCCGGCTGGAGGCCGACCTGTGGGCCGCCGTGGACGGGGAGCAGTTCCGGCTGGTCTACCAGCCCGTCGTCGACCTGGGCAGCGAGCGGGTCACCGGCTTCGAGGCACTCCTCCGCTGGGACCACCCGCTCCTCGGCGTGGTGCTGCCCGAGCGGTTTCTCCCGGTGGCAGAGGAGATCGGGCTGGTGCCCGCCATCGGCCGGTGGGTTCTCAGCCAGGCGTGCACGGCCGCGGCCGCCTGGCGCCGCGACCACCCGGCCGCGGCCGGCCTGTCGATGGCGGTCAACGTCTCGCCGTCCCAGCTCGGGTCGCCGGGCCTGCTCGCCGACGTCCGGACGGCGCTGGCGGTCAGCGGGCTGCCGCCGTCGGCGCTGGTCCTGGAGCTGACCGAGTCGGTGCTGGTGCGCGACCCGGTGCTGGCCGCCGAGCGACTGCACGAGCTGCGCAGCCTGGGGGTGCGGGTCGCGCTCGACGACTTCGGCACCGGCTACTCGTCGCTGTCGCACCTGCGGCAGTTCGCCGTCGACATCCTCAAGATCGACCGGTCGTTCGTGAGCACCATCGACGAGGCCGGGGCGATGCCGGCCATCCTGCGCGGGCTGATCGCCCTCGGCCACACCCTCGACCTGGAGATCGTCGCCGAGGGCATCGAGCAGGAAGGCCAGCGCACCCACCTGCGCGACGGTCAGGTGGCCTCGGCGCAGGGCTACCTGTTCGCCGCGCCGCTGGAGCACACGGACGCCGAGCTGCTGCTGCTCGGCGGCGCCAGCAGGCCCACCGAGGGGACCGGCACCGCTGCTCCCGCCTGATCGTCCGTGGGGCGGCCGCGCGCCCACTGGTCACGGGCTTGCCGTCGCCCGGCGCGGCGTGTCTGCGCGTGTCGCCCGCACCAACCCCGTGGTCACCATGTCGACCGACGTCTTCGCTGGTCAGCCGCCGGAAGTGTCGTACCCCCGGCCTACCGTAAGGGCATGTTCCCCGGTGGTCTCGGCGTCGGCCTGACGGTGGCCGACCTGGCGCCGCCGTCGCCGGAGTTCGGGCCGCCGATCACCTCCCCACCGGCACTGGCCGAGGTGCTGCCCGTGTACGCGCGGACGGCGGAGGAGAAGGCCGCCGAGCTGCAGCGGGTGGGGCAGCTCAAGGCCGCGTTGGCCGCCTACGAGGTGGAGCTGGTGGCCGCGTTCGCCGCCGACCGGCCGGCGTCGCTGGACCGGCAGCCCGGCCAGCCCGGTGCGGCTGCGGGCCCCGGGTCCGGCTCGGTACCGGGAGTGGGCGCGCCGGAGGGAGTGTCGGAGTTCTTCGTCGACGAGCTGGCGTTGACGCTGAACTGTGCCCGGGCGACGGCCACGGT
The DNA here is from genome assembly GCF_900143215.1 of Geodermatophilus obscurus. Lineage (GTDB taxonomy): Bacteria > Actinomycetota > Actinomycetes > Mycobacteriales > Geodermatophilaceae > Geodermatophilus > Geodermatophilus obscurus_A. Next base: position 3,822 of record NZ_FRDM01000008.1, on the reverse strand, counting down.
GCTCACCGAGCACGCGCTGACGTTGGCGCAGTCGCTGCCGGCCACGCTGGCGGAGCTGGCGCGGGGCCGGCTGGACTGGCCACCCGCCCGGACCATGGCCGAGGAGCTGGGGGAGAAGGTGCGCGGCACCGACCCCGCGGTGATCGCCGAGGTCGAGGCCGCGGTCCTCCCGGAGGCGGCCGGGTTGTCGATCCGCCGGCTGCAGGACCGGCTGCGCGCCGAGCTGGCCGCCCGGGATGCCGCCGCGTCCGACCGGGCGCGCGAGAACGCCCACCAGGCGGTGACCGTGCGCCGTCGGCCGGTGGGCGACGGCGTCAGCGAGCTGATCGCCGGCATGACCGACGAACTGGCCGCCGCCTGCCAGGCGAGGATCGACGAGCCGGCGCGGCGGGCGCAGCAGGCCGGCGACGACCGGCCGATCGGGATGCTGCGGTTCGGGGTGCTGGCCGACCTGATCCAGCGGCCCTGGGCGGCGCCCGAGCCGGTGGCCGCGCACCTCGACGTCCAGGTCCCGCTCGGCGCGCTCACCTCCGACCGGTTCCTCGCCGGCGGCTCCCCGCTGCCGGCGGCCTGCACCCGGCCGGGCTCGGTGGCCGAGCCCACCGGCGCGGTGGCCGGGGTGCCGATCACCGCCGCGCACGTGCGCGAGCTGCTCGCCCAGCTCGACGCCATCGGCCTGACCACCCCACCCGGTGGATCGATCGGCTTCTCCTTCACCGACGACCGCGGCGCCCTGAGGGCGGTGGCCACCCTGCGCGAACGGCCCGCCGCGGCTGCCCGGCCCATCCGGCGGCCGACTGCGGTTGTGCGGTCATCCAGCGGCCGCCGCCGACCGGCGCCTCCGCACCCACCGCCGCCCAGCGGCGGTTCATCCGCACCCGGGACCGCACCTGCCGGCACCCCGGCTGCGCCAACCGCGCCGGGTGGGCCGACGCCGACCACGTCATCCCGCACGCCCGCCGGCCGGCCCACCGACTGCGCCAACCTGTGCTGCCTGTGCCGCCGCCACCACCGGCTCAAGACCTTCGCCCCGGGCTGGACTTACGCCATGACCGCCGACGGGATCCTCACCGTCACCACACCCGCCGGCATCACCCGCACCAGCCGACCACCGGGCCTGCACCTCACCGGACCTCGCGTTCTGGCCAGCCCACCCGACCGGCCACCACCGGCACCCGACCCCGCCGACGACCCACCACCCTTTTGAAGCCTGTCCTGCTGACCATGCAAGTCACCGCCCTCGTCCTTGAAGGCGGCCTAGGGGACACCCGGCGCCGCCTGGCGACCCACTCAAGAATTCACCTTCCGAATGGACGGCAGGGAGTTGGCGGTAGCAGGTCAGCGCACAGGCCCCCCGACGACGCGTGTCTGCAAGGTGGACAAGAGACTGCCTCGCGCTGTAGGCCGCCGAGCCACGGTCAGTCTGCGATGTCCCGGAGCGCCGCCGCTCGGACCTGTTCCTTCGACGAGGTGAATGCTCGTGCGGAGATCGCGACGTTGCTGATGACGATCAGGCCGATGCCGATCCATTCGTTGAGGTCGAGGGCTTGGTGGAGCACCAGCCAGCCGGCCAGGGCCGCCCAGACGGGGTTGATGCTGGTGAAGGTGCCAAGCATCTGGGCGGGTACTCGGCGCAGGGCGAGCAGGTCGGCGACGTAGGGCGCGATCGAGGACATCAGCCCGCAGGCGACGGCGAGGGCGATGGCCGCGGCAGTGGGGGCGTGGAAGGCGAACCAGGTCACGGCGATCGGAGTCCAGGCGGCGGCGGTGACGAGGCTGGCCACAGCGGTTCCTTGCAGGCCGGGGAGCCGCTGGCCGAGGGTGCGGTTGAGGAGGATGTAGGAGCCCCAGGCCAGCGCCGCGAGCAGGGCCAGGGCGATGCCGATGAGGTTGGCGGTGGGGCCGGGGTTGGTCAGCACCACCACGCCGATCCCGGCCAGGGCGGCGCAGGCGATGTTGAGTGCCCGTCGTGAGCTGGCGATGGCGACGGTGAGCGGGCCGAGGAACTCCAGGGTGACGGCCAGGCCGAGCCCGATGCGCTCGATCGCGGCGTACAGGCTGAGGTTCATCACGCTGAACACGACTACCAGACCGAGGACCGGCCACCACTGGTCCTGGCGCAGGCCACGGAGCTTCGGGCGCACGATCGGCGTCAGGACGAGGGCGGTGACGAACTGGCGGACCGCGACCACGCCGACCGGACCGATGGTCGGGAACGCCAACGCACCCAGGGCGGCGCCGGTCTGGTTCGACGCCGAGCTGGCGAGCATCAGCGCGATGCCGGCACCGCGCTGACGCGAGGTCGCCGTGGCAGCAGAGAGCTGCTGGCCGCCGACAGGCGTGTTGTGCGCGCGTTCTGCGGTGTCGAGGATGTCCATACGCCCACGGTAGGGTCGCGGCCCTGCATGACCCTAGTGCATGTTTTTGCCCTGCCATACGCTCGGATTATGGAGTGGGGTCTCCGAGAGCTGCGGTTCTTCGTCACCGCCGCGGAGGCGGGGTCGTTCACCGAGGCCGCCGCGCAGTTGTACGTCTCGCAGGCGGCGGTCTCGCGCACCATCGCGGGCCTGGAGAAGACCGTCGGGGACCGGCTGTTGCGGCGGGTGCCGCGAGGGTGCGAGCTCACCAGCACCGGACAACAGGTCTTGCCGTATGCCCGGAGGGTGCTGGCTGAGGCGGAGAGGTTCACCGAGTTCCTGACCTCGCGCCACGACGTCCTGCGGCTGGGGTACGCGTGGGCGGCGCTCGGGCGGCACACCGCGCGCCTGCACCGGGACTGGGCTCAGTGCCATGATGCGCTTGAGCTGGAGCTGGTCCGGCACAACTCGCCCACCGCGGGCCTGGCCGAGGGCCGGTGCGATGTGGCGATCGTGCGGCGACCGGTCGATGAGAAGCGATTCGACTCCCTGGTGGTGGGGTTGGAACGCCGGCTGGTTGCCTTCGCCTCCGATGACCCGCAGTGGTCGCGACGGCGCCAGCTGAGCATGGCCGAGATCGCCGACCGCACCGTGATCATCGATCCCCGGGTCGGGACCACCAGCGGCCAGCTGTGGCACGGCGCCGACCATCCGCCCCAGTTCATCGAATCCACCGACGTCGACGGCTGGCTCGACGCCATCGCCGCCGGGCGTGGCGTGGGAACCACCGCCGAGGCCACTGCGCACCACCACCTGCGCCCCGGGGTGGCCTACCGGCCCATCAAGGACGGCCCCCGCATCCCCGTCAGACTCGCCTGGTGGCGCGACCACCCCCCCAACGGCCTGGGCGATCTGGTCGATGCGATTACTCGGCTCTACGCGACTACCTAGCTGCGCGCCCCACCACGGTCCGGCGGAGGCGGCCTCGTCCGTCCGGGACCGAGCCGTCCGTGGACGCCAGAACGACGAGTCGTGACCCACAGCGCCTCCGGCGGCTTCCGTAGTCGTCAGCGCCCCGCGCCCCGGATGTCCCTGCTCGCAGCCTTCGCGTCCCTCTGTCCCTAGGTGGGCCGCTCTCTATGAAGACGGGGGCCGCTGTCTAGAGCGGTGGTGCTGGATTCCCGCGTAGTTGGCCTTGGGCCGTCGATCCCGCTGCAGGTCCAGGTGGAGCGCCCGCAGCCGCGCAGCGGCGAGGACGAACGACCTGGACGTGCAAGGGCTCGGCGGCAGGATGACCGGCCGCGGGAAGGAGGAACGAACTACGGCGTGACTCGGTCCGGCGGTGACCGGCCGGGCGGCTGGGGAGCCGGGCTCATCTCTCTATCGCCTCCTCGCGGGGAGGATCAGGTCGGGTCGGAGGGGCTTCGCTCCGGTGGCGCATCTCAGGGACGGGCCGTCTACGCGG
>NZ_FRDM01000065.1 GCF_900143215.1 Geodermatophilus obscurus | reverse complement strand
GCTGACCGCAGGGCTTGCTCACCTGCGCTGACGCCCCCGGACCCGCCCGGCGTTCCCGCCGGGAACGCCGCGTCAGCCGGCTGCGAGCCGCGTCATCGAGGGGCGGCCACCGGCTCGACCACCGCTCCCTCACCTGGCATCCCCCGTCCTCTGACCTGGGGTTGCCCGGTCCGGGCCGGCCACTCGCGGAAGTGCCGGAAGGTCATGGGCACGCCGCGGGCGACGAACGGGTCCGCGCCGTCCATGACCTGCAGGTGCACGTGCGGCTGGGTCGAGTTGCCGGAGTTGCCGCACCGCGCGATCTGCTGGCCGTCCAGCACCTCCTGGCCGGGCGAGACGCGCACCGAGTCCAGCTGCAGGTGCGCCAGGAGGACGAAGGTGCCGCTCTCGATCAGGTGGACGACCACGTGGTTCCCCGCCACAGCGCCCGCACCCCGGCGGAGCCGGCCGGCCTGGCCCAGCGCGTACGGGACCAGCGCCAGCTGTGACCGTCGTGCCTCGTGGTCGGGCTCGGCGTCGTGCACGTGGACGACGGTGCCGTCGCCCGGGGCCAGGACGGGCCGGCCGAAGGCGACGAAGCGCTCCGGCGGCTCGGTGGCGAGGAGGGTCCGCCAATCACGGGTGCCGGCCGTCCGGTGGCGGTCGTCCACGCCGACGAAGTCGATGGCGTAGCGCTCGCCGAAGAGATCGGTCCCGTGGCTCGGGACCCTTCGCGCCGGGCTGTTCTCGACCAGCCACCGCCCGGTGAACGGCAGCGAGATCTCGACCTCCTGGGCGCCTCGATCCCGTGCAGGTAGCTCCTCGGCCACGTCCGGAACCTAGCGGGCGGGGATCCAGGACGGGCCCTGCCGGTCACCGGGCGTTCCCGCGGGAACGCCTCGCCGGCGCACGTCTCAGGCCACGGCGACCAGCCTCCCGGTGTCCTCCGCGTTCTCGGCGGCGAAGCGGCGTTCCAGGTCGCGGTTGGCCAGCAGGACGCCGACCACGTAGGCCAGGTCCATCGGTTCGCCGTTGACGTGCATCGCGTCGGGCAGGTCAGGCGCCCTGTCGGGGAAGAGCAGCCGGGTGATCGACGCGGTGGGTGTCGCCCCGACCTCGTCCGCGGCGGTGACCGGTGCGGGACGTCGCCCGACGGCGGTGTCGAGCGGCTGCACACCGGCGAGGGAGGCGTCGCCGGCCTGCGACGACGGACCGGCGACCCCGTGGCGGAAGGCTGCGTCGGCCGCGCCCCACACGCGTCGGCCGTCGGGGGTGGTGACGACCAGCCGGCCGTCGCGCCGGGTCATCACCAGGTTCAGGTCGTGCGCCAGGCCGTGGTCGACGTCGCACAGCAGCACCATGTTCGACACGTCGGTGGCTCCGCCGTGCAGCCAGTGCCGCAGGTGGTGGGCGTGCAGCCGCTCGATCCGGGTCTCCGCGCAGCCGGGGCGGGCGCAGCCGCCGTCGCGCCGGTGCAGCGCCCGGCGCTGTGCCCGGGTCGCGAACCGCCGGGTGCGGCCGACGGCCAGGGGTTCCCGGCCGCGCGCCAGCATGGTCACCACCGTGGCCTCGCAGAGCATCCGCCGGACCTGGGCGGGGTGCAGTGCCGGGCCGCCCTCCAGGTGGGCGCGACCGGCGGCGGCGTCGTCGGCGATCACCGCGGCGTCGGCGTGCACGACGACCTCGCGGCGTGGCGGGTCCCCGGCCCGGCGGTCGGCGTCGGCGGCAGCGGGTGCCAGCTGCGCGACCGCTGCACACCGCCGTGCCGTCGTCCGGCCGCGCGCCGCGGCCACCTCGTCGTGCTCGTCCTGACCGGGACCGGCGGGCTGAGCCGACCCTGCGACCGCTGCCTTCGTCTCGGCTCGCTCGCGGCGGGCGGTCCGCTCGGCGATCGAGTCCACCCCGGCCAGGAACTGCGCCCCCTCCTCCGCTGCCAGGCACAGACGCACGTGCAGCATCCCGTCGTCGTCCCACCAGGTGTCGAAGCGCCGCCTGGCGGCCACGGTGGCGCCATCGACGGCGTCCGACCGGCGCCACTGGCGGACCACCCGCTCCAGCTGCGAGGCGGTGAGCTCGTGCGCCAGCTCCAGCAGCGCCGCCTCGGTGGCCGGGTCGGCCACCCGGGTCAGCGCGCGCACCTTGGCGTAGGACAGCCGCCCGGCGGCGAAGGACGCCGACGTGTGCGGCAGCGTGGTCAGGGCGCGGGCCACCCGGACGTGTTCTCTGGCCGCGCCAGGTGAGAGGCCGCACTGCCACGCCAGCCAGTGCGCACACGACCGGATGCCGACCGCGCCCCACCCACCGCGTCGGTCGAACTCCGCGACCAGCACCAGCCACGCCGCGGTGGCCGCGGCCAACCGGACCGCTCCACCGGTGATCCGCCGCGCCAGCTCCTCCAGCGGCAGCTCGCCGCCCTCGCACTCCTCCGCCACAGCCCCTCCTCCTCGAACACCCGTACGGAGACTAGGGCGCAGGGGCGACGGAACCGCAGGTCACGGACACCCTCACGGCAACGACACCGAGGAGCCGACGTTCCGCGGGAACGCCTGAAGGCCCCACCGGCGAGGTGGTGCGGTCCCGTGTCCGACGTTCCCACGGGAACGTCAGCGGCCGGCCGGCCGGGACGGCCCGGTCGCGGAGCAGCCGGACCACCGCCTGCGGGTCGTCGGCCCAGAAGGCGATGCGCGCCCCCGGCTCGTCCTGCCCGTCCACGTGCACCGGCGCGTCGACGCGCAGTTCCACGTTCGTGTCGCCCATGACCGACAGCACCAGCCGGTCCCCGTCACGGACGAGCGTCCGCCCGTGCTCGGACTCCGCGCTGCGCCGGACCGAGACCAGGCCGGCCAGCGGGACGGCGATCGAGCGCAGGTGCCCGGACCGCAGCACCAGCTCGCCGTCGCGGAGGACGTGCGGGTGCTGGAACAGCGACAGCCCCCAGCCGAGCACCCAGAACAGGGCGTACACCGACACGGCCAGCAGGACCCACCGCGCCGTCTCCCACGGGAGCAGCACGTGGACGACCGCGGTCTCCAGCACGCCGAGGGCGGTCACCGCGCCGAGGACCAGGCCGAAGCGGCCGGCGTAGGGCACCGGCAGGTCGTCCGGCCCGACCGCCGAGCGACGCCGGACGGCCCACCACAGCGCCCGGACCACCCCGGCCTCGGCGCGGACCAGCCGGAGGACCAGCGGTGGCCAGACGGCCTCCGCTCCGGCCGCGAGACCCGCGCGGCGGCCAGCACCACGGTGCCGGGTCGCCCGGTACGCCCGGCGGAAGGCGGTCGCCTCGACGACCAGGACGACGGCGAGGAGTGCCTCCAGCACCAGCGCCACGACGACGCCGGTCCGGAGCGACAGCACCCCGGACACGACCAGCGCGACGTCGACGAGCGGGACGACCAGCGCCAGCCAGCGCAGCGTCGAGGGGAGCGCCGTCCGCGAGACCATCCCGAGCTCCCGTCGTCCGCACCGCGAGTACTGGTACTGCCGATGTAGTACACCTATTATCACCACACCGGCAAGACATCGAGGAGGCGCGATGACCCGGAGCGTGTCGGAGCAACCGGTCGTGCGGGTCCGCGGCCTGCGGATGAGCTACGGGAGTCACGACGTCCTCACCGGCGTCGACCTCGACGTCCACGCCGGTGAGGTGATCTGCCTGCTCGGCCCGAACGGGGCGGGCAAGACGACCACCATCGAGGTCCTGGAGGGCTTCCGGCTGCCGTCGGCCGGCGACGTGCGGGTGCTCGGCACCGAACCGTCGCGGGCCGATGACGCCTGGCGGGCGCGGGTCGGCATCGTGCTGCAGTCGTGGCGCGACCACCCCCGCTGGACGCCGCGCCGGCTGCTCACCCAGCTCGGCGGCTACTACCGCCCCTACGCCACACCCGGGCACCCGCGCCCGTACGACGTCGACTGGCTGCTCGACACAGTCGGCCTGACCGACGACGCCGACCGCAAGATCGCCACCCTCTCCGGCGGACGACGGCGGCGGTTGGACGTGGCGGTCGGCATCGTCGGCCGGCCGGAGCTGCTCTTCCTCGACGAGCCGACCGCCGGGTTCGACCCGCAGGCCCGACGGGACTTCCACGACCTGGTGCACCGGCTCTCCGACCTGGAGGGCACCAGCATCCTGCTGACCACGCACGACCTCGGCGAGGCCGAGCGGCTGGCCGACCGGATCCTCGTCCTCGCGGGCGGCCGGATCGTCGCCGACGGCAGCGCCGAGGCGCTGAACCGGCAGGTGGCCGCCACCAGCGAGGTGCGCTGGACCCGGCACGGCGAGCGCTTCGTGCACGCGACCGAGGAGCCGACCCCCTTCGTGCGGCGGCTGTTCGAGCAGTACGGCGACGACGTCGCCGACCTCGAGGTCCGGCGCGCCGGCCTGGAGGACACCTACATCGCCATGGTCGCCCGGCACGAGGCGGGCGTCCGACCCCAGCTGGAGGAGATCCGGTGACCGTCACCCCGCACGCCGTCCGGCTCGGTGCGCGCCGAGGCTGGACGGAGTTCCTGCTGAGCCTGCGCAGCACGCAAGACCAGAGCTTCTACCTGTTCATGGGCGTCGGCACGCTGGCCTACCTGTGGTTCAACCGCGACAACGAGGTCAGCGGGGCATCCCTGACGCTGTCCTACCCGACCGTCGCCCTGCCGAGCATCCTCGGCGCCCTCGTGGCGTTCGGCGTCATCATCGGACCGGCGTTCGCGCTGGCGATGGAGCGAGAGGACGGCACGCTGCTGCGCCACAAGGCGCTTCCCCACGGGATGGAGGGCTACGTCACCGGACAGCTCGTGTACCACTCGCTGAGCCTGCTGCCGCTCCTGCTGGTGGTCCTGGTGCCCAGCGCGCTGCTGTTCGACGTGATGCCCTCCGGCGCCGGCGGCTGGGTCACCGTCGCATGGGTGCTGACGCTGGGCCTGCTGGCCACACTCCCCATCGGGATGGTCCTGGGTTCGGTCGTGCCCAACGTGCAGAAGGTGAGCACCTGGGGGATGACGCCGGTACTCCTCCTGACCGCCGTCTCCGGGATCTTCGTCCCGGTGCAGGCGCTGTGGGGCTGGCTGCAGGCGGTCGCGCAGGTCTTCCCGGTCTACTGGCTCGGGCTGGGCATGCGGTCGGCGTTCCTGCCCGACTCGGCCGCCGCCCTGGAGCTCGGCGGCTCCTGGCGGACCGGACAGGTCGCCGTGGTGCTCACCGTCTGGGCCGTCGCGGGCCTGCTGGTCACCCCGGTGGTGCTGCGCCGGATGACCCGGCGGCAGTCCGGCTCCCAGGTCGCCGCCGCCCGCGACACGGCCGGCCAGTGGGTGAGATGAGCCAGTGGGTGAGATGAGCCAGCGGGCGAGCTCGGCCCAGGACACGGCAGCGCCGCGGACGCGGCCGGCGGGCACCGGAGAGGAGGAGGCGTGAGCAGTGACCGGGCCGGCGGGGACGCCGTCCACAACCGCATCGCGCTGCTGCGCGCCGAGCAGGGCGTCACCCGGCGGGAGCTGGCCGACGCACTCGGCGTCCACTACCAGACCGTCGGCTACCTGGAGCGCGGCGAGTACAACCCCAGCCTGCACCTGGCGCTGCGCATCGCCGAGTTCTTCGGCCTGCCGGTCGAGGTGGTGTTCTCCACGCGGCCCTTCCCGCGGATCAGCGACGCCGGGACCGCTGAACCGCCCGCGGCCGCCGGGTAGGCACCGGTCAGGCGACGTCGACGACCGCGGGAGGCGTCATGCCGACGGTGTAGGAGGCCATCGACAGCGAGCCGTCGGTGAACCCGTCGACCAGCAGCTCGGCCGTCGTGCCGGTCGCCCCCGCGATCCCGGCGACGTAGAGCAGCGGCAGCAGGTGGTCGGGGGTGGGGACGGCGAGGCCGGCGTCCGGGTGCCCGTCGAGGGCTGCGACCTCGGCCGGCCGCTCCTGCATCAGCTCGCGCACCCGCTCGTCGAAGCGACGGGCCCAGTCGAACCCGCTGTCGGGCATCGTGCGGCTCACCGCGGCCAGGTTGTGGACGACGTTGCCGCTGCCGATCACCAGCACGCCGTCCTCCCGCAGCGGGGCGAGCGCGGCGCCCAGGCGCAGGTGGTGCTCGGCCGGTTCGAGCGCGTTGACCGACAGCTGCACCACCGGCACGTCGGCGTCCGGGAAGGCGTGCCGCAGCACCGACCAGGCGCCGTGGTCGATGCCCCAGCTGTCGAGGTCGGCGCCGACCTCCGTCGGGTGGACGACGTCGGCGACCTCCTCGTACAGCTCGGGCAGCCCGGGCGCCCCGTAGTCGACGTCGTAGAGCTCGCGCGGGAAACCGTAGAAGTCGTGCAGGGTGCGCGGCCGGGGCATCGCGGTCATCGCGGTGGCGTGCAGGTACCAGTGCGCCGAGACGACGAGGATCGCCCGCGGCCGGGGCACGGCCCGGCCGAACGCGCGCCAGGCCCGCGTGTAGCGGTTGTCCTCGAGGGCGTTCATCGGGTTGCCGTGGCCGAGGAACGCAGCCGGCATCACCGTCACGCCGCGATCCTCTCCCGCAGCCGCGGGGCGTGCGACACCGGGACGACCACCCGGCGTCGGTCGCAGGGGTCACCCGGCGTTGGAGGTCGGCGGCACCCGCCGCAGAGCCGGGGACAGCCGGCGCGCACCCGGCCCCTCCCTGCCGGCGACGTCGCCGGGGTTGTAGAGGCCGCACCGGGTCAGCGACAGGCAACCGCAGCCGATGCAGGACGACAGCCCGTCCCGCAGCTGCACCAGCGCCGCGATCCGCTCGTCGAGCCGCTCCCGCCAGGACTCCGAGAGCCGGGCCCAGTCGCGGCCCGACGGCGTCCGCCCGTCCGGCAGCGTGGCCAGCGCCTCGCGGATCTCCGGCAGCGTGAGCCCGACGTTCTGCGCGGCGCGGACGAACGCCAGCCGGCGCAGCACGCTGCGCGGGAAGCGCCGGGCGCCGCCGGCCGTCCGGGTGGCGGCGACCAGGCCCTGCGCCTCGTAGTAGCGCAGCGCGGAGACGGCCATCCCCGACCGCTCGGCCACCTGCCCGATCGTCAGCAGCCCGTCCACGGCGCCTCCCCTTGACCTCAAGTCGACTTCAGGTCCGACCGTAGCGCCATGACACCTCCCACCGCACTCGTCACCGGCGCCTCCCGTGGCCTCGGCGCCGCTCTCACCGAGGCGCTGAACCGCCGCGGCTGGCGGCTCGTCGTCGACGGCCGCGACCCCGACCGGCTGGCAGCCGGCGTCGCCGCGCTGCCCCGTCCGGACCTGGTCACTGCCGTGCCCGGCGACGTCGCCGACCCCGCCCACCGCGCCGCGCTCGCCGCCGCCGTCGGTGACCGGCTCGACCTGCTGGTCAACAACGCCAGCGAGCTCGGCCCCACCCCGCTCCCCCGGCTGGCCGCCCTGCCGCCCGCGGCCCTCGAGCGGGTGCTGGCGGTGAACACCGTCGCCCCGCTCGCGCTGCTCCAGGCGGTGCTGCCGGCGCTCGAGCGGTCCGGCGGGGTCGTGCTCGACATCAGCAGCGACGCCGCGGTCGAGGCCTACGAGGGCTGGGGCGGCTACGGCGCGAGCAAGGCCGCGCTGGACCAGCTGACCGCCGTCCTCGCCGCCGAGCACCCCGGCCTGCGGGTGTACGCCGTCGACCCCGGCGACATGGCCACCGACATGCACCGCGCGGCCGACCCCGACGCGACCGGGCTGCCGGAGCCGGCGGCCGTCGTCCCGGCCCTGCTGCGGCTGGCGGACGAGGCTCTTCCCAGCGGCCGCTACCGCGCCGCGGACCTCGCCGTCCCGGCGGAGGCCGGCCGATGACCACCTTCGCCATGGGTGCCGAGGCCAGCGCGCCGCCGGAGCGCCGGGGCCTGGCCCGCGACGGCGTCCGGCTGATGGCGGTCCGACCCGGCGGGATCACCGAGACGACCTTCCGCGACCTGCCCGAGCTGCTCGAGCCCGGTGACCTCGTCGTCAACACCTCGGCCACGCTGCCCGCGCGCCTCGACGTCCGGCGGGCCGACGGCATCCGCGCCCCGCTGCACGTGTCGACCACGCTGGACGACGGCGACTGGGTCGTGGAACTGCGCCGCCCGGACAACGACGGCCCGGACCGCGGGGTGGAACCCGGCACGGTGCTCGACCTGCCCGGCGGGGTCCGGCTGCGGCTGCTCGAGGGCTTCCCCGACCCGGCGCGGGCATCTCGGCTGTGGCGGGCCCGCCCCGACCCGGACGTCCCGGCGGCCGAACTCCTGCGGCGGCACGGCACACCCATCCGCTACGGCCACCTCGGCGCCGCCGTCCCGCTGGCCGACGCGCAGAACGTCTACGCCACCGAGCCCGGCAGCGCGGAGAACGCCAGCGCCGGGCGGCCGTTCACCGACCGGGTGCTGGTGCGGCTGATGGCCCGCGGGGTCCCCGTCGTCCCGGTGGTGCTGCACGCCGGCGTCTCCAGCCCCGAGTTGCACGAGCCGCCGATGGCGGAGCGCTACCGGGTGCCCGAGGTCACCGCCCGGCTGGTCGACGCCACGCGGGAGGCCGGCCGCCGGGTGGTCGCCGTCGGGACGACGGTCACCCGCGCGCTGGAGACCGCGACCGGCGAGGACGGCGTCACCCGCCCCGCCGCCGGCTGGACCGACCTCGTGCTGGGCCCCGACCGCCCGGCCCGCGCCGTCACCGGCCTGCTCACCGGGCTGCACGCACCCGACGCCAGCCACCTGCTGCTGCTCGAGGCGGTGGCCGGGCGCGAGCTGGTGGACGAGGCCTACGCCCGGGCCGCCGCGAGTGGGTACCTGTGGCACGAGTTCGGCGACACGATGCTGTTCCTGCCGTAGCGGCCACGAGGCGGAGCCGGCGGCCGCGGGCCGGGCGTCCGGGTACCGGCGCCGGCGGAGCGTCCGGCCGGCCGGTCAGCGCATCCGCGCGGCGGTGTCCTCGAGCAGGACCTCCCGCTCGGCGGCGGGCCGGCGCGGGCAGGAGGTGCACAGCGGCTCGGGCGGCAGCCGGTAGAGCAGGCAGCACGACACCCGTCGGGTGAAGCGGACGCCGGCGACGTCGACGTAGCGGGGCACCGGGAGCGGCGGCCCGACGGCGGCCGCCAGCGGCGCGGCCAGCGCGGTCCCCCGCCGCTCCTGCCCGAGCGCCCGGCCCAGGGCGAGCAGCCGGTTGGCCAGCGAGTCGGCGGCGATCGCCCAGAGCGGCCGCGCGCGCATGCCGCCGGCCGCGGCCACGGCGTCGACCACCGCGGAGAGGCTCCCCCGCAGCTCCGCGGCGGTGTCCGTGCCCGGTGCCGACGACGTGGCGGCGATCGGCGTCCCGCCCGCGAGCAGGGCCACCGAGGTGTCGGCCAGCCGCGCCGACAGCGGCAGCCCGGTGGCCAGCCCGGCCAGTGCCGGGGTGAGCAGCACCGAGGACGCCGAGTACCACCACACGGTGGCCAGCACCCGCCGGTCGTCAGAGGCGTACCGCGCCCCGAGCGCGGCCAGCCGCGCGCTCGTCCAGTCGACGTCGGCCAGCAGCACGGCCGGGACGGCGACCGCGGACGGGGGCGCCAGCAGGCCGAGCGCCGCCGCACCCGGCACCCGGGCGGCCACCGCCGCCTGCACACCCGCCGCCACCTCGCCAGTCTGGCCGCCGACCGCGAACCGGACCACGCGCCCCGCTGCGCCGACGTTGCGCCGGGCAGACGGAATGCGTCGTGGGCCATACGGTGTGGCGGAGAGCACGCTGCGTCGCGTCGGTGCCGCGACGCCGCATGCCGACCGCGACGACCGGACACAGGACAGGCGCCGACGACGACGCCACGGAGCAGGAGGAGTCGCATGAGCGAGTCGACCGAGCTGGAGGGCCGCCGGTTCCCGGCGCCGGAGCAGCTGGCAGCACAGGCCAACGTGGGCCCCGACGTCTACGAGCGGGCCGCGCAGGACCGGCTGGGCTTCTGGGCCGAGGCAGCCGAGCGCCTGAGCTGGTCACAGAAGTGGGACGAGGTCCTGGACTGGAGCAACCCGCCGTTCGCGAAGTGGTTCGTCGGCGGCAAGCTCAACGTCGCCTACAACTGCGTCGACCGGCACGTGGAGTCCGGTCATGGCGAGCAGGTCGCCTACCACTGGGAGGGCGAGCCGGGCGACACCCGCACGATCACCTACGCCCAGCTCAAGGACGAGGTCTGCAAGGCCGCGAACGCGCTGCTGGAGCTGGGCGTGCAGGCCGGCGACCGGGTCGCCATCTACATGCCGATGATCCCGGAGGCGGTCGTCGCGATGCTGGCCTGCGCCCGCATCGGCGCCGTCCACATGGTGGTGTTCGGCGGCTTCTCCAGCGACGCGCTGGCCAGCCGGATCACCGACTCCGGCGCTGTCGTCGTGGTCACCTCCGACGGCGGCTACCGGCGTGGCTCGCCGAGTGCGCTCAAGCCGGCGGTGGACGAGGCGGTCGGCCGCACCGACAGCGTCCGCAACGTGCTCGTCGTCCGGCGGACCGAGCAGGACGTCGAGTGGACCGAGGGCCGCGACCTGTGGTGGCACGACGTCGTCGACCGGCAGTCGACCGAGCACACGGCCGAGGCGTTCGACGCCGAGCACCCGCTCTACATCATGTACACGTCGGGGACGACGGCATCACCGAAGGGCATCCTGCACACCAGCGGCGGCTACCTGACCCAGGTCGCCTACACGCACTGGGCGTCCTTCGACCTCAAGGCCGACACCGACGTCTTCTGGACCTCGGCCGACATCGGCTGGGTCACCGGCCACAGCTACATCGTCTACGGACCGCTGGCCAACCGGGCCACCTCGATCATGTACGAGGGCACCCCGGAGACCCCGCACCGCGGTCGCTGGTTCGAGCTCATCGAAAAGTACAAGGTCACGATCATGTACACGGCCCCCACGGTGATCCGCACCTTCATGAAGTGGGGCGAGGACATCCCGGCCAAGTTCGACCTGTCCTCGCTGCGGCTGCTCGGCTCGGTGGGTGAGCCGATCAACCCCGAGGCCTGGCTCTGGTACCACAAGAACATCGGCGGCGGCCGCTGCCCGATCGTGGACACCTGGTGGCAGACCGAGACCGGTGCCCACATGATCAACCCACTGCCCGGCGTCACGGACCTCAAGCCCGGCTCGGCGCAGACGCCGTTCCCCGGCATCAAGGCCTTGGTCGTCGACGACGAGGGCAACGAGCTCGGCGACGACGCCACCGGCCTGCTGGTCCTCACCGAGCCGTGGCCGTCGATGCTGCGCACCATCTGGGGCGACGACGACCGCTACGTCGACACCTACTGGTCGCGGTTCGGCAAGAACGTCTACTTCGCCGGGGACGGCGCGAAGAAGGACGCCGACGGCGACATCTGGCTGCTCGGCCGGGTGGACGACGTGATGAACGTCTCCGGCCACCGGATCTCCACCACCGAGGTGGAGTCCTCCCTGGTCGCGCACCCGGCAGTGGCCGAGGCGGCGGTCGTCGGCGCCAGCGACCCGACCACCGGCCAGGGCATCGTGGCCTTCGTCATCCTGCGCGGGAGCGCCGAGGACTCGGGCGACGAGCTGGTCCAGCAGCTGCGCACCCACGTGGCCAAGGACATCGGCCCGATCGCCAAGCCGCGCCAGATCATGGTCGTGCAGGAGCTGCCCAAGACCCGCTCCGGCAAGATCATGCGCCGGCTGCTGAGGGACATCGCCGAGAACCGCGAGCTCGGTGACGTCACGACGCTCACCGACTCGTCGGTGATGAACCTGATCAAGGACAAGCTGCCGGCGTCCTCCTCGGAGGACTGACAGAGGACCCCCTGCCCCCCGCCACCCGTAAGAGGACCCGCCCTCCTCACCGCTCGCGAGCTCGCGGCGAGCCTCTGGACGGGGCCAGCGGTCTCCACAGGGGTCGCCGTCCTGGCCTCCCGCGCTCGTGCGCGGGAGGCCGGGGCGCGCACACGGTGATCATGGGGCACGATCTCCCCAGGTGGGTCCGCTCGCGTCGGGCGGCCCGGTAGCCGCCCGTCGACCCCAGGAGGTGCCCCTCGTGGCCCACAGCGCATCGTCGAACCCGTCCGGGGCACGGAGCACCACCCGCGCGGAGGAGCCGTCCATCGGCGCCCTGGTGCAGAGCGCCATGGCCGACGTCTCGACGCTGATCCGCAGCGAGATCGAGCTGGCCAAGGCCGAGGTCGGGAAGTCGGCGAAGAAGGCCGGGATCGGAGCCGGGGCCTTCGGCGCCGCCGCCGTCCTGCTCGCCTTCTCCGGCATCTTCCTGTTCGTCACCATCGCCGAGTTCCTCACCTGGCTGGGGCTGGAGCGCTGGATCTCCTACCTGATCGTCTGGCTGCTGCTGCTGCTCCTGGCCGGCATCGCCGCCCTGGTGGGCCGCCGGTCGTTGAAGAAGATCGAGAAGCCCGAGCGGACGATCGAGACGCTGCGCGACCTCCCCGAGGTCATCCACCGGGAGGCGCCCGGCCAGCGTCGCCGGGAGGTGCCGACCGTCAGCAACGGCCGCGTGCAGCTGCGCGGCAGCGAGAACTACACCGTCTGAGCGGGCGCGCCCGCGCGCCCGCTCCGGTGAGCACACCCGACACGGAGCGGCCGGACGCCACCAGCGTCCTGCTCCCCGGCCCCTGGACGCACCGCGACCTGTCGGCCAACGGCGTCCGGCTGCACGTCGCCGAGGTCGGCGAGGGCCCACTGGTGCTGCTGCTGCACGGGTTCCCCGAGTTCTGGTGGGCCTGGCGGGCACAGCTGCCGGCCCTGGCCGCGGCCGGCTTCCGCGCCGTCGCGCCCGACCTGCGCGGTTACGGCGGCAGCGACAAGCCCCCGCGCGGCTACGACCTGCCGACCGCGGCCGCCGACGTCGCCGCGCTGGTCCGCGCGCTGGGCGAGCGCGACGCCGTCGTGGTCGGGCACGACTGGGGCGGGCTGGTGGCCTGGACGATGGCCGCGCTGCACCCCCGCAGCGTCCGTCGGCTGGCCGTGCTCTCCATGGCGCACCCGCGGCAGCTGCGCGCCGCGCTGGCCGACCGGGCGCAGCGGAAGGCGCTGCGCCACATCCTCGGCTTCCAGCTGCCCCGCCTGCCCGAGCGGCGGCTGACCCGGGCCGACGACGACCCGGTGGCCGACCTCATGCGCCGCTGGGCCGGGCCCGCGTGGACCGCCACCGCAGGCTTCGCCGAGGCGGTGTCCCGGTACCGGTCGGCCGCCCGCATCCCGCAGGCGGCCTACGGCTCGATGGAGTACTTCCGCTGGGCCGGCCGCTCCCAGCTGCGCCCAGACGGGCTGCGCTACGCCCGCCGGATGGCCGCTCCGGTGACCGCGCCGACGCTGCAGCTGCACGGCGTGCTCGACCCCTGCGTGCTGCCGTCGTCCGCCCGCGGGTCGGGCCGCTACGTGGCCGGCGCCTACGAGTGGCAGGAGCTGCCCGGCGTCGGGCACTTCCCGCACGAGGAGGTACCCGAGGAGGTCAACGCGGCCCTGGCCGCCTGGTCACGCGCGTGAGGTCGGCCCCGTCCAGGGCACCGCCCCGAGCTCGCGAGGGGTGGGGAGGACGGGGTCCTTCATTCGCAGGCGCCGGTGGCCACCGGGGACGACGAGGCCTGGCCGGTGGCGGCGGCACCCTCGACCTGCTCGTAGGTGAGGGCGTAGCCGGTGAGCGGGTCGTCGATGGCCGAGGCGAAGACGACGCCGAGCACGTGTCCCTGCGGGTCGAACAGCGGGCCGCCGGAGTTGCCCGCGCGCACTTCGCCGTAGAGCGCGTAGACGTCGCGGACCACGGTCTCCTCGTTGCGGAAGTCCGGGCCGCTGATGTCGGTGTGGTCGCGCACCCGTGCCGGCCCGACGAACAACCCACCGCCACCGGGGTAGCCCATGATGATCGCGTCGTCCCCGGAGTCGGCGGGCTCCGGGGAGAAGGTCAGCGGGATCTGCGGCAGCCCGGGGACGGCGAGCACCGCGACGTCGGTCGCCTCGTCCACGTACACCGGGACGGCGGCGTACTCCTCGCCCTCCGCGGCCACGACCGGGTCGCTGACGCCGGCGAGCACGTGCGCGTTGGTCATCACCCGCTCCCGGGCGTAGACGAAGCCGGAGCCGTCGATCTGCCGGGAGCACGACGGCGCG
>NZ_FRDM01000099.1 GCF_900143215.1 Geodermatophilus obscurus | reverse complement strand
CGTTGGCCTGGGACCGGCTGGCCAGGAACTGCAGGAACTCGATGAGCTCCTCGTCGCTGTCGGCGACCGGCGGGCCCGGCTGCAGGCGGCCGTCGCTGTACTGCAGCAGCACGTTGTCGTAGCCGTTGATCTCGATGTTCTCCACGTCGTCGTCGTCGACCAGCGGCTGCAGCCGACCCAGCCCGAACAGGCTGTCGAAGACGGCGGTGACCAGCTGCTGCTGCTGGTCGGGGGTGATGGTCGCCGCGCCGGTGGCCAGGGTGTCCTCGGTGTACTCGCGCAGCAGCTCCTGCACGAGGCTGCGGCCCAGCTCCCGCTGCGAGGCCTCGTCCATGCCGTCGCGGTCGCGCAGTGCGCCGGAGAGCCGTTCGGCGGCCTGGGTGCGGAAGGCGCGTACCAGCGCCCAGTCGATGTCGCCGGCGCCGTGCGCGCGTGAGCCGGTGCGCCGGCTCGACGGGTCGGCCGCGGGTGGGGCGGGGGCGGCGGCGCCGGCGGTGGGCTGCGCTCCGGCCAGCGCCCAGGCCGGCGGGCGCGGTGCGGTTGGCGGCCGAGCCGCCGGGGACGGGGCCGCTGGGGACGGGGCCGCCGGGGACGGACCCGCGTGGACGTCGGGCGGTGAGCCGGCGAACAGCGGCAGGTCGGCCAGATCGGGCCGCGCTGCGGGAGGCGTGGGCTCAGGCACGGACCGGTCCTTCCTGACCGACGAGTGCGCCTGGGGCCAGCCGGCTGCGTCGGTCGGCGGCCAGCTGCCCGATGGCGCTGGCCGCGGCGGCGATGCTGCGGGTCAGGGTCGAGCCCTCCAGACGCCGCACCGCTGCGCCCACGCTGTAGGCCTCAGCGTGCACCGGGTCCCAGCCGACCGCAGCGACCACCGGCACACCGACGGCGGTGGTGATCTCCCGGGCGGTGTAGGGCTGGCCCTCCCCCACCAGCAGCAGCCCGAAGCCGTCGGCGCCGGTGCCCTGCTGGGCGAGGTCGTCGGCCAGCAGGCGGGCGCGGGCCCGGGTGGCGGCGATCGCCGGCAACGTGGTCCGGGTGAGCAACAAGGTCACGTCGGCGTGCCGCAGCAGCGGCACCGGTCCGCCCTCGGCGCCCAGTCGACCGGCGTCGACGATGACGTCCATGCCCTCGCGCTCCAGCCCGGTCAGGACGGCGGCCAACGGGTCCCACACCGGGCGCAGGCTGGGAGCCTGCGCGGGGCTGACCAGTCCGGGCAACAGCCATTTGTCGGCGCCGGGCAGGGCGGTGCAGCTGTCCCGCAGGCCGCCGAACAGCGCCCCGGAGCGGTGGGCCAACGCCAGGTCGACCAGCCCCCGCTCGTGTGCCCGGGTGCCGCCGAGGTAGCCGGCGAGGACGCTGCTGCTGCCGGACACGTCGGCCTCCACGAGCAGCACCGGGCG
>NZ_FRDM01000001.1 GCF_900143215.1 Geodermatophilus obscurus | reverse complement strand
ACGGCCTCCACCGGCTGCGCCGCCTCCGCCACCTCGGTCGGCTGCACCGGCTCCACCGCCTCCACCGGCTGCGCTGCCTCGGGCACCTCGGTCGGCTGCACCGGCACCACCGGCTGCGCCGGCTCGGTCTGCTGTGGCGGTTCCGGGGCCTGGGGCGCTTGGGCTGTGGTGGTGTCTAGGAGGTCACTCATCGCTAGGCCGGGACTCGAACGAATTCGGCGATGTTGGGCCTGGTGGTGTCGACGGTGCCCTGAACCAGAGCTGTGCCGCGTCCGAAGTCGTTGGTGAAGACGGTGGGGGGTGCGAGCTCGGCCTCGAGCACCACGCTGCTCTCACTCACGCTGGTGCCGTCGGTGGAGACTCCGCGGGTTGCGATTTGTCGAAGCGTCTTGCGCCGACCGACAAACTCGGATGCGAGCTTGGCGGTCTCCAGGTCGTTGAGCCTGAGGAAGACGCGGAGCCCGACGTTGCCGAGGATTCCTTCCCAGCGGTCTCGGATGGTGGGATCGAATCGGGAGCGCCCTGTAGCCAGTGATTGCAGGGCGAGAAGGGCCATGCAGCCAGCCTCGCGAGAGAGGGAGAAGAAGGATGCGTCGCTGACCAGTCCCGAGCGCCCCTCGGTGGCCACTTGGGCGTACTCGTCACAGGCCAGGATCGAAAATCCTTTGCGACGCCTGCCGCTTTGGGTCCCGCCTTCTGTGAGGCTACTGAGGACCGTCTGCTGGTAGCCCGCTTTCATAAGCGTGCACAGAGACCGTTGGAAGGCGGGACTGCCTTGGCCGATGGAAACGACGACGACCTTGTGGTTGTGGTGAATTCCTTCGTACAGGTTGGGCGCCTGCGGGTGGCTGAGCCAGTCCCAGCGCTCTCGGAGGAGTTCGCCGAAGCTGGCTTCCACGGCCTGTCGCACGTAACGGCGTTGATTGGCTTCTGTGGTGGTGTAAAACTCGTCGAGTCTCGCCGCCGCCAGGGTTTCGTCCGCGTCAACGGCTGCGCTTGACCGGCGTAGCCCAAGGATGTGCTTTGCCCATTCGTGGGCGAGGTAAGACCGAACAGTCCTGTCCTTACCGATGTTCAGATTCACCTGGTGTAGGACGCTCCGTAGGAGCGTATTGGGGGTCAGCCTGTCGGGTTCTGCAGAGGGGCTGGCCTTCCCATCCCTCTTGGCCTTGGCTAATTGGAGCCGGGCGGCGGCAGCCATGACGACAGCGGCTGACTCGAGTAGGTCTGCGGTCAGAACAAGCCACCCGGGTTCGATAGGCCCTGCTTCGGCCATAACAACCTCGGCGACGAGGCGACCGATGTGGGCCGGTTCCAAAGGGAGGTTCAGCAGGTTGCAATGCTGATCCCGGTCCCTGGGGCTGATCAGCAACAGGTCGTCCTGGCGCCCTATGGTCCTAAGATAATCTGGCAACCACTCGGCGAGGACGCCTTTGGGATCGAGCAAGAGGCAGCCCGGGGTAGGCTCATGTGTCAACGCCTTTTCAAGCATCTTCTTGAACAGGTGCGTCTTGCCGGCGCCGGGCCCACCGAATAAGAGACAAGTTTGAAGCAGCGCATTGCGGCTGAGGCTCAGGGAGCGGTCAGTTGTACGGGTGACGTCGTAGTCCACGTCGAAACCTGAGACGCTGGGACGGATGACGAGCGGTGGCTCCAGGACCTGGCCGATGGGTATTGACCAGGTATCAATGGCCTTCTCCGCGCCCCCTTGAGCGGCCGTTGGCTCTTGCGTGGCTCGACCCTCGGGCCATTGCTCGCCTAGGGGGTGCGACGGGACGTCCGCCCTATCCGCGCCGAGGCCGGGGCCGTCGGCAGGTTGCCGCCATGAGCACGGCCCGGTGAGCCAGTCGCAAAAGTAGTACTGGTCCGCTCGAGATCGAGCCGCGCACCACTCGTGGTCCCGGGGTTCGGAGGGCAGCGTGGCCGTGGATCGCTTGTCGTAGACGGCGCGTTCGAGGTCGCGTTCTACCGCGACTTGGCGGAGCGTGACGTAGTAGGAGGGGCCAGCGCGCCAGCCGGTTGACGCCTCATCGGTCTCGAGCTCCGGGGAGCCTTGACCGGCCCTACGGTGGGCGCACGACACGCATGGTCGCGGCGTCTGCGGTTGTGAATACATTCAGGCCTCGCTCAGCCATTGTCCCCAGAGGTCCAGATGGACCGTCCGGCCTTGGGTGGAGACGGTAAATCCGATACGGGCAGGAAACTGACGGGAGATGAGGATGTAGGCCTTCTGCCACTTGCCGACCGGGTATCGGCCACGGGGAAAAACATGCCCGTTGATCACTCCCGCATGCTGCACGAGGCGGGCGTCCACCAATGAGATCAGGCAGTCCTCTCGCCACTCCTGCTGGCCATTAGTGATACGCCCAATTGTCAGCATTGCTTCGTGCCCGTTGTGTGATTGCAACTGCAGCAGGAGGTCGGCCTGCGTCGGGTGCCGGTGCACTCCTGAGATAGCGAATGCGCCGTCGCGCGCAGGATCCACGGCTTCACGTATCTGATATGCCGCTGTTGAAGCCGTACCCGTCGTGGAACCGTCGTCGGCTCGAATGTCCGTCGATGTTCGGTCGCTGTCCCGGCGAGGAGGTGCTGGTTCGGCGGCCACTAGTGAGGGGGGGACGACACCGGTCAAGGACAGCAGGGTGTCCAGGAAGCCAACGCGTCGCGGCTTGGTAGAAGCGGAGGGCCCGGACATGCGCGGGGAGCTTGGCGCAAGGTCCTGCTCGGCACCGGTGTCAGCGAGCACGCGGACGTCTTTGTGGGGACGCGGAGAACTGGACAGTAGGGCGCTTAGCATATTATTCGCCGATTCGCTGGCCTGACTGCCGGTCAGTCCGAGAGCGCGTAGCGCATCTTCGATGAACCTAGCGGCGGCCTCGTTGTATTCGTATTTGAGTCCCTGAAGTGCGTTGGTGTAGGTAGAGTCCCAGACGTTGGCGCCGTCGGAAAGTTCTCGGCGTCGTGCCGCCGTTGCTGCGTCCAGTGCGTTCTTGCCGTCCTCGACTGCTTTCCACGCCCTCTCGAGGATGTTTTGAGACTCGTCAGACACGCGTTTGCTCCAGCGCGCACAATCTTCACCCGCGTTGACTACCTCGCCGACCGCGAATCTGTTAGAGTCGACCGCGGAAATTTCTCGGCACCAGGACAGCTGGTGGGGTTGCTCGGTCACGACCCCTACCCCGTCGTAGGCGATCTCCAACTCATATGTTGCATTCTTGGCCAGGTCCCTCCTGACTTCGTTCCAACTTTCGCTGATGCGCTTGCCAACCTGTTGCTCCGTCACCTCGGACAACTCGTTCACGAGTCGACTGAGTCGCTCAACCATGCCAGTTTTCACGGGCGACACGCGGTGAGCGCAGGTCGCACACTTTCCAGCATCCGGATCCACGGTGGCATCAATGGACGCATAGCGACTGCAGGAGTCATCGTTCTTCACCTTGAGTCGGCAATCCTCCCAGACGCCTTCGAGCTCCCGGTCTCCGCAGTATGGATGACCTGCCGGGCGGATCAGAAGGCGTTGAGTAACGGGAGGCTGGTCGTAGAAGAAACGGTAGTCGTCGTCACGCTGCTTGCGGTCCCGTTCCCGTAGCTTGACGAGAACCTCCCGCCCGGCACTTAGCGACGCCGGTGGGATAAGGGACACAAGCTGCGCTGAGGTTGGCACTCCGGGGCGGAAATGCCGGCAGGATTGACAGATCTGCGGAACACCGGCCATGGCAGATTCCCCCTATGGAATAACAATCAACACCGGTCCGGTGGAGCCATTGGCCGGCTGATGCTCGGCTGCCCGCGGCACGGGCCACCCTTCCGGCGTCCGCCGGGCACATGAAGTGAGTGCTCCCCCATGGGCTCAGTCGGACGCCGCCCTTGTCCAGACCTTCCTGGCTCCGAGTGCCCGGGCACTTTCCTCTCAAGACGAACGCGTCCGCAAGGTCTTTGGTCCCATGCGGTATACACGTCGACCGAGCCGAGTAACGTTGAGTTACTAGTCGACTACGCCTCGCGGCAACCCACGGTTATAGGGGTCGGTATCTCCGGCGAGATTGACACAGCTAGGCCCCAGCGACATGGTCCGCATGTCATACGTGAGCCAGTTCACTCAGCGCCGTCGCGCGACGGCAAGGCTTTGGCACGCTGTCGTCCGGAGGCATGATGGAAACCCTCGACGTGCATGCCCTCGGCCCCTCGGGGTCGGGCAAGACCGTTTTTATGGCGAGCTTGTACAGCCGATTGCGGATTCGCCGATCAGACCTTGCGTTCTACCTCAAGACGGACCATGACACGTCTCTTGACCTGAACGCGGTCTTCAACCGCATCGCGAACCCCGACGAGTCCTGGCCCGAAGCCAGTCAAGACGTTCAAGAATGGCGTTTCTCCGTAGCCGTGCCGAGTTCCGGTGCCGACTTCGAACCTCTGCGAGTCAGTTACCTAGATTATCCGGGCGGCGTGCTCACCAATCCGCAAGCAGCGGCCGACGGGCGCATCCGCTCACTGCTCGACCGGCTGAGAAGTGCGCACGGACTCCTCGTCCTTCTGGACGGCATGGCCGTTAACGACCTCATGGCCGGCCGCCCAACTGGGCAGCGATACCTTGACTTCGACCTGACAAGCAGTCTGGAGATCGCACAGCAGAGCCGCTGTCCCATCCACTTCCTGGTCACTAAGTGGGACCTGCTCGAGAAAGCGTACAGTCTCGGCAGCATCCGCGACCGCCTGCTCGACGACGAAAACTTCAACGACCTCATCGCCGCCAAGGCGCGCGATGTCGGGGCGACCATCCGCCTGATACCGGTCAGCAGCGTCGGCAGCGGGTTCGCCGAACTAACACCCGAGGGAGGCATGCGCAAGACCGGGGTGCGTGCCCGTCCCTACAATGTCGAGATCCCCCTCGTTGCCGTGCTCCCCGACTTCATGCAGTTCGCCTACCAGGAGGTGGCTAGGCGAGAGGCAAGCCTGGAGGACGCTCCCGGTGGGAGCTCGCGGATACAGGCATTGATGTCCTCCCCGGACGCATCCGCCAAGATCGGCACCTACGCTGCCCAGATCCTGCGACGTATCGCGCCGACGGTTGGCGGGCGGCTGCTGCAACACAACCCCGCACTGGCCGCCCTTATCGCAAACGATCCCGAAACGGTCGCCAAGGCACTGACAGGACTCGCCGATCGCCTCCTCAAACTCCGCCAGGAACGGGAAGGCTCAGGGCGGGCGGCATTCCTCGATGACTTGCACCGCAGGCGCCTCGCCGTTCACTCGGAGCGAGAAGCGTATGAAGTCCTGGAACGACAGTTCACGACCATCCTCGACGAGTTCGAGTTACACCACCCTGACTCGGTCCTGAGCGCCGGCACGCGTTCATTTCTGCAAGGAGCAGCGGGATGAAAGTTCAGGCCTATCCCTTCGCGGTCGCACGCAACCGGACGCTCGACTGGCGCCCTCTGATTGCACCAGCCCCCCTAATAACGGCGGGGCAGGACTTCGCTCTGGTCCTGGAGACTGCCGGACAACACCCGCTTGACCTTGTCCAGCGGACATGGACGGATTCGTCGTCCCGACCGTGGCTGCTGGCCTACCACAGCGTCCCCGCCACCCGGGCGCTGATCAGCGCCGACGGCACGGACCAGCTGACCGACCGCTTCGGCCGACCCATCTTTCTCGTCGAGGGCGTCGCCTGCCCACAGGTGCGCAGCCTCCCCGCCGGAGGCGCGAAGCAGTTGGTCGATCAGGTCCATACCCGAGCCGCGGACAAGTTCCGAGAGTTTTGGGAGTGCGAGGACGAAGAGGCACCCGCGCAAGCCACCCAGGCGCTTGAGGCGGAGATCAAAGACGCCGAACCGGCTCTGGGCCCATTGTGGCGGAGCGCAGCTTCGGCAGCAGGCATCGCCGCCAGCGCCACGCTCCGCTCGATTGTTGCCCTCGTCGAGGCCAGGCTCTACTCGAGCGGGACGAAGGTCGTCGAGGAGCGCACGTGGTAGCGGGAGTCTCCCCTGACCTGGCCCAGCTGTGCCAGAGGGCCAACATCAATCTGTTCTGGCCGTACAGCAAGTGGATAGCTCAGATGGCGGCCCTCATCCCCAGCGGAGAACCGGTCCAGTGGGCAGCGAAGTGGTCCGGCACCTGGGAGAGCTTTGCCTTGCTCACCGAGAGACGAGTCATCCTCAAGCAAGGCTTCGCCGTGCCGATAACAGTCCCCTACCATCGGGTTCAGCGATTCGAACTCAAGCTCGGACTGTTCGGACACACTTTAACCCTCTCTTATGCACCCGACGGCGACCGCGGTAGCAAGACGGGCGAAATGCTCGCTAACGCCAAGGTTGGAGGGCTGCGGTTCACGGACGACGCGGACAGGGAGCGTCTGGTTCGAGCAATCCGCTTAGCCGCGGGGCTCACCGAACCTGGGGCCTCCACAACGACCGCCACCCTTGGTATGGAGATCGCGGCAGCATTCTTCGGAGTCGACGAGCAGCGCCCGGGCACTGCGACACGCCGGACTGAGGGGACCCCCGCCGAGCCGGCGGCCAGTACGAGTCGAATCAGCCGCGACGCCGTCCGCGAGACCCTGACCGCCGGGCGTATCGCCGCGCTGCGCCGGGCCGAGCGGATCGCTGGCCGCGAGGGCAACGACGACGCCGCCAAGGCCGCTCGCGCCGCCCGCGAAAAGCTCGGTGACGTCGGCGCCGAGGAGCTGCCGATAAGGGATTACGACTCGCTGTCGACCCAGGACGCCATCAAGGACGCCAAGGGTCTTGGGAGCGCGCACGACCGGACGGTTGATCCCAGCAGCGACGCTGACGGTAACGGCCGTCAGCCGGTGTTTGAGGTGCATATTTTGGGGCCGTCGGGGTCGGGGAAGACGGTATTCTTGGCCAGCCTTTTCCATCGGCTGCGGATCCGGCGTCCGGAGCTGGCGTTCTACTTGAAGTCGGACTTCGACAGCTCAAGCTACTTGAATGCCGTGTACAACCAGGTCACCGATCTTGAAGGAGGCTGGCCGCCGTCGAGTCAGGGCGTGCACGAGTGGAACTTCACGACCGTGGTGCAGTCAGCGGTGAATGACTTCGAGCCGCTGGCCTTCCGCTATCTGGACTATCCCGGCGGTGTGCTGACCAATCCGCGCGCCGCCCAGGACGAGTCGGTGCAGGCCCTGGTCTGGCGGCTGCGCGCAGCGTCCGCGCTGCTGGTGCTGCTCGACGGGCAGGCCATGGTTGCCCTGCTCGAAGGCGACCCCCGGGGAGCCCGGTACATGTCCTTCGAGTTGACCAGCAGCCTGGAGATCGCCCAGCAGAGCCGCTGCCCGCTGCACTTCGCGATCACCAAGTGGGACCTGCTGCACGGCCGCTACACCCTCGAGCAGCTCCGCGACCGGCTGCTGGCCGAGGACAACTTCGCCGACCTCATCGCCGCCAAGGCCCAAGACACCCCGGCCACCATCCGGCTACTGCCGGTCAGCGCCGTCGGCTACGGCTTTGCCGACAGCGACGCCACCGGTGGCATGCACAAGACGGGGCAAGCCCTGCGCCCGGTCAACGTCGAGCTTCCGCTGCTCAGCGTGCTTCCGGACTTCCTGCAGTACGCCCACACCGAGATCACCCAACGCGCCGCCGCCCTCACCGCCCTTAGCGGCCAAGGCCCGAACGGCGCCGGCCAGGCAGCACCCCAGTCCGCGTCACCCATGGCCCGGCGCCTGTCGGCCGGTGCGCTACGCGCCACCCTCGCCGCTCAGCACCCCCTGCTCGGCCTCATCCCCGCCAGTGTCTTCGAAGAGGCCGTCGGTTACGGCGAACGGCTCCTCAAGAATCGCACCGCCCGCAGTAGCGCCGGTCCCACCCAGCACGCCGCCGACCTCATGGCCGCCCGCCGCGACCTCCACAACGACCAACAAGCACTACGCCTCCTCCAAGACCAATGCGAACACCTCATCACCCAATTTGAAGAAGCGCACCCTGCCTCCAACCTCACCCAGAGCGCACTGCATCACAACTGAGGAGGTGAGCCCGGCGTCGTTGTGGGACCGGCAGATCCTGCCCCGGCTGGCAGGGCCCCTGCAAAGTCCTGAATGCGCCGGTTGGCCTGCGGTTCTGTGCTTCGGTCAGGCGTCGGCAAGCGCGTCGAGGACGTCGGCGGGTCGGTAGCTGAAGTCACGGTGGGCGGCGGCGATGTTGGTGCCGCCGCGGAGCCGGATGATGTTGATCGCGGTGTTGCGCAGGGCGGCCATGACCTGGGGTCCGTGGCCGGTGCGCACCCTGGACTGGTCCTCACCCTCGGTCACGTCGCGGACCCAGTGCAGGCAGTTCTCGATCGTCCAGTGGGAGCGAATCCAGGCGGCCAGCAGCCGCGGATCGGCGTCCCGGTGGTCCAGCGAGGTGATCGCGTAGACCGTTTCCACCGACGGGCTGGCGTGGCCGGTCACCCGTCGTTGGCGGACGACCTTGATCGCCCGGGCGCCGTGCGGGAACAGCCCGGCCTCCGGCGCCCCGGCCAGGTCGATGACCTTGATCGACCGGGATTCGGCTCGGCCGTGTCCCACGTGGCGCTCGCGCAGCCCGGTCACCTGCGCCCAGGGCAGTCGGGCCAGCGCCGTGCGCAGCGTCGGCTGGTTGCTCTTGACGGTGAACAGGTAGTGGGCTCCGCGGTCGTGCAGATAGTTCGCGTGCGCGCGCTGGCAGTGCAAGGCATCGGCGGTGACCACGAGGTCGCGCAGGTCAGGCACGGTATCCAGGACGGCGGTGAACGCGGCCAGCTCGTCTCCGCCGCTCACTTCGACCTGGGCCAGCGCCAGGCCCTCGGCGTGATCGAAGACCGCGATCAGTTTGGCCTGTCCACCGGGGCCGTCGCGGGCGCCGCGCAGGGTCTTGCCGACGACGGCCAACACCGGACGCACCTCACCGCGCGGCCGAACATGCTGGGCGCTGTCGCTGCCGGTCCTGGCGGCGGGCCAGGACCCAGCCGGTCAGCGCCCGCTGCAGCGCGGCGGCATCGACCGCGGCCAACACCCGGCCGAACGTGGTCGCATGCGGCGTCGGCCCGCAGACGCTCACCGCCTGCTCAGCGTGCGCGGCCCACTGCGCGATCGCCGCGTACGAGCGGGCGCCGGCCAGCACGGCGCCGACCGCGAGCAGCAGAATCGATTGCAGACCGTGACGACGGCCCCGCGCCTTACGCGGGTCAGGAACCGCAGACAGGGCCTGGAGCAGGCCGATCGATTCGGCCGCACCCAGCGACTCGGGTGGCAGGCCGGCCTCGGAGACAGCGTTGAGCAGGGCGGACGGGGAAGATGAACTCACGGGCACGGGCCTCCCGCTGGTGATCGACGGCTTCAACCACCTTCAGATCACCACACGGCCCGTGCCCGCCCCCGAACTCCCAGCTCAAGCGCTCGTTGCCCGACTTTGCAGCGGCCCTGCCCCGGCTGGGGCAGCTGCGGATCCGTGAGCTCAGCGTCGGCACCCTCAACCGGCACCTGCACGGCATCGCCGACACCCACGGGGTGACCACGGCGCGGATGTGCCGCTCGGCGCTCTCGGGCATGTGCACCCTGGCCGCCCGCCACGACGCGCTGGCCCAGAACCCGGTCCGCGCCCTGGGCCCGATCACCGGCTGGGTCAAGACCGCGCCACGCGCACTGACTGTGCCGCAGCTCCGGCAGCTGCGCGCGGCGCTCACCTATGACGACCGGGCCATCGCCCGGGACCTGCCCGACCTGCTGGCCTTCCTGATGGCCACCGGGCTGCGCATCGGCAAGGCCTGCGGCCTGACCTGGAACGCCGCCGACCTGCAGGCGGGAACGATCGAGGTCCGGGCCGCCGCCGTCCGAGTCCGCGGCCAGGGCCTGGTGGTCAAGACGACCAAGACCGACGCCGGCACCCGCACCCTGGTACTGCCGCGCTGGTGCGTCGGGATGCTGCGCGAGCGGGCCGCCCGCCCGACCGCGACCGCAGATGACCGGGGCGGTCGGCCGGTGTTCCCGCACCCCTGGGCGGCTGGCGCGACCCGTCCAACACCCAGGCCGACCTGCGGGACGCCTTCACTGCCGCGGGCTTCGACTGGGTCACCAGCCACGCCTTCCGCAAGACCGTGGCCACCCTCATGGACCAGGCCGGGCTCTCCTCTCGAGCAGCCGCCGACCAGCTCGGTCACGCCAACACCTCCATGACCACCGACGTCTACTTCGGCCGCAAGATCGCAGCCACAGGCGCCGCCAGCATCCTCGAGGTACTCGGTGACAGAACGGTGACGGTGCAGTGACGAGGGAAGATCAGTCTGCTTCCCACCGGCGGGAGCAGCGATGTCCAACGAGATCACCGTGCGGGCCAGCATTGCGGTGGCCGGCGGCCCCACCCGCTCAATCCATGAGGCCCTGACCCTGCAGGCCTACGACGTTGTCCAGGTGCCCGTGGACGCCGGCGCTACCAGGAACGTCGAGGTGCAGCCTGACGACGGTGCGCAGCTCCGGCTGCTACTGATCACCGCTTCGGCGTATGCGCGGGAGCTGACCTACCGGGTGGGTCCAGCCGATGACGCGCCAGAGCTGCGGCTCGACCAGCCGCTGCTGCTACTCGGGGAGTCGGCCACCGCCCTCCTCGGTGCCGCTCCCACCTCGATGTCCTTCACCAACGGCACGGACGAGGACGTCCTCGTGCACATAGTCGTCGGCCGCGACGCGGTCCAGGATCAGTAGGAGCGGCTCGGTGACCATCCCTCTGCTGTCTCCCGGGGTCTACGTCCATGAACTGCCGAGCGGGGTGCGGCCCATCACCGGGGTCAGCACGTCCACGACGGCCTTCGTAGGCCGGGCCCGCCGGGGCCCGGTCAACACGCCTCGCACCATCACCTCGCTCGCGGACTACGAGCGGCAGTTCGGCGCGCTGTGGGAACTCAGCGCCATGTCGTTCGCGGTACGCCAGTTCTTCCTCAACGGAGGGAATCGAGCGGTGATCCTGCGCCGGTACGCCCCGCCCCCGGTCGAGGAGGGTGGGGAACCGACGGACGGGCGGGCCAGGGGGCTGCTGGCGGCGGGCGACGTTCCTCTCGCCGTGGAGGCCGCGGATGCCGGTGCATGGGGGAGCGACGTCGTCGTATCGATCGCGGAGCGTGAGCAGATCGATGAGGAGCTGCCCTCTCCACACCTGCGGTTCTCCATCACGGTCACCGATGAGGGCACCGGGCTGACGGAGAAGCACCGGAACGTCTCCGTCGACCCGGACGACTTCCGCTTCTTGCGCACCGTCCTCGATCAGCAGTCTCGGCTGCTGCGGGTCCAAGACGGGCCGCCGTTGCCGGAGCAGGCACCAGACCCGACCCCACCCGATGCCCCGTTCCGCCTTACGGGCGGAGCGGATGGTGCGCCACTCCGGGACGACGACCTGACCGGGGCTGGGGACCCCTTCACCGACCTCGAGGGGGCCGACGACGTCAACCTCCTCTGCCTGCCCTCCCGCCGCGGGAACCTGGCCCCCGCCACCTGGGCGGCCGCGGCACAGTGGTGCCGGGACCACCGCGCCTTCCTGCTGATCGACTGTCCCGAGTCGATGACGGCAGCCGATGAGGTCGGTGGTTTCCTCACCGCGCTGAACCTGGCCCACAACCGGCGCAACGCCGCGGTCTACTTCCCGCGCCTGCAGATGGCGAACCCGCTGAAGCGGGGACTCGTCGAGGAGTTCGCTGCCTGCGGTGCGGTTGCTGGCGTGTATGCGCGCACCGACGCCGGCCGTGGGGTGTGGAAGGCCCCGGCCGGCCAGGAGGCCGGCATCGTCGGGACGGCGGGCCCGGTCGGTTCCGTCGATCAGGCGGTCAGTGAGGCGCTGAACCCGCTCGGGGTCAACGTGCTGCGCCCGTTCCCGCTGATCGGGACGGTCGTGTGGGGCGCACGAACCGCCGACGGGGCCGACCGGCTGGCCAGCGAGTGGCGTTACGTGCCGGTCCGGCGGACCGCACTGTTCATCGAGGAGACGCTGTACCGGGCGCTGCACTGGGTGGTTTTCGAGCCCAACGACGAGCCGCTGTGGTCACAGATCCGGCTCAACGTCGGCGCGTTCATGCACACACTGTTCCGTCAGGGCGCCTTCCAGGGGAGCACGCCGCGCGAGGCCTATCTGGTCAAGTGCGACGCCGACACGACCACCCAGGTCGACATCGACCGCGGTGTGGTGAACATCCTCGTCGGGTTCGCCCCCCTGAAGCCGGCGGAGTTCGTCGTCATCCAGCTGCAGCAGCTCGCCGGTCAGGCGCAGGCCTAGGAGGCACCTGGTGGCACAGTTCACGGTCAACGCCTACCGCTTCGACCCCTACAAGAACTTCAAGTTCCGCTGCCGGTGGGACGGCCGGTACGTCGCGGGGGTCAGCAAGGTGAGCGCTCTGCGGCGGACCACCGAGGTGGTCACCCACCGCGAGGGCGGTGACCCCAGCTCCAGCCGCAAGTCCCCCGGACGCACCGAGTTCGAGGCCCTCACCCTGGAGCGAGGCGTCACCCACGACACCGAGTTCGAACGCTGGGCCAACAAGGTGTGGAACTTCGGCGCCGGCCTGGGCGGCGAGACCTCGCTGCGGGACTTCCGCAAGGACGTCGTCATCGAGATGTACAACGAGGCGGGGCAGCTGGCGATCGCCTACAAGGTCTTCCGGTGTTGGGTCTCGGAGTACCAGGCCCTGCCGGAGCTCGATGCCAACGCCAACGCGGTCGCCATCCAAACGCTGAAGCTGGAGAACGAGGGCTGGGAACGTGACTACGACGTGACTGAACCCACCGAGCCGGCGTTCGACGAACCCCCGGTCGTCTAGGGGGCGCTCCGGTGGAGGACTCGGCCCTGCTGGCCCTGTGGGATGACTGCGCCGCGCTGCCAGGCAGGTCCCGGGCGCACCGGCTTGCGGCGTTCGGCGCAGATGGCGACGTCCGGGAGCGCGCGCTCGGTCATTGGCAGGCCGGGCTGGCGACGGCATGGCGCCGGGTGGGCGGCGGGCCGCTGGAGGCCGTCGTCGACTGCCCCGCGTGTGCGGCCGAGCTGCAGGTGACCGTGCCCGCGGATGTGCTGCCGACAACCGGCCCGCCAGCGGGGACGACGGCCGTCGAATGGCGGGGCGAGGTCGTGGAACTGCATCTGCCGACGGCGCGGGACGTCGACGACGCCTCGGGCTCCGCGCAGCGGCTACTCGCCGCCTGCACCGCGGCGCGGCCGGACGGATCCCAGCCGACCGAGGCGGTGGCCGAGGCGCTGCAGCGAGCCGATCCCGCAGCGCTGCCCGCCCTGGAACTGTCCTGCCCCGAGTGCGGCTGCGGATTCGAGGAAGTTGTGGATCTCGCCGCCTTCGTCTGGGCGGTCGTTCAGCACCGCGCCCACGCGGCTCTGGCGCAGGTGGCGACGCTGGCGGCCGCCTACGGCTGGGGTGAGGCGGAGATCCTGGCGCTACCTCCGGGGCGGCGAGCCGCCTACGAACGGCTGGTCCCGTCGTGAGCGACTACTTCGACCTGTTGCTGGCGGCCGCGCGCCCGCCCCGGCCCGGAGGGCTGCGGCCACGGCCCCGCCACCGGTTCGAGTCCTCGCCCGGCCCCGACGGACCACTCGAGGAGGTGCTCTCCGGCACCGTCGCGCCGAGGCCGACCGGCCCGGGTCCCCGCGCCGAGGATTCCCGTCCACAGGAGGCACGGGAGCGCCCCCCGCGCCAGACGGCCCCGCCATCGGGAATCGCCCCCATCCGGCGAGTGCCGACCGACACCGAGCGGCCGGCGTCTCCACCCGGCGCCGAGCGGTCGGCGTCGCCACCGAGTCTGGCCTCCGCTCCCCTGCCGGCCGCCGGGTCCCGGTCTCGAACGGCACGGCCGGTTCAGACGGCGACGGCCGAGCAGGACATGTCCGCACCTGCAGCACGAGCAGAGCCGCCCCCGCCCAGGCCGGAGGCAGAAGCAGTCCGACGCGGGCAGTCCCCCACCACCGCAAGCACCCTCCCGGATACCCGGCCAGAGGAGCGCACGAGCGCCGAGCCCCGGACGGCCGCGCCGCAACCACCTTTCCCGCTCCTGGACACCCCGTCGTCCGGCAGGGGGATCCGCCTGAGCACGGCCACCGCGGCGCGGGCGCCCGCGGGGCCCCCGGTGAGCCCGCTCGACGAGGGCACCGGCCCGCAAGCGCCGGCGGCGTCCTCCGGATCCGCCGGGGCGCAACGGCCGATCCCGCACGGAGCGGCCGAGGAGCCGGCCGGCGGTCCTCCGGTCGAGCGCCTGCACCCGCCGGACCTCGGCACACCTGCCGACGACGACACCGTGATCACGGTGACCATCGGCACGGTCGAGGTGGTCGACCCGGCCCCACCCCCGGCCCCGCGGACCCGGCCTCGGCCGCGCCCGAGGCCCCGCCTGTCCCTCGACGACTACCTGGCCGGCCGGCGATGACCAGTGAACTCGGCATCGCGGCCGCCACCTACGTCCTGCAGTCGACGCTGAGGAAGGAGCTGACCGCCCGCGATGCCGCGGCGCTCCTCGCATCACCGGAGCTGGTCACCGCCCTGCCGCCCGACCGGGTGACGACCGGGGAGCAGGAGACCAGCCGGCTGAACGTGTACCTGCGGCAGGTCACCGCCGATCCCGGCCTGCGCAACGCCGAACTGCCGCTGCGCGCCGGCGACGGGACGCTGCGAGGACGGGCGCTGCTCACCCTGGACCTGCACTACCTGATCTCCGCCTACGCCGCGGCCGAGCTGCACGCCGACGTACTGCTCGGGATGGCCGCCCAGATCATGCACGAGAAGCCGATGCTGACGGCAGCGATGATCCGGGAAGCGCTTCCGGCCGGTGGGTCGGACACGCTTCTGGAGCGACTGGCGGAGGCGGGACTGGCCGACCAGGTACAGACGATCACCCTCACCCCCGAGGCCCTCGACACCGAGGAGTTGTCCCGGCTGTGGACCGCCTTCCAGGCGCCCTACCGCCCCTCGCTCGCCTACACGGCGCGGGTGCTGCTCGTCGAGGGCCGCCACCGGGGCAGGGCGGCCGAACCCGTGCGGACGTGGACGACCGAGGTGCATGCGCTTCGCCGTCCACGGATCACCGCGCTCACCGCCGCCGGCCGGCCGGCAGGGGCACCGGTCCTCGCCGGCACGGACGTCGAGGTCCACGGGGAGCAGCTCGACGGGCCGGACCCCGTCGTCCTCCTGCGCGGCCGGGAGCTGGCGCCGCGCCGTGTCGGACCCGTCAGCCTCGTGCTGACCCCGCCTCCGGGCACGCCGGCCGGGCTACTGCCGGTCCAGGTGGTGCACCGGATCGTCTTCCCGCCACCGGCGGCGGGCGTTCCCGTCGTCGCCGCCGCCTCGAACGTCGCCGTGCTGATCTACCGGCCGCGGGTGACCGGGACGTCCCTGGCCGGCGACGCGCTCACCGTCCAGGTCGAGCCGGACGTCGCCGAGGGTCAGCAGGCCGCCGTGCTCCTCAGTGGCGCTGCCGGCGACCGGCCGCCCGCCTACCGGCTGCCGGCACCGTCGCCGCCGGAGGAACCGGGCGCCGTGGTCGTGGACGTGTCGGCGGTGCTGGCCGGCGTCTACCTGGTCACCGTGCAGGTGGACGGCGCTGAGAGCGTCCTCGAGGCCGATGCGGACGGCGAGCGCTCCCCGCGGGTGACCGTCACGTGAGCACCACCGCGGCCTGGGC
This sequence comes from Geodermatophilus obscurus, assembly GCF_900143215.1. Taxonomy (GTDB): domain Bacteria; phylum Actinomycetota; class Actinomycetes; order Mycobacteriales; family Geodermatophilaceae; genus Geodermatophilus; species Geodermatophilus obscurus_A. The sequence goes on along the minus strand of NZ_FRDM01000001.1, from coordinate 448,809 downwards.
GGAGGCCAACCAAAAGTACCTGGTCGCCCATCTGGCGCGGATCTCGGCGCGGCTGGAGGGGCGGACGCTCCCCGAGCCGGGGTGGCAGGGGCCCGGCGGCCCCCCCGCCATGGACGTCGTCTGCACGGCGTTCGGCCTGTCCCCGTTCGAGCGGGACATGCTGCTGCTCGCGGCCGGCGCCCAGCTGGACTCCGGCTTCCGTGCCGCGGTCGCGGCGGCCGATCCCGGCAGCGGGCACCCCAGCTTCGGCATGGCCCTGGCCACCCTGGACGGTGCGGCGTGGGAGGCGATCACGCCCGGTGCGCCGCTGCGGTACTGGCGGCTGGTCGACCTGGCCGGGGAGCTCACCACCGGTCGGCTGACCGCCGACGAGGCGGTCGTCCACTTCCTCGCCGGAGTGCCGACCCTCGATCCGCGGCTGGACGGTGTCGTCCAGCCGGACGACGGCCCCGTCGGGGACCCGCCGCCCGAGGCAGCAGCCGCCCTGGTGGCCCTGCGGACGGCGGGGACCCACGCGGTGCAGCTGCTCTGCCCGGACCGAGCCCACGCCCGGGCGACTGCCCGGGCGATCGGTGCGGTCGTCGGCAGCGACACCGTTGTCCTCGACGCACGGGACATCCCGGGTGACCCGGTGGAGCGGGAGTGGCTGGCCCGGCTGGTGGAGCGGCAGACACTGCTCCTCGGTGCCGTCCCGGTCGTGCTCGTCGAGGCGGCCGGGCGGGATCAGGCCGCCCGGCTGGCCGAGCGGTTGACCACCCCGGTGCTGCTCGTCGCCAGCGACCCGGTGTCCCTGTCACCGCCGGCGCTCCTCGTCGAGGTGCCCCGTGAGCGGGCGTCGGCAGAGCGGTGGTCGGCCCGATTGGGCGATCTGGTGTCCGAGACGGAGCTGCGGCGAGCACGCACCCAGTTCCCACTGGACAGCAGCGACCTCGAGGGGGTGGCGGCGCGGGTCCGGACCGGCGAGCCGGTGTGGCGAGCCTGCCGGGCGCAGCGACGGACGGAGCTCGGCGGACTCGCGATGCGGGTCAAGCCCCGTGCCGGCTGGGACCGGTTGGTCGTCCCGGAGGGCGTGCGCTCGGCGCTGGAGGCGTTCGCCGCGCAGGTCCGGCACCGGGGCCGGGTGCACGACGACTGGGGCTGGCGCTCGCGACTGCGCGGCACCGGCATCAGCGCCCTGTTCGCCGGCCCGAGCGGCACCGGCAAGACGCTGGCCGCCGAGGTCGTCGCCGCCGAGCTGGACGTCGACCTCTACGTCGTCGACCTCTCGGCCGTGGTCGACAAGTACATCGGCGAGACGGAGAAGAACCTGCGCCGGGTGTTCGACGCCGCGGAGTCCTCGGGGGCGATCCTGCTGTTCGACGAAGCCGACGCGCTGTTCGGCAAGCGCAGCGAGGTCCGTGACAGCCACGACCGGTACGCCAACCTCGAGGTCAGCTACCTGCTGCAGCGGATGGAGCACCACGACGGCGCCACCATCCTCACCACAAACCACCGGGAAGCCCTCGACCCGGCCTTCACCCGGCGGCTGCGCTTTACGGTGACCTTCCCGTTCCCCGACGCCGCGATGCGGGCCGAGATCTGGCGGCGGGTCGTTCCCGCGGAAACGCCGGCGGACGAACTACCGATCGGGCCGCTGGCCCAGCTGTCGTTGAGCGGCGGCCAAATCTTCCGCACCGCCTTGAACGCAACCTTCGCCGCAGCGGCGGACGGCGGCCGTCTGACGGTAGGACACCTGGCCGAGGCCCTCCGCCGGGACGGCGACCCGGCCGCGGCCCGAGCTGTGGAAGGAGTCATCAGTGCCTGAACGCATCGAGATCCACATCGAGCGGGTGGTCCTGCGCCGCGGCCGACCGACGGCACCGATGGCCGCCGCGGTCGCGCGGAACGTGAAAGGGGCAGTGCGATCTCAAGCCGGACTGGGCGTATCGGAGACCCGCGTGAATGAACAGGTCATCGCCGCCCTGAACCCCTCGGGGCAGCATCCTCGCACCGTTACACCGACCCCAATGGAAGCCCTGCGCTCGACCGAAGGCGGTGATCGCCATGGGAAGCAATCTCTCGGACCGGGAATCTCGGACTCGACGAAATCTAATGGAGCGGCAAGCCGAGCGCATCGCTGGTAAGGCCGTACAGGGGGCAACCGGTCGCACCACCGCGTTGCTGTCGACCATGTCTGCACCGATCGCACCGCTCTACACAGCAAGCCGCATACGAGCCGCCAGCCCACCACCTCGGATGGCGCGGGACGCCGTGGACGGAGCCGGCCGGCCTCTTCCTCAACATGTGCTTCGAAACATGAACTCCCGCCTGGGACACGACTTCAGCCGGGTGCGTATCCACACCGACGGACGCCCCGCGCAGGTCGCTCAGGCGATCCGAGCCCGGGCCATCACGATCGGCGACCACGTGGCCTTCGCCCCCGGGCAGTACGCACCCGACTCGAGCCAGGGACGTCATCTGATCGCTCACGAGCTCGTCCACACCTGGCAGCAGGCCCATCTTCCCCCTGGCGCTCCGGCGATCTTACAGGCCTCGTGGTGGGACGACGCAAGAGAAGCCAAAGGCCCGGGCGCCGCCAGTCGGAAAGGCATGACTACACAGCCCGGAACGCCGCCTAACCCTCGGGTCGACAAGTGTTATGACACCTTCGACGCCGACGCCTATTGGAACAGCGTTGACGAGTTGCGCAGACGAGGCGTAAGCATCGACGAAGGTGCGGCGAGACAATTGTTTGATTACCTGACAGAGCATCCACCAGAGGCGGAATCGATGTGGCCAGCGCGATCAGAAGGGCCAGCGATGAGCAGGCCGAGCGGAACGACGTGGCCTGGCTCCTCCGTTCAGCGGTCCATTTTTGAAGGAAAGGGATTTCCGCCGGGCATTTACACCCTCGGAGAAGCCTACGTTCAGCACCAGTACGAGCTCTCGCAGTGGAAGAAGCAACTGAAGTCCCAATCCGTCGAAGTCGGCGAATTTTTTCTCGCCAGGCACTTGGAGTCGTTGGTAGCGTTCGCTCGAGAGACGGCGGAAACGACGCTGCGCATTAGATACTTCCGCGTGGTCTATGCGGAACATGACGCCCCCGCTGCGACGATTCGAGTCACAGAACGCATAATGTCCGAAATGGACGTGCGTGACCTTTTAGCGAGATCAAAGAATCCGAATCGGCCGAATTATTGGTTCGCTGGGATCTTTGATTACACCACCGAGGACACTGTCGTCCACCGAGCGGTGGACGACTTAATTGCTCGGGTGCGAATGAACAGTCGCTTGTCCTACATGCTGGTCAATCCAGAATACCGAATGTCGGAGGAAGACTACAGGAGGGCAGGTGGGCGACTGTATCGCCCCCCCTTGACTGAGTGGCCCAGGGGGGCCGCGCCAATGCGCCAAGAACCGGCCGTCGGAACGTCGAGCGTGAGGCCGCGTAGGTATTTGTCGCCACCTAGACGCGGAGTGCGCTGACTACAGGCCTAAAACGGCGGCGGTTATGAGCTCTGCTGACAGGTGAGCCGGGGTGCGCTATGCCGGTGACATGCGATATCCCGATGGTGGCGGCAGGGCCCTGGTGCCCGGACGGGCCTCACCCGATGACCCCGCCCTGGCCGGCTACTGGGCCAACCGGCGACGACGCAGACCACCGCCACAGCTGGCACCCACCGTGCTCACCGCCCTGCGGATCAAGCACGGCCGCTGCCCTGTCTGCGGCGACCGCTGCTATTCGCCGACCGACCGCCAGACTCTCCCGCTGCCTGAGAGAGCTGGTACACCGCCATCCGCACGGCGATCATCCGCCGCGCGGTCACCGAGGACGGACTGGCACCCGACTGCTACACGCCTGCGCCCGGCGACATCCAGCCGCCGAGCCCAGCCCCGGTCAGTAACCGCAGACCCCTGCCGCCCCAGCGGGCCGCCTGAGCCGTGTGCCACGACGAGTGGCACGCACGGTGCTGATCCGGCTGGGCGCCGGACCTCAGCTCATGGCCGCGCTGCGCAGCACCGCGACCAACATCGCCGCGGGTCAACGCACTGCTGCCTGGAGCTCCACCGCGATCACCGAGGCACTCCACGCAGCATAATCAATAAGAGCCAGGCAGGCCTCGGGCCTCATTCACGACCTTGACGCCATCTTGAGACGCAGGGTGGCGACATACCGGGGGTCGAGACCTTTTGGAGCACTGTTCATGGCCGCCACAGCGCGGTGACTCCGTAGTGACGCAGCGGTGACGGCGCCTCGGGCACTCTCCCCGCGTGACCGGCTTCTCTCGATCCCCCCGGCTGGTGAAGGGGGCGCTGGTCACCGCGGACCCGCTCCGGCCGCTGTCGAATCTGGTGATCTTCCAGTACAACCCCGACACGGTCACCCGGACGGTCACGGCGCGGGCTGCGGAGGAGGACGGCGACACCGAGGAGGCGCTGCGGCTGGCCGGCCCGCCGCGGGAGACGATCCGGATGACGGTCGAGGTGGACGCCACCGACCAGCTGGAGACCGGCGACCGCGTCACCCAGGGGCTCGGCCTGCACCCCGCGCTCGCCCGGCTGGAGCTATTGCTGTGGCCGAGCGCCGGGCTGCAGATCGCCAACGCCGCGCTCCTCCGCGCCGGAGTGATCGAGATCGTGCCACCAATCGCGCCGCTCACCCTGCTGGTGTGGGGGCCGGTGCGGGTGCTGCCGGTGCGGCTGACGTCGTTCACGATCACCGAGGAGTCCTTCGACCAGCTGCTCAACCCCACACAGGCGAGCATCGACCTGAACCTCGACGTCCTGACCTACCAGGACCTGGGGCTCAACACCCCCGGTGGCTCGATCTCCATGGCCCACCACGTGGCGAAGGAGGTGATGAGCGAGCACCTCGGTGGCAGCCTGTCCCCGCTGGTGGGCTCGCCGACCGTCGCCGCCCTCCGCGCCGCCGGCGTCGACCTGCCGGTGGGGTGACCCATGGTGTTCTCCCCCGACAGCCGCTACGCCGACGTGGGGACGGCCGAGCTGCAGATCCGCTTGCCGGACGGCACCACGCGGACCGTCGTCCACGCCCGCCGCCGCCTCCTGCCACCCCCGGACGCCGGTGCCACGCTGGCCGTGCACCGTGCGGCTGCCGGTGACCGCCTCGATCTCCTGGCCGCACGCTACCTCGGCGATCCTGAGGGCTTCTGGCGCATTTGCGACGCCAACCCGGTTCTCCGCCCGCGGGACCTGCTGGCCGAGCGGGGTGCGGCCGTCCGCATCCCGCTGCCCGGGATGCCGGGATGAACTGGCTGGGCGACGTCCTGGGGATCCGGCTCCTGCTGCTGCTGGGGTCGCCCGCGCCGCTGCCCCCGCCGTTGCGCGTGCTCGAGGCGCTCACCGATGTCGAGGTCACCAACGACGTCGACGGGCCGGGCGGCTTCCAGCTCAGCTTCACCCTCGGCCGGGGTCCTACCCTCGACTACGAACTGCTCACGCTGCCCGCACTGCAACCACCCGCGCGGGTCGTCCTCGCCGTCGTGCCCGGTGCGGTGCCGCAGGCGCTGGTCAACGGGGTCGTCACCCACCACCAGGTGCAGGTCAGCGACGTCCCGAGGGCCTCCCTGCTGACCGTGACCGGCCGCGACCTCACGGCCCTCATGGACCTGGACGAGCGCAACGAGCCCTGTCCCAACCAGTCCGACTCGGTGATCGTCCAGTCGGCGCTCGCCCGCTATGCCCGGTACGGGATCGTGCCGGCGGTGACGCCCACGGCGGACGTGCCCCTGGAGGTCCGCCGTGTCCCGCACCAGCGGGAGACCGACCTGGCGCTGTGCCGCAGGCTGGCGACCGCCAACGGTTTTGTCTTCACCGTCGATCCGGTGGCGCCCGGGGTGAGCCGGGCCTACTGGGGGCCGGAGACCCGGGTGTCCCCCCCGCAGCCGGCCCTGACCGTCGGCGCCGGCGTGGCGGCCAACGCGACGCTCGGCACGTCGCTGGACGCGCTCGCCGCGCAGGCCCCGCGGGGCTCTTTCGTCGACCCCGTCCTCAAGCAGGTGTGGCCGCTGCCCGAGCTGCCCTCTCTGCGGCAGCCACCGCTGGCCGCCCGGTCGGTTCCGGTGCTGCGCACCCGCCTCCTGCGGGACACCGCCCGGGCCGATCCCCTCACTGCGGCCCTCCGCGCGGTCGCCGCGGCGACCGACACACCCGAGGCCGTGACCGCGACGGGCGAGGCCGACGGCATCCGGTACGGCCACGTGCTGCGGGTCCGCGGCCTGGTCGGCGTCCGCGGGGCGGGCCTGAGCTACGACGGGATCTGGTTCGTACGCCGGGTCACCCACCGGCTGCACCGCAACAGCTGGACCCAGTCCTTCCGGCTCAGCCGCGAGGGGCTGGGCGCGCTGACCCCCGTGGTGACGCCATGAGCGACTTCTACGGCAAGTTCCGCGGCGTCGTCACCGACGACCGCGACCCGCTGACCCTCGGCCGGCTGCGTGCCCGGGTCCCGGATGTGGCCGGGGAGGCGGAGATCGGCTGGGCAATGCCGTGCGTCCCCTTCACCGGAAACGGCAGCGGCATGTTCGTCATCCCCTCGATCGGGGCCGGGGTGTGGATCGAGTTCGAGCACGGTGACCCGGAGTACCCGATCTGGGTGGGCGGCTGGTGGGGGTCGGCCGCCGAGCTGCCGCCGGTGCTCCTGGCCGCGCCGCACGCCAAGACGGTGATCGTCACCGCGGGCGGCCACTCGATCGTCCTGGACGACACCCCCGGCAGCGGCGGAATCACCCTGCAGACCGGCAGCGGGCAGCGGCTCGCCCTCTCCGCCACGGGCATCGAACTCGACAACGGGCAGGGCGCGACGATCACGCTGCAGGGGCCCAAGACGAAGGTAAACAACGACGGTCTGGAGGTGACCTGATGCCCGAGCCACTCCTGCATCAGGGCGCCGCGATCACCTGCGCCCACGCGGGCCCGGCCGTTCCCACGCTGCCCAGCAGCCGGGTGCTGGTCGCCGGGCAGCCGGTCGTGACCCAGGCCGCGGCCTGGACGGTCGCCGGCTGCCCACTCACCCCGCCGGCATCGCCGTGCGTGACCGCCTCTTTTAGGACCGCTGCCACCCGGGTTCGGGTCGGACGGACACCGGTCCTGCTGGCCGACAGCCAGGCCACGTGCACACCCACGGGCACCGGCCTGCTGCCACTGGTGGTGCAGCCGCGGGTGGTGGGCCGGTGAGCGAGGTCCGGTTCCCCTATGACGTGGACGACCGCGGGCGGACGGCCGGCGCCGACCCCGACCGGCACGTCCGCGATCTGGTCGAGCAGGTCCTGTTCACCAGCCCCGGCGAGCGCGTCAACCGGCCCGACTTCGGCTGCGGGCTGATGCAGCTGGTCTTCGGCCCGGCCGACGACACGCTGGCCGCGGCCACGCAGCTCACCGTGACCGGCGCCCTGCAGCGGTGGCTCGGGGAGCACCTCGAGGTCCGCGACACGGCGGTCTCCGCCGGCGACGGAAGCGTGACCGTCACGGTCTCCTATCTGCTGCGCCGCACCGGCGAGTTGACCACCGAGACCTTCCGGCGGGGGCTGCCGTGACCGGCGCCCGCTACGACTGCGCGCAGCCGCGGCGTCGGGACCGGGTGCGCGAGCGGGCGCAGAGCATCCCGATTAACGGGATCGACTACCTCGAGGTGGCGGCCGACCAGCGCACCGTGGAGGTCCGGTTCCTCAGCGCCCACGGGCTGGACCGGCTGGCCACCGGGTCCTTCGTCGTCGAGGGCGGTGAGCGGGTCACCGGCATCACCGTCGAGGTCACCGCCGCGGATGCCGGCCGTCAGACGGTGACCCTGCGCGCGTCGTCGCCCGGTGACTTCTCCCGCTACGTGCTGCGCCTGGTGGTCCCCCCGGAGGACGCCGGCGGGACGATCTTCGACCCCCGGCTGTCCGCCGTCCCGTTCTCCTTCAAGGTCAGTCGCGCGGGGCCGTACGACTGCGGCGAGGCCCCGGATGCCGACACGCCGCCGGCGTCGCCGCCTCCAGACCTCGACCACCTGGCCAAGGACTACGACAGCTTCCGCCGGCTCATGCTCGACCGGATGGCCGTCACCGCGCCCGGGTGGACCGAGCGCAACCCGGCCGACGTGCTCGTCACCCTCGTCGAGATGCTCGCCGCGGTCGCCGACGAGCTTTCCTGGGCCCAGGACGCCGCGGCCACCGAGGCCTACCTCGGCACCGCCCGGCTGCGCCGCTCCGTGTGCCGGCACGCGCGCCTGCTCGGCTACCGCGCGCACTCCGGCTGCAACGCCCGGGCCTTCGTCCGGTTCACCAGCGACGCGGTCACCGTCGTGCCTGGCGGGGTGGAGGTGATGAACGGGGTCGCCGGACCGGTGCCGCAGGAGGAGCCCCTGCCGGAGGGCACCGTGGTCTTCCGCACCCTGGACAAGGTTTCCGTGCACCCGCAGGCGGACGAGATCGGCCTGTACACGTGGAGCGACGAGCAGTGCTGCCTGCCGGCCGGTGCCACCGCCGCCACCCTGGTGCAGCCCCCGGTGATCGGCGACCAGCCGCCGCTGCAACTCGACTGCGGGGACTTCCTGCTGCTGGAGACCGCTGGGCCGGACGGCGCACCGGCCGACCCCGCCCGCCGGCACGTCGTCCGGCTCACCGCGGTCACCGCCGGCTCCGATCCGGTCGAGGACACGCCCGTCCTGGAAGTGGAGTGGGGCGGCGACGACGCGCTGCCGTTCGCGCTCCACATCTCCAGGGAAAACGGGGCCACCGCCGTCGCCCGCGCCGGGATCGCCGTCGCCGAGCACGCCCGGCCGGTACCGCACGGGGTCGAGCTGCCCCTCGAGAGTCCCGGGTCGGATCAGGAACGGCCCGCCGGGGGGCAGCGGCCCTACCGGCCGCGACTGCCCGGCACCGGGCTGACCTTCCACCACGCCTACCACCCGGCCGTCCCGGCCGCCCGCCAGCTGGTGCGGGATCCGCGCATCGCGCGGCCCTGCCTCACCGTCTCGATCAACGGGGAGACCTGGGAGCCGTCCCCGGTCGGCGACCTGCTCGGCTCCGGACCGGACGACCGGCACTTCGTGACCGAGATCGAGCGAGACGGCACGGCCTGGCTCCGCTTCGGTGACGGCGCCCACGGTGCCCGGCCGCCCGACGACCGGAGCGAAGTCCGCGCGATCTACTCGACCGGCAACGGTGCCGGCGGGAACGTCGGCCGGGCAACCCTCACCGGGTTCCGGCTGCGCCCGGATCCCGGCGAGACGGCTGCGATCACCGGGGTGACCAACCCGCTGGAGGCAGCCGGCGGCACCGATGCCGAGCCCCTGGAGCGCATCCGGGCCAGCGCACCGCAGGCCTTCCTGGTGCAGCAGCGAGCCGTGACCGCGGAGGACTACGCCACCATCCTCGAACGGCACCCGGTGGTGCAGCGCGCCAGGGCGCGGCGGCGGTGGACCGGCTCCTGGTACACCGTCTTCGTCGCCGTGGATCTGCTCGGCGGGCGGGAGCTGGATCCGGGCACGGAGGCCGAGCTGCGGGCTTTCCTCGACGGCTTCCGCATGGCCGGGCATGACCTGGAGCTGACCGGCCCCGTCCATGTCGATGTCGACCTGGCTCTGCTGCTGCGCGCCGCCCCTGGGGTGCCGCGGGACGGGGTCCGGCATCACGCGCGGGACGTGCTCTCCGGTGGGCTGCGCCGGAACGGGACGCCGGGGCTGTTCCACCCCGACCGGTTCACCTTCGGGCAGCCGCTGTTCCTCAGCGAGGTCGTCGCGGCCGTGGCCGCCATCCCTGGCGTGGTCTCGGCTCGGGCCACGAGGTTCCAGCGACTGGGGATGGCCGCGGCCGGGGAATTGGAGGCCGAGGTACTCCGGACCGCGCCGCAGGAGATCGTCCGGCTGGCCGCGGATGTCAACGCCCCCGAACACGGCCGGCTGGAAATCGACGTGGTGGGTGGCGCGTGAGCACGCCGCCCTGCGGCCCTGACCGACGAGGGCAAGTCGCCGACCTCCCCTGGCGGCCGGCCCTGGACCACCGGGTGCGGTCGCACGCCGAGTTCCTCGCCGCCATGCTGCGCGAGGTCGACCGCCGACAAGAACTGCGCCGGCTGACCACGCGGGAGGACGGTGACCCCAGCATCGCGCTGCTCGACGCCTGGGCCGCCGTCCTCGACGTCCTGACGTTCTACTCCGAGCGCATCCTCCAGGAAGGCTTTCTGCGGACGGCGACCGAACCTCGATCCGTCGTCGAACTGGCACGCGCCATCGCCTACGAGCCGCGGCCGGGGGTGGCCGCGCAGGCGCTGCTGACCTTCGACCTGGAGACCGCGCCCGGCGCCCCGGAGCGCGTCGTCGTCCCCGTCGGCACCAAGGTCGCCAGCCTCCCCGGGCCCGGTGAGCGACCTCAGCTCTTCGAGACGGTGGCCGAACTGGTGGCGCGGCCCTCCTGGAGCCGCATGCCGGCCAGGCGGGACGTCGATGCGGTCCCCGCCGGAGGACTGCGCGCGCTCTACGTCACTTCGGACGAGCGGCTCCTCCCCGGCGACCGGCTGCTGCTGGTGCACCGGGACGCCACCGGCGCCGAGGGCTTCGCGGCGCGCACGGTGGCGGAGGTCGAGCGACTCGGCGACCGGGCCCGGGTGAGCTGGACCGACCCGGTCAGGGACCGGATCCTGTCGGTGGCCTCCGTCGGCCCGGCGGTGCCCGAGGTGACCGCCCACACGCTGGCCGTGGCCCGGCCCTTCGGGCACAACGCCCCGGACCCGGCTTCCCTGCCGCCGCAGGTGGCCCGCAGGTTCGGGGGCACCGGCGCCGACAGGGACTGGGCCGAGCTCACCCTCTCCCTCGCCGGCTGGCGGCAGGGCCGTGTCGCCGCCGGTGTGGAGGACCTGGTCGTCGGGGACGTCGCGGTCAGGCCCGCCCTCCAGCAGCGCATCGGGGAGATCGCCGCACGGCCCACGCCCGTCCGTCCCCCGGAGCGGCCCGGGCCGATCCTGGGCGGCTTCGCCGCAGCGCGGCCGCGGCGCGGGTTCGCGAACTCGGAGCTGCACCTCGACGGGGACGAGCACGACGTCGCCGCCGGGCGTCCCCTGATCCTCACGGCCGGACCCGATCAGCGGGTCTTCCGGGTGGTCTCGACGGTTCCCGGGTTCCTCACGGACTTCACACTCACCCGGCCGGTGCTGCGCGTACAGCTCGACGGCAGCCGCGAGGAGTTCACCGACCGCCTCCGCGCCACCACCGCGCTCCTGGCATCGGCGCCCCTGCGCCTGGCCCCCGCGCCGCGGACGACGCCGCACGAGGGCCGGGACGTGCCCCTGGTTGCCCCGGTGCCGCCTCCGCCACCGGGCCGCCGCGTCGCCGTCACCGGGCGCCGGGCGCAGGTGACGACCACCAGGAAGCTCACCCTCAAGCTCGCCGGCGGCCGGTCGATCGTCGTGGCGGCCGGCGCTCGCCTCACCGCCCGCGCCTGGCCCCGGGTCACCGGACGGGCCGCGGTGTGGTCGCTGCAGGACTCGTCAGGTCGCACCGGCACCGCCACGGTCCTGCGGGGAACGGTGCACTGGATCCTGGCCGCCGAGGACGCGCCGACCACGGCGGCCGTGCTCACCGCCGCCGACCCCGGGGGCGAGGTCGACCGGACCGCCGTGGTCTCCCTCGGCGACGACCTGCCGGTCCCCATCGACCCGGCGACCCTCGTCCTCGACGCGAACGTCGTCCCCGCAACCCACGGAGAGACGACCGCGGAGGTGCTCGGCACGAGCCACCCCGAGACCCCCGACCAGCACTTCCGGCTCGGCGACGGCCCGGTCACCCACGTCCTGCAGGCCGAGGGCTCCGGTGCGCGCAGCACCCTGGTCGTCCGGGTCGGGGGCGTCGTGTGGGACGAGGTCCCGACCCTGTACGGCCTGCCCGGTGACGCCCGGGTCCACGTCACCCGCCAGGACGATGACGGACAGTGGTCCGTGCGCTTCGGCGACGGCGCGGCCGGCGCACAGCCTCCCGGCGGCGCCGAGATCTCCGCGGCCTACCGGGTCGGCCTGGGGCGGGCAGGCAACGTCGCCGCGGGTGCACTGTCCCAGCTGCGGACCCGCCCGCTCGGCGTCCGCGGCGTGACCAACCCGCTGCCCGCGGAGGGCGGCGACGACGCCGAGACCATCGAGTCGGCCCGGCGCAACGCCCCCCTGTACGTCCGCACTCTCGACCGAGTGGTGTCGGTGCGGGACCACGAGGACCACGCGGCCACCTTCAACGGGGTGGGGCGCGCCACCGCCCGGGAGCTCTGGGACGGCCGCCGGCGGATCGTGCACCTGACCTGCACCGGCCCCGCGGGCACGCCGCTGGCCGAGTCCACGCGGACGGCGCTCGCAGCGGCGCTGCGGTCGGCCGGTGATGGCCTCCAGCCGGTCACCGTCCAGGGCCACGACGACCGGCAGGTCGTCCTCCGGGCCAGGGTCTTCGCCGACCGGCAGCACCGGCCCGACACCGTCGGCACGGACTGCCTCGCCGCGTTGCTCGCTGCGTTCGCCGCCCCCGCCCGCTCCCTGGCCCAGGCCATGACGGTCGGCGACGTGGCCCGAACCCTGCACCAGGTGGCGGGCGTGCGAGGGGTGGACCTGCTCGAGCTGCGGCTCACCACCGACCTCCCCGGAACGGTGCTGGCCACGGTGCCGGCCGCACCGGCCCGGGTCGAGGCAGGGGCCGTCCGCCCGGCCCAACTCGTCGCGCTGTCCGGCGACGAGCCGCCGGTGCTCACCGTGGAGGTGGAGGAATGATCACAGCCGAAGACCTGGCGCGGCTGCTCCCCACGGTGCACCGCCTCCGCGACGTGGCGGCATTCGGTGCGCCCGGGGAGTCCGGGCCCCTGCACGACCTGCTCGCCGTGCTCGCCGGCCAGGCCGACGTCGTCGACGCCGACCTCGACCGGCTCGCCGACGCCTGGTTCATCGAGACCTGCGCGGACTGGCTGGTCCCCTATCTCGGCGACCTTCTCGGCGCCACCCCGCTCCACCCGATCGGCACCGGGGCAACGGTGCCCCGCACCGCGGTCGCCAACACGCTGACCTACCGGCAGCGCAAGGGCACCCTCGCGGTACTCGAACAGCTGACGAGAGACGTCACCGGATGGCCCGCGCGCGCCGTCGAAGCCTTCTCCCTGCTGGCGTGGAACCAGGCGGTCAACCACATCCGCCCGAAACGCACCGGCACTCCGGACCTGCACCCCCCCGAGGTCGCCGACCGGATCGGTGGCCCGCTCGACCGGGCCCCGAGGACCGTCGAGGTCCGCGGCCCCGCGCGCGGCGGCCGGTACGGCCTGGACCGCGTCGTGCTCTTCCTGTACCGGCTGCAGCACCTGACCACCGAGCACGCCGAGGCAGTGCCGGCTCCAGGCGGAACCGGCCGCTGGCACCTGGACCCGTTCGAGCGGGACGTCCCGCTGTTCCGGGCACCCACCGAACGCCCCGGTATCGGGTTGTCCACCGAGGAGGAGCTGCCCGTGCCGCTGCATCGCCGGGACCTCCCGGATCCGGGGATGCAGATCGAGACAGCAGGCCTCACCGGCTGGACGTCGGCGCGGGTGGTGCACTGCGACCTCACGGACTGGCGGCCGCCCCCGGAGGAGGCCGTCGCCGTCGATCCCGTGCTCGGCCGCGCCACGACCGGGCCGTCGGTCCCGGCCCTGCGCGCGACGGTCACCACGGGAACCGCCATGCCCCTGGGCGGGGGTCCCTACGACCGGCGCATCCGCCCCCTGCTCCCCGGGGGACCCGCCGAGGCCCGGCTGCTCGTCGGGCGAGAACTGGTTCCCGCCCCGGGGGTGTTCACCAGCGTCGCCGACGCGCTGGCCAGCTGGCGAACCGGCGGCGCAGCCGACCGTACGGACATCGTCATCGTTGACAACGCCGTGTACGACGAGCCGCTCTTACCCGACGGCGAGGCGCTCGACCTGCACCCCGGCCAGGTGCTGCGGCTGGTCGCGGCCGACGACATGGCGCCAGCCACCGGCGAACTTCCCTCCCCGGACCCGCCGCTCGACCGCACCCGCCGGCGGGCGGTGATCGCAGCACCGCTGACCGTGCGAGGCAACAGCGGGAACAGCGGTCGTGCTGCCGGCCACCTCGCCCTCGACGGGCTCTGGTGCACCGGGCCCGTGACCGTCGCACCGGGCGACCTCGCCGCCCTCACGCTGCAGGACTGCACCGTCGCCCCCCAGCACGAAGCAGGCGAGGACCTTCCCGCGGTGCGGGTCGCCGGCACGGACGACGACAACCCCGACCTCGCCGTGGAGCTGCGCTGGTCCGTGGCCGGGGACGTGCACCTGGGGCAGAGCCGGGGGAGCCTGCGGCTGGACACCGTGCTGCTCCACGGAGGAATCTCCGCCCAGCTGGCCGAGGTGACCGTCTGCGACAGCACCGTCGACGGCCCGCTGACCTGCGACCTGCTGACTCTCGGTAGCAGCAGCGTGTTCACCGGGCCGGTGACCGCCACCCGACGGCAGGCCGGCTGCCTGCGGTACTGCTGGCTGCCAGAGGGCAGCCTCACCCCGCCGCGTTACCGCTGCCAGCCCGACCTCGCGCTGGCGGCGGCCACCGACCCGGCCACCGGCCTGGTACCGCCCGACCGGGCGGCGACGATCCGCGCCCGTGTCCGACCGTCCTTCACCAGCCTGGCCTTCCGCCACCCGGCCGCGGGGCAGCTGGCCCGCCGATGCCCATCGGAGATCGCCGAAGGCACCGAGGACGGCACGGAGATGGGCGTGCACCGGGCCCTGCGCCAGCCGCAGCGCTGGGAGAACCTCGCGATCAGCCTGGACGAGTACCTGCCTGCCGGCCTGCAGGTAGCCGTCGTGACCGTGACCTGAGGGAGCACGATGTACCTCGACCTCTCCCGCTCCACGTTCCGGCCCGAACGCGGCTACGCCGGCGTCGTCACCGAGCAGGGACGCGTCACCGTCGACGCCGACGCCAACGAGGCCCTCGACATCGCCCTCGACCGGGAACGGCGGACCCTCGGCGACCTGGTGGGGCGTTGCGGGGTCCCCGACGACGGCGACGCCTTCCGCATCAGCGCCGTCGACGGCGACCTACTGATCCACCCCGGCCGGATCTACGTCGACGGGATCGCGGTCGAGGCGACCACAGCCCCCGTGCGCGTCACCGGGACCGCCTCCGAAGGCCTGACCGTGGAGCACCGGCAACTCGACGGGCGCGACCTCGCGTCCTGTGAGTGGCTGCTTCTGACCGCGGACGGCCCTCCGCGGCCGGTGCGGCTGCGCACCGCCGAGGGCACCACCGTCACCTTCGACCAGGAGCTGACCGACCAGGAGCGCGCCGCCGCTGAGGCCGGAACTGCGACCGTGCGACGGTCGGCCAGCTACACCCGGCAGCCGTTCGCCGCGTCCCTGTCGATGGTCGTGGAACCGGCGGGCGACTGCCCACGGGTCGAGCTGCCGGACGGCGCCTGGCTGGTGTACCTGGAGGCCTGGGAGCGGTCGGTGACGGCGTTGGAGGACCCGGCGCTGCTCGAGCCGGCACTCGGCGGGGCCGACACCAGCGCCCGGCGGCAGGTCGTCTGGCAGGTCCGGCTCCACCAACCGGCCACCGGGGAGCCAGCGGGTGCCCCACTGCGGCAGGCGCCGCGAGGTCGACTCGCAGCGCGGGCCGTCCCGACCGCCGTCGCACCGGACGACTGCACGATCCCGGCCGCGGGCGGTTACCGGCGGTTGGAGAACCAGCTGTACCGGGTGGAGATCCACCGGCCGGTCACCGCGGACCGACCTGCGACGTTCGTCTGGTCCCGCGAGAACGGCTCCGTGGAGGCCCGGTGGGTCGACGTCGACGCCGCGCACCGCCTTGTCGTCGACAGCACCGGCCCCGACCGCGAGCACGGCTTCACGCCGGGCGACTGGGTCGAGGTCACCGACCGCGGCCACGAGTTGCGCGGCGAGCCCGGCGTCCTCGTCCGCCTGGGCCAGGTGGAGGGCTCCGCGCTGTCGGTCGAGCTGCCCGAGGACCAGGTGCCTCAGCTCGCCGACTTCCCGGACATCCCGAGGCTGCGCCGCTGGGAGGGCCCCGAGCAGGACGTCGTCCCGGACGTGCAGATCCCGCTCGAGGACGGGATCGAGATCCGGTTCGCCCTCGAGGAGGGCGAAGAGCTCAGCAATGGCGACCACTGGCTCATCCCGGCTCGCACGGTGACCGCCGACGTCGAGTGGCCGACGGCCGAGGGCACGCCCCTGCTGCGGCGCCCCGTCGGCCCGACCCGGGCCCGGGGCGCGCTCGCCGAGTTGCAGGTGGCCGACGGCGCCGTCGTCGACATCCGGGACTGCCGCCCGACCTTCCGGCCCCTGACCGATCTGCGCGCCGACCACGTGGGCTACGTCCCCGACGACGGCGTCTTGAGTGGCGTCGATACCGTGCAGGAGGCCCTCGACCGGCTGTCCCGAGCGCGGAATCTCGTACACCACAACCGCCACCTGCACGGGTGGGGGATCGTCTGCGGGCTGCGGCTCTCCTGTGACGCCGAGGATCCCGAAGGTGAACGCCGGCACGCGCTCGTCGAGCCCGGCTACGCGCTGGACCGGGACGGACGCGACCTGGACCTCGAGGAGACGCTGCGGGTCGATGCCCGCGACCTGGCCGACCGCGTGCCGGGAGCCCTGGACGATGACGCCAGCGGGTCGATCTCGCTGGTGCTCCGTCGGTCGGCCGTCGGCGTCGAGGTCGCCGGAGCCCCGCACCGCCCGCGCCGTGGGCTGGAGCTGCTGAACGGCACCATCGTCGGCCGGTTCCTCACCGACTGCCTGTATCCGCTGCGCGACGACGTCCAGGCCGTGCTGGACGAGCTGCGGGAGAGCGATGGCGGCCCACCAGGCTTGGCCCGACTGCGCAGTTCCACCACATCCCTGGTCGCGGTGCTGGCCGCGCCGGCCAGCCGCGGGAGCGTCCACCTGTCGCGGGCAGAGCACATCCGGCTGGCCGCCCTGCACCAGCGTCTCCGGGCGCGCCTGCACAGCCGGGTGTCCTGCGGGCTGCTCGATGGTGCCCGCCCCTACCCCGAGTACCCGGCACACCTGGCCGCGTTCGACGACCGGCTGCAGACCGTGCACACCCGACCGCACTCCCGCATCTACTGGCGTCCTCGCACGCCGCACTTCGTCGCCATCGGCGGAGCCCGCGGACCCGTGCTCCACCTGTACGACGCCGAGGCCGACCGGATGTTGTTCGCGGTGAACGTCCTCTCGGGTGCGGATCCCGCCACCGAGCGTGCCTCCGTCCGGTCCCCCGTCGCCGCGGTCGTGTTCCGAGGGAGCAACGAGGTGACGGTGGCGGTGGTGCAGGGGGAGGACACGCTTCTCCGGACCGGTCGGATCACCGGGGAGACCGTCGCGTGGGGCGAACTGCGCACCGTCTGTGCCGTCCGGATCACGGCCCTGGCCGTGGACCCGCAGGATCCGGATCGGCTCTGGGCGGTCGGCGTCGACCGCGGGCTGTTCCACCTGGCCAGGGACGAGGATGAATCGCGGCCAGACCCGGTCGTCCCGTTCGCGGCCTTCGGCGACCTAGTGGTGGACGCCCGCGGACGGCTGTACCTGTCCGTCCGGTCCGAGCAGCGACCCGACCGCTTCGACCGCGTGGCCGTTGTGAACCGCGGCCCCGACCCCGGAACCTTCATGGCCGAGATGATCGGCATGGGACGCGGTGGTGCCGACGGTCTCACCGTCATCGAGGACGGCGACCAGCTCTGGCTGATCACCGTTCTCGACGGTGACCAGCCGGGCCGCAAACAGGTCACCGTGTTCGACCCACGGACCGGGGGGGCGTCGGGCACCACGATCCCGCTGGCTGCCACGACAGCGAGCCTGAGCACGCTCCCCGGGAACGGCGCCGCGGTGCTGACCACGGAGGACAACCATGGGCTGTACGTCCTGCGGGTCACGTTCCGAGGAGAGCCCGGCGCGACACCCCTCCCGACGCCTGCCGGGCCCAGCTCCGTGGTGGCCGTGCCCGGCTCCGCCCGTCGGGAGCCGGCCGTCGCCGTGCTCAGCGGGCTCGGTGGCGCGGTCACGGTGTATCCGGAGCAGGTGCTCCGGAACCCACCCGAGCTGCCTGTGGACGAGCGGGTGCGCTACTGGCGCGCCGCGAGCGAGGCCTTCGCCGACCTGTCTGGAGCAGTAGCGCAGCACCTCAAGGACTGCTTCTTCGACCAGCTCATCCCCGACTGCCCTGACGACGGGTCGGACGGGAACGGCTCGGACGTCGTCCTCGGCTGGGTGAGCTTCCGGGGCGGCCAAGTCGATCGGGTCTGCAATTCCTCGGGACGCCGGTATGCCGGTTCGTTCCCCACCGTGGCCCGTTGGCTGTCGATCGTCCCGGTCGGGCCGCTGCTGGGCTGGGCCGTCGAGGCCGCCGCCTGCTATGTAGTCCCCAGGACCTACCGGTCGCCGGAGCGCGAACCCGACACAGGACCAGGCGCACCTATGGGGCGACTGCGGGCGGTGGTCCTGCGCGGCCTGCTCGAGCAGTTCGAGCGGCTCGATCCGTCACAATTGCTCGTCGCCGTGCAACGGGAACTCGGTGACGTCTTGGGCCGAGCCGAACTCGAGATTGAGACCACACAGCAGCCGGCGCGCCGGGTCAGCCGGCGTCCCTTCTTTCGTCGACGGGTGATCCGCCGAGTGATCGGCCGCCGCAAGCCGGACCCTGCCCTCGGCGTGGAGGAACTGCGGCGGGAGATGCGCGACCGGGACCGGATCATCGACGAACTGCGCGCCCAGCTGGCCGACGTCGCCGAGGCCAACCGGGTAATCCTCAGCCGTTTGGGGGACGAGCCGTCCTGACTGCAACCGGAAGGGTGACCGCCCCGCCGCCCTGTTGCTGTCAGGGCTGACGCAAGGTCGCGGCTTGCCGCCTTGCTCGCTGTCTGCCGCCCATGGCAGGCACCCGCCGGTCTCGACGGCCAGGCGGCGCTTGCGGCCATTTAGAAGACGTTGCGGAAGTAGGTCGTCAGGCTCTGGTTGACGACCTGGCATCGGCGCAGGCTGCCGGCCATGTCGCCGCCGGTGCCTTCCCCACCGCCGCGGCTGATCAGTGACGAACTGTGGGCGCTGGTCGAGCCGCTGATCCCACCGCGTCGCCCTGCCCTCCACGGGCGCACCGGCCGACCTCGCACTAGCGACCGGGACGTGCTCGAGGGCATCGCGTTCGTGCTCTCCACCGGTATCGGCTGGGCCAAGCTGCCCACCGAGCTCGGCTACGGCTCGGGCTGGACCTGCTGGCGCCCGATGCACGAGTGGGCCGAGGCCGGCGTGTTCGACCGGCTGCACCAGTCGGTACTCGACCGGCTCGGCGAGACCGGCCGGCTGGACTGGTCGCGGGCGAGCCTGGACTCGGTCAGTGTCCGGGCGAAAAGGGGGGTGAGCTGACCGGGCCGAACCCGACCGACCGGGGCAAGGCCGGCAGCAAGTACCACCTGCTCGTCGACGCGCACGGACTGCCGCTGAACGTGCTGGTCTCCGGCGCGAACCGGCACGACAGCATGCTGGTCGAGCCGATCCTGGACTCGATGCCGGCGATCCGCCGCGGCGGCCGCGGACATCCCCGCCGCCGCCCGCTCAAGCTGCACGGCGACAAGGGCTATGACAACCCGCGGGTCCGCCGGTATCTGCGTCGGCGCGGGATCACCGCGCGGATCGCCCGCATCGGCCGCGACTCCAGCGCCCGTCTCGGCCGCCACCGCTGGGTCGTCGAACGGACCCTGGGCTGGCTGCTGTCCTACAAACGCCTCGCCCTGCGCTACGACCGCAGCGCGCGGACGATCACCGCGCTGGTCCGCCTGGCCGTCACCCTCATCTGCGCCCGACGCCTACCGACGAACTAATGCAACGTCTTCTTAGAGGCGCCGCCAGTAGGCACGGTTGCGGCTGACGGCGTGGCTGATCATCACAAGGCAGGCACGAGGGCCACGCTCGCGAAGGTGCTAACGCTCCGTGAGCTGTGGACCGCTCGTGCCTGCCGTCCCATCCTGCATCCTTGACCCGCTGCGCGAGCAGTTCCTCGCGCTGCTGCCGCCGCAGGTCGATGACCATCCGCTGGGCTGTCACCGACCACGGATCGACGACGCGGTGGTGCTCGACAAGCTCATCGAGGCGCTGGTCTTCGGCGCCGGATACGAGCGGATCGCCGACGCCACCTGCTCGGCCACCACTCTGCGTCGCCGCCGGGACGAATGGATCCGGCAGGGCATCTTCGATGCCCTGCGGCTGGCTGCACTGGACGCCTACGACACGATGATCGGCCTGGATTTGGCCGACGTGGCCGTCGACGGCTGCACGACCAAGGCTCCCTGCGGCGGAGAATGCGCCGGCCGCAGCCCGGTGGACCGGGGCAAGGGCGGAATGAAGCGGTCCCAGCTGTCCGACGGCGCCGGCGTGCCGATGGCCACGGTGTCTGCGCCGGCCAACACCGTCGATCACGCGCTGCTGGGCCCAACCCTCGATGCGCTCAAGGACTTTCAGCCCCTGCCGGCCGAGGCGACGGTGCACCTGGACGCCGGCTACGACTACCGGCCCTGCCGCGAGGCACTCGCCGAGCGCGGCCTGCGCGGCCAGATCGCCGCCCGTGGCACACCCGCTCCCATCCAGGTCGGCAAGCGATGGGTCGTGGAACGCGCGAATTCCTGGCTCAACGACTTCGGCCGCCTGCGCCGCTGCACCGAACGCCGCCGTAGCTGCGTCGACGCCTACCTGGCCCTGGCCGCGGCCATCGTCACCGTGCGTGCACTACGACGAGCCGCCTGGTACCTCTACCGCTGGGACACCCGGCCAAGATCACCTCGGATCCGCTGACCTACTGGCGGACGGTCTTATCTGCTTGCCTGCCTCGTAGCCGCGAGAGCGCGTCGGCACGGTGTCCGTGCCATGCTCCGATGCGAGTCGCCGCGGTCGGTGGCGCCAGCCCGCACTCAGGCGCGGCCGCGTGACACCTCATCAGGCGGACCCACGCCCTGGTCCGAACCCAGCGGTAAAGAACCCATAGAAGGCCTTCGCCAGCAGACGCCTCCTCCGGCGCCGCCTACGCAATGAGCCTTTCCCGGTAAGGGCTTCGCCAGCGTGTTGATCATGTGGTGCGGTCGTGCATGTGGTGGAGCAGGACGAGGGCGGCGGCGGTGATCGCGCCGATGCGCCAGGGGCAGAGGCTGACCCGGCGCAGCGCCTTGAAGGTGGTCTTGAGCAAGGAGTTGCCGCGTTCGGCCGGGGCGCGGGTGGCCGCGTGCAGCAGGTTGAGACAGCGCTCATCGTCGGTCAGCGGGCGCCCGGCGGGAGTCTTGACCGGGGTGGTCAGCACGTCGCGTTCGCCCTCGTAGCCCAGGTCGCCCAGCGCGGCATGCTCGGTGTCGGTCCACTGGGCCAGCAGCGGCAGCGCCTCGGGATGGGTGCGCAGGGCGGTGGTGTCGTGCTCGCGGCCGGGCCGCACCGGCGAGGTCCACAGCGGCCACCCGTCGGGCGCGGCGATGACCTGGATGTTGCCGCCGTGGGCGGCGTGCTTGCCCGACCACCACAGGTCCACCCGGCGGCCGGATCGGTCGGTCCGGGCGGTCGGGCCGGGCACCTGGCAGCGGTCGGTCCGGATCAGCGTGCCGTCCACGGTGACGTGCGGGTGGCCGGCGGCGCGGGCGGCCAGCAGCGCTCCGCGCAGTCCGGGTGCGCGGTCGGCGAGGACGTCGATGCCCTCATGCAGGTAGCGGTAGGCGGTCGACCGGCCGATCCGGTTGTCGGCGGCCAGCTGCGCCAGCCGGGTGCCGTCGAGGAATCACCGCAGGATCAGCACCGCCTGCCGGTAGCAGCCCAGCGCCCGGCGGCGGCCTCGGGTGCCCCGGCGACGGCGCTCGGCGGCCAGTAGGCCGGACACGAACAGCACGGTGGACTCCCTGGCCGGGAGCACGGCGGTGTAGCTGACAGGATCGGACACAGCAGGACCTCGGTGCGGCTGGACATCTGTGGAAGGACGTCCCTCCTACCGAGGTCCTGCGCTCCTTCCGGTCATCTCGCCGCCCTCGGCGTGTCCCTGACCTGCAGCCCTCGGTTACTGGGAATGGCTCAGTGAGGTCACCGTCGCCGAGGCCGCGCGGCGGGCGAAGGTGTCCGAGCAGTCGGTCGGCAACTGGAAGCGCCAGTTCCTGGAGGCCGGCAAGACCGGCCTGGTCGCCGGCAAGTCCGGGCCCTCGACCCGTGAGGCACAGCTGGAGGCCAAGGTCGCCGAGCTGACCCAGGCTCTCGGTGAGGCCGCCGTCGAGCTGTGGGTGTGGAAGAAGTCCGCCGAGGGTCGCCTGGGCCCTTCGCGGACCTCGAGGTGATCCGCGTCGAGGCGGGCATGCCGACCACGAGGTTCTGTTCTCTGATCGGCATGCCCGAGCGCACCTGGCGCCGCCACCAGGCCCGCGCCCGGACCGCCCGGCCGATGCGGGGCCCGTGGCCGCGGCCGGCCCGCGAGCGCGTCCGCGACGCCGCCCGCCGGTACGCGCTGGCCCATCCGGCGTGGGGGCATCGGAAGGTGTGGGCGATGTGCCGCCACGACGGCCATCGGGTCTCCCAGGCCACCGTGCTGCGCCTGCTGCGCGATGAGGGGCTGCTGCTGGAGGCCACCTACCAGCGCGAACGCCGTCAGCTCGCGGCCCGCCGCAAGGCCGCGTTCGCCACCGAGCCGAGCGGACCGAATCAGGTGTGGCAGCTGGACTTCTCCGAGTTCGAGACCACCAGCGGCGGCACGTGGCGGCTGGCCGGCTGCCGGGACTACTGGAGCAAGTACGAGCTGGGTTGGCACATCGCCCCGACGGCCAACCAGCACGACGCGATCGCCGCGGTCGAGCTGGCGCTCACCGAGGCCGCCCGCCTGGCCGGGCGGCCGTTGGTCGACCTGGCCGAGCACGACGAGCAGGGCAACGTGATTCCGCTGGTGACAATCGTGACCGACAACGGCGGGCCGTTCCGGTCGTTTCGGTTCGAGGCGTTCATCGCCACCCACCCCGAGCTCCGGCACGTGCGCACCCGCGTGAAGACCCCGGGTCAGAACGGCTCACGCGAGCGCGGCTTCGGCTCGCTGAAGTACGAGAAGCTGTTCCTCGAGGAGATCCCCGACGCCCTGGACCTGGTCGCCCACGCCGAGGACTACCGGGTCGAGTACAACACCGTCCGCCCGCACGAGGCCCTGGCCTGGAACCGCCCGCTCGACGTTCATCTGAGTCTGGCCGACCCGGTGATCCCCAACTTTCCCGAGACCGAAGATCTGCCAACGGCTTGACGCGGGACACGAGGACGGAAGCGGTGACCCTGGAGCCGGGCGGTCCTGGCGACGCTCCGCGCCGCCCCGGCCCCGCAGCCACCGCCGATGGTGACCAACCAGACGAGCGCATCGGGCGGGACCAGACGGCAGCGCGCCGACGATCTCAAGACTTCCAAGCTGGCCATGCGGGTTCGACTTGCACGTGGCGTCCGGCGAGCACTGCCTGGACCCATTCCCCCGGCATGTCCTCTATGGGTGACAGATCCCGCGCGTCGGCGTACAGGTGCCCGGTCCGAGACCAACGGTCGACGGCGGCCACGAGCTGGTCGGCCAGGGTCGGCAGCTGGCCGACCACATTCTCCAGCGTGCCGGCCGCTCCCGGGAGGTCCCGGGCATCCTCTGGGTGTGCGATGCCGGCCGGGTCGCCGACGCAGCAGCGCAGGACGTCGGCGAGCGCCCGTGCGTGTGCCACGACGCCCGGGAGTCGACAGGTTCCCTCACTCTCCCGTCGTGGAAGACCATGCTGGCGCGGCCGGCCAGTTGCCAGGCGAGCCCGGTGACCACCAGGGGTCCGGCGTCCTCTACGGCCATGCCGCCGACGACGGCGGCGGAGCGACTGGTCATCTCGGCGCCTGCGATGGCGGCGCGGAAGTCGCGCAGGGTCAGATCGTCGGCCCGCCGGGCTCGGTCAAGCGCCGCGACGAGCGACGCGGCGGCATCAAGCGCTTACCTCGCCCCCACCGGGTGGTGCGCCGGGCAGCGGGACCAGGCGGTATTGGTGCCGCCCCGGAGACCTGAGTCGAGCACCGTCCGGTCCACGGTTGCGACTCGTTCAGCTCTCCACCCGTCGATTTCCAGGATCGGCGACCGCACCTGCGCGCCTACCGGCTCGGCCTTTGCTGTACCTATCAGTCAGAGCCCGACTGAGATTCAACACCCGACTGCCCGTCGATCCGCCGATCATCTCAGCCAATGACTCGAACCCGGAGACCGCGTACCCGTCTGCGATTTGCACCACCCGCGCGGGGCTCTGGACGACGTAGGCGTCCCCCTCATGAGCTACTGCGACATGCATGAGGAATGCAACCGCCGCAGGATTATTGTTTAGCACGCCTAGGGCGGTGACAGCCTTTAGCTCTACACCCCCAGGTCCGACCCGCGTGAAGATACCATCCTCCCGCCCCATCGCGACCGCTAGCAGCCACGCGTCGACCATTCGCGGGAACGGGATATCTGCACCCGCAACGCGCCCGGGGTCATCACCGCCCTGTTGGGCGCTTAGGGAGCGCAAGAAGTCATGCCTGGCCAATGGAACGTGGAACTGCTGACTCTGGAAGGGGTTTATCATCGCGGCCACGGTCAATCCGCCTTCCGGGCACAGACACTACAACTAGAGTCGTACCTGCACTGACAGATGATGACCTCCATCGGCCGGTCCTTGGCGAAGGCGGGGTCTAGCGCATGTATGGCATGTTGCGTGTTGGTTAATGTGTAGTGCAGACCCGTCGCTTCGTCGAGTATGTCCTCGACGCCCTTGATCTCGTCCCTCGTCAGGAACAGCACTACCTGCTGACTGTTTCTGAGCGTATTGGCCAACAGGGCGCGTCGGATCGTCCCACTCGTCATGCCCAGTGGTGTATCGATGACCAGCGGTGCGAAGACCCCACTGATCTTGGTCAGTGCGAGGATGAAGGCAATTGTCAGAGCTCGACGCTGAGCGCCTGAGAGTCCGTTGCTTGGAATGATCTCCCTGCCCAGAGGGCCCAGCACCACGATGTCACAGGTCCTCGTGAGCCGAATCTCTTGAACCACCGCATCCGCCACAGCCGGCGCCGAGTCAAGCTCCCCTGGCGCCGCAGCGACGAGTTGCTGGAAGACCGCGTTCATCTCACTACCGACACGATCGACCGTCTCGTCCTGCAGCACCGTGATCGTCCCCGAGATCACATTCAGCATGTCCTGCACCGCTTGTTGCTCGGCTAACCTTCGTCGGAAACGAGATTCTTTCCGCTGCAGCGTCTCGAACTGCTTACGTAGAGTCTCGCGTTCCTTCTGTTGGGAAGCCAGCGCATGCTCCTGGGCGCTCAGCCTGGACCGAACCTCCTTGAGGTTGGCGAACTCCATACTGCGACGACTGTCCGCTGTTTCGAAGTCCCCCGACTGGGAGGCACTACGGATTCTTGTTTCGAGCTCCTTCGCCAGGACCTCATTCTCGCTGATCGCCTTTCGCGCTGTCAGCCACGCCGTAGTGTTGTCGCGCGACTGCGTGAACCAGCTTCGATCACCGGGCTCAGACGTGGTGATGGCCGTCGCCGCAAGCGCAGCGAGCTCGGTGAGGACTCGATGGGCGTCGTCGTACCGCTCTGACTCCGCGAGCTCCTGACTCAGGTGAGAGTGGCCCGGCGTTCCGGGTTCTAGTGAAGCGCCACAGATGCAGACCTTCTGTCGGAGTTGCTCACGCACGAGTTCGGGTAGCGCGTTGGGGATCTTGCGCTCTCGCCGCAGCTGCTCGTATGTCTCCGCCGCCTGCAGTAGCGTATCCCGCGCAATCACATGCAACAGATCCGGACTACTAAGTAGCGCTCGCTGACGCTTGATGAGTTCCGCTTCTCGCTCCTGCGCGGCCCTTACCTGCGCTCGTGCGGCCCGCTCCTGACCTTCCAGGACCTTGGTTTCCTGGCCGCCATTGGCAAGGACTTCACTCCGCTGTCGATCGGCGGCTTCATATCTCTGTTCCGCCGCCTTCACGTCCTGTTGAAGATCTGCGACCTCATCGGTCAACTGCTCGATCGCGGAGTCGATATCTAAGAGGCGTCCCGAGACGCCCGCTAGTTCACCGCTACTTTCATTCTTGACCGCCGAGGAGATCTGCCTACGGACAAGGTCAAGATGCTTCTGCGCCTGCTCCAGGACCTCCAGTCCAAGGAGATTTCGCACGGCGTCTCGAACGTTCTTGCGCGTGTCATCCCGCGCAGACTCAACGTAGTCCTTGAGCGCCTCATCGCCATCCAAGAAGAAGATGTCCTTGAGCGCGATAGGCAGCAGATCGAGCTCAAGGAAGGTCATCGGGTTAGGGAGCGCAGTGCTTCCGACGCTCGTCTCCTTATATACGACGACCGATGACGGCGTGTAATCAAACCCTCCTTCGCGGACGGTCTCCGTCGCACGACGGATGATCTCGTAGTCATCCGCGTGTACGTCGTCCCCCACCGTAACCTTGACGGCTACCTCGACGTTGATCTCTGCACCGTCCTCGACGGCATCCCAGTCGACCGGCGAGATCCGATATGAGCCGCGTCGACGGGTCGATACTGGCAGTCCGGACTCCCCGAACAAGCACCAAGTGAGCCCGTAGAGCATGGATGTCTTGCCGGTGGCATTCTCGGCTCGGATGACAGTTAGGGGATGCTCACCCTCCGCAGCGAACTCTATTTGCACATCACGCAGTCCCCTGAAGTTGGTGAACCTAGCTCCACGCAGGCGAATCACTCGCCACCTCCGGGCGTCCAAGGGCCATCCGCCAGGCTCCGGGCGAGCAGTTCAACCTGTCCAGTTACATTGACCACGATGTTCCCGCCCTTTGTCCTGTGGTCTCGTTCCATGGCAAGAACAGTGCTCAAGTGGTCCTTCAGCTGCTGACTGTAGTTGGCCACCCGCTCGACCTCGGGAACCTTATCAATCTGCCTCTGCAGGACCTCAAGCAAGTGACGCTGCTGGATCGCAGACATTATCGCACCCCCCACACGACGTACTCTGATTCCAGGTCCTGGATAAGGCCTGCGGGTCCATCTGCTCGATCTCTGTTCGCAGCTAGCTTTGCGAATTCATCCGCTCGCTCCAATTCCGCCTTCACGAGTCGGCGGGCGTCTGGGTCACCGATGACATCGTCCGGCGGCAGGACAATCAAGTCATGGATAGTCGCGAACGGTTTAGTAGTGCTGCGGGACAGTCGCAGGACCCGACCCCGACGCTGCACCCATTGACGCCGAACGGTCGTGCTCGCTAGCACGTAGGCGGTTGCGATCTCAGGGATGTTGAACCCCTCGTCGAGGACACGCATGGCCGTGAGGCACTGGATGCTGCCGCTGCGGAATGCAGCGACAGTTCGCTCGAGTGTGGCCGGTTTCTGCGTCTCCTCACTTGTAACCTGATGAAAGCGAATCCCGAGTCGTCGCAACATAGCGTTGACCTCGCGGAGTTGGGCGCCGTTCTTGTCCGTACAGTAGATTAGGGTATATCTAAGATCCTTCAGGCTCTGCTGACTTAGCAGACGCTCAAGCTCACTGACCTTGCCGGAGGCCGACTCGAGAATAAGGCGCCGCTTCTCCAACAGTCGCTGCGTGGCGGCATCGAGATCGTCCGCGCCTCCGCTCCGAGCGTATGCCTGTCGGATCTTCGCTGACAGCTCGACATACTCAAGATTCTCTTCGTCGCTGAGCCGAACAGGGTGCAGTTCATACTGGTACGGGACCAGACACAGCCCGATCGCCTCCCTCAGCCCGAACTCGAAGACGACTTCACCGAAATACTCTAGAAGCGCGCTCGTGCCGGCGCCGTCGTACTGACGCTCCGGAGTTGCGGATAGGCCAAGCTTGTACTCAAGCTCTGGTGGGTTGGATATGAACGCTTGTGTTCCAAGGTTGTGCATTTCGTCAGCAATGAGAAGCACCCTTGACTGATGCTGCTCCAACAAGGCCTGCAGTTGCGGACGCTTCAACAGGTCGTGGGTAACCACGGTCGCCTCCACGGAGGAGACGCCAAACTCGAGATACTCAAGCTGCTCAGCGATGTGGGTGATGTGATCGTCGCCCGCGCCCCTTAGAGTGTTGTAAGGCTTGAGCCCGAATTCCCGCATTTCTTCGGTCCATTGCGCCACAAGCGGAAGGGTTGGAACCGCGGCAAGGACGAGCAAACTACCCTTCTCTTTCCAGAGTCTTTGGGCGGCGATCAACGCGCTGATGGTCTTCCCGGCGCCCGTCGCCATACATAGGACGCCTCGCCGCCCAGCATTCTCCCAACGGTGCACAGCCTCGCCCTGGTGAGCATAGGGGCCGTCTTCCCAGCGGAGGCTGGTTGGAATGAAGAATGAATCTACAGATTTTTCTGCAGCGACCACGGTCGGGTAGCCCTCCAGCGTCCGCGCCTTCTCATAGTCCTCCGGGCTAGGGACAATGCCACTGTCGTACGGTTGTAGCAGGTTCTCGGCGACCGCACGATCAAAACTGACCGAGACGGCATGATCAAGGAATTTGTTCTCCCAGTACTGGCGGAAGACTTCGACCGCCTCAAGGCAATCCTCTCCATCGCCACTCCAAGTGGACTGCAGATGCAGCTTTTCGACATTGGATGCCACCGCACGGTGCGAGAAGTTGGCACTGCCGGACAGAACTGCAATGTCTTCGCCGTCCATGAACGTCCACTGCTTCGGATGGAAGATGCCAGTCTTCATGAGGACGACTCGCAGTTCGAGCCGCCCGACCTTCGCCAGGTAAGCGAGGCACTGGCGCGTGTGCTGAGCAAGAGCGCTGGTCAGCGCCACCTCATCAGTGAGCGCGGCTTCGATGGCCGACACTGCCAGGCCCTCCAGGTCATGGCTACTACCGCCCCGCAGCGCCGCCTGGTCCTCCTCTGACAAAACTGGACTCACGAGCAACCGGATCGGTGCACCCGTTCGAACGATGTAAGACGCAAGGCCGGGCGCCAGGTCGCGGAGCACACCGCCACCGAAGTAGCCGGCCATGCACTCGAAACCCGTGGCATGCGTAAGTGCGGGAATCAGGACCGCGTCGACGACTGGGTCCCTGGGCACCCACCACGTGCGCTTGACCGCGTAGAGCGCGGAACGAAGGCCGTGCTCATTCATGGGCGACGGTCGACCAGGTAAGCCGGCGCGCCAGGGGGTCACGGCGTTGCGAGCCCCTGTTGAAGGAAGCAAGTGTGCTGCACCCGTGTCGCATCGTCCTGTCCCTGGTCTTTCCTGGGCTCGCCCAGGCCTTGCGTTCGGCGGCAATGTACCTGGGGAGCGCCTCAGCTGGTCGGAAAGACACGCCTAGTCACCCGCCAGAGTTGCGGCCGCCCGACGACTCCACCTTGTGCCGTCGGAGGAAGTGGTGGACGGCTGTGTCCTGCCGGCACGCCGTGAGAAGTTGCGGCGGCTCGTCGAGAGAACCCTTATTGGCCAGCAGCGCTCCACGAGCTGCGAGGCGCCCGGCGAAGCCCTCTTGACCAACGCTCTACGGCGCCGAATCGGGCTCAGGGGGCTTCATTTTCAACAGCCGGTGCCCACGGACCACGAAGCCGGCCGCTTGTAACCTATTCTCCCAGGCGTGGCGATTACCGATATCCGCCGCACCGAGTAGGCCAGCTCGCTCCTCCTGCTTTGTCAGGCGCGCGAACTTGCCTCTCGCAGGATAGTCGAGCGGGACGATTGAGTCCTTGCGGTGCAGGACCGGGGGATTCGCATACGACTGAAAGTCGCGCACACGGACGTCGAACGACTTGAGGTCGCATCTGATCGAAGCCGCCAGAGCAGGATGCGCCTCTGTGTCGAACGCGGGGTACGATAGGTAGGTAACCTTCCGGTCTATGCGATTGAGCTTTATAACGTCGGCGGAGTCGACGCGCCCCACTAGAATCGTGGCACAGCCTTCGTACACGCGAATGAGCGGTGGGGCATTGGTCAGCCCCGAGACGTGAAAATAGAGGGCGTCCGGGAGTCGCTTGCCAAAGTTCATAGTTGCGATGGACTCTTCGACCTTGGTCCGATCAGCGACGGCGAAGAGGAGATCGTCCGCTTCGCGTCTTGCGGCTTGGTACGACCCGAAAAATGTGGTGATGTCTCGCTGGAGGCTCGGGGGGAGCTCCTTGAGCAACGGCCGGCCGCGGAAGGCGGCCAAGGCTAGATGAACAAGGACCACCCCCCTTGTTCGCTCGGCTGCGGATTGAATTTCCGCAGCAGACAGCCCCTCGCTCAAGGCTGACATCGCCCGCTTTATTGAGCCGTATCCGCCGACGAGTGCATCGTAGGAGCGGAGCTCCCATGGTTCCGGAGGCCGTCCGTGTGTCTTAACGAAACGCGCTAGGTCCTCGAGTTCTAATTTGTGGGCCTCCGCGAGACGCACGTTCGTGCGCAGGGGTGCGGGATCGGGATGTCGTCTGAGTCGCCGCTCGCGCAATCCCTCCGCGTCTGCCCGAGCGCGAAATACGTAGAAGATTCCAGGGGCCGCCGCAACTGCCGGCTCTCCCAAGACTTCCTCGAGCCAGGCTCGGAGCTCCTCCTGTCCGAAAAACTTCTGGAAAGTCTTCCTTCTCGTCAGGATGCCGTCCGCGTGGGACTCCCCTGAAGCATCGGTCCGCTCCCATGTCAAGCGCGCAGCTACGATGAGTACTCGTTTAGCTAGCGTCCACGCTTTGCGTACGACGTTGGCCCGCTCGTCTAGGTTCTCGATCACGTTGACGACGTATCCCAGGTTTACGACGTCGGCGGATACGAGTGGTTGTAGCGGTGCATGAACGGGATCCCAGCCACTAGCGTGATAGCCAAGACTGCGCAACCTTGTGATGTCTTGGCCTCGGCCACAGCCGTAATCGAACAGCGACTCTCCTGGCTGCAGGAGTTCGTCGCGTATTGCAAGGGTCACCGGTCGCGACAGTCCTGTCCTACCGATTGCCGTGCGGTGCCGCTGTACCTCGAGGTTGGTCAGCATCGTGGGGTCACCAGCCTCCGGTGTACCTGCTCATCATCGAGCTAGGCAGTCAATAGGAGTAGCGGCCCGAATGTTCAGCGGGGGCAAGCGGGGTTGGCGAGCTAAGTCGTGGCCGCGGCGGATCCGGTTACAGAGCGCAGACTACGCAGGCTTGACTGTCATCGTCATCATCGAGGGCGTCCGCGAGGACCTCAACAAGTGGCAGATTCCGGCGAGTGCGCCGTGCGCGTTCCATGGAGCTCGCGTGGCGGGTCAGAATTTCTTCGCGTCGGGCAATCAGATCAGGCAGCGTTTCCCCGCCTGACCAGGTGTAGTGACGCCCACGCATTGCGCGACTCTCGTAGCTGGCATCGCCGTTCTCCCCAGCGTCGGTCAGTACTTTCTGCTCGATCGCTACGGCGCGCTCGAAGAGCTCGGGGTGGCGCTCCGCAAGGCCGACCCACTCGGCCTTGCGCTGATAAAAGCAGAAGTAGCAGCCGGATCGAGTGCGCCATTCATAGTAGTCGGGCAGACCGACACCTGCATCGTCCAGGATGCGCATGACGCCGTCGTGGTCGATGCCGTCCTCGATGAAGGGGAAGACCGCCCGGATGTTCGGCTTGGTCGAGACGTAGCCCTTGCGGTTCTGCTCGTCCGCGCGAATGGCGACGTAGCTGACCGCCTCGTCCGAGCCGAGCCACTCCTCTAGCGGCTTGATCTTCATCTGGCGTGTGCACCAGCGCATCTGCGGCGACGGCAGGGTTCCACGGAAGACCTCGAACCAATGGTCGAACCCTCGTTCGCTGTTGATGCGGACGATCGGCTTGCCAAGGACCACTTCGAGCCGGTTCAGGTATTCATAGGTCTCCGGAAGCTCCGCGCCGGTGTCGCAGAAGAAGTACTCGAGGTCGGGCACGCGGTCGCGGAGGTATACCGCGAGAGCGCTGGAGTCCTTTCCTCCCGAGATCCCGCAAACGTGCCTCACTGGCTCATCCTCCGCTCGCCTGACCCTTGATTGTCCTTGTCGGACGCTACCGTCTCGGTCCGACGATCCCCGGCAGTGCCGTGTTCGGCGAGCAAGGCCAGGAGAAGGTCGCGGGCCTCCGTTGCCGTCCCGGTCACCCGCTGGATGTCCCGAAGCGCCACCTCGACGATCCCGCCGAGACGCTCCCGGTCTGTCTGTGCCGCCCAGACGACGGTGGCCGATTCCTGACCATCGGGTCGGGTCACGGTCACCCGAAAGGCATCGAAGCCGTCGTCTTCGCGGGCACGTCGCTCGTAGTTCAGGGCTTCCAGACGTCGGAAGGTGCCGCCCAAGGCTGAAGCGCGCGCATGGAAGACGGTGCGATCCTCGTCGGTCCAGGCGGCGGGTTCGACGTTGGTCACCTGCAGGCCCACGTACTCAGCCCAGCTGTCGTCGGAGTCGATCTCCGCCGTCAGAGCGGTAATGAGCCGTCGGACGTCCGGATCGACGACCTTGCCGGCGAGCATCTGCGCCCGCTCGGCGACATTGGACCGCACCTGTCGACGGTCGGGAACACCGAGGGCTTCACCGAGGACCGTGACGATGTCGCTCAGGACTGCGGGGTAGGCGTCGGTGAGCTCGCGTATCGCGTGCGCGAGGCCGTCGAGCAGCGCCTTGAGGTGGGGGCCGGCATAGGTCCCGGTCGGCGGCACGGCGGGAAGGCCAAGGGCAGCCGGGATGGCGCGGAAGAGTAGGTCGTCGGGCTCGGTGGCCGAGAGGATCGCCGCCCGCACGCCCAGTGCGCCGGGAGTGAGGCTCTTCGTCTTCTTGACGTGCTCGGGCAGCATGTTCACTGACTGAACGAGCCTGGACACCACCGCGAGAACAGAACCCGCGCGTTCTCGTCCGACCGTCGCCCCCGGCAGCAGCTTCACCGCGAGATCGAGCAGATCCCGCCGCGCACCGCGCCGCGTCCCGAAGTGCTTGATCTGGAAGCGCTCGGGGTTTCGGAGCAGGCGCTCGAACAGCTCGGGCGTCAGGGCCGGCCGGAAGGTTCCGTGCTCGTACAGCGCCACCTGATCGGCATTCGCGATCAGGGCCGCGGTGAAGATCACCGGTGCGAGACCGGCCCGAAGGCCGAAGGGGGGCGCTCCCAAGCTTGCCCACAGGTCGCCAACCACGATGCGGTCCTGCTTGGCAGCGTCGAACGCCGCCACCAGGAACTTCCAAACGGGCCCGTAGGTGGTGTTCTCAGGCGGCGCGCCGAACCCCCAGGTCCCGCTCCGCAGCCAGTGGATGCGAGAGTCCTTGAGGATGGCCCGGTACATCGCCATCTCGGGACCGAAGCCCTCGATGCCGAGGTCCTGCTCCTGCCGCCTCGTCAGCATGGCCTCGATCAGCTCGCGACGAGCCTTCGCGCCGGCCGAGCTCAACTGGTGCCTGTTGAGGATGTCGTTCCTGACGACGGGAGCGGAGTCGTATGCCTGATCGGCCACCCAGGACAGCGCCATCGATCCACCACGGGCGGGAATGGGGGTGAGACGGTCGTCGGCCTCGAGCAGCTGCCACTTCGAGCGTTCGGCCGCAGCAGCGCCGAACGTGGTCTCCAGCTGGGCATCCAACGCAGAGAGAGCCTCCGCGTGCCGTTCGATGAGTTCCGCGCGGGCCACCCAGTCCTGCTTGACGCGCTCGTCGGATGCCAGCGCCTCCGCCATGGCGGCGACTTCCAGCGCGGCGTCCTTGATCGGTTGGCCATCGGCAACCGTCACGACCACTACCGGCTTCCGCCGCCCGTCCTGCGAATGCTCGATGCTGGTGGTGAAGGTCTTGTCCAGCACGTAATAGACCACGCCGTCCGCGGGGTCCTCGGCTCCCGGCACGCCAAGTCGCTCGGTCTGGGCATCCACCCAATGCCTGGTGAACGAGCGAAGCGTGCCGGAACAGTGGCTGTGGCGCGCCGCGATCAGCGGCGGGAGCGGCCGGATGCGTTCGAGCAGCTGCGCCGCCGAGGTGGAGCGTAGGCGACGCCTTGCATGATCGATGGCACCTCGGAGGTCTACATCACTCCCCTGCCATACGCGGAACTCGTCGGCGAAGTCGCGCCAGGTGATGAGGCCGCCGGCCTCCATCTCGTCGAGGCGGGTGAGGACTTCGGCCCGTGACTCGGTCCCCGGCTCGCCGTCTGCTGCCGCCCACGCGATGACGTCCTTCGACGCGCGCAGGGTTCCGCCCGAAGAGACGAGGTTCAGGAGTCCAACGGTCTTGAGAACCCGGCGCTGCGCCTCGGACAGACCCTGGACATCGCGGATCCGCGTGTCGATCTCGACCCAGCGGCTAGCCCCGTGCGCGGCCGATCCCAGTGTTGCGCTGGAGTCGACGAAGAAGTCGTAGACCCGATCCACTCGGACGCAGGGCAGGGTGTCATCGGCGGGACATGCCGTCTCGCGTAGCCAGGTGGCGACCGAGTTGCTATCGCTGCCCGCCAGGAACGAGAACAGAGTCCGTTCGTTTTGTCCATAACGCTGGCAGAGGTCGGGCAGCGCCAGAAGAGCCAGTGGGTGCAACGGCCAGCACGCCCGCACCAAGTCCTCATCCGCGATCTCGGTCAGCCCCAGCCGGCGCGCCGTCTTCACTGACTCGGAAGACCACCGGCGGAGGGCGCCATCAAAGGAGGCGTCGTCGGCAGACGCGAAAGCCGCCGCGATGAGCGCGCGCGTGGATGCCGCGCTATCGACGAACGGAACGTCTTCGAAGCGCCCTTGGACCTTCGCCCACTCTCGGCGTTGGGCGCCGGAGGCACTTTCGGCGTACTCGTCGAAGGCGAGGTGCTGCATGGTGACGATGACCAGCCGCATCTCATCGTCGTTGCGACTCCACTCCGCGAGTTCTTGCAGCAGGAAGAGGTCTGCTGCGCTGCGGGAGTCGGCGAACGCCTCGAGGTTCTTCCCGAACTCGTCGATGAGGAGCAGGACCGGCGCGACCATGGAGAGCCGCTCCACCAGCTCGCGGATCTGACGAACGGTGGGCTGCTGACCGGCACGCTGCATCTGCGTCCGCAATTCGCGGACGGATGCGCGGACCTTCTCCAACGCACGTTTCTGAGCGGCGTCCGATGTCGAGAACTTCTCGGCCCCGGTGTCAAGCGCGCGCAGGACCGTGACGACGACCGGCTCGCGTTCCGCAGTGGCCAGACACCGTACGAATCCGGTGCGCTCCGCGTGCAGGTGGATCCGCGCGGCGGCCAGCGCCTCGAAGACGGCAGGGGCGGCGGTGGACAGGAGGTCGTCCGCCACCCGGCGGGCGGCGTCATCCACCGGCCGGAGTAGGGCGTCCACGAGCACGGCAAAGCTGGACTTGCCGGAGCCGTACGGGCCTGTGATGGAGAGGGCTCTCTCGACGTGCGACGAGGACAAGGTCGCGGCGAGTCGGTGCACGGCGTCAACGGCACGCCCCATCGGCAGGTAGCTGGACAGAGCGCTGGAGCCAGCGTCCCGCTCGACGTTGATGGATCGCGCGAACCGGTCGACCGGCCTTCGGAAGCTGGCGAACCGTGGCGGCTTCGACCTGGTCACTGGGAGTCTCCCGAAAGGGCAAGGACGTCATCAGCCGACGTGCGGGCCGAGAGGCCGGCCAAGTCAAACCGTGGCTTCAGGGCCTTCGCATTGCCCTTGCGGTAGTGGCCGTACAGGACACACCCCGCGAGCTCGCCTGGATCGCTTCTGAACGCGAGCTGAGCGGCTCCCGCGACGTTGATGACGTCAAGGTCGTCGACACCACGGCACGCCGACGTCAGAAGCTCGGTCAGCACGGGCTCGCTCACCTTGAAGACCCGGCCAGGGCTGCCCGGCTCTGTGGCGAGACGGGACAGCGTCACCGTGCTGGCTCCGGTCTCGCTGCAGGCGGCGAAGTCCAGACATGCGTACAGGGCCACAGCCGGCGGGAGGCTGGGCTTCCCACCGACGACGAACCGGTAGGTGCGCCTGTCGTCGGCCACCCGAAGCAGTCCCAACTCTCGGAACGGGCAGTCGATCGCGTCGTCGTCGGTCGCTCGTCCCCCGTCCTGCAGCGCCGTATACATGCGGAGCAGGCAGGCGACGTCCTTCTTCAGGGACGACACCTGCGGGCTGTCCCAGCCGGCCACGCCACCGATGTAGTCGACGATGAAAGCCTCTAGATCGGCCGCGCGGAACTGAACCGCCGTGAATTCATTGAAGGCCGCCCACCACACCGGCGCCAAGCAATTCGGTGCCATAAGCAGCCAGTGCAGCAACCACAGGGTCGCCGGGTCCTCGACGTACGGGTCCCACCCATCATCCGCCAAGAGCGTGCGCCCGATTCGTGAGGGCGCAGTGTGCGGGACACGTGCGTTGGCTGGATTGTCCCGGTTAGCGAGGACCTTAGTGGCGAGTCCCCAGTAGCGGATCGCGCGAACCATGTTCTTGCCCACACCAAGGGTGACGACCGCGTCCTCGCGCGTGAAGAGGTTGGGGTCGTCTGACGCACCCTCAACTGACTTCTTGATCCACCCGTATCGGGGATGGAAGGATTCGTGGCGAGCGAAAGCCGCCGAACAGGCGGATTCGATTCTCAAAGGTGCTCTCCTTACAAATCAGGAACTTGCCATTTCAGCGCGTCAGTTCCCTGACTCGTTCCACAGCCACCGCGACTTGCTCAGCAGCGGCTAGCACATCCGCCTCCGTGGTCGTCCTTCCGACGCTGAACCGGATGCACTCCCGAGCCTGGCTCTCGTCTTGGAGCATCGCTACCAGGACGTGCGAGGGCTCGGGAACCCGGGCGGTGCAGGCGCTTCCTGAGGAAGCCGCAATGAGCGGGGCGTTCGCCAGTACGGCCTCGGCGTCGGCGCCCGGAAAACGCATGTTGAGCGTGTTGGGCAGCATCTTCAGATCCTTGGACGGCTCGCGACGGCACGTGATAGTCGCCTGCGCTCCCGGCACGAGGTCCTCCAAGCGTCCTCGCAGCACGGCAACAAGTCGCCGGCAATGAGCGGCGTCCCCCGCTTGGCGCTGCAGCGCCAAGCGGGCGGCTTCGCCGAACCCGACAATGCCCGGCACGTTCAACGTTCCCGACCGGAGGCCACGCTCGTGCCCACCGCCGTGTAGGAGTGCGGCCAACGGTGTTCGCCGACGAACATAGAGCGCACCCACGCCCTTGGGCCCGTACATCTTGTGACTGCTGAACGATGCGAGGTCCACATCCACGTCGTTGACGTCGAACGGGATCTTGCCGACGGCCTGGGTCGCGTCGGTGTGGACCAGGGCGCCGACATCCCGCGCCATCCTGCTGATCACGTCGAGGGGCTGGACGACGCCGGTTTCGTTGTTGGCGGCCATTACTGAGACAAGGGTCGTCCTGGGCGTCAGCGACCGAGCCAGATCGGCCACCTCGACGACTCCGTTCCGTGCAACGTTCACCCGCCTGACGTTGACGCGACGACCCGTCAGCCAGTCGCAGACGTCCAGCACCGCCTTGTGCTCGATCTCGCTCGTGACGAGGGAACGCTCGTCCTTAGCGGCGGTGTCGAGCACGCCTTTCAAGGCCTGATTGTTCGACTCCGTCGCGCCCGACGTGAAGATGATCTCACCGGGAGAGCACCCAATCAGCTCGGCGACTGACCTCCGGGCTTCCTCGACAGCGTCGTCGGCCGCCCGGCCAAGGAGGTGCTGACTCGCGGCGTTGCCGTACTGGTCGGCGAACCACGGCAGCATCGCAGCCAGCACGTCGGGATCAACGGGCGTCGTGGCGTTGAAGTCCAGGTAGACGGGACCCGCGAAGTCAGGCAGCACAGCGGGTCTCACAGCGAGACCGTACGCGTCGCGACCGAACGCCCCCGCGGGCCACGCCGCAACCATGGCGACGGCGACCGCCGAACCAACAACCGAACGGGAATTGCTGCGACGGTAGACCGCCCGAACGGGGTCCTGAGCTGGCCACAGTCCTCGGAGCGTTCCTCCTGTGCTTGTGGTGAACGACGGGGTGGCCGCAAGGCAGTCGGCATGCTGAAGAGATCAGCACAGGGGTACGACGGTCCTCGGCGTCGCTGGTGAGCTGACTTCCTGGCGCACCAGCGACCTGGACCTGAGCCCACTGCCGACACTGGCCGTCCCGGACGCCGGCGGAGGGACGGCCCCGCTCACCACAGGCGACGATGGGCTCGAACAAGCTGCGTCGGGGACCGAGTAGGTCTCGACGTCGACCGCGCGTCAGCGACCTCTGTCACGGGACCACATCGGGCAGCCCCTTCAATGCGCTCCTGGGCCTGCGGCGCCGGCCATCCTCGGACGACCGCTGCTCGGTCAGTTACCTGCTGCCCTGCCACCGTCGCGTGCGTAGTCGATGGTGAACCTGACAGCACAGTGCAGTTGCCCCCACGGCCAGGTCTCCCCGCTCAGCGGGTGAACGAAGCGGCCGTCGCGCTGACCGCCACCCGGGACGCCAACCCATGCCAGCGCCGGACCCACGCCCGGCACAGAGAGCTGGATGTAGGACGCCTGACCGCGGAGATCGTCCTGATCGCTGACCGCCGCCATGATGTCGACTGTGGCCGGCACGCCGAGGTCACCCGCGCCACGCACCGTCGCCGTGCGGCGAGAGAAGCCAGGTTGCGCCTGCCACAAGACCTGTTGCATGGCGGCGACTCTTGCAGCGAGACATGACAGCGACGGATACCGACACACCCTGCAGGGCCACTGCCGGAAGGCGAGCCACGCGCCGCGAGCGCCCGAGACCGTGAACCCCTTGCCCTCGACTGGAGCTCTCAAGATCACCGACCATCACACCTCATGCACTGTCGGGTAGAGCTCTGGCATGTCGCATCTGACGCGATCACAGTGGTTGTCGCGGCCCCGAGTGACCGGCCTGGCAGACGGCTCTGCAACCGCCTGGTCGCCTCCACCCGCACGGGTCGTTCGAACCCCGGTCCATCCCTGGCAGGAGACGGCGACGCGGCTGCCCTGACGGCTGTCGGATGACCTCCGCACCCCTCCCGCGAACGGCCGGTGACGTCGATCTCTTCCGCCGGGTCGTGAGGAGCCAGCGCCACGGCCGCGGGCCACCGCGTCGCTGATCGACACCGAGTACTGGAGAAGGCAGAGGAACGGGAGAACTACGCAAGGTTGACGGGAGGTCTTATTCCTACCGTCCGCGAACGTGGTGATGTCGCTGCACAAGCTGACCGCCGGGGACGGGTACACGTACCTGACGCGGCAGGTGGCGGCGCTGGATGCCACCGAGCGCGGCCATGCCGGCCTGGGTGACTACTACTCGCAGCGGGGTGAGTTCCCGGGCACGTGGACCGGCGGCGGCCTGACCGGGCTCACCGGTGTGAGCGCCGGGCAGCCGGTCGACGAGGCGCAGATGAAGGCGCTGTTCGGACAGGGGCGCCATCCCGACGCCGAGCGTCTGGAGCGGGAGGCCCTGGCTGCCGGATGGACGCCGGAGCAGGCGCGGGCCGCCGGTTCCCTCGGCCTGCCGTTCCTGGTCTACCCCACACCCGCGGACGGCTTCCGGGCAGGCTGCGCGCACGAGTTCGCCGTGGCAAACGCCACGCGCGGGCTGCCCCGTGACGCGCCCCTGCCGGCGCCGGAGCGGGCCCACATCCGCGGCGAGGTGGCGCGTGGCATGTTCACCGCCGAGCACGGCCGCCCGCCGGCCGACGCCCGGGAGATGTCCGGGTTCATCGCCCGGGCGTCGCGGCCGGCAACAAGGGCGGTGGCCGGCTACGACCTCACGTTCTCACCGGTGAAGTCGGTCTCGGCGTTGTGGGCGCTGGCGCCCCGGGAGATCGCCGAGCAGATCGAGGCCGCCCACTCCGCCGCGGTCGCCGACACCCTGGCCTGGCTGGAGCGGCACGCGGTCTTCACCCGGCTGGGTGCCGGCGGGGTGCGGCAGGTGGAGACCACCGGGCTGATCGCCGCGGTGTTCACCCACCGCGACTCGCGCGCCGGCGATCCGGATCTGCACACCCACGTGGCGGTGAGCAACAAGGTGCAGACCCGCGACGGGCGGTGGCGCGCCGTGGATGGGCGGGTGCTGTACAAGGCGAACGTCGCGGCGTCGGAGCGGTACAACACCCGGCTGGAGGCCCATCTGGTGGCCGGGCTGGGGGTTCGCTTCGCCGAGCGCCCGAGCCGGGAGCCTGGCAAGCGGCCGGTGCGGGAGATCGTCGGCCTCGACGCCCGGCTGTTGGCTGCCTGGTCCTCGCGGCGACGGGCGATCGACATCCGCCGCGGCGAACTGGCCGCCGACTTCCAGGCCGAGCACGGCCGGACGCCGACGGCGGGTGAGGCGATCGCGCTGGCCCAGCAGGCCACGCTGGAGACGCGGGAGGCCAAGCACGAGCCCCGCTCGCTCGCCGAGCAGCGGGCGGCCTGGCGAGAACAGGCCCTCGCCGTGCTCGGCGGGCCGACCGCGGTGGCCGGCATGCTCGATGACGTCCTACGCCCACGGGTGCACGCCGTTGCGGTGGTGACCGATGCCTGGGTGCGCTCAGCCGCCGGCCGGGTGCTGGACACAGTCGCCGCACAGCGGGCGACCTGGCAGGTCTGGCACGTGTACGCCGAGGCCGAACGGATCGTCCGAGCCGCCGACCTCGCGCCGGACGTCATCGACGCCACGGTCGCGCAGGTCACCGCGGCCGCGCTCTCCCCCGCGCTGTCGACCCCGCTCCGCGAGCCCGACCCGTCCGTCGAGCCGCCGCAGCTGCGCCGCTCGGACGGGGCCAGCGTCTACACCGTCGCCGGCGCCCAGCTCTACACGTCCCGGGCCGTGCTGGACGCCGAGGCGCTGCTGCTGGCCGCCGCCGGACGCGCCGACGGCCACCGGGCCGATCCCCGGGTGGTCGAGCTGGCATTGCTGGAGGCCGTCGCCAACGGCAGAGAGCTCAATCCCGGCCAGGCGCAGCTGGTGCGTGACCTGGCCGGCGGCGGCGCCCGGCTGCAGCTGGCCATCGCCCCGGCCGGCGCGGGCAAGACCACCGCCCTGGCCGCCCTGGCCCGCGCCTGGACCGCCACCGGGGGTCGGGTGCTAGGCCTGGCTCCCTCGGCGGTGGCCACCGCCGGGCTGCGCGAGGCCATCGGTGCGCCCTGCGACACCCTGGCCAAGCTGGTCTGCGCCCTCGAGGCCGCCGACCTGCCCGAGTGGGTCGCCGACATCGGCCCGGGCACGCTGGTGGTCGTCGACGAGGCCGGCATGGCCGGCACCCTCGGGCTCGCCGCCGCAGTCTCCTATGTGCTGGGCCGCGGCGGGTCGGTGCGGCTGGTCGGCGATGACCGGCAACTCGCGTCGGTCGCCGCCGGCGGCGTGCTCTCGGAGATCGCCGCCGCGCATGGCGCGGTGACACTGACCCATCTGGTGCGCTTCACCGACCCGGCCGAGGCCGCCGCCACTGTCGCCATTCGCGACGGGGACACCACCGGGCTGGGCTTCTACCTGGACACCGGCCGGGTCCACGTCGGCGATGCGGCCACCTGCGCCGAGCACGCCTACACCGCGTGGGACGCCGACCGTCACCGCGGCGTCGACGCGCTGCTGCTCGCCGCCACCCGCGAGACCGTCCTCGCGCTCAACACGCGGGCTCGGGCTGACCGCCTCGCCCAGCTCGATGATCCGGTAGGCCCGGAGGTGGTGCTGACCGATCGCACCCGCGCCAGCGCCGGCGATGCGGTGATCACCCGCCGCAATGACCGGAGTCTGCCGATCACCGCCGCCGACTGGGTCAAGAACGGCGACCGCTGGACGGTCACCGCCGTCGGGGACGACGCATCCCTCACCGTGGCCCATGCCGCCACTGGACGGCGGATCACCCTGCCAGCGGCGTACGTGCGCGACCACGTGCAGCTGGGCTACGCGACCACCGTGCACGGCGCCCAGGGCGTCACCGCCGACACCTCCCACACCGTGCTCACCGGCGCCGAGCCACGGCAGCTGCTCTACGTGGCGCTCTCCCGGGGCCGCGCCGCCAACCACGTCTACCTCGCCACGGTCGGCGACGGGGACCCGCACAGCATCGTCACCTCCGCCGCCGTCTTCCCGCCGACTGCCACCGACCTACTGACCGACATCTTGGCCCGCGACGGCGCCCAGACCTCGGCCACCGGCGCCCGCCGGGCGCTCGCCGAACGGGCCGACCAGCTGCACTCCGCCGCCGCCCGCTACGCCGACGCCCTCCGATTCGCCGCCGACCACCACCTCGGACGCCGGACCGCAGAAGAACTGGAGAACGCCGCCGAGCGGCTCTACCCGGGGCTGACTGCCGCTGCAGCGTGGCCGACCCTGCGCGGGAACCTGGCGCTGCTCGCCCTCACCGGCACTGACCCCGTCCTCGCCTTCCAGGCCGCGTTCGAGGAGCGTGAACTGGGCAGCGCCCGTGATCCCGCGGCCGTTCTGGACTGGCGACTGAACGTGACCGGCCTGCCAGGTCCGTTGCCGTGGCTGCCCGGCGCGCCGACGGCGCTGATCGAGGACCCGCACTGGGGCCCCTATCTGGCCGCTCGCGCCGGCCATCTGACCGCCTGCGCGGCACGAGTCACCGACAGCGCCGCCGCGATGACGCCGGCCACCGCACCGGATTGGGCGCGGCCGCTGCTCGACCCCGCCTGCAACCGGCTGCGGGCCGACCTCGCCGTCTGGCGTGTCGTGCACGGCACTCGCGACAGCGACCGGCGCCTCACCGGCCCACCCCGACCCGCGGTCGCCGAGCGCCGGCACCAGGCCCGGCTGGACGAAGCCGTCGCCGCCGTCGGTCCGATCCGGCCCGGCTCGGTGTGGACGGCGCTGGCCGACAGCATCGATCCCCGCATTCGCCGCGACGCCCACTGGCCAGCTCTGGCCGACCGGCTGGTCGCCGCCGCCCGCGCCGGCCTCGACGCCGCCGGCCTGCTCGCGGCGGTTGCCGCGCAGCGGCCGCTGCCCGACGACCTGCCCGCCGCCGCGCTCTGGTGGCGGCTGGCCCCCCACCTCACCTTCGCCACCGTGCCCGCCGCAGGCTCAGGCGCCGCAGCGCTGCGGCCGGACTGGTGCACCACTCTGCTCGGGCTCCTGCCTGCTGGGCACGCCCAGCGCGTGCTGGCCGACCCGGCCTGGCCGGCGCTGGTCGCCGCGGTCACCGCAGGCATCCGCGCCGGCTGGAGCGCCGCCGGCCTGCTCACCGCCGCGACCTCTGGTCTCCCGGAGACAGTGACAGCCGAACGGGCCGGCAGCGGGGTCGCCGAGGCCTTGGTGTTCCGGGTCGCGGCGCTCACCGACCCTGCCCCCGTTGAGGCCGCCGAGCCGCTGCCGACCGACCTGCAGCCGCCCGACGATGCGCATCTGCTCTCGCCGACGGTCGACGACGCGGCCCTCGCCGTGGACGTCACCGATCTGCCCCCCACGGACGAAGAGCCCCTCCCCTTCGACGACGAGCCGCCGATCGCCGAACGCCGGTACCTCACCTCCGACCCCTTTGCCCTCGCCGAGGCTGCTGGAGACGACGCGGACTACCTGCTCGAGCAGCACTTCTGGGCCACTGCCGTCGTCGGCCGCGACCGGCTCATCGAGCTCAACACCGAGACCGCCGCCTTCTACACCGAGCACTACCCCGACTCCTGGGCGCCCGCCTACCTGCGCCAGCGACTGAACACTGATCTGACGGACGATCCGCGTTTTGCCCCCGGCTACGCCCCCGCCGGCTGGACCGCACTCGTCGATCACCTGCGCCGCCTCGGCGCCACCGACGTCGAACTGCTCGCCGCCGGCCTCGCGCAGCGCACCCGCACCGGGGCGCTGATCGACCGGTTTCGCGACCGGCTCACCTTCCCGATCCACGACACCGACGGCGCCATCCGCGGCTTCATCGCCCGCCGCAACCCCAGCACCGGCGACGACGGCCGCGCCGGGCCCAAGTACCTCAACACCCCCAGTACCGACCTCTACCGCAAGGGAGAGCATCTACTCGGCCTCTACGAGAACCGAGCCGCGCTCACCGCCGGCGCCACCCTGGCCCTCGTAGAAGGGCCGATGGATGCCATCGCCCTCACCCTCGCCGGGAACGGCGCGACCGTTGGTGTCGCCACCCTCGGCACCGCCCTCACCGACCGGCAAGCCGACCTGCTGTGCCCCTACATCCGCGCGGACGGCACCGGCATCCTGGTCGCCACCGACAACGATCCGGCCGGGTACAAGGCCGCCGAGCGGATGTTCCGGCAACTCACCACCCGTGGCGACGACCCGCGCCGACTCGCGCTCCCCGACGGGCTCGATCCCGCCGACCTGTTCCACAGCGACGGTGCCACCGCACTAAGGACGGCCATCGACACCTCGCCCAGCCTTGCCGGAGCCCTGCTCGACGCACGCCTCACTCCGGTCGAGCAGAACCGGAGCACCGGAGACATTCGCGCGGCCCTGCGCGACGTGGGCGCCATCATCACCGCGGCGCCACCCAGCCGGTGGCTGGACTTCATCGACCGGGTCACCGAGGTCCTCGCCGTGCCGCCCGGCACCGTCCACAGGGCCGTCCTCGACACCGAACCGATCGCCACGTCTTACCGCAGGACCACAGCCGGTCCCCACCAGATGTCCCGGTTGACGTCCCTTCACGAGAATCCCCACCCGACGGGTCCTACGG
The DNA here is from genome assembly GCF_900143215.1 of Geodermatophilus obscurus. Classification (GTDB taxonomy): domain Bacteria; phylum Actinomycetota; class Actinomycetes; order Mycobacteriales; family Geodermatophilaceae; genus Geodermatophilus; species Geodermatophilus obscurus_A. Next base: position 404,312 of record NZ_FRDM01000001.1, on the reverse strand, counting down.
GACAGCCACCGCATGGCACACAACCGGATCTGCACCGTTCTCGCTGAAGGTCGCTAATCGAGACGTCACAGATGGGCGCCCAGTGCCGTTCAGTCCCAATCGGCGACGAGTACGTCAGGAATGGACCGGGGCAGCTCGCTCCACTCGGACCGCAGGAGCGTGTAGGTCCGGTCGACGGTGTCGTGCTGGTGCCATGATCGGAGGGCGACGGGCAGCACGTCGTTATCGCGGGTCCATTCGCGCCAAGGCGGCCTATCGACCTCCTCAGCGATCTGCGAAAGGCCGGGATGCCGCGCGATCACACCCACGACCCAGTCCTCGTGGGATCCGTCGGGGACCGTCTCGCGCACGACGATTCGCGCTCGCACGTCCAGCACCGCCGGTTCGTCGCGCGGTAGCCGATCGGTCGTGACGACCCGGGACATCAGCGTCCGGAGAACCTGCGGCTCCTCGGCGCCGACGACCCGCATGAGCCGCCGCAACGGTTCAACGTCGAGCGGCCAGCCCTCCAGGACGGCGCTGAGCTCGCAGGACGTGACCCAGCGCGGCCGCCCGGCGTCGATGTCGGCCTCCAAAATCCAGATGCCGCTTCCGTCGGCCTGCCCTGTGGCTGCCAGCTCCTCGGTGTGATGCGCTGCTCCAGCCCATGCGGCGTAGCGGTCCGTCCACCTCTCGAGAGCCTCGATGAGCCCCGTGGCGCCGAAGCCGAACCAGTTGGCGCCCGCCTGGCGCAGCGCCCAGGAGCAGTGCGACTCAAGCCAGCCGATGCGGTCGAGTTCCTCTACGACGCGGTGGACGGTGCCCGGTCCCCGATCGCGGACGGCCGCTGTGGTGTACACGGATCCGGTGTGGCCGGCCCACCGCCAGTCCGGGTCCGGCAGCCGTAGGGCCGGCAGCCACACGTCGAATGAGCCGGTCGCGCGCACCCAGGGGACGGTCCGTCCCGATGGCTCGACAATTGTCGGCGCTCCGCGTCGCCACGCGCCTCTCCTTGCGTCGCCGGCCGCTGTCGGATCGGTCGAGGTGACGAGGACTCGGCCCGACAATGCGAGGGCATCCTCCTTACGCCGAAGCAGATCGCGCAGGCCCTCACCGCCGTGGACGAGGCGCTCAAGCTCAATCGCCGAGAGCAAGAGAAGGGGGTGACGCCGATGATGCCCGACGTCCTCGACAACGCTGGCGGCGAAGCCTCCGACGGAGACGAGCACCCCGATTGCGCCGCGCGTGGCCCGGCTCAGCCGGGTCCGCAGCGCATCGAGCTCGGGGATCCCGGCCGGGCGCCTGGTCCACTTGGCCTCGACGAGGTAGACGCGTTCGCCGTAGCGGGCGACAAGATCGGTCTGCCGGGGGGCGGCAGCCCCGGCGTTCTTCTCGACGTCGAAGTGCGCCGTCTCGAAGAGCCGCAGCAGCACGTCCTCAAGCAGCCGTCCCCGCGTCGCCGGGTTGTCGGTGCGCTGCGCCTGCGCATATAGCTCCGCGGCGGGGCGTCGGAGGCGCACGCCAGTGGACACCGGCCCGAGCATGGCACAGGCGATTGGACTCACCGGACTCCTACTGTTCGCGGGGCTTAGGTCCGTGTGGCCACCGCTGCGACACCTCGCGTGGTTAGACGTGGTTCGGCTACGTCGAAGCCGCCGTCGAAGTCCTCCGCCTGGTCACTTGCGGCAAGGTAGCCGTCCTCGAGCAGCCGCTTTAGCTCGGTTATGACCGCGCGGGGGGTCGCGTCGACGGCGGCTGCCGCGGCAGCGCTGGACAGCACGCCGGGGAAGCTCTCGTCCGCTTCTAGGTTCTGCACGTGTCGCAGTAGCGCGACGGCCAGCGGGCTAAGGCCGTGCTCCTGCAGCAGGACGAGGGATGGGTCTGCAGATGGTGTGGCGCCAGGTGGGCGGACGAGCACGAGTTCGTCAGGGTCGACGTCATCGCGGACGGCGACTTGCGGGAGGTCTGCGTCTTCGGGGGTGGTCAGTCGCATGGCAGCCTGAGCCTGCGCGAGGGCAATGCCAACCGGCTGGGCGCTGGCGATGGCGGCGTAGAAGCGCCGGGCGAACACGATTGCAGCGGTGTCGTCGATCGTGTCGGCCATCGCGATCACCACCGGGACCGCCGGTAGGAGCAGGTCGGCGCCGTGAAGCGTTTCGCATGCGTTTAGAACCAGGACTTGCGGGGGCGTGCTGGTTGCGGTCAAGACTTGGGCGAGAAGGTCGAACTCGACGGGATGGTCCTGCGGGTCGTCAAGGTCGCCGTTGTCGAACACGATTCCGCCGGTCCAGCCGTGGCCTGAGAAGTGCACCAGGTGCGGGCGGACGTCGTTGAGCGCGTCGATGAGGTCCTCGGCGGTGGCAGCCGGGCGGTGCGCCACGGTGACGAGGTCGCGATACTTCGCGCCGCGCAGCGTTTGCTGTACCTCTCGGACCTCGCGGTCCAGGCGTAGATAGCGGGAGATCGTAGTGATTGAACCGTCGGGTCTTACCGTGGTGCTGTCTTCGGCCTCGGGGTTCGCCGTCAGGTACAGGACCCGCAGCGGTTCCGGCTCAGGCGCGCGAACCTCGACGTAGCGGACGGTGGGCCGTGACAGCCGGCCGACCTCCCGGGCATGGGCCTTCTCTTCGCGGCGGCGCCGCTGTTCGTCTCGGTCCGCGGCCTGACGCTCGCTGCGCTCGGCAGCGGTGAGGCTGCGACGCTTGTCCGTCTGCGCCTTGCTGTTCGCGGCGAGTTTCGTCTTGATCTCCCCAATGCTCTTCTCAGCCGCGACTAGCTTCTTGTCCTGCTCCGCCGCCGAGCGCAGCGCCGTCCGACGGGTGCTTTCGGACCTGGTCCGCTCGGCGTCCTGCCGCTTCTTCGTTGCTGCCGCCCGGGCTTTCACTGCCGCGTCCTCTTGCCGGGCCAGGTCGCGGCGCAGTCCCGCCTCTGTTGTCTCCAGCCGTGTGATGTCGCTGCGCAGGGTGTCCGACCGTGCCACGTGACCTCCTCGATCAAGTTAGGCCAGCATGACCGGCGGCTCCGACAGTCTGGGGTTGGATCGACATAGGCCTATGGGTTCACGCGTTGAGTCCGCGACGGGATTGCTGGACGGCCACGCCAGCCCGCGGGTCGCGTCCCGTGGGGTGGTGTAGTTCGTCGCGTGTTGCTCTGCGGTGGTGCTGACTATGCCGTCTCCCGGGCAGGCTGGGCGATCACCTCGTCGGGGTCGGTGCGTCGGGTCTCCAGTGCGGTCGGCTCGGGCGGGTTGAGCAGGGCCATGGAGGCTTCGGAGAGGTAGCGGCGGTCGCAGACCTGCCACTCGTCGTGGGCCTCGATCAGCACGCAGGAGGCGAGCCGGAGCAGGGATGCGTCGTCGGGGAAGATGCCGACGACGTCGGTGCGCCGCTTGACCTCCTTGTTGAGTCGTTCCAGGGGATTGGTCGACCAGATCTTGCGCCAGTGGGCCTGCGGGAAGTCGGCGAAGGCGGTGATCTCCTCGCGGGCATCGCGCAGCAGGGCCGCCACGGCCGGGAACTGCCGGTCCAGGGTGCTCGCCACGTTCTCGACCGCTTCGCGGACGGTGTCGGCGGTGGGCTGGGCGAAGATGGTGCGGATCGCGGCGGCGACCATCTCCGCGGAGCCCTTGCTGACCCGGGCAAGCACGTTGCGCATGACGGGCACCCGGCAGCGCTGCCAGGCCGCGCCGGCGAGCACGGTGTCGATTGCGGCGGTCAGGCCGCGGTGGGCGTCGGAGATGACCAGCTGCACCCCGCCCAGGCCACGGTCGCGCAGGCCGCGCAGGAACTCGGTCCAGAACACCTCGTTCTCGCTGTCGCCGACGTCGACCCCGAGCACCTCCCGGCGCCCATCGGCGGCCACGCCGGTGGCGATGACCACCGCCCGGGAGACCACCCGCCGGTTGACCCGGGCCTTGCAGTAGGTCGCGTCGAGGAATACGTAGGGGAACGCCTGCTCGCCCAGGCTGCGGTCGCGCCAGGCGGCGACCTCGGCGTCCAGGCCGGCGCAGATCCGGGACACTTCGCTCTTGCTGATGCCCGACTCCACGCCCAGCGCCGCGACCAGGTCGTCGACCTTGCGGGTGGACACGCCCTCCACCCAGGCCTGCATCACCACCGCGTGCAGCGCGACGTCGATGCGCCGGCGCGGAGCCAGCAGCGCCGGGTAGAACGATCCCGAGCGCACCTTGGGGATCTTCACCGTCAGATCACCGGCGGTGGTCGCGCCCAGCTTGTCGCGGCTGCCGTTGCGCTGGGTCGTGCGCGTGTCGGTGCGCTCGTGCGGTGCGGCGCCGATGTGCGCGGTCGCCTCCGCGTCGATCAGCGCCTGCAGCATCGTGTGCAGCAGCCGGCGCATCAGCTCACCGGAGTCGGCACTGCGCAGTGCCTCGGTGAGCTCGAGCAGGGCAGACTGATCCAGGGCCATCGTGTGAGTCCTCTTCTGTGAGTTCCTTGGCGGGTTCTCACAGAGCCTCACGCGGTGGCCCCTCGACGTCGGTGACCGACACGATCACCGAGGCCAGGGGCCCGATCTACACCACTCCAGGGGACTCAGCCAGCCCGCGGGATCGCACGCGTAGGGGGACGGACTACGGCGACGCCCGCGAACCGCAGAGCCGACGTCCCAGAGGAGAGTCCGCCTCCGTGTCACTGCGGCACCGCATCGCTGTCGTCGGCTCGTGTCCGCTCGCGGCGCACCCGGCCAGCGGCGCGCTCCAGTGCCAGGCCCGGCTCTCCCGTGAGGTCTTCACGCATCGCGTCGAGCAGCTGCTCCTCGATCCAGGCCAACGACACCGGGCTGGTGATGTCCTCGTGGCTGACCAGACCGAGGACGACATCGGCCTTACGGGCGACGGTCGACGTGCCGAGCAGCTCGACGCGGACCAGGGCGGTGCGGATCTCATTGCGTGCGTCACTGGTGAGCTGCTGCCAGGTCGTGCCGGCGGCCCGGATGGCGGTGAGGCAGTCGACGTAGGCGGCCAGCCGCTGATCGCGATCGCTCTGTTCGCGATCCCGGGCGCGCGCGAGCTCGGCCATCTGCCGCTCGTGATTGCGGGTCTCGCGGGCGGTCTGCGCCTGCGTGTTCACCGTCTGCCGGGCGGCGAGGTAGGTGGCGACGACAGCGGCGGTGCTGGCTCCTGCTGTGGCGACCGGCGCCACCCACTCCCATGCCACGGCTGCAGTGTGCAGGGCATGGCGGCCGACCCGACCTGACCGCCCGACTCGCCCCGCCAACCGGCTCGTACGGCGACAACATCCTCGACTGGGGCGCTCCCGCGATCTACTGCTTAGGCGGGCCGAACAGCCGACTCCCTGCGGCGCGGCCGGCACGGCTGTTCCTCCGCTCGGGGGCGAGCCGCCTACTGAGGGATGGCGGCCAGCGCCGCGGCGACCGCCCGTTCGTGCACCACCCCTGTCCGCACTAGGACAGGCCGGTCCGTCGTGCAGTCGACGATCGTGAGGTGATTATTGACCGGCGTAATCCCGCCCTCGACGCAGAAGTCGATCGTGAGCCCGGTGCGCTCGGTGAACCGCTGCACCTCCCCCGTGGTGATCGCTGGCCCCGGCGACGAACCATCGACCGTTGAGACGTTAACCGTGGTAGCGGCGAGGGGGACGGCTGCCACGGCGGCGAGCTCACCGAGCACGCCCGGATCGCTGGTGACGAGGGCATGCGGTGTGCCGACCGAGGACAGTCGCTGCCCCCGGCTGGTGTCCCGCCATGGCAGGACCAGCGCCAAGTTGCCGGGCCAGAACGCCGCGGCGAGCCGCCTGGCGCTGGCTGACAGCACAAATTCGTCTTCCGCGAGACGCGCACGCGGGAGCACGTAGGCGAGCGGTTTGGTCGCTGCTCGCGCTTTGCTGACGAACAGCCGGGAACAGGCGCCGGCGTTGGACGCATCGGCGCACATCATGTACCAGCGGGCGGTCGGCACCACGACCACGCCACCGGCCTGTAGCGCCGCGGCCGCGCGGGGCAGATCCTCGGCCGCGATCACCTCCACGACGCGTGGTCCTGGAGGGTGCGCAGGGCGATGCGGCCAACGCCCGCCGACTCCGTGAGGAAGGCAGCAAGCTGGCGGCGGTCCATGCGGCGCAGCTCGTCATCGCCCAGCGGAGCAGGGTCGTCCCAGAGTCGGTAGGTGGGGGTCTGGTCGCGGCTCACCTCGGCCGCTAACCGGGAGAGCGGTGCGGTCAAGGCTTGGGTCGCCGCCTCGGGGCTTTCCCGCAGGGTGAGGTCGACCGCGCTCAGGGGTGCATCGTCGGGCGCGAGCCGGTTCAGCAGGCTGAAACCGGCACAGACCCGCGGATTGATCTCGTGGATGACGTAGCCGTCAGTGGTGAGAACCCCGTCGACGCCGAACGCTCCCACGTAGCCGGCACGCTCCCGGAGTCTGGTGGCCACGTCGTGGACCTGGATCCGCGCGTTGACGGCGTCCGCGTTCTGCAACGGCAGCGGCCGCACGATCCCTGGGGCGACCAGACGCCAGGTCTGCGGGTCCCAGAAGACCAGCGCCTCGACCGGGCCGAAATCGATGACGTCGGAGCCCGTGACGAAGCCATAGAAGGTGCACGGAATGCCGGGGTGGAACGGCGCGATGCGCAGCTGTCGGCAGTCCCGCCGCAGGGTGGCGAGAACGGTGTCCTGCCGGGGGTGCGCTTCCGAGTGGGGAGGCATCAGGTAGGTGTGACTGGTCGCCATCGCCACCCCGTCGGCCGGGATGCCTTGCACGACCATGGCGGGTCCGGCCGGTTGGAAGTCGTCGATCGGGACGATGCGCCCGGGCAGGTCCAGGAGTGACTGTTGGATGTCTTTGCGCTCAACGGCCAGGACCGCGGGCGTTCTTGCTCCGATCACCTTGCGCCCGGCCAGAGTGCTCACAGCGGTGAAGGATCCCGCATACACCAGTCCCGAGCCGGTGGGGTCCGCGCCGTCGATCCGGTCCACCACCTCGCCAGTGGGATGGTGCAGAGCGGACTCCATGGCCGCGAATCGTGACCTCGTCTCGGTGGGCAGATCCGCCAGGGGGATCTCCCTGGGGGTGGCACCGGCATCGGCGACGAAGCGTGCGATCTGACGACTGCCCGCCGTGGATCCGGTCAGGATGACGACGCGGCCGCCGATCTGCTCGGCGGCCAGCGACAGGGCGGTCTGCCGGACCTGGCCGGCGCGGCGGGATTCGATCACGGCCGGTCTTGGCGGGCTCGACGGGCCGGCGGGATCAAGGCGGGATAGTCCAACCACGGGTCTCGCAGCGCGTCCAGCCTGCGGCCCGCGTGGTCAACGTGGGACACGCGGAAATAGGCCATGATCCGCGGGCTGGTGCCGTGGTTCGGGCCGACGGCGTGGGGAACCAGGTGATGCATCAGCAGCAGGTCCCCGGGTGCTCCCAGCAGCGGCACGCCCTCGTTCGCGGCGACGTGCGGCGGTGTCTGCTGCGTGACGCCCTGACGCCACTCCCGGCTGAACCAGTCGGCCATGGTTAGGTGGCCGCCGGGGACGTAGCGCAGCGCCCCCTGCGCCGGGTCGCTCACCTCCGAGAGGAGAACACCCACGAGCAGGGAGAAGGTGCGCAGCTCGGTCGGGTCTAGGTGAGGACAGGCGACGCCATCGACGTGCATGTCTTTGATCGGCTGCGGTTGGGCCAGCTGGGCCTCCGGCACGCGGATCTGCACTTGCACGGTCCGCACGGGGGCGTAGGCCCCCAGCAGGTTGCCGGCCAGCTCCGCGGCCCCGGAATCGGTAAATAACGCCAGCAGATCGGGATGGCTGCCCAGTTCGGGAGCAAAGGTGCGCTGCGTGTAGCTGACCAGCTCCGCCGGATTCATCGACCGCCGGTACCACTCGTCGATCAACTCGACAGCGCGGGCGACCAGGTGGGCGGACACGAATCCGCGCCTGATCACCGCGCCGTCGCTCTGATAGGCTAGTCGTTGGTGGCTGGTCAGGGACATGGCGGTCCGTTCCGGGCGTCTGAGGGGTCGGCGACCGACGTGCTGGCCAGATCGTCGAGCACCACGCCGGCGGTGAGCAGAGCGCTGGCCAGGACCGACTCCCCCAGCTCGACGCTGGCCAGGCGCGGGTCACCGCCGGTGATGCCGGCGGTGGTGATATGCGCGTCGCCGGAGCTCCACGGCCATGTCGCCCCTCGGTGCAGAATCTTCCGCCGGATCTCGTCCAGCTGAGAGGGATCCACGGTGTGGGCGCCGTCGAATCGGTCCAGGTGCACGTCCTGCGGGGCGAGGGCGAGCATGACGCTGGTCTCCCGTGTTCCACCGTGCACCTCGGGCAGCGCCGATTCGACCCGGACGTTGGACAGCGAGCTGGGGTGGATGGCACAGACGCGGACGCGATGTGCTTGCTCGATTTCGTACAAGACCGCCTCGAGAAGCCCTCGGTTGCCGCCATGCCCGTTAACGATGAGCAGCCGCTGCGAGCGGGTCGCCCGCACGTACTCGCCGACGACGACGATCAGCAAGTCCGCCAGCAGTCCGGTCCGTAGTGAGACGGTCCCGTCGGCCCATGCGTGTTCCAGGGACAACCCGTAGGGCAGTGTCGCAAGCCGCCAAAGGTCGTGACGCTCGGCGTAACGCTCGATCAGCCGGTCGGTGAAGCCTTCTGCGATGACCGTGTCGGTGTGCAACGGCAAGTGCGGCCCGTGTTGTTCGTAGGAGCCCAGCGGTAGGCAGAGGATGGACTGCTCGGTGATGCGTGTCGCGACCTCCGGTGCGGTCAAAGACCCATACCAGCGTGTCATGGGCGTCGACCGATACGGAGCAGGAATTCGTTTTCCTCGGGGAAAGTGTCGTCGTCACTGAACTTGCGCAGCGTCTCGCGCAGCGCCTGTTCGAAGGCGTCCCGGCGGTCGCCAAAGAGGTGCGGAGCTGCGAAAGATGTCGAGTACAAGTAACCGATGATCGTCTCGGAAGTCCACTCACGATGCACCGGAACGGTGATCTCCTCGACCACACTGAACGGTGATTCCTGCATAATCTCGCTGTACGGCCGATCGTGTGTGCTGAACGTTCCAGCGCCGGCGCGTCGTTCCTCGCCCAGAAACTGCTGAATGCACGACCGGACGGCCCTCTTCCAGGGGCTCGTGGCGACCCAGAAGCTGTTGTCACCGAAGATGGCGACCGCTCCGTGCGGCTGCACCTGACCCTCCAGTCGCGCGAGCACCGCCTGCTGATCCAGCCAATGGAACGTTCGACAGATGGTGACCAGGTCGGCCAGCCAGCCCGAGGGCGACTCAAACGCTTCCGCGGTCGACTGCCGCAGCAGAAGAGTCGTGCCGGGCGGCAGCTGGGGCCGAAGCTGGCTGTCTGCGGCCGCCAGCATCTCTGCATCGTTGTCAATGGCGATAATGTCGTCGAATCGCCCGAGCAGCGCCTCCACGACCTGGCCGGTGCCGGTGCCGATGTCGAGTAGCCGGCGCGGTGTGCCCGGCGGAACCGCTCCGTCGAGCACGTCGGCGACGGCTGGGGGTATGCCCGGCCGGTATTTCCGATAGAACGGTGCTGTTCCCGCGAACAGGTTCATCGCCGGCTCCTCTGTCGCCGTGTCTTCAGGTAGTGCCCGACGCGTCGTGCGGCGGTCGGTAGGTCGTGGGTGATCAGGACATTGCCGTCGGCCAGCAGGTCAACGTCAGGGATGGGCCGGCCCTCCGCCAGCCAGACGGCGACCGCGCCAGCCCGGGCCGCGCCGACGATGTCGCACTCCCAGTCGTCGCCGACGTGCACCAGGGTCGTCGTCGGGACGCCACATGCCGCTGCAACCGCGTGAAACGCCGCGGGGTCGGGTTTGGCATACCCGAGGCGGCTGGAGGGAAAGTGGCGGCTGATCCATGGCGCTAGGAGGTCGTGGAGGACGGGGTCGTCGTCGAGGCACGTGACGTTGGAGAGCGTGACCAGCTTGGCGCTCCGACTGAGCTGCCGCAGAACCGTCGGGGTGGTGCTCTGCAGGCTGACTTCGACGGGCGCGTGCTGACGGGGAAAAGCGCTCCGCGGAATCTGCAAGCCGGTGCACACCGCGGCGATCACCTCATCGGTGATCCGCGGCCGGGTGTAGAGCTCGCGTCGAATAACGCTCCGCGCGGCCGGCGCCTGCAGCGGTGACGCTGCAAGCAGCAGCGCCGCCAGGCTGGGCCCGCTCGTCCTCACCAGCGTTCCGCCGACATCGAGGCTAATCACGGCGCCGCTCATGGTGTGGTCACCGGAGGCAGGCTTGCGACGATGATGCCGATACGCCCCCGGCGGATCTCGTCGGTCGTGGACTCGGTCAGAAAGGTCACGGCATAGCGGAGTTCGGCCTCATCAAGGGCAGCAAGGTCCCGCTCCGCGGTGCGGGCGGCCGCTATGAGATCCGCCGGGGCGGCGACCGTGCGCCAGCCGTGCGGCAGGTGCAGAGTGCCCGACCACCTGCCCCCGGCGGTCAGCCCGGGCAGCGCCTCCGCAACGCGGAGCACCGTGACGTCATCGAAGGTGAGGATTCGAACGGATACGTCAGCGCGCACCTGGCGGTCTCGAGAACCCAGTTCCAACCGGCCAGTGAGGAACGTGTCGCGTCCCCGCAGACGCTCATCGAGCAGCAGTACCGCGCTGCTGGCCGTCAGCGTCTCGACCGAGCCGGCCACGACGAGGGCAGCAGTGGTGGCGGGCATCACGGCCTCCGTGGGTCAGCGCCCAGGCCGGGCGTGTCGGGCAGGTCGACCGCGCCGTCGGTGGGGATCCACGGCCGCCGGTAGCGGCGCTGCCGAGACGGTTCCCACTGGAGGCGGTATTCCACCGCCGGTGCAGTGTCCGGGAAGGCCGCCGCCAGGTGGATACCGGGTACGTACGAGCGCCCGTGCGGAAAGACCTGAACGCCGGCCGCGGCGGCGAGCCGAGTGAGGTCGGCGGCGCGCGTCAACCCGCCACATCCGACCACGTCCAGGGTCAGACCACCGGACAGGTGAGCCAGCAGCGTGACCGGGTCGCTGTCGACGCGCAGGCCCTCGCCGGCTGCTACCGGCAGGGCCGTCGGCAAGCGGGCGTAGGACGCCACGGCGCTGCTCGGCAGGGGGTCCTCGATCCACCGCAGCCAGGCGAGGTCGGGCTGCTCGGCGAAGCGGGCGGCGAGCGCAAGGTCCCAGGTGAAGACGGCGTCGAACGCCAAGGGTTGCCCGGCCGCGTGCGCCGCCCGCTGCGCCACGGCGGCGAGCCTGGTGGCTTGCGCCGTCGCGGACGCGGGCCAGCGGGCACGTAGCCCCCACTTGCTGAACGCCCACCCGTTCCGGGTCACCCGCCTCACGGACTCCAGCGCCTCGTCGGAGGCAAGGTCCAGACCGAGCCAGGAGGCGTAGACGGCGACCCGACGAGCCGGAGCGACGCGGTGCGGATGGGCCCACCCGGCTACCAGAAGGTCGGCCACGGGCCGCTGGCTGAGCCTGCTGTGCAAGTCCCAGAGGGCGCAGTCGACAGCACCGATCGCCCAGGAGAGGGCTCTGCTGGCGTGGCCGGAGACACGCTGGGCCAGGAACGCCCGGAGGTCGGCGTGGTCCTCCACCGCAGCCCCCGCCGCTGCCGGTCCCACGGTGGACTGGATGCATTGCGCCACCTCTTCGCTGACCGGTCCGTAGCTCCCGGTGCCGCCGCGCGCGTGAGCGGCCACGAAGGTCGTCTCGTCGCCGGGTTGGCCGGGGTCGTGCCCCGCGACCAGCTCCACCCGTTGGACCGTCGTCATGCCCGGCGAAGCCTTCCGCTCAGCAGCCGGTCCGCGGCGGCGATCACGCCGTCGACGGAGAGGCCTGCGAATGCGGCCAACTCGTCCTGGGGCATCGGATGGGGTGGCTCCCGCCACCCGAGCACCTCGCACGGACGCTCCAGCCGGCCGGCCAACTGCCCCCAGACGGCGGCAGGGTGGCCCAACGTGGCCACGATCACGGCGGCGCTGTCCCCGACGTTGCGATGGAGTGCGGCCTCCGAGAGCGCCGTCAGGCTCGTCGCGTTCACAACCCTGACTCGGCATCGATGCCGACGACGGATCGCGTGAGCCGCCGCCTCCACGACCGCGGCCGGCAGGTCACCGGCGCAGATGAGCGTGAGGTCTGGTTGCCCTTCGTCGCTCAGGTGTTTCCAGACTGCTAGGCCCTCTGTCCGTTCCTCATCGAGCGTGTCCAAAGGATGGCACGCGGTTGCGTGCTTGCCCGCGACGATGACGTTGACCAACCCGTCAGACGCCAAGGCGTCGTCGAGCGCCGCGGCGGCCCGAGCCGGGTCGGCCGGCGTCAAGACGCGCACCGAGGGGTCGCCCGTGGCCGCTAGCGCCGTCGTCAGCGACGGATCTGCGTGGGTGTAGGCGTTCTGCCAGCCGTAGGAGGTCAACAGCAGATTGAGGCTGGGGCAGCGGTCGCTGGTCAACCGTCGCTGCTTCAGCTGCGCCACCAGTCCGGTCAGCAGCAGCGGCGCGAACGCCTCGTAGGAGATCAGCACGCCGCGGCGACCGCTCAGGGTCCAGCCGGCCAGCCAGCCGAGCAGCACCTCCTCCGCTAGGACCTCGAGAGCCCACGCCTGGCCCGCGATGGTGGGCAGCTGGTTGGACAACAGCTCATCGGGGCTGAACACCTTGAAGTGTCCGGCGCTGGCCCACCGGTGCAGGAGGTCGGCGATGGCGGTCGCGAACGTGGGGCGGGGCGGCTCCACCCCGTGCACCGGTGGCCTGCCTGCCTCCGCGGAGAGCTGTTGCTGTCGGCGGTCGCCGTCCCGGTCGCGTGGTTGCAGCTGGCAGAACCGGACGATGGTCAGCGCCTCGGCGAGGTCACCGATCGGGCATCCGTTGCTGTCGAACAGCTCCTCCGGCCGATAGCCCAGCAGCCAACGTCGCAGGGCCCATCGCTGCTGCGCGTCGCTCCGCGCCCGGGTCAACGGAGTCTTGTGGGCCGCGAGCGGTCCCGTCCAGCCCTTCACGCAGCGGAGGAAGATCACCGGGCGGCCGCCGTGACGCGTGCGCTCAATACCGTCCATCAGGGCGGTGTGGAAGGCGGCGTGTTCAGCAAGCCGGCCGGCACGATCAGCGGCGTCGACGTGGACAACTCGCGGTTCCCAGCCGACGCCCGCGGCGTAGGACGCCAACTCGGCATCGGACAGTGAACCCAACAGCGACGGCCCACCCATGCGATGACCGTTCAGGTGCACAACGGCCACGACCCGGCTGGCCGACAGCGCCCGATGAGCCAACCACGCAGCGGCCGTGGTCGGGGTCTCACACTCTCCGTCACCCAGCACCGGGACGACGACCCGCCACGGGGCATCCAGGGCGGCGCCCTGCGCGAAGGCCAACGCGCCGCCGAGCCATCCGCCCACATAGGCTCCCGCAGGTAGCTGGGGGTGAACCTCCGACCCCAGCCCGTTGGCGGCCGGAAAGGCGGCCACCAGCGCCTCGAGGCCGGTGGCAGTCGGACCGAACTCCGGTCGGATCGTCGCCAGATCACCGGTCAGCCAGGCCAAGGCGAGCTGAACCACACCAGCGTGGCCAGCGCCGAGCACGGGAACGACCTCCAGTTCCCGGTGGGCGTCGGCCGCGAGCCCGATGTGGGTCAATGCCCACGCGGTGCCAGGCACCGTGCCCCAATGCCCGGTCGGACGCTCCTTGACGTGGTCGGCTGACAGCGGCCGACTGAGCAGCGGATTGGCAATCAGGTGCAGTTGCGCGACCGACAGGAACGTGAGGGCCCGCCACAACGCATCAGCCCGCACAGCCGTACCCGGCTTCACGTCTTGACCAACGGTTCCCCGGCGTAGGAGAAGTACCACAACGGCCGGTAGCACTCCCAGGCGGCGGGCCGCAGTTGCGTCGGCGCCATGATGCTCTCGATCTGCCGTCGCGCCGCGAGGCAGAACTCCAGCGGATCGACGTCTGCTACCCGCAGCCCTTCCATGATTGAATTGTGCGCCTGATACACCTGGAAGTTGGGGAACTCGCTCACCTGCTCAACCAAGGTTTGCACCCCTGCGCGCAACGCTTCCAGAGGATCCAGGCCGACGATGTAGGTGAACGACGCGCCGAGACCCGCGCCGCGGGCCCGTGCCAAAGCCGCCGGAATCTCGTCCACGTGCAGGCGTGCCTTGCTCTCCTTTAGCAGCAAATCCCGCCTGGTGAAGCACTCCACGGTCAACCGGAGAACGAATGGCCCAACCCGCTGCGCCACCTGCTCCAGGGCGGCGCCCGACGTGACGACCGAGGTGAGAAAGCCTATCCGGGCCCCGACGCCGTGGGCGGTCAGCGCGCGTCGTAGCCGGACCAGATGCGCGACCGCGGCGTCCTCACGCTCGAAGCAGCCGGTCGACACCGTCACCTCACGCAGCTCGCCGAGGTTGCCGCGCGGATGCTGTTGTTTCATCGCGGTCAGCAGCTCGTCGAGGTCTTCTTCGCCGGCCATCCGCGGATCCGCTGAGGCTTCCAGCGTGTTGGGACAGAACGCGCAGCCCACACATCTGCTGCGCGCGTTCGGGTTCAGGGTGGCCGCACGGCCAGCGTCCCGAAAGTAGCCTCCGACCGCTTCGTCGGCGTCCACGCGGGACACCTCACCGATCGGCTCGCGACCGAGCAGAAGCTGGTCCTCCACCAGCCGGAACGGTGACCTGTGCGCGTTCAGCGGCACGATGACGGTCCACGGTACGGACGGCGCCCGGTGCAGCCGCAGGGTCACCCGCGCCCTGTGCCTGTTGTGTGGCGACGCGATGCCATACAGGTTGACCGCGATCAGTAACGCGTCCTCCACGGGCACGTTGAATCGACGTGCCGTGCGGGCAACCTCGTGCAGCGACAGGGCTTCGGTCTGGGTCTTCAAGTGCATGCCGCAACCTCGCGTCAAGGGCCGCCGGGCCACGCAGCGTAACGCCGGTCGCGTCGGTACGCAGGCGGTCGCCCTCGACCTGCCGGACGCCACGCACGGCGACCGACCGGACCCGGGCGCGTCGCCACCTCGCGGCCGATGCCGTCAGTTGTTAATCGTGCCCCTCGCCCTGACCCGGCACTGGGGGTCACGAGGCGCTCGCGCAACCCCACACCGCGTCGGCCGGCGAGGTAGTAACTACCAGCGGCGAGCTTGGGCGAGTCCAGCGATGTCTCGGTGGTGAGGCCGCGGGCAGAGGGCGCCCCCGCGGGGTGCGCCTGGCCATGAGCCGTGACGCCGATGTCCTGCTCCATCTGCAGCCGAGCTGCAGTGCCGACGTCCGTCAGATTCGTGGGATGACCGTGGCGCCGATGATGCGGGTGCGTGCGTCGATGGCATGACCGTCGCAGAGGTCGAGCTGCTCGCCGTCGGCGTCGATGACGCGGTGGGTGACCGGTTCGGCGCACGGCTCGCCGAGTCGGTCATGGAACCAACGGCGGAGACAGCCCGGGGCGGTGCACCAGCAGCGCCCTGCGGTAGACCGCAGCGTCGCGCCATGCTCGGGGCAGGCGCCCCACGGCAGAGGACAAGCGTCGGCCCGCCGGGCGGCCAGTTGGGTCAGCTCGTCGGCGGTGTCCAGCAGCCTCTCGGCGGCGCTGTTCAGGCCTCCGGCGGCGACGTCCAGCCGCCAGCCGGCGCGCCGCCGAGCCGGGTCGGGGTCGGCGTCTCGGGCGAGATCGGCCTCGCGGAGCTGGTGGTACAGGTCGCCGGCAGCAGCGGCCAATTCCCGAGCTGGTGACGTCCCAGGAAGTGGTGTAGCTGGTCGGAGGTCTTGAGCTCGTCGGCGAAGTGCTGGCGTGCGAGGGGCCACCGCGTGGATGTTCTGCGTGTTCCCGCCAAGGTTCACTCAGAGAAAGGCCACGCGATGGCCCTGGACCAGTCTGCCCTGCTCGAGCTCCTCGAGGCACTCGAAGCCGCCGACGTCGACGACCGCATCCGCACCGCCACCGAGACGCTGTACCAGGCGCTGATCGAGGCCGAGCTCACTGCGGTGATCGGCGCCGGCCCACACGAGCGCACCGAGAGCCGCACTGCTCAGCGCAACGGCTCCCGGCCCCGCACGCTGACCACGACCGCCGGGGATCTGGAGCTGCGGATTCCGAAGCTGCGGGCCGGCTCGTTCTTCCCGTCGCTGCTGGAACGCCGGCGGCGGATAGACCAGGCGCTGTTCGCGGTGGTGATGGAGGCCTATCTGCATGGGGTGAGCACGCGGAAGGTCGATGACCTGGTGCGGGCGCTGGGTGCCGACACCGGCATCTCCAAGTCCGAGGTCTCCCGGATCTGCGCCGACCTCGACGAAGAGGTGGCCGCGTTCCGCGACCGATCCCTGGCCGAGCAGACCTTTCCCTACGTGTTCCTCGACGCCACCTACTGCAAGGCCCGGGTCAACCGGCGGGTGGTCTCCCAGGCGGTGGTGATCGCCACCGGGGTGGCCGCCGACGGGCACCGGGAGGTGCTCGGCTTCGCCGTCGGCGACAGCGAGGACGGGGCGTTCTGGACCGCGTTCCTGCGTTCGCTGAAGGCCCGCGGCCTGGCCGGCACCCAGCTGGTCATCTCCGATGCCCACACCGGGCTGAAGGCCGCGATCGCCGCGGTGCTGCTCGGTGCGGCCTGGCAGCGCTGCCGGGTGCACTTTATGCGCAACGTGCTCGCCCGGGTGCCCAAGGGCAACGCCGAGATGGTCGCCGCCGCCATCCGCACCGTCTTCGCCCAGCCCGACGCCGAGCACGTGCGTTCCCAGCTCGACGTCATCGCCGGCATGCTCGGCCGCCAGTTCCCGCAGGTCGAAGCCATGCTCCGGGACGCCGCTGAGGACCTTCTCGGCTTCACCGCCTTCCCGATCGGGCACTGGAAGAAGATCTGGTCGACCAATCCGCTGGAGCGGCTGAACAAGGAGATCAAGCGGCGCACCGACGTCGTCGGCGTCTTTCCCAACCCCGCCGCCCTGCTGCGGCTGGCCGGCGCGGTGCTGGTCGAGGCGCACGACGAATGGCAGGTCTCTGACCGCCGCTACCTCTCCGAAGGCTCGATGGCCCTGCTCAACCGACCAGACGAGGAGGTGGCACAGCCGGCACTGATCGCGTCATAGTCCAACCCGCAGAACCTCCGCACGGCCGCGAGCTACACCACCGACCGGGACGTCACCCCCGAGCTCGGACCGGTGTCATCCACGGACCGCGCGGAGTTCCGCCCCGCGAGCTGTTGAGGGCGTCGTTCATCGGGTGTCCTCTCGGGCCGGGCGGCCGGCACGGCGTTTCTGATGGACCGGACTGCCGCATCGCCGGGGCGGCCGCGCGGAGCCGGTCGTGCAGCGGTTCACGTGCCCTGGCGATTACAGTGGTCGGCCGCGCGTCGCGGGAGCGCTTCGGCCGAAGAGCTGTGGACACCTCGTTCGTCGTCCACAGGCCTCCTGGACGACGCGGTCGACATCCGCTGCGCCGGTGTGCGACCGGCTCATGCAGCGCCCGCGACCGGACCTTCCTCGCGGACCCCGGGTGGCACCCGCAGCTCCTGGCCACATCCCGCAACCCGCCTCTCGGTGGACGGCGCAGAGCCGAGAGGGGGGCCGCAGGCCCATCGGCTATCGAGACGGCGGTGCTTCTCGTGCCGCCCGGTGCGACGACCGAATGGTGGTGGCGTCGCGATCGAGACTTTGTGCATGGCTGAGCAGTCGCTCAGCTGCGACCGGCGCCCGTGTCCGCGGGGCGTGCCGGTCAGCCTGGCGCCTTGGAGCCAGCGGCCCAGTCCTTGCGGCGCGGTGTAGCGCGTCGGCCAGTCCGGTCGACAGGTCCGCGGCCCGACCGACGACTTGCCGAAGGCGGTCGAGGTCGGCACCGCTGGCCCGCACGTGTCGTCCGGCGATCACCGCCTTGATCCGGTCCTCAGGCATGTCGGCCATCGGAGGCAGGTCACGGGCGGATGCGTACAGCCGCCCGTTCCGCGCCCAGCGGTCGACAGCCGCGATGAGCCGGTCGGCCACAACCGGCAGCTGGGCGGTGATCTGCTTGACCTCGCCGGTCAGGTGAGGAGCGGCGCGGCCGTCGCGGGCGGCGGCGAGATCGGCGACCCGGTCGCTCTCCGTGCGGAGGGCGCCGGCGAGGGCTCGGGCCCACGCTACGACTCCCTGAGGATCGACGGGTCCTGGTCGCCGTCCGTCGTCGAAGACGGTGCTGGTGCGGCCGGCGAGCTGCCAGGCGAGCCCGGTCACCAGGAGCGGGCCCACGTCGTCTCCGGTCGCCGTGGCGGTGACGGTAGCCGCGCTGCGGCTGGTGATCTCGGCGGCCGCGACCGCGGCGCGGAACTCGCGCAGGGTCAGGTCATCGGTCCGCTGAGCCTGGTCGAGGGCCGCGACGAGGGCCGCTGATGCATCGAGGGCGGTCACACCGGATGGTCCGCGCGAGGTTGCCCCCATGGGTACCAGGCGGTCGAGCATCACCGCGCCGGCAGCAGTCGGTGGGTCAGTCTGTGCGTCGCGCTCGACGACGGCGGCGAAGTTGCGGACGGCGGCCAGCTCCGCGACCGCCGCCTGCGGCAGCAGCCGGTGGGCGAGCCTCGCGGAGTGCTCGGCGGCTTCGGCCACCTCGACGGTGACCGACCACCGGTGCGAGGTGCCCATGACCGTGCGGTCGCGGCCGATGAGGTCGGCCGCGGCGCCGGCCAGGTCGGTGAGGGGTCCGCCGGTGCGCGGCCACAACCCGCCGACGGTGGCGCAGGCCGCAGCGAGTTCGGTGACGGTGCGCTGCCGCATGCTGTTGCCGGGGGTGAGCCCGTCGTGGGCCAGGCCGGTGAGGGCCCGGCCGAGGTGGGCGAGTGCGCCGGTGACGTCCTCGATCGATGCCGAGGGCTGCGGGTCGGTGGCCCGCTCGGTGAGGCCGTTGAGGAGCTGTTGCAGGGTGGTGGCCACTTCTCAGCCCAGTCGTCGCAGGGCGTGCCGGGCGGCGCGGGCGGCGTCGAGCACCGTAGGGCTGGCGAAGGTCGCCTCGTCCAGCAGGCCGAGTGCACCCATGGCGGCCCGGACGCTGGCCCGCGGGTCGCCGTCGATTAGCGGTGTCAGCTCGGTGCGGGCGCCGGCGAGCTCGAGCAGTTCGGCGGCGTAGAGGCACTCCAGGGCGATGTCGGCGGGCACTTGTTCCCGGTCGGCGCCGACGGCATCGAGGAGCGAGGCGGCATAGCTGAGCGGGTCGCTGGCCACGTCGGCGGTCATGACGGTCTCCTGTCCTGAAGATGGGCTGTGTCGAGGCTGAGTCGGTGCGGCCGACCGGGTGGGATGCCACGGGACATCTGTGGACGCCCAGGCCCGTTGTGGACGATCGGGGCCCCCGCGGCGGTCGATGTGAGGCCACCGGTAGGGCTGGGCGCCGGCAGCGCGTCCGGGCAGTCGTCGAGCAGTCGCCAGTGCAGCTCCCGAGCGGGGTGACGGACGGGCAACGGTGCTGCGGCGGCCAGCGCGGGCAGCCGGGCGGCGATGTCGTAGTCGCCGGCCGCGGCCCGGGTAAGCGCGGCGGCCAGCGGCGGCCAGTCCGGGCCGCGCACCAGGCGGGCATCGATGCTGGCGACGAGCTCCGACCAGGTCGACTCGGCTGCCCTGTCGTCGGCGTCGTCCGGTTCGCTCTCCAGGTCGGCAGCGAATTGGAGAATGCGGGTGGCGATCGCGCGTCGGCGTTCGGGCGTGTCGGCGTCGCACCAGGCTGCCAGCAGGTCGGGGGTCTGCCGCGTCATCCAGCGGCGGCTGACGCGCACGCCGTCGAGTAGCGACATCCAGTCCCCGCGGCTGTGCGCGGCCGGACGGCTCATGGCCTGCCAATCCCGCTGTCGGTCGGCTCTGGCTCGCTCCCGGCGGCCGGGGTCCGGCGGAGGTCGCCGTCGAACAGCGCTCGCCGCGCTTCGGTGGCCTTCTGGCTGTCGTAGTCGGCGGCCCGGGAGCGGGCGGGCCAGTCGGTGTGCCGGCCGGGTGGACAACCCGTACCGAGTCGGTCGCTCATCCGGGCGTGGAAGGTCGGCAGCGCGTAGCGGTGCCACTCCTCCAGCCCGTGCGGGGTCAGGGCCGCGGCGGCGGTGATGCGCAGGCAGGCGAGCACGGCGACCTCCTGGACGAGGTGTGGGTGTCTGGCCCAGCAGGACGGGATGGCCTGCGTGGTCTGCCAGGCGTAGGTGTGGTTGAGCCAGGCCGCGACGTCGTCCAGCCACGGCCACAACTGCTGCCGTACGAACGGCGAGCAGCTGGCCGGGTCCCAGGGCCGGTCCAGCAGCGGCAGACCGGTGGGCTCGAGGCCGGCTTCCTCGGCCAGCCGGAGCTGTTCGAGGGCGCGGCGCACCTCCTGCGGCGGCTTGGGAAACGGGACGACGAGCGGGGAGCCGGTCATCGCACGTCCTGTCCGGTCGGCGCGAGGCCGGCGCTGGCTGCCGCGTCGTGAGCGAGGGCGGTGCGTTCGGCCGGACGTGAGGTGTCGGCGCGGGCGGCGGCGACGCGGTCGCGGGCGGCGGCTTGGGCGGCCAGGAGCGCAGCGCCGTGGCGGCCGGTGAGGCAGCGGGTGAGACGGGCGATCAGCGGTGCAGCGTTCTCGGCGACAACCAGCGCCCGACCGGGCGGCAGCTGTCGGATCTCCTCCGGTCGCAGCACCGGCACGGTCTCGCCGTGAGTGGACCGGCCCCACCCGGGTCCGCGGTAGTGGTAGGAGGTGCGCCGCACCCGGGTGCTGCCGAGCAGCTCGGAGAGCTCGCGGTAGAAGCCGCCGTCCTTGCCGCCGCCGAAGGCGACGATCACGTTGGTGAGTCCGAACAGGGCGCGGGCCTCGTCCTCGCCGTAGACGAGTACCAGCTGCCGCCAGGTCTGGGCGGCGTAGAGGAAGCTGACCCCGAGGGCACGGTCGTTGGCCATCCGGGTGCGCAGGGTCGGCAGCGGCGCGGTGGAGGGCAGCTCGTCCAGGCAGGCCAGCAGCGGCGGGCACAGCCGCCCGGTGGGCATGGCGGCGGCCAGCTGCAGGGCGGTGTCGAGGACGTGCTCGGCCAGCGCGGTCATCAGCGGCGACGCCGAGGCGTAGGGGTCTTCCCGGCCGAGCAGGTAGACGGTGCCGCCGGCGGACAGCAGCGCCGGGATGTCGGTGGCCCGCCGGCCGGGTCCGGGCACGCAGCGGCGGCGGATGTCGGCCTGGAAGAACAGCGCCAGAGCCTGCTGCACGGTCGTCGTCGTGTTGCCGGCCGTGCGCGGGTCACCGTGCAGGGCGCCGTGCAGCAGCCCGTCCCAGAACGGTGCGGCGTGCGGATGGGCGCGCAGGATGTCGGCCGGCTGGCTGGCCGCCTGGGGATGGGCGGCCCACTCGAGGACGTGCTCGAGGCTGCGGCCGGTCAGCGCGGCTGCGTGCAGGTAGGCCTGCAGCACCTTGGCCGCCTCGAACGCGTAGAACCGCGCCGCGCTGTCGCTGCTGCCGCCGGTGACCGCGCCAGTCACGGTGCCGGCGGTGAAGGCTTTGGCGCGGCGCTCGGCGAGCATCGGGTCGACGCAGCCGGCGACCGGGTCCCACACCAGCTCCGGCAGGCCGGGCACCGCACCGAAGGGGTCGAGCACGGCGACCGGGCGGTCGCCGTGCTCGCGGGCGTCGATGGTGAGCAGCAGGTCCTCGGCCTTGGTCAGGGTCACCAGCGCCGGGCCGGGCGTGTCGAGCAGCGCGGGGGCGAGCAGGTCGAGGGTCTTGCCGGAGCCCTGGGGTCCGTAGACGCCGGTGGTGCGGTCGAAGGGCACCCACAGCTGTCCGGCAGCAGGGACGGCGGCGTGGCCCAGCCGCCAGCCCACCTCCCGCTCGACCGGCGGGCATACTCCGCGTCGGTGGGCTCGGGGCAGGTCCGGGCGGATGATGGGGGCGGCCTGGCGCAGTCGGGCGGAGCCGAGGACCTCGGCGACCTGGCCGCGGGTGGCCATGCCCGCTCCCCCGCCGAGGAATCGGTGCACGGCCCACGCCGCTCCCCCGCTGCCGATCAGGAACAGCACGAGGACGGTGATGACGGCGGCGTACACGGCGCCCGTCCCGGGCAGCGCTGCGCTCTGCATGTGGTCAAGGCCCGCGGCCGCATCGCCGGTGAGCAGCCCGCCGACGGCGGCGACCAGGGCCGACAATCCGCTCGGCCACACCCAGCCGCCGCCGGTCAGCAGCGCCGCGATGGCTCGACCGGCCGGCAGCAGCAGTGCGCCGGCGGTCAGCCACACCAGGACGGCGGCGGCCGGAATCTCCCAGGTAGCCGGGCCGACGTCGGGCCGCGGGCGGCCGGCGCTCACCGCCGACCTCCAGGATCTGCAGCGTTCATGGCTTCTCCTCGGGTGGAGGCATGGGAGTTCATGCCGGGTTGGGGGCGTGCAGGTCGACGCCGCGGTCGGTCAGCCACGGGACGGGGTCGACCGGGGTGCCGTCGATGCGGACCTCGAAGTGCAGGTGGACGCCGGTGCTGTTGCCGGTGGAGCCCTGGAAGCCGATCAGCGTCCCGGCGCTGACGTGCTGGCCGGCGGTGACGGTGTAGGCCGACAGGTGGCCGTAGCGGGTGGTCACGCCGCCGCCGTGGTCGAGCTCGACGAGGTTGCCGTAGCCGCCCAGGTGCAGGCCGCCGTCGCGGTCGCAGTAGGCGCTGGTGCACTCGGCGCGGAGCACGGCGCCGTCAGCGGCGGCGTAGACGGGGGTGTCGCGAGGGCCGGCGAGATCGACCCCGGCGTGCAGGGCGCCCCACCGGGACCCGTAGCCGGAGGTGACCGTGCCCGCGGTGGGCCGGATCCACGACCCGGCGGCCACCAGCAGGCCCGGGCACACGCCGGACGCCGCCCCGGACGGGTCGGCCGTGGCGGCCTGCGCCGCCGGCCACAGCAGAGCGGTCAGCTCGCGGGCCAGTGGCTCCCAGCGGGCGTAGGCGCCGCCGGCCGCCGAGACCTGCACGGCCTGTGCTGCCCGGGTGAGCGGCATCGTCTGCCAGTTCGGCACCTCGACCAGCCGGGCGTAGAAGGCCTCGGCGGCATAGACGGGGTCCATGAGCTGAGCGACGGTGCCCCAGCCGGCGATCCACCGCTGCTGGAAGGTGTTGACGCTGTCGTGGTCGGAGCCGAGCCCGTCGTTCGCGAACTGCAGGCTGGTCGCGGTGACCGCGGCCTGCTCGGCCGTGAGGGCGGGGCTGCTGCCGTCGTTGGCCAGCATCCGGATCCGGGATTCTTGGTAGGCGGTTGCCAGCGCCACGGTGGCCGCGTACGGGGCGAGCCCTCGCCGGACGGCGACGGTGACGATGGTCTGTGCGTGGCCCATCTGGACGGCGTCCAGCTCGATGCCGGCGACGGTGGCGCCGGTGCCGCCGACCGAACAGGCCGCCGACGTCGCGGCCTCCGGAGCAGCGAGAACCGCGAGCGGAATCAGCAGCAGGGTGAGCGCGGCCAGCACCGGTAGCGCAATCGGTCCAGCGGCCTTCCACAGCCACGCCCGCGCATACGACTGCGCGGCGCGCGTCACCGTCCCGCTCACGCCGGCCGCCCGGCAGTGAGGGCCTCGTTGGTGTAGGTCAGGCGTAGCTCGGGCTCGGTGAGGACGGTCTGCACCTTGAACGCCCGGTCCCCGACCAGCCACAGCGCTCGGCCCTTGCCGGCGACCGCCCAGCCGGTGACCACCCGTTGCGCGATGGGTGTCAGGCCAAGCAGGCTGCCGAGCTCGTCGCCAACGGCCTGATCCTGGCCGTGCAGCACCTTGACGTCACACAGGTGCAGCAGGTCGCGGGCGATGGCGACCGCCTGCGAGGTCGCGTCTCCGGCGGTGAGCATGTCCGAGGGCTTGTGGGCCAGCAGGATCTGTACGTCGGCGTCGCGGCGGGACAGGCGCAGGTTCGCGTCCAGGCTCTTCATCGCCTCGGCCCCGAGGCGCATCTGCCGCCAGGTCTCGTCGCGGACGACGATGCGCAGGTCGCCGCGGTCGGCGATCTCCCGCATCGCCTGCCCCCAGGAGTTCAGGCAGGTCAGTGCGATGCCGACGGCCTGGTCGCCGAGCGGTTCCAGGCGGGACAGGGACAGCGACTGGATGGGGGCGCGCCAGTCCACGGCGATGGTGGTGTGGTCGTCGAACAGCCCGGCCAGGGAGCCCTTGACGAGGGAGCCGAGGGCGTCGCGCAGGGTGCGGGTGGCGTCGAGGAAGTGTCGTCGGTCGGCATAGCGGCAGCCGGTGACCAGCTCCTCGGTGGGCTCGTCGAGCGCGTGCCACAGCCGCGGCACGGTGGGCTCGCTCAGCCGGGTGGCGCCGGCGCGGTAGCCGGTGAGCAGCCGCAGCGCCTCCCCCACGGCGGTCTCCTCCACCGGGCCGAACGGCACCGCCTGGGAGCCGACCAGGCCGCGCAGCAGCACCAGCCAGCGGGCGAACACGAGCGCCTCGCGGCGCCGGGCCTCGGCGGCGTCCAGCCGGTCCCAGCCGTGCCCGAGCGGGCCGAAGGCCAACGGGTTGACCCGGGCCGGCAGGCCGTGACCGATGACGAACGGCTCGACACCGAGTGCTCTGCAGAGAGGTTCGTACTCGTCCTTGGTGTCGCCCAGGACCAGGGTGCGGTAGCCGTAGCCGAGCATCCGCAGCGCGAAGGCCTTGACCGTCGCCGACTTGCCGCGGCCGGGCTTGCCGAAGACGACGACGTTGGGATTGGTGACCGGGATGTCGTCGTCGGTCACCCAGCCGACCGGATCGCAGTAGAAGGCCCCGCCCGAGAGCAGGTCCAGTCCCATCTGCGCACCCGTGGGCGGCAGGCCGCTGGTGGCGATCAGCGGCCACACCACCGGGGTCTGCTCCGAGGTCATCCGCCACACCGAGAGAGGCGCCGGTGCCGTCGCGCGGCCCCGGCCGCGTCCGCGCGGTCCGCGGCGGGGCACCAGGGTGGTGAACGGGCCGCGCTCCCGTCGCGCCGTCTCGGCGGCGGGGACGGCGGGCAGCCGGTGGCCGAAGTCGTCGAGCAGGACGGCGACGTCCCGGCCCCGGCGGGAGCCGCGGCGGCTCACCGCCGACTCCGCCGGTCGGGCAGCCCGACGCCCAGCGGGATGGCGGCGGCGGCGAAGCCGGAGTCCTGCGCCAGGTCCAGTCGCAGCGGCACGTAGCCGGCGGCGCGGATGGAGGCGTCCAGCCGCCGGCCGTGCTCGGCCACCGGCCAAGTGGCGGGCACGGTGACGCAGGCGGCGACGGCGGGGCGGACCAGGGCGCGGCCGGCGGCGAGCTTCTCGTCGGCGGCGCCGATCCGCTCGGTGTCGCGGCGCTGCCGGGCCCGCTGCCGAAAGCCCATCCGGGCGCGCAGCTCGTTGCCGGTGGTGGCGCTCATGTCCTCCCGGCCGACCAACCGGGTGGCCCGGTCCAGCGGCAACGGGGCGAGGAACACCGTCAGGCAGCGCCGCTCCCCCGCCACCGTCGGCACCAGCACCGGAGCTAGCGCGCCGAGCACCGCGCCGGAGTCGGGCAGCAGGACCGTGTCGGTCACCGACGCCCACGCGTCGTGCCCGTAGTGCCGCACCTCGGCCCTGGCCTGGGTGGGCCCGGCGGCGGCCATCGGTACCCCGGTCGCCAGCGCGCCACCGTCGGCGGCGGCCAGGTCGGCGGCGACCAGCTGGCCGCGGTCGCCGGGAGCGAAGCCGGTGCGGACCGCGGCGGCGAGGCCGGCGGAGTCCAGCCAGGTCACCGCGGTGCAGCCGACCGATCCGCGGAGCGCGGCCTCGACCTCGCCCATCACGCCGTGCAGCACGCGGGCTCGGCCGTCCACCCCGCCGCCGGCCTCTCGGGCCGCGCGGGCGATCCGGCCCTCCCCGACGACGATGGTGACGTAAGTCTCGGTGCGCACCGCGGCCGGGGTGAGGGTGGCGCCCAGCAGCGCGTTCACCCGGGCGGCCAGGGGTGCGGCGTCGGTGCGGGTGTGGGCGCGCTCCCAGGCGGCGCGCTCGGTGCCGTCGTCGGGCACGGTGCGCACCTGGAGGGCCAGGACGTCGACCAGCTCGGTGCGCGCGGCCAGTTCGCACAGCTCGGCCAGGCCTGCGCCCATCCGGTTGCGCTCGTCCGGCTCGGCCAGTCCGATACCGGGATGGGCGATCCGCGCCACGGCCGCCCACGTCCGCGCGGCGCAGTTCTGCACGATGGCCGGCCGGGTGAACAGGGGCCCAAACGGCGGCCCGTCGTGCGTGCGGATACCGGCCAGCACCCCGGGCAGGTCCGCCTCGGTCATGTCCTCGGTAGCTCCTGCCGCGGCCCGGGAGCCGAACACCGTCCACCCCATGAGTGCTCCGATCGCGTGCAGGAACAGGTCGATCAGCCAGCGGCCGGCCGAGCGGCCCCGGACGGGCAGCAGCAGCACGACGGCCAGCAGCGCCCACACCGGTAACCAGACGATGAACAGGCCCCAGGCCTGCGCGTTCAGGGCCAGCAGCGCCGGCACCCCGGCGAGGGTCACCAGACCCAGCTGGGCGCCGGTCATCCCGAGGAACCAGCCGGAGACGTCCTTGGCGTAGTCGCCGTAGCGGGCGGCGCTCACCGCACACCGCCGTCGCCGTCGTCCTCGGCCCGCGGCCCCCGAGGAGCCGGCGGATCGACCCCGCCGAACTCGCCGGGTGCCGTGCCGTCGATCTGCTGCGCGGGCCAGGCCACGGCGACCGGGCCGTCGTCACCCTCGACGGCGCTGCCATGCGGATTCGGTCCCCTGGGACCCGAGGGCGAGGGGCGGGCGCCGTCTTCCTGGCGGGTCGGCCGTCCGAGCCGGGACGTCCGCGGCACCCCCGAGCCGGACCCCCGACCGCCCGGAGAAGCCCCGTTCGATGCCGGCTGCCCGTAGTAGGGCGCGGAGTGGCCGACGCCGGCGCCGGAGAGCACGTCGGCGGCCGAGGCGGCCACCCCGGCGGCCAGCCGACCGGCCGTGGCGGTGCCGGCGGTGAGCGTATGCAGCGCGCCGGCGAAGCGTCCACTGGTCGCGGTGTCTGCGGTCGACTCGCCCTGCGCGCGGTCCCCGGTCAGCTGCGCCGCCGCGCCGGAAGCGGCCACGCCACCGGAGCCAGCGGCAGCTGCGACCGCCGCGCCCCGACCACCTGCACCGCCTAGGTTGCCCAGCGCGCCCATGATCCCGCCGGAGGCGGCCAACGAGGAGCGCAGCGCCGCCCCGCTGGACGTGCCGGGGTCGACGAAGGCCAGGAGCCGGAACAGCGCCAGCGGGCAGATCGCGCCGAGCAGGATCAGCAGGCAGCCGACCACCGCCATGCCGACCGCGGCCTCGGTGCTGGTTTCCTCGGCGCCGGTGACGATGCCCTCGGTGACGGTCACCCCGACGCCGAGGACGAGCACGGCCACCGGGGAGACCAGCAGCGCGGCCAGGAACCAGCGCAGGCTGCGCCAGAACCAGGCGCTCGAGGTCTGCGCCAGCAGCCCGCCGGCCGAGATGGCCGAGGTCGCGGTCAGCACGATCAGCGCCGCCTCGCGGACCAGCATCAGCAGCAGGTAGCCGACGCTGGCCGGCACGAGCAGAAAGATCGAGGAGACACCGAGGACGGTGGCGACCGTGCCGTCGACCAGGTCGCGGCCCACGCTGATCGAGGGGTCGAAGGCGGCCATCGTGTCGATGCCCAGCAGGCTGCGCAGCAGGGCGGTGGTCAGCCCGGAGACGCCGGTGACCAGCAGCGCCGCCACGGCGACGTAGCCGGCCCAGACCAGCCCGAACTGCACCAGCCCGACCAGCAACCGCCCGAGGGTTTGCCCATCCCGGCGCACCGCTGCCACACCGAGCTGCAGCATCGCCATCAGTGCCGCGACGGTGGCGCCGATCCCGAAGGTCACCGGATAGACCCCGGCCAGCGGGCCGTCGGCGGACAGGTCGGGCGTGGCGAGTACGTCGATGACCGAGAAGGCCAGGCCCAGCAGCCACAGCCCGGCCCCCCACAGCGACAACATGGCGCTGATCCACACATCGGCGACCACGGCGCCGGCGGCCTCGCCGAGCACGCAGAACGGATTGAGCGGCGGGCACGACAGCACCCCGTCGTCGGCGGCCGGCTCCGCCGGAAAGGCCAGCACCGTGGAGTCGGCCGACGCCGGGGAGGCAGTGACCACCCAGACGAGTGCGGTCAGGGTGAAGACAACGACCAGCACACGCGGCGGCATCGGTCCGCCACGCCCTTCGAGGGAGCGCCTAGACATAGCGCAACTCCCGGTAGCCGGCCGCGACCGCGGCCTCGGTTCCCGGCCAGACTGACGGCGCAGGGGCTGGCTCCGGCCCGGGCCCGATCAGCCACCGGTCGCCGGTCCAAACCATGCGCTGGCAGTCGGCGATCGCAATCCGAGAGGTCTGTTCCACGGTGACGGTGAACTCGAAGTCCACGCACACCACCGCGAAGTCCGGGCCCACCGTGCCCTTGACCAACCCCATCAGCGGGCGGACCACCATGGCCAGCTGCGGCGACCCGGGGCTCGACAGGCCGGCCGCCGAGAGCAGGCGCGCCATCCCGTTGACGCCCGACCACGTCTCGGGGGTGGGGCCGCCCGGCGCGACCCACTCGGCGATGACCTGGCGCACGCCGTCGACCGATCCGCTCTCCATCGCGGTCACATCGATCGCCGCCAGCTGCGCCAGCGCCCCCGCGGGAGTGTGCGGGAAGCCGGTGGGCACGTCTGCCGGACCGACGCCGGTGGGCCGTGGCAGCTCGATCACGCCGGCGGCCTCGGTCGCCAGCGGGCCGGGCAGCGCGGCGTCCGGCTCGGCGGGCGGCATGGGAGCGGAGGCCAGCGCATCCTGCCGTGACATCTCCGTCGCCGGGGCCGCGGCCGGCGGTGCGGTGTCCGTTGGGCCGGGTTCGTCGCCGGTGAGCGTTGCGATGGCGGCGAGTACCAGTCCGCCCAGAACCCCCAGCTCCACCAGCGCGCTGACTACGAGAAGCGTCAGCAGCCGAGCCGGGCCCCACTCCGCGGTGCCGCTCCCCTGATGCCTCTGACGGCGGTTCATCAGGTGCACCCGCTGCCGGTGATCGAGTCGAGGATGGTCAGGATCACCGTGTACGTGATGGCCACCATCACCACCACCGCGACGCCCATCGCCCCATACCGGGACGCGTGCGGATGGGAGAAGATCCGCCCGACCAGGATCGACCCGAGCGACATCACTGCGCCGATGCCGATCAGCGCCAGCACGCCCCACTTCACCCACGCGGTCACGTCATCGGCGAAGGTCTGCATCCCCGGCGGGGCCTCCGGGCAGACCGCCGCCGCGATCTCCATCGTCGCCGCAGACGCCGGCCCGGCGCCCAGCACCAGCACCCCGGCGAGGACGAGCGCGACGGTCGAGGTCGCCCGTAGCGCCGTAGGCGCGGATCGGCGCCCGCTCGTCATCGGGTCTGCTCCACCGGGCCGGTCCGGGACTGCACCGTTCGGCGCTGATGCTGGGGCCGCGGACCCCCGGCCGGGAGCAGAAGCGCGGCCAGCGACCGGCCGGCAGCTGTCAAGCGCCTCGACAGCCGGTCACCGGTCAGCCCGGCGGTCACCAGTTTCCGGTCGACCGGGACCCGGACCACTCGCCCTCGCGACCGAAGGTCACCCAGTCGAGGTCCGCAGCTGGCCTGCACCGCCCGCGGCCAGCGCGCCGGGCCGACCGCTGCGACCACCGGATTGCCGTCGACGGCGGCCAGTACGTGCTCGGTCTGCCGAACGGCAGGCACCGTCACCCGTGTGACGACGACGACCTCTACGTTCCGGCTGAGAGGACCCGGTGAACCGAGCCACGCGTGGGTCAACGACCAGCCGGCGTCGACCACCAGCAGATGGTCAGCATCGTCGGTCCCCGGGGGCGGCGGAAGCTCGCCGTCGTGCGGGCGGAGGGCGCGACGGAAGACATCGAGCCGACCGCGCCGGCCGCGTCGCCACCCGGCGCCGTCCGTGTCCAGCTCGATGGTTGAGGCCGCAGCCAGCCCCGACTGAACCGGCTCGGCGTAGTCGAGCAATTGCACCCGTTGGCGCTCCGCCAGCCCCTCAGCGACCACCAACGCCACCGTCGAGGCGCCGGCCCCGGCGTGACCGGCAACGACCAGGACGACGTCGCCACCGACGTCGCCTGCTGCCCATGGCGTCGGACCGGCATCTGGCCGACATGTGCTGGCGACGACCGCCGCGTCGAATACCTGGATGCAGCCGACGTCATCGGTGACCTCGTCGAAGATCCCAGCGCGGATCGCGATGACGGCCGCGCGCATCGCCTCGACCGTCATGGGCCGGTCCCCCTGGGGACGCACGGGGCCGGCGATCACCAACGACGACGACGGCGCGTCGCGGCTCGTTCGGCCGCTCCTCGATCCCCGACGGGGGGCGGTGGGCTGCATGCGCCGACCGTGCCGCTCCGACCTCCGGTAATCCTCCAGTCAGCTACGCACAGGGGTCTCCTGCCTAGCCGGGTGCGTGGTTGTACTGCGAGCGACGACGGACGGCGTCGGCACCGCCGGACTACCGGAGACTTACGGGGGACTCGAGCGAGGCGCCGGCTGCGACCAGGCACGACTGACCCACGCGGGCATCCGCGCCGGGCAGGACTTGCTTGCTGCGCTCGATCACCGTCATCTGCACGGCCACCGGCCAGCTACAGGCAGCGGTGCTCTCCGCGGTGGTGGACCGTCCCCGGTCAGCATGAGCGCGAGTTGATGAAGAAGAGGGCGCGGACGACTAAATTTAGGGAGGCTGCTGCCGCGGCCAGCAGGCCAATCGGCGGAAGAAGGGCTCCGCCGGCGGGCGCGCGCCGGCGTTCGACTCCGGCCGCTACCGGCAGCGGCATGCCGTCGAATGCGGCATCAACCTGCACGAACAGAACCGCGGCTTCGCCACCCGCTACGACGAGCTCGCCGTCCGCTATGAGGCCACAGTCCAGGTCAGCGATATCGACATCTGGCTGCGCGACCTTGCAAACAGGGCCTAGAGGAATGGGCTGAGCACGGCCCACCCGATCGCGTCGGGGACGTCGCGGAGGAGGCTAAAGCGCTGCTGCTTGTACCGCAGCTTCCATCGCTCGACTGCCTCCTCCGGAGTCCGACCGTATGCGACGAGCTCTCCGTCCGACGCTCGGTGCAACGGCAAGAACCGGACTGCGGTAACGCTTATCTCCCGCCGGCGGCCGAATGGCATGGCAGACCTCCTTGTCAGATCGTGGGGAAGTTGCTCTTCGCGTAGGTCGCCACGGTGCGCATCCCCACCGCGTTCACCGTCGCGCCGACGCCGCCGCCCACGAACGGCACAAGCTTGCCGAGGTTGACGACTCCCTTGGTGCCGGTCTTCGTGATGAGCCGGAAGCCGACCTTCTTGTTGATCTCGATGAGTGCCTTGCCGGGCAACTTCTTGAGGGCGGCCATCGCGGTCTTGGTGCCCAACTCGACGCCGGCCTTGGACGCCGCGGCCACACCCCCCGCACCCAGCAGCGACAGCAGCACCACGCTGCGGACTTCGTCGGACTCGATGTCGTACCCGCGGAGGTGCGCGACGGCGGCCGCGCATCGGCCGGCGTAGGCGTAGAACGTCGCGACGTCGGTCGGGATCGCAACCGGCAGCAAGGCGATGCCGCCGAGCCCGGTGGCGAACCCCGTTGCCGTGACGACCCGTGCATGCGTGGCGATGACCTTCGCGACGGCCACCTCGACGTCGACGTGGTGCGCCCGATGCTCCTCGGCGATCTCGCGGGCGCCCTTGAACCGGCCGGCGCCATCTACACCGACGGAGAGGATGTTCGTGACCAGCTTCTCCGCGAGCTCGGCCACCTTCCGGTTGTCCTCGGCCGGGACGACCTCGCCCACCGGCTGCTCGGCGGTGCGGTCCTCGACCACCTCGCTTCTGCGGATCAGCTGCATCGTTCTTCCTCCCGTGTCAGTGACGCCATGGTTCGTCACCGGCGGCGGGACCCACGGGACCGTGGCGCCGACGCCACCGCAGGAATCGACCCCTCTCACTGCCGTCCCAGACGCCTCGCCGGCAGCCGTGGGACGCGTCCAGTGCGGCGCCCTGGGCGAGACGCGACTAACCGCGTCCGCTCTGGAACCGCCAGATGCGGTGATCCAAGCCGCGGAGGTCGACGTCCAGCCTGGCGGCGACGGCCGTGACCAGAGCCGCCGCCTCGGTCGGCGTTGGGGGCCGCCCGATGGCGCGCTCGACGAATCGAGTGATCATCCGGTCGGGCTTCACTTCTTGCACGCCGGCGAGCAGCCGGAGGTAGCGCCACGAGATGCCTGACCCTTGGCCGGGGACGGCGCGCCAAGCCCGTTCGCCGGCTGAGGTCGTGGGCTCGACGGCGCCGCGAAGGTCGGCCGCCGACTCCACGCCAGCCGCGACGAGCGCCCGAGCGCACAGCAGCACCGCCTCCGCTTTCAGGATCCCGCCCCGCGTCGACGTCCGGTGCCTGTTGTCCATCACGGCGGAGAAGGCGTCCGGGCCGCCGGTCCGCTCGATTGCGACGATCAAGTTGCCGGCACCATCGACGTCCGGGTCGCTTCCCTCCTCGGCGCGAAGGGCGCGATACCGCCGGACGACGCGCCGGACCCCGCCGTAGCGCACGCCCATGGACCAGACGGCATCGATGATGCAGAGCCCCAGTCCGTCCGGGTAACCCTCTGGGGGCGTCCAACTGTCGGCCGGGCCGAGCAACTGCTCGCACTGCACCGCCAGTCTTGTGACGTCCTCATCGGCAGGCATGATCGCCATACAAGCACCCCGCCGATGCTCCGCTGCCTGCCGTTCCGGTCAGGGATGACGTCCAAGCGTGTGCAGCAGGCGATTGTGGGTGTCCAGCCAGCTGCGCAGTTGCGGGTGGACGAAGCTGACGACGTCGAGCAGGTCTCGGTGTAGCGGTCGTTCAGCGGCTCGGTCAGCAGCGGCTCGTGGTGGGCCACGCGGTTGCGCAGCACGTGCAGCCGGGCGACCGGAACTTCCAGCAGGCGCCGATCAGATCCGGGTAAGTACGGGAAGGCGGGTCGCAGCGCCGGCCACAGGCTGGCGGTGTAGCGGCGAGCGAGCAGAAATCGCCAGAATCCGAACCCCAACTCGGCGACGATCTTGCCGGGCAGCAGCGGGGCGCCGGCCCGCTGCAGCCGCTGCTTGGCTCGACTGAGGTCGTCGCGGGCGTACTGTGCGAGCTCCTGAGCTGGGTCGTCGTACCACTGCCCCGCGCGACCCAGCCGCTGGTGGCGGGCGGTCAGGGCGTCGTGCAGGGCGTTGCGCAGCACAACCTCGACGTGGCTAAGCACCTCCCACAGGGCGCCGGCGACCGCCGCGTTCCAGAGGTAGAGCTCGACCGCACGGTCCAAGTCGCCACCGGTGGCGCGCACGTAGGTGGCCAGGCGCGGCGCGGACAGGTGCCGTTGGATGAGCAGCGCGGTCGCTGAGGGCTCGCCTGTCGCGCCCGGCGTGGAACCGCCGCCGCTGCCTGACGTGGACACGTCAGCTCCGTCCTCGTAGACTCAATGACGAAGACCCCGGAGCGATCCCTGGCCTCGGCCACATCGCCGGGGTTTTGTTCTGCTCGGGCGCGGAGCGTGCCGCCCCGAACTCAGCGGGCGCCGTCACGCGTGATCGATCTGCCGGGGAGCGCCGACGGCGCGCCGTGGAACTCCATGCTTGTCGAGGACACGGCGGACCGCGGTCGGAGAACGGTCGATCAGCTCGGCGATCTGCCGGAGCGAGCAGCCGGCGGCGTACTCGGCGAGGACGAAGGCCTCCAGCTGTGCCTGCAGCCGCTGGCTGGGCACGGTGCCGGTGCGGGCGGTTCCGGCGAACGCGGGCAGCGAGCGCAGCTGCGGTCGGGGCGGATACGGCATGGCGCTGCGGCTCTCCCTCACGAGGCCCGGTCGAGGAACTGCCGGCGGGCGCGGTTGATGCTCTCCGCGGTGCTCATGGGCAGGTCCATCTCGTCCTCGCCATCGTGGATGTCCACGATGCGTGCGACGTAGGTCTCAGCTTCGGCGCGGTTGTCCTCGTGGTAGGCGACCCACATCGCGTCGAGCAGCACTCTCTCGTCGTCCGGCGCGACCAGCAGGGCGGTGGCCGAGGCGGCGCGGGCCGCAGCCAGGTCGTCGTCGGCGAGAGAAGCGGTGACGACCTGATGGGCGACGTCGCAGATGCCCGCGGTCAGCGTGAGGTCCAGGCCGTCCAGCCACTCGTAGCCCGCGGGACGCTGGGCGAACGGCGGTCCGGACACCAGCTCGAGTGCGGTAAGCAAATCAGGCAGACCGTCGTCGCCGCGAACCTCGGCGCGGGCGCGCAGCTGCCGGAACAGGTCGGCGTCGACGAGCACGCCGGTCAGCGTGTAACGGCCGCGGTAGCCGGAGCTCAGATGCTTCTCCCCGGTCGCTGGGTCGTCGCCGAGCCAGGCGCGGGCACCGGCGGTCATCCGGTGCACGTAGGCACGGACGCTGACCGGGTCGGTCTTGCCGCCGCGGACCGGTTGCAGAGCAGTGGCCGCCTCGTCGGCGGTGGCACCGTGCGGTCGGGTGGCCAGGAAGGCGACCACCTCTTCGTAGCGGCGTCGCCGCCCAGAGCTAGCAACGGCGTGTTCGTCGCCGTGCGCGCGCAAGGTGACCGGTCCGAGCAGGGTCAGCCGCGGCCGGGCGCAGTCCAGTGACCACCAGTCAGTCAGGTCACGGTCGAGTTGCTCGAGGTCGTCCTCGATCCGCTGACGCAGCTCGGTCGGGCGCGTCTGGGCCGGCGACTTCATGACGTTGTCATTCGCAGCCTTGGGGCGGTCCTCCGGCGACACTGCCCCGAATGCGGCATCGCCAGCAGAAGCCCGGCGGGTTGGCCGTGGCTGAGGCAGGCGGTGCGGAGCGTCGCCGGGCTCCTCCGCCTTCGCGTCATCCAGCAGCGCTCCGGCGGCGTCGGTGTGGACCTGCCACGGCCGGTCCCCGTCGGATGCGGGGATGGCGTCGTCCATCGCGTCACGCTCGAACGCCAGCAGGGCGGCGATGTCACGGGCCTGCTGGGCGGTCAGCTGCGGGGCGGGGAGCCGCAGTCCGAGGGCCGGGACGAGGAGTGACCCGTCGTCGGTCAGCGTGAGCAGCCACTCGTCGCTTACCTGTACCGGCTCAACGCCGAGCACGAGCGCGAGTGCTGCGCGCTGCTCCGAGCCCCGCAGGACGGCGGCGGCCTCGGCAAGCTCCCCGTCGTCCTGATTCGCTCGGTGTGGAGTGAGGATGACCTGCGGCATCCAGCCGTCGCCGTCTCCGGCTCGTAGCCGCCCGTCCAGGACGTCGTCGGAGTCGCGCTCGACTGCTTCCCACAGGGTGGAGCGAAGTTCGGGGTCGGCGGGTGTGTCCACGGGGTGGATGCGGTGCGGGGCCAGGTCGACCAGCTCGTCGCCGAAGCCGACGGGAGTGAGGGTCAGCAGGTCCGACCAGCTGTTGACGGCCAGTTCGGCGGCCAAGTGCCGGGCGAAGTCCTGACGGCGGCCGGCCGGTCCGGTGATGTACACGGCGCCGAGGCGTTCCAGGTCCAGTAGCCAGCGGTCTGCGCCGTTCACGCCGACGGTCACCAGGGTCGGGTACGGCGCCAGGCGTGCCCGGGCCACCTCGGGAGCGACGTCGGTGTCCTGGTCCATCTGCAAGGACCAGCAGAAGCCGGTGTCGTCGGCGGTCCACGGCTCGGGCGGCAGACGGTCGGCGGAGGTGTGCAGCCGGAGGTCGAGTCGGCCGTCGTGGAGGCGGGCGGCGACGACGTCGGGCAGCCGCCCGTCAGGGTCGTCGGAGATCCGGACGGCGAGGCCGCGCAAGGCGAGGTCAAGCGCGGCGTAGTCGGCCGTGCCCGCGTCGGCAGCCGAGGTCACGGCCGTCTGCGTGGCCGACAGTTTCTGCGGCACCGGGGCCAGCCGTCGGCCGGTACGCCGGCGGCGCAGCCGCTGGCGGCGGTGAGCCAGCCACGCCGCACCCGTG
This sequence comes from Geodermatophilus obscurus, assembly GCF_900143215.1. Taxonomy (GTDB): domain Bacteria; phylum Actinomycetota; class Actinomycetes; order Mycobacteriales; family Geodermatophilaceae; genus Geodermatophilus; species Geodermatophilus obscurus_A. The sequence goes on along the minus strand of NZ_FRDM01000001.1, from coordinate 368,505 downwards.
CCGGCCGCGAGCAACGCCCCGCTGCCGGCGAGGACGGCCGCCAGTTCTGTCGGGAACTGGTCGGCCCCGGCATCGGGGCTGTCGGCTGCCGGTTGTGCTGGTTCGTCGGAAGGACTCTCCGATGGCGGCGAGACCGGCGGTGTCGGCGAGGGCTCGGCCGGCACGGGCGCCTCGGCCTCACTCGGCGGGGGCGGCGACGGCGGCGCGTCCTCGACGGGTGGTTCCGGAGCGGCCGGCGGAGGCGGATCGGGGGTTGCCAGCTCGGCGGGCGGGAGGTCAAGGACCTGCCCGGGCCGGATCAGGTCGGGGTCGGCGAACCGGCCGCCGCCGGGAAGCGGTTCGCCGGCGTTGAGGTCGAAGATCGGCTGCCAGCCGTTCAGCCCGTGCTGCTCGGCGATGTCGGAAAGGGTGTCGCCGGACCGCACGGTCACCTCCGCGGCGGTTGATCCAGCCTCGGGCGGGGTGGCGTCGTCCGGAAGGACCAGGACCCACCCGGGGCGGATCAGCCCCGGGTCGGTCAGGACGGCGCCGTCGGGCTGCGGGCGACCGCGGTTGAGTTCGAGGATTTCCTCGAACCGCGCCCAGTCCCCCAGGGAGCGGGCGGCGATACGGCCGAGGGTGTCGCGCGGTTGCACTGTGTAGGTGGGGCCGTTCGCGGCAGGCTCTGCCGGCTCGACATCCGGTGCTGGGGCAGGTATCGGTGGCGGCTCGTCGGTCGGCTGCTCCGCGACCACGGGTGGTCCGGCGAACGCCGGGGCTGCGAGCAGGGGCGCACCCCCGACGCCGACGACGGCGGCAACGAGCAGGCCGGCCAGCTGCTGTGGTGCCGCCAAGCCGGGCAGCCGCAGCGGTGGGAGACCGCGCACATGAGCGGCGAGCTCGACGGCCACCGAGAGGGCGAACACCGCCCACGCGGCCCAGCCGACCACGACGAGCAGGCCGAGGAAGACCGCGCCGGTGTCCGGCCCGCTCAACGCAGCCGTGACCTGCTCCCATGAAGGGAGTGCCGTCGGGAGGTAGGCGGCGCCGAGCTGCCAGAGCGCAGTCGGGACGCCAGCAAGTGCAGCTACCAGAGCCAGAAGCGCGAGCAGCCGGCGCAGCAGGTCGAGCGACCGCGGTGTGGTGGTCATGGCTCCGCTCCCCCGCTCTGGTCGGTGATGAGGTCGGCGGTCCCGGAGCCCTCCACGGTCATGGTCTGAATGCCGATGAGGCCCAGGAAGGTGGTGGGCTCGGTGATCGTCGTGGTCACCGTCAAGGTGTCGCCGTCCACGACCGTCACCGCGCCCTGCACGCCATTGCGGTCTAGGTAGTCCTGCGAAGCGGCGACCGCGGACGCCGGGTCCACCCGCACCTGCCCGGCGAGGGCGGCGGAGACGTCGAGGGCTTGGCCGCCGGCGCGGGCGGCCTCGTCGGCGATGGCGTTCGCGCGTTGAGTGGCGGCCACCTTCGCGCCACCATCGACGGCCAGGCCGATGATCAGCAGCAGCCCGGGGACGAGGACGGCGAGGAAGACGCCGAGCGCCCCACGCTCGGCGTCCTGGCCTCGGATGCGCTCGCGGGAGGTCATCGTTCGCGGTAGGCGTCGACGGGGCTGGTGAAGGTCGCGTCCACTGTCGCCGATCCGGGCAGGCCGGGCACGAGCAGGTCGGCCATGCCGACGACGCACGTAATCGACACGGTGACGTCGCCGGGCTGGCCGGGCGGCGCCTGGAAGCCGGCGGTGTCAACATCGATCGAGGTGCGCTCACATCGCAGGTCCTGAGCGGCCAGGGTGCGCTCCGCCTGCGCGGTGGCCGACGCCGTCGCGATGGCGGGATCGCGGGACAGGGACGCTTCCCGGGCGGCCGCGCGAGCGGCCTCGGCGACGGCGCCCTCGGCGACCTGGCTACGGCCGGCGACAACGGCGAAGGACAACAGCAGGAGCAGCGCCGGGGCCAACAGCGCCAGCTCGACCGACACCGACCCCCGCTCCCCTACCGGACCGTTCATGGGGCGGGCCGTTCCACCGGGCCGACGGCGCGCTGGGTGACCGACCAGCCGGACAGCCCGGGGAAGAGACTGATCGAGGTGCCGCTCACGGTCACCTCGATGCTGCTCGGCGAGCCGGCCACGGTCACGTCCCGGCCGGTGAGCAGGTCGGAGGCGGTCTGGTCGAGGAAGCCCTCGGCCGCCGTCCCGGCGCGCGCGGTCGAGGCCGGCTGCACCCGGCCCTCGCGGGCGCCTTCCTGGGCTGCGCCGAGGGCGATGGAGCGGGCGTGGAACCACAGGGCCGCCTGGATCAGCGTCATGACCAGCAGGAGCACGACCGGGAACGTCACCGCCAGCTCCACCGACGCCGCGCCCCGCTCCCCGGACAGCCTTCGACGCACCACGCCGGCCCGGCGGCCATAGACGTGGCCGAGCCGGGACGGCGGTGCGGGGCCGTGTGGGCTGGCGGAGCGGGCCACGGGTGGCTACTGGATCGAGCTCGAGCGAGAGGTGACCGCGTTGGCGATCACCGCGACCAGCGCGACGGCGATGCCGATCAGCGCCACTGTGATGATCACCTGCTCCACCGACAGCGAGCCGCGTTCCGGGTCGTCGCGCAGATCGTGGAGCCGGTCGTGCAGGGCAGCGGCGAGGGCGGTGAGGGTGCTGATCAGCGGCATCATCGGGGTTCCCTTCGACTCGGGGACGCTGGGGTCAGCTGGCCATCAGTCGGGCCAGGGCGGGATAGAGGAACAGCAGCAGAAAGGCGATCGACAGCAGGGCGACCGGAGCGGTGAGCTTCTCGCTGGCGGTGTTGGCCGCGGCCTCCTCCTCGGCCAGCAGCTGCACCCGCAGCGACTGTGCGCGGGCCCGCAGTGTCGGGGCGATCGAGGCGCCCTCGACGGCGGCGACCGCGGCGATGTCGGCGACGTCGGCCAGCTCGCCGACGCCGGTGTCGGCGGCCAACCGGCGCAGCCCGTCCCACGGCGGTTCCCCGGCCAGCCGGGCGGCCACCAGCGCGTCGGTGATCCGGGCGAACACCCACCCGTCGCCAAGCGCGGCAGCCCGCTCGAGGGCGATGGTCGGGCCCTCGCTGGCGTCGCGGCGCAGGCTGACCAGGTCCAGGTAGGAGCACAGCGCCCGGCGCATCTGGGAGCGCGCCTCGGCGGCCTGATCACGTACGACGAGGTCGACGACGAAGAAGAGGACGACGGCCAGCGCCAGCGATCCGACCACCGGGACCACTACTGGCACGCGGACGCCGATCAATCCCAGTATGGCTGTCAGCAGCGGCACGAAGACCGCGCCGAACGCGGCGAGGCCGACCTTGCGGACGGCGTAGCCTTCCGGCGTCCACCCGATCAACGCCAGCGCCTGGCCGGGCGCCCGCCGCCCCGCGGCCGGCAGTCGGGCACCGACCCAGGTGCCGGCGCGGCCGGCCGCGCGCGCCCACCGGTCACTCGCCTCGGAGACCGACGCGACTCGTACCGCGGATCGGGCGCCGTCCAGCCGGGCCAGCGCGTCGGCCAGCTGCGGCTGTTCGACTACCAGGGCGGCGCGCAGCAGCAGGAACACGCCGAGCCCGACGACCGCGCCGGCGCCGATCAGCAACGCCTGGGTGCCGTTCACCGGGCCGTCACCTCGTCCGGGTCGAGCTCGGTCCGCCGGCCGCCGTCGCGATCGACCAGGAACCGTGCTGACGGCGCGGCCACGGTGAGCCGGCGCATCCACAGCAGGCAGCCGACGATCAGCGCGCAGATGACCGCCAGCACCAGCTGGCCCAGCCCGGTGCCGTAGGGCGCCAGGTAGTCGCCGTTCAGCGCCGCCAGCCCGGCCGCGGCGACCGTGATCAGCAGCAGCCAGCGGGCGTTGGCGCGGGGTTTGGCGCGGTCGGCCTCGACCTTGCGGCGCATGGTCACCTCTTCGGTGAGGCTTCCCGCCAGCTCGGTCAGCACCCGCGCCAGCCCCGGCCCGCGCAGTTCCGCACCCAGCAGCAGGGCCCCGACGACCAGGTCCCCGGCGGCGTCGTCGAGATCGTCGGCGAAGGCCAGCAACGCCCGCGACGTCGGCCAACGCGCCTGCAGCCGCGCCGCCAACGTGACCACCTCCGCCGCGATCGGCCCGGGCGCCGTGCGGGCCGAGCGGATCAAGGTCTGCTCCAGCCCACCACCCGCAGCCAGGACATCGGAGGTGCGGCGCACCCACTCCTGCAACGCCTCCAGCCGCTCGACCGCCGCGTTGCTGGCGGAGAACTGCGCCAGCAGCCACGGCACCCCCACCACTGCCAGCCCGACCAGCACCCCGCCGACCGGCCAGCCGGAGGCCAGCCACACCGCGGCCGCCGCCACCGCGGCGGCCGCCCACAGTGCCCGCTGCCGCCGCGCCGCCGGGCGGTCGACCGTCGACGCCAGACGCGGTCTCCGGCGCCGCGGCCGAGCCGGGGGGTCCGGGGCGGTGAGCGCGTGCGTGGCCAGCAGCAGGCCGGCGACCACGAGCGCCCCGCACACGCCGGCCAGCAGGCCCGCGCCGCTCACCGTCGCCCGCCCGCCGTGCCGGCCCAGGCTCCCTGCCCGACGCGCAGCCAGCCGGGGTCGAAGCCGACCCGGACGTAGTCGGCCAGGTCCACGGGGTCGTGCTCGGGTACCGCCCGACCGTCGGCTCCCGGCGCGAAGACCTCGGTGAGCGCCGGGCGTCCGCCCTCCCCGATGCCGTTGCACTCGACGACCTGGCTGACGAACCGCTGCCGCTCACCGCCGATCCACCGCTCGTCCACGGTGGTGATGTGCACCACCAGGTCGATCGCCGACGCGCACGACCGGTACGCGTGGTCCGGGGTGACCGCCGCTCGACCGCGCATGCACAGGTTGGCCAGCCGCTCGAAGGCGTGGTGCGCGGAGCGGGCGTGCAGGGTGCAGGCCGAGCCGCCCTCGCCGGCCTCCATCACCTCGATCAGCGGCCAGGCCTCCTCGCCGCGGACCTCGCCCAACCACACCCGGGACACGTTCATCACCAGCGCCTGCTCGACCAGCTCGGTCAGCGTCACCTCACCCAGGCGGCGGCCGTCCGGCCCGCGTTCGCCGGTGCCCTCCCGTGCCTCGAACGGCACCACCCGGGGGTGCCGGTCGGGCAGCTCGTGCAGCAGCAGCTCGAAGTGCTTCTCGATCGTGGCCAGGTTCTCCTCGATCGGGAGCTCGTTGGCCAGCGCCCGCAGCATCAGCGTCTTGCCCGCACCCTGCGCGCCGGTGACCACGATGTTCTTGCGCGCCCGCACGGCCGCCCGGAGGAACTCCGCCAGCAGCCGGTCGATCGCCCGCAGGCCGATCAGGTCGTCGAGGTCGACGTTGCGGATCCGGTGCCGGCGGATCACCAGCTGCGGGCGTGGCACCGTCTCGATCACCGCCGCCAGCCGCGACCCGTCCGGCAGGCGCATGGTCAGCAGCGGACTGGCCGTGGTCAGCGTCCGCTCGGCGCGGCCCAGCCGGGCGGCGATGTGCTGCAGCTGCCGTACCAGGTCCTCGTCGGAGTCGGCGATCGGGTCGACCTGGACGTCGCGGCCGTCGGCGTAGCCGATCCACACGTTGTCGTGCCCGTGCGCCTCGATGTTCTCCACGGCCGAGTCGTCCACGTAGGGCTGCAGCCGGCCGAGCCCGAACTGCGCCGCGAACACCGCCTCGGCGATCGCCTGCTCGTCCTCCGGGGTGGGCACCGCTTCCCCGGCGCGCATCCGCTCGCGCACCAGCTCGTCGACGCCATCCTGGACGAGCGTGCGGGCCAGCTCCTGCTGCGCCGCCGCGCTGAGCGCTGGACGGCGCTTGAGCTCCGCGGCCAGCGCCGTCGCCGTCGCCTCGTGAAGTCGGCGCACCAGCGCCCAGTCCACCGAGATCGGTGCCTCGTCGCGTCGGCGAGGCACGGCTCCGCCGCCCCGGGGGCCGGTGGCGAGGTCAGCGGACACGACCGCCCCCGATCGTGGCCGCCGCCGAAGGAACGGGCGCCGGCGGTGGCGGCAGCCGGGTTTCGTGCGCCGCGGCGAACTCGACCAAGCGGGTCGCGACCGTCCGCGCAGCGCGCAGCAGGGCCGACTGGGCGAACAGCCGGCCGGCCGGCGCGCCGTCACTGAGCACCGACGCCGCCTTGGCATCGCGCGGCAGCGAACCGATGACCGGAACGCCGAGCGCCTCGCCGATCTCCCGCTCGCCGTACGGCTCACCCGGCCCGACCACCAGCGCGGCCACCATGCCGGCGTGGCCCTCTCCGCGGAGCTCGGCGACCGCCCGCGTCGCCGCACGTACGGCACGCAGCGTCGAGCCGGTGGTCAAGACCACGGCTGCAGCCCGCCGGACGACGGCTGCCGGAAAGTGCTCGGCGCGCAACCGACCGCAGTCGCCGATGACGTCGACCGCGCCGTCCTCCAACGTGGCCAGCACGGCTGCCAAGCGGTCCCAGTCCACGTGTCGGGCGCCGGCGGGGTCGGCCAAGCCGGGTAGGAGGCGCGCTCGCCCCTCGGGGTCGAGCCGCAGCAGCTGGCCGTCCAGGTGCCGGGCCAGTCCGCCACGCCGCGCCGCCAGCTCCAGGTCGGCCAGACCGCCGGCGGACAACTCACCTCGGCCGTATCCCGCCAGCACGTCGCCGCCCGCCGGGTCCAGTTCGGCCAGTACCGTCGGCCGCGGCCAGGACAGCGCCAGCGCCAGCCCGCTCGTGGTCACCCCGGGCGCGCCCTTGGCCGAGCACAGCGCGATCAACACGGCAGCCGCCTACTCGCCGGCGACCACGACGATGGCGACCAGGCCTGCAGCGGCGCGGGCGGCGACGTCCGGCCCGTCGGCCGCGGCGACGAGCACGTCGACCACTCGCAGACCGTCGGTTCCCGGCGGACCTGTCTGAACCACGGTCGCGTCCACCACGCCCGGAGCCCCTGCCTCGTTTCCTGCCGGAGCGCTGCCCGCGGCCACGGGCACCAGGAGGACGTCATCGCCGGGCCGCAGCGCGGTCGTCGGCAGTTGCACCGTCGACACCCCGACTCCGACCAGTTGCTGACCGGGGGCCGGGAGGCGCTGATCGGTCAGTGCGTCGCGGGTGAGCAGCGAACCTGGCGTCAGGGTGGTCGCCGCCACCATGCCGATCACCTGGTCGCGATCACCGTACGGAATCGGCTGCAACGCCGGATCAGGCGAGATCCTCGCCTCCACCAGATCGGCAGCGGTGATGGCCTGGCCCCAGGGCACCTCCCGTGCCAGCGCGATCACCGGAGACGTCTTGCCCAGCGAGGTCGCCAGGTAGGTCGCGCCCAGGGCTCCGAGGACCACCATGGCCACCGCCAGCGCCAGCAACGCCGGACGGCGTCGGCGACGCGGCGGCGGAAGCACCGGCGCCCGGGGCAGCCCGTTGCCCGCCGCGGGGGGCGGTGCGCTGGCTTTCGGCGGCTGGGTGCGCGTCATCGACTGCCCCCGTCCTGGTTGAGGACGTGCAGTTCGCCGACGAACAGTTCCGCCGACGAGGACAGCTCCAGCGTCTCCGTGCCCGACAGTCCCCCGCCGGACCAGGTGACCGTCCATGTGCTCGTCGCGGTGATCGGCCAGGGGCCATCACCCGGCACATGTCGGCTCGACGCCTGTGCATAGACGTGGCCGCAATCCGGCGACTCGCCCTCCGCCCCAGGCGAGTACGGCGTTCCGGCACCGCAGACCACCGTGGTGCCGTCCCCCATGTCCCAGACGATGCGGCTGACCTCGCCCACGGCGGCGACCGTGACGCCCCCGGCCGACACCGACTGCCGGGCCGGCCCGAGGAACTCCTCCCCGCGCTCGGTCCACATCCACACCGGAAGGCCCACCAGGCCCCCGGCAGACCCGGGTGGCGGCGCCATCCGGATCTCCGGGGCACGCATGACGAGCGAGGCGATCGCCTGCTCCGCCAGAACGCGCGGGTCCACGGGCGGTCCGGCCGGCGGAGCGGACCCGTTCGGTACGAACACGAGCATCGTGGTGAGGCCCGAACCGTCCACCCGCGGACAGACCTTGGCGTACATCGCTCCGTCGGCCGGGGACTGCCCCTGCCACAGGGCGCTCGTTGGTGGCGGCTGCGGCTGCGACACCGTGTACGTACACGGGTCCTGGGGCGAAGCCTCCCCGCCAGTCGCCTGGCTCCCACCAGGCTTGGCGCCGCTGGCCACCGGGTCCGCGCCCGCGTCCTGCCCGGGAGAGGTCGCCTCGACCAGGCAGATGCCGGTCTGTGCATCCTGCTTCGCGCAGTCGACAGGTGGGGCAGCCATGGCGCCGGTCAGCCCGCCCGGAACGGCGAGCATCACGGCCGCCAGCAGGGGCACGCGAGACAGCCTCAGCATGGTCGCTCCGTCAGCGGGTCCAGCTGGTTGACCAGCCACGGGGATCCGGGTTCGGCCACGTAGCGGGTCACGGTGATGTCCCAGACGAACCGAGGTGGAGTTCCGGGTGGCACGACCTCGCCGGTCTCCACCTTGACCACCCGCGTGCTGTGGCTGTCGTAGCAGCCCGTGATCTTCACGGTGGGCCCTTCGGGAGACGCCAGATCAACGCCGGTGACCTGCAGGTCGACCGTGGTGTCGCCTTCCTGGCGGAGGCCGATCGTCGCGTAGTCCCGTACTGCCGTAACGGCAAGCAGGGCGGCGGGGTCGCCCGCGGATCGGCGGATCTCCGGTTCCCAGTCCCTGGCGCCCGGAACTTTCTTAGCCGCATCGGTCACACGCAGCATCTCGTTGACCGCCGTGGTCGCAGCCTCTGCGGCCTCCTCCTCGGGAGTCGGCGCGCTGGTCGTGACAGGAGCGGACGACGGAGCCTGCGACGACGAGGACGCCGTCGTGCTCGGCGAGGAGTCCGGACTGGCGTCGCTCGCCGAGCAGCCGGCGAGGGGTAGCGCCAGGAGCAGGGCAGCCGTCCATCGCCGCGTGCTCATCGCGAGTGCGCTCACCGGAGAGGCCGCGGGCCACGCCCCGGCAGGAGCATGACCCGAAAGTAGGCGAGCTTCGGGCTTCGAGGGCGCGCCGGCCCATGTCGCGCTCGACTTCGTCGTGCGGGCCATGGCCACCTCCCGGGCAAGTGGTGGGGGAAATTACCACCGAGATCACCCGTGGAGGCAAGCGATTCTCCCGTAATCCTCCTGTTCAGCGGCCGGAGGACGCCAAGGCCGCGTGGTCGCTGCGGGAACGACGGACGGCCGCCTCCACACGAGCGACGTCCACACCGAGGACTTCGGCGACGGCGGCGATCACCGTGGCGGAGTCATCTACACCGGGGCGACCGTCCTCCAGGCGCACGTACGTCATGACCGACAGACCGGGAGCAGTCACCTGGTTCGTGGCCAGTCCAGCCGCCAGACGGAGGGCCGCCAAGGGCGGGTCCCCTGCATCGACGTCCAGGAGATGCAAAGGATCGACGCCCAGGGCAGCCGCCAGCCGCGGCACGAAGCGGGGTCGCGGGCGCTCGAGCCCGGTCTCCCAGACCCGGATGCGCGCCGCGCCGGAGAGCTCCAGCTTGGTGGCCAGTTCTTCTCTGGTCAGCCCCACGGCCTCACGGGCAGCCTGCAAGCGGTCACCTCGAAGCAGTGGCCGCGCCATGGCAGCTCTCCTCCACGTCACCCGTTCGGTGGACATCCCGCTCGTGTGCCGCCGAACCCTAGCCGCAACCTCGACTTCGTCCGACGGGGCTCGTCGTGGCGCGATCAGGCTCTCGACCGGAGAACTACAGGAGCAAGACAGGAGACTCGCGGACGGACTTTCGGTCCCGTCCCAGGCCCGCATGAAGACGTCGTTGCGGCCACCGGCGGAAAACCGGAGGAGCGAGCGCCACGCTCACCCTCATGAGCCGACCGAACCCCTTGAGCACTGCTACGGGCCGTGCCCCACGGGATGAGCTGCTGACCATCGGTCAAGCCGGGGAGTACCTCGGGACCGGCGAGCGATTTATCCGCCGACTCGTCGCACAGCGGCGCATCTCCTACGTCAAGCTCGGCAAGTACGTGCGCCTGCAGCGCTCCTCACTCGACGCCTTCATCGAGGCGGGCCGCGTCCCCAGCGAGTGACCTCACGGCGCACGAGACGTCCCGCCCGGGTCCGCCGGCGTGGCGGCAATTGGCGAGCGTCTCCGGCCGGCAGCGTGTTTCGCTGGTCAGCGAAAAGTGGGAATAAAGTGGGGCCACAGTCCTTCTCTTCATTCGCTTCAGACCCTTTATCAGCTCGCTGAGCTAGATTTTGAGCCCACGGGGGATTCGAACCCCCAACCGCCCGATTCCTTGCCGAGGTGCTGCGAGCAGAACCCCGAGTGAGCTGGCATGTCATGACCCGGTACCTCACGGGCGTCCGCAAGGACCCGAGGATCCTCACTCGGGACATCCGCTGGCGTACCCCAATCAGGCCGTCGAGCGCTGCACTAGCCACAGGACTTGGGCGAGTAGCGAGTCCGCGTCGTCGCCGTCGGTCTCCCCGAACGCGTCCACCACGACGGACTCGGCGTTCGGCGGGGCGGACGCAGCGGCCGCGACGACGGCCTGGCCGGGGAACCAGGCAGGAAGCTCGCGATATCGGCGCCGGAACCCGAGCACGCGCCAGGTCTCGCGGTCGCGGCTCTCCTCCCAGTCCGCGCAGGCCGCAACCAGGGGGAGGACGACATCGGACCGCCGCGCCAGCGCCTGCGAGAGGCGCTGCTTGACCTGCTCGGGCGAGGTGATCCGAGATCCAGCCCAGAGCACCGACTGGCCATTCGCGTCGTCGGGGTCCCAGGAGCCGGGGTTGGACCAGTCGATGGAGTCCCACAGCGCGGCGAGCGCGGCCTCGGCCCGTTCCTGCGGCCCGGGACGACCCCGCTTTTCCGCAACCCGGGCTGCCTCGTCGAGCAGGAGCACCGCCGCGGACAGCGGACGGCGGCGGACGTCCTGCTCCGTCAGGGCCGCGAGCTCGTCGTCGTCGGCGTTGCCGGCGACCGCCGCGGCCAGTCGGCACGTCGCGGACAGCCCGACGGCGCGAGCGGACGGCACGGGCGGGATGCCGGCGGCCCGCTCGGCGGCGGCAGCCAACTCGGCCCGCAGCGCGGCGTCGTAGCGCCGGTGGTCCACCCGCGCGTACGGGCGCGCCCGGTCAAGCAGTGCTCGGTGGTCCTCCAACGGGTCGCGGGGAACCGGGGGCGGTGCCCGGTCCGGCTCGGGCGGAGGCGGTGGCGCAGCCGGGTCGCCGCGCCACGCCGCGGCAAGGGCGTCCGTGGCCTCCGCGAGCCCGGACAAGGCGTCGTCGAGCCGGTCGTCGTCCTCCAACTCCGGCGGGCCGGGCCAAGTCGCCGACATGGCGACGACGTCGTCGACGGCGCCGGACGCCCAGGCGGACCATGGCTCGACGGCGGGGCGGCTCGCCCGGACGGCCGCGAGCTCGACCTTGGCCTCGTCGGCGAGCGGGGCGAGGACCTCGACGGCCTCTCGCAGGGCCGCGAGGAGTGCGGCCTTGTGCTGCTCGGTCTCCTGCCGGGACGGCTCGGCATGCAGCGCGTTGCCATCCTGGTCCCACGCGGTGCATGCGCCTCGTGCCATGGCCCGGGCCGCGCGCCAGGTGGCTGCGCGGCCTGCAGGCCCGCGCCGGGCACCGCGGGCAGCGAGCGCGAGGCGCTCGGCCGCCCGGACCGCACCGAGGACGGCTCCTGCATGGTGGTGCTCGACGGCCCGCGACGACGCCTCGAGTACCCGGCCAGCGTCCGCGTCGGTCAGCGGCCACCCTCGTTGCGCTTGTTCGTGTTCGTCGAGCTGAGCCTGCTTCCACTCGCGGAGCAGCTCCGCCGGGTACAGGTCCGGGAGCTCGTCGATCTCATACGAGTGCTCGATACATAGGAGCAGCAGATTGGCGTCGGCGCGGTTGTCCTCCACGGACATCTCGATCCACCGGGCACCTCCACGCCGACGGGCGTGGATGTGCGCGACGCGGCTGTTCAGCACGAGGTCGCCGGTGTCGTTGTCCTGCTTGTACAGCGGGCGTGAGCAGTCCGGCCGCGCGCAGCGGAACGCCCGCGCGTACAGACGCTTCACCGTCCCCGGCGTCGGCTCGGGATGCACGCCCGCTGTCACCCGGCCATTGTGCTCGACGGCGCCCGCCGCGCGGCGCCTATGCACCGAGAGCCGGGGAGGTCTCATACCGGTGGCGTCGCGACCGCGTCCGTCGCGGCGGACCGGCGGCGGAGGCACCGGCGTCGAGCTCCGCGAAGGGGCACCAGGTCAGACCAACCTGCGATCCGAGAACGATGGCGACATCCGGCCTCGCATGCTTCCAAGCCTGCCGCCCTCGGCGACGAGGCTATCGCCGGGGCGAAAAGTATGGGTTAAGTATGGTGCAGCCCTGGATCCGCCCACGCGGCACCCATCTGACCTGCGGTTTTGCTCCCCCGATTGGACTCGAACCAATAACCCTGCGATTAACAGTCGCATGCTCTGCCAATTGAGCTACGGGGGATCGGCGGGCGTGCCCGCGCGCAGGGTCGAGGTTACCCCACGCCGTCGGGCGTGCTGCAGGCGGCTCGCCGCGTCGCGCGTCACAGCCCCCACGGTTACCGTGATCACTCCTCGTCCTGCGTCTCACCTGGAGGTTCGCCATGGCGAAGCTGTCCTTCCTCGTCGGCTTCGGTGCCGGCTACGTCCTCGGCGCGAAGGCGGGTACGGAGCGTTACGAGCAGATCCGCCGCGCCTGGGAGCAGGCCAAGGACAACCCCCAGCTGCAGGGCCTGGCCGGCATGGCGCAGGCCCGCGCCGACGGGGTGCTCAACTCGGCCAAGGCCCGGGTCGGTCTGGGCAGCTCCGGGCACCGCTCGACGACGTCCGGCACGGGTTCCGTCCCGCGCGCCCGAGCCGCGTCCGGCACCACCGCCCCGGCGTCGAACAGCCCGCTGCCGCCGCCGGACACCTCCGGCGGGGTCTGAACCCCGAGGCGGTCGCGGCGGGCTCAGCCCGGCTGGTCGGCCGCGACCGCCTCGGCCAGCCTCTGCCGCGCGGCCTCCCGCGCGGCGGGGTCGGCGCGGTCGGCGTCGTCGTCGAAGACGACGGTCCACTCGCGTTCGGCCTGACCGGGCAACCGCCGGGCGACCAGCAGCGCCCCTCCCCCACCGGGCAGCGGCGCACGCCGGCTGTCGACGACGGTCTGGTCCACCCGCCGGCGGACGACGGGCGGCAGGCCTCCCGCGTCGGCCAGCGCGTGCCGCTCCACCGGCAGCCGCGCCTGCACCCCGGGTTCCACTTCGGTCAGCGGGGTCACCTCGAACCGGCCCCCGCCGTCGCCGGTCGCCGTCCACCGCGCGGTGCCGACCTCGTGCCAGGGCAGCACGCCCACCTCTCCCGCTTGCGGCAGCGGCAGGTCGGCGGGTACCCGGCGCAGCCCGCGGGACGTCGCGACCAGCCAGCCCGCGTCGCGCGCGAGGGCACCCCAGGACAGCACCCGCTCGTCGGGGTCGGCCGAGGCGAGCACCACGGCGCGGACGAGCTCCGGCGGCCGGGTGAACCGCCGCCGCACCCGGTCGAACACGGTCATCAGCCCAGCCCGCCCATCGCCCGCTTGCGCAGCGAGATGGCCTGCTGCTCGAGCGCCATGAGCTCGCCGAACGCCTTCATGTACTGGTCACCGGCCTCGACCGGGTTCATCCGCTGCAGCCGTCCCTTGAGCGCGGCCACCCGGCGGACGGTGTGCATCTCCTCCAGCCGGGCCAGCACCGCGTTGACGTACGTGGCATCGGCCTCGGCGGCCGAGCGCACCGGCTCGACGGCCAGTGCGGTCAGCAGTGCCGTCGCGCTCTCCCGCGTGCAGTGCGCGGCCACCTCGTCGAGCCAGGCCGGGCCGGTGACGCGGGTGGCGGCCGTTCCCCCGGCCGCGGCGACGGCGGCGGCCACGGCGGCGTAGTCGGGGTCGGTGTAGGCCTCGACCGGGATCGCGTCGAACGACGGCCCGGCGAGCTCCGGGCTCTGCAACGCCGCCTTGAGCGCCTCCCGCTCGACCTCGACGGCGACGTCGTCCGGGCTCTTCTGCGGCGTCCGCGGCCGGCCGCGCTGCGGCGGCCCACCGGTGTCCCCGGTGACTCGGCGGACCCGCTCGAGCACCTCGGACTCGTCGGTGTTGCCGATCATCCCGGCCAGCTGGCGGGCGTAGGCCGGGCGCAGCGCGTGGTCCTTGATCTGCGCGACCAGCGGCGCGGTCTTCTCCAGCGCGGCCACCCGGCCCTCGACGGTGTCGAGGTCGTAGCCGGCGAGCGTGGTCTTGAGGACGAAGGCGATCAGCGGCGTCCGGCGGCCCACCAGGTCACGGACGGCGGCGTCGCCGTGCGCCTGCCGCAGCTCGCACGGGTCGCGCCCGTCGGGTTCCACGGCGACGAAGGTCTGGCCGACGAAGCGCTGGTCCTCGGCGAAGGTCTTCATCGCCGCGGCCTGGCCGGCGGCGTCACCGTCGAAGGTGTAGATGACCTCGCCGCGGAACTCGTCCTGGTCCATGAGCAGCCGGCGCAGCACGCCGATGTGCTCGGGGCCGAACGCCGTGCCGCAGGAGGCCACGGCGGTGGTGACGCCGGCCAGGTGGCAGGCCATGACGTCGGTGTAGCCCTCGACGACGACGGCCTGGTGGCGGCGGGCGATGTCCCGCTTGGCCCGGTCGATGCCGTAGAGCACGCTGCTCTTCTTGTAGAGCGGCGTCTCCGGGGTGTTCAGGTACTTCGGGCCGGGGTCGTCGTCCATCAGCTTGCGGGCGCCGAAGCCGATGACGTCACCGGTGATGTCGCGGATCGGCCAGACCAGCCGGCGGTGGAAGCGGTCGATGAGCGTGCCGCGGCTGGACTCCTTGGCCAGGCCCGCGGTCACCAGCTCCTGCTGGGTGAAGCCGCTGCCGCGCAGGTGTCGGGTCAGCGTGTCCCAGCCCCCGGGGGCGAAGCCGCAGCCGAAGTCCAGCGCCACCTGCCGGTCGAAGCCGCGGTCGGCCAGGAACTGCCGGGCCGGTGCGGCCTCCGGGCTGCCCAGCTGCTCGGCGTAGAAGGCCGCCGCCGCGGTGTTGGCCGCGACCAGCCGGGCGCGCTGCCCGGCCTGCGCGCGGTCCGGGGCGCCGGTGGGGCGGCCGCCGTCGTCCTCGTAGTGAAGCTCGACGTTGGCCCGCCCGGCCAGCAGCTCGACCGCCTCGGTGAACGACAGGTGGTCGATCTGCTGGATGAAGGAGATGACGTCCCCACCCACTCCGCAACCAAAACAGTTACCGGTGAGGATGTTGTCCTCGAGCGTGAAGGCATGCGTACCCGGGACCTCGGCACAGAAGACCTCCTCCACCCGGTCCGACCACTCGACCGACCGGACGACCCAGCGCTTCCGCTCGTACTTCTTGCGGTTGGCCAGGATGCGCTCGCGATGCTGGTCGAGCAGGAAGAAGGAGTCCGGTAGGCCCTTGGTCATGAAGCGGACGTTGTAGATGTCGCCCATGACACCGTCGATGCCGAGCCGGGTCTGCTTGGCGACTCCGTAGGTGCCGATACCGAGCCGGGTGCACAGGGTCCGGACGTACTCGAGGTCCTCGACGCATGCCGAGTTGAGGATGGCGTCGCCATCCTCGGCCACGCAGCCATCGGCGGCGAAGTAGCCGGCCAGCCAGCCCAACAGGTACGAGGCGTCCTCGTCGAGTGGCGGCCGTTCGTCCTTGAAGTAGGCGGGCAACCCGTAATACCGGGTCCCACGCTCCTCCGACCAGGACCGCCAGCCTTCGAAGTATGAAGCCAGCTGCCCGTCCTTCTCGCCGTAGAGGACGGCGATGGAGCCGGCCCCCGCCCTCGTCCCGTAGCCGTACACCAGACCGCGAGCGACGCCGAACGGCGACGGGCGCGTCCCCGGGTTGAGGACCCTGCTCATCGGGAAGGACGGCGAGAGCTGGTCACCCGGCCGCAGGTCCGTGGTCACCTTCTCCCGGCGGTCCTGCCGCAGCCTGCCGGACGGAACGAACCAGCGGTGTTCGTCAGTCGCGTGGAGGATCTTCGTCCGACCGTTGCGGGTGAGCGTCAGCTTCATCAGCCGCTGCACGCCGTACGACCTGAACGGTGCCTCGACCCAGCCTCCGTCCCCGTTGAGCACTCGGACCGTGCGACCGGTGAGCTCCCGGATGGGGACCACCCCGTCCTCGGTGAGGACCCCGGTCTCGCCTGCCAGGCAGTGGAAGAGGTTTCTCGTGGGGGTGACGTGGAAGGACGGCGACTTCTCGTCGTGGAAGGGGCACAGCCCCTTGAGGCTGCCGCCACCCGCACGCTTCAGCTGCAGGTGCTCTCCGACGATCTCGTCGATCTTCGACCGCTCACGGACCAGCGCGATGTCGCCGGCGCGGATGCGTCCCTTCCCGGCCATCAGCTGCCCCCTGCCGCCGCGGCGCCGCCCGCGATCGCGGCCGTCGTCGCGGCCTCGTCACGCCGGTTCATCACGAGCGCTAGCCACAGCAGGAAGACCTGGTGGTGCAGGGGCAGCGACTCGTCGGCGGTCAGCGTCGGACGCGGCGACCAGCCGCCCGTCGTCCCGGACTCGGCGACCACGCGGTCGCCGACGAGGTACCGGTGCCCGCCCTTCCACCGCGAGACCACCTCGGCCTGCACGGGCGTCCCCTCCAGGTCGACCGCCCAGGTACCCCTCCAGAACGACGTCTGTCGGGCGCGCAGCCGCGCCGTCCCCTCGGGGTCGGCCGCCCACCGGCCGGTGAGCTCGCGCTTGGCCTTGGCGAGCACCCACTCGCGGTCCTCGACGACGGCCGTGGCCGCCTCCTTCCAGTTCGACGCCCGCAGCGTGGCGACGACGACGTCGTCGCGCAGCACGGGCAGGACGCGCTTCTCGGTGCCGGCCGTGCCGGCCTTGCCCAGTACGAGCACGGACTCCTCCGTTCAGCCGATCCCCGGGGCGCCCGCGATGCTCTCGCCGGTCGCGCGGTAGAGCAGGTAGGCGGCGGTCTCGCGGAGGATGTAGCGGAACTGCGTGGCGCGCGTCTGCACCGCCGGGCCCTGCCGGGTCGGCGAGCTGTCGGCGGTGATGCCGGCGTCCTCGGCCATCCGCTCGGCGCGCATCGCGTGCCACGGGTCGGTGACCAGGACGGCCGAGGACCAGCCGCGCTCGTCGAACGCGGCCCCGACGGCCCGCATGCTCTCCAGCGTGTCCACGCCCTCCTCGACCGCCAGCAGCGCGTCCTCGGGGATGCCGGCCTCGGCCAGGTAGGCCCGGCCGGACTCAGCCTCGGTGAACTGGTCGCCGTCCGCCTTGCCGCCGACGGTCACGACCACCGGCGCGACGCCGTCTGCGTACAGCGCGAGTGCGTGCTCCAGGCGCGCCTCGAAGATCGACGACGGGACGCCGTTGTACTGCGCCGACCCGAGCACCACGATCGCGTCGGAGGTCGGCTGCGAGTCCTGCCGCGCCGTCCACCAGATCGCCGTCGCGGTGGAGACGACGAGCAGGACGACGGCGAGCACCAGGGCGCCCACCGCCCGGCCCACCAGGCTCCCCGCGCGCACGCCCACCCGTCATGGGTACCACGCGGGGGCCTCGGTTCCGAGCCGGTGCGCCGGGTGTGCCGGACCGCACCGGGGTCCTTCGTCAGGAGCCCGAGCGGTCCGCTCCCAGCGCGGCGCGGCCGGCCTCGAGCCGGGCCACCGGCACGCGGAACGGCGAGCAGGACACGTAGTCCAGCCCCACCTCGTGGAAGAAGTGCACCGAGTCCGGGTCACCGCCGTGCTCGCCGCAGACGCCGAGCTTGAGGTCCGGCCGCGCCGACCGGCCCTCCCGGACGGCGACCTCCACCAGCCGGCCGACGCCCGGCAGGTCCAACGACTCGAACGGCGAGACGCCGAAGATGCCCTTGTCGAGGTAGGCGTGGAAGAACGCGGCCTCGACGTCGTCCCGCGAGAAGCCCCAGGTCATCTGGGTGAGGTCGTTGGTGCCGAAGGAGAAGAACGCGGCCGACGAGGCGATCTCGCCGGCGGTGAGCGCGGCGCGCGGCACCTCGATCATCGTGCCGATGAGGACGTCGAGCTCGGCGCCGCACTCCTCGAACACCTGGCTGAGCACCTTCTCCGCCTCGTCACGGATCGCCTCGAGCTCCTGCACCGCCCCCACCAGCGGGATCATGATCTCCGGCCGCGGGTCGCCGCCGGCCGCCTTGCGCTCGCACGCCGCCTCGGCGATCGCCCGCACCTGCATGGCGAACAGCCCCGGCTGGACGAGCCCGAGCCGCACGCCGCGCAGGCCGAGCATCGGGTTCTCCTCGTGCATCCGCCGCACGGCGGCCAGCAGCCGCAGGTTGGCCTCGTCCGGGTGCCCCCCGGCCTCCGCGACCGCCACCCGCACCGACAGGTCGGTGAGGTCGGGCAGGAACTCGTGCAGCGGTGGGTCGAGCAGCCGCACGGTCACCGGCAGCCCGTCCATCGCCTCGAAGATCTCCAGGAAGTCCTGCTTCTGCAGTGGCGCGAGCGCGTCGAGGGCGGTCCGCTTGCCCTCGTCGTCCTCGGCGAGGATCAGCTTCTCGACCAGCTGCCGCCGGTCGCCGAGGAACATGTGCTCGGTCCGGCACAGCCCGATGCCCTGGGCGCCGAACCGCCGGGCCCGGGCGGAGTCCTCCGGGGTGTCGGCGTTGGTCCGCACGTCCATCCGGCGCCGGGAGTCGGCGTGGGCGAGGACGCGGTGCACGCTGCGCACCAGCTCGTCGGCCTCGGCGGAGTCCGGGTCGATCTCGCCCTCGAAGTAACGGACGACGGCGGAGGCCTCGACCGGCACCTCACCGAGCCACACCCGCCCGGTGGAGCCGTCGATGGAGATGACGTCGCCCTCCTCGACGGTGACGCCACCGGGGGCGGTGAAGCGGCGGTTCTTCGTGTCGACCTGCAGCTCCTCGGCGCCGCAGACGCAGGTCTTGCCCATGCCGCGGGCGACGACGGCGGCGTGCGAGGTCTTGCCGCCGCGGCTGGTGAGCACGCCTTCGGCGGCGATCATCCCGGAGAGGTCGTCGGGGTTGGTCTCCCGCCGGACGAGGACCACCTTCTCCCCCCGGCCGGCCCACTGGACCGCCGCCTCCGAGGAGAACACCGCCTTGCCCACGGCGGCGCCGGGCGAGGCGTTCATCCCCTGGGTGAGCTGGGTGGCGTCCCCGCCGGAGACGAACCGCGGGAACATCAGCTGACCCAGCTGCTCTCCGGTGACCCGCCGGACCGCCTCGTCCATGTCGATGAGGCCCTCGTCGACCAGCTGGGTGGCGATGCGGAAGGCCGCTCCGGCCGTCCGCTTGCCCACGCGGGTCTGCAACATCCACAGCTTGTTGCGCTCGATGGTGAACTCGATGTCGCACAGGTCGCGGTAGTGCGACTCCAGGCGCGCCATCGTCTGCCTCAGCTCGTCGTAGGCGGGCTTGTCGATCCGCTCGAGGTCGGCCAGCGGCACCGTGTTGCGGATGCCGGCGACGACGTCCTCACCCTGCGCGTTCTGCAGGTAGTCGCCGTAGACCCCCTGCGCGCCGCTGCCCGGGTCGCGGGTGAAGGCGACGCCGGTGCCCGAGTCGGAGCCGAGGTTGCCGAAGACCATGGAGCAGACGTTGACGGCGGTGCCGGCGTCGCTCGGGATGCGCTCACGGCGGCGGTAGATGATCGCCCGGTCGGCGTTCCACGAGTCGAAGACGGCGTTGATCGCCAGGTCGAGCTGCTCGCGCGGGTCCTGCGGGAAGTCGCGGCCGCACTGCTCGCGGACGATGGCCTTGAACCGGCCGACCACGTCCTCGAGGTGCTCGGCGTCGAGGTCCAGGTCGGACTCGGTGCCCTGCTCGCGCTTGGCCTCGTCCAGGGCGTGCTCGAACAGCTCGCCGTCGATGTCGAGGACGGTCTTGCCGAACATCTGGATCAGCCGGCGGTAGGAGTCCCAGGCGAAGCGCTCGCTGCCGGACTGGGCGGCCAGCCCGCGGACCGACTCGTCGTTGAGACCGACGTTGAGGACGGTCTCCATCATCCCGGGCATCGAGGCGGCGGCGCCGGAGCGCACGGACACCAGCAGCGGGTCCGACGGGTCACCGAGGGTCTTGCCCATCGCCTTCTCCAGCGCCGTCAGGTGCTCGGTCACCTGATCGGCCAGCTCCGGCGGGGTGCTGCCGTGCTCCAGGTAGAAGCGGCAGGCGTCGGTGGTGATGGTGAACCCCGGCGGCACCGGCAGCCCGAGCCTGGTCATCTCGGCCAGGTTCGCGCCCTTGCCGCCCAGCAGGTCCTTCTGGTCCTTGTTGCCCTCGCTGAAGTCGTAGACCCAGGTGGCCGTCCCGGTACCGCTGCCCACCGTGCACCTCCGCGCTCGTCCGCCGGCTGCCCATCGCCTGCCGGGGACGGCGCCCCGGGGTCCCCCGTCCGCCGCCCCGGCGAGCACGGCCCCGGGACGGTGACACGGGTAGACGTCTCATACGTCCTCTCGGGACCAGACAGCGATCGTGGCTCACCCGTCCGGAACACGCCAGACCGCGGCGCAGAACCGACAGGGCAGCCACCCTTCCGGTGGAAGGAGCCCGGGAGGAGGCGGAGGCGTGGCGGGAAGGGGGTCCTCCGTCAGCCGGCCGAGGTCCCGCAGACGCGGGCGCCCTGCTCGCTGACGACGGTGAGGATCGAGGTGCTGCCGTCGCTCCAGGCGACCTCGACGCGCTGCACCGGTGCGCCGTCCGCCTCGTCGGCGATGGTGCCGGTGATCTCACCGGTGCCGCCCGGGGCGTACTCGGTGGACAGCGCCTCGGGTACCACCCGGGCCCGCTCCTCGGCGCAGAGCAGGCCGTGGGCGGTCTCGACGTCGTCCTGGGCCAGCGCGGCGAGGAAGACGCCGGTGACCTCGCGGGCCTGCTCCTCCGGGCTGCCCTTGACCAGCGGCAGGCCGACGGCCATGCCGACGGCGACGGCGACGGTCCCGCCGATCACCGCGAGGATCAGGGCGCGCGCCGGGCGCGGGGTGCCGGTGTGCAGCGGAGCCGGATCGTCGTCGTAGAGGTAGGGGCCTGTGCTCACGGCTCGACTCCGGTTCCGATCCGCTCCTCGCTCGACGCCGCCAGTCGCCTCCGCGCTCGCTCCGCTCCTCGCTCGCCGGCGCTCGCTGCGATGCTCACGCGCTGACGGCTCCGGGGAGCCCGCTGCGATGCTCCCTCGACCGTCGTCCTCACGGCGCTCATGGCACTCACCCGCCGCTCACGAGCAGTTCGGCCCCGGCCGGCGGCCGGGGGTCGTCGCGGTCGGCCAGCCAGCCCTCGGGCAGCGCCACGGGCCGCGGCGGGCTGGTCCGCCCGCGCGGCTCGCCGAGCACCGACGTCGGATAGGGCTGGTCGGGGATGCCGGCCAGCAGCTCGGCCAGCTCGTCGAGGGCGCTGACCATCGCCAGCGCGCGGCGGACGTCGGAGCCGACGGAGAACCCCTTGAGGTACCAGGCGACGTGCTTGCGGAAGTCGGTGCAGCCGTGCAGCTCGCCCTGCTCCGCGCTCAGCAGCGTGGCGTGCCGGTGCATGACCGCGGCGACCTCGCGCAGCGTCGGCAGCGCGCGGTGGGCCTCCCCGGCGAAGGCGGCGGCGAGGTCGCCGAACAGCCACGGCCGGCCCAGGCAGCCCCGCCCGATGACGACACCGGCGCACCCGGTGCCGGCGACCATCCGCAGCGCGTCGTCGGCCTCCCAGACGTCGCCGTTGCCCAGCACCGGGATGTCGACGGCCTCGACCAGCCGGGCGATGGGCGCCCAGTCGGCGGTGCCGCTGTAGAGCTGGTCGGCGGTGCGCCCGTGCAGGGTGATCGCCGCGGCGCCCTCGTCCTGCGCGATCCGGCCGGCGTCGAGGTAGGTGACGTGGTCGGCGTCGATGCCGATGCGGGTCTTCACCGTGACCGGCACGTCCCTCGCCGCACGCACCGCGGCCCGCACGATGTCGCGGAACAGCACCCGCCGCCACGGGAGCGCCGAGCCGCCGCCCTTGCGGGTCACCTTGGGCACCGGGCAGCCGAAGTTCAGGTCCACGTGCGCGGGGCGGGTGCCGGCGACGCCCTCGTCGACGAGCATCTCCACCGCCCGGCCGACCGTGGCCGGGTCGACGCCGTAGAGCTGGACGGAGAAGGCGTCCTCCTCGTCCGGCGTCGCGCGGACCATCTGCAGCGTCTTCTCGCTGCGCTCGACCAGCGCCCGCGTGGTGATCATCTCGCAGACGTAGAGGCCGGCCCCGAACTCGCGGCACAGCGTGCGGAAGGCCGGGTTGGTGATGCCGGCCATCGGCGCGAGCACCACGGCGGGGTCGACGGTCAGCGCGCCCAGACGCAGCGGAGCGGGGCCGGTCGCGGGGGACGACGGCCGCTCGAGGACGCTGCTGCTCACGGTCCCAGGGTAGGTGGCGAGGTGGGTCACCCGGCCGTGAGAGGGGAGGGCGCCCGGTGCGGTGGACCGACTGGGACCACAACGGCTGGTACCACCGGCTGCTGCTCGCCCAGGTCCCCCCGGACGCCACCCGGGTGCTGGACGTCGGTTGCGGCGCCGGGACGCTGGCCCGCCGGCTCGCCTTCCGGGCCCGCCACGTCGACGGGGTCGACCGCTCCCCGGCGATGATCGCCGCGGCCGGGGAGGCGGCTCCGCCGAACCTGACGCTGCACCGCGCCGACCTGCGGACCGTGGACCTGCCCGCCGGGCGGTACGACGCCGTGATGAGCTCCGCGGTGCTCCACCACCTGCCGCTGCCCGACGTCCTGCCCCGGATGGCCCGCTGGGTGCGGCCGGGAGGTGTCCTGGCGGCGGTGGCCCTCCCCCGCGCCGACCTCCCGCCGCCGCGTGAGCAGTTGCCGTCGTCCCGGTCGGCGTGTCCGACCGAGTCGGCGACCACACCTGCTCCGTCGGCACCGCGGCCCCGGACCCACCGACGCCGACCGGGCATCAGGCAGCCGGCTCCACCACGCGCAGGCCCGTGTGGGCGGCCAGCACCGTGAAGTCGCGGTCCCGGTGGAGGACGGGGACGTCGTGCCGCAAGGCGACAGCTGCGACGAGGCAGTCGTTCACCGAGCGGGGCGTCTCACCGGCCCGCCGGCAAGCCCGGTACAGGGACGCTGCGCGCTCGGCGTCCACCGGCGACTCCTGACGGAGCAGTACCGACCCGGCGAGGAAGCGGCGGAGCCGTTCGGCCTCCTGCTCGTCCGTCGTCCCGACGAGGACCTCCAGGTACACCGCGTCGGTCGTGGCAGCCTCACCGGCACGGATCAGGCTCACCAGCTGATCGACCTCCGGCGCACTGCTGTCACGGAGGAACCCGATCCACACCGAGGTGTCGACCAGGACCGTCACGCGGTCCCCCACTGCTCGGCCAGTTCCTCGCCCTCCTTGCGACGCAGGGCGTCCAGGTCCCCGCCCCAGCCCGCGCCGCGCATGGCCAGCATCTCCTCAGCCGGCATCGGGGCGACCGAGACCTGTCGCAGGGCGAAGTCCACGGCCTCCTTCTTCGTCGCCAGCCCGTAGCGGCGCATGACGCCGGCGACGAGATCGTCGTCGATGTCGATGTTGGTCCGGCCCATGGACCAACAATACACATCGAGGTGTATCATGGTGTGTCGCTTGCGTAGGCGCGGCGCACCCGCTCCATGTTCCGGCGCACGGCGCGCACGGTGATCCCGAGCCGGGCCACGAGGCCTCACCACGCCGGCTGCGGGCCGAGGTCAGCAGCGCCAGCAGCCGTAGCACCCGGTCGGTCCGGTCGGTCCGGTCGGTCCGGTCGGTCCGGTCGGTCCGGTCGGCCACGGCGACACGATGGCCGACGATGCGGACCGATCCTGACCGCATCCGCCCCTAGCGTGCCGCCATGGAGACGACACGGACGACGACGGTGGACTGGACCTCCGAGCTGGTCGAGCAGCTGGACCTGCACTGGCGCACGCAGTTGCGGCCGCGGCTGGCGGGGCTGACCGACGAGGAGTACCGGTGGGAGCCGGTCCGCGGTGCGTGGAACGTCCGCCCGCGCGGCACCGGTTCGGCCCCGATCCAGGCCGGACGAGGCGACTTCACGATCGACTTCGCGCTGCCCGAACCCGATCCGGCACCGGTCACCACCATCGCCTGGCGGATCGGGCACGTGGTCGTCGGCGTCCTCGGCGCCCGCGTGGCCGGCCACTTCGGCGGACCCCCGGTGGACTACGACAGCCACGACTACCCCGGCGACGCGGCCACCGCCCTGGCCCAGCTCGACACCGCCTACGCCGCCTGGACCGCCGGCGTCCGCGGCCTGGACGAGGAGGGCCTGCGACGGCCGTGCGGCCCCGCCGAGGGTCCGTGGGCCGACGCCTCGATGGCGGCGCTCGTGCTGCACATCAACCGCGAGGTGCTGCACCACGGCGCCGAGATCGCACTGCTGCGCGACCTGTACCGCTGGCGCGACTGACCATCTCGTCGGCCATGTCCGCGGACATGGCCGACGAGGTGCTCAGCAGACGGGCAGCCGGGTCTTCAGGTAGGTCTCGACCTGGTCCAGCCCGACGCGCTCCTGGCTCATCGAGTCCCGCTCCCTGACGGTCACCGCGTCGTCGGTCAGGGTGTCGAAGTCGACGGTGAGGCAGAACGGCGTCCCGATCTCGTCCTGCCGCCGGTACCGGCGCCCGATCGCGCCGGCGTCG
The DNA here is from genome assembly GCF_900143215.1 of Geodermatophilus obscurus. Classification (GTDB taxonomy): domain Bacteria; phylum Actinomycetota; class Actinomycetes; order Mycobacteriales; family Geodermatophilaceae; genus Geodermatophilus; species Geodermatophilus obscurus_A. The sequence continues at coordinate 343,921 of NZ_FRDM01000001.1, read as the reverse complement.
TCGAAGTCGACGTTCCAGCTCCGCCGCAGCTCCGCCGCCAGGTCCCGCGCCTTCGGCGACAGGTCGGCGTTGCGCGACAGCGGCAGGACGGCGGCCTTCACCGGCGCCAGCCGCGGGTCCAGCCGCAGCACGGTGCGGGTGTCCACGCCGCCCTTGGCGTTGGGCGCCTCGTCCTCGGTGTAGGCCTCGACGAGGAAGGCCATCAGCGAGCGGGTCAGGCCGGCGGCCGGCTCGATGACGTACGGCGTCCAGCGGGTGTTGGTGCCCTGGTCGAAGTAGCTGAGGTCGGCGCCGGAGTGCTCCGAGTGGGTCTTCAGGTCGAAGTCGGTGCGGTTGGCGATGCCCTCGAGCTCCCCCCACTCCGAGCCCTGGAAGCCGAAGCGGTACTCGATGTCGACCGTGCGCGTCGAGTAGTGCGAGAGCTTCTCCTTCGGGTGCTCGTAGTGCCGCAGGTTCGCCGGGTCGATGCCCAGGTCGGTGTACCAGCGGGTGCGCTCGTCGATCCAGTACTGGTGCCACTGCTCGTCGGTGCCGGGCTCGACGAAGAACTCCATCTCCATCTGCTCGAACTCGCGCGTGCGGAAGATGAAGTTGCCGGGGGTGATCTCGTTGCGGAAGGACTTGCCGATCTGGCCGATGCCGAACGGCGGCTTCTTCCGCGCCGCGCCCATGACGTTCGCGAAGTTGACGAAGATGCCCTGCGCGGTCTCCGGGCGCAGGTAGTGCAGGCCGGACTCGTCCTCGACCGGGCCGAGGTACGTCTTCAGCATCATGTTGAAGTCGCGCGGCTCGGTCCACGCCCCCTTGGTGCCGCAGTTGGGGCAGGCGATGTCGCCCAGGCCGTTCTCCGGCGCCCGGCCCTTCCGCGCCTCGAACTCCTCCTCCAGGTGGTCGGCCCGGAAGCGCTTGTGGCAGTTCTGGCACTCGGTGAGCGGGTCGGTGAAGACGCCGACGTGGCCCGAGGCGACCCACACCTGGCGCGGCAGGACCACCGAGGAGTCCAGGCCGACGATGTCGTCACGGCCCTGGACGACGGTGCGCCACCACTGCCGCTTGATGTTCTCCTTGAGCTCGGTGCCCAGGGGCCCGTAGTCCCAGGCGGAGCGGGTGCCGCCGTAGATCTCGCCCGACGGGAAGACGAACCCCCGTCGCTTGCAGAGGTTCACCACCTTGTCGAGGCGGGCGGGGTCGTGCTTGGCGGTGCTGTCGCTCACGGCGAGGGGCTCCATCCGGCTGGCGGTCGGCGGGTTGACCCGTCCACGGTAGTTGCCACCGCTCGTCCGCTCCCCCGCCGCCCGGCCGGAGTCCCGGCGCGAGCCGCCCGGCGGCGGCTCACCCGCTGCCAACGGTGCGGAACAGCGGGAGGTCAGCGAGGAACCGTGCCGCCGGACCACCCGACGAGGTCGCCGTCCACCCGCAGGTGCGCGTCGAGGAACTGGATGCCGCCGTCGATCGTCGCGCCCTGCCACAGCATGACCAGCAGGACCGCGCCGAGCACGACGAGCGCGAGCACGACGGCGAGGATCCACGGCCAGGTGCGCCGGCGCCGTCGGGACCTCGGCCCGACGGTGACCCCGGCCGGCGGCGGACCGCCGAGCTCCAGCGTGCGGTCCGGATCGCCCCGTGACGGGCGGTCGAGATGGACGGTCGGGTCGTCCTGGCGGACCGGAGGCGTCGTCAACTCACCGCGCGCCAGCTGTGCCCGCACCGCGCGACCGGGCACCGGAGGAGGGCCGACCTGCACGGTGGGGTCTGCGGACGTCCGGGGTGTCGTATCGTCCCGCCTGGGCTCGCTCATCGCGCGTCCTCCGTGATCGACACCGGGTGTCTCGACACGGTGCATGCCCACCGGGGGCCGGATCACCCCTCGGAGGCCTGCTCCCCCGGGACGTAGGCGCCCGGCTCGTCGAGGGCGTACAGCCACACCGGCGCGCCGGCGAGCTTCACCTCCGCGGCCGACAGCGCCCGGCGGTAGGCGCCGACGCCGTCCCACCGGGTGACCAGCGCCCACAGGCCGGCGTCGTCGGTGCAGCGGCCGAGCTCGCCGTCCCGGTACCCGGGGCGGGCGGCGAGCGCGGCCAGCAGGACGTCGGCGGCGGCGGCGAACCCGGCCGCGTCGGTCCCGGGGATCCGCAGCCGGGTCACCACGAACACGTCGGTCTCCTCTCGGTGCGGCCCCGTCCCGGGCGCGACCCTGCGCCTGCGGAGGGTGGGGAGGACGGGGTCCTCTCTCAGGCGCTGCCGAAGCGGCGCTGGCGCGAGGCGTACTCCTCGCAGGCGGCCCACAGGTGCCGGCGGTCGAAGTCGGGCCACAGCGTGTCGAGGAAGACGAACTCGGCGTAGGCCGACTGCCACAGCAGGAAGTTGCTGGTGCGGTTCTCCCCGGAGCTGCGCACGAACAGGTCGACGTCGGGCATGTCCGGCTCGTCGAGGAACCGGGCGACGGTGCCCTCGTCGACCTTCGCGGGGTCGAGCCGGCCCGCCGCGACCTCGCGGGCGATGGCCGCGGCGGCATCGGCGATCTCTGCCCGGCCGCCGTAGTTGACGCACATGGTCAGTGTCAGGACGTCGTTGTCGCGGGTGAGCTCCTCGGCGACCTCGAGCTCCTTGATCACGCTGCGCCACAGCCGCGGCCGGCGGCCGGCCCAGCGCACCCGCACCCCGAGCTCGTGCATCTCGTCGCGGCGGCGACGGATGACGTCGCGGTTGAAGCCCATGAGGAAGCGGACCTCGTCGGGGCTGCGCCGCCAGTTCTCGGTGGAGAAGGCATAGGCGCTGATCGCCGTGACCCCCAGCTCGATCGCGCCCTCGACGCAGTCGAACAGCGAGAACTCGCCCGCCTCGTGCCCGGCGGTACGCGGCAGCCCGCGCTGGTTGGCCCAGCGACCGTTGCCGTCCATCACGATCGCGACGTGACCGGGCACCTTGTCCGGCGGCAGCTGCGGTGGACGGGCCCCCGACGGATGCGGGTTCGGGGCCTTCACCGCACGCCGCCCGACCTCACGCCTCACTCAGCAGACCTGCTTCCCGGCGCGGCGCCGTCGGTTCGGACCGGTCGACCAGCGGCAGCGAGCGCAGCCCGCGCTCCAGGTGCCACTGGAGCAGCGCGGCGACCAACCCGCTGCCCTCGCGGCGGTTGGTCGTCTGGCTGGCCTCGGCGGCGTGCCAGTCACCGGTGAGCAGCGCGTCGAGCAGTTCGATGGTGGCCGGGTTGGGCATCGCCGAGCCGGTCGGGCGGCAGGGCGGGCAGACCATGCCGCCGGCGGGCACCGAGAAGTGCCGGTGCGGACCCTCCTCACCGCAGCGGGCGCAGCCGCCGAGCGCCGGCTCCCACCCGGCGACCGACATCCCCCGCAGCAGGAAGGCATCGAGCACCAGGCCCGCCGGGTGGGTGCGCTCGGACAGCGCCCGCAGCGCCCCGATGACGAGGAGGAACAGCCGCAGCGAGGGCTCCTTCTCCTCGGCGGTGAGCCGGTCGGCGGTCTCCAGCACCGCGGTGCCGGCGGTGTAGGCCGGGTAGTCGGCGACGATCGACTGGCCGTAGGCGCGGATCGACTCGGCCTGGCTGACGATGTCGAGCGTGCGGCCGGTGTAGAGCTGCAGGTCGACGTGGCTGAACGGCTCCAGCCGTGCGCCGAACTTGCTCTTGGTGCGGCGCACGCCCTTGGCGACCGCGCGCACCTTGCCGTGCCGGCGGGTGAGCACCGTGATGATGCGGTCGGCCTCCCCCAGCTTCTGGGTGCGCAGGACGATGCCCTCGTCCCGGTACAGGGACTTGTGGGTGGTGGACATCAGTGGCTGCACCTCCTGGCGCCGGCTCGCTCCGCTCCTCGGTCGCTGTCCCCCGCGAGCGGGAGGTGCCCCCGGCACACAGCGATGCTCACTCCGCCGCCGCCTCAGTAACCGAGCCGGTTGAGCTTCTTGGGATCGTCCTGCCACTCGCCGAGCACCGTGACGTGCAGGTCCAGGTGCACCCGGGCGTCGAGCAGCGCCTCGATGCCGGGCCGGGCCTCGCTGCCGATCGCCTTGATGATCTGCCCGCCCCTGCCGAGCAACATCGGCTTCTGGCTGGGGCGCTCACAGTGCAGCAGCGCGTGGACCTCGACCAGCTCGCCGCCGTCCCGCTTGGGGTCGGGCCGGCGGGTCATCTCCTCGATCGTGACCGCGAGGGAGTGCGGCACCTCCTGGAACACCTTCTCCAGCGCGGCCTCGCGGACCAGCTCGGCGATCTGCCGCTCGACGTCCTCGTCGGTGGTCTGCTCCTCCGGGTACAGCGGCGGACCCTCAGGCAGCAGGCCGATCAGCAGGTCCTCCAGCAGCTCCACCTGGTCGCCCCGCACGGCGCTCACCGGCACGACCTCGGCAGCCTCGACCAGCTGGCTGGCGGCCAGCAGCTGCTCGGCGACCTGCTTCTTCGACGCGGCGTCGGTCTTGGTCACGACCACGACGACGGGCGCCTCCACCTCGCGCAGCTGGCGGGCGATGAACCGGTCGCCGGTGCCGACGGGCTGGTCGGCCGGCACGCAGAAGACGACGACGTCGACCTCGGACAGGGTGTCGCGGACGACGTCGTTGAGCCGGCGGCCCAGCAGGCTCTTCGGCTTGTGCAGGCCCGGGGTGTCGACGAGCACGAGCTGGCCGCCCGGCCGGTGGACGACGCCGCGGATGGCGTGCCGCGTGGTCTGCGGGCGGTTGCTGACGATGCCGACCTTCTCGCCGACCAGCGCGTTGGTCAGCGTGGTCTTGCCCGCGTTGGGGCGGCCCACCAGACAGGCGAAACCGCTGCGGTACGGCGGCTGGTCCGGCGGCGTCACGTCCCCCATCCTCCCATCCGGGGACGACACCTCCGCGCCGCCCGGGACGGTGGGGAGGATCGGGTCCGTGGCGGGACGCAGACGGCGGGAGCCGGACGGGCCGACGGCCGAGCGGACGGCGCGGGAGCGGCTGGCCGTCCTCGTCCTGTCGACGACCCGGCTGGCCGGCTCGGACGCCGGGGTCTCCTCCGACGTCGCCGGCCTGCACGGGGCGTGGTCCCGGCACGTGCTCGGCACCAGCCAGGTGCTGGAGGTGCGCCGCGGCACCCCGCCGGCGGACCGGCCGGAGTCCGCCCAGCGCGGGTGCTGGTGGCCGGGGCGGACTCCGGCCAGTCGCGGTCCGGCACCTCCCGGATGACGGCACGACGGAGCAGGCGTTGACCACGCGCGTCCGCGACCCGGAGGTGTTCGCCGAGGCCCTCGGCCGGCCGCTGGGCTGAGCCAGGGCCGACCCAGCAGGTCGCCCGGCGATCCTCCACCCCTGCTCACCGGTGGAAGCAGGGGTGGAGGACGGCGGAGGACACCTGCCCAGTCAGCGGGGCCGACGAGCAGCCGGCCGCCCACGCGTGGGTCAGACGGTGGTGCGCAGGGCGCCGTCCGGGGCGGCGAGGTGCACCGGGGCGGACGGTGCGAGGTCGTGGACGGCGGCCAGCCCGGCCTGCTCGACCGTGTCGGCGGCCGAGACGACGGCGGCCGCCTCCAGGCCCTGCACCCCACTGGCGACGGCGGCGGCCACGGCGGCCTGCAGGGCGGAGAGCTGCAGGGACGGCAGCGAGACGGTGGCCGCGAGGTAGGTGCGGCCGTCGGTGTCGCGGACCGCCGCACCCTCGGGAGCACCGGTGCGGCCACGCGCAGAGCGGGCCAGGGTGACGAGCTTGGCGTCCTCGGGCTGCAGGGCACTCACGGGAGGTCAGCCTTCCACGGCGCCGGCGGGCTCCTCGACACGGGTGGCACCGGAGGTCGTGGCTCCTGAGGCGGTCGCCCCGTGGGCCTGCGGCTCCTCACCGTCGGCGGGCTCGTCCTCCTCGGGCACCCGGCAGACCAGGATGGTGTCGATCCGGTTGCGTCGTCCGCCGGTGCTCTCGGCGACCAGCCGCAGCCCGGCGACCTCGGCCTGCGAGCCCTCGATCGGCACCACGCCGAGTTCCCGGGCGAGCAGCCCGCCGACGGTCTCGACGTCGTCGTCCTTGGGCAGCTCGACGTCGAAGAGCTCGGCGAGGTCCTCGACCGGCAGCCGGGCGGTGATGCGCACGGAGCCGTCGGACAGCTCCTCGACCGGGGGCCGCTGGAAGCGGTCGTGCTCGTCGGCGATCTCGCCGACGATCTCCTCGAGGATGTCCTCGATCGTCACCAGCCCGGCGAAGCCGCCGTACTCGTCGACGACGATCGCGATGTGGATGCGTTGGGCCTGCATGTCCCGCAGCAGCTCGTCGACCGGCTTGGACTCCGGCACGAACGTCGGCGGGCGCATGAGCTCCTCGACCCGCACGTCGTTGCGGACGTCCCGGCCGCCCTGGGTCCGGCGGATGAGGTCCTTGAGGTAGATGACCCCGACGACGTCGTCGACGTTCTCGCCGATGACGGGGATGCGGCTGAAGCCGCTGCGCAGGGACAGCGCCAGCGCCTGCCGCAGGGACTTGTTCCGCTCGATCCAGACGACGTCGGTGCGCGGCACCATGACCTCGCGGGCGATGGTGTCGCCCAGCTCGAACACCGAGTGGATCATGTTGCGCTCACCGGACTCGACGACGCCGCGCTCCTCGGCCATGTCGACCAGCTCGCGCAGCTCGACCTCGGAGGAGAACGGCCCGTCGCGGAAGCCGCGACCCGGGGTGATCATGTTGCCGACCAGGATCAGCAGCGTGGCGATCGGCCCGAGCACGCGCCCCAGCAGCCGGACCACGCCGGCGCCGGCCAGCGCGGTGCCGTAGGCGTGCTGGCGGCCCAGCGTGCGCGGCCCGACGCCGACCAGCACGTAGCTGACGACGGTCATCACCCCGGCGGCGACCAGCACCGGCTGCCAGCCGCCGCCCCAGATCCGGTAGAGGACGACCGCGACCAGGGTGGCGGCCACCATCTCGCAGGCGATCCGCAGCAGGAGCAGCAGCGCCACGTGCCGGGCCCGCTCCGCGACGACCTCGGAGAGCACGCCGGCCCGCTTGACGCCGTCCCGCCGCATCTCGTCGACGCGCGCCTTGGACACCCGCTGCAGCGCGGCGTCCATCGCGCCGAACAGGCCGGCGAGCGGGATCAGGCAGACGGCGATCACCAGCAGGGTGATCTCGCCGGAGGTCATCGCTGGACCGGCCCCCGGTCGACGGCCGCACCGGTCATCGGCGCGCGCGGCGCGGCGCGCCAGCCGTCGAGCAGCTTGGACTGCAGGCCGAACATCTCCTTCTCCTGGTCGGGCTCCATGTGGTCGTAGCCCAGGAGGTGCAGCACGCCGTGCGTGGCCAGCAGGGTCAGCTCGTCGTCCATCGTGTGCCCGGCCGCGCGGGCCTGGCGGATGGCGACCGAGGGGCACAGCACGACATCGCCGAGCAGGGCCGGGCCCGGGTCGGGCTCGTCGGGCCGGCCGGTGTCCAGCTCGTCCATCGGGAAGGCGAGGACGTCGGTCGGCCCCTTCTCCCCCATCCAGCGCTCGTGCAGCGTGCTCATGTAGTCCGGGTCGACGCAGAGCACCGACAGCTCGGCCATCGGGTTGACGCCCAGCTCCGCCAGCACGTACGTGCAGATGGCGGCGAGGGCGGACTCGTCGACGGCGATCTCGGACTCGTTGGCGACCTCGACCGGCACGGCGCTCAACCCCCCTGGCGGCGCGGCCGCGCGGGCCGGGCCGGCTGCTGCTGGGCAGCCGCCGGACGCTGGTTGTTCGCGGTGTCCCAGCGCTCGTAGGCGTCGACGATGTCGCCGACCAGCCGGTGCCGGACGACGTCGGCACTGGTCAGGTTCATGAACTTCACGTCCTCGATGCCGTCGAGGATCTCGCGGACGATCCGCAGCCCGCTCTGCGCACCGCCGGGCAGGTCGACCTGGGTGACGTCACCGGTGACCACGATCTTCGATCCGAAGCCGAGCCGGGTGAGGAACATCTTCATCTGCTCGGCGGTGGTGTTCTGCGCCTCGTCGAGGATGACGAACGCGTCGTTGAGCGTACGCCCGCGCATGTAGGCCAGCGGCGCCACCTCGATGGTGCCCGACTGCATCAGCCGCGGGATCGACTCCGGGTCGACCATGTCGTGCAGCGCGTCGTACAGCGGCCGCAGGTAGGGGTCGATCTTCTCCGACAGCGTGCCGGGCAGGTACCCGAGCCGCTCGCCGGCCTCGACGGCCGGGCGGGTGAGGATGATCCGGTTGACCTGCTTGGTCTGCAGCGCCTGCACGGCCTTGGCCATCGCCAGGTAGGTCTTGCCGGTGCCGGCGGGGCCGATGCCGAAGACGATGGTGTGCGCGTCGATCGCGTCGACGTAGCGCTTCTGGTTCAGCGTCTTGGGCCGGATCGTGCGCCCGCGGCGGCTGATGATGTCGAGGCTGAGGACGTCGGCCGGCCGCTCGGAGCCGCCGGCGCGCAGCATCCCGATGACGCGGCGCACCGAGTCCGGGCGCAGCACCTGGCCGGTGCCGAGCAACGCGATGAGCTCGTCGAACACCGCGACGGCGAACGCGTTGTCGGCCGGCTGGCCGGTCACCGCGATCTCGTTGCCGCGCACGTGGACGTCGGTGTCGACCTCGTTCTCCACGAGGCGCAGCAACTCGTCGCCGGAGCCGAGCAGGGCGACCATCGACACGGAGTCGGGAACGGTGATCGTGGTCCGGACGGCGGCCGGGCCGGAGTTCCCGAGGCCCGCCGCGGCCGGAGCGGGCGAACCGGGGTGACCGTCGATGGTGGCAGCCTGCGCCGAGGCCTCACGGGACGTGGGCGGCGCTCCGGGCACGGGGACGTTCGGGGAGGAGTCGGGCAAGAACCCTCGACCCTGCCTTCCTGCGAGAGGAGGTGTGGACCCGTCGAGTCTACCCGCGCCCGGAGACCCGGAACCGCCGTCCGGACGGCCGCCCACCTGCCCGAGCAGGTGACCTCCCCCGGTCCGTCAGCAGGAGTCCCCGGACCACCGCGGGACGTCAGCGCCCGGCGTAGGTAGCCCTCCCCGGTCCGTCGGCGAGGAAGGAGGAGACCGCGCCGCGCAGGTCCGCGGTGGCGAACAACGCACCGGAGACGCCGGGCACCAGGTCGTCGGCGGCCCGCGCCCCCTGCCGGACGGCGGTGGTGACCAGCTGCTTGGTCGCGGCGTGCGCGACCGTCGGGCCGGCAGCCACCTGGTGGGCGTAGGCGCGGGCGGCCTCGGCGAAGCCGTCGTCGGGGAGGACCCGGTTGACCACGTTCCACCGCTCCAGGACGGCGGCCGGGTAGCGCTCGCCGGTGAAGACGAGCTCCTTGGCCCGTGCCGACCCGGCCCGCTCCGCCAGCCGCTGCGGCCCGCCCATCGACGGGGTCAGCCCGACCACGATCTCGACCAGCCCGAACGACGCCCGCTCGGCGGCCAGCAGGACGTCGCAGGCCAGCGCCAGCTCGAACGCGGCGGTGAGGGTCAGCCCGTGGGCGGCGAAGACGGTCGGCACCGGAAGGTGCTCGACCGTCTGCGCCACCCGCAGCAGCCGCCGCCAGAGGTCGGCGCCGCGCTCGGCGGGCTCGGGACCCTCCGCGATGTCGCGGAACACCGTGACGTCGACGCCACCGGAGACAACCTTCCCGCGCGCCTCGACCAGCACCGCCCGGGCCCGCGCGGGGTCGGCCGGGTCGGTGAGCCGGACCAGCTCGTCGGCGACGGCCTCGACCGCGTCGAACACGGGGGCGTCGAAGAGGTTCAGCGGCGGGGAGTCCAGGACGACGACGGCGACGTCGCCGTCCCGCTCGATGCGCACGGGTGCGGGATCGGTCATGTGCGGCAGCCTGGCAGACCGGGGATCCGGGTACCGGGCACGCATGACGGACCGCTCCCCCTACGCCCTGACCTCGGCCGCCGTCGCCGCCACCGCCGTGCTGGGCGGGATCGGCACGGCGCCCGGCACCCGCTGGTACCGGCAGCTCGACAAGCCGCCGTGGCAGCCGCCGGGATGGGCCTTCGGCCCGGCGTGGACGGTGCTCTACGTCCTGCTCGCCGTCGCGGGCGGCCGGGCGCTCACCGTCGCCGCGGCGCCGGCGCGGCGCCGCTACCTGCGGGCCTACCTGGCCAACCTGGCGCTCAACGCCGGCTGGACCTGGCTGTTCTTCCGTGGCCGGCGACCGGCGGTCGCCACGGCCGAGGCCGTGCTCCTGGCCGTGTCGACGGCCGACCTCGCGCGCCGTTCCGGGGTGCTGGACCGCCGGGCCGGCGCCGCGCTGGTGCCCTACGGGGCGTGGACGACGTTCGCGGCCGCGCTGACCGCGTCGATCGCGCGCCGCAACCCGCGCTGACCGTCGGGTCGCTCAGCCGGGCGGCCAGTGCAGGTCGCGGCCGCCGAGGACGTGCAGGTGGAGGTGGTGCACGGTCTGCCCGGCAGCAGGGCCGGTGTTGGTGACGACGCGGTAGCCGGGCTCGACGCCGTCCCCGGTCACGAGGCCCTCCTGGACCGCCACCGCCGACGCCGCCCGGACGACGGCGCCGAGCAGGTCGGGATCGGCCTGCGCCAGCGCGGCCACCGTCGGGTGGTGGTCCTTGGGGATCACCAGCACGTGGGTCGGCGCCTGCGGGTTGATGTCCCGGAAGGCCAGCGTCCGGTCGGTCTCGTGCACGACGTCGGCCGGGATCTCGCCGGCGACCATGCGGCAGAAGAGGCAGTCGGTCACGCGCCGACCCTAAGAGGACCCCCTCCTCCCCGCCCCTCGCAAGCTCGGGGCGGTGCCCTGGAGGGGGCCGCCCGTCCTCCCCTCGGAGGACCCTCGCGCCCCCGCCACTCGCAGGCTCGCGGCGGGACCCTGCACGAGGGCCGTCAGGGCTCGGGGCGGTGCCCGGGACGGGGCCGGGGCGTCACCGCTGGCCGGGCGGGCCCTCGATCCCCAGGTAGGCCTGCACGATGCGCTCGTCGGCGAGCAGCCCGGCCGCCGGGCCGGAGTGCACGACCTCGCCGCTCTGCAGCACGTAGCCGTGATCGGCCGCGCGGAGCGCCCGGCGGGCGTTCTGCTCGACGAGCACCACGGTGGTCCCCGACGCCCGGATCTCCTCGATCACCCGGAAGACCTCGTCGACGATCTTGGGCGCGAGCCCCATGGACGGCTCGTCCATGAGCACGACCGCCGGCGCGGCCACCAGGGCGCGGGCGATGGCGAGCATCTGCTGCTCGCCGCCGGAGAGCGCACCGGCGGGCAGCGCCCGGCGCTCGGCCAGCACCGGGAAGCGGTCGTACACCGCGTCGATCGACCGCTGCGCGGTCCCGCGGGTGTGCCACGCGCCCATCTGGAGGTTCTCCTCGATGGTGAGCGTGGCCAGGATCTGCCGCCCCTCGGGGACCTGCACGAGCCCGCGGCCCACCAGCTTGTGGGCGGGGGTCCGGGTCACGTCCCGCCCCTGGAAGGTGATCCGCCCGCCCGCCGGGCGCAGCAGCCCCGAGACGGCGTTGATGACCGAGGACTTCCCGGCGCCGTTGGCCCCGACCAGGGTCACCAGGGAGCCCTGCTCGACGGCGAAGGAGACCCCGCGGACGGCCTCGACCCGGCCGTAGCTGACCCGCAGGTCCTCCACGCTCAGGATGGGGGTGCTCACGTCGCGTTCCTCGGGGTGGTGTCCGGGATGTCGAGCGTGCCGGCCGCGCTCGGGTCCACGTTGGTGACGGCGTCGGGCGTGGCGGCGCCGCTGCTCCCGGTCGGGTCGGCCAGGGTCCCGTCGGCGACCGACCGCCCGCCCGGATCGTCGTCCGCCGTGCCGAGGTAGGCCTCGATCACGGCCGGGTCGGCGGCGATCTGCGCCGGCGTGCCGCTGGCGATGACCTCGCCGAAGTCGAGGACGACGACCCGCGTGCAGGTCTCCAGGACCATGCCGACGTTGTGCTCGATGAACAGGATCGTCAGCCCGCCCTGCGCCAGCGACCGGATGAGCTCGGACAGCTGCGCGGCCTCGACGTGGTTCATGCCGGCCGCCGGCTCGTCGAGGATGAGCAGCGAGGGTTCCGCGGCGAGCGCGCGCGCGATCTCCAGCCGGCGCTGGTCGCCGTAGGACAGCGACGACGCCCGGTTGCCCGCCAGCTCGCCCAGCCCCACCCGCCGGAGGCAGCGGGCCGCGTGCTCGAGGGCCGCCCGCTCGTCGCGCCGGGCCGAGGGCAACCACAGCAGGCGGCGCAGGAAGGTCGGTCGGCTGACCAGGTGTGCGCCCACGAGCACGTTCTCCAGCGCCGACAGCCGGTTGAACAGCTTGGAGTGCTGGAAGGTCCGGCTCACCCCGGCCGCCGCCACGCGGTGCACCGGGGTCCGCCCGATCGTCGTCCCGAGCACCGTGGCGCTGCCCGAGCTGGGCGGCACCAGGCCGCTGATCATGTTCACCAGGGTGGTCTTGCCCGCACCGTTCGGACCGATCAGACCCACGACCTCGCCGCTGCGGATCTCCAGGTCGACGCCCCGGACGGCGTGCACCCCGCCGTACTCCTTGGCCAGGCCGGTCAGGCTGACCACCGTCTCCCCGGCGGCCGGGTGCGCGCGGGCGGCCAGCCGCGGCGCGGGGTCGGCGGCACCGCCCGGGCCGCCCGACGAGGACGGGACGCGGGTGCGCCGCGGGATCAGGCTGGTCAGCCCGCCCGGCAGGAAGAGGATCACCACGAGCAGCAGCAGGCCGGCGAGGAAGGGGCGGATCCAGCCCGCCTCCACCCCGACCGCCCGCTGGATCTCGGGGATCATCGTCTGGAACCCGCTGCCCAGGATCGGGCCGAGGAACATGGTGGAGCCGCCGACCACGGCGGTGACCAGGCCGTCCACGGCCGCGGTGAAGTCGAAGTCGCTGGGTGCGATGAGCCGGACGTAGTAGGCGAACAGCACGCCGTACAGCCCGGCCACGGCGCCGGAGGTGACGAAGGCGGCGAGCCGGTGGCGGCCCACGTCGATGCCCATGGACCGGGCGGCGAGCTCGTCCTCCCGGATGGCCTCGAGCGCCCGGCCGTACCGGGAGCGGCCCATCCGCCAGAACCAGTACGCGACGACGGCCAGCGCCGTCCAGGCCATCCCGACGGTGAGGATGCGCGGCACCGCCAGCCCCTGCGCGCCGCCGGTCCACTCCTGGTTGAGCAGCACGACCCGCACCGCCTCGGCGAACCCGAGCGTGGCGATGGCGAGGAAGACACCCCGCAGGTGCATCGTCGGCAGGCCCAGCACCACGGAGGCGACGGCGCCGACGGCCATGCCGATGACGACGGCGGTCAGCAGTGCGGGCACGTCGCCGACGTCGTCCCCGCTGGGCGCGAGGGTGGCGGCCGAGAAGGCCGCCACGGAGGCGAACCCGGCCTGACCGAGACTCAGCTGCCCGGCGATCAGGACGGCGTAGAACGAGTAGGCGAAGATCGCCCCGAGGGCGATGAAGGTCAGCGTGGTGGCGTACTGGGCGAGCATCAGACCTCGCGGACCTTCCGGGCGCCGAGCAGGCCCTGCGGGCGCACCAGCAGGATCAGGAACAGCAGCCCGAAGGCGATCACGTCACGCCAGGACGACCCGATGTACTGGACGGCGAACACCTCGGCCAGTCCCAGCACGAGGCCGCCGATGAGCGCTCCGGGCAGCGAGCCCATGCCGCCGACGATGATGACGGCCAGCCCCTTGAGCTCGATGGCCGAGCCCATGCCGAGCTGGGCGGTGTTCACGTTGATGGCGAACAGCACGCCGGCGACCGCTCCCAGCGCCGAGGAGATGGCGAAGGTGACGGCCGTGATCCGGTCGACGTCCACACCGAGCACGCGGGCCGCGGTCGGGTTCTCCGCGACGGCGCGCATGCCGCGGCCCAGGCGGGTCCTGGTGACCATGTACGTCAGCCCGACCATGAGCGCGAGGGAGACGGCCAGGATCACCACCTGCGCCAGGGTCACCTGCGCGCCGGCCACCTCGAACCGGGTGTCCGGGAAGGACCCGGGCGGGAACCGGCGGGTGTCCGGGCCGTAGCGCCACTGCAGCAGGGCGATCAGCATCCCGGCCAGGGCGATCGAGGAGATCAGCCCCGCGAAGTGCGCGTCGGCCCGGCCCTTGAGCGGCCGGAACGCCAGCCGCTCGATCACCAGGCCGAGCACCGCGCCGAAGACGAACACGACGGGCAGCGCCGCCCACAACGACAGCCCGCCCCGCTCGACCAGCTCGATGCCCACGAAGGCCGAGGCGGCGAACACCGCGGGGTGGGCCAGGTTCAGCCGGTCCAGGATCCCGAAGACCAGGGTGAAACCGATGGCGAACAACGCGTAGATCGAACCGATGAAGATGCCGTTGAGGAGCTGCTGCACAGCCGTTCCTGTCTGGTGGTGTGTGCGGGTACCGGCCCACCGGCGCGGGAGGCGCCGGGAGCCCCCTCCGGCCGGGTGGACCGGCCGGAGGGGGCTGCCGGGTCACTCCAGGACGGCGAACGTCCCGTCGCGGACGACCTGCACGACGGCCGGGTGGACGGCGTCCCGGTTCTCGTCGATGGAGAACTCGCCGAGCACGGTCGGGACGTTCTCCAGCTCGCCCAGCGCCTGCTTGAGGCTCTCGCGGTCGGCGGCGCAGTTGGCGCGGACGGCCTGGTCGACGAGCATCAGGCCGGCGTAGGCCTGGGCGGCGAACTGGTCGGGCTGCGCGCCGTGCTCGGCCTCGAAGTCCGCCAGGAAGGCGGTGTTCTCGGGGTTGTCGGAGGCGGAGTTCCACGCCGCACCGACGACGACACCCTCGGCCGCCTGGCCCGCGTCGGCCATCAGGCGCGGGTTGTTGAACCCGTTGCCCCCGATGATCGGCACGTCGATGCCCAGCTCGCGGGCCTGGGTCACCAGCGGGATGGCGGCTTCGATCAGCGCCGAGACGACGATCGCGTCGGGGTCGCTCTGCTGGGCCTGGGTGAGCAGGGCGCGGAAGTCGGTGTCGGCCTTGGAGAAGGTGATCGTCTCGCTCACCGTGACGCCCTGCTCCTCCAGCGCGGCCGCGAAGGCCTGGTAGCCGGACTCGGTGAACGCGTCGTCGTTGCTGTACATCACGACCACGTCCTGCAGCCCGAACTCCTCGGTGGCCGTGGCGATGGTCTGCGGGATCACCGCCTGCTCGGTGAGCGAGTTCCGGAAGATGTAGTCGCCGATCTCCGTGACCCCGGCGGCGGTGTTGGAGATGCCGAGCACCGGGACCCCCGCCTCCTGGGCGATCGGGTCGGCCTGCACCGCGGCGTTGGACAGGGTCGGACCGATGATGAGGCTCACGCCGTCGTTCACGAACTGGTCGAACAGGGTGATGCCCTGCCGCGGGTCGGTCTGGTCGTCCTCGATCCGCAGGTCGTAGGTGACGCCGCCCTTCTCGGCCAGCTGCGCGGCAGCCAGCTCCAGCCCGCGCTGCTGGGACTCGCCATAGCTGGCCGCGGCGCCGGTCAGGCTGAGCACGGCGCCGATGGGCACCTCGCCCTCGATGGTGCAGGAGTCCCCGGTCCCCTCGCCGGCGAGCTCGCCCGAGGCAGCCGTACCGCCGCCGCCTCCGTCGCCGGAGCCGCAGGAGGCGAGGACGAGGACCGCCGCGGTGGCCGCGGCGGCGGTGCTGAACGAAACGCGCATGTCTCTCCCCTGGTCGTGCACGGCGGCCGCGCCGGCCCGGCGGGGCCGCGTCGCGGCCCGGCGACCGGCCGGGGACCGGGCCCCTCCGCGCGGACGTCGTGGGGCCGGCCGGTGTCCGGGCGACCCGTGGCAGCCGACACAGTAAGCACCCGCGCGCAGTGGTCCGCCGCGGGGCCGGACCACCGTGCCCAGAACGTGACCTGAGCGGTCGCGGCCGGGACCGTCCGGCGCGGCAGGGCCACGCGCGGTACAGGATGGAGGCCCCGTTCCCGTTCCCCGGAGGTCTCCCCGTGCCCGCACCCTTCCCCTGCTCGAGGACGTAGTGAGCAGTCGACGTGCCGCCCGGTCGGGTGGCCCCGGAGTCCAGCCCCTGCCGAGCCCCCTCTCCCGCCGCACCCTGCTGGCCGGCGCCGGCGTCGCCCTCGCCGCCGCGGTGACCGGCTGCGGCCGCTCCGCCGCTCCGACCTCCCCCGGCCCGCTGCACGTCGGCGCCATCCCCGACCAGGACCCCGAGGTCCTGCAGCGCCTGCACGGCACCGTCGCCGACGCGATGTCCGCCGCGCTCGACCTCGAGGTGGCGTACACCCCGGTCACCGACTACGCCGCCGCCGTCTCCCTCTTCCGCACCGGCGACCTGGACCTCGTCTGGTTCGGCGGGCTCACCGGCGTCCAGGCCCGGCTGCAGACCCCGGGTGCCGAGCCGGTCGCGCAGCGCGACATCGACCGGGCCTTCACCTCGGTGTTCGTCGTCAACGCCGGCACCGGGCTGGCGCCGTCCGGCGACCTGGCCGCGCTGGCCCCGCTGCGGTTCACCTACGGCAGCGAGACCTCGACGTCGGGGCGGCTGATGCCCGCGTGGTTCCTGCGCGAGGCCGGCGTCGACCCGCAGGGCTTCCCCGGCGGGCCCGGCTTCTCCGGCTCGCACGACGCCACGCTCGCGCTGGTCGCCTCCGGCAGCTACCAGGCCGGGGTGCTCAACGCCCAGGTCTGGCGGTCCCGCACCGAGGAGGGCGTGGTCGACCCGGCGGTCGTGCGCTACGCCGAGACCCCGCCGTACTCCGACTACCACTGGCTGCTCGGCCCGCGTGCCGCCGAGCGGACCGGTGTCCCCGACCTCCGCGACCGGCTGCTGGACTTCTTCACCGGACTGCCCGCCGGCTCCCCGGTGCTGGAGCTCTTCGGCGCAGAGGCCTTCGTCCCGGTGCAGGCCGCCGACCACGACCGGATCGAGGAGATCGGCCGCGACCTGGGGCTGGTCAGCTGACCGCCGTCCTGCGGCTGGACGACGTCACGGTCCGGTACGGCGGGACGACGGCGCTGGCCGGGGTCGACCTGGAGGTCGGCCCCGGCGAGCGGGTCGCCGTCGTCGGCGCGTCCGGGGCCGGCAAGTCCACGCTGCTCGGCGTCGCCAACGGGTCGGTGCCGCCCACCACCGGGACGGTGCGGGTGCTCGGCGCCGACCCGGCCGCGCTGTCCGGGCGGGAGCGCCGCCGGCTGCGGGCGCGGGTCGGCACCGTGCACCAGTCGCTGGAGCTGGTCGGCCGGCTGCGCGTGGTGCACGACGTCAACGCCGGCCGGCTGGCGCAGTGGTCGGCAGCCCGGGCGGCCTGGTCGCTGGTGCGCCCGCTGGGCCTGCCCGAGGTGCTCGCGGCGCTGGAGCAGCTGGGCCTGGCCGACCGGGCGTTCGAGCGCACCGAGCGGCTCTCCGGCGGTCAGCGGCAGCGGGTCGCGATCGCCCGCCTGCTGGTGCAGCAGCCGGAGCTGGTGCTGGCCGACGAGCCGGCGTCCGCGCTCGACCCGGTGCTCGCCGAGCGGGCGCTGACGCTGCTCGGCGAGCCGGCCCTGGCCCGCGGCGGCGCGCTGGTGACGGCGCTGCACGACCTGGGGCTGGTGCGGCGGCACTGCGACCGGGTGGTCGGGCTGGCCGGCGGCCGGGTCGTGCTCGACGCCCCGGTGGCCGCGCTGTCGGCCGCCGACCTGGCGGAGTTCTACGGGACCTCGGCATGACCGCGGTGCTCGACCGCGCGGTGGCCCCGCCGGTGCTGCGGCGGGACCGGCGCCGCTGGGCCTGGGGCGTGGGCGCGGGAGCGGTGCTGCTCTGGTCGCTGGCCGGTGCGGGTCTGTTCAGCGGCGACGTGGTCAACCCCGGCGGGACGGCGCAGTTCGGCCGGTTCGCGGCCGCGGCCTGGCACCCCGCGCTGGACGCGCAGTTCCTCGGCGTCCTGGCGCGGTCGGCGCTGGTCACCGTCGCCTACGCCGCGGCCGGCACCGCCCTGGCGCTCGTGCTCGGCGCGGGAGGCGCGGTGCTGGTCTCGCGCACCACGTGGGGACGGCGCCGGGCCGGCTGGCTGGCCGCACGGGGCGTGCTCGCCGTCCCGCGGGGGCTGCACGAGGCGGTGTGGGGCCTGCTGCTGGTCAACGTGCTCGGCCTGGACCCGTGGGTGGGCGTGCTGGCCATCGGGCTGCCCTACGGCGCGGTCACCGCCAAGGTCTTCGCCGACCTGGTCGACGAGGTGCCGAGCGGTGCGTACCGGGCGCTGCGGGCCGCGGGAGCCGGGCGCCCGGCCGCGGCGCTCTACGGGCTGCTGCCGCCGGCCGCGGGCGGGCTGCTGTCCTACGCGCTCTACCGGCTGGAGTGCGCGGTCCGCTCGGCCGTCGTCCTCGGGATGGTCGGCGCCGGCGGGCTGGGCTACCAGCTGGCGCTGTCGTTCGCGTCGCTGCGCTGGGAGCAGGTGTGGAGCGCGGTCTACGCGCTGTCGCTGCTGTGCCTGGTCGCCGACGTGGCGGGGCGGGCGGTGCGCCGGCGACTGGCCGCGCCTCCGCCGTCCTCCCGCCGCGACCCGGTGCTGACCGCGACCGTCGTCGGCACCGCCGTCCTGGTCGGGTGGTCGTGCTGGTACCTGGCGCTGTCGCCGGCGTCGCTGGTGTCGGAGCGCACCACCGCGCAGCTGACCCACGTGCTGGGCGCGGCCTGGCCGCCGGCGACCGACGGCGACCTGCTGCGCACGATCGGCGTGCTGGCCGTGGACACGGTGCAGATGTCGGTGGTCGCGATCGCCGTCGCGCTGCTGGGTGCGGTGCTGCTGGCCGGTCCGGCGGCACGGCCGGCCGGGCGGTCGTCGCTCGGACGGCGGGTCGCCGGGGCGCTGGTGCGCGGCGGGCTGCTCCTGCTGCGCGCCGTGCCGCCGCCGGTGTGGGCTCTGGTGCTGCTCTTCGTGCTGCTGCCCGGGGTGCTGCCCGGTGCGCTGGCGCTCGGCGTCTACACGCTCGGGGTGCTGGGCCGGCTGGCCGCGGGGGCCACCGAGGAGCTCGACCCGCGGCCGCGGGCGGCGCTCACCGCGCTGGGCGCCCGGCCGGCAGGAGCGTGGCTGTACGGGGTGCTGCCCCTCGCGGCCGGGCCGGTGCTTGCCTACGCGCTGTACCGGTGGGAGGTCGCCATCCGCGACACCGTGCTGGTCGGGCTGCTGGGCGCCGGCGGTCTCGGTGCGCTGCTGGCCGCGGAGCTGGCGACCTTCGACTGGGCCGCGGCGACGACGGTGCTCGCGGCGGTCGTCGTCCTGACCTGGCTGGTCGACCTGGCCAGCGACCGCGCCCGCGCCGCCCTGCGTTGAACACCGTCACGCCGAGGGTCGGACGGGGTCCAGGAGTGCGTCCAGGTGCCGGGCCACCAGCGCCTCCGCCCGATCCGCCGGCACCCGGGCGGGCTCGACGGCGACCGCGCCGGCCAGTCCGTCGAGCAGCGCCAGCAGCACCGTCGCCTCGTCCCGGACCGCCTGCTCCGCCAGGTCGGGACGCGCGGTGGCGATCAGCAACGCGAGCAGGTCCTCGACCTGCTGCCACTCCCGCCGGTGCACCTCGGCGGTCGGCTCGTGGACGGCGGCACGCGCCATGCGCACCAGCCAGATGACGCTCGCCGGCCGGCGCTCCGCCCCGGTGCTCACCAGCTCGTCGGCGACTGCGCGCAGCACCTCGGGAGGCCCGGCTCCCGGCGCGATGCGGCGGTCCAGTCGCTCCTGGAACTGCTGGGAGATCCGGTCCATCGCCGCGGCCAGCAGGGCGTCCTTGGTCGCGAAGTGGTGCTGCACCGCCCCGATCGACACCCCGGCCGCCGCGGCGACCCGCCGGATGCTGATGCCCTCGTACCCCTCGGCCACCAGCAGGTCGAGCACGCAGTCGAGGAGGCGGTCGGAGGGCCCGGTCACATCGTGCATGCTCGCACCCTGGACGACCATACGATCGTATGGCTACGCTTCCCACCATGTCCACGAGCGCGACACAGCGCACGGCTCCCCCACCCCCGGCGACGACCTCCCGGCGCATCGCGTCGCTCGACGTGCTGCGCGGCGTGGCCATCCTCGGCACGCTCGCCACCAACATCTGGATCTTCACCGACCCGGGCGGGTTCCTCGGGTACCTCGTCGACGACACCGCGTCGACCACCCCGGCCGGGTGGGCGGTGGTGGAGGCGGTGCTCCAGCAGCTGTCCCAGGGCAAGTTCCTCGGGCTGCTCACGGTGATGTTCGGCATCGGGCTGGAGATCCAGCGGCGGTCGGCCCTGCGCGCGGGACGGCGGTGGCCCGGGCGGTACCCGGTCCGTGCCGCCCTGCTGTTCCTCGACGGCGTCGTGCACTACCTGCTGGTCGTGGAGTTCGACGTCCTCATGGGCTACGCGGTCACCGGAGCGGTGGTGGCCTACCTTCTCGCCACGAGCGAGCGCGCCCAGCGCACCTGGATGGTCGCGGCCGCCGCCGTGCACGTCCTGCTGCTCGGCCTGGTCACGGCCGCGCTGACCGCCGTCCCGGCCCCGCCGGCCGCCGGGGTGATCGAGCCGAACCCCTACGCCGACGGCTCGTGGTGGGACCTCGTGCTGCTGCGGGTGGACAACGCGCTGCTGTTCCGGATCGAGCCGGTGTTCATCCAGGCCTCGTCGGTGGCCCTGTTCCTCCTGGGCGCCTGGCTGCTGCGGGCCGGCGCGCTGGGCCCGGACGGGGTCGCGCTGCGCCGCCGGCTGCTCGTCGTCGGTGCCGTGGCGCTGCCGGTGGACCTCGCGCTCGGCGTGTTCGGCGGCACGGCCGGGCTCGTCCTCGCCCGGTACGGCACCGCCCCGCTGGTCGCCCTCGGCCTGCTCGCCCTGGTGGTCGAGGTGGTCGGCCGCCGGGGGCGGCTCGGCGCGGGAGGACGGCGGCTGGCCGAGGTGGGGCGGATGGCGCTGAGCAGCTACGTGCTGCAGAACGTCGTCGCGTCGGCACTCTGCTACGGCTGGGGTCTCGGCCTGGCGTCGCGGCTCGACCCCGCCGCCCGCGTGCCGGCGACCGTGGCGCTGTACGTCCTGGTCGCCGCGGTGGTCGTGGCCTTCGCGCACCTGTGGCTGCGCCGCTTCGCCCGCGGCCCGGTGGAGTGGCTGTGGCACTCCTCCTACCGGGCGCTGACGCGCGACCGCTGATCGCCGTCCCCACCTGCCGGTCGCCCTCCTCGCGCTGCAGCACGAGGTGGGCGCCTCCTCGCTCACCCCCGCAGTTCCTGGCTCACGACCAGTGGTGAGCCAGGAACCGCGACGATCAGCTCACCTGATCATCGCCCGAGCGGTGTCACGCCCAGCGGGTGCGGACCGAGAGCGCGGCGAGGGCGGCGGCGCCGGCGGTCGAGGTGCGCAGCACCTCCGGACCGAGCTTGACCGGGTGGGCGCCGGCGGCGTTCAGCGCGATCACCTCGCCGTCGCTGAGCCCGCCCTCCGGGCCCACGATCACCGCGATCGAGCCGGCCGTCGGCAGCTCGACGCGGGCCAGCTGATGGCGCGCCTGCTCGTGCAGGACCAGGGCCACGTCGACGTCGGCCAGTGCACCGCACACCTGGCGGGTGGTCATCACGTCGGTCACCTCGGGCACGCGGGGACGGCGGGACTGCTTGCTGGCCGCCCGGGCCGCGGCGCGCCACTTGGCGACGCCCTTGGCCGCCCGGTCCTCCCGCCAGCGGGTCACGCAGCGCGCGGCCGCCCACGGCACGATCCGGTCGACGCCGAGCTCGGTCGCGAGCTCCACGGCCAGCGGACCGCGCTCGCCCTTCGGCAGCGCCTGCACCAGCACCAGCTCCAACGCCGGTGGCGGCACCTCGTGGCGGGCGGAGACCTGCACCCGCAGACCCTGCGGCCCGGCGGCGGTGACCTCGCCCTCGGCGACGGTGCCGCGCCCGTCCCCGACCCGCACCCGCTCGCCGGGGGTCAGCCGCAGTACGTCGACGGCGTGCCGGCCCTCCGCACCGTCGACCAGCAGCTCGGCGGCGTCGGGCAGCTCGTCGAGCAGGAACAGCGGCGCGCCGTCGAGCTCGGGCACCCGGTCGTCGGCGGGGACGGCGCTCATGCGCCCTCCTCGCCGGCGCTCCTCGGCCGCGGTGCCGCACCGCCCACGGGTGAGCCCGCGAGCCCGCTCACTTGAACAGCCGGGAGAAGAGCCCGCCGTGGCCGTCGGTACCGGCGGCGGCCGGACGGTCCTCGCCGCGCAGCGCGGCGAGCTCGCGCAGCAGCTTCTCCTGCTCGGCATCCAGGCGGGTCGGCGTCTCGACCTCCACGTGCACCATCAGGTTGCCGCGGCCGGTGGCGCGCAGCCGCGGAGCGCCCTTGGCCCGCAGGGTGAGCACGCTGCCGGACTGGGTGCCCGGCCGGATGTCGATCTCCTCCTGCCCGTCGAGGGTGTCGAGGGTCAGGGTGGTGCCCAGCGCGGCGGCGGTCATCGGCAGGGTGACCCGGCAGTGCAGGTCCTCGCCGTCCCGGGTGAAGACGTCGTGCGGCCGCTCGGCGATCTCCACGTACAGGTCGCCGGCGGGCCCGCCGCCGGGGCCGACCTCGCCGTGGCCGGTCAGCCGGATCCGCATGCCGTCCTCGACCCCGGCCGGCACCTTGACCGGGATGGTGCGCCGGGCCCGCACCCGCCCGTCGCCGCCGCACTTGGGGCACGGCTCGGGGATGACCTGGCCGGTGCCGGCGCAGGTCGGGCAGGGGCGGGTGGCGACGACCTGACCGAGGAAGGAGCGCTGCACGCTCTGCACCTCGCCGCGGCCCGAGCAGGTGACGCAGGTGGTCGGGTGGGTGCCGGGCGCGGTGCCCGCACCGGTGCACGCGTCGCACAGGACGGCGGTGTCGACGGTGATGTCCTTGGTCGTGCCGAACACCGTCTCGTCGAGGTCCAGGTCCAGCCGGATGAGGGCATCACCGCCGGCGCGGACCCGGCTGCGCGGGCCGCGCGTGGCCGCCCCACCGCCGAAGAAGGCGTCCATGATGTCGCCGAGCCCGCCGAAGCCGGCCCCGCCGAACCCGCCGGCGCTGGCACCCGAGCCGCTGTCGAACGGGTCACCGCCGAGGTCGACGATGCGGCGCTTCTCCGGGTCGGTCAGCGCCTGGTAGGCACGGCTGACCTCTTGGAAGCGCTCCTTGGCCCCGGGGTCGGGGTTGACGTCCGGGTGCAGGTCCCGGGCCAACCGCCGGTAGGCCTTCTTGATGTCGGTGTCGGAGGCTCCGCGGGTCAGACCCAGGAGGCCGTAGTAGTCGGTTGCCATCGAGAAGTCTCTTACCTCAGCTCTCGGCCAGGATCTGGCCGACGTAGCGGGCCACGGCACGCACCGCGGCCATGTTGGTCGGGTAGTCCATGCGGGTGGGGCCGACGATGCCCAGCCCGCCGAGGGCGTGGTCCCCCGAGCCGTACCCCACGGACACGACCGACGCGCCGGAGAGCGCCTCGTGGGCGTTCTCCTCGCCGATCCGCACGAGGACGGTGCCCCCGGTGTCCACCTCGCTGATCAGGCGCAGGACGACGACCTGCTCCTCCAGCGCCTCCAGCAGCGGGCGCAGGCTGCCGGGGAAGTCGACGGCGACCCGCGCGAGGTTCGCCGTCCCGCCGACGACGAGGCGGTCCTCCCCCGGCTCCACCAGCGTCTCCACGAGGGCGGCGCCGATGGCGGCGACCAGCCGGCGCAGGTGCGGCGGCGCGGTCTCCAGCAGGTCGGGTACCAGGCCGGCGGCGTCGGCGAGCTTGGCCCCGGCGAAGGTCTGGTTGAGCAGCGCGCGCAGGTCGGCGACGTCGTCGCGGTCGACGTCGACCGGGCAGTCCACCAGCCGCTGCTCGACCCGCCCGGTGTCGGTGATGAGCACCAGCAGCAGCCGGGCGGTGGCCACCTGCACCACCTCGAGGTGGCGGACGGCGCTGCGCGAGAGGGTCGGGTACTGGACGACGGCGACCTGGTGGGTCAGCTGGGCCAGCAGCCGCACGGTCCGGCTGAGGATGTCGTGCAGGTCCAGCGCACCGTCGAGGAACCGCTCGATCGCCCGCCTCTCCGCCACCGACAGCGGCTTGACCGCCGAGAGCCGGTCGACGAAGAGCCGGTAGCCCTTGTCGGTGGGCACCCGGCCGGCGCTGGTGTGCGGCTGGGTGATGTAGCCCTGCTCCTCGAGCACGGCCATGTCGTTGCGGATGGTGGCCGGCGAGACGCCGAGGTCGTGCCGCTCGGCGAGGGCCTTGCTGCCCACCGGGTCGTTGGTCGAGACGTAGTCCTGGACGATGGCCCGCAGGACCTGCAGGCGGCGCTCGTCGTGCGCCACGGTGACACCTCCCCGTACCGGTCGACGCGTCGGGCGATACCCCTGCCGGAGCCCCGGCACCCGGACGGCGCGGCCGCGGGTGCTGGCACTCGCGCGGACAGAGTGCCAGTGCAGCATACGTCGGTCCGGCGGTGCCGTCGCGGCTCTCCCGGGGGCGTACGGCGCCCTCCGCAGGGCGCGCCGATAGGCTGGACGACGGTCCAGTGCCCAGCGGGCGGCGCAGAGCGGAGGCGGTCCCCTGATCTTCAAGGCGGTCCGGAACGGCCGGCCCTATCCCGACCACGGGCTGGCGACGCGGGACTGGGCGATGATCCCGCCGCGCCAGGTCCGGCTGGACACGCTGACCACCACCAGGCGCGAGCTGGCACTGGACACCCTGCTCGCCGACGACTCCACCTTCTACGGCGACCTGTTCCCGCACGCCGTCCAGTGGAGGGGCGAGCTCTACCTCGAGGACGGCCTGCACCGCGCGCTGCGGGCCGCGCTGCAGCAGCGCAACGTCATCCACGTGCGGGTGCTCGACCTCGACACCCTGATCCCGGCCGAGCAGACGGGCCCCACGACCGCGGCGATCCCCGCCCAGCAGCCGCTGCCCCACCCACAGCAGTAGGAGGACCACTCCCCACAGCTCGGCCCCCTCCAGGGGCCCGCCGCCGGCCCCGTCCAGGGCACCACCCCGAGCATGCGAGGGGTGGGGAGGACAGGGTTCTTCGACGGTGGGGAGGAGGGGGTCCTTCTGCTACAGCCAGCCCTTGTCGGCCGCGACCCGGGCGGCCTCGACCCGGGTGCGTGCGCCGGTCTTGCCGATCGCCGAGGACAGGTAGTTGCGCACGGTCCCCTCGGAGAGGAACAGCCGGCGGGCGATGTCGGCGACGGTTGCGCCGTCGGCGGCCTCCCGCAGCACGTCGGCCTCGCGGACCGACAGCGGCGTGGCGCCGATGGCCAGGGCCGCGGCCGCGAGGTCGCGGTCGATCACCCGCTCGCCGGCGACGACGGCGCGGATGGCCTTCGCGAGCTCGGTGACCGGCGCGTCCTTCACCAGGAACCCCGCCGCGCCGACCTCCATGGCGCGGCGCAGGAAGCCCGGCCGGCCGAACGTGGTGAGGACGACGGCGCGCACGCCCGGCAGCTCGGCGGCCAGCTCCCGCGCCGCGTCGATGCCGTCCTGGCCGGGCATCTCGATGTCGAGCAGCGCGACGTCGGGGGTGTGCTCCCGGGCGGCGGCGAGCACCTCGTCCCCGCGGCCGACCTCGGCGACGACGGTGATGTCCGCCTCCAGCTCCAGCAGCGCCCGCAGCGCGCCGCGCACCATCGACTGGTCCTCGGCGACGAGCACCCGGATCACCGCGCCGCCCCGGCGGACACCGGCAACAGCGGCATGACCGCGCGCAGCTCGTAGCCGCCGTCCCGCCCGGCACCGCCGGTGAGCACCCCACCCAGCGCACCCACGCGCTCGGCCAGACCGGGGAGCCCGGAGCCGGGCGCGGTGTCGTCGGCCGGGCCGCGGCCGTCGTCGGCGACGGTGAGCACCGCCTCGGCGCCGTCCTCGGTGAGCGTGACGGTCACCGCGCGGGCGCCGCTGTGCCGCAGCACGTTCGTGGTCGCCTCGCGGACCACCCAGCCCAGCGCCGCGTCGACCGGGCCGGGCAGCGCCGGGACCCGGGCGGGCAGCCGGACGGCGATGCCCGCGCCCGAGAGTGCCGCGCGCGCCTCCGCGAGGGCCTGGGCGCAGCTGACCTGCCGGTAGCCGCTGACCGCGTCGCGGACCTCGGCCAGCGCCCGGCGGGCGGCGGCCTCGACGTCGGCCATCTCGGCCCGTGCCCGCGCGGGGTCGACCTCGGCGAGCCGACCGGCCAGCTCGCTCTTGAGCGCGATGAGCGACAGGCTGTGGCCGAGCAGGTCGTGCAGGTCGCGGGCGAAGCGCAGCCGCTCCTCGGCGACGGCGTTGCGCGCCAGCTCCTCCCGCGCCTCGGCCAGCTCCGCGTTCACCGAGACCAGGTGCCGGGTGCCCCGCAGCGCGAACGCGGTCAGCAGGCACAGCACCGGCAGGATCAGCAGCCCGCCTTCGCCGTCGAGGACGAGCACCGCCGCGCACACGGCCGCCGCCGCGACGACGGCCGGCCACACCCACCGCGTCGGCAGCGCTGCCGCCGAGGCCGCCGACACGTAGATCAGCAGCCCGGCCCACGACGGCCCCATCCAGACGGCGAGCGTGACGCCGAGCCCGGCGACGACGGCCAGCCGGCCCAGCACCGACCCGCTCCAGCAGCCGCCGCCGAAGGCCCGCCGGAAGACGTCGAGGTAGACGACGGTGAAGACCAGCAGGCCGGCGCCGGCGACCAGCCGGACGGCCAGTGGCCGGTCGGTGGTGACCAGGTCGGCGAGCGGGAAGAACTGGAACAGCAGCCAGGGCAGCGCCCAGCCGATGCGGTACCAGCGAGGGCGGGGGTCCACGGCGCCCGACCGTAGCTCCATCAGCCCGCGACGGCGGCCAGCGGACGCCGCCGCGCCACCAGGACCGCGAGGGCGGCGAACACCGCGGTGAACCCGACCAGCGCCCCGACGGCGAGCACCGGCGGCAGCTCTCCGGCGGCGGCGGCGCGGCCGGTCTCGGCGTACCAGTACGACGGCAGGCCGTGCGCCACGGCGCGCAGACCGGAGGGGAAGAGCTCGACCGGCACCCACAGCCCACCCAGCGCCGCCAGCACGGTCCCGACGATGCCGATCGCGCCGCCGGCGGCCTTCTCCTCCAGGGCCCAGCCGAGCAGCAGGCCGAGGGCGACGAACACCGCCGACCCGAGCCACAGGACGCCGATCAGGCCGACCCACTCGCCCGGCGCGAGGTGCACGCCGTTGACGAACCGGCCGGTGAGCGCGACGACGACCAGCGGCGGCAGGGTCAGCAGCATCCCGACGGCCACGTCGACGGCGACCACCGACGTCTGCGGCACCGGGGTGACCCGCAGCTGGCGCAGCCAGCCCGACGCCCGGTCGAAGGAGAGCCGGACGGTCGCGCCGAGGGCCGCCCCGACCGCGCCGTAGGCCATCATCGAGACCATCGTGGCCACCGCCTGCTCGGGGCTGACGCCGCCTGCCGTCCCGGCGAAGACCCGGGTGAAGAAGACCGTGAAGAGCGCCGGCAGCAGCACGGTGAAGAACAGGAACTGCCGGTTGCGCGCCACCCGGCGCAGCTGGAAGACGAACAGCGGGTTCACCGCCCGCCTCCCACCAGCGACAGGACGGCGTCCTCGAGGCTGGCGCCGCGGACCTCGAGGTCGTCGAGGGGGACGCCGTCGGCGAGCAGCGCACGGAGGGTGGCCTCGACGTCGGTGGTGGCGAGCGCGACCGTGCCGCCCAGCCGGGTGGCGCCGGTGACGCCGGGCACGCGGTCGAAGGTCGACCCGTCGGAGGCGGAGAAGCGGACGGTGCGCCCGGCGACGGCCGACCGGAGCCCTGCGGAGGGCCCGTCGGCGACGACCCGGCCCCTGGCCATCACCACGACCCGGTCGGCGACGGCGTCGGCCTCCTCGAGGTGGTGGGTGGCGAAGACGACGGTCGTGCCGCGGGCGGCGAGGTCGCGCATCGTCGCCCAGAAGGCGCGGCGGCCCTCGACGTCCATGGCCGAGGTCGGTTCGTCGAGGAGCAGCAGCGGCGGCTGACCGGCCAGCGCGAGCGCCAGCAGCACCCGCTGCCGCTGGCCGCCGGACAGCGCGTCGACGTCGCGGTCGAGCAGCCCGCCGATGCCGGTGGTGGCGACCAGGTCGTCGAGCGGCCACGCGTCGGCGTAGCTGCGGCGGACCAGCTGCAGCACCTCGCCGGCGCGCGCCTCACCGGGCAGGCCGCCGTGCTGGAGCATCGCGCCGACGCAGCCGGCGCGGACGGCGTCGGCCGGGGCGCGGCCGAGCACCCGGACGGTGCCCGCGTGGGGGCGCAGCAGCCCGAGGACGGCGCTCACGGTGGTGGACTTGCCCGCGCCGTTGGGGCCGAGCAGCGCGACGGTCTCGCCACGGCCGATGCGCAGGTCGAGGCCGTCGACGGCGAGGACGTCGCCGTGGCGGACGGTCAGGTCGGTGAGGGCGAGGGCGTCGGGAGGCACACGACGAGCCTGCTGGTCAGGGATCCGTCCGCAGTAGTGCGGGACGTCGCGATCTCCGTCTGACATCTGTCAGCGTCCCACCGAGGCCCCGTCCAGAGGCTCGCGCCGAGCTTGCGAGGCGTGAGGAGGACGGGGTCCTTCAATCCGTGAGGTCCCGGACGAGGGCGTCGGCGAGCAGGCGGCCGCGGTCGGTGAGGACGGCGCGGCCGGCGGCGTGCTCGTCCGGCTCGAGGAGCCCGCGGGCGACGGCGTCGGCGGCGCGGGCCCGGCCGACCCCCGACAGCGCGGTCAGCGGCAGCCCCTCGCGCAGCCGCAGCCCGAGCATGACGGTCTCCAGCGCGCGGTCGTCGTCGTCGAGCAGCTCGGTGTCCTGCACCGGGCTCTCCCCGCGCAGCAACCGGCCGGCGTACGCGGCCGGGTGCTTGACGTTCCACCAGCGCAGCCCGCCGACGTGGCTGTGCGCGCCCGGCCCGACGCCCCACCAGTTGGCGTTGGCCCAGTACAGCTCGTTGTGCCGGCAGCGGGCGGCCTCGCCGCGGGCCCAGTTGGAGACCTCGTACCAGTCGAAGCCGGCGGCGCGCAGGGTCGCGTCGGCCTGCTCGTAGCGGTCGGCGAGGACGTCGTCGTCGGGCATCGGCAGCTCGCCGCGGTGGATGCGGCGGGCCAGCCGGGTGCCCTCCTCGACGATGAGGGCGTAGGCGCTGACGTGGTCGACCGGAGCGGTGAGGACGGCGTCGAGCGAGGCGGCCCAGTCGGCGTCGGTCTCCCCCGGCGTTCCGTAGATCAGGTCGAGGTTGACGTGCTCGAAGCCGGCCGCGTGGGCCTCGCGGGCCGCCTCGACGGCGCGGCCAGGGGTGTGCCGCCGGTCGAGGACGGCGAGCACGTGCTCGGCCGCGGACTGCATGCCCAGGCTGATCCGGGTGAAGCCGGCCTCGCGCAGCGTGGCGAGGGACGCCGGCGTCACGGTCTCGGGGTTGGCCTCGGTGGTGACCTCGACGGCGGGGGCGACCGGGAACAGCCGGCGCACCTCGGTCAGGACGGCGGCCAGGTCGTCGGCTGCCAGCAGCGTGGGGGTGCCGCCGCCGACGAAGACGGTGGAGACGGTCGGCAGGTCCGGGCCCAGGGTCTCCGCGGCCTGCCGGAGCTCGGCGATCGCGGTGCCGGCGTACTCGGCCCGGCTGGCGCCGGGACCCAGTTCGTCGGCGGTGTAGGTGTTGTAGTCGCAGTAGCCGCAGCGGGTCGCGCAGAAGGGCACGTGCACGTAGAGCCCGAAGGGCGTGCGGGCCAGCCCGTCGCGGGCGCTGTCGGGGAGCTGCAGGGTCCGCGGCGGGGCCTCGAGCAGCGGCAGGACGGTGTTCATCTCATCCCAGTGTGCTCCCCGTGCACCCGGCTGCGGAGCGCACTGGCCGATGCGCTCGCCGACGACGAGGTGCGGGTTGTCGCTCGACCACACGGGCAGGGCTTCTGCTCCGGCATGGACCTCACCGGGGCGGCGGGCGGCGCAGCCAGACCACGTGGCTGCTGCGCGCCAGCGGCTGCGCGGCTCGCCGGGCAGCCGCTGGCGCGCTCGGACCGTTTTCGCTGGCGACAAGGGCCAGGAGGCCATTGCTGCCTTGCGGGAGAAGCGTCCGGCCCGCTGCAACGGACTGGGGTCCCCGGAGGCTCGGGCCCTGCTCACAGGTGTGAGCAGGGCCCGAGCATCCGCCGGAGGAGGCCTCAGGGCACGAAGCCCGCGATCACCTGCCCGAGGCCGCGGATGTCGGCGTCGCCCTCGAACTCCAACCGGACCTTGCCCAGACCGCTGACCCACAGGTCGCGCTCGGCGTCGAGGTCGAAGGTGCCCGCGGTCTCGATCGAGAAGGCCTGCACCTTGCTGTACGGCAGCGAGGTGAAGTCTCTCCTGCGACCGGTCGTGCCCCGGACGTCGACGGTGATCAGCCGCTTGTCGGTGAAGACGACGAAGTCGCGCACGGCCTCGAAGCAGGCGGCGACCTGCTCACCCGGGACGAGCAGCGGCGCCACCTCGGGGCCGAGCTCCTGCGGCGAGGCGGGGTCGAGCTCGAAGACGGAACCGTTGCTGAAGTCGATCACCGCATCACGTCAGGTCACCGAGCATGCACTCATGGCGTTCGCCGGGTGTGTCCTTGCCCCGGCCCACCGGCGGGAGGACCCTCCGGGCATGACCGAGCCCGACGATCACGAGCGGTTCCGTTCCCTGCCCGAGCCCGTGCGGCTCGAGGACACGGTCGAGGGCGTCGACACCTCTCCCGTCCCGGCTGCGGACGCGAGTGACGAGCGGGAGGTGTTCCTGCGCGAGGCCGGCGGCTGACGCCCGGCCAGACGTCGATCGAGCCCGTGGTGGCGCTCCCATCGGGCGCCAGGCCGCGCACGGCGCCGCCGTCGAGCGCACCTGGTGATGGCCTGTCGGTCGGTGAGCGGAACCCGAGGGGCTGCGCTCAGACCTCCGACCAGACGCCGAGCTCGTTGCCGCTCGGGTCCTGGAAGTGGAACCGTCGTCCACCGGGGAACCCGTAGGGGCCGTTGACCACCCGGCCCCCGGCGGACGTCACCGACGCGAGGGTCTGGTCCAGATCAGCCGAGTACAGCAGGACCAGGGGCCCTCCCGGGCGCACGTCGGTGCCGAGCGCGAGGCCTCCGACCTCCGGTCCGGACCCGTCGCGGATCCCGGCGTACTGGCCGCCGTAGTCGGTGAACTCCCAGCCGAAGGCATCGGCATAGAACCGCTTCGCCTCCGTGATGTCGGGAACGGTGAGCTCGACGTAGTCGATGGCGTGGTGACGGTGCTCAGGGGGTTCGGCCATGCCCGACATCGTGCCCGCGGTGGTGGCCCCGACGGGCGGGTTCGGTGCGGCGTCCGGGGTCGCTGGGGGGAACGGGTTCAGCGCAGCCGGCGGGTGTTGTCCGGCAGTCGCTCGGTGACGCCGCGGGCGTCCAGCCACTCCATCAGCGGAACGGCGACCCGCCGGCTGGTCCCCCACGCCGCGCGGGCCTGGCTCAGCGTGAAAGGCGCGGGGACGCCGGCCAGCCGTGCCCGCGCCTGCGCCTCGAACCCCGGCGCCAGGTGGACCCCGTCGGCGATCTTCACCAGCTGCCCGTCGCGGACCGCGGCGGCCAGCTCCCGCGGGCCCAGCCCGGCGGCGCGCAGCTCCTCGGCGTCCGGCGCGGCGAACGGGTCGGCGGCCAGCCGGGCACGGATGCCGTCGACGGCCTGCTGCACCTCCGCGGGCAGGCCCGCCGCCGCGACGACCACCCGCCCCGCGCGCAGGGCCAGCGGCGGGCGGACGACGGCCGGCACCAGCTCGTCGTCGGGCAGCTCCAGGGCCCGGCGGGCGACGGCCACCGGCGGGCCGGCCTCCAGCGGGCGCAGCTGCCGGTAGCGGGCGACGATCCCCGGCAGCGCGGCGGCCAGCTCGTCGACCAGCCCGGGCGCGAGCAGCCAGGGCCCCACGGCCGTCGCCTCCTCCGGCACCGGCCAGCCCATCGCGGCGAAGTCGGCTGCCCGCACGAACCGGCGACGAGCCAGCTCGGCGGCGGCCCCGGCCGTGCCGGCGGGCCGGGCGGCCAGCTCCTCGGCGCGGCGGCGGGCCGCACCGCGGCGGCGCAGCTCCGGCGGGTCGACGTCCCGGACCCCGGCGCCCAGCACCCGGCGGGCGCCGGGGTCGCGCAGCAGCAGCCGGTCGCCGACCCGCAGCGGCAGCGGTGTGGCCAGCCGCAGCCGCACCGCCGCCCCGTCCAGCGGGCGCAGCCGCGCGCCGACCGCGGCCGAGCCGACGTGCACGACGACCTCCGCGGGCAGCCGGTCCTCCGGCGCGCGGGCCAGGGTGACGTCGAGCTCGGCTGTCGAGCGGAACGCCCCGGGGGTGAGCAGGGCGTCACCGCGGGACAGCTCCTCGACGGACGTGCCGCGCAAGTTCAGGGCCACCCGTGCGGTGGCCTGGGCCCGCTCGACCGGCTGCCCCAGGGAGTGCACGCCGCGGACGCCGACCTCGCGGTCGCCGAGCTGCAGCCGGTCCCCGGCGGCGACGCGGCCGGCGGCGAGGGTCCCGGTGACCACCGTGCCGGCGCCCGTGACCGGGAAGGCGCGGTCGATCCACAGCCGCACCGGCGCGTCCCGGTCCGGCGCCGGCAACCCGGCGAGCACCGCCTCCAGCGCGGCGACGACGTCCGGCACACCCGCGCCGGTGGCGGCGCTGACCGCCACCCCCGGGACCTCGCCCATCGGCCCGTTCCCCATCGAGGTCGCGGCCAGCCGCTCGCGCACGTCGGCGAGCACCGGGGCGGGGTCGGCGAGGTCGGCCTTGGTGACGGCGAGCAGCGCGTGCCGCACGCCGAGCGCGTCGAGGACGGCGACGTGCTCGGCAGTCTGCGCCGACCAGCCGTCGTCGGCCGCGACCACGACCAGCGCGGCGGGCACCGAGCCGACGCCGGCGAGCATGTTGCCGACGAAGCGCTCGTGACCGGGCACGTCGACGACCGCGAGCCGGCGCCCGGAGGGCAGCGTGGTCCACGCGAAGCCGAGGTCGATGGTCAGGCCGCGGCGGCGCTCCTCCTCCCACCGGTCGGGCTCCATGCCGGTGAGCGCGCGGACCAGCGTGGACTTGCCGTGGTCGACGTGGCCCGCGGTCGCGATCACGTCCACCGGCGGGCCACCTCCAGCACCGCGGCGGCCAGCGCCTCGTCGTCCTCGGTGCGCAGGCTGCGGAGGTCGAGCAGGGTGCGGTCCCCCGCGAGGTACCCGACCACCGGGGGCGTCCCGGCGCGCAGCGGCACCGCGAACCCGGCGGGCAGTGACACCGCGGCGCTGGGCAGCGGGTGCTCCGGCGCCCCTCCCCCGCCGACGCGGGCCTGCGAGTCGACCGCGACCGCGTCCAGCCCGGCGACCGTCAACCGGGCGGCGACCGCGGCGGCGCGGCGGCGCAGGCCGTCGACGTCCGCGGCGAGCATCTGCTGCACCGGCGGCTGCGGGCCGCGCAGCGTGGCCTCCAGCGCGGCCAGCGTCGTCTTGTCCACGCGGAGCGCCCGGTAGAGCGGGTGCCGCCGCAGCCGCTGCACCAGGTCGGCGCGGCCGAGCACGATCCCGGCCTGCGGCCCGCCGAGCAGCTTGTCGCCGCTGGCCAGCACCAGGTCGGCGCCGTCGGCGAGGGTGGTCTGCAGGTCCGGCTCGTCGGGCAGCACCGGGTGCGGGCGCAGCAGGCCGGAGCCGACGTCGGCCACCAGCGGGACCCCGCTGCCGGCCAGCCCCGCGGCGAGCTCGGCCACCGGCACCGAGCGGGTGAAGCCGCGCACCACGAAGTTCGACGGGTGCACCTTGAGCACCGCGCCGGTGCCGGGGCCAAGCACGCGCCGGTAGTCCTCGAGCGCGACCCGGTTCGTCGTCCCGACCTCGCGGAGCCGGGCACCGGTGGCCTCGAGCAGCTCGGGGATGCGGAAGCCGTCGCCGATCTCGACCAGCTCGCCGCGGGCGATGACCAGCTCGCCGCCGAGCGCGGTGGCCACCAGCGCCAGCGCGGCGGCGCAGTTGTTCACCACCAGGGCGGCCTCCGCGGCCGGGACGGCGTCGACCAGCGCGGCCAGCGCTGCCTCGCCCCGGGGTCCGCGCCGGCCGGTGACCAGGTCGAGCTCGACGTCGGTGGTGCCGCTGGCGGCGACGACCGCCGCCACCGCGGCCGGGGACAGCGGCGCGCGCCCCAGGTTGGTGTGCACGAGGACGCCGGTCGCGTTGAGCACCGGCCGCAGGCTGCCGGCCGTCGCCGGCAAGGCGGCCAGGACGGCGGGCACGGCGTCGCCGGGGGCGAGCACGCCGTCGCGGACGCGCCGCTGGACGTCCTGGACGGCCGCCTTGACCAGGTCGCGGCCCAGCCGGTCGGCGGCGGCGACCAGCTGCGGGTCGGCGAGCAACGCGTCGGTGCGCGGCACCTGCCGCCGCGGGTCGTTCCTCATCGGCGCCGAGCGTAGGTCGCAGCCGGTGCCCGCGGCCCTGGCGGGCCGCGCCCCGGTCGGGACGGCGGCCCGCGGGCGGGCGGGGTCGGCGGAGGCGGACGGGAATCGAACCCGCCTGACCGAGATGCTCGGCCACGTCGGCTTTAGAGGCCGCGGGGGCCACCAGACACCCTGACGCCTCCGCCGGGGAGCCTACGGTGGCCTGGTGGCAATTGCTCAGGAGGCGCCGCCCGCCCGCACCCGGCTGACCCAGTACGCGCACGGCGGCGGCTGTGCCTGCAAGATCCCGCCCGGCGAGCTGGAGGCCGTGGTGGCCGGCCTGACCGCGGCCGGCCCGGCCGATCCGGCCGCGGAGCTGGTCATCGGCCTGGACGACGGCGACGACGCGGCCGTCGTCCGGATCGCCGGCGGGCAGGGCATCGTGCTCACCACCGACTTCTTCACCCCCGTCGTCGACGACGCCCACACCTTCGGCCGGATCGCGGCGACCAACGCGCTCTCCGACGTCTACGCCATGGGCGGCACGCCCGTCGTCGCGGTGAACCTGCTCGGCTGGCCGCGGGACGTGCTGCCCGCCGAGCTCGCCGCCGAGGTGCTGCGCGGCGGGCTCGAGGCCGCGCAGGAGGCCGGCTGCCACGTCGGCGGCGGGCACTCCATCGACGACCCCGAGCCCAAGTACGGCATGGCGGTGACCGGCGTCGTCGACGTCGACCGGGTGATCACCAACTCCGCGGCGCTCGCCGGGACGCCGCTGTCGCTGACCAAGCCGCTGGGCATCGGCGTGCTGAACAACCGGATGAAGGCCACCGGCGAGGTGTCGGAGGAGGCGGTGGCCGCGATGACGACCCTGAACCGCGACGCCGGCCGGGCCGCGGTCGCCGCCGGGATCCGCGCCGGCACCGACGTCACCGGCTTCGGCCTGCTCGGCCACCTCTACAAGATGGCCCGGGCCAGCGGGGTGACCGCGGTGGTCGACGCCGCCGCCGTCCCCTACCTGACCGGGGCGCGAGAGGCGCTGGCTACGGGCTTCGTCTCCGGCGGCACCCGGCGCAACCTCGACTGGGTCCGCCCGCACACCGACCTGTCCGCCGTCTCCGAGGACGAGGCGCTGCTGCTGGCGGACGCGCAGACCTCCGGCGGGCTGCTGCTGGGCGGCGAGGTGCCGGGCGCCCCGGTGATCGGCGAGTTCGTGCCGCGCGGGGAGCACGTCGTCATCGTCCGCTGACAGCCGCCCTCGAGGGGCATCGCAGCGAGCGCCAGCGAGCGAGGCGCGGACCGAGGCGCGGAAGCGGACACGGGTCGTCGTCCGCTGACAGCCGCCCTCGAGGGGCATCGCAGCGAGCGCCAGCGAGCGAGGCGCGGACCGAGGCGCGGAAGCGGACAGGTGTCATCGTCCGCTGACAGGCTCGGGAGCATCGCAGCGAGCGCCAGCGAGCGAGGAGCGGACCGAGGCGCGGAAGCGGAGGGCGTGTCATCGTCCGCTGGCCGCCTGCCGAGTGGGGAGTTGCGGCCGTTCCGCCCGGCGTGTGCGTGCGTGTCGCCGACGGCAACTGCTCACTCGCCGGCCCAGCTGACTCAGCCGACCGCTGCACCCCGGTGGGCGGTGGTCAGCCAGGCGGCCGCACCGAGCAGGACCCCGTCGGGTGTCGCGTGCTCGGCCAGCGCGGCCCGCAGCTCGTCGAGCACGGCCCGCCGGGCGCCGTCGTCGAGCCCGCCGAGGAGGCCCCGGGCCATCCCCAGCCCGGAGACGAAGTCGAACGCGTCCTCGGCGTCGGCGCCCAGCCGCACTGCTCCCGGCACCTCGGCGAGGTGGACCGACCCGAACCCCGCGGCGGCCAGGACCCGGCGGACGTGGTCGGGGTCGGACAGGCCGAACGGCCCGGGAGCGTCCCCCGGCGGTTCGGGCAGCGGTCGGCCGGCGGCCAGGGTCCGGCGGAGCACGAGCAGCCACTCGTTGCGGGCCAGCGGCTGCCACGACAGCACCGCCAGCCGCCCGCCTGGGCGCAGGGCCCGCGCCACGTTGCCGAAGGCCGCCACCGGATCGCCGAAGAACATCACCCCGAACCGGCTGACGACGACGTCGAACGCCGCGGGCTCGAAGGGGTGCACCTGGGCGTCACCCTGGAGGAACGTCGTGTTGGCCAGCCCCGCGGCCGCGCTGCGCCGGCGCGCCTCGGCCAGCAGCGGAGCCGACAGGTCGATCCCGGTCGCGTGCCCGCTGGGCGCCGCGCGCGCCGCCGCGCGGGTCGAGACCCCCGCGCCGCACCCCACGTCGAGCACCCGGTCGGCCGCGCCGGTCCCGGCCGCGGCGAACAGCGCCGGGTCGAAGGCCGCCGAGGCCGCGTCGAAGCGGTCGGCCCGTGCCGCCCAGTCCGCGCCCTCCTCGCCGTTCCAGGCGCTGGCCATCTCGGCGTTGCGGGCGTCGACGAGCAGGGGCTGCGGTGGTGTGGGCACGGTCATCGCCGTCTCCGGTCGGCAGGGCCTGGACCTCGGATGGTCCCGGACGGCGACGGTCCTGCCCACCCCTGCGGGCGCGGCCCGACGTCGCCGCCGGTGGGTCCCTCCGTTAGCGTCCGACCATGCTCGCTGCCTTCGTCTCGACGCCCGCCCCGAAGGACCCGCTCTCCGTCCTGGAGGTCGGTGAGCGCCCCGAGCCGGAGGTGTCCGACGGCTGGACGACGGTGCAGGTCAAGGCCGTCTCGCTGAACCACCACGACCTGTTCAGCCTGCGCGGGGTCGGGCTGCCGCAGGAGCGGATGCCGATGATCCTGGGCACCGACGCGGCCGGGCTCGACGAGGACGGCAACGAGGTCGTCGTCCACGGCGTCGTCGCGAGCCCGGACTGGATCGGGGACGAGACGCTCGACCCCAAGCGCACGCTGTTCTCCGAGCTCCACCAGGGCACGATGGCCGAGCGGGTCGCCGTCCCCCGGCGCAACGTGCTGCGCAAGCCGGCCGAGCTGTCCCTCGCCGAGGCCGCGTGCCTGCCCACCGCCTGGCTGACCGCCTACCGGATGCTCTTCGTGAAGTCCGGGCTGCGGCCGGGCCAGACCGTGCTCGTGCAGGGCGCCAGCGGCGGCGTCGCCACCGCGCTGGTCGTGCTCGGCAAGGCCGCCGGCTTCCGGGTGTGGGTGACCGGCCGCAGCGAGGAGAAGCGGCAGGGCGCCCTCGACCTCGGTGCGGATCAGGCGTTCGAGACCGGCGCCCGGCTGCCCGAGCGGGTGGACGGCGTGATGGAGACCGTCGGCGAGGCGACCTGGAGCCACAGCGTCAAGTCGCTCAAGCCCGGCGGCGTCATCGTCATCTCCGGCGCGACCACCGGCGCCAACCCCGGTGCCGAGCTGAACCGGGTGTTCTTCACCCAGCTGTCGGTCATCGGCTCGACGATGGGCACCCGTGAGGAGCTCGAGGCGCTCCTGCGGATGTGCACGGCCACCGGCGTCCGCCCGGTGATCGACGTCGAGCTGCCGCTGGCGCAGGCGCGCGAGGGCTTCGAGCGCATGCTCGAGGGCCGGACTGCGGGGAAGATCGTCTTCACCCTGTGAGCGACTCTGCTGCCACCCCGGCTCCGCCGGGCGGGAGCGGACCCGGGGGCAGCACCGGGAGCCCGGTCGACCGGGTGGTCGCCGCGCTCCGCGAGGCCGGGGTGGACGCCGAGGTGCGCCGCTTCGACCAGCCGGTGCCGACGGCAGCCGCCGCGGCCGCGGCGCTCGGCTGCGCGGTGGGCGCCATCGCCAACAGCCTCGTGTTCGACGCCGACGGCGCCCCGCTGCTGGTGCTGGCCAGCGGCGCGCACCGCGTGGAAACGGCGAAGGTGGCGGCCCTGGTCGGCGCGCGGCGGGTGCGGCGGGCCTCGCCGGACCTCGTCCTCGCGGCGACCGGCCAGGAGGTCGGCGGGGTGGCACCGACCGGCCACCCCGCCCCGCTGCGCGCGCTGGTCGACGTCGACCTCGCGGCGCACCCACTGCTCTGGGCCGGCGGTGGCGACCACCACACGATGGTCTCGCTCACCTACGCCGACCTGCTGCGGCTGACCGGAGGCGACGAGGCAGCCGTGGCCTGAACCCTCGAGGAGGGGTGGACGATGATCGCCCGCACCTGGCGCGGCTGGGTCCGCACCGAGGACCGCGACGCCTACGTCGCCTACGTCCGCGACACCGGCATCGCGCAGTACCGCGCCACTCCCGGGAACCTCGAGGCGCACCTGCTCACCCGGGACCTCGACGACGGCCGTACCGAGGTCGTCACCCTCAGCTTCTGGACCTCGCTGGACGCCGTCCGCGCCTTCGCCGGGGACGACGTCTCGACCGCCGTCTTCTACCCGGAGGACGACCGCTGGCTGGTCGACCGCGAACGCACCGTCACCCACCACCAAATCCACTGACACCCTGCCGCGTCAACGACAGTTGACACGGCTCGTTGCGTCAACGACAGTTGACGTCATGGCCGACACAGCACAGGTGGCCTCCGCCGCCAGCAGCCGCGACCCCGCGGTCGGGCTGAAGGCGGTCCGCGCGCTGCGGACCCTCGTCGAGCGGCTGGAGGTCCTGCAGGTGGAGAACGCCCGGGACCAGGGCTGGACCTGGGAGCAGATCGCCCACCTGCTGGGCGTCACGAGGCAGGCGGTGCACAAGAAGCACGCAGGCGGCCGCGGGCCGCTCCGGCGGAGGGACTGACCGTGTTCGAACGCTTCACCGCCGACGCCCGCCAGGTCGTCGTGCTGGCGCAGGAGGAGGCCCGTGCCCTCCGGCACGGCCACATCGGCACCGAGCACCTGCTGCTCGCCCAGCTGCGGCTGGACACCCCGACGACGGCCGTCCTGCGCCGGCACGGGCTCGACCACGACGAGGTGGCCGAGGCGGTCGCCGCCCACCTCAGGACCGCGGAGCTCGACGCCGAGGCGCTACGGACCCTGGGCATCGACCTGGACGCCGTCCGGGACGTCGCCGAGGCGACCTTCGGCCCGGGCGCACTGGACGCCCCGCGCCGCGGCCGGCTGCCCAGGAGCCCCGCGCACATCCCCTTCACGTCCCGCGCGAAGAAGGTGCTCGAGCTGTCGCTGCGCGAGGCGTTGGCGATGCGCGCGAGGACCATCACCGACGGGCACATCGTGCTCGGCCTGCTCCGTGAGGGTCAGGGGCTGGCGGCCAAGGTGCTGCACGACCGCGGGGTCGACCTCTCGGCCGTGCGCGACGAGCTCAGGCTCCTGCTGGACTCCTGAGTCGGCGGGCCGCCCTGCTCCGAGGTCGGCCCGCGGAGGGCTCGGTGCCCCGGCTGAGGACCGGACGTCGGAGTGCCGCGCCCCGGCCCACTCGGCGGACCCCTCGCGTCCCGTCGGACCTCAGCGCGAGCTCCCCGTCGACGAGGCGGACTCCGGCTGCGGGACGTCGGCTCCGGCGCGGTCGAACACCCGCCTCAGGTACCGGACGAGGACCTCCTCCGAGGCCGGCTGGGCGCGCAGCCCGACGTAGCCGTCCGGGCGGATCAGGTACAGGGCCTCGGCGGTCGCACCGTAGCGCCGGTGCGTCTCGCCGTCCGGGTCGAGGAGCACCCGCCGCCCGGCCAGCTCGGCGGGCGGCTGCGGTCCCCACACCACCACCCACGGGCGGACGTCGGCGCCGAACAGCCGCTCGACGCCGTCGGCGATCCCGGCGAGCGAGGCGTAGCCGTCGTCGGTGCGGGCGTCGCCGTCGAACAGCAGCAGGGTGGCGTGCGGACCGCGGAAGGCGTCGAACAGCCGCCCGGTTCGCCCGGTGGACGCGTCCCGGACGACGCCGTCCGGGGCCCGGTCGCCCGCGTGGACGCCCCGGGCGAAGCGGAGCCGGTCCACCGCGTCGGCGCGCTCGTCGTCGTGGCCGGGGCTCCAGCGGGTGGCGGTCAGCGGCGTGCCGTGCTCCTCCGCCAGGGAGCTGCCCCGGTGGTGCAGGTCCAGCTCGCTGACGCCCCCGAGGATGGCCCGCTGCACGGCCGGGACCCGCAGCGCGGGGGTCAGGACGTGCTCGCGGAGGAAGGTGGTGACCGGGTCGGCGCCGAAGACCGCGCGGTATCCGAGGTCGCTGCCGCTCAGCACGGCCTGCGCGATGGGCCGGCGCTCCTCCTCGTAGGTGTCGAGGAGGCGGTCGGGTGCGCGGCCCCGGACCACCAGCGCGAGCTTCCAGCCGAGGTTGTACGCGTCCTGGACGCCGGTGTTCATCCCCTGGCCGCCGACGGGGCTGTGCAGGTGCGCGGCGTCCCCGGCCACCAGCACCCGGCCCACCCGGTAGCGGTCGACCAGCCGCACGTTGCTGTGCCAGGTGGACAGCCAGGTCGGGGAGGAGAGGCGGACGTGCGACAGCCCGCTGCGCTCGGTGAACAGCCGCTGCAGCAGCTCCAGCGACTCGGGCTCCAGGGTTCCCGCGGGCAGGCTGGCCTGCACCTGCCACGAGCGCAGTCCGCGGAACGGGCTGGCCGCGAGGTACTCACCACCGTCGAACCACACGTACCCGCTGTCGGCCGGCTCCAGCCCGTCGACCTCCACGTCGCCGAACAGGAAGCGCTCCGCGCGCGAGTCCCCCTCCAGCGCCAGCCCCAGCAGATCCCGCACCCGGCTGTGGCCGCCGTCGCAGCCCACCACCCAGGCGGCCCGGATCGTCTCCGCGACGCCGGCGGGGGACGTCGCGACGCGGGCGAGGACGCCGTCCTCCTGCTGCTCCAGGTCCACCAGCTCGCGGCCCTCCTCGACCGTTCCGCCCAGCTCCGTCAGCCGCTCGCGCAGCACCTGCTCGGTGCGCCACTGCGGGATGAGCACGAGGTTCGGGTGCGGGGTGTCGGGCAGCGGGTCGCGCCCCGGCAGGCGCAGGTCGACGAGCAGCTCCCGCTGGACGTACCAGCGCACCCGCAGGTCGCGGGACCAGCCGGCCTCGAGCACCCGGTCGACGACGCCCAGGTCGTCGAACACCTCAAGGGTGCGTGGCTGCACGCCCTTGCCGCGCGACTTGGGCTCCGGCTGCGGCAGCCGCTCGACCACCCGGACGGCCAGACCGCGGCGGCGCAGGTCGCAGGCCAGCGTGAGGCCGGTCGGGCCGGCGCCCACGACCAGCACGTCGACGTCGGGGGACCCGCGTCGCTGCACCGGGACGCCCTGCGGGGACGCTGCTCGTGTCATCGGTACCTCCCGGCGGCCAGCTGTCCGATGCCCCCCGATGGTGGAACCGGGGAGCGGGCAGCGGAAGGACCGCAGGCCCGCGGCGCCAGGCTCCCGCGCCGGACCGGTGACGAGCACGCTGATGGAGTGCGGACCGGCCGGCGGCGATGCGGACCACGGGCGCGGGAGGCGCCGGGCCGGTCAGGCCGTGGCGGCGAGCCGCTTCTGGATCCGGGCCGCGACCTTCGGTCGGTCCCTGAGCGGCAGGTGCTCGAGGGCGGGGGCGATCTCCGGCAGCCGGCGCCGCTGGGTGGTCGTCGCCCGGAACAGCTGGCCCACGGTGACGCCGTGGTCGGGTCGGGAGACCACCTCGACGGCGTCGCCCGCGCCGACGTCCCCGGTCTCGAGCACCCGCAGATAGGCGCCGCTGGCACCGCGGGCGGTGAACCGCTTGACCAGCTGCGGCACGCCCCAGAAGCGCTCGAAGTTGGCGCACGGGATCCGGCAGGAGGTCACCTCGAGCAGCGCCGTCCCGACCCGCCAGCGCTCACCCAGCACCGCGCCGGTGAGGTCCAGGCCCGTCGTCCGCAGGTTCTCGCCGAACCGGCCGGCCGGCAGCTCGCGGTCCAGCTCGGCGGCCCACCAGCCGGCGTCCTCCTGAGCGTAGGCGTAGACCGCCTGGCCCTCGCCGCCGTGGTACCTGCGGTTGACCTGGACGTCGCCGTCCAGGCCGAGCAGGTGGACGGCGACCCGCCCGGCGACCGGCCGCTTGTCGATGCCGCTCCGGTTCGGGCGCCGGCCGGGCAACGGGAGCAGGTCGGAGCCGGAGACGCAGACCGCGTCGAGGCGGCCGCGGGTCACTTCTTGGAGGCGGTGGACTCGTTGGTGGAGAGCGCGGCCACGAAGGCCTCCTGGGGGACCTCGACGCGGCCGACCATCTTCATCCGCTTCTTGCCCTCCTTCTGCTTCTCCAGCAGCTTCCGCTTGCGGGAGATGTCACCGCCGTAGCACTTGGCGAGGACGTCCTTGCGGATGGCGCGGACCGTCTCGCGGGCGATGACCCGGGAGCCGACGGCGGCCTGGATGGGCACCTCGAACTGCTGCCGCGGGATGAGCTCGCGCAGCTTGCCGGCCATCATCACGCCGTAGCTGTAGGCCTTGTCCTTGTGCACGATCGCGCTGAACGCGTCGACGGCCTCGCCCTGCAGCAGGATGTCCACCTTGACCAGCGACGACTCCTGCTCGCCGGCCTCGGCGTAGTCGAGGCTGGCGTAGCCGCGGGTGCGCGACTTCAGCGCGTCGAAGAAGTCGAAGATGATCTCACCGAGGGGCAGCGTGTAGCGCAGCTCGACCCGCGACTCGCTCAGGTAATCCATACCGCCGAGCTGCCCGCGGCGGCTCTGGCACAGCTCCATGATCGCGCCGGTGTAGTCGCTGGGCGCGATGATCGTCGCGTTGACGATCGGCTCGAAGACCTTGTCGATCTTGCCCTCGGGCCAGTCGCTGGGGTTGGTCACGGTGATCTCGCTGCCGTCCTCCATGACCACCCGGTAGACGACGTTCGGCGCGGTGGAGATGAGGCTGATGCCGGCCTCGCGCTCCAGCCGCTCGCGGACGATCTCCAGGTGCAGCAGGCCGAGGAAGCCGACGCGGAACCCGAACCCGAGCGCGGCGGACGTCTCCGGCTCGTAGGTCAGCGCGGCGTCGTTGAGCAGCAGCTTGTCCAGCGCCTCGCGCAGCAGCGGGTACTCGCTGCCGTCGATCGGGTAGAGGCCGGAGTAGACCATCGGCTTGGGGTCGCGGTAGCCGCCGATCGACTCGGCCGCCGGCTTGTGCTGCAGGGTGACCGTGTCACCGACCCGGGACTGGCGGACGTCCTTCACCCCGGTGATGAAGTAGCCGACCTCGCCGACGCCGAGGCTCTCGACCGGCTTGGGCTCCGGGGAGATGACGCCGATCTCCAGCAGTTCGTGGGTCGCGCCGGTCGACATCATCTTGATCTTGTCACGGGCCGAGATCCGGCCGTCGACGACGCGGACGTAGGTGATGACGCCGCGGTAGATGTCGTAGACGGAGTCGAAGATCATCGCCCGGGCCGGCCCCTGGGCGACGCCCGTCGGGGCGGGGATCTCCTCGACGATCCGGTCCAGCAACTCGGGGACGCCGACACCGGTCTTGCCGCTGACCCGCAGGACGTCGTCGGGCTCGCAGCCGATGATGTGCGCGATCTCCTCGGCGTACCGC
Organism: Geodermatophilus obscurus; assembly: GCF_900143215.1. GTDB lineage: Bacteria > Actinomycetota > Actinomycetes > Mycobacteriales > Geodermatophilaceae > Geodermatophilus > Geodermatophilus obscurus_A. The sequence goes on along the minus strand of NZ_FRDM01000001.1, from coordinate 300,374 downwards.
TCGGGCTGGGCGGCCGGCAGGTCGATCTTGTTCAGCACCGGGATGATCGCGAGGTCGTTCTCCAGCGCCAGGTACAGGTTGGCCAGCGTCTGCGCCTCGATGCCCTGTGCGGCGTCGACCAGGAGGACCGCGCCCTCGCAGGCGGCCAGGGACCGCGACACCTCGTAGGTGAAGTCGACGTGCCCCGGGGTGTCGATCATGTCGAGCACGTACTCGGTGCCGCTGTGCGCTCCTGACCGCGGGGTCCACGGCAGCCGCACGTTCTGCGCCTTGATGGTGATGCCGCGCTCGCGCTCGATGTCCATGCGGTCGAGGTACTGGGCGCGCATGTGACGGCCCTCGACGAGGCCGGTGACCTCGAGCATCCGGTCGGCCAGCGTCGACTTGCCGTGGTCGATGTGGGCGATGATGCAGAAGTTCCGGATGCGGGCCGGGTCGGTGTAGGCGGGAGTCGTCACAGTGCCCCCATCGTCCCACGGCCCGCCGCCTCGTCCAGCGCACGCCCGGGGCCCGGGCGCGTACCCGCGGGTTGGGGCCGGCCAGGCGACGCTGGTATCTTGGCAGACCGGTCCGCTGACGCACGCCGTCCGGACGCATTGTCCAGAAGTACCCCCCTCCGAGACACCCCCGAGGCTCACGCGTGGCGAACATCAAGTCCCAGATCAAGCGGAACAAGACCAACGAGAAGGCGCGTCAGCGCAACGTTGCCGTCAAGTCCGCCCTGAAGACGGCCGTCCGCCGCTTCCGCGCGGCCGCTGCCACCGGGGACGCCGCGGCCGCGACGACCGCGCTGCAGACCGCCAGCAAGGCGCTGGACAAGGCCGCCAGCAAGGGCGTCATCCACAAGAACCAGGCCGCGAACCGCAAGTCGGGCATGGCCAAGCAGCTGTCCGGCCTTTCCAGCTGACCCCCGGCCGCGTCCGCGATGCCGTCCGACGAGCCCCCCTCCCCTTGCGGGACGGGGGCTCGTCGCACCCAGGGGTCGCCCGTGTCCGCCGCGGTCAGCCGCGCACGCCGCGCCCGGTCTCCCGCCTGATGGCGACGATCCGCCGGATGGCGCTCTCGAGTGCGTAGTCGGCGCTGGCAGCGGCACCCTTGACGTCGGCATTGAGCTCGGCTGCCACGCCGATCGCCTGCTGCAGGCCCTCGATGCTCCAGCCCCGCGCCTGCGACTGCGCCCGCTTGACCTTCCACGGCGGCATCTTGAGCGTGCGCGCCAGGTCGCCGGGGTTGGCGCTACGGACCGAGGAGACCCGCGCCGCGGTCCGCACCCCGTCGGCGATCGCGTCGGCGATGAGCACGTGCGCGACGCCGCGCTGCAGCGCCCAGCGCAGCATCTCCAACGAGCCCTGCCGGTCGCCGACGAGAACCCGCTCGGCGACGGTGAAGCCGGTGACCTCGGCCTGCCCGCGGTGGAACCGCGCGACGGCGTCGGCGTCGATCGAGCCGCCGAAGTCCGAGACCAGCTGCGTGGCCGCCGAGGACAGCTGCCGCAGGTCCGCACCGATCGCCTCGACCAGCGCCGACGCCGCGTCCGGGGTGATCCGGCCACCCGCCGAGCGGACCTCGTTGCGCACGAAGGCGATCCGGTCGCCCACCGAGCTGACCTTCGGGCAGTCGTCGACGGCCGCCCCGGCGGCGGTGAAGGCCTTGACCAGCGCCTCGTTGCGCTTCCCGCCGGAGTGCACGACCACGAGCGTCAGGTCGGGGTCGGGGTCCTTGGTGTAGCCGGTGAGCGCCTCGACGAGCGCGCCGGCGGCCTCGTGCACCCCCGTGACGACGACCAGCCGGTGCGTGCCGAACAGCGAGGGGGCGAGGACGTCGGCCAGCTGACCGACGGGCAGGCCCTGCGCCGGCAGCTCGTGCAGCTCGGCGTCGGGGTGGCGCTCGAGCACGGCGGCGCGCACGGCGGACACGGCGCGGGAGCGCAGCAGCTCCTCCTCGCCGACCACGGCGCGCAGGCGGGAGGTCGGTGCGGGGGGTGCTGCGGCCACGCCGGCATGGTGTCACGCGGTGCCGACGCTCCCGCCGTCCCGCGCGGACGACGGCCGGCCCGCCGACCCCCTCCTCCCCCGGTGAGCCGGACCGGCCGGCCGCGGCGACGCCGTCCCCGGGACCGCGGCCGGCGACGCCCCAGGCCCCGGCGTCCCCGACCACCGCGAGGTCGCCGGCCCGGTCGGTGCGGTGCACCCGCACCCCCTGCTGCGCCAGCCAGGACAGCACCCGTGCAGTCGGGTGCCCGTAGGTGTTGTCCGCGCCGACGGACACCAGCGCCACCCGCGCCCCGGTGGCGGCGAAGAAGCCCCGGTCGGCGTCGGCGCTGCCGTGGTGCGGCACCTTGAGCACGTCGGCCCGCAGGTCGACCCCGCGGGCGACGATGCGCGCCTCCGCCGCACCGCTCAGGTCGCCGGTGAGCAGGACCCGGAGCCCGCGCTGGGTCACGCGGACCACCAGTGACAGGTCGTTGGCCGGCACCGCGGCCGTGGCGACCTCCGGCGGCGGGGCGAGCACCTCGATCGTCGCCGTCCCGACCGTGCGGCGGTCCCCCGAGACGAGGACCTCCCGCTCGGCGCCCGTCCGGCGCACCGCGGCATCCAGGCGGCCGGCCCGGTCCTCGGCGGGCGAGAGCGTGCCGGTGGCGACCACGCCGACCGCCCTGCCGGACAGCGCCCCGGCCAGTCCGCCGACGTGGTCGGCGTCGAGGTGGGTGAGCAGCACCAGGGGCAGCGTGTCGATCCCGAGCCGGTCCAGGCAGCGGTCGACCGAACCGACGTCGGGCCCGGCGTCGACGAGCAGTCCCTCCCCCGGTGCGGTCGGCACCACCAGGGCGTCACCCTGGCCGACGTCGCAGGCGACGAGGACGGTGTGCTCGGGCGGCCAGCCGCGGGTCAGCTGTCGCAGCGGCCAGCCCAGCACCACGACGCCGACGAGAGCCGCGAGCGCCAGCGGCCGGGTGCGGGGGAAGCGCCACAGCAGCCAGCCGACCGCCAGGATCAGCACGGTCAGCAGCACCGCGCCCCGGATGCCGGCCGGCCAGCCGGTGGCGCCGTCGGGCAGCGCCGCGGCGCGCTGCGCGACGACGACCAGCCACCGCACCGGCCACCCCGCCAGCCAGACGAGCGCATCGCCGACCGGGGGCAGGACCGGGTGCGCGAGCGCGGCCAGCAGGCCCAGCACGGTGGCCGGGGCGACGGCCGGCGCGGCGAGCAGGTTGGCCGGCAGCGACACCGGGCTCACCAGACCGGAGAGTCCGGCCACCAGCGGCGCGGTGGCCAGCCCCGCGGCCGCGGCGACGGCCACCGCGTCGGCCAGCGGCAGCGGCCAGCCGCGGCCGCGCAGGCGTCGGGACCAGCCCGGTGACAGCAGCACGATGGCCGCCGTGGCCGCGACGGAGAGGGCGAAGCCGGCGTCCCGCGCGAGGCCGGGGTCGAGGAGCAGCAGCACGACGACGGCCGCGCCCAGTGCCGGCAGGGCCGCGCGGGACCGGCCGGCCGCCAGCGCCAGCAGCGTCACCGCGCCCATGGCCGCCGCGCGGACGACGCTGGCGCTGGGCCGGGCGAGCACCACGAACCCGGCGAGCGCTACCGCCGCGACCAGCGCCTGCACGCGCCGGTCGACCGCCCGCCGGCGCAGCGGTGCGAGCACCCCGGCGAGCACGATCGCCACGTTCGCCCCGGACACGGCCGTCAGGTGGGCGAGCCCTGCCCGCCGGAAGTCCTCGACGAGCACCGGGTCCATCGACCGCGTGTCCCCCACGACCAGGCCGGGCAGCAGCCCACCTGCCTGCGGCCCGAGCACGTCGACGGCGGACCCGCGCAGCTCCTCCCGCAGGTCGCCGGCGACCCGCTGCGTCCACCGCGGGTCGCCCACCGACGCCGGCGGCGCCCGCGCCGACAGCCGGGCCACCAGGCCCTCCTCCGCGGCGGCCGGGGAGACCGCGGCCCGGACGCGCACGGCCTGGCCCGGCAGCAGTCCGAGCCACTCGTCGGCGGAGCCGAAGAGGACCACGGCGTCGTCCAGCCGGGTACGCGTCCCGCCGTCGTGCAGCGCGGTGACCGTGGCCTCGACGACGACGCGCGGCGGGCCTCCCCCGCGGACCGCCGTCGGGTCGCCGTCCAGTTCCAGGTCGAGGTCGACGGTGCGGCGTTCCCCGGCGGCCCCGGCGAGCGGTGAGGCCTCCCGTGCGGCCTCCCGCACCGCCGCGGTCGCCGCGGTGACGGCCAGCCCGGCCAGGACACCCAGCAGCACGACCGCGGCGGGTGAGCGGCTGCGCCAGGACACCCAGACCGCGGCGAGGACGGCGACCGGTACCGCGCCGGCCAGCACCGGGACCGGCAGCAGCGGCGCCAGCAGGGTGGCGCCCCAGACCGTCGCCGCCACGGGCGCGAGCCGCAGGTCCACCCACGACCAGCGCTCCGGCGCCGACCTCACACGGTCACCAGCTCGGCCAGCTCGGCGTAGGTGGCCGGGCCGATGCCGGGGACGTCGTCGAGCTGCTCCACGCTGCGGAAGGGCCCGTTGCGCTCGCGGTGCTCCACGATCCGCTGGGCGAGGACCGGCCCGATCCCCGGCAGCGCGTCGAGGTCGGCAGCGGTGGCCGCATTGAGGTCCACCGGGCCGGTACCGGACGGAGCGTCCGTTCTGCCGACGGTGCCGCCGGCCGGCGCCGCGCCGGGGACGCCGACCGCCACCTGCTGGCCGTCGGAGACGACGGCGGCGAGGTTGACCGAGGCGAGGTCGGCGTCGGGCAGCAGCCCGCCCGCGGCCGTCACCGCGTCGGCGATCCGCGCCCCCTCGGGCAGGGTGACCAGCCCGGGCCGGGCCACCGACCCCACCACCGAGACGACGACCGTGGCCGCGGAGTCCGTCGCGACCCCCACCGGCGGCGCCGCGGCCGGGCCCTCCGCGGCCGGGGACGCGGCGGGTGCGGGTTCGGCCGGCGCGGGCTCCACCTGCGGGCGGCCGGACCACGTGCTCCCGACCACCAGGAGCGCGGCGAGCAGGCCGACGACCCACAGCGACCACACGGCGCGGCGCCCGGGGGCCACCCGGACGGCGCTGTCGGGGGCACGGTGCCGCCCGAGGCCGGCGGGCAGCCCGTCGTCCGCCGCCGCGACCGGGCCCTCCTCCTCCCCTTCGGCGTCGAGCGCCTCCTCGTCGGGCACCCAGCCCGGTGGACGGCGCTCGTCCAGCAGGACCCGCAGCCGTTGCCGGATCAGGTCGGCGTCATCGCTGCGGCGGGAGGAGAGGCGCACCGGCGCGACGCTAGGGAGCGACGCCTCCGATCGGCCGGGCCGACGACGAACTGTGGACGGGCCTGGCCGCTGTGGATCCCGACGAGCCCGGAGCCGGCCCAGGCGGGCACGCTGCGCCGGTGCTCAGCCCCTGCCGGCTACCGGTCCTCTGCCTGCTGCGGTTGGTCCTGCGCGGGTGCCGTCGCGGCCGGGGCCACGACGAGGCCCACGGCGCCCGGCCCGACGTGGGCGCCGATCGCCGCGCCGAGCTCGCTGACGTAGAGCTCGCGCAGACCGGGCACCCGCTCCTTGAGGTCGGCGGCCAGCCGCTCGGCCCGCTCCGGGGCGGCCAGGTGGTGCACGGCCACCATGACCGGCTGCCCGGCCGCGGCCTCCACCGCCCGCTGGACCAGGCGGACGAGGGCCCGGGCCGTCGTGCGCACCTTCTCCAGCGGCACCACCCGGCCGTCGGCGACGTGCAGGACCGGCTTGACCGAGAGCGCGGTGCCGATCATCGAGGCGGCGTGCCCGATGCGGCCGCCCCGGCGCAGGTGCTCCAGGGTGTCCACGACGAACAGCGTGCGGGTGGCGGCGGCGGTGTCCCGGGCGGCCGCCGCCACGGTCGCCGTGTCCTCCCCGCGCGCTGCCGCCCGGGCCGCGGCGAGCACGGCGAACCCGTTGCCCATCGCCGCGGAGCGCGAGTCGACGACCGTCACGATGTGCTCGCCGACCTGGGTGGCAGCCAGCCGGGCGGCGTCCACCGTGCCGGAGAGCTCCGCGGACAGGTGCACCGAGACGATGTGGTCGGCCCCGGCGTCCAGCCGCCGGCGGTAGGCGGCGACGAAGTCGCCGGGGGTCGGCCGAGAGGTCGAGACCCGCTGCCCGCGGGTGCCGAGCGCCCGGGCGACGTCCGCCGGCCCGATGTCGGCCCCCTCGCGGCCGGAGTGCCCGGCCAGGACCACGTAGAGCGGGACCACCTCGACGGCGTACTGCTCGAGCAGCCGGGCGGGCAGGTACGCCGAGGAGTCGGTGACCACGGCGACGGGCATCCGGCGAGGCTAGCCCGCGCCCTCCCGCGGCCGAGCGGCCACGGCGGGGATCACAGTGCGTCGGCGTCCTGCGCGGGGCCCGGCGCGCCCTCCTCGGGGCTGGCGCCGGCGTCCGGGCGACGCGCGCCCGGCTGCGGCGGAGGAACCGGGCCGTCGGGCAGCTCGGGTGCGGAGGTGTTGTGCCGCAGCAGCCGCCACCGGCCGCTCTGCTCGGCCAGCTCGCTCCACGCACAGTTCGCGAGGGGGCCGAAGACGCGGCGGTGCTCGGGGCCCAGTCCGAGCAGGGCCTCGATCAGGCGTGCGGAGGTGCCACCGTGGGTGACGACGACGGCCGCCGGCGCCTCGGGGAGGTCGCGCAGCGCGGCCAGCGCCCGCGCGGGTACGTCGGCGGAGTCCTCCCCACCGCGTCCGGTGATGGGCCGGCCGGCCAGCCAGTCGGCGTACTGCTCGGGATGGCGCTCGGCGACCTCGTGCCGGGTCAGCCCCTCCCACGAACCCATGTCGACCTCGCGCAGGCGGGGGTCCAGCCGCAGCGGCACACCGAGCACGTCGGTGAGCGCGACCGCGGTCTCGGCGGCCCGCCCGAGGTCGCTGGAGACCACGAGGGTGCCCTCGGGCAGCGGTGCGGCCAGGTGTGGGGCGGCCCGCCGCGCCTGGCGGCGGCCCACCTCGTCCAGCGGCGGGTCCAGCTGGCCCTGGAACCGCCCCGCGGCGTTCCACTCGGTGCGCCCGTGCCGCCAGAGGACCAGCCGCGGGACCGGCAGCGCCGGGACGTCGCTCACCTGCCGGTCGTCTCCGGCGCGGAGGGGCCGTCCTCCTCCAGCGGAGCACCGTCCGCCGGGGCACGGCCCACCGGGAAGTCGTCCGCGGGCTCGGGCCTCAAGGGCGTCGGGTCGGCGCTGGCTGGGTCGACGTCGTCGGCCGACAGCGTCGCGCTGCTCGCGTACGAAGCCCCGTCGGGCTGCGCCTCCCCTGGCTGCGTCTCGCCGGACGGTGCCGCGCTGTCGACGAAGGGGATCGTCGGGCAGTCCTTCCAGAGCCGCTCCAGCGCGTAGTACGCGCGCTCCTCGGCGTGCTGCACGTGGACGACGACGTCGACGAAGTCCAGGAGCACCCAGCGCGCCTCGGCCACGCCCTCCCGGCGCACCGGCTTGACGCCGTGCCGGCGGAGGCGCTCCTCCACCTCGTCGACGATGGCCTGCACCTGGCGCTCGTTGGGCGCCGAGGCGAGCACGAAGGCGTCGGTGATGGCCAGCCGCTCGCTGACGTCGACGATCGCGACGTTGGTAGCCAGCTTGTCCGCGGCGGCCTGGGCGGCCAGCAGTGCGGTCTCCCGCGCCTCGGTCGAGGCGGTCATCGGGGTACCTCCTGGAGATCGGTGGTCGGTGGTTCGGGAGGCTGGCCCTCGGCCCGGGGAGTCGTCGCCGGCGGGCGGTCGTAGGTCGGGCGGTCGCCGGACGGCCCGGCACGGGGGACGTCCTCGCGGGCGAGGCCGCGGGCCGTGTCCGGCGTGCGGTATAGCCCGCGCTTCTCGATGTACTGCACGACGCCGTCGGGCACCAGGTACCAGACCGGCATCCCCCGGCCGACGCGAGCGCGGCAGTCGCTGGAGCTGATCGCCAGCGCCGGCACCTCGACCAGGCTGACCGTCCCCTCCGGCAGGTGGGAGGCCCCCAGGTCGAAGCCGGGTCGGGTGACGCCGATGAAGTGCGCCAGGGCGAAGCAGGCGTCGCTGTCCCGCCAGCTGAGGATCTGTGCGAGCGCGTCCGCGCCGGTGATGAAGAACAGCTCGTCGTCGGGCCGCTGCCGCTTCAGGTCGCCGAGCGTGTCGATGGTGTAGGTGGGGCCGCCGCGGTCGACGTCCACCCGGCTCACGGAGAACCGGGGGTTGGAGGCGGTGGCGATGACGGTCATGAGGTAGCGGTCCTCGGCCGGCGCCACCTCGCGGTCGCCCTTCTGCCACGGCTGGCCGGTGGGCACGAAGACCACCTCGTCCAGACCGAACAGGACCGCCACCTCGCTCGCCGCCACGAGGTGCCCGTGGTGGACGGGGTCGAACGTCCCGCCCATCACCCCGACCCGCCGACCTGCCACCGAACGAGACTATCCGGGCGGTCCGGGACCGGCCCGCGAGGACCGGCCCCGGACAGCGGGCGCGGAGCCTCCCCGCCAGGGACTCCAGCCGGGGACCAGCGCGGGCCCGGCACGACCGCCTCCCCCGAGCTGCCGGTCGCGGCCGGCAGCGGCCCCCGCGGACGGGGGACCACCGGGCGCCGCGACACCCGGCACCCACCGCGTCGGACGACCGTCGTCCGCCGCGGGTACGCGACGGCAGGCCGCTCAGAGCGTGGTGACGAAGTCCGCGAGCTGGGCGGCGTTGCGGCACTCGACCATGTCGACGACCTCGCCGTAGCGGTCCGCGGCGGAGTCGCCGCTGCCCCACAGCCGCCGGGGCTCGGGGTTGAGCCAGTGCGCCGTGCGCGAGCGGCGGACGAGGTCGGCCAGCACCGGCAGCCCCGGCGAACGGAAGTTGGTGCGCCCGTCGCCGAGCACGAGCAGCGACGTCTTCGGACCGACCGCCGAGGCCCAGCGGTCGGCGAACACCTCGAACGCCGTTCCGTAGTCGCTGTGCCCGTCGAACGCGACGACGTCGGCCTCCCGGCCGATCCGGGCGACCGCGTCGGCGACGTCCGCGCCGGGGCGGAAGAAGCGGGTCACCTCGTCGGTGGAGTCGACGAAGGCGAACGCCCGGACGCCGGAGAAGTGCTCGCGCAGCGCCTGGGTCAGCATCAGCGTGAAGTGGCTGAAGCCGGCCACCGAGCCGCTGACGTCGCACAGCACGACCAGTTCCGGCTTGTGCACCTTCCGCGGCCGGTGGTGGGTCACCACCGGCACGCCGCCGGTGCCCAGCGACGCCCGGACGGTCTTGCGGAAGTCCAGCCGGCCCTCCCGGCCCAGCTGTCGTCGCGCCGAGAGCCGCACGGCCAGCCGCCGGGCCAGCGGGGCCACCGTCCGGCGCAGTTCGGCGAGGTCCGCGGCCTGGGCGCGCAGGAAGTCGACCTGGTCGGCCAGCGGGCGGACGGCGTTCTTCGCGACCTTGTCCCGGCCGCGCTCGGCCGCCGTCCGCCGCCGGACCTCGGCCTCCACCGCGGCCCGGAAGGCGGCCAGCCGCTCGCGCACCGTCTGGCGGGCCACCTGCTCGGCCAGCCCGCCGCGCCCGGCGTTCCCGAGCAGGCCGGCCAGCAGCTGGGCGACCAGGGTGTCCGGCGAGAGCGCCCGCATCACCCGGTAGCTGAAGAAGGACTGCCCCGAGGGCGACGGCGCCGTCCGGCCCAGCTGGTCGACCGCCTCGCGCGCGAAGCGGCGCAGCGCCTCCTCGTCGCCGTCGAGCAGCAGCCGGCCCAGCTCCTCGCGCATGAGCTGCGCCAGGTCGGTGCCGTCGGGCAGGTCGAAGGTGGACTCGCCGGGCTCCCCCGGCTCGCCGTCGTCCGGATCCACGGCCGAGGGGAGCGCCGGCCGGTCGGACAGCGGCCACCACAGGTCGAACAGCACGTCGTAGGCGGGCCGCTGCGCCGCCCGCTGCAGCAGCACCGCTGCGAGGCCGTGCCGCAGCTGCTCGCGGTCGAGGAGGTCGACCACGGTGAGGATCTCGGCGGCGTCCACGGCCTGGCTGATGCCGACCGGGATGCCGGCGTCGCGGACTGCGCGGACGAAGCCGTCGAGGTGCCCGGCGAGCCCGCCGGACCCAGCAGCCGGACCCGGAACCGACATCAGTTGAGCCGCAGCTCGGCCGCGGCCCGCTCCTGGTCGCTGGCGTGCTTGAGCACCACGCCCAGCGTCGAGCGGACCGCCGGCTCGTCGAGGGTGTCCAGCCCCAGCTCGAGCAGCGTCTGCGCCCAGTCGAGGGTCTCGGAGATCGACGGGGACTTCTTGAGCTCCAGCGCGCGCAACGCCCGGACGGTGCGCACCAGCTGCTCGGCCAGACCCGGGGCGAGGTCGGGCACCCGCGACAGCACGATCTCCCGCTCCCGCGCGGCCGACGGGTAGTCCAGCGCCAGGTACAGGCAGCGCCGCTTGAGCGCCTCGGACAGCTCCCGCGTGGCGTTGGAGGTCAGCACCACCATCGGCCGGCGCGCCGCGGTCACCGTGCCGAGCTCGGGGATGGTGACCTGGAAGTCGCTGAGCACCTCCAGCAGCAGGCCCTCCACCTCGACGTCGGCCTTGTCGGTCTCGTCGATGAGCAGCACGGTCGGCTCGGTGCGCCGGATGGCGGTCAGCAGCGGCCGGGACAGCAGGAACTCCTCGCCGAAGATGTCGTCGTGGACGGTGTTCCAGTCCGCGCCGTCGGCGCCCTGCGACGCCTGGATGCGCAGCAGCTGCTTCTTGTAGTTCCACTCGTACAGCGCCCGCGCCTCGTCGAGGCCCTCGTAGCACTGCAGCCGGATCAGCTCCGACCCGGTGGACGCCGCCAGCGCCTTGGCCAGCTCGGTCTTGCCCGTGCCCGCCGGTCCCTCGACCAGCAACGGCTTGCCCAGCCGGTCGGCGAGGAAGACCGTGGTCGAGATCTGGGCGTCGGGCAGGTAGCCGGCCGCCGCCAGCCGCTTGCCGACGTCGGAGACCGAGGAGAACTGCGGGGACTGCGACGGCGGGCGGGGCATGCGACTCCTCGATCGGGGCCGTGACGGGCGTCAGCGGCGGGTGTGGCCGGTCCCCGTCACGACGTAGGTGGTGGACGTCAGCTCCGGCAGGCCCAGCGGACCGCGGGCGTGCAGCTTCTGGGTGGAGATGCCGATCTCGGCGCCGAAGCCGAACTCCCCGCCGTCGGTGAACCGGGTCGAGGCGTTGACCAGGACCGCGGCGGCGTCCACCCCGGCGGTGAAGTCGGCGATGGCGCGCGCGGAGTCGGCGACTATCGCCTCGGAGTGCCCGCTCCCCCACCGCTCGATGTGGTCCAGCGCGGCCGGCAGGTCGTCGACCACCCGCACCGCCATGTCCATCGACAGGTACTCTGTCGCCCAGTCCTCGTCGCCGGCGGGGAGGACGGCGCTGTGCGCGGCCTGCGCGGCGGCGTCCCCGTGCAGCGTCACGCCGGCGTCCACGAGCGCGGACAGCAGGCGCGGCAGGAACGCCACGTCGCGGTGCACCAGCAGCGTCTCGGCGGAGTTGCAGACGCTGACCCGGTGGGTCTTGGCGTTGAGCACGATGGCCTCGGCGGTCGCGGGGTCGGCCGAGGCGTCGACGTAGACGTGGCAGTTGCCCTCGCCGGTCTCGATGACCGGCACCCGCGCCTCGCGCACCACCCGCTGGATCAGCGACGCCCCGCCGCGCGGGATCACCACGTCGACGACCCCGCGGGCGTTCAGCAGCTCGCCGACCGAGGCGCGGTCGGCCGGCAGCAGCTCGACCGAGCCGGCCGGCAGCCCGGCCTTCTGCGCCGCCTCGGTGAGGACGGCGACCAGCGCGGTGTTCGTGCCGAACGCCGAGGCCGAGCCGCGCAGCAGCGCCGCGTTGCCGCTCTTGAGGCACAGGCCCGCCGCGTCGACGGTCACGTTGGGCCGGGCCTCGTAGACGATGCCGACCACGCCGAGGGGCACCCGGACCTGGCGCAGCTGCAGCCCGTTGGGCAGCGTCGACCCGCGGACGACGTCGCCGACCGGGTCGGGCAGCGCGACCAGCTCGCGCAGCGCGTCGGCCACCCCGGCGATGCGGCCGGGATCCAGCCGCAGCCGGTCGAGGACCGAGGCCGGGGTGCCGTCGGCCGCGGCCGCCTCCACGTCGGCGGCGTTGGCGGCGAGCACCTCGTCGGCGCGCTCGACCAGCGCGTCGGCCATGGCGCGCAGCGCGGCGTCCTTGGTGTCGGTGGGCAGGGTGCGCAGCACCCGGGCGGCGGCGCGGGCGCGCAGCGCCGCGGCCCCGATCAGCGGCAGGCCGGAGACGTCGGACACGCCCGCGAGCGTACGCGGGGGCGGGCGGATCTCCGGCTCCCTCGACCCACACTCCCTGTGCGAGAATGATTCTCATGAGCATCTGGACGACGCGTGCCGTGACCGCCGCGACCGCCTCGGCCGCCGCCCTCGCGCTGGCCGGGTGCGGCGGCTCCGACGACGCCGCCGCGGGCGGTGCCGGGGACGGTGCCGGGGACGGGCTCACCGTCGTCGCTGGCTTCTACCCGCTGGAGTGGGCGGCGGAGCGCGTCGGTGGCGACCGGCTGGACGTCTCCTCGCTCACCCCGCCCGGCGCGGAGGCCCACGACCTGGAACTGGCCCCGCGGGACGTCGCCGCGGTCGCCGAGGCCGACCTGCTCGTCTACCTGGACGGGTTCCAGCCGGCCCTCGACGCGGTCGCCGCCACCGAGGCCGCCGGCACCGCCTGGGACGCCGGCCAGGCCGCCGACCTCACGCTGACCGCCGAGGAGCACGCCGCCGAGGAGCACGCCGCCGAGGGCGAGACCGCCGAGGAGCACGCGGAACACGCCGGGGACGACGAGGCGCTCGACCCGCACTTCTGGCTGGACCCGATCCGGCTCGCCTCCGTCGGCGACGCCCTGGCCGAGCGGCTGGCCGAGGCCGACCCCGACGGCGCGGCGGGCTTCGAGCAGAACGCCGCCGCGCTGCGGGCCGACCTCGAGGCGCTGGACACCGAGATCCAGGACGGCCTGGCGGGCTGCGCGGTGGACACCCTGGTCACCGGCCACGACGCGTTCGGCTACCTCGCCGACCGCTACGGTCTCGAGGTGGTCGGCATCAGCGGGCTCAGCCCCTCCCAGGAGCCGGACCCCGCGCAGCTCGCGGAGATCACCGCCCTCGTCCGGGAGCGCGGGGTGACCACCGTCTACACCGAGACCCTCGTCGACCCCGCGGTCGCCGAGACCGTCGCGACCGAGGCCGGGGTGCGGACCGCCGTCCTCGACCCGATCGAGGGCCTCACCGACGAGTCGGCCGGCAGCGACTACCTCGAGGTCATGCGGGCCAACCTGGCCACGCTGCGGGAGGGCCAGTCCTGCTCATGAGCGCCATCCGGCTGCGGGGCGCCCGCATCGGCTACGGCGACGTCGCCGTCGTCCAGGGCGTCGACCTCACCGTGGCCGACGGCGAGGCGGTCGCCGTCCTGGGCTCCAACGGGTCGGGCAAGACCACGCTGGCCCGCGGACTGCTCGGCCTGGCCACGGTGCTGGGCGGTGAGGTGGAGGTCCTCGGCGCTCCGGTCGGGCGATCGCGCGAGCGCGGCCGGATCGGCTACGTGCCGCAGCGGCACACGGTGAGCGGCGCGGTCCCCGCCACGGTGCGCGAGGTGGTCGGCGTCGGCCGGCTGGCCCGGCTGGGCCCGTTCGGCCGGCTGCGCCCTGCCGACCGCGCCGCGGTGCAGGACGCCGTCGCCGCGGTCGGGCTGGCCGACCGGCTCGGCGACCCGGTCGCCTCGCTGTCCGGAGGCCAGCAGCGCCGGGTGCTGGTCGCCCGCGCACTGGCCGCCGAGCCGGAGCTGCTGGTCATGGACGAACCGACCGCCGGGGTGGACGCCGCCAGCCAGGACGCGCTGGCCGCCGTCCTGGCCGACGTGTCGGCCACCGGGACCACGCTGCTGGTCGTCACGCACGAGACCGCGGCGCTGGCCGGCGTCCTCACCCGGGCGGTCGTCGTCGACCACGGCCGGATCGGCTACGACGGGCCGCTGGCCGGGGCCGGGGCCGAGTCCGCGACCGACGGGCACCACCACCCCGAGGGCACCGGGCTGGCGCCCTCGCGCGGGTACCGCCTGGACCAGCCCCGGGTGACCACGGACGGAGGGCGCTGAGGTGGAGGTCCTCGAGTACGGCTTCATGCAGCGGGCGCTGCTGGCCTCGCTGATGGTCGGCCTGGTGGCCCCGGCGGTCGGCGTCTTCCTGGTGCAGCGCCGGCTTTCGCTGCTCGGTGACGGCCTCGGGCACGTCGCGCTCACCGGTGTCGCGGTCGGCGTCCTGACCTCCACCGCCCCGGTCGGGACGGCGTTGGTGGCCGCCGTGCTCGGCGCGGTGCTCATCGAACTGGTGCGCGCCCGCGGCCGCACCAGTGGCGACGTCGCCCTCGCCGTGCTGTTCTACGGCGGCATCGCCGGCGGCGTGGTGCTGCTGAGCCTCGCCCCGCAGGGGCAGGCCACCAACCTCGAGGCCTACCTGTTCGGCGCGATCACCACCACGACCACCGCGGACGTCGCGGTCTTCGGCGTCATCACCGTCGTCGTGCTCGGCGTCGTGTCGCTCCTCGGGCAGCGGCTGTACGCCGTGAGCGACGACGAGGAGTACGCCCGCGCGGTCGGCCTGCCGGTGCTGGCGCTCAACATCGTGCTGGCGGCCCTGGTGGCGGCGACCGTCGTGCTGTCCATGCGGGTCGTGGGGCTGCTGCTGATCAGCGCGCTGATGATCGTGCCGAGCGCGGTCGCCCAGCAGCTGGCGCGCAGCTTCCGCCAGACCGTGTACCTGGCCTGCGGGATCGGCCTGGTCACCAGCGTCGTCGGCACGACCGCCTCGTACTACACCGGCACGCCGTCCGGCGGCACCATCGTGCTGCTGGCGATCGCGCTGTTCCTGCTGGCCACGGCCGCGGTCGCGGTGCGCGAGGCGACCGCCCGCCGCCGGCACCGGCGCCGCGCCGAGGTGCACGCCGCCCACCCGCACGAGCACGGTGCCGGTTGCGGGCACCCGGCAGTGCCGCACGGTGACCACGTCGACTACGACCACGACGGCCACCTGCACGCGGTGCACCGCACCGGCACGGGGGTGCACTACGACGAGCACGGCGAGCACGCGGCGCCGTCGGCGGGGACGGGGGGACGAGCGTGACCGAGGCGCCGCGCCGGCAGACCCGGCAGCGCAGCGCAGTCCTGGCCCTGCTCGACGACCAGGACGGCTTCCGCACCGCCCAGGACCTGCACGCCCTGCTCCGCGAGCGCGGCGACGCCGTGGGCCTGGCGACGGTCTACCGAGCGCTGCAGGCCCTGGTGGACGACGGCCTGGTCGACGTGCTCCGGAACGAGGGCGAGGCCGCCTACCGGCGCTGCTCTCCGGTGCACCACCACCACCTGGTGTGCCGCTCCTGCGGCCGCACCGTCGAGGTGGCCGACCCGCCGGTCGAGCGGTGGGCCGCCCGAGTCGCCGCCGAGCACGGCTTCGCCGACGTCCAGCACCAGCTGGAGGTCTTCGGCACCTGCGCGGCCTGCGCCGCCCGCTGAGCGGGCGGGTCACCACACGGTGCGGATCGCCGGGAAACCCACGAGCGCGGCGTCACTCGTGACGACGGGAAGGGACTCCAGCACCGCCTGGGCGACGATCACCCGGTCGAACGGGTCGCGGTGGGACCACTGCAGGCTGCCGGCGGTGAGCGCGTGGTGCCCGGCGATGGCGAGCTCCTCCGCCCGCAGCCTGGCGAGGTGCTCCCGATAACCGCTCACCACCGCGGCCGCGCCCTCCAGCTTGCCCAATCGGTGCTTCGTGGCGATCTCCCAGGCGCTGGCCGCGGAGACGTACACGTTGGTCTCCGGCGCCCGTACGGTCGCGAGGGTCGCTGCGGGGATGCGTTCTGGATCCACCAGGACCCACAGCAGTGCGTGGGTGTCGAGGAGCAGCGAGGTCACTCCCAGCGGGCCAGTTCGTCGTCCGGCAGGGGCTCGGAGAACGCCTCGGGGACGGAACCCGCCACGAAGCCGACGGGGCGGGGCGCGGGCTCGTCGACCGGCACGAGACGCACCACCGGCCTGCCGCCCCGTGCGATGACGACCTCCTCGCCGCGCTCGGCGGCCGCGAGCAGCTGGGACAGCCGCGTCTTCGCCTCCTGAACGTTGATGTGCGTCATGCCCCTACCGTAAGGTGTTCGGGCCAGGTTGGCCAGGCCGACCTGGCCAGGGACGCGACACCTGCGTAGCCAGCTGGTCCGGTCAGCGGTACGGATCGGTGATCTCCCGCAGCCGCTCGAGGGCCGCGCGCAGCTGGGCAGTGGCCTCCTCCCCCAGGTGCGCCGCCCACTCGGCCTCCACCTCCGCCTCGACCCGGCGGGCCACCGCGACGACCTCGTGCCCACGCTCGGCCATCTGCACCAGCCGGGCCCGGGCGTCGGTGGGGTCGGGCACCCGGCGGACGTAGCCGGCTCGCTCCAGCTGGTCGACGAGGTGACCCGCGGTCTGCTTGGTCACCAGCGCCTGCTCGGCCAGGGCGGTGAGCCGCGTGCCCGCAGGCCCGATCCGGGCGGCGATGCGGCCCTGCGCCGGAGTGATGTCGTCGAACCCCGCGGTGGCCAGGGCCGCGATCAGCCGCGCCTCCATGGCCCGGTGCGGATAGAAGCAGAGCAGACCGAGGTTCTGCCGCTCGCCCGCTGTCTCGGCCACTCTCCCCCTTGACGGTGGTCAGGTTCTCTGACTAGATGGTTCGAGCATCGTACCAATCGGTGGAGGCACCATGGACCCCGACGACGTGTGGCGGACCATCGATGCGGAGCGCACCAGCCTCGCCGACCTCCTCGAGGACCTCTCCCCGGCGGAGTGGCGGACGGCCTCGCTCTGCGACGCCTGGCGCGTGGGGGACGTCGCCGTCCACCTCACGCAGGCGCACATGGGCCTCGGCGCCGCGCTGGTCGGCGCCGTGCGCGCGGGGGGCAGCTTCGACCGGATGATCCGCGACAGCGCCCTGCGCGCCGCTCCCCTGCCGCCCGCGGAGTGCGCGCGGCGGCTGCGGGCGATGGTCGGCTCGCGGCGCACGGCTCCGTTCATCACCCCGCTGGAACCGCTCATCGACGTCCTCGTCCACGGTCAGGACATCACCGTCCCGCTGGGCCGGACCCGGCCCGTGCCCCCGGCGGCCGCCGCGGCGGCCGCCCAGCGGGTCTGGGACACGGGCTTCCCGTTCCGGGCCCGCCGGCGGCTCCGGGGGTTCCGGCTGACCGCGACCGACGCCGACTGGGCCGTCGGGTCCGGCCTCCCGGTCGAGGGGCCGATCGCCGCGCTGCTGTTGCTGGCCACCGGGCGGGAGGCCGGGCTGGACCGGCTGTCCGGCGAGGGCGCGGCGGAGCTGTCCGCCCGCCGGCACGGCGACTCCCTGAGGAGCTCCCGGTGACCTGGGGCGTGGTCGTCGACGTCCCGGCACCGGCCGCGCTGTACGACGCCGTGCACGCCGAACTGCTCCGCCGGACCGGCGGCACGGTCGAGGGCCTGCTCGTGCACCTGGCGCGGGTCACCGACGCGGGCTTCCAGGTGGTGGAGGTGTGGGAGTCGCGGGAGGCCCACGACCGCTACGAGGCAGAGGTGGTCGGCCCGGTCACGGCCGAGGTCGCCGGGCAGTCCCCGGCGGTCCCGCTGCCGACCACGGAGTTCGCCGTCCTCGGCCTGGTCGTCCCCGGCGCCGGACTGACCGGCTGACCCCGGGTCCGGTCCTGGGGGTGCGGGGCTCAGACGAAGGCGCTGAGCCCGGTCACCGACCGTCCGACGATCAGCGTGTTGATCTCCCGGGTGCCCTCGTAGGAGTACAACGCCTCGGCGTCGGCGAAGTACCGGATGACGTCGTTGCCGAGGACGATGCCGTTGCCGCCGAACACCTCCCGGGCCATCGCGACGGTCTCCCGGCCCCGGGTGGTGACGTAGCTCTTGGCCAGCGCCGCCTGGTCGTCGCGCAGGTCACCGGCCTCCTGCAGCTGAGCGACCCGCACCACCATGCCCAGCGCGGCGGTGACGTTGCCGAGCATGCGGGCCAGCAGGTCCTGGACCAGCTGGAAGGAGCCGATCGGTCGGCCGAACTGCTCGCGCTCCCGCGCGTAGCGGAGCGCTGCCTCGTAGGCGCCCATCTGGCAGCCGACGCCGGACCACGCCACCCCGCCGCGGGTCACCTTGAGCACCTTGTTGACGTCCTTGAAGGAGTTGCCGCCCGCCAGCTTGGCGTCGGCGGGGACGCGGCAACCGGTGAAGGTCAGGTCGGCGTTCTGCACCGTGCGCAGCGCGAACTTGTCCTCGATCTTGGTGGCGGTGAACCCGGGCGTGCCCTTGTCGACGACGAACGTCTTGACCTGGTCGTCGGCCACGTCACGGGCGAACACCACGACGTGGTCGGCGAAGGTCCCGTTGCCGATCCACCGCTTGGCGCCGTCCAGCACCCACTCGTCGCCCTCGCGCCGAGCGGTGGTGCGCAGGCCGCGGGCCACGTCGGAACCGCCCTCGGGCTCGGTGAGCGCGAAGGCGCCGACGGCGTCGAGCCGCATCATCGCCGGGATCCAGCGCTGTCGCTGCTCCTCCGACCCGAGGATCATGATCGAGCCCATCGCCAGGCCGTTGTGCACGCCCAGGAACGTGGCCATCGACGGGTCGACGCGGGAGAGCTCGAGGGCCTGGAAGCCGTTGTAGAGCCGGGAGGTGGCGGGGCGGCCGTCCCACTCGTACCCCCGACCCACCGCGCCCACCTCGGCGAACCGCGGGATCAGGTCCATGGGGAACTCGGCGGCCGCCCAGGCGGCGTTCACCCCAGGCCGCACCTCGGTCTCGAGGAACTCGCGGAGCGCCTGCAGCTCCTTGCGCTCGGCGTCGGACAGCAGCGACTCGTAGCCGAAGAAGTCCCCGGTCAGCAGCTCGGACATGCGTCCACCTCTCGTGACGTCGTCGTCCCGGGGCTCGTTACCCACCGGTAGCCGCATCACGCGCACCGCCTCGTGCGCGACCGGCCCGCGCGGACGGTCAGTTCAGCGCGCGGGTGCCCGGCGGGAGGGTGCCGCCGGCGACCATCGCCGCCGTCGCGTCCTGCAGCGCGGTGAGCGCGACCCGCTGGGTGAACGGGCCGGTGGAGACGCGGGCCACCCCGAGCTGCTGCAGCTCGCGGGCCGGCAGCGAGGCGCCGGGGACGCTGATCAGCGTGAGCCTGTTGCGGCCGAGGCCCTCCACGACCGCCGCGATCTCGTCCCGGTCGACCAGGCGCGGCACGAAGACGACCGGCGCGCCGACCTCCAGGTAGGCCCGGCCGCGGCGGAGCGCCTCGGCGACGAGCTCGCCGCGGTCGGCGTCCTCGGCGGCGCGGACGAAGGTGTCGGTGCGGGCGTTGAGCACGAAGTCGATCCCGGCGTCCCGGCCGGCGCGCAGCACCGCCTCGACGGCGGCCACGGCCTCGTCGAGCGGCTTCATCTGGTCCTCGAGGTTGCCGCCGACGACGCCCGCGGCGATCGCCCGGCGCGCGGTCTCCCCCGCGTCCCCGTAGCCGGCCTCCATGTCC
The DNA here is from genome assembly GCF_900143215.1 of Geodermatophilus obscurus. Taxonomy (GTDB): domain Bacteria; phylum Actinomycetota; class Actinomycetes; order Mycobacteriales; family Geodermatophilaceae; genus Geodermatophilus; species Geodermatophilus obscurus_A. Next base: position 280,881 of record NZ_FRDM01000001.1, on the reverse strand, counting down.
ATGCTCACCGGCAGGTCCACGGCCGCGACGATGCGGGACACCATGTCCAGGTGCAGGTCGAGCGGGATGTTCTCGCCGTCCTGGTAGCCGAAGGTCGCGGCGATGCCGTGGCTGGCGGTGGCCAGCGCGCGGACGCCCTCGGTGCCGGCGACCACCTGCGCGGAGACGACGTCCCACACGTTGGCGAGGACCAGGATCTCCGGGGCGGTGTGCAGGTCCAGCAGGGTGCGGGCGCGGGTGGCGAGGTCGGTCACGAGCGCCACCGTAGAGGGCGGGTCAGCCCCGGTCGCGCAGTGCGCGGAGCGCGGCCTTGCGGGCGTTCCCGGTGAGCCGGTCGAGGAACACCTTGCCGTCGAGGTGGTCGACCTCGTGCTGCAGCGCGCGGGCCATGAGGCCGGTGCCCTCCAGCCGGATCGGCTCGCCGTGCACGTCGAACCCCTCCACGACGGCGTGCATCGCCCGCAGCGTGGGCGCCCAGAGGCCGGGGATGGACAGGCAGCCCTCGTCGCCGTCCTGGGTGTCCTCGGACAGCTCGACGATCCGCGGGTTGACCACGTGCCCGATGCGCCCGTCGACGTTGTAGGAGAACGCGCGCAGTCCGACGCCGATCTGCGGCGCGGCCACGCCGGCCCGGCCGGGGTCGGCGACGGTGTCCTCCAGGTCGCGGACGAGAGCGGCGAGCTCCTTGTCGAAGCTGCGCACCTCGTCGGCGGGCGTGCGGAGGACCGGGTCACCGAGCTCGCGGATGGGACGGATCGTCACGGTCGGCAGTCTCCCAGTGCGGGTATCGCTGGTGGACGGCGGGAGGTCACCATGCGGGAAGGGAACAGGGAGCCACGCGCGGAGCCCCTGCGGCTCCCCACCGGGTACGGCACGCCGAGCACCACCCTCGGCTGGGCCGTGGTCCGGGCGCGGCTCGCGTCGGCGCGGCAGTACTGGGTGATCACCTGCCGGGCCGACGGTCGGCCGCACGTCGTCCCCGTGGACGGGCTCTGGCTCGACGACGTCTGGTACTACGGCGGCGGGGACGACGCGGTGCACGTCCGCACCGCCCGCGAGCGCCCGCAGGTCGCCATGCACCTGCCGGACCCCCAGCGGGCCGTCGTCGTCGAGGGCCGCGTGCGACCGGCCTCGCCCGACCGGGCACTCACCCGGCGGCTGGCGGAGGAGTCCCACGCGAAGTACCCCGAGTACGGCGCCGGCGCGGAGTCCTTCGCGGGCGCGCTCGCGCTCGACCCCGTCCGCGTGCTGGCGTGGACGTCCTACCCCACGGACGCGACCAGGTTCGTCTTCGCGACCTGATCCGCGGGCTCAGCCCAGGGACGGACGCCGGACCAGCACCATCTCGTCGCGGTGCACGATCTCGCGCTGGTACTCCGGGTCCAGCTCGCTGGTCCTGCGGCCCAGCAGCGGCGGCAGCTCCCGGGCGTCGTAGGCGACCAGCCCGCGGGCCACCACGGCGCCGTCGGGGCCGACCAGTTCCACCGGGTCGTCGGCGAGGAACTCCCCCGCCACGGCGGTGATGCCGGCCGGCAGCAGCGAGGCGCCGCGCTCGCGCAGCGCCCGGACCGCACCCGCGTCGAGGTGCAGCCGGCCGCGCGGCCGGGTGGCGAAGCGCAGCCAGAACTGGCGGGCGCGGGGCCGGGGACCCATGACGGCGAAGCGGGTGCCCACGGGCTCTCCGGCCAGCGCGGCGGCGGCCTGCGCGGTCGAGGTCACGACGACGGGGACGCCGGCGTGCGCAGCGATCATCGCGGCCTCGACCTTGGTGGCCATCCCCCCGGTGCCCACGCCGTTGCGGCGGGCGGTGCCGAGGGTGACCTGGCCGAGGTCCGCCGGGTCGCGCACGGTGTCGATCAGCTGCGCCGGGCCCTGCCGCGGGTCGCCGTCGTAGACGCCGTCGACGTCGCTGAGCAGCAGCAGCGCGTCGGCCCGGGCGACGTGGGCGACGAGCGCGGCCAGCCGGTCGTTGTCGCCGAACCGGATCTCCTCGGTGGCCACCGTGTCGTTCTCGTTCACGATCGGCAGCACGCCGAGGGTCAGCAGCCGCTCCAGGGTGCGCTGGGCGTTGCGGTAATGGCTGCGCCGGGTGAGGTCGTCGGCGGTGAGCAGCACCTGGCCGACGGTGACGTCGTGCCGGGCGAAGGCGTCGGCGTAGGTCTGCACCAGCCGCAGCTGGCCGACGCTGGCAGCGGCCTGGGCGGTGGCGAGGTCCCGCGGCCGACCGGCGACCCCGAGCGGGGCCAGCCCGGCGGCGATCGCTCCCGAGGAGACGAGCACGACCTCGCGGCCCTGCCCGTGCACCGCGCCGAGGACGTCGACCAGGGCGGCCAGCCGCTGCTCGTCCAGCCCACCGGGCAGGCTGGTCAGCGACGACGAGCCGACCTTGACCACGACCCGGCGCGCACCGGCGATCTCCGCGCGCGGACTCACGCGTCGTCCTCGGGCAGGTCGTCCTCGGGCAGGTCGTCCTCGGGCAGGTCGTCCTCGGGCAGGCCGTCCTCGGGCAGGCCGTCCTCGGGCAGGTCGTCCTCGGGCAGGTCGTCGTCGGTCCAGGTCTCGGTGAGCTCGTAGGGCACCCGGCGGGCCCGCTTGGCGGCCAGCCGCTCCTCGGCGCGCACCCGGTGCGGCGCGTCGATGCGGGAGTCGGTGCCGCGTCCACCGAGGCCGGCGGTCTCCTCGACGCTCAGCGTGCCGGCCGGCAGCGTCGGGACGTAGTCGAAGGCCACGTCGCCGATGACGATGGTGTCACCCTCCCGCGCGCCGGCCTGCTGCAGGGCGTCCTCGACGCCGAGCCGGTTGAGCCGGTCGGCCAGGAACCCCACGGCCTCGTCGTTGGTGAAGTCCGTCTGGCGCACCCAGCGCTCGGGCTTGGTCCCGCGCACGGTGAACGCGCCCTCGTCCTCCGGGTCGCGCTCGACGGTGAAGCCGCCGTCGTCGACCGCGCGCGGGGTGAGGGTGAGCCGCACCGGCTCGGGCTCGGGCAGCGCGGCGCGGTACTCCTCCACCGCCCGCGCCAGCGCGAAGCCGAGCTCACGCAGCCCCTCGCCGGTCGCGGCGCTGACCGGGAACACCTGCAGTCCGCGCTGCTCCAGCGGCTCGCGGACCAGATCGACCAGCTCGCGCCCGTCGGGCACGTCGATCTTGTTGAGGACGGCGACCCGCAGCCGGTCGACGAGGTCCCCGCGGTACTGCGCCAGCTCGTGCTGCAGCGCTTCGATGTCGCTCTCCGGGTCGCGGCCGGGCTCCATCGTGGCCATGTCGACGACGTGCACCAGGACGGCGCAGCGCTCGATGTGGCGGAGGAACTCCAGGCCCAGCCCGCGGCCCTCGGACGCGCCGGGGATCAGCCCGGGCACGTCGGCCATCGTGAAGACGGTGTCGCCGGCGCGGACGACGCCGAGGTTGGGCACCAGCGTGGTGAACGGGTAGTCGGCGATCTTCGGCCGCGCCGCGGACATGGCCGCGATCAGCGAGGACTTGCCGGCGGACGGGAAGCCGACCAGGCCGACGTCGGCGATGCTCTTGAGCTCGATGACGGCGTCGAAGGCCTCACCCGGCTCCCCGAGCAGCGCGAAGCCCGGCGCCTTCCGGCGGGCGTTGGCCAGCGCGGCGTTGCCCAGGCCGCCCTTGCCGCCGTGCGCCAGGACGACCCGGGTGCCGGCGCCCACCAGGTCGGCGATCACCCGGCCGTCAGGGGTGCTGACCACGGTGCCGGCGGGGACGCGCAGCACGCGGTCCTCGCCGCGGGCACCGTGGCGGTTGCTGCCCTCACCGGGCCGGCCGTTGCCGGCCTTCTGGTGCGGGCGGTGGTGGAAGTCCAGCAGCGTGTGCACGCTGGGGTCCACCTCGAGGACGACGTCCCCGCCGTTGCCGCCGTTGCCCCCGTCGGGGCCGCCGAGCGGCTTGAACTTCTCGCGGTGGATCGAGGCGACGCCGTGCCCGCCGTTGCCGGCGGCGACGTGCACGACCACGCGGTCGACGAAAGCGGCCATGGATCAGCTGTCCCGAAACGCCACGAGCGCACGAGCCGAAGCCCGTGCGCTCGTCGAGCGGATCGTTCGAGTGCTCAGGCCTCGACCGCGGAGATGGAGACGGTCTTGCGTCCCCGCCGCGTGCCGAAGGTCACGGCACCGGGCTGCAGCGCGAACAGCGTGTCGTCGCCGCCGCGGCCGACACCCAGGCCCGGGTGGAAGTGGGTGCCGCGCTGGCGGACGATGATCTCTCCCGCCTTCACGACCTGGCCCCCGAAGCGCTTGACGCCGAGGCGCTGCGCGTTCGAGTCGCGGCCGTTGCGGGAGGACGAGGCGCCCTTCTTGTGTGCCATGTCGTCGTCAGCCCTTCGTGATGTCGCGGACCACGACGTCGGTGAGGGGCTGACGGTGCCCCTGACGCTTGTGGTAACCGGTCTTGTTCTTGAACTTGTGGATGCGGATCTTCGGGCCCTTGCCGTGGCCGACGATCTCGCCGGTCACGGTCACCCCGGCCAGGGTCTCCGCGTCGCTGGTGACGGTGTCGCCGTCGACCAGGAGCAGGGCCGGGAGGGTGACAGTGTCGCCCGCCTCACCCACGAGACGGTTGACCGTGAACCGGTCGCCCACGGCCACCTTGTGCTGCCGGCCACCGGCCTTCACGACTGCGTACACCACTGAACTCCTCGATCGCCTCTGTCATGTCCTGCGTGCGCCCGGACGTCGGGCGCCGGGTGCTGGACGGGCTGACCGCCTCCCAGGCGGCACCGTGCGGTGCGCGGCACCGGGGCGGTGCAACCCGACCAGCGTACCCGAGCCCCGACGGCCCTGCCGCAGGGTCCCACCGCTCGCACGCTCGCGGCGGGCCCCTGCAGGGGGCCTACGACGCCGGTGGGCCCGCCGGGCGGCTGGCGGCCCGGCGGCGCCGTGGGCGGGTGACCGGCGTGGCGGTCCCGCTGCCGTCGTCGGCCACCGGCGGCTGGCTCTCCCCCGTCGCTCCCCCGGACGGCGGCGCGTCGGCGGGAGCCGGCTCCGCGGGGGGCTCGTCGTCCATCGGGCCGGGGTCGTCCGGGCCGGCACCGGGGGGCACGGCCTCGTCGTCGGACCCCTCGGCGCTCAGGGCCCGGTCCACCGGCTCGGCGAGCGACGGCTCGGCGAGGGCCTGCTCCGCGGGGGCCGGTCCACCAGTGAGCTCCGCGGGAGCCGGCTGCTGAGCGGGCTCGGCGACGGGTTCGGGCGCCTGCTCGGGGGTCACCGCGTCGGGCTGGTCGGGCTCGACCGCGGCGACCTCGGGATCGGGCGTGTCGGTGTTCCCGGCCGGGGCGTCGGGCGTGTCGATGCCCTCGACCGCGGCGGCGTCCGCCGGCCCGCCGACGGCGGCGAGCACGGCGGCGTCCTCGGCCGCGCGCTCCTCGCCGGACTGGCTGCGGTTGCGGCGACCGCGGCTGCGCCGGCTCCCGCCGGAGCGCTGGTTCTCGCCCTCGCCGTCCGCGCCGTCCGGAACCGGTGCCTCCGCACCGTCCACGACGGTCTCGGCCGGCTCGGCGTCCCGGACCCCGCTGTCCTTGGACCCGCTGTCCTTGGCCCCGCTGTCCTTGGCCCCGTTGTCCTTGCCGCCGCGCTGCTGGTCGCGGCGGACGTTGCCGCCGTTGCCGCTCCCGGCGTTCCCGCCGCCGCGGCGCTTCTCGTCCACCGGGTCGACGTGCACGACGACACCCCGGCCGCGGCAGTGCTCGCACGGCTCGGAGAAGACCTCGAGCAGGCCCTGGCCGACCCGCTTGCGGGTCATCTGCACCAGGCCCAGCGAGGTGACCTCGGCGACCTGGTGCTTGGTGCGGTCGCGGCCCAGGCACTCGGTCAGCCGCCGCAGCACCAGGTCGCGGTTGCTCTCGAGCACCATGTCGATGAAGTCGATGACGATGATGCCGCCGATGTCGCGCAGCCGGAGCTGGCGGACGATCTCCTCGGCCGCCTCCATGTTGTTGCGCGTGACGGTCGACTCGAGGTTGCCGCCGGAACCGGTGAACTTGCCGGTGTTGACGTCGACGACGGTCATCGCCTCGGTGCGGTCGATGACCAGCGAGCCGCCCGAGGGCAGCCACACCTTGCGGTCCAGCGCCTTGGCCAGCTGCTCGTCGATGCGCAGGTCGCGGAAGACGTCGCCCTCGCCGGTGTGCCGGGTCAGCCGGCCGACCAGCTCCGGGGAGACGTGCGCGACGTAGGCCTCGACGGTGTCCCAGGCGTCGTCGCCCTGGACGACGAGCTCCTTGAAGTCCTCGTTGAAGACGTCGCGGATGACCCGGATGGCCAGGTCGGGCTCGCCGTAGAGCAGCGAGGGTGCGTTGCTGCTCGACTCCGCCTTCTTCTGGATGACGTCCCACTGCGCCTGCAGCCGGGCGACGTCGCGGGTCAGCTCCTCCTCCGAGGCGCCCTCGGCGGCGGTGCGGATGATGACGCCGGCGTCCTCGGGGACGATCTTCTTGAGGATGTCCTTGAGCCGCGTCCGCTCGGTGTCGGGCAGCTTGCGGCTGATGCCGGTCATCGAGCCACCGGGCACGTAGACCAGGAACCGGCCGGGCAAGTTGACCTGCTGGGTGAGCCGGGCGCCCTTGTGGCCGATCGGGTCCTTGGTGACCTGCACCAGCACCTTGTCGCCGGACTTCAGCGCCTGCTCGATGGAGCGCTGCTTGCCGGACAGCCCCGCGGCGTCCCAGTTGACCTCACCGGCGTACAGGACGGCGTTGCGCCCCTTGCCGATGTCGATGAACGCCGCCTCCATGCTGGGCAGCACGTTCTGCACCCGGCCGAGGTAGACGTTGCCGGCGAAGGACGTCGCCTGCGCCTGGGTCACGTAGTGCTCGACGAGGACGTCGTCCTCGAGGACGGCGATCTGGGTGCGCTCGCCGCGCTGGCGGATGACCATCGTGCGGTCGACGGCCTCGCGGCGGGCGAGGAACTCGGCCTCGGTGAGGATCGGCGCCCGCCGGCGGCCGTTGTCCCGGCCGTCCCGGCGGCGCTGCCGCTTGGCCTCGAGCCGCGTGGAGCCGGTGACGCCCTTGACGTCGTCGTCGCTGGTGGTCCGGCCGTTGCGACCGGCCCGCTCGGGGCGGTCGTCGTCGCTGTCGACGGCGGTCTCGCCGCCCTCACCGGTGCTCCCGCGGCGGCGCCGCCGGCGGCGGCGGCGGGTGCTGGAGCCGGCCTCGCCCTCGTCGTCCTCGGCGGTGTCCTCACCGCTGTCGGCGTCGGTGTCGCTGTCCTCGTCGGTCTCGTCGGCGCCCTGCTGGTCGCCGGAGTCCTCGTCGGAGTCGTCGTCGTTGTCGGCGGCGTCCTCGCCGCTGCGCCCGCGCCCCCGGCCCCGGCGGCCCCGGCGGCGGCGCCGGCTGCCCGCGGACCCGTTGTCGTCGGCATCGTCGGCGTCGGTGTCGCCCTCGGCCTCCGCGGCCTGGTCCTCGTCGGCGTCGTCGTCCTCGGTGACCGCGGGCGCCTCGTCGCCGCCGGAGCGCCGCCGGGAGCGGCTGCGCCGGGAGCGCGGCGCCGGGGTCTCGTCCTCGGTGTCCTCGGCCGGCTCGACGTCGGACTCCTCGACCGGAGGCGACTCGGCCAGCGGACGGCGGCTGCGCCGGCGCTGCGGGGCTGGGACGTCCGTCTCGGCGGGCGCGACGAAGCTCACGAACGCCGGGATGGTCGGGGCCGCGGGCGGTGCCGGCGGGTGGTCGCCGGGATCGGCCGCGCTGGCCGGGCGGGTGGCCCGCCGCCGAGGACGGGCGATGACCGCGGTGGGCTCCGGGGAGCTGAACTGGGCGCCGAAGCGGAAGCCCGGGGGCTCCTCGGCCTCGGGAGCCGCTCCCCCGGCCTCCACCGCGGCGGCCTCCTCGCCGGCGTCGTCGTCCTCGCCGGCCTCGGCGGCCTGCAGCTCGGCCTCCGCCACGGGGGTCTCGGCGCCCTCCGGCAGAGCGGCCGGGTCGAGGCCCTCGTCGGCGGGGGTGGGGGTGGGGGTGTTGTCCTGGATCTGGTCGGCCACGTGTGGCTCGCCTCCTGTGTGGTGCTCCCGGGCGCCGATCACGGGGACTGGCGGCCGCGCAGGAGCACGGGTTGGGCGGGTCAGGCCTCCGCGCCGGGTGCGGCGGCAGGCTCGGCTCGCGAAGTCTGTGGGCCGGTGTCCGGGCGAGGAGTTGCCGCGGCCGGGCGCCGGTGGTGCAGGTCTCAGGTGGTGCTCGGGTGCGTCACGTCTGGCAGCCGTGCCGCGCGACGGCGTGGAGCCCCCGGCCCAACGGTCAGACCGCCGCGGGCTCCCCCTGGCAGCGGGCGCCCGCAACGCGGTCCGGGCCGAGCGGGTCGGCCACGGTCCCGGTGTCGTCGAGCCGGCCCTGCGCCTCACGCACGGCCCGTGGGGGCGACGGCGGGCGCAGGTCGGCGACGGCAACCAGGGCGGCCAACACGTCGTCGGGTCGAACGGCGGGCGTCACCTGCCGGACGACCATGTGCAGTATGGCACAACCTGCCTCCTCGGCCGCCGACGCACCGGCCACGGCCGCCCGCGCGTCGACGTCACGCAGGCCGTTCTTGGTGCGCTTCTCGACGGTGACCACGTCGGCGGCCAGGAACGCCTCGACGGCCCGGGCCAGGTCGGCCGGCGACACGCCCGGCAGCTCCACCCGCCAGGCCGCGGCGTCGATCCGGTCGGCCAGCGACCCGCTGCCCTCGGCGGCCTCCACGCACTCCAGGACGTCGATGCCCGGGGGCAGCGAGGCGTCCAGCGCGGCGCGCACCTCCTCCGGGTCCCGGCGCTCGGCCAGGCCGATCTCCAGGTACTCGGCCTCGCTCGCCGCCCCGGTGGGGGCCGCGCCGACGTAGGAGATCTTCGGGTGCGGCGTGAAGCCGGCGGAGAAGGCCATGGGCACCCGCGCGCGGCGCAGCGCCCGCTCCAGGGCGCGGGCGAGGTCGCGGTGCGAGGCGAAGCGCAGCGGGCCGCGCTTGGCGTAGCGCAGCCGCAGCTTCTGCACGGTGGGCGGCGGGGGCGGCCCCTCGGGCTGGCGCGCCACTACCGGCCGACGACCGTGAGCGGGAGCAGGCTGCGCCCGGTCGGCCCGATCTGGATCTCGGTGCCGTTGGTCGGGCAGACGCCGCAGTCGTAGCAGGGGGTCCACCGGCAGTCGGCGACCTCCTCCTCGCTGAGGGCGTCCTGCCAGTCGTCCCAGAGCCACTCCTTGTCCAGCCCGGAGTCCAGGTGGTCCCAGGGCAGGATCTCGTCCTGGTCGCGCTCGCGGGTGGTGTACCAGTCGAGGTCGACGCCGAGGGGCGCCAGCTCCCCGGCGGCCGCGGCGGTCCAGCGCTCGTAGGAGAAGTGCTCGCTCCAGCCGTCGAACCGGCCGCCCTCGCGCCACACCCGCTCGATGACCCGGCCGACCCGGCGGTCGCCGCGGGAGAGCAGGCCCTCGATCACGCCGGGCTTGCCGTCGTGGTAGCGCAGGCCGATCGAGCGGCCGGTGCGGCGGTCGCTGTTGATCGCCTGCCGGAGGAGCCGGAGCCGGGAGTCGATCGTCTCGGCACTGGCCTGCCCGGCCCACTGGAAGGGCGTGTGCGGCTTGGGCACGAAGCCGCCGATGGAGACGGTGCAGCGGATGTCCTTGCGGCCGCTGGCCTCCCGGCCGGCGCGGATGACCTCGACCGCCAGCTCCGCGATCTCCAGCACGTCCTCGTCGGTCTCGGTCGGCAGACCGCACATGAAGTAGAGCTTCACCTGCGTCCAGCCGTTGGCGTACGCGGTGGTGACCGTGCGGACGAGGTCGTCCTTGGAGACCGTCTTGTTGATCACCCGGCGGATCCGCTCGCTGCCGCCCTCGGGGGCGAAGGTCAGGCCGGAGCGGCGGCCGTTGCGGGACAGCTCGTTGGCGAGGGTGACGTTGAAGGCGTCGACCCGGGTGCTCGGCAGGGAGAGCCCGGTGTTGGTGCCCTCGTAGCGGTCGGCGAGCTGCTTGGCGACCTGGCCGATCTCGGAGTGGTCGGCGCTGGACAGCGAGAGCAGCCCGACCTCCTCGTACCCGGTCGCCCGCAGCCCCTGCTCGACCATCGAGCCGATGCCGGTGATGGTCCGCTCCCGCACCGGGCGGGTGATCATCCCGGCCTGGCAGAACCGGCAGCCGCGGGTGCAGCCGCGGAAGATCTCCACGCTCATCCGCTCGTGCACGCTCTCGGCGAGCGGCACCAGCGGCGTCTTCGGGTAGGGCCACTCGTCGAGGTCCATCACGGTGCGCTTGCCGACCCGCGCGGGGACGTCGTCGCGGGTGCGGGTGACGGCCGCGATGGCGCCGTCCGGACCGTAGGAGACGGCGTAGAACCGCGGCACGTAGACGCCGTCGACGCGGGCGAGGCGGGCCAGCAGCTCGAGCCGGCCGCCGGGCCGGCCCTGCTGCTTCCACGCCGCCACGACGTCGGTGATGTCGCCGACGACCTGCTCGCCGTCGCCGAGGACGGCGCAGTCGACGAAGTCGGCGACCGGCTCGGGGTTGAACGCGGCGTGCCCGCCGGCCACCACGACCGGGTGCGTCTCGTCGCGGTCGACGGCGTGCAGCGGCACCCCGGCGAGGTCGAGGGCCTCGAGCAGGTTGGTGTAGCCCAGCTCGGTGGCGAAGCTGACGCCGAGCAGGTCGAAGTGGGCGACCGCGCGGTGCGAGTCGACGGTGAACTGACCGACGTCGTGCTCGCGCATCAGGGCGGCGAGATCGGGCCAGACGGCGTAGGTGCGCTCGGCGAGGGCGTCGGGCCGCTCGTTGAGCACCTCGTACAGGATCATCAGGCCCTGGTTGGGCAGCCCGACCTCGTAGGCGTCGGGGTACATCAGCGCCCAGTGGACGGCGACGTCGTCCCACGCCTTGACCTGCGCGTTCAGCTCACCACCGACGTACTGGATCGGCTTCTGCACCTGCGCGAGGAGCGGTTCGAGACGGGGGTACAGCGATTCACCGTTCATGACCCGTCCAGGGTAGACGGCGCCGGTCGCCGCGAGATCTGCACAGTGGCGGTCATCAGCGCCCCGATGACGACCGGTGTGCAGATCTCGCGGACGGGCCTCAGCCCAGCTTCGGGAAGAACAGCGCGATCTCGCGGGCGGCGGACTCGTCGGAGTCCGAGCCGTGGACGATGTTGTTCTGCACCTCGAGGCCGAAGTCGCCGCGGATGGTGCCGGGGGCGGCCTTGACCGGGTCGGTGGCGCCGGCCAGGGCGCGGAACGCCTCGACCGCCCGCGGGCCCTCGACGACGAGCGCGAGCAGCGGGCCGCCGGTGATGAACTCGACCAGCGGGCCGAAGAACGGCTTCTCGCGGTGCTCGCCGTAGTGCTCCTCGGCGACCTCGCGGGTCAGGGTGCGCAGCTCGGCGGCGACCAGGCGCAGGCCCTTGGCCTCCAGCCGCGCGATCACCTCGCCGACCAGGCCACGGGCGACGCCGTCGGGCTTGACGAGGACCAGGGTGCGGGCGGGGGTGGCTTCAGACACGAGCGCGGAGCCTACGCGGCGCCCGCGCCGGCGTCGTCGTCCGAACGGGGGCCCGGCTCCCCGAACGGCGAGCCCAGCAGCTCCTTGCGGACCTGCAGCAGGTACAGCCAGATCAGCACGAAGACCCCGCCGACGAACCACATCACGCTGTTGATCAGACCGGTGAGCAGCAGCGGCACCTGCAGCGCGGTGGCCACGACCAGGCCCTGGGGACGGCGCTGCACCCCGCTGGCCAGCACGAGGACGACGGCCAGCACCAGCAGCAGCGTCAGCTGCACACCGCCGAGGCCCTCCTCGGTCTGCGCGATGCCGCGCGGCACGAACAGCACCGCGATGCCCTCGAGCACCAGCACGCCGGCCGCGGCTCCGCGCAGCGCCCGGGCCGCCCGCACCGGGTCCGGCGCCGTCACGGCGTGGTCCCGCCCATCAGGGTGCGGGCCTCCCCCGCGGTGATCACGCTGCCGGTGACCAGCACGCCGGAGCCGCCCAGCGCGTCGTCCGGCCCGGCCTCGGCCAGCTCGATCGCCTCGGTGAGCGCCTCGGGCAGCCGCGGTGAGACGCTGACCCGGTCGGCGCCGAAGACGTCGACCGCCAGCGCGCCGAGCTCGTCGGCCGGCATCGCGCGCGGCGAGCTGTGCTGGGTGACCACCAGCTCGGCGCAGACCTCCTCGAGCGCGGTGAGCATCCCGGCGACGTCCTTGCCGTGGACCACGCCCACCACGCCGACCAGCCGGGTGAAGTCGAAGGACTCCCGGATCGCGTCGACGGTCGCGGCCATGCCGGCGGGGTTGTGCGCGGCGTCGACCAGCACCGTCGGGCTGGTGCGCACCCGCTCCAGCCGCCCGGGCGAGCGGACGGCGGCGAACGCGGCGCGCACCGTGTCCACGTCGATCGTGCCGGTCGCCGCCCCGGCGCCGAGGAAGGCCTCGACGGCGGCCAGCGCGGTCGCGGCGTTCTGCGCCTGGTGGGCGCCGAAGAGCGGGAGGAAGACGTCCTCGTACTCACCGCCGAGACCCTGCAGGCGCAGCTGCTGCCCGCCGACGGCGACCCGCCGGTCCAGCACGCCGAACTCCGTGCCCTCGCGGGCGACCACGGCCTCCACCTCGACCGCGCGGCGGACCAGCGCGTCCAGCGCCGCGGGCTGCTGGCGGGCCAGCACCGCGACCGCGTCGGGCTTGATGACCCCGGCCTTCTCCCCGGCGATCGTGCCGACGTCCGGACCGAGGTACTCGGCGTGGTCCAGCGCGACCGGGGTGACGACCGCGACGCGGGCGTCGACGACGTTGGTGGCGTCCCACGTGCCGCCCATGCCGACCTCGACGACCGCGACGTCGACCGGCGCCTCGGCGAAGGTCGCGTAGGCCAGGCCGACCATGACCTCGAAGAAGCTCATCGGGTGCTCGCCGGCGGCGTCGACCATCTGCACGTAGGGCGCGATGTCGTCGTAGGTCTCCACGAACCGCTCGGCGGGAACCGGCTCGCCGTCCAGCACGATGCGCTCCCGCACCGACTGCAGGTGCGGGCTGGTGAAGCGGCCCACCCGCAGGCCGAAGCCCCGCAGCAGCTCGTCGACCATCCGCGCCGTCGTCGTCTTGCCGTTGGTGCCGGCCACGTGCACGACGGGGTAGGCGCGGTGCGGGGAACCGAGCAGGTCGACCAGGGCGGAGATGCGGGCCAGCGAGGGCTGCAGACGGGTCTCGGGCCAGCGGGCCAGCAGCTCTTCCTCGACGCGGGTCAGGTCGCTGCTCATCCTCTCCAGGATGCCAGCCGCGCAGTTCCTAGACTCAGGGACATGGTCACCGACACCCGCACCCCGGACACCGCTGCGCCGGGAGTCGCGGTCGGCGTACCGGAGAAGCCGTCGCTCGACGGGCTCGAGGACAAGTGGATCGGCCGCTGGGCCGAGGACGACACCTACGCCTTCGACCGCGCGGCCGCTCTCGCGGCGCCCCGGAAGCAGACCTGGTCGATCGACACCCCGCCGCCGACGGCCAGCGGCTCGCTGCACGTCGGGCACGTGTTCAGCTACACGCACACCGACATCGTCGCCCGCTACCAGCGGATGCGCGGCAAGCACGTCTACTACCCGATGGGCTGGGACGACAACGGCCTGCCCACCGAGCGCCGCGTGCAGAACTACTACGGCGTGCGCTGCGACCCCTCGCTCCCCTACGACGAGGGCTTCACGCCGCCGGCCAAGCCGGGCAAGGACCAGCAGCCGGTCTCGCGCCGCAACTTCGTCGAGCTGTGCATGCGGCTGACCGAGGAGGACGAGCGGGCCTTCGAGCAGCTGTGGCGCCGGGTCGGGCTGTCGGTGGACTGGTCGAACGTCTACCGGACGATCTCGGAGACCTCCCGGGCGACCGCGCAGCGGATGTTCCTGCACAACCTCGCCCGTGGCGAGGCCTACGCGCAGGAGGCGCCGACCCTCTGGGACGTCACCTTCCGGACGGCGGTCGCGCAGGCCGAGCTCGAGGACCGCGAGCGGCCCGGCGCCTACCACCGGATCTCGTTCTCCGGCCCGGCCGGCCCGGTGTTCATCGAGACCACCCGGCCCGAGCTGATCCCGGCCTGCGTCGCGCTGGTCGCGCACCCCGACGACGAGCGCTACCGGTCGCTGTTCGGCCAGACCGTGCGGACGCCGGTCTTCGACGTCGAGGTGCCCGTGGTGGCGCACCGCCTCGCGGAGCCGGACAAGGGCTCGGGCATCGCGATGATCTGCACCTTCGGCGACCTCAACGACGTCACCTGGTGGCGCGAGCTGCAGCTGCCCACCCGCGCGATCGTCGGCTGGGACGGCCGGCTGCTGCCCGAGGCGCCGCCCGGGGTGCCCGCCGAGACGTACGCCGAGCTGGCCGGCAAGACGGTGTTCAGCGCCCAGCAGCGGATGGTCGAGCTGCTGCAGCAGTCCGGGGACCTGGACGGCGAGCCGCGGGCGATCACCCACCCGGTGAAGTTCTACGAGAAGGGCGAACGGCCGCTGGAGATCGTCACCACGCGGCAGTGGTACATCCGCAACGGCGGCCGGGACGCCGCCCTGCGTGAGGCGCTGGTCGCGCGGGGCCGGGAGATCCAGTGGGTGCCCGAGCACATGCGGTACCGGTACGAGAACTGGGTCGAGGGCCTCAACGGCGACTGGCTGATCAGCCGGCAGCGGTTCTTCGGCGTCCCGTTCCCGGTCTGGTACCGGCTGGACTCCTCCGGTGACCCGGTGTACGACGAGCCGATCCTCGCGCCCGAGTCGGCGCTGCCGGTCGATCCGTCGTCCGACGTCCCCGAGGGCTTCTCCGAGGACCAGCGCGGCGTGCCCGGCGGCTTTCTCGCCGACCCCGACGTCATGGACACCTGGGCGACGTCGTCGCTGTCGCCGCAGGTGGCCTCGGGCTGGGACACCGACCCGGAGCTGTTCGCGCACGTCTTCCCGATGGACCAGCGCCCGCAGGCCCACGACATCATCCGGACCTGGCTGTTCTCCACCGTCGTCCGCTCGCACTTCGAGCACGGCACGGTGCCGTGGACGCACGCCACCATCTCCGGCTTCGTCGTCGACCCCGACCGCAAGAAGATGTCGAAGTCGAAGGGCAACGTCGTCACGCCGATCGACGTGCTGGAGCGCTACGGCACCGACGCGGTGCGCTGGCGGGCCGCCGGGGCCCGGCCGGGGGCGGACTCGCCGTTCGACGAGGCGCAGATGAAGGTCGGCCGCCGGCTCGCCATCAAGATCCTCAACGTCGGGAAGTTCGTGCTCGGCCTGGGCGCCTCGGCGGCGGCGTCCCCGGACCAGGTGACCGAGCCGGTCGACCGGGGCCTGCTGGCCGGGCTGGCGGGTGTCGTCGACGAGGCGACCGCCGCGATGGAGGCCCACAACTACACCCGCGCGCTCGAGGTGGCCGAGGCGTTCTTCTGGTCGTTCTGCGACGACTACGTGGAGCTGGTGAAGTCCCGCGCGTACGGGTCGGGGCCGGCCGCCGAGTCCGCCCGGGCCGCGCTGGCGCTGGCGCTGTCGGTGCAGCTGCGGCTGTTCGCGCCAGTGCTGCCGTTCGTCACCGAGGAGGTCTGGTCCTGGTGGCAGTCCGGCTCGGTGCACCGCGCGCCGTGGCCGGCCGCCGCCGGACTGCCGGCCGGCGGGGACCCGGCGGTGGTCTCGGTGGTGGCGGCCGCGCTGGCCGGGGTCCGCAAGGCCAAGTCCGACGCCAAGGTCTCCATGCGGGCCGACGTCGAGTCCGCGACGGTGACCGCGCCGGCCGAGCAGGTGCCGCTGGTGGAGGCCGCGCGCAGCGACCTGGCCGAGGCCGGCCGGATCGCCTCGCTGACCGTCGCCCCCGGGAACGGCCCGCTCGCCGTGGACGTCGTCCTCGCCCCACCCGCGGAGTCCTGACCGCGGCGTCTGTGTGCGCTGGTCGGCAGGTCTCGACTCAGGATCTGCCGATCAGCGCACCCGGTCGGCCGCGAAGAGGCGCAAGCGGGCCTGCCGGGCAGCGAGGATCTCGCGACGGCAGGCATCGGGAGACCTCGTCATGCGCGCGTAGCCGAAGCGCAGGGTCTGCCACCCGATCGTCGCGAGCAGCGCGTCCCGAGCGATGTCGGCCTCTCGCTGGGTGCGCGACCCGTGCCAGGCGGCCCCGTCCATCTCCACGGCCAGCAGGACGTCGTCGTACCCGGCATCCAGGACGAACGTGCGGCCGGCGACCGTCACCCGGCGCTGCTGCACGAACGGCGGCATCCCGGGCGCGCGCAGCACCTGGAGACAGCCCCAGATCTCCAGCTCGCTGCGACAGCCGTCGGCCAGCAGCGTCGCCAGGCGGGACAGCTCCGTGCGGTCACCGAGCCGGGGTCGGCGCGCCAGCTCGGTCAGGAGGTCCCGCGGTGAGCAGTGCCGATCCCGCACCGCGGTGATGGCCGCCGCCCGGACGGCCGTGCGGTCGAGCCCGGCCGGCCGCGGCCAGGAGTCGACGACGGACCGCTCGACCGAGGTGACCGCCAGCCCGTCGACGCGGCGCCGTTCGGCCCAGATGGCCGGAGCCCGGTGTACCACCATCCCTGCGGAGCCGCGGGCGCTCATCGAAGTGCCGACGGAGACGTGCACCGGACCGCTCGGGTGCGCCGCGAGGCCCCACAGCGCCAGCGCCGTGCCGTGGCTGGCCACTGCCTCCCGTCCCTCGAGTGCTGCGGCCAGCCGGGTGCGCCACTGCTGCGCCGCGGACGGCAGGGCCAGGACGCCGGGCCGCAGCCGGACCAGCTTGCCGGCGGCGACCCACGAGCCCACGGTGCGCGGGCTCACCCGGATGAGGAGCTCCTCGCTGGTCACCCAGCCCTGCGGGCCCACCACCGCCGACACGTCGAACGCCATGCCGGGAGGCTGCTGCGCGGAACGCCTGGTGCAGGCCGGCCGGGGGGATCTGTGGACAGTCCTTATCGACCGAGTGCGCTGACCGGCAGTTCCTCGGCCAGGACCTGCCGATCCGCGCACACACGACCCCGGGAAGCGCGACGGCCCGCCCCCTGGGGGACGGGCCGTCGGCGGTGCGCCTGGGGTCAGGCCGACTTCTCGCGGCGCTCCCGGCTGGGCTTGCGCGGCACGATCGTCGGGTTGACGTGCTCGAGCACGACCTCCTTGGTGATCATCACAGAGGCGACGTCGTCCCGGCTGGGGACGTCGTACATCACCGACTGCAGGACCTCCTCCATGATCGCGCGGAGCCCACGGGCTCCGGTGCCGCGGAGGATGGCCTGGTCGGCGATCGACTCGAGGGCGTCGTCGGTGAACTCCAGCTCCACCCCGTCGAGCTCGAACAGCCGCCGGTACTGGCGCACCAGGGCGTTCTTCGGCTCGGTCAGGATGTTCATCAGCGCGTCGCGGTCCAGCTTCTCCACGCTGGTGATGACGGGGAGCCGGCCGACGAACTCGGGGATCATCCCGAACTTCAGCAGGTCCTCGGGCATGACCTCGGCGAAGGCGTTGGCCTCCTCGATCTCCTTCTTGCCGCGGACCTCGGCGCCGAAGCCGATCCCCTGCTTGCCGGCCCGCTGCTCGATGATCTTCTCCAGCCCGGCGAAGGCGCCGCCCACGATGAACAGCACGTTCGTCGTGTCGATCTGGATGAACTCCTGGTGCGGGTGCTTGCGGCCACCCTGCGGGGGCACCGACGCCGTCGTCCCCTCGAGGATCTTCAGCAGCGCCTGCTGCACGCCCTCGCCGGAGACGTCGCGGGTGATCGACGGGTTCTCGCTCTTGCGGGCGATCTTGTCGACCTCGTCGATGTAGATGATGCCGGTCTCGGCCCGCTTGACGTCGTAGTCGGCGGCCTGGATCAGCTTGAGCAGGATGTTCTCGACGTCCTCACCGACGTAGCCGGCCTCGGTGAGCGCCGTGGCGTCGGCGATGGCGAACGGGACGTTGAGCATCCGGGCCAGCGTCTGGGCGAGGTGGGTCTTGCCGCAGCCGGTCGGGCCCATCAGCAGGATGTTGGACTTGGCCAGCTCGACGGAGTCGTCGCGACCGCCGGGGTTACCGGCCTGCACCCGCTTGTAGTGGTTGTAGACCGCGACCGAGAGCGCACGCTTGGCCTTGTCCTGGCCGATGACGTACTGCTCGAGGAAGTCGTGGATCTCCTTGGGCTTCGGCAGCTCGTCGAACTTCAGGTCCGACGACTCCGAGAGCTCTTCCTCGATGATCTCGTTGCAGAGGTCGATGCACTCGTCGCAGATGTAGACCCCGGGGCCAGCGATGAGCTTCTTGACCTGCTTCTGGCTCTTCCCGCAGAACGAGCACTTGAGCAGGTCACCGCTCTCACCGATTCGTGCCACCTGCTGACCTCCACCTCGGGGGGATTCCAGGCTCCTGGTGTCTCAGGAGCCCGCCTGTTGATGGTGCTGATGTCCCGCGCTCGGCCCACTCCGGCGAGGCTCTCCTCCCGGCACGTCGGGCCGGGGATCGGGTGCTCGCCGACCGTACCTGCTGGCCCCGACCCCGGAGGGCGATGACTCGCCCGGCGGGGGCGGCGCCGTGACCACATGCGTCCCGCGTCCCCCGACGGTACGGGTCGAGCGCCCGACACGCGCACACTCGACCCGTCCCGGTTCGGGTGATCAGGCCGGGAGCGCGTTCAGCTTCCGGCTCTGGATGACCTCGTCGACGATGCCGTAGGCCTTCGCCTCCTCGGCCGTGAGGATCTTGTCGCGGTCGATGTCGGCCCGGATCTGCTCGGCGGTGCGGCCGGTGTGCCGCGCCAGGATCTGCTCCATCTGCAGGCGCACCCGCTCGATCTCCGCGGCGTGGATCTCCAGGTCCGAGACCTGACCGCCGGCCTCGCCGGAGGGCTGGTGGATCAGCACGCGCGAGTACGGCAGCGCGAGGCGCTTGCCGGGGGTGCCGGCCGCGAGCAGGACGGCGGCGGCCGAGGCGGCCTGGCCCATGCAGACGGTCTGGATGTCGGGCCGGACGAACATCATCGTGTCGTAGATGGCCATCAGCGAGGTGAAGGAGCCACCGGGCGAGTTGATGTAGATCGTGATGTCGCGGTCGGGGTCGCTGGACTCCAGCGTGATCAGCTGGGCCATCACGTCGTTGGCCGACGCGTCGTCGATCTGCACCCCGAGGAAGATGATCCGCTCCTCGAAGAGCTTGTTGTACGGGTTGGACTCCTTCATGCCGTAGCTCGTGCGCTCCACGAAGGAGGGCAGGATGTAACGGCTGGAGGGCATCTCGAAGCTCATGTCAGTTCCTCCGAACCGTCAGTTGTCGGTGACCGGGTTGGCCTGGTCGGTCATGGCGGCACGGCTGACGACGTGGTCGACGAAGCCGTACTCGAGGGCCTCCTGCGCGGTGAACCAGCGGTCGCGGTCGGAGTCCCGCTCGATCTGCTCGATCGGCTGGCCGGTGTGGAAGGACTGCAGCTCGTTGAGCTCGCGCTTCGTGCGCCGGAACAGGTCGGCCTGGATGGCGATGTCGGCCGCGGTGCCGCCGACGCCGGCCGAGGGCTGGTGCATCATGATCCGCGCGTGCGGCAGGGCGTAGCGCTTGCCCTTGGAGCCGGCGGTCAGCAGGAACTGGCCCATCGAGGCGGCCAGGCCCATGCCGTAGGTGGCCACGTCGCAGTCGATGAATTGCATCGTGTCGTAGATGGCCATGCCGGCGCTCACCGAGCCGCCGGGCGAGTTGATGTACAGGTGGATGTCCTGCTTGGGGTCCTCAGCCGACAGCAGCAGCATCTGCGCGGCCAGCTGGTTGGCGATGACGTCGTCGACCTGGGTGCCCAGGAAGATGATGCGCTCGCGCAGCAGGCGCTCGTAGACGGAGTCGCCGAGGTTCATCCCCCCGGCGGCGCCACGCAGGAGCGGCGCGCTCGCCTGGTTCGGGTTGGTGCTCACGGGTGCGGTGACCTCCGTTGGACTGTCGTGCAGTCGGTCTCGCTGGGCGGGGCTGGTGGTGCCGGGCCGGGCACCGCCGCGGTGCGGTGTACCCGGTGCCGATCTGGGTCTGCGTCGACCCTAACGCGCGTGCTGGAGGGGGCAGTCCCGACGCGGGGGGTGTTCGCCGTGGGCGCAGCGGCCGGCCGGTCCATCGCCTCCCGGGACGACCGACGCCGCCCCTCCCCGGAGCCCGGGGTGGGACGGCGTCGGTCGTGCGCGGCTCGCCGCGAGCGTGCTCGGGTGGCCGCTCTCAGCTCTTGGTGACGTCCTCGGTGTCCTCGGTCGCGCCCTCGGTCGCCTCGGCGGCGGTCGCGTCGGCGACCTCGGCGTCCGGGGCCTCCTCGGCGTCCTCGGCGTCGGCGTCCTCGGCGTCGGCGTCCTCGGCGTCGGCCGGGGCCTGCACCGTCCTCGGCCGCAGCGCCTCGAGGTCGACCACGTTGCCCGAGGCGTCGGTGATCGTCGTCTGCTCCAGGAGCTGGGCGAGGGTCTTGGTGCGGCGGACGTCGGCGACGAACTCGGCGATGTTGCCGCCCTGCTGCAGCTGCTGGGCGTACTGCTCCGGGCTCATCCGGTTGCGCTGGGCCTGGGCCATGATCTGCGCCGAGAGGTCGTCGTTGTCGACGGTGACCTCACGGGCGTCGGCGATGGCGTCCAGGATGAACTGGGTGCGCACCGCCTCCTCGATGTTCTTCCGCTGGTCGGCGTCGTAGGCCTCCTGGCTCTCGACCCCGGACATCTGCAGGAACGAGTCCCAGTCCATGCCGGCCTGCTGCAGCTCGTTCTGCATGGCCTGGTTGCGCCACTCGATCTCGCGCTCGACGAGGTTCTCCGGGATCGGCACCTCGACGGTCTCGAGCAGGTGCTCGACCAGCTTGTCGCGGGCCTGCGCACCCTGCTGCAGCACCTTGGTGCGAGCCAGCCGGGTGCGCACGTCCTCCCGCAGCTCCTCGAGGGTGTCGAACTCGCTGGCGGTGGAGGCGAACTCGTCGTCCAGCTCCGGCAGCTCCTTGGTCTTCACCGAGCGGACGGTGACGGTGACGTCGGCCGTCTCGCCGGCGTTCGGGCCCTGGAGCAGCGCGGTCTGGAAGGTGGTGGACTCGTCGGCGGACAGCCCGCGGACGGCGTCGTCGAGGCCCTCCATGAGGTTGCCGGAGCCGACCTCGTAGGACATGCCGGTGGTCGAGCCGTCCTCGAGGACCTCGTCGCCGAGCTTGGCCTCGAGGTCGATGGAGACGAAGTCACCGTCCTGGGCGGCGCGGTCGACGCCGGTGAGCATGCCGAAGCGCTCGCGCATGACCGAGATCTGCTGGTCGATCTCCTCGTCGGTGACCTCGACGTCGTCGACGGTGACCGCGAGCTCGTCCAGCGACGGCACCTCGACCTTGGGGGCGACGTCGACCTCGGCGGTGAAGGCGAGGGTGTCGTTGTCGTCGAGGCGGGTCACCTCGATGTCCGGCTGGCCCAGGACGCGCACCTGGTTCTCCCGCACGACCTCGGAGTAGACCTCGGGGATGGCGTGGTTGATGACCTGCTCGAGGACGAGCGGCCGGCCGACGCGCTGGTCGAGCACCCGGTTGGGCACCTTGCCGGGGCGGAAGCCGGGCACGCGCACCTGGCGGCCGAGCTCCTTGTAGACCTCACCGAAGGCGTGGTCCAGGTCCCCCCACGGCACCTCGATCGCCATCCGGACCCGCGTGGGGCCCAGTTCCTCGATGGTGCTCTTCACAGCGGCAGTGCTCCTCGATCGACAGATGGGGATGGGGCGCCGGGCAAGACGGACGACGCCGGGTCGACCCCCGAGTCTAGAGACAGCCGCGGGGACGCCGGTCCGGCGGACCGGGAGGACGGAGACGGTCGGGGTGACAGGATTTGAACCTGCGGCCCCCCGCTCCCAAAGCGGGTGCGCTACCAAGCTGCGCCACACCCCGTGGCGGGTCGAGTCTAGGTCCCGTCCGAGCGGGGACGACGCGGCGCAGGTGGCCGGAACGCCAGCGGCTACGCTGTCGGGGCACCGTCGCGGGTGTAGCTCAATGGTAGAGCCCCAGCCTTCCAAGCTGGCCATGCGGGTTCGATTCCCGTCACCCGCTCGACAGAGATGCCGGGACACCGTGCGGGAGGTGTCCCGCGACATCGTTCGCGTTGAGGCTGATCGCGCTCCGGGCCGCAGTCGCCCTCGTCGGCGACGCGTGACCGGGACTCGCCAGCGGGCGTGACGCCTCGCACCACCGTCCTCGGCCGGTAGCGGGATGCCGGCCGGTGCTCTGCTCGCACTCGAGATCAGGCCGAGCAGGCCCACTACGCTGCCCTGATCCCGCAGGAGTAGCCCGCATGCAAGCGGCACGAGACCCGGGGCGCGTCACCGGGCCCCAGCGGCAGTCGCTCATGCCACTTGCCGGTTTCGCCCCCGCCTTGCCAGGCGGCGGTTGCTTCCCACGTCCGGGAAGGGGCCATGAACACCCCTTCGTCGTCGTGCGCCATGCCGCCCGCATGGCCGCTAACGAGCAGGCATGCGGCTGGCCACGATGATCAAGAGCCGCTGCCGTGGATGATCAGTCGTCGAGCACGGCGAGGTCGAGGCGGGCCAGGCGGTCCGGGTCGGAGAGCACGTCGATGGCGACGATCCGCCCGTCGGTGACGGTGAAGCCCATGACCGACAGTGGGCGGCCCTGCGCCGCGACCACCACTCCGGCGGCACCGTTGACCAGCGCCGGCCGCGCGAAGGGCGAGAGCCGGCCGAAGGTGATCGCCTGCTCGGCCACCGTCGATGCGCCTCTGTAGACCACCGACAGGCGGGTGCGCCTGGTTCCGCCGTCGGACCGCAGCACGACGTCCGGATCCAGCACGGCGACGAGGCCGTCGAAGTCGCCGTTGCGGGCGGCGGCGAAGAAGGCGTCGACGACCGCCCGTTGGCGGGCGAGATCCGGATCCGGAGCCGGCGCTCGTCCTCGAACCCGGCGGCGGGCGCGGCTGGCCAGCTGCCGCGCAGCGGCCGGCGTGCGCTCGATCATCGGCGCGATCTCCTCGAAGGGCACGCCGAACATGTCGTGCAGCACGAAGGCGAGCCGCTCAGCCGGCGTCAGCGTCTCGAGCACCACCAGCAGCGCGAGCCCGACCGAGTCGGCGAGCACCGCCTCGTGCTCCGGGTCGAGCCCGGATTCGCGGCTGACGATCGGGTCGGGCACGTGCACGTCGAGCGGCTCCTCCCGCCGCTGCGCGCGGGAGCGCAGCAGGTTCAGCGCGACCCGCGCCACCACCGTGGTCAGCCAGGCACCCAGGTTCTCGACCGCACTCGGATCCGACCGGCTCAGCCGCAGCCAGGCCTCCTGGACGGCGTCGTCGGCCTCGCTCACCGACCCGAGCATGCGATAGGCCACCGCCCGCAGCCGCGGCCGCTGCTCCTCGAACCGCTGGGCCAACCACGCGCGGTCGTCCACGTCTGTCACATCCCCTCGTCGCGCCGTGTCACAGGCGTAGACCCGCGGGACCCCGCGGATGTGACCGGAAGGGCACTTCCGGACCGACGAGATGGGAGAAGACCATGGGAACCCCGATCCTGGTGACCGGCGGCACGGGCACGCTGGGACGCCTGGTCACCCCGCTGCTGGCGGAGGCCGCCGGCGCGGTGCGTGTGCTCAGCCGAGGCAGTCACGAGCCGGCGGAGGGTGTCGAGTTCGTGACCGGCGACCTGGTCAGCGGCGAGGGTGTCGACGCCGCCGTGCAGGGCGTGGACACGATCGTGCACCTGGCCGGCACCGCCAAGGGCGACGACGTCAAGGCCCGTCGGCTGGTCGACGCGGCTGCCGCGTCCGGCGTCCGGCACCTCGTGTTCATCTCCGTGGTGGGCGCCGACCGCATCCCGGTGACCGGCCGGATGGACCGGACCATGTTCGGCTACTTCGCCGCCAAGCTGGCCGCCGAGCGGATCATCGCCGAGTCAGGACTGCCGTGGACCACCCTGCGAGCCACCCAGTTCCACGAGTTGACCCTGGCCACGGTGCAGGGGATGGCGAAGATGCCGGTGATCCCCGTTCCGACCGGCTTCCGGTTCCAGCCGGTCGACGCCGGTGAGGTGGCGGCCCGGCTGGTCGAGCTGGCCCTCGACCGGCCGGCCGGGCTGGTGCCCGACCTCGGCGGGCCGCGTGTGTACGGGATGGACGAGCTGATCCGCAGTTACCTCCGGGCACGGGGTCGGCACCGGCTGACCATGCCGGTCCGGACCCCTGGAGATGCGGCTCGCGCGTTCCGGGCCGGGGCGAACCTGGCGCCGGAGCGAGCCGTCGGCCAGCGGACCTGGGAGGAGTTCCTGGCCGAGCGGGTGCCCGCACACCGGTGACGCCCTCGAGCAGCGACCGCGGTCGCCGGATCCGCGGCACGGCGATCCAGATGGGATTGACGTCGACGCCTCACCCCCGGCCGTGACGGTCACCGAATGCTGCTGGTACCGGTCCTGGACACACTCAGTGGCTCTCGCTCGGCTTCTCCGGATGCATCAGGGTTCCGCAGACATCAGGGTTCCACGTACCGGGGCTGGGGACGGCGGAGGCGTATCAGCGTGATCACCCGGGCGGCTGCCAGTCCCATCCCGGTCACCGCGCCGACACCCAGCCAGATGATGACGTCGGGCATGGACAGGGCGAGCTGCTCATGGGTGAAGGCGCGCCCGATGGTCCGGAGCACCAGCGCGGGCAGCCCGACGAGCAGCGCTGTGGGTAGCAGCAGCCAGAGCAGACCAGGCGCCAGTCGCCACCACGGCGCGCGCAGGTGGCGGTTCGCCCAGGCACGTCGGCGCAGAACAGCCCGGCCGCGCAGCGCCAGGGTGACGACGGTGAGGACGGCGAGCGCTACCGCCACGACAAGGGTGCGGGGGAAGGAGCCCGCGGGTGGGCCGCCGGCGAGCAGTGCGGCGATCCGGTCGGCCACCCCGACGGTGTCGGCCAGCGCGTAGTTGCCGTCGAAGAGCACCGCGATGCCGTAGCCCTCCTCGGGCAGCAGTACCTGTTCGGCGAAGGAGGTGGACAGGACACCTGTGTGCTCCAGCCGGACCGGCCCGTTGCCCGGTCCCGGCACCGTCCAGCCCATGGCGTAGGTCGTGTCGATGCCGGACGGCGGGGTGTGCATCATCTGCACGCCTTCCTCGCTGAGCACGCGGCGGCTGCCGACCTGCCCGCCGTTGGCCTGCGCGATCAGCCAGCGAGCCATGTCCTCGGCGGTGGAGACGATGCCGGTGGAACCGGCGGCGAAACCGTCGAGTTCGTCGCGGGCCACCGGCTGGCCGAACACCAGCACGTGCCCTTGGGCGAGCCGCGGGGCGAGCGCGGTCGCGGCCTGCGTGGTGGGCGCGGTCAGGGTGCTGCTCATGCCGAGGGGTTCGAACACCTGCCGGTCGAGGTGGTCGGCGAACGGCGTTCCGGCGATCGTCTGCACCAGGGCGGCGAGCACCTGGTAGTTGGGGTCGAAGTAGTGGAACTCCGAGCCGGGACCGGCGACGGGCCGGGCGGTGCGCAGAGCCGCCAGCCGGCTGCTGATCGTCGTCGACCGGCCGTCGTTGGGATCGAAGCCGGCGTCGGCCAGGCCACTGGTCTGGTTGAGCAGGTCCCGGACGGTGATCCGGTCGGCGGCCCCCGCGTCGGCGACCGTGAACGTCGGCAGGTAGCGCCGGATCGGGGCGTCCAGGTCCACCCGGCCCGCGTCGACGAGCTGCAGCACCGCCAGGGCGGTGAAGGACTTGCTCAAGGACGCGAGCCGGAACTGGGTGGATGCGGTCACCGGCCGGCCGCCCCCCGCCGAGCCGTAGCCCTTGACCAGCAGAAAGTCCTCGCCGTGGGTGACCGCCAGCGCCATGCCCGGAAGCCGCGTGGCGGCGAAGGACTCGGCGGCCACCCGATCGATCGCGGCGGGGTCGATCTCATCCGTCGCCGCCCACGTCGGCGGCGCGCCGGTCAGGCACAGCAGCGCGACGCAGGCCAGGCAACCCCACAGCGTCTTGGCGCGTAGCACCCAAGCCCTCATGGTCGCCTCCTCGGGGGTTCACGGATCCTCGGCGGGTGAGTCACCGAACTGGCCTCGTCGCCCCGCCGTACCTCCCTGACCGCGGCTCGAGGATCGGCGCGTGCACCGGGGATCCGAGTGGCGAGCTGCGCCTGGCCTGCACCGACAGGACGTCGATCGACGAACATCCTGACGCCGCGGCCGGGGTGGTCATGGCCTGCACGGAGCCCGTCGACGTCGTTCCCGAGGCCAGGAGCGCATTGCTCGTCGTCCATCGGTCCTGAGGCCGTCACCCGGACCGGACACGAAGGTCCGTTGCCGGCGCAGGGACAGCGATCCGCTGGCGGGTGAGCCGTGCCAGTGAGCCCGCCTCCAGCGCGACCCAGACCGACCCGTCGACCGCGACGGCCACACCGTGCGGTTCAGCTCCGGGACGGAAGACCACTTCGTCGACGACCTGACCCCGGGCGTCGAGCCGCACCGTGGAACTGCTGCCCCACAGGGTCACCCAGCAGCCGCCATCGTCGGTGGCGACGGCGTGCGGCCTACTGCCGCGATCCGGCAGCGGGAACTCGTGGATCCTCCCATCGGCATCGATGCGCCCGACCTGACCGGCGCCTATCTCGGCGAACCAGACCTCGTCCCGGCCGGCATGGATCCCGACCGGACCGGCGCCGACCGTCGGCAGCCGGAAGGTGCTGACATCGCCGTCGGTCGTCATCCGACCGATCGCGTCGGCCCGGTGGAGGGTGAACCACAGCGCGCCGTCGCTCCCCGCTGTGATCAGGGACGGCATGCTCCCTGCGGCGAGGGAGAACTCGTCGACCGTCCCGTCGAGGGCCAACCGGCCGATCCGGTCCGCGGACAGCAGCGTGTACCAGAGAGCGCCATCCGGACCGGCGCAGAGTCCGTACGGTGACCCGTCCGGAGTGGGTACGGGTACCGAGGACACGGATCCGGACGGGTCGACCCGCCCGATGGAACCGTCGCCGCGGCTGAACCACACGGCCCGATCCGGCCCGACCACCGGCACCATCGGTCGGCCCTGCCCGCCGTCGAGACGAACTCGGCTACGCGCTCCATCGGGATCGAGTCGCACCAGTTCGCCGCGCTCCACCAGGGTCGTCCACACGGCGCCGTCCGGGTCGACGGCCACCCCGTAGGCCCCTGGACCCACGTCGTACTCGGTCACGAACATCAGCGCCTCCGGACCGCAAAGATGGCTAATGCTACTGCTGTAGCGTTAGATTGCACCAGTGTCCGACGACGTGCCGAGCCGACGACCTGGGGGGCGCACCGCCAGGATCCGTGCCGATGTCCTGGCCGCACTGGATGCACTGCTGACCGAGCAGGGCTACGACGCCTTGAGCATCGAGGACGTCGCCGACCGGTCGGGCGTGCACCGGACGACCATCTACCGCCGCTGGGGCAGCGTGGCCATGCTGCTGGTGGATCTGCTCCACCTGGGCACCGAGGACGACTGGCGCCCACCGGACACCGGCTCACTGGCAGGCGACCTGACCGCCATCAATCGGGAGCTCTACGAGGCCCTGATGGTGGAACCGTCGCTGACCACAGCCGTGATCGCCGCGTCCTTCCGTACACCCGAAGCGGCGGAGGCGCTCAGCCGGTTCTGGGCCGACCGGTACCGGCGGAGCGAGGTCGTCGTACGGCGGGCGATCGAACGAGGCGACATCCGCGCGGGCACCGACGCCCAGCAACTGCTCGTATCGGCCACCGGGCCGCTGTTCCACCAGCGGGTGCTGCTCCGACGGCCGATCACCCGTGCCGATGCGGACGCGTATGCCCACGCCGCTCTGGCAGGCGTCGCGGGCCCCGGTGGGGACGACGCCGCATCACACCTCCGCTGAATCGCTCACACCGGGAGGACGCCATGGCTGCGCCGGATCCCGCACGGCCGCACCCCTCCACCCGACCGGAGCTCACCGACGTCGTCTTCCTGCGGAACCAGGTCCGATCGGACCTCATCGACGTCGTTGATGCACGAAGGCCGCGGGCTGCTGCTCGACCAGACCGGCCGGCTCTCGGTGGTGGGCTGGGCTGATCGGGTCGACCACGTCGTCGATGTCAGCGCGGAGGTGGATGTGCCCGCGGCACTGCTGCGGCCTGACGGCCACGTGGCGTGGGTCGGCGAAGATTGGACGGAACTGCTCGGCCGGCTGCCCAGGTGGTTCGGCGCGCCCGTCGACTGAACCTGCAGCCGGCCTGGAAGGGCGGGCCGTGTGGGGGGGACGCACGACATCGGGACTCGACCCCTGATCGTGAACGGTGCCCGCCTCGCCCGCGACGGGGATGTCGCCGTCGCGCTCGGCCGGGGCCCGCAGCCCCGTGCGCACCGGCTCCTGGTCGTCCACGAGCACGATCCGGATCACGACGCCAGCCTCGTCGGAAGCACCGCGTGGACCACGAACCCGCCCGCCTTCCCGCGGCCGGCCTGGAGCTGCCCACCGAGCACGGCGGCCCGCTCGCGCATGCCGAGCAGCCCCTGGCCACCGCCTGGCGACGACGGCCCTGCTGCGGAGCCGCCCGGGCCGTCATCGGTGATCACCAGCTCCAGCCGGTCGTCACGGATGCCGGCGGTGACCGCAGCGTGCCTGGCGCCGGAGTGCCGGATCACGTTGGTGAGCGACTCCTGCACGATCCGGTAGGCGGCCGCCTCGATCGCGCCGTCGAGGCAGTCGTCGTCCACGGCGACGTCGATGCCGACCGGGAGGCCCGCCTCCCGGGCCGCGTCGGCCAGGCGGTCGAGTCCCGAGAGGCACACCGCGCCCCGCTCGACGTCGGCGGCCGGGGACCGCAGGAGCTTGACCGTGGCGCGCAGCTCCCGCAGCTGCGCCGAGGTGGCCGCACCGATCTGCTCGATCGCGCGCCGGGCGGCGTCGTCGTCGCGTCCGACGGCCTCGGCGGCGACGTTGCCGTGCAGTGCGATGACGGACATCGCGTGGCCGACCGAGTCGTGCAGGTCCTGGGCGATGCGCACCCGCTCCGCCTGCAGCCGCCGCTCGGCCTCACGGGCCTGCTCGGCGGTGGTCATCGCCCGCAGCCGTTCCTGGGAGGAGCGCGTCTCCCGGCGGGCACGCACGCTCACGCCCAGGGCGATCGACGCGGCGACCAGCGCCAGGTTGGTCAGCAGGTCGTGGCCGATGAGGTACGTGGTGGGCTGGAAGCCCTGCGCCACCTGGGCCACCGCGCCGACCGCCACCAGCGCGCTGCCGGCCACGACCGCCCAGCCGAGGACGCCGACCTCGGCCGCGCGGTACAGCACCGCGACCGCGGGCAGGGCGATGCCGATCCCGGGGAGGTCGAGGATGTAGTACGCGAAGATGCCCAGGACGGTCAGCGCCAGCACCAGGCGCGGGGCACGCCGGCCGGCCAGGAGGAGCCCGCCGAAGCCGACGGCGAACAGGAAGGCCCAGGCAGTCTCCGGGCCGAACCCCGGTCGAGCGGCGGCGATGAGCAGCGCGACCATCAGGGTCTGCGTCGTCGCGAGCAGCGCATCGGTCAGGCGCCGGTCCACCCCGGCGACGCCGGCTCCCGGGGCCGGCTCCCTGATGTCGAGCACGCCGGTCAGCGTAGGAATCCCGTTCCCGACCGGCCATCCCCGCCGCGACGACACGAGAGGTCGCTCCACGGCGACCTCCGATGACGCACCGCGGCTGATGTGCCCGCCCGGCGTGCTGCCTAGCGTCCCCCGGCATGGCGATCCCGGGCTCCCCCGCCGGACCACCGGGCCGCCCCGGGTCGGAGGTGAGCTGGCCGGTGGCCTTGGGGCTCGGCTCGCTCGCGCTGCTGTTCCCGTTGGCCGAACTCACCGGCCTCCGGGAGGCGCTCCGGCCGGCACCCACGGTCGTGCTGCTGTTCGGCGTCGTGATCGCGACCTGGATCGGCGTGGTGGCGGTCGGGCGGGTGCCGCGGCCGGTGCTCACGCTCACCCTGGCCGGCGCCGTGTTCGGCGTCGTCCTCGTGGCCCTCCCGGTGACCCTCCGGACGCTGCCCGACGTCGACGGCCGTCTCCTGGTTCTCGGCGCGGTGCTGGAGATCGCACGATCCGTGGTGCTGGGCGCCCTCGCCGGGCTGCTCGCCGCCGCCCTGCGGAGGAGGAGCCGGAGATGACGCGCAGGGACAGCGCGACGACGCGACGCAGCACTCCGGTGCTCGGACGAGACGTGGTGATCGCTCCGGTTCCGCCGGCACAGCGAGCCACGGCTGCCCTGCTGGCGGCGAGGGCGATGCAGGACAACCCCATGCACGTCGCCGCCCTCGGCCCGGACCTGTCGCGCCGCGTCGAGGTCATGAACCGGGCGTTCGGCGTGCTGCTCACCCCCTCCACCCGTCACCTCCTGGGCGCGTGGCAGGGGGACCGGCTGGTCGGCATCGCCGCCTACACGTCATCGCGGCACTGCCGACCGGACCGCGGCCAGTGGCTGCGGTTGCCACCCACCCTCGTCCGGGCGGGTCCCCGAGCCCCTCGGCTCCTGCGGTGGCTCGCGGCATGGAGCGGCCGAGACCCCGGGACGCCGCACTCCCACCTCGGCCCGGTCGCCGTCGACCCGCTCGTGCGGGGCCAGGGTGTCGGCAGCCGGCTGCTCGCCGAGTACGTCGGAGGCCTGGACCGCGACGGTGAGTCCGGTTACCTCGAGACGGACAAGGCCGAGAACGTCCGGCTCTACCGGCGCTTCGGTTTTGAGGTCGTGGCGCGGGCCGACGTGCTCGGCGTGCCCAACTGGTTCATGGCCCGCCGACCGGCGGCGCGCAGCCCTGGGATCGATCAGTACGCTCGTGCTGGCTCTCGCTCGTGACCGTCGATCGTGCTGCGCGTCGGTCCGAGAGCCCGACGTCCGGCTGCATACCGACCGGGTGCAGCCC
Organism: Geodermatophilus obscurus; assembly: GCF_900143215.1. Classification (GTDB taxonomy): domain Bacteria; phylum Actinomycetota; class Actinomycetes; order Mycobacteriales; family Geodermatophilaceae; genus Geodermatophilus; species Geodermatophilus obscurus_A. The sequence goes on along the minus strand of NZ_FRDM01000001.1, from coordinate 250,130 downwards.
TATCGGGGCAGTCCAGCGGAAGTTCGTCGCCCGTGGGGGTAGAGCTACCCCGTGGCGAACACGTGGCCGTGGTGGGTGGCGTTGGTTGCCGCCGTCCCCATGCTCGCCGCCCCCTTGCTCGTGATGATCCGTCGGTCCGGTCGTCGCCAGGTGCGCTTCACCGGGCGGCCGAGCGTGTCCGTCCCCTCGTGGGCACACCTGCTCGGGCTTGCGGGCATTGCCTCGGGGTTGGCCGCCGTGGATCGGCTGAGCAGCACTCGTGAGGATGGCTGGCTTTACGGTGGCGGGGTACTGCTCGCGCAACTCGTCCTGACGACCGGCCTGGTGATCGGACACAACCGTCGCGTCGCAGCAGACCCGGGTGACGCGCGAGAGGGTGTGCGGACGAGGCCGGCCGCTGGTGGGTGACCGGGTGCGCCGAGCGGGCCAGCCCCGTCCCCGGAGCCGCTCTCCCACTCGATCCTCATGCACCCGGCCTCGGCCGTCCGCGCCTCTCCGACCGCGGGCGCACCACGCGCAGGAGCAGGAGTGCGACGGCGCCCGTGATGACGCCGACGGCGGTGCCGGTGAGCAGGCTCGGCACGACGACGTGCCCGCGGAGGATGCCTTCTGCGCGGACGGGTCCACGTCGACCAGCGGTGCTGGCCTCGTGCATGGACGGATTCCGGGATCTCGGGTGTCGGAGCGGAGGGCGGTCAGTCGCCGTGGTCGTGCCCGGAGGAGCCGCTGGGGGACTGCTCCGGCTCCTGCCCCGGCTCGAGCACCACGAACTGGCCCATCATCCCCTCGTCCTCGTGCAGGAGGAGGTGGCAGTGGAACATGTACGGGTACCGCGGATCGGTGTAGTCCTCGAAGGTGAGCAGCAGCCGGTAGGTGCGCTGCGGCTCCAGGTACACGGTGTCCTTGCGGCCGGCGAGCTCCGGTGGTGATGCCTCGCCGTCGATGCTCAGCACCCGGAACTGCACGTCGTGGACGTGGAAGTTGTGGGGGAAGGGGTTGCGGCTGCGCACCTCCCACACCTCGGCGGTGTCGACCGTGACTACTTCGTCGATCCGGTCCATGTCCATGGTCTTGCCGTTGATGCTGCGGCCCTCGAGCACGAAGCTGCGTGTGACGTCGGACGGGTCGGACTCGTCGGGTGGCGGCGGGTCGGTCAGCGTGGCCGCGACCTGGGGTGAGGCGGTCAGGTCGTCGGCCGCCCGCAGCAGCAGGACGTCGAACGCGTCATCGCCGCCGAAGGCCGCCGGCGCCACCACCGCACCGAGGTCGGGTGGGGTGGAGCGCAGCATCACCTCGGTGCCCTCCTCCATCGCGACGATGATCTCGGCGCGCTCGCCGGGCGAGAGGCGGACGTGGTCGGTCTCGACCGGGGTGGGGAGCAGGCCGCCGTCGGTGCCGACGAGCTGGAAGCTGCGGCCGTCGTCGAAGCCGAAGCTATAGGTCCGCGCGGTGGAGCCGTTGAGCAGGCGCAGGCGGATCCGCTCGGTGATCACCTCGTGGACAGCACCGAGGGTCCCGTTGGCCATGACCGTGCCGCCGAGGGTGCCGATCTCGTTGCCGCTGTCGTCCAGGGTGAGCCGGCCGTCCTCGGCGAACCGCTTGTCCTGGACGATGACCGGGATGTCGTCGACGCCGTAGTCGTGCGGCAGTCCGGCGGCGGCAGCCGTGCCGTCGTCGAGGAGGAACATGCCGGCCAGGCCGCGGTAGACGTGCTCCTCGGTCTCCCCGTGCGGATGGGGGTGGTACCAGAGCGTCGCGGCGGGCTGGTCGATCGTCCAGTGCGGGCGCCAGGTGTCCCCCGGCTCGATCATCTGGTGCGGCCCGCCGTCCATCGCCGCGGGCAGGTGCATGCCGTGCCAGTGCACGGTGGTGCCCTCGTCGAGGCCGTTGGTGACCTCCACCGCGACCCGCTCGCCACGCTCGGCACGGAGGGTGGGGCCGAGGTAGGAGCCGTTGAACCCCCACGTCGCGGTCTCGGTGCCGTCCAGGAACTCGGTGGCACCTTCGTCGGCGGTCAGCCGGAAGACCCGGGTGCCGTCCGCCTCCACCCGTGAGTCCGCCAGCGGCGGGATGGCCAGGGGCCGCTCGAAGGTGACCTCGACCTCCGCCTCCGGTGGTGCCGTGCTGCAGGCAACGCCCCCCAGAGCCACCAGGCCGGCGACGGCCACGCTCACCACCGTCCGCGGACCGGAGCCGGCAGGGGCCGAGCAGAGTCGACGAGGGGACTTGCTGGGCATGCGCCCGACGCTAGGAACGCCGGCAGCCGCACGCGTCCGGCTGCTGTCCCGAGACGACCCCGCACCGGGACGACGGGAGCGGTCGCCTCGGGTCGACGGCGTCGGTCGCCCGACCGGGGTCGACGCTGTGCGGGGACCCGGTCAGCCCGTCGCCGAGGTTCACAGCTTTTCGGGGTTCCGCACCGCCCAGGTGCGGCTGACGCGGTCCCCCGCGACGTCGAACGCCAGCACTGTCACGACGGCGCCGTCGAATTCGGCCACCGGACCGAGCTGGCCGTTGACGACCCGCTCGCGCAGCGTCAGACCGCCGGTCAGGGCCGCCGACCACTCGTCGTGAACCCCAGGAAAGCGGACAAGAGCAGGCCTTCTGCTCGGACGGCAGCCGGGGCGAGGAACGATCTCCCGCATGACCACGTGGATGTGGCCGGCGAGGCAACCGCGATCGCCGCACGACCGGCCAGGACTCGGCAGGGGTGGAGCCACGGAGCCGGGCCGCTGAGTTGCCTGTGCGCCAGTGCACACCGGTCGAGCAGCTGATCGTCGGCCGCTCCGAAGGGTGGCCCCGCAGGTGAGTCCTCATCGTGCAGCTGCGGCAGGGACGTCGGGCGCCTCCTCGCGAACGGTGGCGCTACGTCCGTCGACGTACCGGACGAGCCGCGCACCGACCGATGCCCGACCGGCGCTGCGCGACGATCATGAGCCGGTGGGATCTCCCCGCTCGCACGATCTGGGGTTCGCCGCCGGCGTCGGCGTCCTGGTGCTGGCCTGGACGTGGGCAGCGGGCCGCGACATGCCCGCCGACCGGCCCCTGGACGCCGGCGGCTACCTGCTCGTCGCCGCGTGCGCGGGCGCCCTGGGATGGCGCCGCCGCGCTCCGCTGCCGGTGCTGGCCGCGACCACCGTCGGCACGACCGCCTACCTGTCGATCGGCTATCCCTACGGTCCGGTGCTGGTGCCGATGGCGATCGCCGTCTGCACCGTGGCCCGGCACGTCCCCTGGCGCGCCGCGGTCCCCGCCGCCCTGCTCGCGCTGGGCGTCCTGCTGCTGCACCTGCTCTCCAACGACGCCGCCCTGCCCGGAGCGCTCGCCCTGATCCCCGCGTCGGCCTGGGTCGCCGTGCCCTTCGCCGTCGGCAGCACCGTCGCCTCGATCGACGCCGGACGACGCGCGGCGGTCGACCGCGGCATCGCCGACGAGCGGCTGCGGGTCGCCCAGGAGGTGCACGACGTCGTCGGGCACGGCCTGGCGGCGATCAAGATGCAGGCCGACGTCGCCCTGCACGTGCTCCCCAAGCGGCCCGAGCAGGCCCGCCTGGCCCTGGAGACGGTGAGCCGGACCAGCGCACAGGCCCTCGACGAGCTGCGCTCGACCCTGGGCATGGTCCGCGGCGCGCCCGCGGGGTCGGCCGGCCCCGGGATCGGCGACCTCGAGGCGCTCTATCGGCGGATGCGAGCAGCCGGCCTGCGGGTGCGCGTCGACGTCCACGGCACCCCGCTCCCCCTGCCCCCAGCAGCGGAGCTGGCCGCCTACCGGGTCGTGCAGGAGGCCATGACCAACGTGCTCAAGCACGCGGACCGGAAGGAGGCGACGGTGGTGGTCGACCACCGGGCCGACGGCACCCGCCTGGAGATCGCCAACCCGCACGTCGACCGGGTGCCCACGCCGCAGTCCCCCAGCCCCGGCCTGGGGTTGACCGGGATGCGGGAACGGGTGCTGGCCCAGCGGGGGCGGTTCAGCGCCGGTCCCGAGCCGGACGGCCGCTTCGTGGTGCGCGCCTGGCTGCCGCGAGGTGACCGGTGACCTCGGTGCTGCTGGTCGACGACCAGGACCTCGTCCGGCTCGGGCTGCGCACCCTGCTGGAGAGCGAGGACGGCTTCACCGTCGCCGGAGAGGCCCGCGACGGCCTCGAGGCGGTCACCCTCGCCCGCGAGCTGCGCCCCGACGTGATCCTCATGGACATCCGGATGCCCGGCATCGACGGCCTGGAGGCCACCCGGCGGATAACCAGCGCCGACGGCATGGACCACACCCGGATCGTCGTCCTGACCACGTTCGAGCGCGACGAGTACGTCTTCGACGCGCTGCGGATGGGCGCCAGCGGCTTCCTGCTCAAGGACACCCCGCCCGAGCAGCTGCTCCAGGCCATCACCACGGTCGCCGACGGCGGCGCCCTGCTCGCCCCGACCGCCACCCGGGCACTGATCCGGGAGTTCGTCGAGAAGGGGCCCCGGCGCACCGTGCCGCATCCCCGGCTGGGCCAGCTCACCGACCGGGAACGCGAGGTGGTGTCCCTGGCCGCCGAGGGCCTGACCAACGCCGAGATCGCCGAGCGGCTCGTGGTCAGCCCGGCGACCGCGCGCACGCACGTCAGCCGGGCGATGGTCAAGCTGGGCGCCCGCGACCGCGCGCAGCTGGTGGTCTTCGCCTTCCAGTCCGGACTCGCCGGCTGACCCGGCCTGCACACCGCCTGCCCGGCCAGCCCACCCAGCCGACCGGCCGGCCGGCATCCCGGTGCCTCTCCTCCCGGCACCGACACCCCGGCGCCGGCCTACGCCGCGGGGCGTGGACCCGATGTCGCCCGGCGGCCGACGACACCCCCGCGCGCGCCGAGCACCCTGACCGGGACGGACGAAGCAGCCAGCGCAGGGAGGTGTCCGCGATGGTGGACGTGGCGACGAGACCGGTGTCGCGGCCGGCGTTCCGGCTGGGCCGGCGGGCCCGCAAGGTCACCCTCCTCACCCACATCGCCGCAGCCGGTGCGTGGCTGGGCATCGACGTCGTCCTGGGCGTCATGGTGGGCACCGCGCTGGTGACCGGCGACGCCCAGCAGGCGGGCGTGGCGCTGCAGTCCCTCGGCGTGTTCGCCGTCTGGCCGTTGATCGTCGTCGGGCTGCTGTGCCTGGCCAGCGGCATCCTGCTCGGGGGCGGCTCCACGTACGGACTGCTGCGCTACTGGTGGGTCGCGATCAAACTCGTCCTCAACGTCGCACTCGTCGTCCTCGTCTTGGTGCTGCTGCGCCCCCAGGTCGGCGAGGTGTCCGAGGCTGCTCGCGCGAGCCTGCTGGCAGCCACCGGACCTCCCGCGGTCGGCGACCTCGTCTTCCCGCCCCTGGTGTCGGGCACCGTCGTGCTCGTCGCGATGGCCCTGTCGGTGTTCAAGCCCTGGGGCACGATCCGACGCGGAGGGTGGGCGCCCGTGACTCCGCAGGTGAGGAACGCCGGGGGATCGGACAGTGCTGCGGCGATCGGCTCGCCGGCAGCCAGGGTGAGGGAACCATTCCCCGGGTGACCACGCTGGAGTTGGACTCGCCCCGACCCTGCCGGCCCCCGACGTCACCCGCCTGCACCACCGCGTCCGCACCGGCGCAGCCGAACGCCGGGCACGGTCGCCAAAGCGATCGGAGGAGGCTCCCATGACGGATGCAGCAACGCCCCTCGGCAGGGCAGCGGCCACGAGCGCACCGAGGGTGCCCGATGCCGTCGACCGGGCCACCTTCCAGGCGGCACTGGACGGGCTGCGAGCGCGGGAGAAGGCGCACACCCGGGAGGGCGACGCGATCGCCGCGGCTCGACGGCGCCTGCCCATGGTCGAGGTCGATGCCACCACCGAGCTGATCGGGCCCCACGGTCCGGTTCCCCTGCTCGACGCTTTCGAGGGGCGCCGGCAGCTCGTCGCCTACTACTTCATGTGGCACCCCGGCCACCCCGCCGCCGAGCAGTGCGAGGGCTGCACCTGGGTCACCACCCAGGTCACGGAGCTGTCCTACCTCCACTCGCGCGACATCACCTACGCGGTCTTCTGCCAGGGGCCCTACGACGAGAGCAGCCGGTACCGCGAGTTCATGGGCTGGAACGTCCCGTGGTACTCGGCACAGGCCTCCCTCGACGAGCTGCTCGTCGGACGCCGCATCGGCCTGATGCACCTCGTCTGCTACGTCCGGGACGGCGACCGCGTCTTCGAGACCTACTGGACGACCCGCCGCGGCGTAGAGGCCATGGACTACAGCTACGCGCTCATGGACCTCACCGTGTACGGACGCCAGGAGCCGTGGGAGGACTCGCCCCCCGGCTGGCCACAACAGTGGGGAGCCGGTCCCGGCGAGCACGTCACGCGGATCAACGGACGGCCCATCGCCCAGTGGTCGCGCCTCGAAGCCGGCCGCTCCGACGACCTCGCCGTCGGCCCTTGATCTTCAGTGGGAAGGCGGATGGCAGGCGTGCCTCTCATCCGCACGCACGTCGCAGGAAGGCGGTCTCCACATGAGCGTCACGCTGAACCACACCATCGTCCACGCGCGCGACAAGCGCGTCTCGGCAGCGTTCCTCGTCGACATCCTCGGTCTCGGGCCACCGAGCCCCTACGGGCCCTTCGTCGTCGTCCAGGTCGCCAACGGGGTGTCGCTGGACTACGTCGATGCGCAGGAGGCGCCGCAACCGCAGCACTACGCCTTCCTGGTGGGCGAGGACGAGTTCGACGCCATCCGCCAACGGATCACCGCTCGCGGGCTGACCTACTGGGCCGACCCCTTCCACCGGCAGCCGAACGCGATCAACACCAACGACGGCGGGCGAGGCCTGTACTGGGACGATCCCGACGGCCACAACCTCGAGGTCATCACCGTCCCTTACGGCGGATGACCACCCCGGGGGACCCGCGGGACTCCACCTCCGACGCTGCCCGGTGCCCGAACCGCCGTCGGCCCGACGAGCGCGAGGAGCAACCCGTGGCACCGGAGCACCGGCCGGCTCGACAGGGCAGCGTGCCGTGCGACTACGACGCCCATCCGGAGCGCTACCGGCTGGGGATGCGGAGCACCTGGGCGCACACCCGGGCCGACCTGTACGGCCGAGTCGCGCGGCTGCTCGGTGAACTCGGCGCGGCCACCGTCCTCGACGTGGGGTGCGCGGACGGCGCGCTGCGCGCCGCCCTCCCCGCGCCCGGTCCCTGGCTGGTCGGCCTGGACGCGTCGGAGATCCTGCTGCTCGACCACCCGCCCCCGGTGCTGCGGGCCGACGCCCGCCGGCTGCCGGTGCGCGACCGCGCCGTCGACGCCGTCACCGCCCTCAACGTCCTCTACCACCTGCCCGACCCGATGCCCGCCCTGCACGAGGCACACCGCGTGCTCCGCGCCGGCGGGCACCTGCTGGCGGCGACGATCGCCCGCACCGACTCACCGGAGTTCTCGGCGTACTGGACCCGGCCGGCGACGAGCTTCGACGCCGAGGACGCGCCCGGGCTGCTCGCCCGGGTCTTCGACTCGGTCGCCGTGCACTCGTGGGACGCGCCCCTGGTGACGCTTCCCGACGCGGCGGCGATCCGCGACCACCTGGTCGGCCGGCAGGTGCGGGCCGAGATCGCCGTCGCCGCGGCCGACGGGCTGCCCACGCCCCTGCAGGTCACCAAGCGCGGCGCTCTGGTCGTGGCCGGCCGGGACGGGTAGCTCCCCCCGACGCCGGGCCGACCGTGCGGTGAACGGCACCGCGGGCCCGGAGGCGACGCGGGGCGGTGCGGCACGCCGCCGGGCGGAGCGCAGGAGCCGCCCCGTGGCCGACGCGCCAGGACGCGTCCAGCAGGAGCGTGATCGGCATGGACGAGACCGTCGTGCGCACCGATCGGCTGACCAAGCGATACGGAGGGCGGCTGGCCGTGGACTCGGTGAGCCTGAGCGTCGGACGGGGCGAGGTGTACGGCTTCCTCGGCCCCAACGGCGCGGGCGAGACCACCACGCTACTCCGCAGGACCAGCGGGCCGGCCGGACCGGGCCGACACCGAGCGACGACTCGGCACGGTCGAGGAGGTCCTCGACCACGGCATCGTGCAGCCATCGCACCACCAGCGGCCACGTCACCCGCCCCGACCCCGGCAGCCGTACCGCCAGTTGGCGTGCGTGCACGTCGAGGGCCACCTCAGGCTCCGTCCGCGGCCGTGGCGATCTCCGCCAGCCAGGCGTCGAAGGTGGTGGCTGGGTCGCCGATGTCCGCGCCGGTCACCCATCCCGCCCTACAGCTGCTGGCCAGCAGCTGTAGGGCGGGCCCTCGCATTCTGACAACAGCCGTTGGCATAAGGTCGGCGGATGGCGTTCACCGACCGCTCCCTTCCCGCCCGCGAGGCGATCCTGCGTGCGGCCCGTGACCGTTTCGGCGCCGACGGGTACGACCGGGCCACGGTGCGGGCGATCGCCGCCGACGCCGGCATCGACCCGTCGATGGTGATGCGCTACTTCGGGAGCAAGCGACAACTGTTCGCCCTCGCCGTGGACTTCGACCTCCGGTTCCCGGACCTCGCCGCGACTCCACGGGACCAGGTCGGCCGCATCCTGAGCACGCACCTGCTGGACCGGTGGGAGGACGACGCCGGGCTGAAGATCCTGCTGCGTACCGCCGCCACCGACGACGACGCGGCCGACCGGATGCGGAGGATCTTCCGTGAGCAGCTCACGCCGATGGTCGCCGCGCTCACCGACGACCCGGACTCGGCGCCCGTCCGTGCCGGGCTCGTCTCCAGCCAGGCACTCGGCGTCGCGCTGACCCGCTACGTCCTGCGCCTGCCCCCCGTCGTCGACCTGAGCAGGGCGGAGCTCATCGACTGGGTCGCACCGACGTTGCAGCGCTACCTCGTCGGCTCACCCTGAAAGGGACGGCCGAGCGCGGTCAGCATGCGGCCGACCTCCCCGCGCGGCGCGCCGGCGAGCCGGGGAGCCGCCGGTCGACGTCCGCAGCGGCAGGAACACCTGCCGCTTGCTGCCGCACGACCGCCTCACCATCGCCGGGTCGACCCCCGACGTCGGCGGCGATGGCCGCCCCCTGGCAGTCGTCGCCCTCGGCGGCGAAGCGTGCCCGGGCCGCGCAGGACCGACTCCGGGGCAGGCGGGGAGCAGGGGATGAACGCCAGGGGGACTCCGCTGCCAACAGGCGTTGTCAACGAGCGCGCCTCGGGTCTACGGTTGTTCGCCAACAGCAGTTGGCACCTGGAGGTCCCGGTGAACGTCCTCCTCTCGGGCGCGGGGATCGCCGGCCCGGTGCTGGCGTACTGGCTGCACCACCACGGGTTCGCCCCTACCGTCGTCGAGCGGACCCCGCGGCTGCGGCACGGGACCGGCGGCCACGCGGTCGACCTCTTCGGCCCCGCCGTGCAGGTGGTGGAACGGATGGGGCTGCTGCCCGCGGTGCAGGAGGCGCGGACCCGCAACGACGTCGTCGTGCTGGAACGACCCGGGCGTCGGCCGGTGGAGATCCCGGTGGCCACGCTCGCGGCCGGCTTCGCCGACGGCGGCCACGTCGAGATCGTGCGCGGGGAACTCGCCCGGATCCTGTACGAGGCGACCCGCGACGACGTCGCTTACGTCTTCGGCGACGCCGTCCGGACCCTCGAGGAGGACGGCGATGACGTCCAGGTGGGCTTCGAGCACGGCCCCTCGCGGCGGTTCGACCTCGTCATCGGTGCCGACGGGCTGCACTCGGGCGTGCGGCGGCTGGTGTTCGGCCCCGAGGAGCGCTTCGCCCACCACCTCGGCGGTCACCTCGCCGTGTTCACCGTCCCGGACGACCGCGGGCTCGACGGCCGGATGGTCACGTTCAGTGCCCCGGACCGCGTCGTGGTCCTGTACCCGGTGCGTGGTACCGGCGCGGCGCGGGCGGTGTTCCTGTTCCGGCACGACGGCCCGGCCGCGCACCACGGCGACGTCGCCGGGCAGAAAGCGCTGCTGCGGAACGTGTTCGCCGGCGTGGGCTGGGAGGTCCCCCGGCTGCTCGGTGAGCTCGACGCCGCCGACGACTTCTACTCCGACGCGATCACCCAGATCCGGATGGACACCTGGACCCGCGGCCGGGTGACCCTCGTCGGCGACGCCGGCTACTGCCCCGCTCCGGCGGTCGGCGGCGGCACCACCGTCGCCGCCGTCGGCGCCTACGTCCTCGCCGACCGGCTCGCCGCAGCCGACGGCGACCACCACCGGGGGTTCGCCGCCTACGAGGACGCGATGCGCGACTACGTCGCCGCCAGCCGTCGGGTCGGGCCCGCCGTGCTGAGGACCAGCGTTCCCCGGTCCCGCCTGGCTGTGGCCCGCAACGCCTGGCTGACCCGCCTGCTGCCGCGGCTGCCCGTGCCGGTCCGCCACCGGCTGCTCGCCGTCGAGGACCGGCTGCGCGCCGGCCTGACCGGCATCGACCTGGACGCCCCCACGCAGCCGAGAGGGGAGCTCAGCGATGGATGACCGCCGGACCGACGTCTGCGTCGTCGGGCTCGGCCGGATCTCGGGCCTGCGATGTCGGCGGGCTCGCACGCTGCCCTGCGTCATCCGCGTGCCGTGGCGCCCCGGGAGCCCACCCCTGCGCACGCTTCCGCCGATCGGGAGGAGTTGACCGTGCCACACGTCCTGGTGCACCAGCGCATCAGCGAGTTCCGCCGCTGGAAGGAGGTCTTCGACCGCCTCGGGCCCGCCCGGGCCGCGGCGAGCTGCCGCTCCACGGCCGTGTTCCGCAACCGGGAGGACCCGCACGAGGTCGTCGTCCTCTTCGACTTCGACGACCTCGCCCGCGCCCGGCAGCACATGGGCAGCGCGGAACTCCGCCAAGCCTGGCAGGACGCCGGCGTCACCGACCCCGGCACCCGTTCCGTGCTCGATGCGGTGGAGGCACGACGATGACCGACGTGATCGTGGTCGGTGCCGGACCGACCGGGCTGCTGCTCGCCGGCGACCTCGCCGCCGCGGGCGTCCGGGTCACCGTGCTCGAGCGGCGCACCACCGAGTCGAACCTGACCCGCGCCTTCGCCGTCCATGCGCGGACCCTGGAACAGCTCGACGCCCGCGGCCTCGCCGACCCGGTCGTCGCTGCCGGGAACGCGGTGGCTGGGCTGCGGCTGTTCGGGTCGGTCTCGGTGGACCTCTCCTCGGTGCCCAGCCGCTTCCCCTACCTGCTGGTCACCCCGCAGTACGAGGTGGAGCAGGTGCTCCTGGAACGCGCGCTCGACGCGGGCGCGGCCGTGCTGCGCGGCGCGCACGTACAGCGGGTGCGGCAGAACGCCGACCGGGTCGAGGTGACCTACCGCGACCCCGACGGCGCGACGCAGGTTCGGCAGGCGAGATGGCTGGTCGGCACCGACGGGCACCACAGCACCGTGCGCCGGGAGCTGGACCTGGACTTCCCCGGTGAGTCGGTGGTGCGCTCCCTGATGCTCGCCGACGTACGGATGACCGACCCACCCCCCGACCTGCTCACCGTCGACGGCAACGCCCGCGGGTTCTGCTTCGCCGTCCCCTACGGCGACGGCTGGTACCGGGTCATCGCCCGCGACCCCGACCGCGAGCTGCCCGACGACGCACCCGTGACCCTCGAGGAGATCGCCGACGTCGCCCGCCGGGTCTTCGGCACCGACTGGGGCATGCACGACCCGCGGTGGCTGTCCCGTTTCCACAGCGATGAGCGACAGGTGCGCCAGTACCGTGTCGGACGGGCCTTCCTCGCCGGCGACGCCGCCCACGTGCACTCCCCCGCCGGCGGGCAGGGCATGAACACCGGGCTGCAGGACGCGGCCAACCTGGGGTGGAAGCTCGCCGCTGTCGTGCACGGGCGGGCCGGTGACGAGCTGCTCGCCAGCTACCACGACGAGCGCCGGCCGGTCGGACGCATGGTGCTGCGGATGAGCGGCGGGCTGATCCGCGCCGCGATGCTCCGCTCACCGGTGACCCGCGCGATCCGCAACCGGGTCGCCCGCACCGCGCTCGCCCTGCCGCCGATCGGCGATCGGATCCGGCTGCAGTTGAGCGGGGTGGGGATCGCCTACCCCCGTCCCCGGGGCGCGCACCGGCTCGTCGGCACGCGGGCTCCCGACATCACCGCGAACGACGGCACGCGGCTGTACGAGGCGCTGCGCCGGGGCCGGTTCGTGCTCGCCGCCCCACCGGGTGTCGTACCCGCCCCGCCCGGTGTCACCACGCTCGACGTGGATCGCGCCGCCACTGCGGTGCTGGTCCGCCCCGACGGCTACATCGCCTGGGCCGGCCGCACCCCGGACGGGCTGGAGGCGACGCTGACCCGCTGGGGCGCCGCGGTACCGGCCACCAGCGGAGCGCACGCATGAATCCCACCTCTGCCCACGTGCGGTGCGGTGGTGTCCCGGCGCCGCGGGCGCGACGGATCCCGCCGGTGCGCGAGCAGGCGGCGGACCGGGGCAGGCTCCGTCTCCAGCGGCATCACGCGCACGACGGGTCCCACCTGACGGTGACACGTCTGCCCTGCCGGCAGGCGACGCCTCCCTCCCAGCCGCCGGCGCGGCGCTCGAGCCGCTACTGCAGAGGTGTCACAGCAGGGGCTGCCGTCTTGTCCTATCGGGTGTCGGTGGTCCTCGACCAAGGAGTTGATCATGAGGGTGTTCGTCGCAGGGGCGACGGGAGCGATCGGAAGGCAGCTGGTGCCACGGCTGGTCGGGGCGGGTCATGAGGTCCATGGCATGACGCGTCGCGAGTCCAAGCTGGCGATGCTGCGCGAGTTGGGGGCCGTGCCGGTGGTCGCGGACGCGCTCGATCCCGATCAGGTCGCGGAGGCCGTGGGCCGGGCGCGGCCGGACGTGATCGTCCATCAGCTGACCGCGATCGGAGCGTTGGACATGCGCCACTTCGATCGCGACTTCGCGCTGACCAACCGCCTGCGGATCGAGGGCACGGACCATCTGCTCTCCGCCGGGCAGGCGGTGGGCGTGCGGCGGTTCGTGGCGCAGTCGATCGCGGGCTATGGCGCGTACGCGCGCACCGGTGCGCCGATCAAGACCGAGGAGGACCCACTCGACCCCGCGCCCGCGCGGGAGATGCGCGAGACCCTGGCAGCGATCCGTCATCTCGAGCAGGCGGTCCTCGGCGCACGGTGGACGGAGGGGATCGTGCTGCGCTACGGCGCCTTCTACGGGCCGGGCACGTCGATGGCGCCGGGCGGGCAGCAGCCCGAGCTGATCCGCCAGCGCAGGTTCCCGCTGGTCGGCGACGGCGGCGGCGTGTGGTCGTTCATCCACGTCGCCGACGCCGCGGAGGCGACGGTGGCGGCGGTCGAGCACGGCAGCCGCGGGATCTACAACGTCGTCGACGACGACCCCGCTCCGGTCGCCGAGTGGTTGCCGGCCCTGGCGCAGGAACTCGGTGCCCGGAAGCCGATGCGCGTGCCACGGTTGATCGGGCGGCTGTTCGCCGGTGAGGCCGGCGTGGTGATGATGACCGAGCTCCGCGGCGCCTCCAACGCCAAGGCCAAGCGCGAGCTGGGGTGGCACCCGGCGCACCCGAGCTGGCGGCACGGGCTCGCCGCGGCATGACCGCCCGCGAGCGGCTGCTCGACGAGCTGCGGCCGGGCGCGTTCGCGCTCGCCTACCGGATGCTCGGCAGCGTGTCCGACGCCGAGGACGTGGTGCAGGAAGCGCTGCTGCGGGTGCACCAGGCGCTCGATGCGGGCGAGCAGATCGCATCGCCGCGCGCGTTCGTGGCCACCGTGACCACCCGGCTGGCGATCAACGAGCTGCGCTCCGCCCGCGCCCGCCGCGAGCGCTACGTCGGCGAGTGGCTGCCGGAGCCGATCATCACCGACGGCCGCGACGATCCGGCCCGGCACGCCGAGACCGCCGACTCGCTGTCGCTGGCGATGCTGGTGCTGCTGGAGAGCCTTTCGCCCGAGCAGCGCGCCGTGCTGCTGCTCCACGACGTGTTCGACTACGGGTATCCCGAGATCGCAGGGATCGTCGGCAAGAGCGAGGACAACGTCCGCCAGCTCGCCACCCGCGCCAGACGCCACGTCCAGCAGCGCCGGCCGCGCTTCCGGACGACGCGCGAGCAGCGCGACGAGCTGGCGACCCGGTTCTTCGCGGCCGCCGAGCACGGCGACCTCGCGGGGCTCGAGGCACTGCTCGCGCACGACGTGGCACTGACCGGCGACGGCGGCGGCAAGGTCCCGGCGCTCGCGCGCTCACTGCGCGGACGCCACCGCGTCGCGCGCACGGTCGTCAACTGGGTCCGGCGGGTCGTGCGCCTCCCAGGCGTGTCGTTGCGCCCGGTCGAGCTCAACGGCGGCCCGGGAGCGCTCTTCCTCGACGCACAGCAGCGGCTGATCGGCGTGTGCGCGATCGACATCGCCGACGGCCAGATCAGGAGCATCAGCGGGATCGTCAACCCCGACAAGTTGCGGCACCTCGGACCGGTCGGCGACTTCGCATCGCTGCTGAGGTCGTCGGATCAGGCCGGTCCACGCCCTCGTTGCCCGCGGCTCGGGTGGTGGCAGAGCTAGGGAACCCCGCGGCCACCACCCGCACCAGCACCGGCCTCTGGGGCGGGATCCCGGTCTCTCGACCGGAGCTGCGAGAAGCCCCAGCCGTGCACCCGGTCGATGGCCAGCCAGGCGTTGACCCTCGGGCGGTCGCGGTCGGGGTACGGATGGCCGGTGTAGTGCCGGGCGATCCGGTCGATCCACGCCAGCGCAGGGTCGTCCTGCAGGGTGACCGCACCCCGGAGGCTGACGTGCCGGTGCCAGTCGGCTCCGTCGAGCACGGTCAGTGAGACCCGTGGGTCTGCGCGCAGATGACGCAGGCGGCCCGCCCGGCGTCGAGGTCGAGCAGCACCGGGCCGCCGTCCCACAGGTACCAGCTCGCCACGGTCACCGGCGAACCATCGCGTCCGACCGTGGCCATCACGGCCGGGTTGGGCGCCCGCAGGATCCGCGTGACCTCGGGCGAGGACGGCAGCCGCTCCATCCGGCCGCGGCCGTCGGACGCCGATGTGGAGCCCGGTTCGGCCGGTGGGGTCCGCGTTCATGGGCAGTCATGCCCGGTGGCCGTCGACGCGGCGCCGCGCCGCGGCTGGTCCGCGGCCAGGCGCTGGCGTAGGAATGCGACCTGGTCGGCTACCACGTGGTGAAGCACGGGAGCGCGGTAGAGGTCGGGGTGGGTTCCCGGGTATCGGCGCAGCTGCTCCCGCGGCACCCGATGCGCTGGAACACCGTCGGCACCGGCGGGGCGGTGCAGGTGGCCCCCGAGCCGCGCGCCGCCGGAGTCCGAGGACTTCCGCGTCCGCTGGCTCTTCCCACTGGTCATGGCGGTCCTCTCTGGGAGCGTCCACTCCGTTGGCGGAGCGCCCCTTCGATCGATGCCGAACGGCGACACCGGCGGCAGCAGCTACCACTAGTGCCGCGGCTGCCAGCCTTTGCCCTGTCGGGACCTCTGCCCTGCCCTCTCCGGGTTCGCCCCGATGCGCGCCCCGCGCGGAGGTGCTGTGCTGGTCCGGTGCGGGCAGCGCTGGATGCTCGGTTGTTGGAGGCGGCTTTCGGGCGCCCGCACGGGCCGCTGGGCCGGCTCGGCGGCCGCCTGATGGCTCAGGGCAACGCGGCCACGGAGCGGCATCTCGTCGACGCCGCCGGCCTCACCCCGGCCGACGTCGTGCTGGTGGTCGGCCACGGGCCGGGCGTAGGCCTCGAGCACGCCGGCGCGCGCGCCACTCGGGTGATCGGCGTGGACCCGTCGGAGCTCATGCGGCGCGCCGCGCGGCGGCGGTGCGCCGGCCTCGTCGCCCGGGGCGTCATGCGCGTCGAGGACGGCACCGCCGCGGCCACCGGGCAGCCCGACGCCTCGGTCGACGTGGTGCTCAGCGTCAACAACATCCAACTCTGGCCCGACCTCGCCGCCGGCCTCGCCGAGCTGCGCCGCGTGCTGCGCCCCGGCGGCCGGCTGCTGGTCTCCGTGCACGAGCGGTGGCAGCCCGGCGGAGCCGACGCCCTCATCGCCGCCGTCGCGAAGGCCGGCTTCGCCGACGCGCGGAGCTGGCGGTGGGAGCCTCCCGGCCGACTCGCCACCACGGCGCTGCAGCTGCGGGCGACGCGCCCGGCGTAAGCGCGCCGCCGACCCGGACTCCGCAAGGTCATCCCCGGGCCGAAATTGCCAACAGGGCGATGGTTCCCTGACGCGGCACCAGCTGGAGCTGCGTCGGGCTGGGGCAGGGCCCGCCGGCGTCGACGTGTCCCGAAGGCGGTGTTCCCTCGCGCACATGGTCTCCGACGCCGGGCTCGCGAGCCTGCCCTGTCGGTCCATCGACGCGGCCTTGGCAGGAACGCCGCGGGAAGTGGCGGGTCCGCCGCTGTCGGCCGGTCCGGAGCGAGGTCGACCATGACCAGCAGGGGTTCGACGCCGGCACCACCGCAGGCTCCCCTGACAGCAGCGCCGCCGCCCGGGCCGTCGGTGCGGGCAGCGGGGCTCCTGTCGGCGCTTGCGTCAGCGTGGATGCCGGCTCGACGACGAGGACTGCGACGAGGGAGGCAGCCAACCGTGGTCGTCAGCTGGGCGTACGTATACGAGCATCCCGACACCGACCCGGTCGTCGACCGCGTGGTCATCGACCGTAGCGGTCAGCGGACCCTGCTGGTACCCGTTCCGGAGGCGTCGATGGCCGCCGACGTGGCACGAGCTCTCGTCGAGGAGGGGGTCGAGCTGATCGAGCTGTGTGGCGGCCTTCCCCTACCCCTGGCCGCGGCCGTCACGTCCGCCGTGGGGGACGGCGTTCCCGTCGGTCACGTGACCTTCGCGGTCGACTCGGTGAGGGGTGCCGCGGCCTACAGCGAGCGGTTCGGCACCGGCCAGGCCGATCGTCCGTCCTGATCGAGGCGCCGCCGGACCCTGTGGGAGCGGCTGACCGGCTCTCCCAGCGCTGAACGGGACGGCGAGAGGCTCCCCCTGGAGGCAGCCCTCGTGACCGCGGGGCTCGAGGTGCGTTGACCCGAGGACACCGGTCGATCCGCTCGGGCTGCCATGGCACGCTCGCCCGCCATCGCTGCCGCAGCGCCGGTGGGCCGGTGGGCCGGTGGGCCGGTGGGCCGGTGAGGCTCGCCGGCCGGCCGCTGGTGCCCGCGGGCCGACCAGCGGTGGTCACCTCGAGCCGAGTCACCATCACCTCGTGGCCGCCGCCGTCGGTCCGGCCCACTCACGGGGTCTTGGCAGTAACGCTTCGGGACGGGGCAGGTCTGCCACTGTTGGCCCGGCGGAGGCGAGCCCAGCATGGCGGGTGCGGGCACGACGGCGGCAGCACCGGGCTCGCCGCGCACCGGCGTCGGCGCCTCCGGAGGACCGCGCCACCTAGCCTGCCGACCGCCCGTGCCCCGCTGTCCGTACGACATGGGGAGCACACGATGAGCTCGTGGATGGTCGAGGAACTGGCCCGGGCCCGGCGGCTGGATCTGCTCCGCGAGGCCCAACGCGAGCGACTGGTGGCATCGGTGCTGCACCGGCGACCCCGCGCAGCCCGGCGGCTGGTCCACCGCCTCCTCACCGTGATGCGCGGAGCGAGAACGGTGGCCGCTGCGCCACCGGTCCCGGGCGCAGAGCGGCCGGCCGGCGAGTCGGTCGGTCACCTCCCGGTTCCGCGCGACCGATCGGCCGAGAGCCTGGCATGTGCGGGGCCGGCGTCGTGACGGCCACGGTCCCCGGGTCCACGGGTCGCACGAGGTGGTCGGGCACTCGCTCTGCGCGGCTCCGGCGGACACGGGGTGCAGGTGCACGCCCGGACGGACCTGGGGCCGGGCGCATGACGGAGACGTGGCCACGGAGGGGCACATGCACGAGGAGCAGGCAGGACGTACGACGGGCCCGGCCTGCTGCGCTGTCCCTCATGAGGGGCGGGGAGCGTCCCCTCGTGGTCAGCACCCTGGTCGGCGACGGGCTGGTGGGCTCGTTCGGGCTGGGCGTGGCCGTCGAGGTCTTCGGTCACGACCGTCGCGACATGGGGTTCCCGCGGTTCGACTTCGGCCTGGTCACCGAGCGGCCCGGCGTCGTCCGCACCGACATCGGCATCCCGATCACCGTGGAGCACGGCCTCGACCGCCTGGCGCAGTCCGACATCGTCCTCGTGACCGCCTGGGAGCTGTACGACCGCGCGCCCACCCCGCAGCTGCTCCGCGCCCTCCGCGCCGCGCACACGCGCGGCGCGCTCATCGTCAGCCAGTGCACCGGCGCCTTCCTGGTCGCCGCGACCGGGTTGCTGGACGGGCAGCGGGCCACCACGCACTGGAAGTACGCCGGCGAGCTGGCCGCCCGCCACCCGGCGGTACGCGTCGACCCGCGGGTGCTCTACGTCGACAACGGCCAGGTCATCACCGGAGCCGGCACCGCCGCAGGCGTGGACACCCTGCTGCACGTCGTCCGCCGCGAGTGGGGCACGGCCGCAGCCAACGCGCTCGCCCGCGAGATGGTCGTTCCGCCGCACCGCGACGGCGGGCAGGCGCAGTTCATCGACGCCCCCGTGCCCGCCTGCGAGAACGACCTGCTCCGAGCCGTGCTCGAGTGGGCCTCGGCGCACCTGGCCGAGGACATCAGCGTCGACGTCATGGCGCGCCGGGCGTTGATGAGCCCGCGCAGCTTCGCCCGCCACTTCAAGGCCACCACCGGGACGACACCGCACGCCTGGCTGCTCCACCAGCGGCTGGCCGCCGCCGAGGAGCTGCTGGAGAACAGCGACACCCCGGTCGAGGAGGTCGCCCAGCTGGTCGGCTTCGGCACCGCGGCGGGCCTGCGCGAGCAGTTCGCCCGCCGCCGAGGCGTCTCTCCGCGGGCCTACCGACAGACCTTCCGCGCGGCAGCGGCGATGACCGGCGGTCACCGCGCCGCCTGATCGGAGCCGGCGGGGTCGTTCCGGCTGCGGCAGGCTCGCCTTCCGCGCGGGCACCGGCCCGGTGGTCAGGCGTGCCGGTCCTCGGCGATCCGGCCGCATCCTCGGGGAGCAGCCGGACGACGGCGAAGCCGAGCCCGGCGACCAGGTGCGGGCCACCGAGGGACGGCAGATCCAGGCGGGCGCCCAGCCGAGCGGCCGGTCCGAGGAGGTTCGGTCCCAGGACCGCACCGGCGGTGGTGGCCACGAGCAGCCGGCCCATCGCCCGGGCCAGGCCGCTCAGGTCGTCGTCCGGGACCGTCGTCCCGACGCGTGCAGGCAGCCCGCAGCCAGCACGGCGGCTGAGCACAGGACGACCAGGGACCACCGGAGCCCGGCCACGCCGTCGGTGGTCGTCCAGGTCGCCGACACCAGGGCCGGGCCGAGACCGAATCCCACCGCGCGGGCCGCGCCGGACGCTCCCCCGGTCGAGCCGAGCAGCGGGCGGGGAGCAGCCGTCATGAGCAGCGCCTGGTTGGGACCGACGAAGAGGGACGTGCCGGCTCCGACCACGGCCAGCCGCCAGCTCAGGTCCGGAACGCCCCAGGTGGGGTCCACGGGGAGCAGGACCACCAATCCGGTCGCGGCCAGGACGGCACCGGCCATCGCCACGCGGTCGGCACCGAACCGGTCGGCCAGCATGCCGGCCACGGGGGCGAGGGCCAGCATGGCGAGGGACAGGGCGCTGAGTGCGAGCCCGGACTCGACCGCCGTCGAACCGTCCCGCCCGGCGAGGGCGAGGGGAACGGCGTAGATCAGGCCGCTCGTGACGACGGAGACGAGGGCCAGCGCGGCCAGTCCCCCGGTCACCGACCGCACGGTCAGCAGGTGCAGCACCGGCGCGCTGCTCGGCAGGCGCGCCCAGACGAGCAGCAGCGGAACGGCGAGGACGGCCGTCGCCGCCCAGGCGAGGTCGGCCCGGGACGCCAGGGAGAGGCCGGCCAGGATCGCGAGTACGGCGCCGCCCAGCAGGACCACCTGCGCCACGAGCCTCCGGTCCGGCCCGCTGACCGGCTGCCCCGCGGGGAGGCTGCGGAGGGCGATGGCGGCGATGGTCACGGCGACGGGCAGGTCGAGGAGGAACAGCGCCCACCAGCCCACCGCCTCGGCCAGCCAGCCACCCACCGCCGGGCCGGTCAGCGCCCCCAGCGGCCCCAGCACGGAGACCACACCCATGGCGCGGCCTCGGCGCTGCGGGGCGACCGCCACCGCGGCCAGCACCGGGGTGAGGGCGGTCAGCACTGCTGCCGCCGCACCCTGGACGACTCGCGCGGCCAGCAGCACCTCGATCGAGGGCGCCAGCGCACAGCCGACGCCGGCCGCCGCGAAAGCCCCGACGGCGATCAGCAGCGCCGGCCGGTGACCGACGCCGTCCAGCCAGCGACCGGCCGGCAGGACGACGGCAGCCATGGCCAGCGAGTAGGCGAGGACCACCCAGGGCAGGAGCCCTGGTGTCACCGCCAGCGAGGTTCCGAGGTCCGGCAGCGCGACGACGACGGCGTAGCTGTCCAGCATGGCCATGAACACCGCCAGGCCCGCCGCGACCACGAGGGACCAGCGCTCGCGGTCCGGCGAGCCGTGCGTGCTCCCCAGCGGGTCCTGAGCGCGGCCCGCCGGCAGCGTCCCGGCTGCCGCAGCCGTTCCGGGCCGGGGCCGATCAGACACCGGAGGACACCGGTTCGTACACCGCCCGGAGCGCCCACTGCACCAGCCGCCCACCCTGGTGGCGGGCCACGCGGAGCGTGAGGTCGTCGGGGTGGCGCTGGCTGCCGGACACCCAGGTGGAGCCGTACGGGTTGCCGGTCTCGAACACCTCCGGACTGCTGTACCCGAGCGGCACGATGACCGAGCCCCAGTGCGAGAAGACCGCGTCGAGCGACAGCAGCGTGGTCTCGTGCCCGCCGTGCGCGGTCGCGGCGCCGGTGAAGGAGGTGACGACCTTGTCGGTGAGCTTGCCCTGCTGCCACAGCGGGCCGGTGGTGTCGAGGAACTGCTTGAGCTGGGCGGCGACCATCCCGTAACGGGTGGGCGAGCCGAAGGCCAGCCCGTGCGCCCATTCCAGGTCCGCCAGCTCGGCCTCCGGTACGTGCGGGGTCTCGGTGACGTGCCGGCGCCAGGCCGGGTTGCGGTCGATCGCCTCGTCCGGTGCCAGCTCGCGGACCCGCCGCAGGCGGACGTCGGCTCCGGCGTCGGCGGCTCCCTCGGCCACGGCTTCGGCCAGCCGGTGCGTGTGGCCGGTCGCCGAGTAGTAGACGACCGCGATGTTGACGTTCACAGCTACCTCCTCGTGCGGTGTTCGGAGGGCCCCGGGTGGAACCGCTCCGCGGGGTCGCCGGCCACCGGGCTCGCCGGGTACGGCTCGACACCGGGCGCCGGGGTGAGCTCAACGGCTGCCGTCCAGCCCCCAGGACGTGACCTTGGTCGGGGTCAGCCGGATGATGGCCCGCCCCTCGGGCGCGTCGTCCGCGGGCAGGGCCTGCGCGGGCCCCTGGACGAGCACGCCCCGGGCCCGCCAGGGCGGGAGCACGTCGTCGACGACGAGCGCGGCTCGCGGGTGAACGAGCACGTTGCGGAACTTGCGGGTGGCCGCCAGGTCACGGCCGGAGATCGTGAAGGTGCCGGTCGCCTCGTCGTAGCGCCAGCCGACCGGCACCACGTGGGGCTGCCCGTCGGCATCGACGGTGGCGAGCCGCGCCAACCGGGGCTCGCCGTTCAGGTACGCCGACTCCAGTGCCGTCAGTGTGGCCATGATCCCCTCCGATTCCAGGACCGGTCGACGGACCAACTCTGCGCCCAGATGCTTTATCCAGTCAAGTGTTGACCGGGCCTAGTAATCTCGGACCGTGGGGCGAATCGACAGGACGACGTCGGCCGGTGAGGCGCGGGACACCGCCGCGCTGCTCATGCACGTGACCGAGCAGACCCTGCACAACTTCGAGGCGGCCGCCGCGGCGTTCGACCTCACCGTGGCCCAGGCGCGGGCACTCCTCGCCCTGGAGGGTGCCGCCCCCATGCGCTCGCTGGCCGAGCACCTGCGCTGCGACGCGTCGTACGTCACCGGTATCGCCGACCACCTGGAGCGACGCGGCCTGGTGTCCCGCGCGGCTCAGGCCGGGGACCGCCGGGTCAAGCTGCTGCAGCTGACGCCCGACGGCAGGCGGCTCCGGAGCACGCTGCAAGCCAGGATGCTGGAGACCTCACCGGTGATGGTGGCGCTCGACGCCGGCGAACGAGCGCTGCTGCGGGACCTGCTGGCCAAGGCCGCCGGCTCCGAGCCGACGACGCCCCCGTCGGAGGACTGAAGGACGCCCGGACGAGGGCCTTCCGACCCCGCTCCGTCGGCGGGCGGCGGAGTCGGGGGCAGGAACGCCTCGGACGACGGCAGACCTGCCACTGTCGCGACCCCGGCCCGGCGGCGAGGCTCCAGCCATGACCACGGAGCACGCCGAGGCCAGGCAAGGCCACCGAGCGCTGCTAGCGGTCGAGGACGTCTTCCGGACCATCGCGGACGCTCCGGGCGACGGTCCCGCGTCCTGGCAGGTTCGCTGCGCCGACGGGCAGCTCTACCGCTTTCGGAAGCTGTGGCCGGCGCCGACGATCCGATGACCACAACTCCGCTGGCGAGGGCCTTCACCGCTCCACGCCGCGAGGGAGACGTCGCCGGGCACGTCGAGGCCGGTGGGCTCGGCGGTGGGGTGGCGGTGCACGACGGGGTGGGCGCTTCCATCGACGCAGGCGTCCTCAGCCCCCATCCGTCCGGACCAGGACCTGGAGGTCAGCATCATGAAGGTCACCGTTCTCGGCGCCACCGGCACCGCGGGGCGTTCCGCCCTGCCGGTGCTGTCGGCGGCCGGTCATGAGGTGCACGGGCACGCGCGGACCGACGAGCGCGCAGCCGCGGTCGCAGCCCTCGGTGCCACCCCGGTTCGCGGGGACACCGATGACCCGGCAGCCCTGCAGCACCTCATCACCGGCGCCGACGCCGTGATCGACCTGCGGGTGGCCATCCCCTCCAGCTCGCGGGCGGCGGTGCCCTGGGCGTGGCGCGAGTACACCCGGTTGCGCGCGACCGGGGCCGGCCGGCTGGTCGATGCCGCGGTAGCCGTCGGCGTGCCGCGCCTCGTCCGGGACACGGTGACGATGGTGTACGCCGACGGCGCCGACCGGCACCTCGACGAGAGCAGCCCCGTCATGGCACCCGGCGCGTTGCAGGCCAACCTGGTGGCCGAGCGCCACCTGGCCCGGTTCGCTGCCGCCGGCGGGACCGGCGTGACGCTGCGTTTCGGCGGCTTCTACGGTCCCGACGACGAGTTCAGCCGCGAGCTGATCGCCGGCGCCCGCCGCGGGCGCACCATGATCGTCGGCGCTCCCGACGCCTGGACCAGCGCCATCCACACCGACGACGTGGGGTCCGCACTGCTCGCCGCGCTCACCGCGCCGGCCGGTGTGTACAACGTCGTCGACGACGAGCCGCTGCGGCGGCGCGACCTGCTCGCCGTACTGGCCGCAGCGGCGGGCGTTCCGGGTGTGAACCCGCTGCCCACCTGGATCGTTCGCACCGCCGCCGCGCCGGTGCGAGCGCTCACCCGCTCGCAGCGCGTCACCGCGGAGAGGTTCCGGACGCTGGGGTGGCGGCCAACCGTGCCGAGCCGGCGGCAGGGCTGGCCGCAGGCATTCGGGCGAGCCGGCCGATCGGCGGCCGTCGAGGGCCGGTGAGCCGGATGAGCCCCGCAACCTCCGTCCCGTCGGCCCCGGGGTCCGGGGCCGCCCACGGCTCCGATCAGGTGGTCGCCGGCCGTGCTTCCGCGGCGGCCCGGCCGGGGCGTCGATGAGCGATGTCGAGTCCACCGTCTGCCGCGCGGTTCCTGAGCCTGCTGCTCGCCCTGTCGCTGCCCTTCTACCTCGCCGGCTGGCTCGCCGGCGACACCGCCCTCGGGCCGGGACTCCCGTTGCCGGTGAGCGCAGCGATGGCCATCTGCCCCGGAGTCGCCGCGATCGTGCTCACGCGCGCCGAGCGGGGGGCGGCTGCGGGGCGGGAGCTACTGGCGCGCGCCGTGGAGCTGCCGGCGGCAGGGCGACGACATCGGCTGCTCCGGGCGGCGCTGGTGGTACCTGGGGCCACGGTCGCGTCCTATCTCATCCAGCGGCTCCTGGGCCGCGACCTCCCCGGCGGAGGTCCCTCCGTGGCCCTGATCGCGGGGCTCCTCGTCTTCTTCCTCGTCGTGGCCGCGGCGGAGGAGATCGGCTGGACCGGCTACCTGCTCCCCGCCGCTCGGAGGCGGCTGCCCGCCCCGCACGCCGCCGTCCTGATCGGCGTCGCGTGCGCGCTCTGGCACGCGCTCCCGTACGCGCAGGCCGGCCACCGCACGGGCTGGATCGCCGCGCAGTGCCTGGTCACCGTGGCGCTGCGGGTGCTGACCGTCTGGGCGTACGAAGGCTCGGGCGGTGCGCTGGGCAGCGCGGTGCTGCTGCACGCGTCGGTGAACGTCTCGGTGTGGGCCTTCCCCCACCTGGGCTCGCACTACGACCCGGTCGTGCTCCTGCCACTCCTCCTCGTGCTCGCCGGCTGGGCCACCCGGGAGCTCAGCGCCTGGGCCGGCACAGCGGCGGGAGCACCGCCGGCTCGGCGGGGATCCCTGCCCCTGTCGGGCACGTCTCGGACCTCTCCGCCGCTTCCGGGTGGACGGCGGAGGGAACGGTGAACCGTGGACACCTGCGTCAGCGAGATCGAGCCGCGTCCCACACCACACCGGCCCGTGCTGCCGGAGGCGGTGGCCGACGCGCTCGTCTCGTGGCGCGCCCGGCTGGATGCAACGCCGACCCGTCACGGGCACCCCGAGCCGTACCCGTCGGCGGGCCGGCCGGGAACGGCCCGGCCGGCAACCGCCTGCAGCCTCGCCGCCGGAGAGATGCCCGCGCGGATGACGGACTGGCAGGCGGCTGTCGACGACGTCCGCACCCGAGCGCCGCTGGACGGCGGCCTGCGGCTCGAACTCGCCCCCGGCGCCGACCTCGGGCGACTCGCACGCCCGATCACCGCCGAACACCAGTGCTGCCCCTTCCTCGCCTTCGTCCCCACCGTGGACGACCGCGGCCGGGAGCTGGAGGTGCGGGCACCGGCCGTCGCGCAGGAGCTCGTCGCCTCGCTCGTCGGCGCACCAGACCCCGCTCCCGACCCGTGATCAGGAGGACCGCCATGACCATCGATCTGCAGGGCACGGCCCGTTCGGACCCCGGCCTGCGCGACGTCGCACGTCGGGTGCAGCACCTGCGCGACACGCAGGAGGTCGTCGACGCGCTCTACCGCTTCGGCGCTGGGCAGGACCTGCGGGACACGGACCTGTTCCTGTCCGCCTTCTCCCCCGACGCCGTCCTCGACTTCACCCAGCCTGCGAGCCGGTTCGGCGCCACCGTCCCGGTCATGCACGGCCGGGAGATGATCGCCCGGATCCTGACCGCCCTGGAGCCGCTGGCCACGACGCACACCGTCACCAACCCGCGGGTCGTCGTCGAAGGCGATCACGCGCACCTGTGGGCGCTGGTGGAAGCTCAGCACGTGCTCCACGCACAGCCGCACCGGCACCTCCTGCTCAAGAACACCTACGACGTCGACCTGGTGCCGCAGGCCGAGCAGTGGGTGATCACCGCCATGACGATCCGCACCGTCTGGTCCGACGGGGACGCGTCGGTGCTGTTCGGGGAACAGGCGTGATCCCGGTCGACCAGCGCCTCCGCCCGGTGGTGGTCCGCGCCTCGTTCGCCGCGCTCGGCTGGTGCGGAGGCCCCGAAGCCCCGGGAGCGGCCCACCGCGACCGACCGTCGACTCCAGCCCGACCGAGGAGGGCCACCCCGTGACGAAGGCGTACTGGATCAACACCTTCCGCGCGATCAGTGATCCGGCCAGGGTCGCCGCCTACGTCGACCTGGCCGGCCGGGCGATGCTCGCCGGCGGCGGACGGTTCCTGGCGCGAGGCACCCCGGCCGCGGCCTTCGAATCGGGGGTGCTCGAGCGGACGACCCTGATCGAGTTCGACAGCGTCGAGCAAGCCGTGACGACGTACCACGGCGAGGCGTACCAGAGGGCCCTCGCTGCTCTCGGGGACGGCGCCGAGCGCGACATCCGGATCATCGAGTCGATCCCCTGACCGCGCCGCAGCACCAGTCGGTGCGAGCGACCGGCCGGCTCCCGGCCTCCGCATCCCGTTCGCACGAGGAACTCGTCGCGATGGTCCCGTTCATTTATCGCCGCGGGGAAGACGACCTACGGCGTGCGCCGTCTCTGCCGCATCCCCGGCATCAGCCCGACCAGCTCCTGCTCCTGGGCCACGTGGTCCGGTGGCCCACTCCGGCCGAGGTGGAGGAGTCCTACGCCACCGAAGCCGCCGGCAGTGCCTGAGCACCGTCGGGTCTACGGCGCTCGCCGGCTGACCGCCTGCACACCGAACTAGGGATCCACACACCCGCCGCCGGCACTCCCGGCTTGAACAACCTCAGCCCGACTCGCCGTACTTGTCGTCGCCGTTGCCGTTTCTGGTGGTGTTTCCAGCGGTCTGTTGTCGAACGTCCTTGAGCGTGTTGAGCACCGACACCATCACGGCAGTCGCCATGGAAATGATGACCAAGAAGGCGCCGATGAGAACCCAACGTTCCACGTCGAGCCGGAAGCCCGCCGCCGACATGCTGACGGCCGTAACGACCAGAATCAGCGCTACGAGCGCACCGACGGTCAGTGACCATAGGATGGTGGATTTCATGGCGTATCTTACCTCATCGTCGGCAACATTTACTAGAACGGCGATCCGTTGCAGGCGCCAGCCGATGCGTGACTTAAGACCCATCTCCGCACCCTGTGACGCAAGACCAGCGTCACGGTCGAGCCCGGTCGCCTGGATCCAGCTCCTCGCCCTGAGGAGCCCGACGCCCACGGGGGGGCCAAGCGGCCGCGCCTGCGACTGCATCAGTCCCGCGCCATGCCCGCATCGGCCGCCGCCGGCTGCTGCCCCTGGTCGCCGACCCACCCTCCACCGGCCTGGCGCTGCAGGCTTCGCCGCCCTCGCCCCGCTGACCGCCGGGCCAGCACGAGCGCCGGCTGACCCGACGGCCACCGCCCCGACGACCAAGACCCAACCGGAGTGTGGGGCGGGCGCCCATCCGCGTCGGCCCTCTGCCCGCCCAGCGGGACCAGAACTCCGGCAACGGCCGGGATGATCATGACCATCCGGGCTGGGCCCAATTCCGGACTCTCGGCTCCGAGTGACGGCCCCAGCGCTGTGACGTGGGGCAGATTCTCGAGGACCGTCACCAGAGCCGTCACGAGTTGCGGAACGCGAGTAAAAGGCTCCCGGCCAAACGGCGGGACGGCGACGCTGCGCAGCAGGGAGAGAACCAACCGTCGCGCGTTGGCGGTCCGTTCAGCGGACTGCTTCACTGGCCGCGTCCGCGACGACGCAGAGACACCACGCCAATGAGGACGAGCGTGCGTGATCAGCGAGCAGAAGTGTCCCGGTCGAGGATGGTTCGGGCGTTCTCACACTGCCAGGGGAGACCCGAGATGACGACCACCGACGGCTCATCGACCTCGCCGCGCGGCGGCGGCTCCGCCGATGAGCTCTGGCGTCGGACCGCGACCGACCTCGCACACGCCGTGGCCACGGGGCTCGTCTCCAGCCGCGAGGTGGTGCAGAGCTGCCTCGCGCGGATCGACGCGGTCAACGCGCGACTCAACGCCCTGGTGGAGGTGCGACCCGACGAGGCGCTGTCGATGGCCGACGAGGCGGACCGCCGGCGCTCCGCCGGCGAGGAGCTCGGGCCCCTCCACGGCGTGCCGGTGTCGATCAAGGTGAACTCGGACCAGGCCGGCTACGCCACCACGCAGGGCGTCCCCGCGTTCCAGGACGCCATGGCGAACGAGGACAGCCCTCACGTCGCCAGCCTGCGCCGTGCCGGCGCCGTGCTGATGGGTCGGAGCAACTCCCCGGCGTTCGCCTACCGCTGGTTCACCAACAACGACCTGCACGGGCGCACGCTCAACCCGTGGGACGCCACCCGGACCCCTGGTGGCTCCAGCGGCGGGGCGAGTTCGGCCGTCGCCTCGGGCATGGTGCCGATCGCCGGGGGCAACGACATCGGCGGGTCGGTGCGCTACCCCGCCTATGCCTGCGGCGTCGTCGGTCTGCGGCCCACCGTCGGACGGGTGGCCCAGACCTACCACCCCGACGAGGTCGACGCATCGCTGTCCGTGCAGACCATGCTCGTCCAGGGCCCGCTCGCCCGCACCGTGGCCGACGTCCGACTCACGATGCGGGCGCTCAACGACTTCAGCCCCCGGGACCCTGTCTTCGTCCCCGGCGCACGCGCTGCCGCACGGCCGGAGCGGCCCCTGCGCGTCGGACTCGTCCGCGACCTCGGCGTCGCCGCCCCCACCGCCGAGGTGAGCGCTTCCCTGGACCAGGCCGCCGGATACCTGCGCGACGTGGGCTGCGTCGTCGAGGAGATCGAACTGCCCGTCCTCGCCGAGGCCTACCGGCTCTGGTACCTGCTGTGCATGGAGGAGTTCCGCCTCGCCATGCCGATGGTCAACGAGGTCGGCGACAAGGGGATGCAGAAGGCAGCAGAGCACTACTACGCCGTCGCGGCCGACTGGTGGGGCGAGAAAGCCGACGATCGAACAGTTCATCGCCGGATACGCTCGCCGGGGTACGCTCATCCGCCGGCTCGCCGAGGTCCTCGAGTCCCACCCGCTCGTCCTCCTCCCGGTGTCGGCCGAGCAGGCGTTCGAGCAGGACGCCGACATCGCCAGCGTGGGGAGCATGCGTCGGCTGATGGCCGCGCAGGCGTCGATGATGGCGATCCCCGTCCTCGGGTTCCCGGCCATGTCGGTGCCCACCGGGGTGGCCGGCGGCCTGCCCACGGGCGTGCAACTCCTCGGGCGGCGGTTCGACGAGGACACCCTGCTCGAGGCCGCCACGGTCATCGAGGCCCGAACAGGCGTCTTCACCCCCATCGACCCGCGCTGAACCAGGGGTCGCCGTTGCGGCCGTTCGTGGCCGGGCGATGCCGAACGTCCTGGCTCAGCGACCACGGGGCCGGCTGCGCCGCGCCGGACACCGTCGAGCCCGGCGCCGCGGCACCCGACCGGTCACCACGTATCCGCTGCCCCGTCGACGCAGGGTCTCGGAGATCAGCCCTGGACGATTCCCGTACCAGTCGGGAGTGGCACGTCCTGGCGCCGAGGTCGGCGCAGTCCCGATGCGTGACAGGGCGTCCTGCCCGGTCAGGAGCCATTCTGCTGCTCGATCGACATGGCGGTGCACCAAATCACTCGCCATCCGAAAAGCCATTCGGCCATTGACCGGGCCGGCGCTGCCAGGGGAGCATCGCTTGCCAGGCGCATCGGGCGCTCAGGGCCCGCGCTCTGCAGATCTCCGCCATGTGAGGAGACCAATGTGGATCCGGAGCTGAGCCGCCGCCAGTTCACCGCGATGTTGGCGGCGACAGGGGCGTTGCCCTTCCTCGCGACCTCCCCGGCGGCGGCCCACGGCCCCGGCGTCCCCGGCCAGCACCGCGGGGTGCCCGAGGACGAATTGTGGCGCTGGGGCGCGGCGGATCTGGCGGCGGCGATCGCCGCGCGGCGGGTGTCGGCCAGAGAGGCCACCGAGAGCGTCCTCGCCCGCCTCCACGCGGTCGATCCGACCGTCAACGCCGTCGCCGAGGTGCTGGAGGCCGAGGCCCTCGCTGCCGCCGACGCAGCCGACCGCGCGGTGGCTGCCGGTGAGGTGCTCGGCCCGCTGCACGGCGTCCCGATCACCACGAAGATCAACGTCGATCTGGAGGGACACCCGACGACGAACGGGGTGGTGGCCTTTCGGGACCGGATCGCCGAGGAGGACAGCGCCGCCGTCGCCACCCTCCGTTCCGGCGGCGCGATCGTCGTCGGCCGGTCGAACGTGCCGGCCTTCTCCTTCCGCTGGTTCAGCGACAACGACCTGCACGGCCGCACACTGAACCCCTGGGACCCCGCGCTGACCCCCGGCGGCTCCAGCGGCGGCGCCGCGGCGGCCACCGCGGTCGGGATCGGCCCGATCGCCCACGGCACGGACATCGCCGGCTCGGTGCGGTACCCCGCCTACTGCTGCGGGGTGGCGGGCATCCGGCCGTCACTGGGCGTCGTCCCCAACTACAACCCGTCCGGGGCCGGCACGCCTCGGACGATCACCAACCAGCTGATGTCCACCGGAGGACTGCTGGCGCGGCAGGTGGGCGATCTCCGCCTCGGCCTGCCGGTCCTCGCGCGGCCCGACGTGCGGGATTCCTGGTGGCAACCCGCGCCGCCTCCACCCCAAGGCCGACACCGGGGCCTCAAGGTCGCCGTCGTCCGCGACCTGGAGGGGTTCACCCCCGATCCCGCCGTGGCCATCGGACTGGACAACGCGGCCGGCGCGCTCGGTGCCGCCGGCTACCAGGTCGAGCACATCGCGCCGCCCCACTTCAGGGAGCTCGCCGAGCTGTGGTCACCGCTGGTGATCACCGAGGCCCGGTTCGGTTTTGCCCAGGCGATCGAACAGTACGGTGACGAGAAGGTCCGGACCGCGATGGCGACCTGGCTCGCCGTGACGCCGGAACTCGACCTGCGCGCCTTCTCTGCAGCCTTCGGTCGCCGCGATCAGATCCTGCGGGAATGGCGGTTGTTCCTCCAGGAACACCCGATCCTCATCACACCGGTGTCCTGGCAGCGCCCCTTCCCCGTCGACTACGACCAGCTGGGCCCGGATGCATTCCGGGAGATCCTGCACGCGCAGAGCCCGGTGCTGGCGATCGCATTGCTCGGATTACCTGGGCTCACCGTGCCCACCGGAGTCGTCGACGGCGTGCCGACCGGAGTGCAGGTGGTCGCCGAGCGATTCCGTGAGGATCTCTGCTTCGACGCGGGCGAGGTCATCGAGGAGGCCCATCCCATGGGCACACCGATCGACCCGCGCCTCTAGCCGGCTCGGATCGAGGTCGCCCCTGGTCGCGGGGACGGCCCGGTGGCAGCTGTCCTGTCCGGACGCGCGTCCGGCCGGGGTCCGGCGCCGCCCGGAGCGGATAGGGTCGGCGGGCCTGAACCGCGGGCCCCACCTCCTCCCGGAGCGCCCATGACCGGCACCCGGCCTCGCACCCCCCTTCCTCCGCGCAGTGCTGGCCCCGTCCCCCCGCTGCCCGTGCTGCTGGTCATCGACTCCCTCGACGGCGGCGGCGCCGAGCGCTACGTCGTGGACCTCGCCGTCGCCCTGCAGCGGCGCGGCTGGCCGGTGCACGTGGCCTGCTCCGTCGGCGGGGTCCGCGCGGGGGTGCTGGCCGACGCCGGCATCCCGGTGACCGTCCTGCTCGACGAGCTGGTCGAGCGCCGGGTCAGCGGCCGCTACGGGCGGGCGCTGAGCCGGCTGGTCGCGGAGTTGCGGCCGGCCGTGCTGCACGCCCACCTGTTCGCGAGCGCGGCCGCGGCCGTGCACGCCGTCCGGGGCGTGCACGTGCCGCTCGTGGTGACCGAGCACACCGAGGGACCGTGGCGCGACCGCCGCGCCCGCGCCGTCAGCGGCCTGGTCTACCGCCACGCCGACCGCGTGGTCGCCGTCTCCACCGCGATCCGCGACCTGGTCGTCACCGAGTACGGAGTGGCGCCGGACCGGGTGGAGGTGCTGCTGCCGACGACGACCGCGACGCCCACCGCGGGCGGTCCTCCCCCGGCGCCCGGGCGGCCGGTGGTGGGGGTCGTCGGCCGGCTGGTCCCGGAGAAGGGCGTCGACGTCCTCCTGCGGGCTGCCGCGCTGGTGTCGGCCGTCGTCCCGCAGGCGGCGTTCCTCGTGGTCGGCGACGGGCCGCTGCGGCCGGACCTCGAGCACCGCGCGGCGGTGCTGGGTCTGGCCGACACGGTCACCTTCACCGGTTACCGCTCCGACGCGGCGCGCCTGCTCGCCGGCCTCGACGTGCTCACCGTGCCCTCGCGCTCCGACGGCTCCCCGCTGGTGGTGTGCGAGGCGATGGCCGCCGGGGTGCCGGTCGTCGCCAGCCGGGTGGGCGGGCTGCCGGACCTGGTCGAGGACGGCGGCAGCGGTCTGCTGGTGCGGCCGGGCGAGGCCGAGGATCTGGCGCGGGCCCTGGTGTCGCTGCTGCTCGACCCGGAGGCCGCCCGGCGGCTGGGTGCCCGGGGGCGCTGCCTGGCCGCGACGCGCTCGCACCAGCGGCTGGTCGACCGGATGACGCAGCTGTACGCGGACGTCGCCCGGGCGCCGGCCCGCTGACCGTCGGCTGTCAGTCCCGTCCCGGAGGACCGGCCCGGAGCGCCTCGGCAAGCCCGACGGCCTGCGCCAGCACCTGCTTGACCGGCCGACCGAGCGCGACGGCGGCCCGGGCGACGTCCTCCCACTCGGGCATGGCGTTGACCACCGAGCCGTCGGCCGCCCACCCGAGCTTGACCGCGACCGGGTGACCGTCGACATGGACCGTGTCGAACGTGCGCCGGACGGCGTGCCGGACGACGGTCGTCTCGCGCACGCCGAGGGTCGTGGTCTCGCGGAGCAGGACGTCCCGGACCCGGGCCACCCCGGCCGGACCGGCGAGCGCCGCGACGACGTGGGCCGGCCGGCCCTTCTTCATGAGCACGGGGGTCAGCCAGGCGTCGAGGGCGCCCGCGTCCAGCAGGGCGGCGAGGACCAGCGGCCAGGCGCGCGGGTCGAGGTCGTCGACGTTGGCCTCGAGGACCACCGCCGCCGTCGTGTCGAGACCGGCGGAGGTGGCGGACGGGACCGGCGCCTCCTCCTCCTCCTCCTCCGCCTCGACCTCGCCCACGACCAGGCGCACCACGTTGGGCCGGTCTGCCGGGTCCCGGGTGCCGGCGCCGGTGCCGGTGGCCGTCGGGCGCAGCGCCGGCATCGGGCCGAAGCCGGTCGCCAGCGTGGTGGCGAGCGCGACCCCGGTCGGCGTGGCCAGCTCCACCTCGTCGGGGCCGCCCCGCCCGGGCGCCCCCGCCGCCTCCAGCAGGGCCAGCACGGCCGGTCCGGGGACCGGGATCGTCCCGTGCGCCGTCCGCGCCGTCCCCCCGCCGAGTGCGATGGGAGACGCCACCAACCGGTCCAGGCGCAGGGCGGCCATCCCGGCGCAGACCCCGACGACGTCGGCGACGGCGTCCAGCGCGCCCACCTCGTGGAAGTGCACGTCCTCCTCGGCTCCGCCGTGCACCGCCGCCTCCGCCCGCGCGAGCACGCCGAACACCTCGACCGCCGACGAGCGCAGGGGTTCAGGGAGCCGGCCGAGCAGCCGGCGGACGTCGGACCAGCGGCGCGCGGGCTGGCCCTCCTCCGGGGCGTCCACCACCACCCGGACCGCCCGCAGCCCGCCGCGCCGCACGTCCTCGGCGCGCAGCGTGATGGGCAGCTGCAGGGGTTCCAGTGCCGCCACGATGCCGGCGAGCGGCACGCCCGCGCCCACCACGGCGCCCAGCAGCATGTCGCCGGCCACGCCGTTGCCGAGGTCCAGCCACCCGACCCGGGTCACCGCGGGTCCACGACGCGGGAGCCGCCGGCGTGGATGCTCCGGGCGATCCGCGCGGCGAACACCCCGGCGCCGAACCCGTTGTCGATGTTGCAGACGACCACACCCGCGGCGCAGGAGTTGAGCATCCCCAGCAGCGCGGACAGACCGCCGAAGCTGGCTCCGTAGCCGACGCTGGTCGGCACGGCCACCACCGGTGTGCCGACCAGCCCGCCGATGACGCTGGGCAGCGCGCCCTCCATACCGGCCACCACGATCACGATGTCGGCGTCCCGGAGCACCGGCCGGGCGTCGAGCACGCGGTGCAGTCCGGCGACCCCGACGTCGACCACCCGGACGACGTCGGCGCCGAAGACCCGCACCGTGGTCGCCGCCTCCGCCGCCACCGGCGAGTCCGACGTCCCGGCCGTGACCACCGCGACCAGGCCCCGGGCCGGGGGCAGGTCCCCGACGACCACCGTCGTCGCCTCCACCCGGGCCTCGGGCCACCGCAGCCGCACCGCCGCCACCGTCGCCGGGTCCGCCCGGGTGACGAGGGCCGGCCGGTGCGGAGCCGCCCCGCGGAGCGTCCCGACGATGGCGACGACCTCGTCCGGGGTCTTCCCGGCGGCGTAGACCACCTCCGGGTCCCCGGTGCGGGACAGCCGGTCGGTGTCCACCCGCGCGAAGCCGAGGTCGACGTACCCCGGGTCGCGTTCCTCGCCGTCCACAGCGGGCATCCTGCACGGCAGCGACCGGCTGCCCACAGCGGGGCGGCGCAGGTCGCTCCCCGGCGCCGGGACCGGCGGGCGCGGCTAGGGTCCGATCAGGCTGAACGACCGGACCGCAGGACGGGTGATCGGATGAAGGTGCAACTGGCCTACGGCGAGCGGGGTCTGACCGTCGACCTGCCGGACGACCGGACGACGGTCGTCGAGCCCCGCTACGTGCCCGGCGCGGAGGACCCGGCCGCGGTCCTGCGGTCGGCCCTGCGCGCACCGGTGGCCGGGCCCCCGCTGCGCGAGTTCGTGCGACCGGGGCAGAAGGTGGCCATCTCGGTCTGCGACGGCACCCGCGCCCAGCCGCGGGACCTCATGGTCCCGGCGGTGCTCGAGGAGCTCGACGGGATCGTCGGCCTGGACGACGTGGTGATCCTGGTGGCGACGGGCACGCACCGCGGCAACACCGAGGCCGAGCTCCGCAGCATGCTCGGCGACGACGTCGTCGACCGGGTGCACGTCCTCAACCACGACGCGCGCGACGAGGCGTCCCTGGTCTGGATGGGCACCCACGGCAACGGCGTGCCCGTCTGGCTCGACCGGCACTGGGTCGAGGCCGACGTCCGGATCACCACGGGGTTCGTCGAGCCGCACTTCTTCGCCGGGTTCAGCGGGGGCCCCAAGCTCGCCGTCCCGGGGCTGGCCGGCCTGGAGACCGTGCTGACCCTGCACGACGCCGAGCGCATCGGCTCCCCCCAGGCCGTGTGGGGCGTCTGCGAGGGCAACCCGGTCCACGACGACATCCGCGCGGTCGTCGCCGCGGTCGGTGGCGTGCACTTCGGCTTCGACGTCACCCTCAACCGGGACCAGCAGGTGGTGGGCGCGTTCGCCGGGGAGCTGTTCGCCATGCACGCCGCGGCTCGCGAGGCCGCGCGGGAGCTGGCGATGGCCCCGGTGCCGGAGCCCTTCGACGTGGTGGTCACGACCAACTCCGGCTTCCCGCTGGACCAGAACCTGTACCAGGCGGTGAAGGGCATCTCCGCGGCGGCCACGGTGGTCAGGGACGGCGGCGCGATCATCTGCGCGGCGGAGTGCCGGGACGGGTTCCCGAACCACGGCTCCTACCGCGAGGTGCTCGAGTCCGCGGAATCCCCCCAGGCCCTGCTCGACCTCATCGAGAGCCGGCCGAAGACGGTGCCCGACCAGTGGCAGGTGCAGGTGCAGGCGAAGATCCAGAGCCGGGCGCGGGTGATCATGCACACCTCCTACCTCGCCGACCACGCGCTCGAGGCGGCCCACCTGGAGCAGACCCACGACATCGGGGCCACGGTCCGGGAGCTGCTCGGCGCGGCGGGGCCCGACGCCCGGGTGTGCGTCCTGCCCGAGGGGCCGCAGACCATCCCGTACGTCAGCGCCGACAACTTCGCTGACATCAGATGAGTTCTTGACGACGGGCGCCGCCGGTCCATACCCTCGTGGCACCCGAAGTCTGCCGATGGAGGTCAGCGGACCAGTGCCTCCTGTCGCTGCCGGGTCTGGGCGTCTCGCCGTCCTCGCCGACGACCTGACCGGCGCCGCTGACGCGGCCGCGCCGTTCGCCGTCCGCGGCCTCGAGGTCTCCGTCGCCCTGACCGCCGCCACGCCGGGCGCCGTCGACGTGCTCGCGCTGGTCACCGACAACCGCTGGCGCCCTCCCGAGGAGGCCGCGGACCGGATGCGGGAGGCCGTCGAGCGCGTGCGGGCATGGGGGCCCGACCTGCTGTTCCTGAAGATCGACTCGACCCTGCGCGGCCGGGTGCGCGCCGACGTGTCCGTGGCGCTGGACGCGTGGGGCACCCGGAACGCCGTGGCCACGCCGGCGTTCCCGGCGCAAGGCCGGACCGTCCACGACGGGGCGCTCCGGGTCCATGGCGAGGCGACGGTCACGGACATCGGCGGGCACTTCCCACCCGGCGTCCGGGCGGTGGATGCGCAGACCCACGGCGATCTGGTGCAGATCGCCCGCCGCATCCTGGCCGACGGCGCCGTCGCGGCGGGTTCGGGAGGCCTGGCCCGCGCGCTCGCCGAGGTCCTGATCACGACGCCGGCCGCGCGCCGGTTCCTCGCGACCCCGGTCGGCGGCGTGCTGCTCGTCGTCGGGACCGACCACCCCACCACCAAGGCCCAGGTGGCGCCGCTCCTGGCGACGGGCGCCGACCGGTTGGTGGTCGACGACTCCACCCCCTGGCCGGTCGAGGACGCCGTGAGCGCCCTGCGCGACGGACGGCGGGTCCTGCTGACCAGCGCGGTCGTCGTCGACGTGCCGGCCGACAGCCCGCAGGCCGCGGCACTCGCGGAGCGACTTGCCCGCGTCGTGGCGGCGGTCCTGGACGGCGCCCCGTCAGCCGGACTCGTGCTGACCGGCGGCGCGACGGCGCTGGCCGTGGCGACCGCACTCGGAGCCACCGAGTTGCGTCTCCTGGCGGAAGTCACCGAGGGCCTGCCCCTCGGTGAACTGTTCACCGGTGACCGCCGGATCCCCGTGGTCACCAAGTCGGGCGGTTTCGGTGCACCGGATGCGCTGTGCCGAGCCGCCGAGGCGCTCGAGGAGTGCGCATGACACCCCTGCTCGGCCTGACCGTCGGCGACCCGGCCGGCATCGGCCCCGAGATCACGCTCAAGGCCGCACGCGACCCCCGCGCGAGCGAGGCGAGAGTCGTCGCGATCGGCAGCGTGGCCGCCCTGCGGGCCGCCGGCGCGGTGGTCCCTGACGCACCCGCGCTCAACGAGGTCGCGCACCCGCGGGCGGCCCGGTTCGAGCCCGGCACCCTGGACGTGATCACGGTGCCGTCCGACACCCCGGTGCCCGTGGGCGTGCTGTCGGCCGAGGCAGGGAAGATCGCCTTCGACGGTGTCGCCCGGGCGGTGGAGCTGGCTCTGGCCGGCGACATCGACGGGATCGTCACCGCGCCGCTGAACAAGGAGGCGATCGCCCTCGCCGGGCATCCCTACCCCGGCCACACCGAGATCCTCGCCGACCTCACCGGGACCCGGGACTTCGCGATGATGCTGACCGCGCTGAAGCTGCGGGTCGTCCACGTGACGACGCACGTCGGCATCCGCGAGATGCTCGATCGGGTCACCACCGAACGGGTACTGACGACGATCCGGCTGGCCGACCGCGCCCTGCGCGACATGGGCATCGAATCGCCGACCGTCGGGGTCGCCGGCCTGAACCCGCACGCCGGGGAGGGCGGCCTGTTCGGCGACGAGGAAGCCCGCGTCATCGCGCCCGCCATCGAGCAGGCCAGGGCCGAGGGGGTCGACGCGACCGGCCCCTGGCCGGCGGACACGCTGTTCGGCCGGGCCGTCGCCGGTGACTTCGACGTCGCGATCGCGATGTTCCACGACCAGGGCCACATCGCGGTGAAGGTCCTCGGGTTCGAGACCGGCGTCAACGCCACCATCGGCCTGCCCATCGTCCGGACCAGCGTGGACCACGGCACGGCGTTCGACATCGCCGGCACCGGACGCGCCAGCCACGACAGCCTCGTGGAAGCCATCCTCGTGGGTGCGGCCATGGCCCGCGCCCGCACCGACGCCCGCTCGTGACCCGCCGGGACTGACGACAGCTCGGGAGACACCATGACCGACCACGGCAGCGGAGGCCTCGGCCCGTTCGAGGCCCTGCGCAGCCTCGACTTCGAGGCACCCTTCCCGCGGCTGATCCCCGTGCGGCAGAACTTCGACGCACCGCAGCTCGCTGACGTGGCGGCAGCCACCACGTCGGCGCTCGAACCGCTCCGGTCCCGGCTGCGGCCAGGCATGAGCGTGGCCCTCACCGCCGGCAGCCGGGGCATCCACGACAAGGCCACCGTGGTGCGCACCGCCGGGGAATGGCTGCGCTCGGTGGGGGCCGAGCCGTTCGTCGTCCCGGCCATGGGCTCGCACGGGGGCGCCACCGCCGAGGGTCAGGTGCAGATGCTCGCCGACCTCGGCATGACCGAGGATGTCCTCGGCATGCCGATCCGCGCGACGATGGAGACCGTCGAGATCGACCGGCTGCCCGGCGGCCCGGCCGTGCACCTGGACGCCCATGCGGCCAAGGCCGACGCCGTCCTCGCGGTCAACCGCATCAAGGCGCACACCGACTTCAAGGGCGAGATCGAGAGCGGGATCGCCAAGATCATCGCGATCGGCCTGGGCAAGCGGCGGGGCGCCGAGGGCATCCACGCCTACGGCCCGGCGAACCTCGGGGTCTGGATCCCCCGGGTGGCCCGACGGATCGTCGAGACGGGCAAGGTCCTGGGTGGCCTGGGCATCGTCGAGAACGCCTACGACCGTGCGGCGCAGATCGCGCTGCTGGGGCCGCAGGACATCGCCGGCGACGGTGAGGCCCGGCTGCTCGCCGAGGCGAAGAACCTGATGGCCACCCTGCCCTTCGACCGGGTCGACGTGGCGGTGGTCGACCTCATGGGGAAGGACCTGTCCGGCTCGGGCATGGACCCCAATGTGATCGGCCGGATGATGATCCGGGGAACCCCGGAGTTCGACCGCCCGCGGATCACGAACATCGCCGTCCTCGACGTCACCGACGTCTCGCACGGCAACGTGGTCGGCCTCGGTCTGGCCGACTTCATCCCGTTCCGCATCCTCGAGAAGGTCGACCTGCGGATCACCTACATCAACGCGATGACGGCGGGACTGGGCGGTCCACAGCGCGCGCAGGTGCCCATGGCCATGGCCACCGACCGGAGCGCGGTGGCCGCGGCCATCCTGACCTGCGGCCGGGCCGATCCCACCGGGATCTCGCTCGTGCGCATGCGCAACACCCTCGACCTGGAGAACCTCCTGGTGTCGGAGACCCTCCGCGACCAGGTGCTGGCCGAGCCGCGACTGGAGATCACCGGCGATCCGGTCCCGATGCGGTTCGACAGCGGCGGGCAGCTGGAGCCCTGGTGACACGGACCGACCGACACCCATCAGAACCGGAGAAGAAGCGATGACCACGGCAACGGCCTTCGATCAGCTCGGCGTGCACCTGCACCCGTCCGACAACGTGGTCGTGGCCTCGCGCGACCTGGAGGAGGGCGCGGCCGCCGGCGGCGTCACGGTGCGCACGGCGGTTCCCCGTGGCCACAAGGTGGCGGTCGCGCCGATCGCCACGCAGGAGGCCGTCCGCAAGTACAACCAGATCATCGGGTTCGCCACCGTGCCCATCGAGCCGGGCGACCACGTGCACACCCACAACGTCGAGTTCCGGGCCTTCGAGCGCGACCACGCCGTCGGCGCGGACGTCGTCCCCACCGAGATGGTCCCCGAGGTCGAGCGCGCGACCTTCCAGGGGATCGTGCGAGCCGACGGCAAGGTCGCCACCCGCAACTACATCGGCATCCTGACCTCGGTGAACTGCTCGGCGACCACGGCCAAGCTGATCGCCGACCAGTTCCGCTCGCCGGGGCTGCTGGACGAGTTCCCGAACGTCGACGGGGTCGTCGCCCTGGCGCACGGTGCCGGGTGCGGGATGGCCAGTTCCGGAGAGGGCTTCGACGTCCTCCAGCGCACGCTCACCGGCTACGCCGAGCACCCCAACTTCGCCGGGTTCCTGATGCTCGGGCTCGGCTGCGAGGTCAACCAGGTCGCGAGCCTCGCGGAGAAGTGGCAGCTCGACAGCACCAAGCTGGTCCAGACCATGACCATCCAGGAGCAGGGCGGCACCGCCGCCACCGTCCGGGCCGGGGTGGCCGCCATCCGGGACATGCTGCCGGTGGTGAACCAGGTGACCCGCACCACCGTCCCGGCCAGCGAGCTGATCCTGGGGCTGAACTGCGGTGGCTCGGACGCGTACTCGGGCATCACCGCCAACCCCGCCCTGGGTGCCGCGGTGGACCTGCTGGTGCGCCACGGCGGAACCGCCGTCCTCGGCGAGACGCCGGAGATCTACGGCGCCGAGCACCTGCTGACCCGGCGCGCGGTCAGCCGAGAGGTCGGCGACGAGCTGGTCGAACTGATCAAGTGGTGGGAGAAGTACACCGCCGACAACGGCGGCTCCATGGACAACAACCCCTCCCCCGGCAACAAGGCCGGTGGGCTGACCACCATCCTCGAGAAGTCGCTGGGTGCGGTGGCCAAGGGCGGGACGACGAACCTCACCGGTGTCTACCGCTACGCCGAGAAGGTCACCGCCAAGGGCTTCACCTTCATGGACACCCCCGGGTACGACCCGGTCTCGGTCACCGGCATCGTCGCGGGCGGCGCCACCGTCATGTGCTTCACCACCGGCCGCGGCTCGGTCCTCGGCTGCAAGCCGACACCCAGCCTCAAGCTGGCGACCAACACCGAGATGTACCAGCGGATGTCCGAGGACATGGACCTCAACTGCGGCGTGATCATGGACGGCGAGGCGACCGTGCAGGAGGTCGGCCAGCGGTTGTTCCAGCTCGTCCTGGACACCGCCTCGGGCCGCAAGACGCTCAGCGAGGAGCTCGGCTTCGGCCAGGAGGAGTTCGTCCCGTGGCAGCTCGGCGCGGTGATGTGACGCCCTGAGGAGGCGCAGCGGTGCTGCGCGGCGGGCGGGTCAGCGCCGGCCGCGCAGCACCTCGATCAGCTTGGAGTCGTCCGCCGAGCCCAGGCCGGCCCGGCGGCCGGTCAGGTAGAGCTGCTCGGCGACGGAGGCCAGCGGTGCGGGGTACACGTTCTCCCGGGCGGCGGCGAGGACCAGGCCCAGGTCCTTGACGAAGATGTCGATGGCGCTCTTCACCTGGTCCCCCGCGCCGTGCACCATGCGCTCACCGCGGTCGTCGAGCATGAACGAGGCCGCGGCTCCGTGCCGGATCACCTCCCAGCAGGCCTCCGCGTCCAGTCCCAGTGCCTCGGCATAGGCCAGCCCCTCGGCGGCGGCCGCGATGTGGACGCCGCACAGCAGCTGGTTGACGAGCTT
Organism: Geodermatophilus obscurus; assembly: GCF_900143215.1. Taxonomy (GTDB): domain Bacteria; phylum Actinomycetota; class Actinomycetes; order Mycobacteriales; family Geodermatophilaceae; genus Geodermatophilus; species Geodermatophilus obscurus_A. The sequence goes on along the minus strand of NZ_FRDM01000001.1, from coordinate 209,088 downwards.
GACCTTCTGCCCGTCACCGGGTGTGGCGCCGACCACCGGGGCCCTGCTCGACATGGCGTCCAGCAGAGGCTGGACCACGGCGAGCGCGGCCTCGGGGCCGCTGACCATCATCAGCAGCTCGCCCGTGGTCGCCCGCGCCACTCCACCGGAGACCGGCGCGTCGACGACGTGCACGCCCTGCCCGGCCAGGCGGTCGGCCATGCCCTGGACGGCCGCCGGCCCGACGGTGGCCGTGACCAGGACCACCGCGCCCTTCCTCAGCGCGGGAGCGGCACCCTGGTCGCCGAACAGGACCTCCTCCGCCTGTGCGCCGGTCGCCACCATCACGGCCAGGACGTCGCAGCCGGCGGCGGCCTCGGCCGGCGACCCCGCCGCCTTGGCGCGGTCCCCCAGCGCCGCTGCGGCGGCCCGGTCGACGTCGTAGCCGATCAGCGCGTGACCGCCGTCCAGCAGACGCGCGGCCATCGGCCGCCCCATGGCTCCGAGTCCGATCCAGCCCACCTGTGCCATGCCCACCCGCTCCTTCGTCGTCTCGTGGTCCGTGCGTGTCGTTCAGTTCGGAGCTGCGCCGTGGGCGCCCCCGCCGGCGACCACGTCGATGACGTGGGCCAGCGTCCGGATGTCGCCCACGTTGCCGGCGAAGACGACGTAGGGGACGCCGACCGCGCCGTCGGCCGCCTCCACGGGTCGCAGCACGGAGACCATGCCGGGCAGGAGCTGGCCGAGGACCCTGGCGCGGCGGATGCCGAGGCCGTCCACGGCCACGTCGTGGGAGGTGATCCCGCCCTTGGCGATCACCCACGCCGGAGCGGCGGGTAGTGCCGCCCGCACGACGGACGTGACCCCCGCGGACACGGCGCGGGCGATGACCAGGCTGTCGTCCGCGTCGGTTCCGCGCACGAGGTCCCGGCTGGTGAGCAGCAGCACGTCGCTGCCGGCCATGGCCGCGCGCACGCGGGCGGCGGTCTCGGCGATGTGGCCCTCCCGCAGGAGCGGGTCCAGCAGAGCCGGTACCGAGAGCTCGATCCGCTCCAGCCGCCCGCGCGCCTCGGCGGCGGCGACCTGCGCGCTGGTCAGCCCGACGTGGGACCCGACGACCAGGAGACCGTGGCCACCGGAGCGTCCCTGCGGCCAGATGTCCCCGGCCTGCAGGGGAGGACGGGGCTCGACGCCGGCGAGGGCGCGGACGAAGGACGGACCCGTGCGGTACACGAACGACCGACCGGCACGGCGGGCCTGGAGGAGGCCGAGGACGACGACCTCCAGATCGGCGTAGTCGGTCGCGTTGACGACGACGTAGGCGCCACCGCTGACCGCTCCGAGGACCTCGGCCACCCGGTCGGGGCCGCCGGTCCGGATGTCGTGGAGCGTGAGGCTGACCACCTCGTCGGGACGCAGCCGCCCACCGCTCTTCTCGGCCACGAACTCCCGCAGGTTCGAGCGGGTGTAGCCGAAGCTGGCATCGCGGGCGAACTCCGTGTCCGCCACCGGGACCGGGACCCCGTCCACGGTGGCGTAGTGCACGTCGCCGGCCGTGAACCGACCGGCCTCGAGGAAGGCGGGCACGAAGAGCACGCCGTCGACCGGCCGGCCGGTACGGCGCTCGTGCACGTCGACGAGAGCCTGCACCTCCGCGACGACGTGACCTCGCAGCGTGGAGTCGCTGCGGCTCACCAGGTCGACCGGCGCGCCGAGGGCTGCCGTGATCCGGAGGACGTCGGTGGCGACGTCGGCGGTGCGCCGCACGGCCTCCTGCTCGGTCAGACTCCGCGTGTTGGTCAGCACGAAGCAGGTGGCCCCGGGCTCGGCCAGCGCCCGCTCGTACTCCCCGGCGTCCAGCGCCGTGACGACGTCGAGCCCGTGAACGCTCTGCGAGCCGGTGGGGTCGTCGTCCAGGACGACGGTGCGACGGCCCTCGGTCGCGCGGGCGCCGCGGATCCGGGCCCGCGCATCGGCGATCAGCAGCGGAGCAGGGAACCCGCTGGGACCTGCGACGATCAACCGATGCCTCCGTGACGTCACGGGTATCTGACATCTGACATGCTCGCCATCGTCGCGCCGGTGCGTCAAGGGCCCGCACCTGCCTTCCTTGTACCGTGGGTGCCATGCGTCCCGGCCGTGCCGACACGGTGGCCGACCAGTTGCTCGAACTCGTCCTCGACGGCACGTTCCCGGTCGGCGGCACCCTGCCCAGCGAGGCCGAGCTGGCCGCCCGCTTCGGTGTCAGCCGCCTGACCGTGCGCGAGGCGATCCGGTCACTGGCGCCCACCCGGGTCATCCGAGTGCAGCAGGGCCGTTCCAGCACCGTGAACGCCCCGGAGGAATGGTCGCCGCTGGACGGGCGGCTCCTGGTCGCCCGCAGTCGGCTGCACCCGGATCCGCTGCTGCTGCCGATGCGGCTCCTCGAGGCGCGTCGTGCCGTCGAGGTGGCCATCGCGGAGCTGGCCGCGCAGCGTCGTCAGCCGTCCCAGGTCGAGCGGCTCACGGCGGTGCACGACGACATGGTGCGGGCCCACGGGGCGGGCGACGTCCCGGCCGTGGCGGAGGCCGATCTCGCGTTCCACGGACTGCTGTTCGACGCAGCGGACAACGTGTTCCTCGAGGCGCTCTTCGAGCCGCTCGCCTCCGTGCTGCGGAGCCTGCGCCGGGAGACGTCCTCGGTCCCCGAGATCGTCGGCCACGCACTGGAGCACCACGCCGCGATCCTGGCGGCCGTCACCGCCGGGGACGCCGGAGCGGCGGGGAGCGCGATGCGGGCGCACCTGCTGCAGACCGAGGAGGACATCGAACGCCACCTCGGCAGCGAGGCCGTCACGACCGCGCCTCCGGACTGACCGGGGCCGCGCCACCGACGCGTGCAGCGGGGGCGGCCGCGCGCGGCGACCTCCCCCGCTGGCGCAGGACGACGGCTCAGGCCAGGCTGAACCCGAACACGCTCGCCAGCGTGTAGATGCCGAGCAGCGCGATCGCGATGCTGCTCACCACGAGCGCTGCGTTGAACAGCGTGCTGCCGTACACCCGCTGATCGGTCTCGGTCTTCCGCAGGTACCAGACGGCGATGACGGCGGCGACCAGGAAGATGCCGGTCATCACCCCACCGATCTGGACCATGAGCACCGGCGACTGGATCGCCAGGTAGGCCACGGCCCAGATGATCGGCAGCGCCACGGTGAAGATCCGGATCCAGCGCAGCCGTGCGACCGGGTCCTGCCAGTCGAGCACGCCCATGGTGGCGAGCAGGTTCACGTACATGCGCGACCAGCTCGGGATGGCGGCCCACATCGTCGAGCCCAGGACCGCGATGGCACCGATGAGGAACAGGACGCTCGACCACGCGCCCAGGGTGTCGGTGTAGATGCGCGACAGCGTGGTGATCATCCCGTTGCCCTCGGGGACCAGCCCCTGCCGGTTGAGCACCGCGGCGCCCATCAGGTAGAAGGCCAGCGTGCCGAAGGTGTAGACGACCCAGGACACCGCGGCGTCCTTGTACATGACCTTGATCCACCCGTTCGCCCGACGCGCCCACTCCTCGCTGCCGTCGTTGGGGCCGGCCCAGCGGGCGTAGCCCTTCTCGACGCACCAGTAGGTGTAGAAGGTGATCTCGTCGGCACCCACCCCGGTGATGCCGAACATGGCGATCGCCGCGCCCAGGGCCCCCGCCGGGATCAGGAAGGTCAGGCCGCTGGCGATGTCGTCGCCGCCGTAGGCGAACGGCGTGAACGGCAGCCCCAGCGCGATCAGCACCGTGACGATGGAGAAGACGACGACCAGGAAGACCGCGCCGCGCTCGATGAGCGAGTACTTGTTCTTGTAGAGCATCGCGATGCTGAGGGCGGCGATCACGATCGTCCACACGAGCAGGTGGGAGAACGACAGCGGGTCGCCGCCGAACGGGAACAGGATGCTGAAGGCGACCGCGACGCCGCCGATGATGCCGCCGAGCTGCAGCAGCTTGCTCAGCGCGAGCAGCATCCAGAGGACGTTCACCCAACCGAGGCGGCCGATCTTCGGCGGCACCTTGTTGTAGCCGGTGATGGCCGGCTGCCCGGTGGCGATGGTCCAGCGTGCCAGCTCGACCTGGACGGCCACCTTCACCAGCGTGCTGAAGATGACCAGCCACAGGAGGACGAACCCGGCCTCGGCGCCGAGCGCCGTGGTGGCGATGAGCTCCCCGGAGCCCACGATCGACGCACTGAGGATGAGCCCCGGGCCGAGGTACCTGAAGCTGGCCTTCCAACCGACCGGCGGTTCCTTGATGCCCTCCGGCGTCAAGGTGTACGGGTCCACCCGGTCGACGCCGGTCACTGCTTCGGCCATGTCCGCTCCCTCGAACTCATCAGTCATCAGATGTGATGGGGATCATGCGGAACGGGGCACCTGACCGTCAATGACCACCGGCTGCTTTCCCCGGGACGATCTCCGGAGGGCCCCGCCCCTGCCCGCGTGTGGACGCGCTCCTGTGACGGAACCGTGACCGTCCCGACCGGCGCCGCGACGCCGGCGAAGGGCGGCCAGCAGAGGTCGGAGTGGCGGGCAGCGCGCGATCACCCGTCGGGCTCGGGACCCGTCGGGCAGACGGGCCGGGCGCCTTCCGACGTGGATGAGCGACCTGACCCGCGGGGCGACCGGAGGGGTCAGTGGTTGTCCCTGGGCACGCCCATGGACTGTGCGATGCGCTGGTAGGCGACAGCCGGCTTGAGGACCATGCCCTCGGAGAGCTGGTCGACCATGGAACGCTGGATCTCCTGCCAGGGCGTCTGCGAGGCGGGGACGGGGAATCCGCCCTCGGCGGCGAGGGCCCGGATCCGCGCCCCCAGCTCCTCCTGGGTGAGCAGGACGTCGGCCCTGCGCTGGTTGAGGTCGATCCGCACGGTGTCACCCGTCCGCAGGACGGCGAGCCCGCCGCCGAGCGCCGCCTCCGGCGACGCGTTCAGGATGGACGGCGATCCCGAGGTACCCGACTGCCGCCCGTCCCCCACGCACGGGAGCGCGTGGATGCCCTGCTTGATCAGGGCAGCGGGCGGCTGCATGTTGACCACCTCCGCCGCCCCGGGGTAGCCGAGCGGCCCGGCGCCACGGATGAACAGGATGCAGCCGTCGTCGATGGCCAGCTCGGGGTCGTCGATGCGGGCGTGGTAGTCCTCGGGTCCCTCGAAGACGACGGCCCGTCCTTCGAAGCAGTTCGGGTGCTCGGGGTCGGACAGGTAGCGCTCGCGGAACTCCGCGGAGATGACGCTGGTCTTCATGATCGCACTGTCGAAGAGGTTGCCACCGAGCACGACGAAGCCGGCATCGGGCAGCAGCGCGTCGTCGAAGCTCCTGATGACGTCGGCATCCTCCGAGACGGAGTCCCGGCAGTTCTCCCCGATCGTCCGGCCGTTGACCGTCAGCGCGTCCTCGTGGATGAGGTCGTGCCGCATGAGCTCGTGCACCACTGCCGGAACACCACCGGCCCGGTGGTACTCCTCGCCGAGGTAGACCCCCGCGGGCTGCAGGTTGACCAACAGGGGAACGGTCAGCCCCAGGGTCTCCCAGTCCTGCACCTCCAGCGGGACGCCCATGTGCCTGGCCACGGCGTTGAGGTGGACCGGCGCATTGGTGGAGCCGCCGATGGCGGAGTTCACGACGATGGCGTTCTCGAACGCGTCGCGGGTCATGATGTCGGAGGGCTTGAGGTCCTCGTGCACCATCTCGACGATCCGCCGGCCGGTCCGGTAGGCCACCCGTGCACGGTCCCGGTGCACGGCCGGGATGGCGGCCGACCCCGGCAGGCTCATGCCCAGGGCCTCGGCCAGCCCATTCATGGTCGAGGCGGTGCCCATCGTGTTGCAGTGCCCCGGCGAGGGAGCCGAGGAGGCCACCAGCTCGACGAACTTGGCCTCGTCGATCTCGCCGGCCGCGAGCATCTCGCGGGCCTGCCACACGATCGTTCCCGATCCGGTCCTGGCACCGCGGTACCACCCGTTCAGCATGGGCCCGCCCGAGAGCACGATCGAGGGGATGTTCACCGTCGCGGCCGCCATCAGCAGGGCGGGCGTCGTCTTGTCGCAGCCGGTCGTCAGCACGACCCCGTCGAGCGGGTACCCGTACAGCACCTCCACGACCCCGAGGTAGGCGAGGTTCCGGTCCAGCGAGGCGGTCGGCCGCTTCCCCGTCTCCTGGATCGGGTGCACCGGGAACTCGAAGGCGATCCCGCCGGCCTCGCGGATGCCCTCCCGCACCCGCTCGGCCAGGACCAGGTGGTGCCGGTTGCAGGGCGCCAGGTCCGACCCCGTCTGGGCGATGCCGATGATCGGCTTACCGGACTGCAGCTCCTCCCGGGTGAGCCCCCAGTTCATGTAGCGCTCGATGTAGAGGGCCGTCATGCCCGGGTTGTGCGGGTTGTCGAACCACTGCTGGCTCCGGAGGGTCCGGGCCTCATCCTTGCGAACTGCGTTCACCGTCACTCCTGTGCTGGTCGGCGTGCCGTCGGGTGTCGGCAGGCATCAACGTCTCGTGCGGGCCGGGCGGGCCGGCGCAGCGGTCGGGATGGGGGCAGGTGGCCCTCATGAGACGTCCTGCTCGGCGTCGGGTGTGCCGCTGCGGCCCGCTGGGAGACCACCGGAGGCGCAGAGCCGCTCGATGACCCGGTGCGTCTCGGCCAGGTGCTCGGTCATGTTGCGGCACGCTGCGTCCTCGTCGCCGGCGGCAACCGCATCGAGGATCGCCACGTGCGCCGCAACGGCGGTCAGCCGCATCTCCGGCTCGATCGAGGTCTGCAGGCGCACCTCCTGGACGAGCGCCTTGATCGGCTGCAGGAGCGCGGCCAGGTAGGGGTTGCACGCCGCGGTCATCAGACCGTCGTGGAAATCGACGTCGGCGACCGAGAACTCGACGATGTCACCGCGCTCGTGCGCGTGCTGCATCCGCTCGATGCAGGAACGGAGGCGTACCAGGTCAGCTTCGCCTCGACGCTGGGCTGCCAGCTCGACGGCCCCGACCTCGACGATGCGCCGGGTCTCGGTGATCTGCTGAGCCGACCGGGCGGAGCCCCCTTCCAGCTCCGCGCGGCTGCGCAGCAGGGCGGGGTCGAGCGCCACCCAACGTGCGGGTGGGTTGACGAAGGTGCCGCGCCCGTGCTCGACGCTGAGGACGCCCTTGTCGCGCAGCACCCGCACGGCCTCGCGCAAGGTCAGTCGACTGACGTGCGCCTGCTCGGCCAGCACCGCCTCGGGTGGCAGCCGGCTGCCCGGCGGGTGACCACCATCGGTGACCATGGCGAGCAGTTGTCCCGCCACCTCATCGGCCAGTCGACGTCGCATGGTCACAGATGCCGCCCGGGTCACACGTCAGAGGTCTGATCAATGACCGTAGCGAGGTGCCTGCGCGGCAGTCAACCACGGCGTCGACGTCCCGGAGTACGCCGGTCCCCGTGCCCGGCGGGCCGCGGGGCGGCGCCGGATCGGGGCGCGCCGACCCACCGCTCAGCGTGCCGCGGGACCGGACGTCGGCCGGCCGTCGGTCCTCGGCCGGATCCTGCCGGGGGTCGGCGTCCCGGAGTTGTCCGGGGCGCCTTGCTGGCGGATGTCCTGGTGCCCCACCCGGGCAGGGCGACGTCGACGCGTTCGGCGGTGCGCCGGGAGGTCCGGGGAGCCCGGGTGTGCTCCGACGACGACCGGGCAGCCCGCCGGCGTCCGGATCGGCCCGGGCGAGGTCGGGGACGGGACCGCCCTCGGCCCGGGACGCACCGACCCCGGTCCGCTGGCGACGACCCGCCCGGTCAGCTCCGGGGCGGCAGTCTCAGCCCGGTCAGCCCTCCGTCGACGGTCAGCGCGGTGCCGGTGGTCGCGCCGGAGTCCGGGCTGGCCAGGAAGGCGATGGCGGCGGCGACCTCAGCGGCGGTGACGAGCCGGCCCGACGGCTGGCGCGCCTCCAGCGCCGCCCGCTCCGCGGCAGGGTCCTCGGCCTGGGCGAGCAGCCGGTCCACCCACGGTGTGTCGGCGGTTCCGGGATTGACGCAGCAGACGCGGATCCCCTCCCGGAGGTGGTCGGCGGCCATCGCCCGGGTCAGCGAGAGCACCGCTCCCTTGGTCGCCGAGTACAGAGCCCGTAGCGGCAACCCGATCTCCGCGGCGACCGAACACGTGGAGACGATCGCCGCTGCCGGTGACCGGCGCAGGTGCGGCAGCGCGGCCCGGGTGACCCGCACGATGCCGAGGACGTTGACGTCGAGAGTCCGCTGCCACTCCTCGAGCGAGTTGTCGGCGACCGTGCCCACCGCTCCGATGCCGGCGTTGTTCACGAGCACGTCGAGCCGGCCGGCACGCCGGACGACCTCCTCGACCGCAGCCTCGACGGCCGCGGTGTCGGTGACGTCGGCCAGCAGCACGGGCACGTCGTCCGGGGCCTGGCCGGCCGTCCTGTCGAGGGCGAAGACGGTCGCGCCGCGGGCCTGCAGTTCGGCCACGGTGGCGGCGCCGATGCCAGAAGCTCCTCCGGTCACCAGGGCGACCAGCCCGCCGAACTCAGCGCGAGCGGGGTCCACGCCTGCTCCGTCCCGACTCGGCGGTGGGGAAGCGCCCGGGGGCGGTCCGCCTTCCATGCTGCCGCACTCCCCTCGACGAGGGCGTCGAGCGTAGCGGGCGTCGGGTCGACGCCCGCCACGCCACCGCGCTCGAGCTCCCCCCGTGGCGCACCACCCCTCGGATCGACACCATTGGGCCCGGTGGGCCGACAGCCGGGAACCGGCTGTCCGGTCCGGGCGGCCCGCGGCGAGCTGGTGGACCGGCCGCCCTTCGACGACGTCGCCGGCTGCGGACCCACGGCGTACGACGAGGTCCGCCGGGTGCCACCATGATCGGTACGGACGAGAGATGGGTGGGCAAGGTGTCGCTGACAGCACTCCAGCCGGAGGACCGCCGGGCGGTCCAGGGCCTCCGGGAGGGGCTGACCGGCACGGCGCGGCTCGGCGTCGCGTTCTCCGGGGGCGTCGACTCCTCGGTGCTGCTCGCCCTCGCCGCCGAGGCCCTCGGCCCCGACCGGGTGCTCGCCCTCCTCGGGGTCTCCCCCAGCCTCGCGTCCGACGAGCGGGAGGCCGCCCACCGGGTCGCCGCGCACGTCGGGGTGCCCGTGGTCGAGGTCCCCACCTTCGAGGGCGACCGGCCCGACTACCGGCGCAACGGCCCGGACCGCTGCTTCCACTGCAAGGACGAGCTGTTCGAGCGGATCTCCCAGGACGTCGTGTCCCGGTACGACCTGACCGCGGTCGCCTACGGGGAGAACGCCGACGACGCCCGGCGACCGGACCGGCCCGGGGCGCGCGCGGCCACCGCGCACGCCGTGCTGCGCCCGCTGGCCGACGCCGGCCTGGACAAGGCCGCGGTGCGCCGGATCGCCCGTGCGCTGGACCTGCCCTGCGCGGACAAGCCCGCGGCGCCGTGCCTGGCCTCGCGGATCCCGCACCACAGCGAGGTCTCACCCGAGAAGCTCGCCCAGGTGGAGCAGGCCGAGGCCGGGCTGCGGCGGCTCGGGCTCCGGGACCTGCGGGTCCGCCACCACGGGGACGTCGCCCGCCTCGAGGTCGCGGTCGAGGACCTGCCCGCGCTCGTCGCGGATCCCCTGCGCGAGCAGGCGATCCGGGTGGTGCGCGCGGCCGGCTTCCGGTTCCTCGCCGTGGACCTCGCCGGCATCCAGTCCGGCGCCTTCACCCTGCCGCTGGTGGGCGTCCGCGAGGGCTGACCCGGCGCCGGTGGGGGACGGGTCCCGCGGGGCGACACCGCCCCGGGCGCTCAGGCCGGCTCGACGGGCAGGCCGAGCCGGCGGAACAGGTCGTTGTCGAGGTCGAGGAAGCTGGAGATGTGCGCGACGCGGCCGGCGCGCACCTCGAGCACGTGCAGCGCCCACGGCTCGTGCCCGCCGCCGGCGCGGGGGCGGTACTGCGCGAACGCCGGCGCCCCGTTGGCGATCGTGGGCAGCACCCGCGAGCCGCGGCACTTCGCGCCGGGGCCGAGCATCCAGGTGCCGATGTCGGCCCGGCCGCGCAGCCACATCGCGAACGGCGGCATGTGCTGGGTGGCGTCCTCGTGCAGCAGCGACACCAGGCCCTCGACGTCGTAGCGCTCGAACGCGTCGACGTAGCGCTCCAGCAGGGCCCGGTGGACCGCATCCAGCGGCTCGGTCTCCGCCTCGCCGCCGACCGCGGCCATCGTGGCGCGGGCCCGCTGCAGGGCGCTGTTGACCGAGGCGACGGTGGTGTCGAGCAGCTGGGCCACCTCCTCGGCCCGCCAGCGCAGCACCTCGCGCAGCAGCAGCACGGCGCGCTGGCGGGGCGGCAGGTGCTGCAGCGCCGAGACGAAGGCCAGCCGGATCGACTCCCGCTGCACGGCCTGCTCGGCGGGGTCGGCGTCCTCGGCGACGACCTGCCGGTCGAGCACCGGCTCCACCCACGCCGTCCCCGGGCGGCGGGCGGCCAGCGAGGCCTCGACCGGCTGCCACGGCGAGCCGGAGAGGTCCATGGGCAGCGCCCGCCGCTGCCGGCCGGAGAGCTGGTCGAGGCAGACGTTGGTGGCGATCCGGTACAGCCACGAGCGCAACGCCGAGCGACCCTCGAAGTCGGCCAGCCCGCGCCAGGCGCGGACCATCGTCTCCTGCACGGCGTCGTCGGCGTCGAAGGCCGACCCGAGCATCCGGTAGCAGTAGCCGGTCAGCTCCCGCCGGTGCTCGATCAGCCGCGGGTCGAGTTCGTCGGTCAGCACGGTCGTCACGGGTCCTCCTCCGGCGTGGGCCGCGACAGCTCACCACAGGACACCGACGGAACGGGAGACCCCGTTCCCCGGCCGGCTACTGGTAGCTGATCAGGTCCGGGCGCGGCTCGACTTCGACGGTCTGCTCCGGCGTGAGCATCGGGACGTCCTCGTCGTAGAAGTTCTTCCAGCCCCAGGCGACCTCCTCCGGCTCGGTCTGCCGCAGCGTCCGCCAGGTCGCCTGCTTGTCGCCCTGACCGCCCTGCCCGTCGGCGTGCACCATGAGCGCCAGTTCGTCGCGGGAGGTGTCCAGCCGGTCGCGGTCGGGGATCATGTCCACCCGGAACTGGTGCAGCAGCAGCAGCTTCTGCGGCAGGGCGTTGGCGCGGGTCAGGTCGGCCAGCCAGCTGACCACCCCGTTGACCTCGTCGATGGACACCGAGCCGATCTGGGTCAGGTGCACCTCCCCCGGGCCCAGCCGCCACTCCGGGTCCAACGCCAGCCCGACGTGCGGCAGCTCCAGCAGCGAGCGGTACTGCTCGGCCTGGGTGCGGAAGTCGGTGCGCCCGGGCTGCAGGTCGATCACGACGTACATCCCCGCCTCGCCGGCCGCCTCCACCCACGGCCGCAGCTCCTCGACCGGCAGCTCGGTGGAGTAGTTGCCGTCCGGCCCGGCCACCGACGAGGCGACGGTGGCGATGACCTCGAAGGCGGGGACGACGGTGGCGTCCTGCACCAGCGGCTCGTAGTCGGCCGCGTGGGCCCGCGCCCGCTCGATCGACGCCGCCAGGTCCTGCTCGCCGAGGACGCCGAGCGCGCCGGTGCCCGGGCTGCCGTAGAGGGCGACGAGGAAGTGCTGCGGGAAGAGCAGCTGGCCCCCGCCGGGCAGCTGCTCCCCGGCGGCCGCGGTCTCCAGCTTCCAGTCCAACCCCTCCTCGGTGGCGAACCCGGCGCCCAGCGCGACCACCGTCCCGGGCTGCTGCTCGGCCATGAGCTCGACCAGCTCCGCCGAGCCGCGCGGATCGGTGCCGCCGCCGGTCAGCTGCACCCGCGCCCCGGCCGCCCGCGCGGTGGCCACACCGGCCAGCGCCTCCGGGGCGCCGCTGGTCACGACGACGGTGTCGTCGAGCGGCTCGGCGCGCTCGACCGCGGGCAGCTCGCCGTCCCCGGCCTCGCCGCCGGCCGGCGCGGCGCCGGCGGGCTGCAGGACCGCCGGCTGCTCGGGGTCGAGCTCCGCGACCGCGCCCGCCGCCTCGTCCGCGGCCACCGGCCGCGGCTCGCCCAGCTCCAGCCCGGTGACCTCGGCGACGGCCTCGGGGGTGGCCGGCACCGCGACCACCTCGGGCCCGCCCTCGTCACCGGCACCGCCCTCGGCCGCCCCGACGGCGAGCACCGTCGTCGTCCCCAGGCGCTCCAGCTCGGCGGTGAGCGCGTCGGCCGGGCCACCCCCGGCCGGCTCCAGCAGCAGCGGGACGCCCAGGCCGGTGGCGGCCGAGGCGCCGAGCAGCGTGCCGGCGGTGTCGCCGTCGCGGGCCACGACGACGACGTCCGCGCCGTCGAACAGCGCCCGGCTGGCGGAGGCGGCCGAGGCGACGGGGTCGTCGTCGGCGACCAGGGTGAGGCGGGCATCGGGCGCGGAGGTCGCCACCCCGGCGGCGTCCTCGGCCTCCTCGCCGGAGGCCGCTCCGCAGCCGCTGACGAGCAGCGCCGCGGTCAGGGCGATCGGGACCGTCGGAGAGCGCACAGCTCCCTCCCCCCGCCGGGCGCACGGTCGCGCGGGAGCACGACGGCGAGGCCGCGCCCGGCTCCCGGCGACCCTAACGACGCAACGGCCCTGGACAGCGCCCCCACCGTCTCGGGAGCATCGCGGCCGAGCTGTGCAGCTCCGCGCTGTCGGGCCGACCCGACCCGGGAGGACACCCACCGTGCGACCGGACGCTGTCGACGACGACCCCGAGGTCCGCGTCCTCGTCAACACCAACGTGTCCATGTCGCGGCACAAGGCGGCGGCGCAGGCCGTGCACGCCGCGCTGGCCGCCTTCGGCATCCCCCACGGGCGGGTGGTCGTGCTCGGCGGACGGCCGGACGAGGTCGCGGCGATGGACGTCGTCGTCCGGGACGCCGGGCGCACCGAGGTGGCGCCCGGGACCCTGACCGCGGGAGCCGCGCTGGTCCACCGACCCGCGGACGACGGCTCGGGGGACGACGGCTCCGGTCACCCCGGCGGGACCGAGCCGGGGTGACCGTGCGAACGGACGACGTCGTGCAGGTGGCCGACGGGGTGTACGCCGTCCGCGGCGCCCTGGTGAACTGGTACCTGCTGGAGGACGGCCGGGACCTCACGCTGGTCGACGCCGGCTACCCCGGTGACGCCGACGACGTCGCGGCCTCCGTGGCGCTGACCGGGCACCGGGTCGAGGACGTCCGCGCCGTCCTGGTCACCCACGCCCACGCCGACCACCTCGGCGCGGTGGCGCGGCTGCACGCCGCGCACGGCACCCCCGCGTACGCCGACCCGGTCGAGGTGCGCCACGCCCGCCGCGAGCACCTCGAACAGGTGACCGTCCCCGAGGTCCTGGCGCACTCCTGGCGTCCCCGCGTCGCCGCCTGGGCACTGCGCGCCCTGCGGCGTGGCGGCACCCGGGACGTGCGGGCGGCGCACGTCCTCCCCTTCCCGGCCGGCGGCGGCGCGCTGGACCTGCCGGGCGGGCCGGTCCCCGTCCCGACCCCCGGCCACACGTCGGGCCACACCGCCTTCTCCCTGCCGTGGGCCGGCGTCGTGCTGACCGGCGACGCCCTGGTCACCGGCCACCCGACCTCGGCCCGCCGCGGCCCCCAGCTGCTGCCGGGGTTCTTCTCCGCCGACCCGGAGCAGGCGGTCGCCGCCCTCGACGGCCTCGCGCGGCTGGACGCCGACGTCGTCCTGCCGGGGCACGGTCCGGTCCACCGCGGTCCGGTGCGCGACGCCGTCCTCCGGGCACGGGACCGGTGACCCGTCGCACGAGGGACCGGGCTCCCGGTAGACAACTCCGGTGACCGACATCGCCGACCGGCTGCGCCCCGCCACGCCCGAGGAGTGGCCGGCGTTCAGCCGGGCCCTGTTCACCGCGTTCGCCGAGGAGCCGCCGGCCTCCTACGTCGACGCCGTCCCCGCGCACGCCGAGCTGGACCGCTCGCTCGGGCTGTGGGACGGCGACCGCGTGGTCGCGACGGCCGGCGTCTACAGCCGGGAGCTCACCGTGCCGGGTGGCGTCGTCCGCTGTGCGGGCGTGACCTGGGTGAGCGTCGCGCCCAGCCACCGCCGCCGCGGCGTGCTGACCGCCCTGATGCGCCGCCAGCTCACCGAGCTGCACGAGCAGGGGCGCGAGCCGGTCGCGGCGCTGTGGGCCTCGGAGTCCTCGATCTACGGCCGCTTCGGCTACGCGCCGGCCACCTGGCGGGGCAACCTCTCCGGCGACGTCGCCCGGCTGGCGCTGCGGCCGGACGTCGACCTCGGCGAGGGGCGGGTCGAGCAGGTCTCCGCCGAGGAGTACCGGGTGGCCGCCGTGGGCCTGCACGACCGGGTGCGCCGGTTCGTGCCCGGCAACCTGGCCCGCGACGCCCGCTGGTGGGACCGCGGCCTGCGCGACGAGCCCGCGGAGCGTCACGGCGCCTCCGAGCGGCGGTTCCTGCGGCACGTCGGGCCCGACGGCACGGGAACCGGTTACGCGGCCTACCGGGTCCGCTCGGCGTGGACCGAGGACGGTCAGCCCGACGGCACGGTCGTCGTCGAGGAGGTGCGCAGCCTGACTCCACCGGCCCACGCGGCGCTGTGGAGGTTCCTGCTGTCGCTGGACCTCGTCCGCACGATGCGGGCCCCGAGCGCGTCGCCGGACGACCCGCTGCGGCACCTGCTGGCCGAGCCCCGGGCGCTGCGCTCGCAGCCGTACGACGCGCTGTGGGTGCGGCTGGTCGACGTCGGCCGCGCACTGGCCGCCCGCCGCTACCCGGCGCCGGTCAACCTCGTCCTCGAGGTGCGTGACCGGTTCTGCCCGTGGAACGACGGCCGCTGGTCGCTGGTCGGCCACCCGGCCGGCGCCTTCTGCTCGCAGACCGACGCCGATCCGGACCTGGTGCTGGACGTCGAGGCGCTGGCGGCGGCCTACCTCGGCGGGGTGTCGCTGGCGACCCTGCAGGCGGCCGGCCGGGTCACCGAAGTCAGCCCGGGCGCGGTCACCCAGGCCGGGACGGCGTTCCGCTGGCCGGTCACGCCGTGGTGCCCGGACGATTTCTAGACGGACTCCTCGCGCGTGGGCAGCCCGCCGGCCGGACGGCGCCGATCGCGCTCATAGTCGGTGATCAGCCCGATCCGGCGGACGTGCCGCTCCTCGTCGCTGAACGGCGTGGCGAGGAAGTGCAGCACCAGCTCGGTGGCCTCCTCGACGCTGTGCTGGCGGGCGCCGATCGAGACGACGTTGGCGTCGTTGTGCTGGCGAGCCAGCTCGGCGGTCTCCCGGTTCCACACCAGCGCGGCGCGCACCCCGGGCACCTTGTTCGCCGCGATCTGCTCCCCGTTGCCGGAGCCGCCGATGACCACGCCGAGGCTGCCGGGCTCGGTGACCGTCCGCTCGCCGACCTCGAAGCAGAACGGCGGGTAGTCGTCCTGGGCGTCGTACTCGAACGCCCCGCAGTCGACCGGTTCGTGACCGGCCTCGGCGAGCGCCTGCTTGAGGTGGTCCTTGAACTCCAGGCCCGCGTGGTCGGTCCCGACGAAGACGCGCATGGGTTGGGAGTCTGTCAGGCTGCCCGGGTGGCGGTGCTGGGTGTCGACGGCTGGCGCGGCCGGTGGGTCGGGGCCCTGCTCGAGGGGCGTTCGGTCCGCCTGCTGGACCTGGCCGACGTCCCGGCCGTCCTCGCCGTCCCGGACGTCGAGGTGGTCGGCATCGACATGCCGATCGGCCTGTCGGACGGCGGCGTACGGGCGTGCGACGTCGAGGCCCGGCAGCGGCTGGGCCGGGCGGGCAGCTCGGTCTTCCCGGCACCGGTGCGGGCCGTCCTCGGCGCGGGCGACTACGCCGAGGCGCGGCGGCTGTCGGTGGAGACGACGGGCGGCCGTTCCCTGTCGGCGCAGTCCTTCCAGCTGGTCGCGGCGATCCGGGGCCTCGACGACGCGCTCGGCGACCCGCCGGCCGAGCGGGTGGTCGAGGTGCACCCCGAACTGGCCTTCCGCGCGCTGGACGCGCGGGTGTGCGACCCCAAGCCGAGCGCGCGCGGCCAGGCGCAGCGGATCCGGGCGCTGGAGCCGGTGCTGGACGTCCTCGATGCGCTCGCCGACGCCCCGCCACGGGTGCCGGCGGTCGACGCGCTCGACGCCTGCGCCGCCGCCTGGTCGGCCCGGCGGATCGCCGACGGCACCGCGGAGTGCGTCGGGGACGGCGCGATCGACGCCCGCGGCCGCCCGATGCGCATCTGCTGGTGAGAGGCTCACCGAGGTCACTGGCGGGGTGGTCGTGCTCCCGGCAGGCGCCGCTCGACCCGACTGCAGGGTGGTCGCGCCTCCCGCGTGATCACCGGCGAGTGGTGGTGCGACCCGCCGACGCGGGGAGCCACCCGCCGACGATCATCGCCGAGGGACGGAGGGCGGCCTCGGTCAGGTGACGCGGCGGACGACGGAGAGCGGCAGCACGCGCAGCAGCCCGGCGACCGGGCGCCACGGCCAGCCGGGCACGTGGGCGCGCACCGGCTCGCGTTCGATCGCCGCGGTGAGCGCGTCCACGCCGGTGTCGAGGTCCACGGTGAACGGGCCGCGGCGGCCGACGTTGATGTCGGTCGCGATGTAGCCGGGCAGGATCGTCGAGACGGCGATCAGCGAGCCGTACACGTCGGAGCGGATGCCCTCGGCCAGCGAGTTGAGCGCGGCCTTGCTCGCGCCGTACGCGGTGCGGGTCTCGCGCATGCCGCGGATCGAGGCGACCGAGGAGATGAGCACCAGGTGCCCGGCGCCCTGGGCGCGGAAGATCTCCATCGCGGCCTCGCACTGCGCGTGCGAGCCGAGGACGTTGGTGTGCAGCACGGCGCGGTTGGCCGCGGCGTGCCCGGTGCCGACCGAGCCGCCCCTCCCGATGCCGGCGTTGACCACCACGCGGTCCAGGCCGCCCAGCCGTTCGGCCAGCTGCGGCACCACGGTGGCGACCGAGTCGGCGTCGTCGACGTCCATGGCCGCGACCTCGACCCGGATCCCGGGGTGCGCGGCGAGGAGCTCCTGCTGCAGGGCCCCGAGGCGGTCGACCCGGCGGGCGGCGAGCGCGAGGTCGCGGCCGAGGGCGGCGAACCGGCGGGCCATGCCGGCACCGAGGCCGGCGCTCGCGCCGGAGATGAGGATGCGCTGGCGGAGGGGGTGCGGCACCCGTCGAGGATGCCGCACCCCCGCTCCGCTGCAGGAACCCGCCGCCGGCCCCGTCCCGAGGCTCGCTGGCCCCCTGCAGGTGGAAGGACCCCGTCCTCCTCACCACTCGCAAGCTCGCGGCGAGCCTCTGGACGGGGCCTGGCGCGGGCCTGCGAGTGGCGGGGGGCAGGGGGTCCTCTCACGAGGCGCGAGGAGGACGGGGTCCTTCTTCAGCGGCGGGTGATCTCCAGCGCGTCGGCCGGGACGGATTCCATGTCGGGGCCGGACAGCCGGGTCCGCTTGAGCTCCCAGAAGTCGGGGAGGTTGGCCAGCAGGACGGCGCCGTCGAAGGCCTTCCCGGCGTCCTCACCGGTGGGCACCTTGCTGATGACCGGGCCGAAGAAGGCCACGCCGTCGATGTGCATGACCGGGGTGCCGACGTCGTCCCCGACCGGGTCCATGCCCGCGTGGTGGCTCTTCTCCAGGGCCTCGTCGTACTCGGTGGAGGTGGCGGCCTGGGCCAGCGAGGCGGGCAGGCCGACCCGCTCCAGCGCGGGGGCGATCAGCTCGTCGAGTTCGAGGCCCTCGTGGTGGCGCAGCGTCCCCATGGCCGTGTAGAGGTCGCCGAGGACCTCGTCGCCGTGCTGCTGCGCCGCGGCGATCGCCACCCGCACCGGGCCGATCGCCTTCTTCATCATGTCCTGGTAGTCCTCCGGCAGGTCGCGCCCGCGGTTGAGCACCGCCAGGGACATGACGTGCCAGTGCAGGTCGATGTCGCGGACCTTCGCCGCCTCCAGGACCCAGCGGCTGGTCAGCCACGCCCACGGGCACAGCGGGTCGAACCAGAAGTCCACGCGGGCCTTCGTCTGGGCGCTCTGCACTGCCTCGGTCATGCGTTCTGCTCCTCGTGTCGTCGCTGCCCGGCGGCACCGCGCCGGGGACGTCTCTGCCGGGTACCAAGCCGGCCCGGACGGCGGTTGTTCCGGCGCTCCCCCTGGTGGGGAGGGCGTCCGGTCCGGGCCGTCGGCGTGTCGGGGTCCCGTGGGAAGCTCCCCTGCGTGGCCGTACCCAACCTGACCCGCGATGACGCCGCCGCCCGCGCCCGACTGCTGGCGGTGGACAGCTACGACGTCTCCTTCGACCTGACCGACGGCGCCGGGCGCGCCGGCCAGCACACCTTCGGGTCGACGACCACGGTGCGGTTCACCTGCCGCGAGCCCGGCGCGGACACCTTCATCGACCTGGTCGCCGAGACGGTCCGCTCCGCCACGCTGAACGGCAAGCCACTCGACGTCTCGTCCTACACCGAGGAGTGCGGCCTACCGCTGCCCGACCTGGCCGCCGAGAACACCCTCGTGGTCGAGGCCGACTGCCGGTACTCCAACTCCGGCGAGGGGCTGCACCGCTTCGTCGACCCCGAGGACGGGCAGGTCTACCTCTACACGCACTTCGAGCCGGCCGAGGCCAAGCGGGTGTTCACCTGCTTCGACCAGCCCGACCTCAAGGCCAGCTACACGGTGCAGGTGACCGCGCCGTTCGACTGGCAGGTCGTCTCCAACACCGGCGAGCGCACCGTCGAGGCCGGCCCCGCAGGCTCGCAGCTGGTGCGCTTCGCGCCGACGAAGCGGCTGTCGACCTACCTGCTCGCCCTGATCGCCGGCCCCTACGCCCGGGTGACCGACTCCCACGAGGGCATCCCGCTGGGGTTGTACTGCCGCGCCTCGCTGGCCCGGCACCTCGACCCCGAGGAGCTGTTCCGGGTCACCAAGCAGGGCTTCGACTTCTACCACCGGGTCTTCGACTACCCGTACCCGTTCGACAAGTACGACCAGCTCTTCGTGCCGGAGTTCAACGCCGGGGCGATGGAGAACGCCGGCGCGGTCACCTTCCTGGAGGACTACGTCTTCCGCTCCAAGGCCACCCGGGCCCGCTACGAGCGCCGCGCGGAGACGGTGCTGCACGAGCTGGCGCACATGTGGTTCGGCGACCTGGTGACCATGCGCTGGTGGGACGACCTGTGGCTCAACGAGTCCTTCGCCACGTACATCTCCACGCTGTGCCAGGCCGAGGCGACCGAGTACACGACCGCGTGGACGACGTTCGCCAACACCGAGAAGGCCTGGGCCTACGCGCAGGACCAGCTGCCCTCGACCCACCCGGTCGCCGCCGACATGGTCGACGTCGCCGCGGTCGAGGTGAACTTCGACGGCATCACCTACGCCAAGGGCGCCTCCGTGCTCAAGCAGCTGGTGGCCTATGTCGGCCGCGACGAGTTCCTGGCCGGCATCCGGCACTACTTCCGCGCGCACGCCTTCGGCAACACCACGCTGGCCGACCTGCTCGACCCGCTGTCGGAGGCCACCGGCCGCGACCTGTCGGAGTGGTCGCGCCAGTGGCTGCAGACCAGCCAGGTCAACACGCTGCGGCCGGTCCTCGAGGTGTCCGACGACGGCACCTACCGCAGCGTCGCCATCGCGCAGAGCGCCGTCCCCGAGCACCCGGTGCTGCGCCGGCACCGGTTGGCGGTCGGCCTGTACGACAAGGGCCCGGAGGGGCTGACCCGGCGCACCCGGGTCGAGCTGGACGTCGAGGGCGAGCTGACCGAGGTCGCCGAGCTGGCCGGTTCCCCCGCGGCGGACCTGGTGCTGGTCAACGACGACGACCTGACCTACGCCAAGCTGCGCCTGGACGACCGGTCGCTGGCCACCCTGCAGGAGGCCATCGGCACCCTCCCGGACCCGCTGCCGCGCGCGCTGTGCTGGTCGGCGGCGTGGGACATGACCCGGGACGCCGAGCTGCCGGCCCGCGACTGGGTGGCGCTGGTGCTGGCCGGGGTGGACGCCGAGACCGAGATCAGCGTCGTCCAGTCGCTGCTGGCCCGCGTGCAGTCGGCGCTCGCCAACTACGCCGACCCGCGCTGGGCCGAGACCGGCTGGCGGGCGCTGGCCGACAAGGCGCTGACGGCGCTGCAGTCCGCCGAGCCGGGCAGCGACACCCAGCTGCAGTGGTCGCGCACCTTCGCCGGCGCTGCCCGCACCGACGAGCACGCCACCGACCTGCGCGGCCTGCTCGACGGTTCCTGCGTGGTCGAGGGACTGCCGGTCGACGCCGACGCCCGCTGGGTCTTCCTGCACGGGCTGGTCGCCATCGGCGCGGCCGGGGACGCCGAGATCGCCGCCGAGGAGGCGCGCGACGCCACCGCCACCGGTGTGCGGCGGGCCGCGACCGCGCGGGCGCTGCGGCCGACGGCGGAGGCCAAGGAGGAGACCTGGACCCGGGCCTTCACCGACGACACCATCCCCAACGCGGTGCACGAGGCGATGCTGCAGGGCTTCTGGCACCCGGCCCAGCGGGCGCTCACGGCCGGCTACGTCGAGCGGTACTTCGCCGACATCCGCCCGCTGTGGGACCGCCGTCCCGGTGAGATCGCGAAGAACGCGGTGCAGTACCTGTTCCCGCCGGTGGTCGAGCTGCGCACGGTCCAGGTCGCCGACGCCTGGCTGGCCGGGGACGACCACCCCGCGCCGCTGCGCCGGCTGGTCGCCGAGGGCCGGGACGGGATCGCGCGGTCGCTGCGGGCCCGGGAGCGGGACGCCGCCGAGAGCGACGGCTGAGGACGGACCGGACGGTAGCCCACCGCCGTACGCGGAAGGCCCAGGACCCGGCGGCGGGTCCTGGGCCTTCGCGTACGACGGCCTCCCTGCAGGTGGAAGGACCCCGTCCTCCTCACCACTCGCAAGCTCGCGGCGAGCCTCTGGACGGGGCCTGGCGCGAGCCTGCGAGTGGCGGGGGCAGGGGGTCGTCGTACGAGGCGTGAGGAGGACGGGGTCCTGCCACGGTGGGGGGCAGGGGGGTCCTGCTTCAGTGCGTGCGCAGCCCTCGCGGGTGACCCGCCTGGTCCGACAGCTGGCGCAGCCCGTTGACGATGCCGCCCACCAGGTCGCCGGAGGCGAAGGCGTTGGTCATCGACAGCACGGCCAGCGCGCAGGCGCGGTCGGGCAGCCGGCGCGCCGCCGCGGCGCCGGTGACGACCTCGACGACCCGCTGTCCCGGGGAGATGGCGAGCAGCACCGACTCCGGCAGGTCGTGCCCGGAGCGCTCGAAGAGCTCCTCGGCGCGGGCCCGGGTCTGCTGCCCGAGGTCGCCGATGTAGAGGGTGAAGCGCAGCCCGGTCTCCCGGGAGGACATGGTCAGCGCCTCGTCGAGGCGCAGCAGCTCGCGGTAGCTGAAGAGCGAGTCGGGCGCCTCGGCCTCGTCGGTGCGCGTCGCCATGGTGCCGTCGGACGTCGCGGTGTCGTGCGACGTCCCTTCGAGCACGCGGGTCATCTCCGGCCTCCGTGGGGGGTCTCAGGGGTGCTGCGGTGGGCGCTCACGCCGGTCACCAGGTGCCGCGGGCGCCGCCGAAGGGACGCGCCGCGGCCGCGGCCGACGGCCCGGCGGCCAGGGCGCGCACGCTGGTGGCGCCGTGCGAGTCACCCTCGCCGTACGCGCCGGACTGGCCGGGAGCCCCCGGGCCGTGCTGCTCGGGGTACATCGACGAGCCGAGCGCGGTCGTCCCGTCGCCGGGGACGCCGGCCGGGCCGTGGCCGCCGCCGCCCACCGGGTGCGGCTCGTACCAGACTGGCTCGTGCTCCCATGGCTGCCCCGGCTTGTACCGCAGCCGCTTGGGCCGCCCGGGGACGAGGGTGAGCAGGGCCAGGACGGCCACCAGGGCCAGCGGGGCCACCGCGTAGACGAGGATGGTCTCGACGACGGTCACGCCCCTCAACCTACCGGCAGTCGCACCCGCCCTCATGATCAGTCCCAGGACGGCGGGTGCCGTTGGGCCCAGGGCCGCGCGGCCTCCAGCTGGGCGGCCAGCGCGACCAGCGTGACCTCGTCGGCCGGGCGCCCGACGAGCATCGTCCCGACCGGCAGCCCGTCGGGGGTCCAGTAGAGCGGGACGCTCACCGCCGGGTGGCCCGTCACGTTGAACACCGCGGTGAAGGCGGCGTACCGCTTCTGCCGCTCGAAGTCCGCCGCGCCGTCCCCGTCGGCGTCGAACCAGCCCAACGGCCGCGGCGTCATCGTGGTGACCGGCGCGAGCAGCACGTCGTAACCGGCCGTGGCGGTGGTGAAGCGGCGGGCGAACAGCCGCAGCGCGGTCAGCGCCTCCATCGCCTCCCGTGCCGACAGCGCCAGGCCGCGGGCCCGCAGCTCCCGGGTGAGCGGCCGCAGCTCGCCCTCGCGCCCCGGCGGGACCGGCAGCAGCGTCCCCGACAGGCTCCACACCTGCTCGAAGGCGGCCAGGACGTCGGCGTCGAGCAGCCCGGCCGGCACGTCCTCGACCTCGTGGCCGAGTTCCTCGAGCAGCCGGGCGGCGTCGTCGAACGCCGTCTGCACCTCCCGCTCCAGGCCGGCGTCGGCCATGGGCGACTCCAGGTGCCGGCCGATCCGCAGCCGGCCCGGCGGGCGGTCGACCGCGCCGAGGAAGGTCTCCCCCGGCGGCAGCGGCGGCGCCCAGGCCGGGTCGCCGAGCACCGGCCCCGCCATCGCGTCGAGCAGTGCCGCGGCGTCCCGGACGGTGCGCGCGAGCGGCCCGTTGGTGCCCAGCCCCGTGACGTCGCTGCCGAAGGGTGCGTTGCTCACCCGGCCGCGGCTGGGCTTGAGGCCGACCAGGCCGTTGATGCTCGCCGGGATGCGGATCGACCCGCCGCCGTCGCTGCCCTGGGCGATCGGCAGCATCCCGGCGGCGACCGCGACCGCCGCGCCCCCGCTGGAGCCGCCGGCCAGCCGGGTCGGGTCCCACGGGCAGCGGGCCGGGCCGACCAGCTCGTTGTCGGTGTAGCAGGGGAAGCCGAACTCGGGTGTGTTGGTCTTGCCGAGGCTGATCGTCCCGGCGTCGGCCAGCCGGGTGACCACCGCGTCGTCGACGGTGGGCACGTTGTCGGCGAGGACGGTGCTGCCGAACGTCGTCCGGACGCCGGCGGTGTTGTTGAGGTCCTTGATCGCCGTCGGGACGCCGTGGAGCGGGGGCAGCCGGCCGCCCTGGCGGACCCGGCGCTCGGCGTGACCGGCGGCGGCCAGGGCGCGCTCGGGGGTCACGGTGAGGAAGGCGCCGAGCCCCGGGTCGAGGCTCTCGATCCGGCGCAGCGCGTGCTCGACGAGCTCGACCGGGCTGACCTCCCCCGCCCGGACGGCAGCGGCCTGCTCGAGCGCGGTCAGGTCGTGCAGCTGCGTCCCGGGGGTCACGGCTGGCGACCGTAACCGGGTAGACAGCTCGGTGTGGACCTGACCCGGGCCGCCGCCGAGGCCCTCGACGCCGCCGACCCGCTGGCCGGCTTCCGCGTGCGGTTCGCCGGCGCCGCGGAGGACGGGCTGCTCTACCTGGACGGCAACTCGCTGGGCCGGATGCCGGTGGAGACACCCGCGGCGCTCGCGCGGGTGGTCGAGGAGGAGTGGGCGCGGGGCCTGGTGCGCTCCTGGTCGTCGTGGATCGGCGCCGCCACCCGGGTGGGCGACCTGCTCGCCGAGGGCGTGCTCGGTGCCCGGCCCGGCGAGGTCCTGGTGGCCGACTCGACGACGGTCGACCTCTACAAGCTGCTGGTGGCCGCCGCCGACGCCCGGCCCGGCCGCGACGTGCTGGTCTGCTGCGCCGACGACTTCCCCACCGACCGCTACGTCGTCGCCGGGGTGGCGCAGGCCCGCGGGATGACGGTGCGCGAGGTCCCGGCCGACGTCGACGAGGGGCTGGACCCGGCGGTGCTGGCCGCGGCCCTGGACGACCGGGTCGCCGTCGTCGTCCTGTCGGCGGTCGCCTACCGGTCCGGGGCGCTCGCCGACGTCGCCGCCGTCACGGCGGTGGCCCGGGAGGCCGGGGCGCTGGTGGTGTGGGACCTCTCGCACGCCGCCGGCGCGGTGCCGGTCGACCTCACGGCGAACGGCGCGGACCTCGCCGTCGGGTGCACCTACAAGTACCTGAACGGCGGGCCGGGCGCGCCGGCCTTCCTCTACGTGCGCCACGAGCTGCAGGAGCAGCTGCGGCAGCCGATCTGGGGTTGGTTCGGCCAGCGCGACCAGTTCGCCATGGGCCCGGCGTACGACCCGGCGCCGGGGATCGAGCGCTTCGCCGTCGGGACGCCACCGGTGCTCGCCACGGTGGCGGTGGAGGTCGGCGCCCGGCTGGTGGCCGAGGCCGGTATCGACCGGCTGGTGGCCAAGGGTCGGGCGCTCGGCGACCTGGTCGTCGCCCTCGCCGACGCCTGGCTGGCTCCGCACGGCGTGTTGCTGGCCTCGCCCCGCGACCCGGCGCGCCGCGGCTCGCACGTGACCCTCGCCTCCCCCGACGCCTGGCGGCTCACCCAGGCGCTGGTCGACCGCGGCGTGGTCCCCGACTTCCGGACCCCGGACCGGGTGCGCCTCGGCCCGGCGCCGCTCTACACCCGCTTCGTCGACGTCTGGGACGCGATGGACTGCTTCCGCGAGGTGCTGGCGAGCGGGGCGCACGAGGGCTACCCCACCGAGCGCAGCCGGGTGACCTGAGGAAGGACCCCGCTGCCCCCCACGCCTCGCCCGCTCGGCGTGGGCCCTGCAGCGGGGCCGTTCCCGTACGTCGCTGCGGCTCAGGACTCGGCGAAGACGACGAGGTTCTCGGTCGAGGCCCGGCCGCTGCCGCGCTGGAAGCAGGTGATGAGCACCAGCCGTCCGGGCGAGGACTCCCACACCTCGGTGACCCCGGGCAGCTCGCCCTTGGCGTACCGCTGGGTCCGCTCGACGGTGTAGTCGACCGTGCCCTGCGGGGTGCTCACCTCGATGACGTTGCCGGCCGCCAGGGTGCTGCCGCCGCCGTCGGACTCCATCAGCGGGTCGAAGCCGTACTCGCCGGTGCCGGTCGAGTGCGCTGCGAGGTACAGCGTGTTGTCCGCCTGCTCGGCCGCGCCGACCGGGTCGCCGTAGGGCTGGATCCAGTAGGCCGCGGTGAGCGTCGGCGGGTTGATCGTGCCGTTGCGCGGGGTCAGCGGCAGCACCGGCAGGTCCATGCCCAGCGCGTCCACGGTCACGTGCACGTCGGACGAGGGCGTCGGCAGGGCGACCCCTTCCGGCGGCAGCGTGGGCTGCGCCTCCTCGACGGCAGGCGGGGCGGTGGCCGCGGCCACCGGGTCCGGGGACCCGGTGGCCGCGGCCGGCTGCCCGCCGTCGGCCAGGCCGACGGCGAACCCGAGGGCGACGACCGCCGCGACCGCGGTGGTGCGCCGGCTCGGCCGGGTCAGGCGCACGTGCCGCCCTCGGCCGCCGGACGACGACGGGTGCGGGCGACGGCGATGCCACCCACGCCCGCGAGGACCAGCATCCCGGCACCCGCGGTGACCGCGACGGTTCCGGTGGAGCCGGTCTCGACTGCCTCGACGCCGGTGTTGGAGCGCAGGCCGGCGTTGACCGCGACAGCCTGGGGCGCCGGGGCCACGGTCTCCGTCGCAGGCGGCGGAACGGCCGGAGCCGACACGGTCAGCTCCGCGACCACGATGGAGAGCCCCGACGTCATCGGCTGGCCGAGGACGAGGGCGTAGGAGCCGGCGGCCAGCTCGGCGGGCAGGGTGACCGTCGCCGTGGAACCGCTCGCCTCGACGGCGAGCAGCACGGGGGCGGCGGCGGAGTCGGCGGTGCTCTGCAGCGCGACCTCGATGCCGGTGAGGTCGGTGAGGTCGAGGTCCCGCAGCGCCGAGTCCGCGGTCAGCTCGAGGGTGAAGGTCGTGCCGGCGGTCACCGCGACCGGGCACGGCGTGGTCGAGGTCAGGGCGCAGGGCACCTGGGCGAGCGCCACCAGCTCGGGGTACAGGGTGGTCGCGGTGGGTGCCGTGGCGCTGAGGTCCAGCTCGTACTCCAGCAGCGGGTCGACGGTGAACTCCGGCCCGAGGACGGTGGCGTCGGGCTCGATGGGCGCGATGCGGAGGGTGGCCTGCGGCCCGTTCACACCGTCGTCCGGCGGCAGGGTGATCTCCAGGTCGTTGCCGTTGACCACGGCCACGACCAGCGGGTCTGTCGCGCTCGGGTCCGTGGAGTACGTCTTGTCCGGGAGGGTGTCGGGGTCGGCACCGTCGGGGAACTCCAGCTCGACCACGGCGTTGATGGGGTCGAGCTCGTCGGCCAGGTCCACGGTCAGCAACTCGCCGTACTGGACGATGATGGGCTCGGCGGCTCCCGCGGGGCCGTTCACCGGGTCCATGGGCGCCCAGTCGTATTTCTCGATCGGGTAGTTGAACAGCGCGACCTCGGTCGGCGCGAGGGGGATGACGACGCCAGGGGCGGCACCCGCGGTGGAGGCGATCCCGACGAGCAGGACGGCGGAGCCGACACCGGTGAGGGCGAGGCGCTGCACCTGCCGCCGGCGGTTCTGCGTGGAGCTGGACATGAGAGGACACCTTCCGGCGACCGCAGCACCCCGTCGGCGCTGGCTGCGGCGGGAACGTGACGTGACCAGTCAGTTCGCCTGAGTGCTGAACACGCGGCATGAGTCATGTGTGACCTGGTGTGACCACAGTGTGACCCGGGACGACCGAGCCGTCGGCAGCTCTTGCCCGTCGGCGGAGGACGTGAGCCGCACCGACTGGCAGGTTCGGACGGGCCAACGGGCGAGGAGTCGGTGATGTCGCCAACCCTCTCGCCCTCAGTCCCCCGGCGTCCCGTCCCCGGGCACCGGACCGCGCCGGGTGCGGACGATCGGGGTCATCCGGGCACCTCCCCGAACGGGGCGCGCCGTCCGCGCGAACTCAAGGTGCGCCACGGTCCGGGTCCGGAACGCCGATCGGGTTGACCTCCGGCCAGGCGCCCGCCGCGACGACGGCGCGGCGCACCGGCGCGAGCAGCTCCGCCAGCCGGTCGCACCGCCGGTCACCCAGTGCCTGCCACGGTGCCAGCGCCAGCCGGTCGGTGTCGGCCTCCACCGCGGCGACGATCGCGGCGCCCTCCGCGGTGAGCTCCTCGCCGGCCAGCCAGCCGCGGGCGGCGAGCTCCTCGGCGGCGGTCGTCCACGCGTCGTCGTCCCACCCGCGGGCGCGGAGCAGCCACTCCCGGGCCGTCCGGCCGGCCGCGGCGGCCAGCACGTGTGCGCCGACCCCGGAGATGCCCCGCTGCAGCAGCGCGGCGTTGTGCCCGTCGCCGCGGTGCTCCCGCAGCGTGGTCAGCGACTGCCAGACGGCCAGGTGCGGCTCCGCAGGCACCGGCAGCCCGGCGTTCGCCGCCGCGAGCGGCCGGCCGGGGGCGTCCACCGCGGCCGCTGCCGCGGTGAGCAGCTCGGCGGCCTCCGCCGCCGCGGCGGAGGCCGGCCACTCCTCCCCCAGCGTCCGGCGCACCGCGGCGGCCACCCCGGCCAGCCGCGCGGCCAGCACCGACGCGGGATCGACCACCTGCCACACGTCCGGTACGCGGCCGGCCACGAACGCGGGCGCGAAGTTGTAGAAGGTGGCCGTCACCACCTCGGCTCCGACCGGGCCCATGGGCGCGGCCCGCATGGCGAAGTAGCCGCGCCAGAAGCCACGCAGCCCGGTCGCCTCGGCGGCCGTCCGGCACTCGTCGGCGAAGTAGGTGAGCGCGTGGTAGGGCTCGCCCAGCGCCCACATCCGCCGCGCCGTCGCCGGCGACGTCATGGGTGCGGCCCCACGGCAGGGGCCCGCCGCGAGCCTGCGAGTGGTGGGGGGCAGGAGGGTCCTTCCATCAGGCCGACACGCTCTCCGGCATGCCCAGCCACTCCCGCCAGCGCGGGTCGACGGTGCGCGCGCCGAGCAGCCGCCAGGCCGCGCCGCTGGGGGTACGCGGCGGGTGCGGCAGCTTCCACCCGAGCTCGGCCAGCGACCGGTCGGCCTTGGTGTGGTTGCACCGCCGGCAGGCCGCGACGACGTTGTCCCAGGTGTGCGTGCCGCCGCGGCTGCGCGGGACGACGTGGTCGATGCTCGTGGCCGAGCTGCCGCAGTAGACGCAGGTCGAGGCGTCGCGGTGGAACACCGCCCGCCGGGAGAGCGGGACCTGCGCCGGGTAGGGCACCCGCACGTAACGGGTCAGGCGCACCACCACCGGAACGGGCAGGACCACCGTCTCGGCGTGCACCTCCTCGGGCGCGCTGTGCACCGAGACCGCCTTGTCGGCGAGCACGAGCACGATGGCGCGCCGGCTGGAGACCACGCACAGCGGCTCGTAGGTGGCGTTGAGCAGCAGCGTCGCGGCGGCGGTCGACCGCGCCGGGACAGGTGTCATCAGATGGGAGTGGTGGTCGCGCCGCGGACCTGGATGGCCTGCGGACGACCCGGACGCGGTACGCGGCACGGGGCACCTCCGGCGCCCGGGGCCGCGCGCCGGGTGCAGTGCGACCCGTGGGCGCTCCCATTCTGACCTGGGACCGCGCTCCGGCGCTCCCGGGAAGTCCCGGACGGTCCGGGGACACCCGTCCCGTCCTCACTACCGTGGGCGCGTGCGCTACCCCGAGGCCCCCCGGCTCGACCTGGTCGAGCACCTGCACGGACACGCCGTCGCCGACCCCTACCGCTGGCTCGAGGACCCCGCCGACCCGCGGACGGTGGCCTGGACCGCCGCCCAGGACGAGCTGACCGCCGGGCAGCTGGCCGCCCTGCCGTTGCGCGACCGCTTCGCCGCGCGGCTGGCCGAGCTCGTGCACGCCGGCGCCGTCGGCGTCCCGGTCTGGCGGGCCGGCCGGGCCTTCTCCACCCGGCGCGACCCCGGCCAGGAGCACGCGGTGCTGCGGGTGCGCGAGCCCGACGGCACCGAGCGGGTGCTCGTCGACCCGATGGCGGTCGACCCCGCGGGCACCACGACCCTCGACGCCTGGTCGCCGTCCTGGGAGGGCGACCGGCTGGCCTACCAGCTCTCCACCGGCGGGGACGAGGAGTCGCGGCTGTACGTGCTCGACGTCGCCACCGGGAAGCAGCTCGACGGGCCGATCGACCGCTGCCGCTACTCCCCCGTCGCGTGGCTGCCCGGCGGCGAGGAGCTCTGCTACGTCCGCCGGCTGGCGCCGGAGCTGGTGCCCGCCGGTGAGGAGCAGTTCCACCGGCGGGTCTGGCGCCACCGGGTGGGGGCGGGCACCGACGGCGACGTCCTCGTGCACGGCGAGGGCAGCGACCCGGCCACCTACTTCGGCGCCCGCACCAGCCGCGACGGCCGGTGGCTCGTCGTCTCGGCCTCCGTGGGCACCGCGCCGCGCGACGACGTCTGGCTGGCCGACCTCGATCCCGCCGGGCCGCCCACCCTGCGCGAGCTGCAGGTCGGCGTCGACGCGCAGACCGCGGCCTGGGTGGCCCGCGACGGCCGGCTGTGGCTGATGAGCGACCGCGGCACCCCGCGCTGGCGGCTCGCCGTCGCCGACCCGGCCGACCCGGGGACCTGGGCGCCGGAGGCCTGGCGGGACGTCGTCCCGCAGCAGGAGGACGGCGTGCTCACCGACGTCGCCCTGGTCGACGGCCCGGACGGCGGGCTGCAGGTGCTCGCCGTGCACTCGGTGGACGCCACCGACCGGCTCTCGCTCTGGGCCGCCGACGGCTCCGGCCGGATGGCCGACGTGACCGCCCTCCCGCCGGGCAGCGTCTCGGGGGTCAGCGCGCCCCCGGAAGGTGGCAGCACCGCGTGGGTCGGCTTCACCGATCACTCGACCCCGCCGTCGGTGCTGCGCTGGGACGCCGCCGACCCGGCGTCCCTCACCAGCTGGGAGCAGGCGCCGGTCGCCGGGGACGTCCCGGAGGTCCGGGTCGGAGAGACGCACGCGACCTCCGCGGACGGGACGCCGGTGCACCTGTTCGTCATCTCGCGGGCCGGGGCGCCCGACCGGCCGCGCCCCACCGTGCTCTACGGGTACGGCGGCTTCGACGTCGCCCTGACCCCGGGGTACTCGGCGCAGGCGCTGGCCTGGGTCGAGGCCGGCGGCGTGTGGGCGGTGGCCAACCTGCGCGGCGGCTCGGAGCACGGCGAGGAGTGGCACCGCGCCGGCATGCGGGAGCGCAAGCAGAACGTGTTCGACGACTTCGCCGCCGCCGGCGAGCACCTGGTCGCCGAGGGGTGGACGACGCACCCGCAGCTGGCGGTGATGGGCGGCTCCAACGGCGGCCTGCTGGTCGGCGCGACGCTAACCCAGCGCCCCGGCCTCGCCGCCGCCGTCGTCTGCAGCGCGCCGCTGCTGGACATGGTGCGCTACGAGCGCTTCGGCCTGGGCCGCACCTGGAACGACGAGTACGGGACCGCGGAGGACCCCACCGAGCTGGGTTGGCTGCTGGGCTACTCGCCCTACCACCGGGTGGTGGACGGCACGGGCTACCCGGCGGTGCTGTTCACGACCTTCGAGTCCGACACCCGGGTCGACCCGCTGCACGCGCGCAAGCTGGCCGCGGCGCTGCAGCACGCCACCTCGTCCGACGCCCCGGTCCTGCTGCGGCGGGAGACCTCGGTGGGGCACGGCGCCCGGGCGGTCAGCCGGACCGTCGGCCTCGCCGCCGACCAGCTCGCCTTCCTCGCCGCGCACACCGGCCTGACCAGCTGATCCCTGGTTCGTGTGCCGCGCCATGCGGCATGCACCTGGGGTTGCCTTCCCGCACCTGAGAGTATCGGCGTGATGACTGCTTCACCGTCCGTGATCGCCGCCGCAGACGGCGGGACCGGCTCCATGCCCGACTGCGCCGACTACTGGCTCTGCCAGCAGGTCTACGACTGGTGGGGGACCGCGTGGCTGGCGGAGAACGCCGAGGCGCTGATCGCCACACCGGCGCGGATCCTGCTGATCGTCGTCGTCGCCGTCCTGGTGCGGCACCTGGCGCACCGGGCGATCCGCCGGCTGACCGACTCCACCGCCGGCAGCCCGGTCCCCTCGATCCTGCGGGCCCGCCGGCTGCGCGCGGCCGCCGTGGGGGACGGCGCGGAGCAGGTCGCCGCCCGGCGCACCCAGCGGGCCGAGGCCATCGGGTCGGTGCTGCGCAGCTGCGCCTCGATCGTGGTGCTGGGCATCGCCGTGGTGCTGGTGCTCGGCGAGCTCGGCATCAACCTGGCGCCGATCCTGGCCAGCGCGGGCGTGGTGGGTGTCGCGCTGGGCTTCGGCGCGCAGAATCTGGTCAAGGACTTCATCGCCGGGATCGGGATCATCCTCGAGGACCAGTACGGCGTCGGTGACGTCGTCGACCTCGGCGAGGCCAGCGGCACGGTGGAGGCGGTCGGCCTGCGGATCACCCGCGTGCGCGACGTCAACGGCGTGGTTTGGTACGCCCGCAACGGCGAGATCCTGCGGGTCGGCAACAAGAGCCAGGGTTACGCCCAGGTGGTCATCGACATGCCGGTGGCCCACGACACCGACCTCGAGCGCTGCCGGGCGGTGATGCAGGAGGTGGCCGACGCGCTGTACGTCGAGGACGAGTGGGCCGGGGTGCTGCTGTCCGAGCCGGAGTCCCTCGGCGTCGAGCAGATCACCTCGGAGGGTGTGTTCATGCGCCTGCAGGTCCGCACCACCAACGCCGACCAGTGGCGGGTCGGCCGCGAGCTGCGCATGCGGCTCAAGGAGCGCTTCGTCGCCGAGGGCATCCGCACGCCCCTGCCGCTGCTGTCCGCGGCCGGCGCCCCGGCGGGGGCCCGCTGAGCGGCAGCGCGCCGGCCGGCGGGAGCCCGGCCGGCGCAGCCCCCCGCCCGGCGACCTTCCGCGGGCTGTTCGCCGTCCGGGAGTTCCGGCCGCTGTTCGGCAGCTACCTGCTGTCGACCATCGGCGACGAGCTGGCCCGCGTCGCGCTGACCGTGCTGGTCTACCAGCGCACCGACTCGCCGCTGCTGTCCGCGGTGACCTTCGCGATCAGCTACCTGCCGTGGCTGCTGGGCGGGCCGCTGCTGTCCACCCTCGCCGACCGGCTCCCGCGGCACCGGGTGCTCATCGCCAGCGACACCGCGCGCGCCCTGCTGGTCGCCCTCATGGCCGTCCCCGGGACGCCGCTGCCGGTGCTGCTGGTCCTGCTGTTCGTCGTGGCGGTGTGCGGGCCGCCGTTCGAGTCCGCCCGGTCGGCGCTCATGGCCGACGTCCTCGACGGCGAGGGGTACGCGCTGGCGACGTCCCTGACCAACGTCGGCTCGCAGGTGGCCCAGGTCCTCGGGTTCGTGCTGGGCGGCGCGCTGGTCGCCGTGCTGGACCCGTCGGCGGCGCTGCTGCTCGACGCGGCCACCTTCGCCGTCTCCGCCGTCTGGCTGTGGGCCCGGCTGCAGCGCCGCCCGGCCCCGGACGACGGCGGCGAGGCCGAGGGACCCCGCTCGATGTGGCGGGACGCCGCCGAGGGGCTGCGGCTGATCGGCCGGACACCCCGGCTGCGGGCGATCATCGCCGTCACCTGGGTGGGCACCCTGTTCGCCAACGCCCCGGAGGGCATCGCCGCACCGCTGGTCGAGCAGCTCGGCCAGGGCGCGACCCAGATCGGCGTGCTGCTCGCGGCCAACCCCGCCGGGGTCACCGTGGGCGGGCTGCTCGTCGCCCGCGGGCTCACCCAGCAGCGCCGCGAGCAGCTGGTGCCGCACCTCGTCGTCCTGTCGCTGCTCCCGATCCTGGTGGCCGGGCTGGTCACCGTGTGGGGGGCACCCGGCCAGGGCGCCTACGCGGCCGTCGTCGCGCTCATGTTCGTCGCCGGGCTGGGTCTGGCCTGGACGATCCCGCTCAACGTCGCCTTCGTGCAGGCCGTGCCGCCGGCCTACCGGGGCCGCGCCTTCGGGGTCGCGGTCAGCGGGCTCTACGGCGTCCAGGGCATCGGCGTGCTCGCCGCCGGCGCCGCGGCCGAGGGGCTCGCGCCCGGCGGCGTGGTGGCCCTGATCGGCGGGGTGGGGCTGCTGGCCGTCCTCCCGCCGCTCGTCGGCTACGTGCGTACCCAGGGTCACGTGGCAGCGGCCCCGGCCGCTGCGGGACGATCGAGGACATGAGCCGATCCCTGCCGTCGGCCCGGACCTTCTACGAGGAGGTCGGCGGCGCGCCCACCTTCTCCCGGCTCGTGGCCCGCTTCTACGCCGGCGTGCGCGCCGACCCGGTGCTCGCGCCGCTGTACCCCCAGGACGACTGGGCGGGCGCCGAGACCCGGCTGCGCACGTTCCTGGAGCAGTACTGGGGCGGTCCGACCACCTACTCCGACGCGCGCGGCCACCCCCGGCTGCGCATGCGCCACGCGCCCTTCGCCATCGGCCCCGCCGAGCGCGACGCGTGGCTGCGCCACATGCGCGACGCCGTCGACTCCCTGGAGCTGACCCCCGAGCAGGACGCGACGCTGTGGGGGTACCTGGAGATGGCCGCGCACAGCATGCAGAACCGCTGACGGACCCGCGGCCCCCGCCGATCGCACACTGGAGGCGGGTTCCTGCGAGGGGCCGTCGACATCTCGAGGAGACCGGTGAGCCCGGACACGACCCTGCCCGCCGCCCGCCGCGCCGACGTCGACTGGTGGCGCGACGCGGTCTTCTACCAGGTCTACATCCGCAGCTTCGCCGACGGGAACGGTGACGGCGTCGGCGATCTGGCCGGCATCCGCGCCCGCCTGCCGCACCTGGCCGCGCTCGGCATCGACGCGCTGTGGATCACGCCCTTCTACCCCTCGCCCATGGCCGACCACGGCTACGACGTCGCCGACCCGCGCGACGTCGAGCCGGTCTTCGGCGACCTCGCCGAGTTCGACGCGCTCCTGGCCGAGGCGCACGCGCTCGGCATCCGGGTGACCGTCGACCTGGTGCCCAACCACACCTCCGACCGGCACGCCTGGTTCCAGGCCGCACTGGACGCCGGCCCCGGATCGCCGGAGCGGGCCCGTTACCTGTTCCGGAACGGCCGCGGCCCCGACGGCGCCGAGCCGCCCAACAACTGGCCCTCGGTCTTCGGCGGGCCGGCCTGGACCCGGGTCGACGACGGGCAGTGGTACCTGCACGTCTTCGCGCCGGAGCAGCCCGACCTGGACTTCACCGACCCCGAGGTGCTCGCCGACCTCGAGACCACGATGCGGTTCTGGCTCGACCGCGGGGTCGACGGCTTCCGCATCGACGTCGCGCACGGCATGGCCAAGCCGGCGGGCCTGCCGGACATGGAGCCGATGGAGGACACCGGCCTGCTCGACGACCACGGCCCCGGCGACCACCGGTTCGACGACGACGGGGTGCACGACGTGCACCGGCGGGTCCGCGCCGTCCTCGACCGGTACCCCGGGGCCATGGCCGTCGGCGAGGTCTGGGTCTCCGACGACGACCGGTTGGCGCAGTACCTGCGTCCCGACGAGCTGCAGCTGGCCTTCAACTTCAAGCTGCTGACCGCCGACTGGGACGTCGACGAGCTGCGCGACGCCGTCGTCCACTCGCTGGCCACCGTGGCCGGCACGCCGGCGCCGGCCTGCTGGGTGCTGTCCAACCACGACCGCCCGCGGCACGTCACCCGCTACGGCGGCGGCGCGCAGGGCACCCGGCGGGCCCGGGCCGCGGCGCTGCTGCAGCTGGCGCTGCCCGGGGCGGCCTACCTCTACAACGGCGACGAGCTCGGCATGCCGGACGTCGACCTGCCCGACGAGGTGCTGCAGGACCCGATCTGGGAGCGGTCCGGACGCACCGAGCGCGGGCGCGACGCCTGCCGCATCCCGGTGCCGTGGTCGGGCACGACCCCGTCCTACGGCTTCTCCTCGCGCACCGGGACCTGGCTGCCGATGCCGGAGGGCTGGGGAGCGCTGACCGCCGAGGCACAGGCCGGCGACCCCCGTTCGGTGCTGTCGCTGTACCGAGCGGCGCTCGCGCTGCGGCGGACCTCGCCCGCCTTCGCCGGCGACTCGCTGGCGTGGCTGCCCGCGCCGGAGGGGTGTCTGGCGTTCCGTCGCCCGGGCGGGCTGGTCTGCCTGCTCAACGTCTCGGGCGGCGACGTCGCGCTGCCCGAGGGCGAGGTCCTGCTGGCCAGCGCCGACGTCAGCGGCGGGAGCGTCCCGGCGGACACGGCGGTGTGGCTCCGCGCCTGAGCGGGCGGGCGGCGGCAACGCGCCGGTCCTCGGGTACCTTCCGCCGGGAGCTGCGTGGTGTGTTCCGCGCACCCCGGGAGGAGATCGCCGTGAAGACCAGGGACCTCGCCTACGTCGCGCTCTTCGCGGCCATCGTCGCCGTGCTCGGCCAGATCCCGCCGGTCCCGGTGCCGGGCATCCCGGTGCCCATCACCGCCCAGACGCTCGGCGTGATGCTGGCCGGCTCGGTGCTCGGCGCCAGGCGCGGCGGGCTGGCGCTGCTGCTCTTCCTGGCCGTCGTGGCGATGGGGGCACCCCTGCTGGCCAGCGGTGCCGGCGGCCTGGGCGTCTTCGTCGGACCGACGGCCGGCTACCTCTACAGCTGGCCGATCGCCGCGTTCGTCGTCGGCTGGCTGACCGAGCGGTTCTGGCGGCGGTACAACCTCGCCTGGGCGCTGGTCGCCAACCTGGTCGGCGGCATCGCGGTGATCTACGCGATCGGCATCCCGTTCACCAGCCTCTACGCCGACATCCCGCTGTCGGCCTCGGCCATCGGCTCGCTGGCGTTCATCCCCGGGGACGTCGTCAAGGCCGTGGCGGCCTCGGTGGTCGCCGTGGCGGTGCGTCGCGCCTACCCGGTGATCGAGCTGCCCAGCCGGCGCGCGACCGCGGGCTGAGACCGGGTGGTCGCTGCCATGCGGTGGGGACGGCGCGGCGCCACGGCAGCAGCCGCGCCACCTCTGCCCCGGACCGCCGTCGAACTGCGCGACGTCACCCACGCCTACGGCGAGCGCACCGTGCTGGCCGGCGTCTCGCTGACGCTGACCGAGGCGCGGATCGGGGTCATCGGGGCCAACGGGTCGGGCAAGAGCACGTTCGCCCGGCTGCTCAACGGGCTGGTGGTGCCCACCGCCGGCACCGTGCTGGTCGACGGGCTGGACACCCGCACGCAGGTCCGCGAGGTCCGCCGGCGGGTCGGCTTCGTGTTCCAGGACCCCGACGCGCAGATCGTGCACCCCACGGTCGCCGAGGACGTGGCGTTCGGGCTGACCAACCAGGGCGTGCCGGCCGACGAGATCGCCCGGCGGGTCGACGAGGTGCTGGTCCAGTACGGGCTCGACGGACACCGCGACCACCCCGCCCACCTGCTGTCCGGCGGGCAGAAGCAGCTGCTGGCGATCGCCGGCGTGCTCGTCATGGAGCCGCAGCGGGTGGTCTTCGACGAGCCGACGACGCTGCTGGACCTGGGCAACACCCGCCGGGTCGCGCGGGTCGTCGACGGGCTCGAGCAGGACGTCGTCGTGGTCACCCACCACCTCGATCTGCTCGCCGCGTTCGACCGGGTGCTGGTCTTCGAGGACGGCCGGGTGGCCGCCGACGGGACGCCGGCCGAGACGGTGCCCTGGTACGTGGCCCGGTGCGGCTGATGCTGTCGCTGTACCGACCGGGCACCAGCCTCGTGCACCGCGCGCGGGCCGGGTTGAAGCTGGCGGCGCTCGCGGCCCTCGGAACCGGGCTGTTCGCCGTTGCCCGCATCGAGGTGGTCGTCGCGGCGCTGATCGGCGTGCTGGCCGCCGGGCTGCTGGTGGCCCGGCTGCCGGCCGGGGTCCTGTGGGCGCAGGTGCGGCCGGTGTGGCTGCTGCTGACCGGCCTGTTCGTCTTCCACCTGCTGCTCACCGACCCGCTGACCGGGGCGGTGGCGGTGCTGCGACTGCTCACCCTGGTGCTGGCCGCGGCCGTGGTCACCGCGACCACCCGGGTGACCGCGCTGGTGGCCGTCGTGGAGTGGCTGCTGCGGCCGCTCGAGGTGGTCGGCGTGCGGCCAGCACGGGTGGGCCTGATGGTCGCGATGACGCTGCGGTTCATCCCGGTGGTGGCCGAGCGGGCCGCGCGGATCCGCGAGGCGCAGGCGGCCCGGGGGGCGTCGGGGATGCGGCTGGGGCTGCTGGTGCCGCTGCTGATCCAGGTCCTGCAGCTGGCGGCCACGCTCGGCGAGGCGCTGGACGCGCGGGGCGCGGACGACGTGCCGGCGCGCCGGCCGAGGAGGGCGTGATGGACGGCGGCGTGCTGACCGGGATCTGGCTGACGTCCGAGGCGGCCGCGCCGATGCGGCGGGTGCCCTCGGCGCGGCTGCTGGCCGGGCGCGGGCTGCAGGGCGACCGCTACGCGCTGGGCGGCGGGACGTGGGCGCAGTACCCCGACCTGGAGAAGCAGCTGACGCTGATCGACGCCGCGGACGTCGCCGCCGTCGCCGCGGACGCCGGCGTGCCGCTGACCCCGGGCGACACCCGCCGGAACCTGGTGACTGCCGGCGTCGACCTGCCGTCGCTGGTGGGCCGCTGGTTCGCCGTCGGCGAGGCGCTGCTGTTCGGGGTCAAGCGCTGTCCGCCGTGCACGCACCTGGAGCGGCTGACCGGCGCCCGGCTGGTGAAGGCGATGGTGCACCGCGGCGGCATCAACGCGGCGGTCTTCGCCTCGGCCCTGATCGCGGAGGGCGCGGTCGTGCGGCCGGTGTCCGAGGAGGAGGCGGCGCGGCGGGGTGCGCCCGCCGGTGCTGACCGCCCGGTGCCGCGGATCGTCGGCGGCTGACCCCGGGAGTCCCTGAGGATCCCCTGGCGAACCGCTGTGAACCCGCCCGTCGGGGGAACCGGCGGCCGCTGCCGGCCGTGAGTCGGGTGTGGACGCTCTTCGCACGTTGCTGAACCTGGTGTGGCTGGTCCTGCAGGGCTGGCTGCTCGCCCTCGCCTACGCCCTGGCCGGGCTGATCGCCTGCCTGCTGGTCGTCACCATCCCCTTCGGGATCGCCGCCTTCCGCCTGGCCGGCTTCGTCGTCTGGCCCTTCGGCCGGACGACGGTGCGCGCTCCCGACGCCGGGGTGGCCTCGGCCGTGGGCAACCTCGTGTGGTTCCTCGTGGCCGGGTGGTGGCTGGCGCTGATCCACGTCGTCGCGGGCATCGGCTTCTGCCTGACGATCATCGGCATCCCGTTCGGCATCGCCTCGTTCAAGCTGGCCGCGGTGGGTCTGTTCCCGCTGGGCAAGCGGGTCGTGGAGACCGCGCCGCCGCGGGACTGGGTGCACGCCGGCAGCGGCGTGGTGCACGGCGCGCCGGTCCGCTGACAGTGAGGACGGCGGGACGCGTGGCTGTGGTCCGGTCGGCTCGCGCAGGAGGACACTGTCCGGCCTCACATCGTCCTCGAGGAGTCCTCCATGGAGACTCAGGTCACCGAGATCGCTCCGGACGTCTACCGGCTGTCGACCTACGTCAGCGATGCGGACATCGTCTTCAACCAGTTCCTCGTCGCCGCTGACGAGCCCCTGCTGTTCCACAGCGGCCCCCGGGCGTTGTTCCCCGTGGTGTCAGCGGCGGTCGCGCGCATCGTCCCTGTGCCAGAGCTGCGCTGGATCACGTTCGGCCACGTGGAGGCGGACGAGTGCGGCGCCATGAACCTGTGGCTGGCGGCTGCACCGCGGGCCGAGGTGGCGCACGGCGCCCTCGGGTGCGCGGTCTCCGTCGCCGACCTGGCTGACCGGCCGCCCCGCCCGCTCCAGGACGGCGAGGTGCTCGACCTGGGCGGGCGTAGGATCCGGCGCATCGAGACGCCGCACGTCCCGCACGGCTGGGACGCCGGGCTGGTGTACGAAGAGACGACGGGCACGCTCCTGTGCGGTGATCTGTTCACCGCCGTGGGCGCGGGCCCGGCCATCACCGAGCAGGAGATCACCGGCCCGGCGCTGCAGGCGGAGGACCTGTTCCGGGCGACCTGCCTGACACCGGCGACGGGGCCGACCATCCGGGCGCTGGCCGACCTGCGGCCGGCGACCCTCGGGTTGATGCACGGCCCTGCGTTCACCGGGGACTGCTCGCAGGCCCTGGCCGACCTCGGCGACGCGTACGACCAGCGGCTGGCCACCGAGGGGGCACGCCTCCACGGTCCGGTCGCTCCCGGCGGCGCGTGAGGGATCTGGCTCAGTCCGCGGGCTGCTCGTCGGCGTAGCGGGCGAGGAACGCCTTCTCCGCCGGGGTGAGCCGGCGGGGGCGGTCGATGCCGAAGTCGAACGGCACCAGCAGAGTGCTGCCGGTGACCGCCTGCCGTCCGTGGTCGAAGAGCTCGTAGTGGCAGGTGAAGGCGGCGGCCCGGATGCCGGAGACCCAGATCTGCACGTCGAGGAGGTCGCGGGAGTAGACCACCGGCAGCTTGTACCGGACGTCGTGGGCCGCGACGACGGTCCCCCGCCGCAGGCCGGTCTGCTCCTCCAGCGAGGCCCGGTCGAAGAACAAGTCGACGCGGGCCATCTCGAAGTACGTCAGGAAGACGACGTTGTTGACGTGGCCGTAGGCGTCCATGTCCGACCAGCGCATGGGGACCTGCACGGTGTGCCTCACGACCGACACCCTGCCGCATCCATCCGGCCGACCCCGGGACACCCCGCCCACCACGACGGCCGGCCGGAGCGAACGCTCCGTCCGGCCGTCGGCGGCGTGCTGGAACGGCCCCGCTGCAGGGCCCCGACCCGAGCGTGCGAGGGGTGGGGGCAGCGGGGTCCTCCCTCAGTCGCGGGCGAGCTTCCGGTAGGTGGCACGGTGCGGCCGGGCCGCCTCCGGGCCGAGCCGCTCGACCTTGTTCTTCTCGTAGTCGGCGAAGTTGCCCTCGAACCAGAACCACGTGGACTCGCCCTCGTAGGCGAGGATGTGCGTCGCCACGCGGTCGAGGAACCAGCGGTCGTGGCTGACCACGACGGCGCAGCCGGGGAACTCCAGCAGCGCGTTCTCCAGGCTGCTCAGCGTCTCGACGTCCAGGTCGTTGGTCGGCTCGTCGAGCAGCAGCAGGTTGCCGCCCTGCTTGAGGGTCAGGGCGAGGTTGAGGCGGTTGCGCTCACCGCCGGACAGCACGCCGGCCGGCTTCTGCTGGTCCGGGCCCTTGAACCCGAACGCGGCGACGTAGGCCCGCGAAGGCATCTCGACGTTGCCGACCTTGATGTGGTCGAGGCCGTCGGAGACGACGTGCCACAGCGTCTTCTTGGGGTCGATGCCGGCCCGGCTCTGCTCGACGTAGGAGACCTTGACCGTGTCACCGACCTTGATCTCGCCGTCGTCCGGCTTCTCCTCGCCGACCAGCATCTTGAACAGCGTGGTCTTGCCGGCACCGTTGGGGCCGACGACCCCGACGATGCCGTTGCGGGGCAGCGTGAAGGACAGGTCGTCGATCAGCACGCGGTCGCCGAAGCCCTTGGTGAGGTCGCTGGTCTCGACAACCACGTTGCCCAGCCGCGGGCCCGGCGGGATCTGGATCTCCTCGAAGTCCAGCTTGCGGTACTTCTCGGCCTCGGCGGCCATCTCCTCGTAGCGCTGCAGGCGGGCCTTGCTCTTGGCCTGGCGGGCCTTGGCGCCCGACCGCACCCACTCGAGCTCCTCGGCCAGCCGCTTCTGCCGCTTGGCGTCCTTGGCGCCCTCGACCTTGAGCCGGGCGGCCTTGGTCTCCAGGTAGGTCGAGTAGTTGCCCTCGTAGGGGTAGGCCCGGCCGCGGTCGAGCTCGAGGATCCACTGGGCGACGTTGTCGAGGAAATACCGGTCGTGGGTGACGGCCACGACGGTGCCGGCGTACTTCTCCAGGTGCTGCTCCAGCCAGGCGACGCTCTCCGCGTCGAGGTGGTTGGTGGGCTCGTCGAGCAGCAGCAGGTCCGGCGCCTCGAGCAGCAGCTTGCACAGCGCCACGCGACGGCGCTCACCACCGGACAGCACCGTGACGTCGGCATCGCCGGGCGGGCAGCGCAGCGCGTCCATGGCCTGCTCGATGCGGGCGTCGAGCTCCCAGCCGTCGGCGTTCTCGATGACCTCCATGAGCTCGCCCTGCTCGGCCAGCAGCGAGTCGAAGTCGGCGTCGGGCTCACCCATCGCCGCACTGACCTCCTCGAAGCGGGTCAGCGCGTCGCGGAGCGGCTTGACGGCCTCCTCCACGTTGCCGCGGACGTCGAGCTCCTCGTTCAGCGGCGGCTCCTGCAGCAGGATGCCCACCGAGGCGCCCGGCGCCAGCATGACGTCGCCGTTGGAGGGCTGCTGCATGCCGGCCATGATCTGGAGGACGGTCGACTTCCCGGCGCCGTTCGGGCCGACGACGCCGATCTTGGCGCCGGGCAGGAACGACAGGGTGACGTCGTCCAGGATCACCTTGTCGCCGTGCGCCTTGCGCGCACGCACCATCGTGTAGATGTACTGAGCCACTGGGCTTCGAGGCCTTCCGTCGGTTCGCGAGTGGCGGGCGGGCCGGCCGACTGCCGGCCCGCCCCCGTCCGTTCTCCCCTCCGATCCTCCCAGCCGGGGCGCTCAGCTGTGCGCGGGCTCCGTGGCGAGGTCGGCGGTGTCCACGGAGTGCAACGCCTCGGGACCGTCCTCGTAGTCCCGACCGCGCACCAACTCCCCGTTCCCCGGGTCCGCCGGGGCCGGCACCGGCTCCGCCGGGCGGGCCGGGCGGCTTCGCCTGAACACCCCGGCGCCGCGCGCCAGGTTGTGGCCGACGGCGGCGGCCCGGATCCGCGGCGTGCTGCGCTTCCCGTTCTCGCCCTCCCAGCTGTGCGTGGTCAAGGCACCCTGGACGATGACCGGATCGCCCTTGCTGACGCTGCCGGAGACGTTGCCGGACAGCTCGTTCCAGCACTCGACGTCGACCCAGAAGGTTCCGGCGTCGACGAACTCCTGGGACCGGGGATCGAAGCGGCGCGCGGTGGAGGCCAGGCGGAAGTTGGTGACCGTGCCGCTCTCCAGGCTGACGCGGCGGGGTGAGTCGACGACGTTGCCGACGACGGTGACGTGCGTGTCGTTCACGGTGCTCCTCAGGGGGCTGCCCGCCTGATCCGGCGGGCACCGGCGCGGTGCCGGTGCACCGAGGACCCTCGGCCGCCGTAGACCGGCGCGGAGCCGCGGACGGCCATCTGTGGACTGTCCGACCCCCTGTGGACGGCCCGCCTGGGGATGTCGGACCCGGGGCTCCGACCCGAGCGACCGACTCAGGGACGCCGTCCCCGCACCGCCCCGGCGTGGGTGCTCAAGGGCGGCCGCCCGTCAGCGGCGCTCGACAGGCGTGCCCCCAGCGCCAGCCGCAGCCGGTCCCGGGACCGCTCGTCGAGGGAGGTGCCGTAGCCGCGGACCGGACCCGTGGCGCCGAGGAGAGGGCGCCAGGGGTCGTCGAGGTCGGCGAAGACCGTGGGACGACGACGTCTCGCGCCTCGACCGCCTCGAGCCACCCACTGCGGCGGGGCCGCCGCCAGCACGTCCGCGGAGAGCACGCCGGTGCCGGCGCCGCCCGGCCGGGAGCCCGGACCAGCCGACGAAGCGGTGGGCGACCGGGCGACTCCAGCGCCCGATGCAGGACTCGGAAGCGCGGCCGTCGACCCATCCGCCGGGTGGCCCGACCTGGTTCACCACGGCAACTCCCCCGGTGGCGTCGCGGCTCGGCGTGGGTCAGACCCGCCAGCGGACCGGGAGCCTCGGGTCGGGCACGTAGGAGCAGTACGTGCCCAGCCGCACGGTGCGGCCCAGGTGGTCGGCGAGCGGTGGATGGTGCTGGGCGATGCGGGCGAGCGCGTAGCGGACGGCCCGACCGACGCTGGTGCGGGCCCGCTCGGCGGCCGAAGCTGCCGACCGCACCCGCCAGCCCAGCCCGAGGGCGCGCGACAGCTCGTGGACGAGGTAGTCGCGATCGGCCTGTGCCCGCTCGGCCCGACCCTCGTCGCCGAGGTCCCGCGCCTCCTCGATGTCCTCGTCGATCTCGGCGAGCCGCCGCCGGTAGGCGGCCCGCGCCTGCGCGTCGACCACCGGCCCGAGGTCCCCGGTGTCGGGGACGGCACCCAGCTCGGCGGCGAGCAGGTCGAGCGCGTGCAGCTCCCGGTCGGGCGCGGTCAGCAGCCGGGCCAGGTACCGCATCCCCTTGAGGTCCTGCAGGA
The DNA here is from genome assembly GCF_900143215.1 of Geodermatophilus obscurus. Taxonomy (GTDB): domain Bacteria; phylum Actinomycetota; class Actinomycetes; order Mycobacteriales; family Geodermatophilaceae; genus Geodermatophilus; species Geodermatophilus obscurus_A. The sequence goes on along the minus strand of NZ_FRDM01000001.1, from coordinate 166,119 downwards.
GCACGGTGCGACCGGCGAAGGCGAGCGTGCGCGTGTCGCCGTCGAGGCGGAAGACACCGGTCTCCGCATCGACGGCGTGCGGCTCCGGGAGCGGCCGCAGTCGGGGCGGCGCCGCACCGATGCGATCCAGCGCGGCCCGCGCGGCGGCCTCCTCCCGCTCGGCGAGGGCCGGCCGGTCAAGGGCCCGGTGCGCCCGCGCCAGCACCTCGAGCACGAACGCGGTCTCGTACGGCGCACCCACGTCGTCCCATCCGGCTAGGGCCTGCTCGCAGGCGGCGACGGCAGCGGCGGCATCCCCCTCGGCGAGAGCGACCCGACCTCGGGCCAGCGCGGCGCTCGCCTCCAGAGCACGACTGCGGAAGGTCACGGCTATGGAGGAGAGCTCGGCGGCGGCCGTCCGGGCGCACCGCAGGTCCCCGGTCGTCACGGTGACCTCGACCTGAGCGGCGAGCAGGGGCGCCCGCCGGAGCGCGCCGGCGGGCGGCCACTCCTTGGACGGGACGGAACACGGGTGGTCGAGCGCCTCACCCAGCATCTCGGCGGCCGTACCGGCGTCGCCCTGCGCCAACCGCAGCAGGGCGAGGCCGGGTTGCGGCTCCCACCCGTGCTCGGCGGCGGAGAGCAGCGCCTCCTCGGCACCGGGGAGGTCGCCGCGGCGGAGCCGGATGACACCGAGCTCCGTCAGCGGCCAGCCGTACTCGCGGCGCATCCACCGGCGCAGCTCCCGGCAGGCACCGAGGGCCTCGTCCTCGGCCTCGGCGCACGACCCGCGGAGCCGGAGGATCTCGGCGCGGTGGACGCGGCAACGACCGTTGATGCCGCCGAAGGCGGTCCCGGCGCGCCAGTGCTCCATGGCCTCGGTCCACTGCTCGGCGCGGTCGTACTGGGCCAGGCCCTGCATGGCGCAGATCAGCTCGCAGTAGACCATCCCGGTCGCGAGGGCATCGAGTTCCCCGGAGACCACGCTCACCGCCGCCTCGTCGAGCAGTTCGAGGCCCCGGTCGACGTCCCCGTCGAGGATCACCAGCCGCGCGGTCGCCACCCGCCCCAGGGCGGCCGCGACGGGTGGACCGTGCCGCGCACCCAGCTCGACCGCCCGCTGTGCGGAACGCCGGGCTGCGTCCATGTCCCCGGTCATGAACCGCTCGTAGGTGCGGGTCATCGCGACGAGGGCGTGGGTGGGCGATTCACCGGTGTCCCCGAGATGGCGCTCGGCGCGCGCCAGCCATCCACGGACGGGAGCCATGAGCCCGGTGTCCATCATCAGGTACACCGCGACGGTCGCCGCGGCGGCGGCCGCGGCCGGGTGGTCACCCTCGGCTGCAGCGCGGGCGCAGACCTCCTCCCAGGCGGTGATCGCCGCCTCGGGTTCACCGGCCCCGTAGGCGGCCTGCGCCAACTGGTCGAGCTCCGCCAGGGACAGCGGGCGGCGGGCCCGGGCCTCGCGCAGGAGGTCCAGGGCGTCGGTGAAGTGGCCTGCGGCCAGCGCCGCGCCGGGGTCGGTCGGGGGTGCCGCGCGGTCGAGTCCGTGCACGGTCCTCGCTCCCTCCGCCGGTGTCCGGAGCCTCGGAGGGCCGACCCTAGGACCGTCCGCGCGGGTGCGGGAGCGGCGTTGTCCCCGCCGGGACACGTCTTGTCCCGCCTCTTCAGGTGACCGGTCCGACGGCCGGTGCTGACACCAAGAGAGAGGCAACCACGATGAACGGCGCACTCGACGACCTCCCGATCGAGGTCGAGCAAGGAACGCTGGTCACCCGGTACGCCGAGTGGGGTGACATGGCCGTCCGCTTCGCGCGCGTGCCCGCCGGCACCGACATGGGCCCGCTCCTCGAGGGACTGCCGGGGGATCGTTGCCCCAGCCCCCACTGGGGCATCGTGCTCGAAGGGGCCGTGCGGGTCACGGCGGCCGACAAGACCGAGTCGGTCACCCACGCCGGCGAGGCGTTCTACTGGCCGGCCGGGCACACCGCCCGGATGGACGACGACACCGCCTTCTTCGAGGTGGGCCCGGTCGCGGCCATGCGGCAGTTCAACGAGCACGCGCGGGCCAAGCTCGGCTGAGCCGGGAGCGCGGGGCGGTGCGATCCAGGACCGCCCCGCGCGCGGCCCGCTCCGGCGGGTCACCACAGCGGTGCGATGATCGGAGCGCGAGCGCCCGTAGCTCAGCGGATAGAGCAGGTGCCTTCTAAGCACTTGGTCGCAGGTTCGATCCCTGCCGGGCGCGCCCACCCCGTGCCGGTCGTCGGTCGAGCAGCCGGCCGGTCGCCGGTCACCGATCACATGATGGAGGGCCCGCCGAACCCGGAACGGGTACCGGTAGTGCCCTCCATCGGATCCGGCGCAGTGGTGGGCGCCTGCGGCGGCGATCGCCCGACCGGGGCAGGTCTCGGTCCTCCGCACCAGCACCCGGGACCTCAGCTGCCCGCAGTGGCTGCTCGCGCCGCGGGGGCTCGGGGTCGCGGCGTTGGGTGACCGGGTGGGGCCGGTCACGGAACGCCAACCGTCGTCGCTTCGTTGACCAGGGGGGCCTTCTGCCCGCCCCGACCACCTCCCTCGAAGAGAGCCATGAGCCCGTATCACAGTCCCCAGGCCGCGCACCTCCAGCTCGGTGAGGGGGTGCGCGGCCGGTGACCGAAGTGCTCACACTGCTGCTCGGTGTGCTGGTCGTCCTGGCGATCACCGCGGTCACCGGGTACTTCGTGGCCCAGGAGTTCGCCTACATGGCGGTCGACCGGGCCACCCTGGCCGCGCGCGCCGGCGCCGGTGACGCCGCGGCCCAGCGCGCCCTGGGCGTCACCCGCCGCACCTCCTTCATGCTGTCGGGCGCGCAGCTGGGCATCACCGTGACCGGCCTGCTGGTCGGCTACGTCGCCGAGCCGCTGATCGGTGAGTCCCTGGGCGCGCTGCTCGGTGGCGTCGGCATCCCCACCGCGGTCGGCGTCGGCATCGGCGCGGTGCTGGCGCTGCTGTTCTCCACGGTCGTGCAGATGCTCTTCGGCGAGCTGTTCCCCAAGAACCTCGCCATCGCCCGCCCGGAGCCGGTCGCCCGCTGGCTGGCCGCCTCCACCACCGTCTACCTGAAGGTGTTCGGCTGGCTGATCTGGGTGTTCGACCAGGCGTCCAACCTGCTGCTGCGCGCGCTGAGGATGGAGCCGGTCCACGACGTCGAGCACGCCGCCACCGCCCGCGACCTCGAGCACATCGTCGAGGAGTCCCGGGAGAGCGGCGACCTGCCCGCGGAGCTGTCGATGATGGTCGACCGGATCCTCGACTTCCCCCACCGCGACGTCGGGCACGCGATGATCCCCCGCCCGCGGGTCGGCACCGTCGAGAACACCGACACCCTCGGCCACCTGCGGGCGCTCATGAGCCACGGCCACTCCCGCTATCCGGTGCTGGAAGCCGGGACCGGCGACGTGGTCGGCGCGGTGCACCTGGCCGACCTGCTGACCACGCAGGAACCGGACACCGCACCGGTGACCGCCATCGCTCGCGAGTGCCTGGCCGTGACCCCGTTCACCCCACTGCCGGACGCACTGCGCCGGCTCGCCGACACCCACAACCAGATGGCCTGCGTCATCGACGAGTACGGCGGATTCGCCGGCGTCATCACGCTGGAGGACCTCGCCGAGGAACTGGTCGGCGAGATCACCGACGAGCACGACGCCGATGTCGACCCCGAGTACGTCCCCGTCCAGGGCGACGGCGTGTGGGAGATGCCCGGCGACGTGCACGTCGACGAGGTCGAACGCGCCCTGGGTGTCGACCTGCCGCGCGGGCACTACGAGACGATCGCCGGCCTGGTCATCGCCGCTGCCGGCACCCTGCCCGAAGCCGGCACCCGCCTGACCGTCGAGCTGCCACCGGATCCGGGCGACCTGGTGCACGCCGACGACCCCGCCCCGCGGCACCTGCACGTCGCGGTGCTCGCCGTCGAGCGTCACGTGCCCTCCCGGGTGCGACTGGAGCTCCCCGACCGCATGCGGACCGACGCCACAGCCCCCGACACCGGCAGGGCCGGCCGCGCGGCCGCCACCGCCGAGGAGGACCCCCGATGAGCGACGACCCGTGGGTGGTCATCGCCGCGACCGTGGCCATCGTCGCCCTGTCCGCGTTCTTCGTCGCGGTGGAGTTCGCCGCGCTGGCCGCCAAGCGGCACCGGCTGGAGGAGGCGGCGCCCACCAGCCGTTCGGCCCGGGCCGCGTTGCGCAACTCCTCGGAGCTCACGCTGCTGCTGGCCGGCTCGCAGCTGGGCATCACCGCGGCCACCCTGGCCCTGGGGGCCATCAGCAAACCGGCGGTGCACCACTGGCTCACCCCGCTGTTCGAGACCTGGGGCCTGCCGCTGGTCGCCGCCGACGTCGCCGGCTTCGTCCTCGCGCTGCTGGTCGTGACGTTCATCCACCTGGTGGTCGGCGAGATGGCGCCGAAGTCGTGGGCGATCGCCCATCCGGAGCGCTCGGCCACGCTGCTCGCAGCACCGATGCGGGTGTTCATGGCGGTGTTCCGGCCGCTGCTGCGGGTCCTGAACGCCGCAGCCAACCGCCTCGTCCGCAGGGTCGGCGTCCAGCCCCTCGACGAGCTCGCCGTCGGCCACAGCCCCGACACGCTGCGCCACCTGGTGGAGCACTCGGCCAACGTCGGCGCCCTGGACGCGAGCTTCTCGGCGCAGATCTCCGGCGCCCTCGAGCTCGAGCGCCTCACCGTCCGGGAGCTGGTCGGGCCGGCCTCCCAGCCGACCGGCGTGCGCTCGGGTGCGACGGTCGGCGAGGTCCGGGAGCTCACCCGGGCCTCGGGGCACCTGCGGATCCTGCTGGGCGCGTCCGACGGCGAGGAGATCACCGGCGTGGTGCACGTCCGCGACACCCTCACCGCACCCGGGTCGGCGGCGGCGGCGGCGTTCGCTCGGCCGGTGTTCGCGCTCGCGGCCGACACCAGCGTGCACGCCGCGCTCAAGGCGATGCGCGAGACGCGCAACCACCTCGCCGTCGTCACCGACGCCGGCGCGGTCATCGGCGTCATCACGCTCTCGGACGTGCTGCGCCGGCTGTTCCCGAAGCCGGCGACCGCGCCGGCCGACCCGGCGGCCTGAACAGCGGCCTGAACGGGGGTGTGGCCGGGATCTCACCCGAGCCCGGCCACACCCCCGTTCCGCGCGGCGTCCGGGCCGCGACGCACCGAGCCGGGGTGTCCGGAGCCGGGTCCGGCATGCCGGCTGGAGCCGCCGGATGGCAGCGCCGGCATGAACACCGAGGACACGATCAGCGGCAAGACCGACGAGCTGTCCGGCAAAGGCGAGGAGGTCGCCGGTCGCGCCACCGGCAACCCCGGCCCGGAGGCCGAGGGCAGGGCTGAGCGGGCCACCAGCAACCTCGAGCAGGCCGGCGAGAGGTCGAGGACGTCTTCACGTAGGCGGGACGCTCACCGCCGGACCGACCGGTCGCGGGGCGGGCAGGTCAGCGGCCGCGCTGCTCCGGCGGCACCCAGCCGATCGACGGGGCGACGTGGCGGGCGATCGTCTCCAGCAGCCGGGCGTTGTACTCGACGCCGAGCATGTTGGGCACGGTGAGCAGCAGGGTGTCGGCCTCGCGGACGGCGGCGTCCTTGGCCAGCTCCTCGGCGAGCCGGTCGGGCTCGCCGACGTAGCCCTTGCCGAAGCGGGCGCGCACGCCCTCGAGCAGGCCGACCTGGTCCTCGCCCGAGCGCTCGCCGAAGTACTGCCGGTCGACGTCGCTGGTGATCGGCAGCACGCTGCGGCTCACCGACACCCGCGGCGTCCGCTCCCAGCCGGCCCCGGTCCAGGCGGCGCGGTAGCGGGCGATCTGGTCGGCCTGCAGCTCGTCGAAGGGCACACCGGTGTCCTCGCTGAGCAGCGTGGAGCTCATCAGGTTCAGTCCCTGGCGGGCGGCCCACTCCCCCGTCGCCCGGGTGCCGGCTCCCCACCAGATGCGCTCGGCCAGGCCTGGCGACTGCGGCTGGACCGCGAGCTCGCCCGGCATGCCGCCGGTCATCCGCGGATCGGCGTCCACCAGGCGCTTCCCCTGGATGGCGGCCAGGAACAGCGCCGTCTTCTGCCGGGCGAGGTCGGCGTCCGTCGAGCCCTCCGGCGGGACGTACCCGAAGGCCTCCGAGCCGCGCAGCGCCGTCTCGGGCGACCCCCGGCTCACCCCGAGCTGCAGCCGCCCGTCGCCGAGCAGGTCGGTCGCCGCCGCCTCCTCGGCCATGTACAGCGGGTTCTCGTAGCGCATGTCGATGACGCCGGTGCCCACCTCGATCCGGCGGGTCCGGGCGGCCATGGCGGCCAGCAGCGGGAACGGCGAGGCCAACTGCCGGGCGAAGTGGTGCACCCGCACGTAGGCGCCGTCGAGCCCGACCTCCTCGGCCGCGACGGCCAGCTCCACGCTCTGCACGAGCGCGTCCCGCCCGGTCCGCACCTGCGAGCCCGGGATCGGCTGCCAGTGCCCGAAGGACAGGAACCCGATCCGCTTCTCCATCACCCTCACCTCTCGTCGCTCTGCTGTCGTCGAGCACCGGGAGCCCCACGCGTGTTCCCGCAGGCGTTCGGCGCCACCCGGGATGTCGACCTCAGCGGCCCCACCCACCTCCCCTGGCTCACCGTACGCGAAATGTCACGATCTGTGACGAATCGACCACGACTCTCCGTACACGGGTTACCGGGCTCGACGGGTCCGGTCCCGCAGGCTGTCCGGGTGAACCTGAGCGCCCCCGACGTGACCGCCGGTGCCGCCGCCGGCTCGAGGCTCCGCGCGATCGACACCCTGCTGGCCGACCGCGGACAGCTCTTCCGCGCCCTGTTCGTCGCCGCGCCGATCCCCAAGGCCCTCGTCGACCTCGACGGCCACCTGCTCGTCGTCAACGACGCGCTGTGCACGATGACCGGCCGCACGCCCGAGGACATGGTCGGCCGGCACGTCGACCTGCTCGCCCACCCCGACGAGGCCCCGGTGCCCGACCGCGCCGACGGCCCGCTGGACCCGTGGCTCCGGGTGGACGGCGAACGGCGGCTGCGCCGCGCCGACGGCGGCGAGCTGTGGGCCACCCAGTCGCACGAGGTCATCCACACCAGCACCGGGACGCCGCAGTTCGTCGTCCTCTCGCTGGTCGACGTGACCGGCCGCCGCCGCGCGGAGGAGGACCTGGTCCGGCGGGCCTTCACCGACCCGTTGACCGGCCTGCCCAACCGGCGGGCCCTCAACGACCGGCTCAACCACGCCCTCGCGCTGTCCCGCCGCCGCGGACTGCAGGTCGGGCTGGTGCACCTCAACCTCGACCGGTTCCAGGCGGTCAACGACGTCCTCGGCAACGAGGCCGGCGACCAGCTGCTCATCCAGGTCGCCGACCGGCTGCGCCGCAGCACGCGCGTCGAGGACACCGCCGTCCGGCTGGGCGGCGACGAGTTCCTCATCCTCGCCGAGGACGTCGAGGACCTCGACGGACTGCGCACCATGGCCGACCGGCTGCTCGGCGTGCTCGACGACCCGTTCCTCATCGGCAAGCGCGAGATCGTGCTGTCGGCCAGCGTGGGCCTGACCCTCGGGTCCGACGTCGCCCCCGACGACCTGCTGCGCCAGGCGCACGCCGCGCTCACCCGCGCCAAGGCCGACGGCAGCCGCGCCCGCATCGAGGTGCACGACGGCGGGCTGTCCGACAGCGAGGTCGACCAGCTGCAGCTGGAGGCCGACCTGCGCAACGCCCTGGAGTCCGACGAGCTGCGGCTCTTCTACCAGCCGATCGTGTCGCTGCACGACGAGACGCTGCTGGGCTACGAGGCGCTCATCCGCTGGCAGCACCCCACCCGCGGGCTGCTGCCGCCGGGGGCCTTCCTCGCCGCCGCGGAGGACAACCGGCTCACCTCCCGGCTCGGCGAGTGGGTGCTCCGCCAGGCCTGCTTCGACGCGGCCGGCTGGCCGGCCGGACTGCGGGTGCACGTCAACATCTCCGCCCGGCACCTCGCCGAGCCCGGCTTCGCCGAGCTGGTCACCGACGCGCTGGTCGAGTCCGGCCTGCCCCCGGAGCGACTGGAGCTGGAGATCACCGAGTCGACCGCGCTGTTCGCCGCCGACGCGACCCTGCACGCGGTGTCCGAGGTGACCGACGCGGGCGTCACCCTCGCCCTCGACGACTTCGGCACCGGCTACTCGGCGATCACCGCACTGCACCGGCTGCCCATCCACACGGTGAAGATCGACCGCTCGTTCGTCGCCGACGTGGTCACCGAGCCCTCGACGGCGGCGCTCGTGCAGGGCCTGGTCCAGCTGGGCCTGGGCATGGGCCTGCAGGTCATCGCCGAGGGCATCGAGGACCTCGACCAGGCCGACTGGCTGCGCGAGCACGGCTGCGAGATGGCCCAGGGCTACGCCTTCGGCCGGCCGGCGCCGCTGCCCGCCACCATCCCGAGCACCGGGGACGTCGACCTGACCGGCACCCTGCCGCCGGGCGAGGTGACCGTGCAGGACGTGCTGGACGGCGAGGCCGTGGTCACCTCCGGGCTGCCACCCGTTCCTCCGCCGGTGCCGCCGGCGACCCGGACCATGACCGTCGACGAGCTGATCGCCGACGGCCTGCCCACCGAGGACCGCCGGCTCGACACGGAGTAGGAGGGCCAGAGCCGACTCCGGCCCTCCCGCTCGGCACCGCCCGGCCCCGTCCAGAGGCTCGCCGTGAGCCTGCGAACGGGGCGGAGGACGGGATCCTCTTTCAGCCGCGCGGCAGCGCCAGCGGCACCGGCCGCTTGGCTGCGCGGCCGTCCCCCGAGGACCGGCCGCGCAGCCGCCGGCCGATCCACGGCGCGACGAAGCCGCGCACCCAGGCGGCCTCCTCGGCCAGCGCCGCCCGCAGTGCGCGGCGCGGCTGCGGGGGCAGCGGGGTGCGCCAGTCGTCGTCCACCCGCAGGCCCAGCGCGGTCGCCGCAGCCAGCGCCGTCCGCCGGTGGCCCTCGGCGGTGAGGTGGATGCGGTCGCTGTCCCACATCCGCCAGTCCTGCACCCACCGGGCGCCCCACTGGTCGAGGACGACGGCGCCGTGCCGGGCCGCGATCGACCACAGCGAGGCGTTGAACACGGCGACCCGGCCGCGGGTGCGGCGCAGGATCGGCGTCTGCCGCGGGTCGACGCCGGTCGCCAGCAGCACGTCGGCGCCGGCGGCCCGGAAGCGGGCGACGGCGTCCTCCAGGTCGGCGGCCAGCCGGTCGGGGTCGGCGCCGGGGCGCAGCAGGTCGTTGCCGCCGGCGACCAGGCTCACCAGGTCCGGCCCGGCGGCCAGCGCGACCGGCACCTGCTCGTCGAGCACCTGCGCGAGCAGCCGGCCGCGGATGGCCAGGTTGGCGTACTCCACGTCGCCGTCGGCCGCGGCCGCCAGGTGGTCGGCCAGCCGGTCGGCCCAGCCCCGGAACTCGCCGGGGCGGTGCGGGTCGGCGTCGGCCAGCCCCTCGGTGAAGGAGTCGCCGAGGGCGACGTAGCGGCGCCAGGAGGTACGGGTGGGCTCGAGCTGCACGCCTCCACTCCAGCACGGTGACCGGGCACACGCCGGGCCGCCCTGGGAGGCTGGCCGCGTGCGGACGACGGGCAGCAGGGAGGTCTACCGCAACCCGTGGATCCGGGTGCGGGAGGACGAGGTCGAGCGCGCCGACGGCAGCCCCGGCATCTACGGCGTGGTGGAGAAGCCGCACTTCGCGCTCGTGCTGCCGTACGAGCGTGACGGCTTCTGGCTGGTCGAGCAGTACCGGTACCCGGTCGGGCGGCGGGCCTGGGAGTTCCCGCAGGGCACCTGGACGGCGGGGCCGGGCGGCTCGGCCGAGGACCTCGCCCGCGCGGAGCTGGCCGAGGAGACCGGGCTGCGCGCCGGTTCGCTGCGCCACCTCGGGCACCTGGACCTCGCGCCGGGGCTGTCCACGCAGGAGTTCGACGTCTGGCTGGCCACCGACCTGAGCCAGGGGCCGACCGCGCGGGAGGCGAGCGAGGCCGACATGCGGTCGGCCTTCGTCAGCGAGGCCGAGCTCCGGTCGATGGTCCGCGACGGCCGGTTCACCGACGGGCCGAGCCTCGCCGCCTACAGCCTGCTCCTCCTCGACCACGGCTGAGCAGGGCCCCCCTGCCCTCCCCGTCGGGGAAGGACCTCCTGCCGCGCCACGTGCGAACTCGCGGCAGGACCGTGCAGGGGCCGGCGAGGCGCGCGACGGGGCCGGACATCGGCGCCGGGCGGACCGGCCGGCCTCGTCGACCTCCTCGGACCAGACCTCCGTCGGTGCGTGCACCCGCACTCACCGACGGGGCTCGTCGGGAGGGACATCGACGATCTCCCCCCCCCCCCCCCGTTCGAGGCGGCCCGGAGGGCGACGAGGTCTCGGGGCGAGGCCCGGGACGGGGCCGCTCAGCCGCGGTAGGCCTCCAGCAGGCGCAGCCACACCTCGCTGATCGTCGGGTAGGACGGGACGGCGTGCCACAGCCGGGGAATCGGCACCTCACCGACGATCGCGACCGTCGCCGCGTGCAGCAGCTCCCCCACGCCCGGCCCGACGAAGGTGACGCCGAGCAGCACCTCGCGCTCCGGGTCGACCAGCGCCACCGCCGTCCCGCTGTAGCCGTCGGCGTGCAGAGCAGCGCCGCCGACCGAGCCGATGGGGTGCGTGACCACCCGGTGGGGCACCCCGTCCGCCTGCGCTCGGGCGCGGGAGAGCCCAACGGCGGCCACCTGCGGGTCGGTGAAGACCACCGACGGCGTGGCCAGCCGGTCGGCGGTGGCCGCGGTGGGCGCCCAGTCGGCGTCCGAGGCCTGCTCGCCGCGGGCGCGGGCCACGATCGCCGCGCCGGCCTGGCGTGCCTGGTACTTGCCCATGTGGGTGAGCTGGCGGCGGCCGTTGACGTCGCCCACGCCGTACAGCCACGGGACGCCGCGCACCCGGAGCGTGTCGTCGACGTCGAGGTAGCGACCCGGCTCCAGCCCGACGGTGTCGACGCCCAGGTCGTCGGTGCGCGCCCGGCGTCCGGTCGCGACGAGCACCTCGTCCCCGCGCAGCTCGCCGTCGCCGGTGGCGAGGACCACCTCGCCACCCTCGCGGTGGGCCGCGGTCACCTCCGTGCCGAGCCGGACGTCGACGCCGAGGGCGCGCAGCGACGCGGCCACGGCGTCCCCGGCCTCGGGCTCCAGCGTGGCCAGCAGCCGCTGCCCGCGCTGCAGCACCGTCACCTGCGCCCCGAGCGCCGCCCAGGCCGTCGCCATCTCGCAGCCGACGTACCCGCCGCCGACGACGAGTAGCCGGCCGGGTACCTGCTGCGCGCTGGTCGCCTCCCGCGACGTCCACGGGTCGACGTCGCGCAGCCCGTCCACCCGGGGCACCCGGGGTGCCGACCCGGTGCAGACGGCGACCGCGGAGCGGGCGGTGAGCCGGACGGTCCCGCCGTCCGGCGCGGTCACGACGACGGCGCGCTCGCCGTCGAGCCTGCCCACCCCGCGGACCAGCTCGATGCCGGCGTCGTCGACCCACTTCTCCTGGCCGGAGTCGTCCCAGTTCGACGCGAACGAGTCGCGCCGGGCCAGGGTCGCCGCGACCTCCTGCCCGCCGGTGACCGCCTGGCGGGCGCCGTCGACCGCGCGCGCGGCAGCCAGCGCCTCGGAGCCGCGCAGCAGTGCCTTGCTGGGCATGCACGCCCAGTACGAGCACTCCCCGCCGACCAGCTCGGCCTCGACCAGCGCCGCGGTCAGCCCGCCGCGGACGACGACGTCGGCGACGTTCTCCCCCGTCGACCCGCCCCCGAGGACCACCACGTCGAACTCACGAGTTCCTGCACTGCCCATCGGGCCATCGTCCCCCGCGCGCCGTGCGGACCAGCTCGGCCCGGGCAGGGCGGCGACCCGGCGTGTGGTCGACTGGCCGCCATGCCCGTCGACCCCGCCTCGTTCGCCGAGGCCCTGCGCCAGTACGCCGCCGGGGTGTGCCTGCTGACGGTCCGGGACGACATCGACGACGTCGGCACCACCGTCTCCTCGGTGATGAGCGTGTCCGCGCAACCGCCACTGGTCGCCGTCAGCCTGTCCGCGGGCGGCTACCCGGCCGAGGTGCTCGAGGAGGTGGGCCGCGGCGCGCTGACCGTGCTGGCCGCCGGGCACGCCATCGTCGCGAGCCGCTTCTCCTCCGCCGGGCGGCCCAGCGCCCGCCACCTGCTCGAGTCGGTGCCGTGGCGCCGGGCGGCGGACAGCGGGGCGATCGTGCTCGAGGGCGGGCTGGCCGCGCTGGACTGCCGGCTCGAGCGGCTGGTGGCGGCCGGCGACCACGTGCTGGCGCTGCTCGAGGTGACCGACGTGCCCCTGGTCGACCCGGGCGCCCGCCCGCTGCTGCGCCTGCGGGGCCGGTACGTCGACGAGTCGGGCCAACCCTCCGCCCGGCCGTGACGGGCACGGCAGCGAATCGCCGGTCGGTGTCACATCCGGGGCCCCGGCGGTGCTGACCGGGTGTGGAACTCGTACGGCCATCGGTCACCGCACCAGTGCCCCTCCCCGGGTCGCGCGGCGCGGCCCGGCCCTGGACTGAGCGGGGCGTGGGCATGCCACGGGGACGGGTCGACGTCCGGACGGACCTCGAGGAGGTCTTCCGCGGCCACTACGCGCGGGTCGTCGCCGTCGCCGCGCGCGTGCTCGGCTCCCGTGACCAGGCCGAGGACGTCGCCCAGGAGGTGTTCCTCTCGTTCGGGCGCTCCGCGGTGCCGGCCGGCGACGCCGGCGGCTGGCTGACCGTGGCGGCGACCCACACCGCCCTGAACCTGCTCCGCTCCGGTCGCCGTCGCAGCGCCCGGGAGGAGGCCGCCGACGACGGTCCGGCCGTCGTCCCCGACGTCGCCGACCTGGTGATCACCCGCGAGGAACGGAGTTCCGTCCGCGCCGCGCTGGCCCGGCTGCCGCACAGACAGGCGGCCGCGCTGGTGCTACGGCACAGCGGCCTCAGCTACGCCGAGGTCGCGGCCGCCCTCGACATGTCCCCCGGGAGCGTGGGCACCACCGTGCGCCGCGCCGAATCCGTCCTGCTCAAGGAGCTGAACCGCCATGCGTCACCCGAGTGAGGGCGTCCTGCGCCGACTGGTCGACGAGCCGGCCGGCGTGACCGACGCCGACCGCGCCCACGTCGTCGGCTGCCCGGCCTGCCTGCGCGCGGTGGACACCGCACGCACCGAGGCGCGGCTCGTCGGTGCCGCGTTGACCACGCCCGGCGCCGTCGACACCGATGCCGCCTGGTCCCGGCTGGCGACCACCCCGGCGACGCCGGCGCGGCGGGCGCGCGTGGCCCGCGGCCGGTGGGGCGCGACGGTGCGCCGTCCCGCCGTCGCGGCCCTCAGCGCGGTCCTGCTCATGACCGGGGCCGGGGTGGCGGCGGCCAACGACTGGCTGCCGATCTTCCAGACCGAGCGCGTCGACCCGATCGAGGTCACCTCGACCGAGCTCGTCCAGCTGCCCGACCTCTCCGCCTACGGCGACCTCGAGGTCACCCAGGAGCCCGGCACCGAGCAGGTGGCCGATGCCGCGACCGCGCGGGAGCGCACCGGTCTGGCCGTCCCCGAGGTCGCCGCGCTGCCCGAGGGCGTGACCGGGGAACCGGCCTACCAGGCGGCCGGCACCGTCGGCGCGACGTTCACCTTCTCGGCCGAGGAGGCCGCGCAGGCGGCGGCCGTCGAGGGCGAGGTCCTGCCGCCCCCGCCCGCCGGACTGGACGGGAGCACGCTGCGGATCGAGGCCGGTCCGGGCGTCGCGGCGGTCTGGTCCCAGCCCACCGGTGTGCCGACGCTCGTCGTCGCCCGCGTGGTGGCGCCCACCGTCTACTCGTCCGGCGTGCCGTTCGAGACCGTCCGCGACTACCTGCTGTCCCTGCCGGGCCTGCCCGACGGTCTGGCCGACCAGCTGCGCGACCTCTCCGCCGACGCCGCCACCCTGCCCCTGCCCGTCCCGGCGGAACTGGTGACCAGCTCCACGGCGGACGTCGGCGGCGCCGAGGCCACCGTGCTCAGCTCCCGCGACGGCCTCATCGCCGCGGTGGTCTGGGTGGAGGACGGCGTGATGACCGGGGTGGCCGGGTCGCTCAGCGCCGAGGAGCTGCTGTCGGTCGCCCGTGAGCTCCGCTGACGCCGCTACCGTCCCCGGGATGACCTCCGACACCGCCGCCGCGCGTCCCGGGGCCCCGGGATCGGGAGCCGACGAGCTCGCCGGTCTGCCGCCGTCCCCGGCGGTCTGGTGCTCCGGCCTGCGCAAGCGGTACGGACGCCGGACCGCCGTCGACGACGTCTCGTTCTCGGTCGCCCGGGGGGAGGTGCTCGGCCTGCTCGGTCCCAACGGCGCCGGGAAGACCAGCGTCATCAAGATGCTGCTGGGCCTCGTGCGGCCCGACGCCGGCGAGGTGCTGCTGCTGGGACGGCGGGCCACCGACCCGCGGTCCCGCAGCGCCGTCGGGTACCTGCCCGAGCTGTTCCGCTACCAGCCGTGGCTGACCGCGGCCGAGGTGCTGGACCTGCACGTCCGGCTGGCCCGGGTGCCGGTCCCGGCTGCCGGGCGGCGGGAGTGCCTGGCGCTCGTCGGCCTCGGCGACCGCGCGGGCGACCGGGTCGGCGGCTTCTCGAAGGGCATGCAGCAGCGGCTCGGGCTCGCCGTCGCGCTGGTCGCCCGGCCCGAGCTCGTCGTCCTCGACGAGCCGACCAGCGCGCTGGACCCGCTGGGCCGCGTCGACGTCCGCGACATCGTGCTCTCGCTGAAGTCGCGCGGCGTGGCCGTGCTGCTCAACTCCCACCTCATCGGCGAGGTGGAGCGCGTGTGCGACCGGGTGGTCATCCTCGACCAGGGCCGGGTGGCCGCCTCGGGCACCCTGGCGGAGCTGCTCGGCCAGCGCGAGGTGCGGCTGCGGCTGGTCGGTGCGGAGGGCCGAGCCGAGGAGCGGCTGCGGGCCGCCGGGTCGCTGACGCGGAGCGGTGACTGGTTCACCGTCCAGCTCCCGGCGGACGACGACGGCGTCACCGTGCCCGACCTGGTGCGCGACCTCGTCGGCCTCGGTGTCCGGGTGCACGCCGTCGAGCCGGTGCGGATCAGTCTCGAGGAGCGCCTGCTCGCCGTCCTCCGGCACGACGAGCCCGCCCACGACGGAGCCGGTCACGAGGAGGCGAACCGATGACCGCGCTGACCGTCGCCGGGCTCACCCTGCGGGAGGCCTTCCGTCGGCGGGTCGTCTGGGCGTTGCTGATCCTGACGGTCGCGCTGCTCGCGCTCAGCGGCTGGGGCTTCTCGAAGCTGATCGGCCTGGACACCGAGCTGGGCACCATGACCAGCGGTGAGGCCCGCCTCGTGGCCTCGGTGCTGCTCAACCTGATCATGTTCGGGTTCAGCCTCATCGCGGCGATCGGCACGGCGTTCCTCGCCGGGCCCACGCTGGCCGGCGAGGTCGAGTCGGGGCAGGCGCTGGCGATGCTCGCCCGCCCGGTCCGCCGCTCGGCCGTCCTGCTCGGCAAGTGGCTGGGTCTGGTGGCCTTCGGCTCCGGCTACGTGGTCCTGGCCGGCCTCGCCCAGATCCTGGTCGTCCGCGCGGCGGTCGGCTACTGGCCACCCTCACCCGCCGGGGGGCTCGCGCTGCTCGCGGCCCAGACCGTCGTGCTGCTGACGCTGGCTCTGCTGCTCTCCAGCGTCGTCTCCCCGATGGCGTCGGGCATCGTCGCGGTCGGGCTCTTCGGGGCCACCTGGGTCGCCGGCGTGGTCGGCGGGATCGGCCGGGCCCTGGGCAACGAGGGCGTCGAGCGCGTGGGCACCGTGTCGCGGGTCATCCTGCCCACCGACGGCCTGTGGCGCGGGGCCATGAACGCCTTTCAGGACCCGATCGCCCTGGTCCAGATGGGCCCGGGCGAGGCCGGGTTCCCGTTCCTCAGCGACGGCTCGTTGACCGTCGCCTACCTGGCGTGGGCAGCGGTGTGGATCGCGGTGATCTGGGGCCTGACCGCGCTGTCCTTCCAGCGCCGCGACCTGTAGCAGGGCCCTCCGCCCCCGGCGACCCCGTCCCCGAGGCTCGCCGCGGTCCCGTCCGGGGCGGCCCCGTCCCGAGGCGCGCCGCGGTCCCGTCCGAAGCACCGCCCTGGGCCCGCGAAGGGTGGGGAGGTCGGGGTCCTTCCACGGCCGGGGGCAGGGGGTCCTTCGACTAGCGTCGGGAGCGATGACCGAGCCGCTGAACCCCTCGCCGTCCGCCGTGCGCCGCGCACTGGCCCGCGCCGAGCGCGGGGTGACCCTGGACGCCGTCGAGGCCGAGACGCTGCTGCACGCCCGTGGCCTGGGCGAGGGTGAGCCGCTGGACCGGCTGCTGACCGCGGCCGGCCGGGTCCGCGACGCGGGGCTCGCCTCCGCCGGGCGGCCGGGGGTGGTGACCTACAGCCGCAAGGTGTTCATCCCGCTGACCCGCCTGTGCCGCGACCGCTGCCACTACTGCACGTTCGTCACCACGCCAGGGCAGTTGCGCGCGCAGGGCGAGGCACCGTTCCTGTCCCCCGACGAGGTGCTCGAGGTGGCCCGCGCCGGTGCCGCGCTCGGTTGCAAGGAGGCGCTGTTCACCCTCGGCGACCGCCCGGAGGACCGCTGGCCGGTCGCGGCCGAGTGGCTGGCGGCCCACGGCTTCGACTCCACGCCGGCCTACCTGCGCGCCATGGCGATCCGGGTGCTGGAGGAGACCGGGCTGCTCCCCCACCTCAACCCCGGGGTGCTGAGCTGGGAGGAGATCCAGCGGCTCAAGCCCGTCGCCGCCTCGATGGGGATGATGCTCGAGACGACCGCGACCCGGCTGTGGTCGGAGCCTGGCGGCCCGCACTTCGGCAGCCCCGACAAGGAGCCCGCCGTCCGGCTGCGGGTGCTGGAGGACGCCGGCCGCTCCGCCGTCCCCTTCACCACCGGCGTGCTGCTGGGCATCGGCGAGGACTACGCCGAGCGGGTCGACGCCGTCCTGCAGATCCGGGCCGCCGCACAGCGGCACGGGCACGTGCAGGAGGTCATCGTCCAGAACTTCCGGGCCAAGCCGCGGACCGCGATGGCCGCGCACGACGACCTCGAACTGCAGGAGTACGTGGCCGCGGTCGCCGTCACCCGGCTGCTGCTCGGCCCCAAGGCGCGGGTGCAGGCGCCGCCGAACCTGTCGGACTCCGCCGAGCTCGGCCTGCTGCTCCGCGCCGGGGTCGACGACTGGGGCGGCGTCTCCCCGCTCACCCCCGACCACGTCAACCCCGAGCGCCCGTGGCCCCACACCGACGAGCTGGCCGCGCTGTCCGCCGGGGCAGGGTTCGAGCTGCGTGAGCGGCTGGCCGTCCAGCCGCCGTACGTGCTCTCCCCCGAGCCGTGGCTGGACCCGCGGGTGCGCCCGCACGTCGCCGCGCTGGCCGGCCCGGACGGGCTGGCGGTGGAGGGCCGCCTGCCCGCCGGGCTGCCGTGGCAGGAGCCGGACGA
Organism: Geodermatophilus obscurus; assembly: GCF_900143215.1. GTDB lineage: Bacteria > Actinomycetota > Actinomycetes > Mycobacteriales > Geodermatophilaceae > Geodermatophilus > Geodermatophilus obscurus_A. The sequence continues at coordinate 148,656 of NZ_FRDM01000001.1, read as the reverse complement.
GGCGTGGACGTCGTCCGGGCGCACCGACCTGCACGTCGAGGTGGACACCACCGGGCGGACCGGTGACCGGCGCAGCGACTTCGACGCCGTCTACGGCGACTGGGCCGAGCTGCGCTCGCGCACCGAGAGCGCCCGCGACGGGCACTCGACCGCGCTGGCCGCCGGGGACCCGGCGGTGCACGCGGCCCTGCGCCACGCCGAGAACGACCCCGCGGGGCTGTCGGACGCCGAGTACCTGGCACTGCTGGGCGCCGACGGCACCGACCTCGAGAACCTGTGCGCGCTGGCCGACGCCGTGCGGGCCGACGTCAACGGCGACGACGTCACCTACGTCGTCAACCGGAACATCAACTTCACCAACGTCTGCTACACCGGCTGCCGGTTCTGCGCCTTCGCCCAGCGGCGCACCGACACCGACGCGTACACGCTGTCCCTCGAGGAGGTCGGGACGCGCGTGGACCGGGCGTGGGCGGCCGGGGCCACCGAGATCTGCATGCAGGGCGGCATCCACCCCGACCTCCCCGGCACCGCCTACCTCGACCTCGCCCGCGAGGTGAAGCGCCGCCGGCCCGGCATCCACCTGCACGCCTTCTCGCCCATGGAGATCGTCAACGGCGCGGCCCGCACGGGGCTGTCGTTCGCCGACTTCCTCACCGCCGCGAAGGAGGCGGGTCTCGACTCCGTGCCCGGGACGGCGGCGGAGATCCTCGACGACGACGTCCGCTGGGTGCTCACCAAGGGCAAGCTGCCGACGGCCACCTGGCTGGAGATCGTCACGACGGCGCACCGAGTGGGCATCCCGACGACGTCGACGATGATGTACGGCCACGTCGACACGCCCACCCACTGGGTGGCGCACCTGCGCACGCTGGCGCGGGTGCAGGACGAGACCGGCGGCTTCACCGAGTTCGTGCTGCTGCCGTTCGTGCACCACAGCTCGCCGATCTACCTGGCCGGCGTCGCCCGCCCCGGGCCGACGGTGCGGGAGAACCGGGCGGTGCACGCCGTCGCTCGGTTGCTCCTGCACGGGCGGATCCCGAACATCCAGACCTCGTGGGTGAAGCTCGGCGAGGTCGGCACGCAGTCGGTGCTGCAGGGCGGGGCCAACGACCTCGGTGGCACGCTGATGGAGGAGACGATCAGCCGGATGGCCGGCAGCGAGAACGGCTCGCTGAAGACCATCGCAGAACTGGAGGCCGTGGCCGCCGCGATCGGCCGCCCGGCCCGCCAGCGGACGACGGAGTACGGCACCCCCTCGGCCGAGCGGCTGGCCACGGCCCGCTCCGAGGAGGGCCGCCGCGCGCTGGACCTGTCGATCACCCCGGTGTGAACCGACCACTCCCGCGGAGATGGCCGCGGGTCAGCCGCGGGTGCGCCGGAGGGGGCGGCAGCGTCCACGCCTCGCCCAACCAGGCGTCGAGGTCCGGCTCGAGCGGGGACAGCCCGGCGCCCGGGTACGGGGTGAGCTCGCCGAACCACAGCTCACCGTCAACCTCGTAGCAGTCGACTCGCAGCATGTCGAAGCCGTCGGCGAGCGCCGTGGCGACCTTGAGCAGGTCGTCGAGGCGCTCGGGCGGGTCGGCGTCCGGACCGGGCCGGTAGCCGATGGTCCAGGGCAGCGGCGTCCACTCCGGGGAGTAGAGCCGGGTGCCGTGGTGGTCGTCCCGGCCGGTGTGCAGCTCGACCAGCCGGGGCTCGCTGCCAACGACGAGCACCTTGAGGTCGGCCGGCACCACACCCGGGACGCCGACGAACTCCTCGACCAGCAGGCACGGCCGCGCCCGCCGGTAGGCCCACTCCTCGCTCTTGCGCCAGTACCGCTCCCGCACCCACCCGGCCGTGCGCCGGCGCAGCTCGTCGACGTCGGCCGGCCCGCGGCCGAACAGCCTCCGAATGCAGGAGTGGTTGGGCTTGAGCACCCAGTGGCCGGGCAGGTCGACGTCCGCCAGCTCGCCGACGTCGGTGCCGGACCAGAGGGTCTCCGGGACGCGCACCAGGCCTGGTGCCAACCTCCGGGCGTGCTCCTTCATCGCGAGCTTGTCGCAGGTGGGCGCGAGCAGCTCGCGCCGGTCGAACGTGATCCGCCAGTTCAGCTTCTCGGTGAAGGTGTGCGGCCGCCGCAGCGGCGGGAGGCGCCCGGTGGCCTGCCGGTACAGCAGGGTCCGACGCACCGGCGCGGGCAGGACGCCGGAGCGCGGGACGAGCACCTGGCAACCCCAACAGCCGGGACGGCGACCGGCAACCGCAGGCCCGGGCCGCGTGCCTCCAGTTCCGGCCGGATACCACCTGCCGGCGGAGGACGGTGATGCGGACGGCGGTGGGATGGGCCGCGGCCGTGGTCGTCGGCGGGCTGACCGCCTGCACCTCGACCGTCGCGGGGACCGCGTCCCCCGGCGGGCCGCCCGACCTCGAGGCCGCCCTGTCCGTCCCGCTCCCCGGCCTCCGCCCGGCCGACCCGCCCCCGCCGCCCTGGCAGCTCTGCACGACGGCGCCGGGTACCCCAGCACCCCACCTGGACCCTGCGCTCGGCGATCCGGTGACCAGGGGCTACGCCTCGGACGAGGCGACCCTGCACGCGTACGCGTGGGCGACGTCGGCGCCGATGGTCGCGGAGGCGATCCTCGGTCAGGCGGCGATGGAGGTCCCGGACTGCGTGTCGGCACCGCCGTCCCCCGGTGGCGGCGCGGGTGCCCGGACGGTGGACGGCTGGACCGGATCGGGGTGGAGCGGCGTCACCATCCGCACCGAGGTCTCCGGACCGGACCCGGCAGTGGGCGAGACCCGCCTGGTGCGCGCCGAGGAGGTGGTCGTGCTCGTCGTCGCAACGGGAGACGAGCCCGACCTCCGGTGGGTCGAGGACTACCTGGCCGCGGTCGCCGACCGACTGGGCTGAGCACTTCCGTCAGCAGCTCCCCCTACGGTGACCGCCATGCCGAAGCAGGTGATCCCATTCCTCATGTTTCAGGGCGACGCGGGGCCGGCGCTCGACCTCTACACGTCGCTGTTCGACGACGCACGCGTCCTCGACCTCACCCGGTGGGGGGCCGACGGTCCCGGCGCCGAAGGCACGGTGCAGGGCGCCACCTTCTCCATCGCCGGCCAGCAGTTCCGCTGCTTCGACAGCCCTCCGGTCCACGACTTCACCTTCACGCCGTCCTTCTCGATCTGGGTCGAGACGGCGTCGGAGGAGGAGATCGAGCGGCTGTTCGCGGGCCTGTCCGAGGGCGGCGGAGTGCTGATGGAACTCGGCGACCACGGCTTCAGCCGCCGGTTCGGCTGGGTCAACGACCGCTACGGCGTCTCCTGGCAGCTCAACCTGGCCTGAACCGACCGCGCGCGCCCGGGCGGGACCGGGTAGGACGGGACGGTGCGAGCCATCGTCTACACCGAGAACGGCGACCCCGACGTCCTGCAGCTGGTCGAGCGCCCCACCCCCGAGCCCGGCCCGGGTGAGGTGCGGGTCCGGCTGGCCCTCTCCGGCGTCAACCCGACCGACTGGAAGTCCCGGCGCACGAACCCGCCCGGCTCCGATGGCCAGGTACCGGACCAGGACGGCTCCGGCACCGTCGACGCCGTCGGCGAGGGCGTGGACCCCGTGCTCGTCGGCGAGCGGGTGTGGATCTGGGAGGCGGCCTGGCAGCGTCCGCACGGGACGGCAGCCGAGTACACCGTCGTCCCGGCGCGGCAGGTCGTGCTGCTCGGCGCCGGGCCGTCCTTCGAGCTCGGCGCGGCACTGGGCATCCCCTTCCTCACCGCGCACCGCTGCCTGACCGTGGCCGAGTCGCTGCCCGACCGGCTCGGGCCCGGGGCGTTGACCGGCTCCACCGTCCTCGTGCAGGGCGGAGCCGGCGCGGTCGGCAACGCCGCGATCCAGCTGGCCCGCTGGGCCGACGCGACGGTCATCGCCACGGTCAGCAGCCCGCGGAAGGCGCAGCTGGCCGCGGCGGCCGGGGCCACGCACGTCGTCGACTACCGCCAGCAGGACGTCGTCGCCGAGGTCCGCAAGGTCGCACCGCAGGGCGTGGACGCCATCGTCGAGGTCTCCGCCGCCGCCAACGCCGCCGTCGACGCGCGGGTGATCGGCCTGCACGGGGCGGTGGCGATGTACGCCGACGACGGCGGCGCGGAGGTCACCGTGCCGGTCCGCGCGCAGATGACCCCCAACGCGCGCTGGCAGTTCGTGCTCGTCTACACCGAGCCGGAGCGGGCCAAGGCGATCGGCGTGGAGGACGTCAACGCCGCCGTCCTGGACGGCGCGGTGCGGGTCGGTGCGGACGCCGGCCTGCCGCTGCACGTCTTCCCGCTGGCCGAGACCGCGCAGGCGCACCGCGCGGTGGAGGACGGCGCCGTCGGCAAGGTGCTGGTCGACGTGACGGCCTGACAGGATCGCGGAGTGCCTCGCGTCTTCGTCGCCCCGGACAAGTTCAAGGGATCGCTGACCGCCACGGAGGTGGCCGCGGCGGTGGCGCGTGGGCTCAGCGCCGGCCGCTCCGACGTCGAGGTGAGCTGCCTGCCCGTCGCCGACGGCGGTGACGGCACCCTCGCCGCCGCCCTGGCCGCCGGGTTCGAGGCGGTCCCGGTGACCGCGACCGGGCCGACCGGTGAGCCGGTGGAGACCGCGTACGCCCGGCTCGGGGATGTCGCCGTGGTGGAGATGGCCGCCGTCTCGGGGTTGGCGCAGCTGCCCGGTGGCCGGCCCGCGGCCCGCACCGCCACCAGCCGCGGCACCGGCGAGGTGGTCGCCGCGGCGCTGGCCGCCGGCGCCCGCCGCGTCGTCCTGGGCATCGGCGGCAGCGCCACCACCGACGGCGGCGCGGGGCTGCTGCAGGCCCTCGGTGCCGAGCTGCTCGACGCGGACGGCGCACCGGTCGGGCCCGGCGGCGCGGGGCTGGAGCGGCTGGCCCGGGTCGACGTCAGCGGGGTCACCGCTGCGCTGGGCGGCGCCGAGGTCGTCGTCGCCTGCGACGTGGACAACCCGCTGACCGGCGCCTCGGGCGCCGCCGCGGTCTACGGCCCGCAGAAGGGTGCCGACCCGGACGACGTCGCCTACCTCGACCGCTGCCTGACCCGGCTGGCCGACGCCGTCGGCGACGCCACCGGGCAGGACCTGCGCGACGAGCCGGGAGCGGGCGCCGCCGGCGGGGTCGGGTTCGCCGCCCTCGCCGTCCTCGGGGCCCAGCTGCGGCCGGGCATCGACCTGCTGCTGGACCTGCTCGGCTTCGAGCGGCTGGTGGCCGGCGCCGACCTCGTCGTGGTGGGCGAGGGGTCGCTGGACGAGCAGAGCCTGCGCGGCAAGGCGCCGGTCGGCGTGGCCCGGCGGGCCCGGGCGGCCGGCGTCCCCGTGGTGGTCGCCGTCTGCGGGCGGCGCGACCTGGCCGACGCGGCGCTGCGGGAAGCCGGCATCGACGCCGCCGCCGCGCTCACCGACCTCGAGCCGGACCCCGAGCGCTGCATGGCCGAGGCCGGCCCGCTGCTCGAACGCCTGGCACAGCACGTCGCCGCCGAGCACCTGCCGACCCCGGCCTGACGATGAGCTCGAGCGTGCCGGCGCGCCGCGCCCGCGGGGTCACCAGGAGGCGAAGACGCGCGCGGGACCGCCCGAGCCCTCCTCGAACGGGATGAGGCCGACCACGATCGTCGCGCCCGTGGGTGGGATGCGGTCGAGGTGGGCGAGGTTTTCCAGCCCGTAGCGGTCGGCGCCGGTGAGCAGCAGGTGGGTGTCGAAGGTCGTGGACACGCCCGGGTCGATGCTGAGCGTGTCGACGCCGAGGCTGCGGATGCGCCGGCGTTCCAGCAGCCACTCGCAGGTGTCCGCACCGAAGCCGGGGAAGTGCAGCGTCCCGGCCGCGTCCGCGCCGCGGTAGGCCGCCGGATCGCCGATCCGGCTGCCCCAGCCGGAGTCCACGAGGACGGCGGCGCCGTCCGGGATGCGGCCGTGGCGCTGCTCGTGCGCGCGGACGTCGTCGATCGACACGACGGTGTCGGGCTCGTCCGCCGCGCGCGTGCTGATGTCGATGACGACGGCGGGCGTGATGAGCTCGTCGATCCGCAGCTCGGGCGCGAGGCGACCGCCCGGCGTGAAGTGTCCCGGCGCGTCGACGTGGGTGCCGGTGTGCTCGAGGACGCGCCACTCCTGCTGGTAGTAGCCGTTCTGCTCGATCGTCACGGCGGTGCGGCGCGACGGGGCCTCGGTCGGCACGAACATCGGCAGGCTCGTGGTCAACGGGTGCGTGAGGTCGCACAGGCCGCGCCGGCCCCAGCTCGGGGCTCGCGGTGTCCGGTCCTCGGCCCGAGCGGTACCGGCCAGCGCAGCGGTCACGGCCGCGGCCGCCCCGCCCACCAGCGCTGTCCGCCGGGAGAAGCCGGCCCCGGTCCCGTCGCGGCACTGCTGCGCCACCCTGCCGGTGTGCTCCGTGCACATGCGCGGTCTCCGTCATTCCGGTCGTGATCGGGCGCCCTGGGTGTCAGGCGCCCGCGACCATAGCCCCGGGTCCGGCCGCGGGACCGCACGCTGCCGCGCGGTGCCGGCTGCCGAGCGGAGCGCCTCCTGACCCGGCGAGACCACCGGACTCGCACGGATGCGACGTCCGGGGCGGGCCGGATCGGCCATGCAGATCGAGGCGGCCCGTCGAGAACCGGCCGCCCTCCGGTGACCGGCCGGCGGGACGTCGCCGGCCGGTCACCGTCGTGCGTCAGGAGGTGCTGGTGGACACCTGCGCGCGGAACCGCTCGACGACGTCGGGGCCCCCATGGGCGTTCTCGGGGGCGGACGGCGCGGCATCCCGGGCCCGCGCCAGCTCGTTCCCGAGCTCGTCCGCGTCCTCGGCGCCGAGCGCCTCCACGAGTGGGGGCAACAGGTCCGCCTGCTCGTCCGCCATGCGCTCGCGGACCTGCTCGATCAGGCGCGCCACCAACGGCTCGAACGTCCCCGACGTGGTCGGCGTGTCCGCGATCAGCTTCAGCAGCCGCTCGACCTCGTCGTCGGCGAGGACCTCGAGGTCGACGACGTCGTCCCCGTCGTCGAGCGATCGTTGGATCGCCGGGTAGACGAGCTTCTCCCGTAGCACCACGCGGCGAACCAGCACGTAGATGATCTCCCCGGCGAGCCGAGGGCCCTCCTCCGGGTCGGACCACTCCGACTCGAACTGCTGGAACAGCGCCTCCATCTCGCGGTTCTCGTCGTTGATGACGGCGACCAGGCGGTTGCTCTGGACCTGCTGCGGAGCGCTCATGGCATCCCTCCGAACGCCGGACAGGGCGTGAGTCCCCCGAGCGTCCCAGCGCCCGACCCGCCCCGCACGTCGAGCCGGCCGTGGCGGAACCAGGGTGCGTCGTGCCCGTCCGGCCGGCGGCCGGGATGGACCGGGTCCTCCTGGCGGACGTGCGGGTCGGTCAGTGCGGCCACGTCGCCGCGGCAGCGGCCCGCCGCCCGCACCGGTCGTCCCGTCGAGACGGTGGCGGTGACGGGGTGGACAGGGGACCTCGGCATCCGGGCGGGCCGCAGTCAGCCCCGGGGTCACCGCCGCGGTCCCTCCGGGGTGACCCCGTCCGCCTGCATCCTCGCTGTCAGCCGACGCCGAGGTCGCGGGCGATGAGCATCCGCTGCACCTCGCTGGTGCCCTCGCCGATCTCCAGGATCTTCGCGTCGCGGTAGAAGCGGCCCACCGGGAACTCGTTCATGAAGCCGTAGCCGCCGTGCACCTGGGTGGCGTAGCGGGCGTTGTCCATCGCGACCTCGGAGCTGTAGAGCTTGGCGATCGAGGCCTCGCGGCCGTACGGCTCGCCGCGCAGCATCTTCTCCGCGGCCCGGTAGTAGGCCAGCCGCGCGGTGGAGGCACGCACCTCCATGTCGGCGATCATGAACTGGATGGCCTGGTTGCGGCCGATCGGCTGGCCGAACGCCTCCCGCTGCGCCGCGTACTTCACCGACTCGTCGACGCAGCCCTGGGCCAGCCCGACGGCGAGCGCGGAGATCGCGATGCGCCCCTCGCCGAGGATGGAGAGGAACTGCGCGTAGCCGCGGCCGGGCTCCCCCACCAGGTTCTCCGCGGGCACCCGGCAGTCGGTGAACGACAGCTCGCGGGTGTCCGAGGCGTTCCAGCCGACCTTCGAGTAGCGCTTGCCGACGCTGAAGCCCGGCGTCCCCGACGGGATGGCGATCGCCGAGATCTCCTTGCCGCCGTCGGGGCGGGTGCCGGTGACCGCGGTGACGGTGACCAGCTCGGTCAGGTCGGTGCCGGAGTTGGTGATGAACGCCTTGGACCCGTTGACCACCCAGGAGCCGTCCTCCAGGCGCGCGGTGGTGCGGGTGGCGCCGGCGTCCGACCCGCCGCCGGGCTCGGTCAACCCGAACGCGGCCAGCGCCTCGCCGCTGCACAACCGCGGCAGCCACTGCTGCTTCTGCTCCTCGGTGCCGAACCGGTAGATCGGCATCGCGCCCAGCGAGACGCCGGCCTCGAGGGTGATGGCCACCGACGAGTCGACCCGCGCCAGCTCCTCGAGCGCCACGCAGAGGGTGAAGTAGGTGCCGCCCGACCCGCCGTACTCCTCGGGGAAGGGCAGACCGAACAGACCGAGCTCGCCCATCTGCCGCACGATCGCGGTGGGGAACTCGTCGGCCTCGTAGAACGCGCCGATCTGCGGGGCGATCACGTCCTGCGCGAACTCGCGCACGACCTTGCGCAGCGCCTCGGTCTCGTCGTCGAGCCGGTAGTCCAGCATCACGTCTCCTGCTCAGGGGAGGTGGCCGGTGGGGTCACCACGGCCACCCGCTCGTCGAGCCGGACCTGTTGGCCGGCCGTCACGCCGAGCTCGGTGACCGTCCCCGCGACGGGTGCGGTCAGCACGTGCTCCATCTTCATCGCCTCGACCACCAGCAGCGGGGCGCCGGCCTCGACCCGGTCGCCGACCGCCGCCTGGACCAGCGTCACCGTTCCCGGCATGGGTGCGGTGACCGCGCCGTCGCCGGCCGCGCCCTCGACCGCCGCGTGCAGCCGCTCGTGCTCGCGCAGCGCGACCACCCGTCCGTCGGCGGCCAGCCACACCTGCCCGCCGGAGTGGACGACGGCGTAGCGGGAGGTCGTCCCGTCGAGGGTCACCGACAGCTGATCGCCCTCCCTGGCGGCCGAGGCGCGCACCGATCCGGCGTCCCCGACCTGCACCTCGGCGTCGGCCGCCCGGCCGCGCACCCGCACGGTCACCGGGTCGTCACCGGCGGCCTGCAGCCGGCGCACCGTCCAGGCCGGCTCACCCAGCCGCCAGCCGTCGGGGACGTCCCAGCGGTCGACGACCGGCCCGGCCGGCTCGTCCTCGAGCAGCTCGTACAGCGCGGCGGCCGCGTACGCGTGCGCCGGCACCGGCTCGACCGCGGTGAGCGCCTCGCCGCGGCGCTCGATCAGGCCGGTGTCCAGCCGCCCGGCGACGACGTCGGGGTCGGTGAGCAGCGCCCGCAGGAACGCGGTGTTGGTCGGCACCCCGAGGACGGCGGTGCGGCCCAGCGCGCCGACCAGCCGGGCGCGGGCGGTGTCCCGGGCGGGGCCCCAGGCGACCACCTTGGCCAGCATCGGGTCGTAGTCGGTGCCGACGACCGAGCCCACGGCCAGCGAGCTGTCCAGGCGCACGCCCGCTCCGTCCGGCTCGCGCAGACCGAGCACGGTGCCGGTCTGCGGGAGGAAGCCGCGGGCCGGGTCCTCGGCGTACAGCCGGGCCTCGATGGCGTGCCCGTCCAGGACGACGTCGTCCTGGGTCAGCGGCAGCCGTTCCCCCGCAGCGACTCGCAGCTGCAGCTCGACCAGGTCCAGGCCGGTGACCATCTCGGTGACCGGGTGCTCGACCTGCAGCCGGGTGTTCATCTCCAGGAAGAAGAAGTCGATGTCGCCTCCCCGCCCACCCGGCTCGGCGTCGACGATGAACTCCACCGTGCCGGCACCGGTGTAGCCGACGGCCCGCGCGGCCTCGACGGCGGCGGCGCCCATGGCGGCGCGCTGTGCCTCGTCGAGCAGCGGGGACGGCGCCTCCTCGATGACCTTCTGGTGCCGGCGCTGCAGGCTGCACTCCCGCTCGCCCAGGTGGACGACGGTGCCGTGGGCGTCGCCGAGCACCTGGACCTCGACGTGCCGCGCCGACCCGACGTAGCGCTCGACCAGCAGGGTTTCGTCGCCGAAGGAGCCGCGGGCCTCGCGCCGGGCGGCCGCGATCGCGTCGCGCAGCTCGGCCTCCGCACGCACCACCCGCATGCCCTTGCCGCCGCCGCCGGCGCTGGGCTTGAGCAGCACCGGGAAACCGACCTCGACCACGGCCGCCGCCACCTCGTCGTCCGACATGCCCGGCTCGGTCCGCCCGGGGACGACCGGGACACCGGCGGCCATGACCGTCCGCTTCGCGCGGATCTTGTCGCCCATCGCCTCGATCGCGGCGACCGGCGGGCCGACGAAGACCACGCCGGCCTTCTCGCAGGCGCGGGCGAACTCGACGTTCTCGGACAGGAAGCCGTAGCCGGGGTGGATCGCCTGCGCACCGGTGCGCACGGCGGCGTCGAGCACGCGGTCGATCGACAGGTAGCTCCGCGCCGCGGGTGCCGGGCCGATCGGGACGGCGACGTCCGCCTCGCGGACGTGCCGCGCACCGGCGTCCGCCTCGCTGTAGACGGCGACCGAGCGGATGCCCATCTCCCGGAGCGTGCGGATCACCCGGACCGCGATCTCGCCGCGGTTGGCGACCAGGACGGTGTCGAACACTGCTCAGCACCCCCCAGCGGGGGCGCGCCGGGAGCCAGACGGGTCAGGCAGCCTTCCGGGTGCTCTTCGCGAGCACCCTGTCGGCCTTGTCCAGCTTGACCAGGCGGCGCTTCTTGACCGTGTAGCCCGGCGGGAGCGTCCCCTCGGCGAGGGCCCGCAGGGGGCACCGCTTGCAGCGCGGCTTGTCCTGGCAGCACTTCTTCTTGGGCATGCGCGCGGACTTGGCCACTCGGTGAGGTTAGCCTCGCCTTCTCCAGTGGTCCATGGGCACCGGCGTGTCACCGGATAGCGTGCGGTGAACGCCACCTCACACGTCCGGGAGTCCCGATGGCCGCCTCTGCCTTCGTCGAGCTGTTGAACACGCAGATCGGCAACGAGTTCGCCGCGCACCAGCAGTACGTGGCGTGCGCCGTCTACTTCGACGAGCTGACCATGCCGAGGACGGCGCAGCTCTTCTTCGACCAGGCGCTCGAGGAGCGCGAGCACGCCATGATGATGGTCAAGTACCTGCTGGACTCCGACGCGCCGGTCCGCATCCCGGGCATCCCCGCCCCGGTCAACGAGTTCACCGACGTCGTCGCCCCCGTGGCGCTCGCCCTGGAGCAGGAGAAGCGGGTCACCGAGCAGATCAACGCGCTCATCGGTGTCGCCCGGCGGGAGAACGACTTCGCCTCCGATCAGTTCATGCAGTGGTTCATCAAGGAGCAGATCGAGGAGGTCAGCAAGATGAGCGACCTGCTCACCATCGTGAAGCGCTCCACCCACGACCTGGAGACGATCGAGGACTACGTGCTCCGGGAGGTCACCGCCGAGGCCGCCGACCCGACCGCGCCACCGGTCGCAGGGGCGTGAACCGGCGGCGATCCGCCGCTCACATCCGGAAGACGCCATAGCCGACCTCCTCGAGGGGCGCGTTCGCGCAGGCGGACAGGGCCAGGCCGAGCACGGTGCGGGTCTGCGCGGGGTCGAGAACGCCGTCGTCCCACAGCCGGGCGGTGGCGTAGTAGGGGTGGCCCTGGGTCTCGTACTGGTCGCGGATCGGCTTCTTGAACGCCTCCTCCTCGTCGGCCGGCCACTGCTCGCCGCGGGCCTCCAGGCCGTCGCGGCGGACCTGGGCCAGCACCGAGGCCGCCTGGTCCCCGCCCATGACCGAGATGCGGGCGTTGGGCCAGGTGAAGAGGAACCGGGGCGAGTAGGCGCGGCCGCACATCGAGTAGTTGCCGGCGCCGAAGGAGCCGCCGATGACGACGGTCAGCTTGGGCACCCGGGCGCAGGCGACGGCGGTGACCATCTTCGCGCCGTGCTTGGCGATGCCCCCGGCCTCGTAGTCGCGGCCGACCATGAACCCGGAGATGTTCTGCAGGAACAGCAGCGGGATCGACCGCTGGTCGCACAGCTCGATGAAGTGCGCGCCCTTGAGCGCGGACTCGGCGAACAGCACGCCGTTGTTGGCGACGATGCCGACCGGATGGCCGTGCAGCCGGGCGAAGCCGGTGACCAGCGTCTGCCCGTAGAGCGGCTTGAACTCGGCGAACCGGCTGCCGTCGACCAGCCGGGCGATCACCTCGCGGACGTCGTAGGGCGTGCGCGGGTCGGGCGGCACCACGTCGTAGAGCGACTCCGGCGGGTGCAGCGGTTCCTCGGCCGGTTCGACGTCCCACGGCCGGGGTGCGCGCGGGCCGAGGGTGCCGACGATCTGGCGGACCAGCTGCAGCGCGTGCGCGTCGTCCTCGGCCAGGTGGTCGGTGACCCCGCTGACCCGGCTGTGCAGGTCCCCGCCGCCGAGTTCCTCGGCGGTGACCACCTCACCGGTCGCCGCCTTCACCAGCGGCGGGCCGCCGAGGAAGATCGTGCCCTGCTCGCGGACGATGACCGCCTCGTCGCTCATCGCCGGGACGTAGGCGCCACCGGCGGTGCACGAGCCGAGGACGGCGGCGATCTGCGCGACGCCGGCCTTCGACATCGTGGCCTGGTTGTAGAAGATCCGGCCGAAGTGCTCGCGGTCGGGGAAGACCTCGTCCTGCATCGGCAGGAAGGCGCCCCCGGAGTCGACCAGGTAGACGCAGGGCAGCCGGTTGTGCAGCGCCACCTCCTGGGCGCGCAGGTGCTTCTTGACCGTCATCGGGTAGTAGGTGCCGCCCTTGACGGTGGCGTCGTTGGCGACGACGACGACCTCGCGCCCGGCGACCCGCCCGATGCCGGTGATGATCCCGGCGGCCGGCGCCTCGCCGCCGTACATGCCGTGCGCGGCCAGCGGCGAGAGCTCCAGGAACGGGCTGCCCGGGTCGAGCAGCGCGTCGACCCGCTCGCGCGGCAGCAGCTTGCCCCGCGCGGTGTGCCGCTCGCGGGCCCGCTCGCCGCCGCCGAGCGCCACCCGGCGCAGCTGCTCGGCGAGGTCGGCGACGAGCCCGGCGTGCGCCTCGGCGTTCCGCGCGGCGGCCGCGCCGTCGGTCGTCGGCCTGCCGGCCAGCACGGGGGCGTCCACGGCCGGGATGTTAACCGTGGTTCACGAGCGGGGTCAACGAGCGTTAACATCGCCGCCGTGACGGAGGCCAACACCGCGCTGCACGCGGACGCGGCCCGCCCGTCGCGCCGCGAGCAGATCCTGCAGGCGGCCGCACAGCTGTTCGCCGAGCGCGGCTCGCGCGCCGTGGGGGTGGACGACGTCGGCGCGGCCGTCGGGGTGACCGGCCCGGCCATCTACCGGCACTTCGCCAGCAAGGACGCGATGCTCGCCGAGATGCTGCTGCGGATCAGCGAGCGCCTGCTCGAGGGCGGCACCGCCCGGGTGGCCGCCGCCGGCGACGACCCGATGGCGCAGCTGCGCACGCTGATCACCTTCCAGGTCGACTTCGCGCTGGACAACCCCGCGCTGATCACCGTGCACGACCGCGATCTCGGCTCGCTGGCCGACGAGGACGCCGCGCAGGTGCGCCGGCTGCAGCGCCGCTACGTGGAGGTCTGGGTCGACGTCCTGGGGCGGGTGCACCCGGCCTCGGACGCCGCGACCAACCGGGCCCGGGCGCACGCCGTCTTCGGCTTGGTCAACTCGACCCCGCACAGCGCCGGGCGACTGCCCCGCCGGCGGACGGCGGCGCTGCTGGCTGCGATGGCCGAGGCCGCCGCGACCGCGACGTAGGCGTGTCGTCGGCGTCCCGGTGACGTCTCGTCGGCGTCGAGGATGATCAGGTGAGGAGGTCCCTGATCGTGCGGTGTCCTCCCCGACCTCCTGCGGTGAGGGAGGACACTCGATGATCAGGTCACCTGATCATGGCCAGAGCCGCCGTTAGCCGCCGGAAACCGGCGCCGGCAGGGGCAGCGCCAGCGCGGTCGAGGCGACGACGTCGAGGTCGGCGGTCGAGCTGGTCGACCCGGGCCCGGCCCAGGCGGTCTCGACGATCGTCACGGTGCTGCCCGACACGGCGCTGGCGTACTCGGCTGCGGACAGCTGCGCGGGACCGCCCGGGTAGCGGACGCCCTCGCGCAGCAGGTCGCTGACGTTGCCGCTGCCGTTCTGGTCGGTCAGCGCGCGCAGCGCCAGGGCGCCGCTCTGCTCACCCATGTCGGCCGCCGACACCGAGACGACGACCGGCCGGCCGCCGACGTCGGTCGAGTACAGCGCCCGCGCCAGGCCCGCGCAGTCGGTGGCGGCGAAGAAGCCGGCCACCGTGCCATAGGCGTTGCCGACGCAGGTCGGGTCGCTCTGCACCCGCTGGAGGACGAAGGTGCGGCCGTCGACCGTCTCGATCTGCCCGGGCTGCGGCCCGCCGCCGGTCCCGGCGCGCGCTCCGGTCTGCGCGGCGGTGGACGGCGACGCACCGGCGCTCGCCTCGTCGTCCCCGCCGAACAGTGTGGTCACGCCCAACCCGAGGAGGACGACGAGCAGCAGGGCGGCCGCGACGAACAGCGCGGTGCGCCGCGGCGAGCGCTGCCGCCGGCGCGGCGCGGCCACGGGAACGGCGACGGGCCGGGCACCGGAGGCGGGCGGCGCGGCCGGGGGCTCGACGCGGGCCGGCGGCACAGCGGGCTGGGAGGCGATCGGCTCGGCGTCGACCGGCTCTCCGCCGGTGAACAGCCCGCCGATGCCACCGCTCTCGTCCTCGCGCACGCCGGCGGTGGGCCCGACGAGGGTGTCCAGCGGCCGGGCCGGCGGGGCGACGGCCAGGTCCCGGGCGCACGCGTAGGCGGGGGCTGCGGCGCGGGCGGCCTCCTCGTCGGCGCGGATCGCGGCAGCGGCCACCGCCGCGGCGGCCGCCGGGTCGACCAGCGGACGCAGCGGCTCGGGCGCGGCGGCGTGCGGCGCCGGGTGGTGCGCCGCCGGCACCGGGGCCGCTCCCCCGACCTCCGTCCCCACCACCGCCGCGGCCATCGCGGCCGGGGCGAGCAGCTCGGGCGTCCGCAGCACGTAGGGCGAGTAGGGGAAGCCCTCGCCGTTGAGCTCCTGGGTGGTCGGCACCCGGCCGTCGAGCTCGAGGGCCTCGAGGGCGGCGCGCACGTCGGCCGTCGTCCACAGGCGCGGGTTGGCGACGCCGGTGTAGCGGGCCGAGCGGGCGATGCCCAGCAGCAGCGAGCGGGTCTCGAGCAGCGCGACCTGGTCACCCTCGCCCAGGTCGCCGTCGGCGGGGACCAGGCCGGAGAGGTCGCCGACCAGCACGGTCAGCCGGGCGATCCGGCCCGGCTCCAGGCCGGCGCGGCGCAGCCGCACGGCGGTGTCCATGCCGGCGCGCATCAGCCCGTCCAGCGGGGTGGACCCGCCCCCGGAGAGCTGCAGCACCTCGCCCGGGCGGCCGGCCTCGGGGCCGATGGTCCACGACGCCTCGGGCAGCGCGGTGACCACGCCGCGCTGCCGGGGCACCTCGGCGATGCGGACGACGGCCAGCCCCTCGGGCACGAAGAGCACCGCGTCGGAGATCCGGCGGCCCACCGGCCCGTCGAGGACCGGCAGCGAGGCGACGACCGCACCCCGGACCGCGCCGCCGGTGTCCCAGCGGGCCAGTTCGGCGAAGAGCGCACGCTCCCCCGCCGTCTGCAGCGGCCGGGGGGTCAGGGCCAGCACGTCGGTCCTCCGGGAGCGAGCAGGGGCGGTGAGGCGGCGCGTGGCCGCGGAGCGCCGGACCGCAGCGCGGTCACCGGCAGGGCCGGCTCCGACGCTACGGCATGTGACGGGACGGTCCGGGACGCTCAGCGGGTCGGCGCGCCGCCCGTTGCCGGGGCGGCCGGGGTGTCCCCGTGTTCCTCCAGGGGCGTGCACCAGGCGGCCAGCGAGCGGCTGCGGACGACGGCGTCGAGGCCCGCCCAGAGCAGCGTGAACCCCGCGCCGGTGAGCAGCACCACCTCCGGCTCCCAGTTCCACGGGGGCAGGGCACCGACGGCGGCGAGCAGGGCGCCGGCCAGATAGGTGACCGCGGCCACCAGCGGTCCGGCCAACCAGCCGGGCAGCCGGTGAGAGACAGCCAGGTCGACGGCGACCGCGCCCGCGAGCAGCGCCAGCGGCAGCACCGACGGCGGGAAGCCGATCACGACCAGTCCCAGCCACGTGGCGGCGCGGTAGGCCAGGTAGGCGGCGGCGACGACGGTCGCGGCCCAGCGCAGGCCGGTCACCCGCCGGACGACGACGAGGGAGAACAGCCCGGCGCACAGCAGCCAGGCCGGGTGCACCCAGGACGGCACGGGGAGCATGAACGACGTCGGGCTCTGCGCCTGGGCGACGGCGAAGTCCAGCAGCTGCTGCTCGGCCGTCGTCCGGCCGGCCTCGTAGGCGCGCAGCGACAGGACGCCGTACTCCTGGTGCTGGTTCGGGAAGACGGCGTTCTCGACGAAGAACAGCCACAGGCCCAGGGCGACCAGGTTCCGGGTGCGCCCCGGCGCGGCGTACAGCCACCAGCCGCGGACCGCTCCGGCCAGCATGACCGCCGTCCCGAGGTACAGCAGCGCGTGGCTGGGGCTCCAGCTGGTGATGTCCAGCCCGTTGATCCGGTGGTTGACGATGTCGATCGGGACGGCGAGGAGGAAGACCGCCGTGCCTCCCTGCATCAGCCGCAGCGCGCGGCGGTCGACGCCGTAGCCGGTGTAGCTGGAGAAGAGCACCAGCGCGACGACCACGACGGTACCGGCGGAGTTGAGCAGGTGCGGCGGGGCCAGGTCGTCGCGGAGCCACCTGAAGTGCCAGGAGACGTCCCACGACGAGCCGAGCATCTTGAGCGCGAAGGCCCCCAGCCACGCCGAGTAGATCCAGCGCACCTCCTGCTGGGTCGTCGGGCGGCCGGGACGGCCCGGCGTGACGTAGGCCGGCCACAGCCACCGGAGGGTCCCGACCGGGTGGCGCAGGGCGGTCCGCACCGAGCCCGGGGCCGGCGAGGCCGCTCGGTCGGCGACGGGGGCGGCACGGGGCACGGGAGCACTCCTGGACTCGGGGCGGTCCGGCGGAGCGTAGCGGCGCGCAGGGCCCGATCCCGGTTCCCGAGGAGTACGGGAGTGGCGGGTTCCGCATCGCCTGCCGTGCGGGCAGCCGCCTGGGGTGCGACGTAGGGTCGACCCCCGTGGCGGACAGCGCGGGACACCTGGTCTGGATCGACTGCGAGATGACCGGGCTGGACCTCACCCGGGACAAGCTCATCGAGGTCGCGGTGCTGGTCACCGACTCCGAGCTCAACGTCCTCGACCCCGGCCTGGACCTGGTCATCTCCGCCGACGATGCCGCGCTGGAGGGCATGGTCGACGTCGTCACCGAGATGCACGCCAAGTCCGGTCTCACCGAGGCGGTGCGGGCCTCGACGCTGACCGTCGCCGAGGCCGAGCAGCAGCTGCTGGCCTACCTGAAGCGGTTCGTGCCCGAGCGGCGGACGGCGCCGCTGTGCGGCAACTCGATCGGCACCGACCGCGGCTTCCTCGCCCGCGACATGCCCGAGCTCGACGACCACCTGCACTACCGGATGATCGATGTCTCCTCGATCAAGGAGCTGGCCCGTCGCTGGTTCCCCCGGGTGTACTTCGCCCAACCGCAGAAGGGGCTGGCCCACCGCGCGCTGGCCGACATCATCGAGTCGGTGCGCGAGCTGGCGTACTACCGGCGGACCGTGTTCGTCGACGGCCCGGGCCCCTCGACGTCCCAGGCGCAGGCGGCCGCCGCGACGGTCACGGCGTCCTTCGCCGAGCTGTTCGCCGCCGAGGACGCCGGCGTGCCCCCGCAGGAACCCCCGGCCGCGTCGGACGCCTGAGGGTCTCCGGTATCGTGGTGCCGGTTCCCCGGACGACCCGCTGTCGAGCGGCCGTCCGGGAGACGTGGTGGGTGTAGCTCAGCTGGTAGAGCACCAGGTTGTGATCCTGGGTGTCGCGGGTTCGAGCCCCGTCACTCACCCCACGCGGTGGAGGCCCTGGTCGGTTCCCTGACCAGGGCCTCCACCTGTTCCGGTGCCGTCGACGGCGGCAATCGGGACCCCGCTGCCCCCTCGCCCGGGGCCGGATCGGGGGGCAGCGGCGGCTGCTGGTGGCGTAGCCGGCAATCGCGGCTCGTATGGCCCGCCCCGCCGGCGCGGTGCGACGGAGCGGGCGGTGCGCTACGGGAGGCGGAGCTCGCCGGTCCGGACGAGTTCGTCGGCGATGTCGCGGAGCTTCTGGTTGGAGGTCATGGAGACCCGCGCCAGCAGCTGGAAGGCTGCGTCCGGGGTGAGCTTGTAGCGCTCGATCAGCATGCCCTTCGCCTGGTCGATGACCGCCCGCGACTCCATGGCCAACTGCAGGTTCTCGGCCAGGTCCCGCGCGGACTGGTAGGCGTACAGGTTGCCGGTGGCGATCGCGGCGTAGGGGCCGAACCGGGTGGCCACGGACCGGCTGGCCTCGTCGAAGGCGTCGGGGCGACGGGCGTAGATGTTCAGCGCGCCGGTGACCTGCTCGTCCGGATCGATGGCGAGCGGGATCGACAGCGAGCTGAGGTTGCCGCGCTCGACGGCGCGAGGCGTGTAGTCGGGCCAGCGATCCTCGGCCCGAGTGTCGGAGATCTCGATCATCTCGCCGGTGCGGGCGGCGTGCAGGCAGGGACCGTGTCCCCTGTCGTACTGCGTCTCGTCGAGGTCGGTGGCGAGCGCACCGGTGGAGACGACCGTTGTCGGCGTGTCCTTGACCAGCAGCAGCACCGATGCCTCGGTGTCGCCGGGCATCACCGACTTCGTCAGGTCGGCCACCATCTGCAGCAGGTTGTCCATCGACAGCTCGCGCAAGGACAGCCGACCCAGGCGCTCCAGCGCCTCGGCGGGGTCGGCTGGTTGAGAGTTCTGCCTGTCGGCCACGACTGGCCCTCCGGTCTGGTGGCACCGGGGGCTCGTCGACCTCGGTCGCGGGTCGCGGCCCGCGTGGTGTGCGCTGCTGCCTGACGCACGATCGACCCGCGGTCGTTGTCGCGCGTCCGCACGAACACTACGGGTTGCTGAGGATCGCGCCGGTGATCGTGTCACCGGTTGCACTGCTCGCCGCTCGCCACGGGAATGCGGCGTAGCGTCACTTCCAGCCGGTGGCGTTCATCAGGAGAGCCTCGCAGGTCAGGCCTCACTGGTCCTGCAGCGCAGCTGGTGGGGCCGCCCTATGCCCGCTCCGCGCCGTCCCGGCTCTCCTGCTCCTCGCGGTCCTCCCGGTCGTAGCGAGATTCGTAGAAGCGCTCCCGGTTCTGCTCGGTCGGCCAGCCGTGCGCTCGACCGTACTTCTGCACCGTGTTCGCCGACAGCCCGAGCTCGGCGACCGAACGCACCGACGCCCCGTTCCTCAACGCCTGGGCGACGACCTTCTCCAGCCTCTCCTGGGCTGCGCGAACGCCTGCCACGGCAGCGCGCACACGCGCCGCGTCAGCGTCGATGATGGGCCGAGGAACGGGCACAACGGCAGGCCAGAACGACGGCCATCGTGTCACCAGCCGGCACGATCACCGGGCAACACGACCGAGCCCTACGGTCCAGGCGCAGCATGCCATCAGTTCGCTGGCCAGGGCCTCCCTGCGTTCCGGCGCCGCCGACGTTCACCAGGACCCCGCGGCCGCGGTAGGTGACGACCGGCCCGACGGTCGCCTCTCGGCGATCGGTCGCACGCAGCGACAGGAGGCCGGAGCCCGGGAGCTCGTTCCGGACCAGGACCGGGTCGCAGCGCGGCGCCCTGCCACCCGGCGGGCGCCTCCAACTCGCACGCGCCGAGCACACCGCGGTCCTCGGCGAGGCCTGCCAGTCGCGCACCGCCGCTCACCCGACCCGATCTCCGGGGAGCGGCGGGATCGACTGTCAGTCGTCCCAGTCGTGATCCCGGTCGTCGTCCCAGTGGGGATGCCGGTACTCGTGCCAGCCGCCGTCACCGCCCCCGCCGCCACCGCTGTCGGACAGCGCCACCCCGCCCAGGGCGCCGACGAGAACGAGGACGAGGGAGGTGACGAGGAGCACGACCGCCACCCGCGCCGTCCCCAGACGCCCGGTGGCGCTGGTCACGGAGGTCCGCACCTGCTCGACCGCGAGCGCCCCGAGCGACCGCCAGCCCGGCGCCGTGCGCTCGGGCGGCGTCGGCGGCAGGTCCTCGGTCAGCGGGTCGAGGTCGGTCAGGTGGATGGCGGCGAAGGCGTCGGCCATCCGCTCGCTGCCCTCGTCCGGCGTGAGCAGGCCGCGGGCCACCGCGTCCTGCAGTCGCTCGACGGTGGTCAGCCGGTCGGTGTCTGACGCGCGCATCCGCGGTGCGGACGTAGCCGCGCTGTCCAGGTCGATCAGGGGTGGCATGGTCGTTCCTCCCGAGGTGCGACGCGGAGAGGGCCACAGCCTGCACCTGCGCCCAGGCCACCGGGCGGGTTCCGGCGCGCGCGGGTCCACGACGACACGAGGCCCGCGTGATGGGTGCGCCGCGTAGGGGCCTCGTGTCGTTCCGTGCCCTCAGGCGCCCACCGGTGCCTGGAGCGGCTACGTAGTGGACACCGGCGGCTCCTGCCCCCGGCAGCGGCGCGGCGGGCCCGCGTCTCGCTCACGACGAGTCGGTCACCGGCTCGAGGTCGCCGTGGTCCAGCGTGCCGGTCACCACGGCCTCCGCGACGGTCGCCAGCTGTCCACCGCTGTGCCGGGCGTGGGTCCGCATGCGGGTGAACGCCTCCCCCACGCTGATGCCGGCCCGCGCCGACAGCACGCCCTTGGCCGGCTCGATCACGATCCGGCTGCGCAGCGCGCTCTGCGCTGTTCGGCGGGAACGACCTGGTTGCACAGCACAGGGCGCCGTCGCGAGCACGGGGGGCGGCCCCGCCGCCCCGTGGTCCGGAGCGGCGGGGCCTGACCGCCAGGACCCCCGGGAGGTCGCGGTGGCCGCTGACGGGCCCGCAGCTCCGGGCTCTGAGGCGGTCGCTATGCGCGGTCGCTGGGCAGGAGGCCGGTGCCGGGGGGGTCGCCGGGCATCGCCGTGTTGACCAGGTCGGCCACGGTCTGCAGCAGGTCGTCCATCGACAGCTCGCGCAGCGACAGCCGGCCCAGGCGCTCCAGCGCCTCCGCGGCGATCGCGGGCTGCGGGTCCTGACTGCGGGCCACGGAGGGCATCCGGTCTGCTCGAACCGGGGGCTGGTGACCTCGGCCGCGGGACCCGATCCCGGATCCCGTGCGGGCTGCACGTCGTTGCTCGACGCGCGGTCGGCGGTGGCGGTGGACGTCCCACGCGCCGGTTCCGACCCTACGCGCACCAGGAGGACGTGGGCACCGACGTCCGCGTCGGACCGACCCGACGTACCGGTCTCGCGCCGTCCTGCCGGCGACGTCGGGACAGGACAGGGCTAGCGTGCCCCCATGCCGTTGATCTTCCACTGGGGTGGCCCGCGGCACGGCGAGATCGACGAGGTGGCCGCCGAGCTCTTGACGTCCTCGGTGCTGGTCTACGACGGGCCCCGCTGGTTCGGGGTCTACCAGCGCTTCGAGCCCGTGGAGGTGCGGACCACGCCACAGGGACCGGCCGAGGTGTGGGTGGTCCGCGAGTAGCCGCCCACGGAGGGCCGTGTCGTGAGACCGGGTCCGCGCGGCGCGGGGTGGTCAGTGCCCTCCGTCGACGATCCGCTGCAGGTCGGCGGCCATGCACGTCGCCTCGCGCGAGGCGCCGGCGATGGCCTCCTGCGCCTGCGCGGTCGCCGCGTTCTGCTCCTCGACGGCGGCGGCGATCGTGCCCTGCGCGTCGACGACGCCGCGGATGATGTCCTCGACGCTGCCCAGCGCGGTGCCGGCCGCCTCGACCTCCTGGCGGACGGCGTCGACGACGGACCGGATCCGCTCGGTCGCCCGTGCGGTCTCCAGCGCGAGGTCCTTGACCTCCCCGGCGACGACGGCGAACCCCTTGCCCGCCTCCCCCGCGCGGGCCGACTCGATGGTGGCGTTGAGCGCCAGCAGGTTGGTCTGGTCGGCGATCGAGGAGATGCTGCCGGCGATCTGGTCGATCTCGGCCATGGTCCCGGCCAGCCGGTCGACGGTCGCGGCGCCGGTGCGCGACCGCGCGCTCGCCTCCCGGGCGGTGGTGCTCGCGCCGCTGGCCGCGGCGGCGATCTCGGCGATCGCCGAGCGCAGCCCCTCCATCACGTCGGTGGCGGTGGCGACGTTCTCGTCCAGCCGGCGGCCGGCGTCCACGAGGCCGGAGATGCGCTCCCCGAGCCGCGCGGCGCGGTCCTCCCGGTCCTGGGCCTGCCGGGCGGCGTCGTCCGCCGTGCGCGCCCGCTCCTCGGCGAGCGCGAGCTCGGCCCGGTCGTGGGCGGCGCGCTGCTCCTCGGCCAGGCGCTGCTGTGCGCGCCGCCCGGACTCGGACTGCTCGGCGTACCGCCACCCGTAGGTCGGGAAGGTCGCCTCCACCAGCAGGAAGGCCGCGTGCAGGGCGGCGAAGGCCATGGGGTGCTCGTGCGCCTGGTGGGTGGTCGACACCGACGTCGGCAGCCAGATGCCCGTGACCGTGTGGTGGACGGCGACGAAGGCCACGGCCAGCAGGAACGGCGTCCACATCTGGTACAGCGCGACCAGCGGGAGCAGCACGTAGAACCAGATGTGCAGGTCGGTGAGGCCGCCGCCGACGTGGAGCAGCACGTCGGCGCCGACCATGAGCCCGAGTCCGACGGCGGCGGCCCGGGCCACCTGGCCGCGCAGGGCCAGGCCGAGGACCACCAGGACGGCGATGACGGCGAGCTGCCCCCACAGCAGCCAGCCGCCCACATCGCGGACGAGCCCGATCACCGCGAGGACGGGCACGTGGGCGATCAGCACCCCCGTGGTCACCCGGTGGCGGGCTCCGAAGCTGCGGGCGTCGAGCCGGGCACCCCGGGGGACGGCCGCCCAGAACCCGCTCGGGGCGTCCTCGTCGGCGTGCGCCGTGCGCACGGGCGTGGTGGTCACGAACGCTCTTCGGTCCCCGGACCAGAACAGTTGAGTCCGATCCGGTCTCACCATCGGCAGTGCTCCGCTGTGACGGCAGCGACGGCTGGGACGGGTGCAGCCGACACGCACCTCCCGGGTGCTGCCCGGCCCGGCTCCTCCTGGCGACCCTGGGGCCATGACTCTCGCGTACTCCTACGGAACCGCTCACGCCGTCGTGATGGTCGGCTCGGTGGGCAGCGCGGAGGGGCTCGTCCCGCGGCAGATCGGGCCGGCGCACGCGACCATCGGCAAGGTGAACGGCCGCAGCCGCAAGGCGCTGTGCGGGGCCTACGTCGCGGTGGACGAGCAGACCGTGTGGCCGCCGGAGGACTACGACAGCTCGCAGCTGTGCGCGGAGTGCGCGACGCTCGCCGTCCTGTGACCCAGCGATCCCGTTCGCTCCCGCGGGAGGCTGCGCTCCTCGCTCGCCGGCGCTCGTTGCCGGGCTCCCGCCCCTGTCCGCTCACCCGCCGGCCACCGACGGCAGCACCTGGACGACGGCGCCGTCGGGCACCGCAGCCGCCAGCCCCCCGGTGAACCGGACGTCGTCGCCGTCCACGTAGACGTTGACGAAGCGCCGCAGCGCGCCGGCCTCGTCCCGGATCCGGCGGGCCAGCCGCGGGTGGACGGCGGCCAGCGTGTCGAGCAGGTCGGCGAGCGTGCCCCCGCTCGGGGCGACCTCCAGGTGCCGGGTGCCGCCGGCCAGGTCGGCGAGGACGCCGGGCAGCACCACCTCGACCCTCATGCCGGGATCCGGGCGGCGCGGACGACGAGCACGTCGGGCAGGTGGTCGGCCACCAGGCCGAAGGTGTCGCCCTCGTCGGCGCTGGCGTAGACGCACCCGTCGCGGGTGCCGACGTAGAGCCCGGTCGGTTCGGCCTGGTCGGCGCAGACGGCGTCGCGCACGACGGCCGCCCAGCAGCCGTCGGGCAGGCCGGTGGTCAGCGCGGTCCAGGTCTCCCCCGCGTCGCGGGTGCGGTGCACCTGCAGCCGGCCCTCCGGCGGCACCCGCTGCACGTCGGCGACCAGCGGCACCACCCAGGCGGTGCCGGGGGTGGATGGCGAGGCGACGACCGGGAAGCCGAAGTCGGCGGGCAGGCCCTCGGCGATCGACGTCCAGGCCTTCCCGGCGTCGTCGGTGCGGAAGACGCCGAAGTGGTTCTGCGCGTACATCCGGTCCGGGCCGGCCGCGTCGACGGCGACCTTGTGCACGCACTGGCCGTACTCGGGCGCGGGCTCGGGCAGGAAGGCGGCGCTGATGCCGGCGTTGCGCGGCTCCCACGTCGAGGCGCCGTCCTCGCTGACGTAGACACCGCCGGTGCTCATCGCCACGGTCACCCGGTCCGAGGCGGGGTCGGGCAGCACCGTGTGCACCGCTCCACCTCCGCCGCCGGGCTCCCAGGTCGGCCGGTGCGGGTGGTCCCACAGACCGCGGACGAACTCGAAGCTGCAGCCGCCGTCGGTGCTGCGCCACAGCGAGTGCGGCTCGCAGCCGGCCCACACGACGCCGGGCCGGTCAGCGCTGTCGGGGCGCAGCTGCCAGACGCGGGCCAGCGCCGCGCCGGTGTCCTCGGGGAAGCGGATGGCGCCGGCCTCGGTCTCCTGCCAGCTCGCGCCGAGGTCGTCGGACCACATGACCGTCGGGCCCCAGTGCCCGTACTGGATGCCCGCCAGCACGCGCGGGGCCGGGCCGCGGGTGTCGATCGAGACGGCCGCGACCTCCTGGGCGAGCAGGTGCGGCTCCCCCAGGGTCCAGGTGCGGCGGTCGTCGTCACTGCGGGCCAGCCACAGGCCCTTGCGCGTGCCGATGGCGAGCAGGTCGGTCATGGCGCCCCTCCCGGAGGTCGGCGGGGCGTCGAGAGGCCCCTCGGACGTCAGACCGTCCGAGGGGCCGGAACTCAGCGGCGGGTGGCGCCGCCGGCGGGCTGGTCCGGATCGGTGGCCTGCTGGTAGGTCTGCGTCCGGTCGTCGGCGGCTTGCGGTGCGCGGCCGTCGGGGTGTCGGCCGTGCTGGTCGGCCAGGCCCGGGGCCAGCTTCTCGGCCTTGGCGCGCAGCTGCTCGGCCGCGGACGCGTGCTCCTCCGCGGTGGTCGCCCGCTGCCGGGCCTCCTGCTCCTCGCGACGGAGCCGCTCCTCCATCTCGGCGCGCTCCCGGCGGGCACGGGCGGCCTGCTCCTCGGCGGCCGCCTGCTCCTTCTCGGCCTGCGTCCTGCGCAGCTCGGCCTCGCGCAGGTGGTTCCGCGCCTGCTCCCGCTTGCGGGCTCCGTTGATCCGGTTGCGCTTGGCCATCGTCAGGGCGAGCACGGCCAGCAACGCCACCACGACCACGACGATCAGCACGATCACCCAGGTGTCCACGGCACTCTCCTCGACTCGGGGACCGGGTGATCATTCCCCGGGCGCGGCGCGGGGAAACGCTCAGGTGAGCGCGCTGCCGGCCCGCCACTGCTCCCAGGGGATGGTCCAGTCGTAGACGTCCGACCGCAGCGTCCCGGCGTCGGAGCCGCGGATCTCCACGACGTCGCCGGGCTGCGAGAACGAGAAGAACCAGCGGGCGTTCTCGGTCGAGAGGTTGATGCAGCCGTGGGAGACGTTCTCCCGGCCCTGCTGGGCCACCGACCACGGGGCGGCGTGCACGAACTCGCCGCTGTCGGAGATGCGGACGGCGTACTCGACCGGCGTGCGGTAGCCATCGGGGCTGTCGACCGGGACGCCGTAGGTGCTGGAGTCCATGACGCGGTGGCGGTTCAGCTCGGTGACCACGTGGGCGCCGTTGTAGCTGGGGTTGTCCGGGCTGCCGGCGCTGATCGGGAAGGTCTGCACCAGCTGGTCGCCGTCGTAGACCTCCATCTGGTGGGTGCCCGCGTCGGCGATCGACACGTGCCGCTCGCCGATCCGGAAGGAGACCGTGCGGTCGGTCTCGCCCCACACGCCGTTGCCGAGGTCGACGCCGTAGAGGTCGGCGTCGAAGGTCACGTCGGTGTTCTCCGGCCAGTACCCCGACGGGCGGAAGTGCACCTCGGTGTCGCTGAACCAGTTCCAGACGCCGTCGGTCGGGGTCGAGCTGGTCACCCGCAGGTTGCGCTCGACGGTGGCCTTGTCGATCACCGGACGGTCGAAGTAGACGCGGATGGGCATGCCGACGCCGACGGTCTGACCGTCCAGCGGTCCGATGGACGGCGTCAGCTGCTTCTGCGGGGTGACCGTGGTGAAGGTGGTCGCGGCCGCGGCGGGCTCGGCGCCCTCGCCCTCGGCCGTCGCGGTCAGCGTGTAGGTGGTGCCGTACGCGAGCGGGCTGTCCGGCGTCCAGACGTCGACGGCCGGGTCCCCGGCCGAGTCGGCCACCGAGCCGGGGACCTCCGCACCGGCGCCGTCGACGACGTCCACCTCGGTGAGCTCGCCGTCGGTGACGGAGATCTCGAGCGGGACCGTGGGTGAGACATCGATCGCACCGTCGGCCGGCGAGACCTCGACCGCGACCGGGGGCGGTGCCGCGGTCGTCGTCGGCGCCGCCGCCGTCCCGCCCCCGCCACTGCCCTGGCAGCCGCTCAGCAGGACCAGCGCCGTCGCCGTGACCAGCGCAGACGTCCCTCTCATCGCGATCCCCTCTGTGTCCTGCGCAGCCGTCATCCCGGACGACTGGTTGCACCGACCCACCAGTGTCCACGTCGGAGCCGTGCCGGGGGACGGCCGCCGGGCGCCGGAACACCTCGCCGGCGCGCAGGAGGGCGCTGGTATCGTTCTCCCCTGCCGCCCGGTGCAGCCGGGTGACACGCGCCATTAGCTCAATTGGCAGAGCAGCTGACTCTTAATCAGCGGGTTCGGGGTTCGAGTCCCTGATGGCGCACCCTCTCCACTTCAGCGGCTCTGCCGCCGATCGCCGGCAATCGGGTGCGCGGATCGGCAGGACGCGGCGACGGACCTGCCGATCAGTGCCCACCCATCCGGTCGGCGCGACGTGCCGGCCGGTCAACCGCCGTCCCACCACTGGGCGGCGGCCTCGGCGGGGGTCAGGCCGTCGAGCTCCACGGCGCGGTTGAGCTCCACGAGCGCCTCGGTGGTCAGCCGGGCGCTGACCGCGTCGAACGCCGGCTCGAGACCCTCCCAGCGCTCCAGGACGTCGGTGCGCACGAGGGGGACGACGTTCTCGTGCGGTTGGAGGCCCCGGTCGTCGACCAGCAGCACGATCGGCGCGACGGCCAGCCGGGCGGCGGTCGTCTCGACCAGGCCGACGTCGATCCGGCCCGAGACCAGCGCCTCGATGGTCGCCACGCGGGAGGGCATCGCCTCCACCTCGTCGAACTGCAGGCCGTAGACCTCCCGCAGGCCTTGCAGGCAGAACGGCCGTTCCGGGCACTCCGGGGGGCCGCCGAAGCGCAGCTGTGGCGCGAGCGGGGCGAGGTCCGACAGCTGCCGGACACCGTGCTCCTCGGCGAAGGAGTCGGCGACGGCGAAGCCGTTCTGGTCCTCGGCCGCGGCGGCCCGGAGCACGGTCACGCCGTGCGGTCCGAGGGTGAGCCGCAGTGCGGCGTGCAGCTCGCCCGGTGACCGCTCCCCGGGCTGGGTCTGCGGACGGGCGAACACGAGCGCGGTGCCGAGGTAGTCGATGACGGCGTGGACCAGGCCCTGCTGCAGGGCCGGCGCGACGACCTCCCGCGTGCCGATGCCGTGGTCGACCACGACGGGCACGCCGTCCCGCCGGGCGGCCTCGGCGTACACCTCGGCCAGGATCTGGTTCTCCTGGAAGTCGTAGGACGCGATCACGACGGCCTCGGTCGTCGGCTCCGTCGCCGGGGACGGCACCGTCGCCGTGCTGCCGCAGGCGGTCCCCAGTGTCCCCAGGAGGAGCGCGAGTGCGCCGGCCAGCCGGGCGCGGGAAGGTCGCACGGCGCCTCCTCCCCCATGCCGGGGTGTGCCCCCGCGCAACGTAGCCGCATCCGGGACCAAAGGGGATGGTCGCGCGCCGCCGCGGGGAGGACGCTTCGACGGCATGGCGTCCCTGCCGCAGGTGCCGCTCCAGGCGGCCTCCCCGCGACCAGGCGTCCGCCCGGCGCCGCAGGCCATCGTGCGCGTGCGCCGACGTCGCCGCCCCTCCGGGGAGCCTCCGCCGCTGCCCCGCCACCTCGCCGCGTCGGGGAAGTGGTGGCTGGGCCTGAGCGCCGCGGTCGTCCTGCTGTGGACCGTCGGGGTCGTGACCGGCAGCATCGCGGTGGTCGACCTGGTCGACACCCGCGTGCTGCAGGCGATCAGCGAGGTGCGCTCGCCCGGCCTCACCCGGGTCGCCGAGGTCGCCGGCGGGCTCGCGACCCCGGCCGCGGTCAGGACCGTCTGGCTGGTCACCGTCGTGGTCCTCGTGGCGTCCCGGCGGTGGCGGCACCTGCTGGTGTGGCTGGGGGTCTGCCTGCTGGTGCCCGCCCTCTCCGCCCAAGCCGCCGCCACGCTGCAGCGACCCCGGCCCTACGGGGTGGAGATCCTCGGACCGTGGTCGGGCTTCGCCATGCCGTCGGTGCCGATGACCGTGCTCACGGCCTCCCTGGTCAGCGCCGTCTACGCGCTCATCCCGGCCGGGCGGTGGCGGACGGTCGGCAAGTGGGTCGTCGTCGCCCTGCTCGCGGGCACCGCGGCGTCCCGGCTGTACCTGGCGCAGGACCACCCCACCGACGTGCTCGCCGGCGTGGTCCTCGGCGTGGCGGCGCCGCTGGCGGCGTTCCGGCTGCTCACGCCGAACGAGGTGTACCCGGTGCGGTACAGCCGCGGCAGCCCGGCCCACCTGGACGTGACCGGGGGCCGCGGCCGGGCGATCGTCCGCGCCCTGCAGGACCAGCTCGGGCTGGTCGCCACGCAGGTCACCCCGTTCGGCCTGGCCGGTTCGGGGGGCTCCACCCCGCTGAGGATCACGGTCAAGGCCGACCCGGGGCACAGCGAGGGCGAGAGCTGGGTCTTCGGCAAGCTCTACGCGGCGACGCACCTGCGCTCCGACCGCTGGTTCAAGCTCGGCCGCACGCTGCTGTACGGCCGGCTCGAGGACGAGAAGCCCTACCACAGCGTCCGGCGCCTGGTGCAGTACGAGGACTACGTCCTCCGCCTGCTGTGGGACGCCGGGCTGCCCGTGCCGCACCCGATGGGGATCGTGGAGATCACCCCGGAGCGCGAGTACCTGCTCGTCGCCGAGTTCCTCGCCGGGGGGCGGGAGATCGGCGACCCCGACGTCGTCGTCGACGACGAGGTCATCGACCAGGGCCTGTCCGTGGTGCGCCGGATGTGGGAGATCGGGGTGGCGCACCGCGACGTCAAGCCGGCCAACGTGCTGGTCCGCGACGGGACGCTGTTCCTCATCGACTCGGCGTTCGCGGAGGTCCGGCCCAGCCCGTGGCGGCAGGCGGTCGACCTCGCCAACATGATGCTGGTGCTCGCCCTGCGCACCGACGCCGCACGGGTGTACCGCCGCGCCCGGCTGCACTTCTCCGACGAGGAGATCGCGGAGGCGTTCGCCGCGACCCGCGGGCTGACGATGCCCAGCCAGCTGCGGCGGATGCTGCGGCAGCAGGGCCGGGACCTGCACGCGGAGTTCCTCCGGCTGCTGCCCTATCGGCTGCCGGCGGTGCGGATCCAGCGCTGGTCCATGCGACGCGTGGGCCTGACCGCGGCCACCCTGCTGGGCCTGGTGCTCGCCCTCGGCCTCGCCCTCAACGTGATCATGTGGTCCCCGCTGTGAGGACCCGGTGGCTGTCCCCCGCAGCGGCCCTCACGGCTGCCCTGCTGGTCGGGTGCACGGCGCCGGCGTCGCTGGGCAGCGACGAGCTGGCCTGCCGGGCGGGGGACGACGGCGAGCCCGCCCGCGGGGTGGTCCTCATGGCGCAGGCGGTGCCCTCCGCGGCGTGGGTGCCGTGCCTGGACGCCGTCCCGCTGGGCTGGCGCCTGGCCGGTGTCGAGGTCCGCGACGGCTCCGGCGGGTTCTGGCTGGACTCCGACCGGGACGGCGTCCGGGCCATCGAGGCGCGGCTGACCGAGTCCTGCGACACCCGGGACGCCACCGAGATCCCGAGCGACCGGGAAGGGCTGCGCCGCCTGGAGTGGGTGACCCAGGTCCACCCGCAGTACGTCGGCACCCGGTTCTACGTCTTCGACGGCGGGTGCCTGGCGATGGTCTTCCGGCTCGACGGCGACTACCGCGCCGAGCCCCTGGCGGTGGCCACGGAGAGCATCGACGTGGTCCGCCGCGCGGACGTGGCGGCGTACGTGCACGAGGACAGCGGCGGCCGGTTGCACCTCGACGGCCCCGCGCCGGAGGACGGGACGCCGTGACCGCCGCCGTGCCGGTCGCCGGACGTCGCCGCCGGCCGTGGTGGCGGCGCGCGCTGGGGCCGCTGCTGTCGGTCGCGCTCGTCGTCGCCGTCTTCGCCTGGTTCCTGCCGCAGTTCACCAGCCTGTCCGACGTCTGGGCCACCGTCGCGGGCATGACGGCCGTCGAGGTCGTCGTCCTCCTGCTGGCCGCGGCGTGGAACCTCGTCACCTACCAGTTCGTGATGGTCGCGACGATGCCGGGGCTGACGCTGCGGCAGGCGACGGTGTCGAGCCTGACCACGACGGCGGTGTCCAACACGGTGGTCGGCGGCGCGGCCCTCGCCCTTGGGCTGACCTACGGGATGAACTCCTCGTGGGGCTTCTCCCGGTCCCGCACGTCGGTGTCCCTGCTCGTCTCGGGGCTGTGGAACAACTTCGTCAAGCTCGGCACGCCGGTGCTCGCGCTGGCCCTGCTCGCGTTCACCGCCCCGCCGACCGCCGGCCGGCTGGCCGCCGGCCTGGCCGGCGTGGCCGGGCTGGCCGCCGCCGTCGTGGTCCTCGGCCTGCTGCTGCGCAGCCGCGAGAGCGCCGCCCGCATCGGGACGATCGCAGGCCGGGCCGCCTCGGCGCTGCTGCGCCTCGTGCACCGCCCCCCGGTGCACGGCTGGGAGCGGGCCACGGGGCGGTTCCGCGACCGCACCGCGCTGCTGCTGCACGCCCGCTGGCACTGGATCACGCTGGCCACCCTCCTCAGCCACCTGTCGCTGTTCCTCGTCCTGCTATTGGCGCTGCGGTTCGCCGGGGTCAGTGGCAGCGAGGTCGGGTGGCCCGAGGTGCTGGCCGTGTTCGCCTTCGCCCGACTGCTGACCGCCGTCCCGTTCACCCCGGGCGGGCTCGGCGTGGTCGAGCTGGCCCTGATCACCGGGTTGTCCGCGGCCGGCGGGGCGCGCGCCTCGGTCGCCGCGGCGGTCCTGGTCTACCGCGCCCTGACCTACGTCCTGCCCATCCCGCTCGGCCTGGCCGCCTACGTGTTCTGGCGGAGGAACAGGTCCTGGCGACGGATGCCGAACACCGCGCCGCGGACGGAGCTGGTCCCGGAGACGGCGTGACGCCCTCGGTGCCGCCCTCCGACGGGCGGCGCGCACCCGGGACCCGCCCGGCGGCGGCAGGATGGCGCCGTCCACCGGCCGGCGAACGGGAGGAGGCCGACCCGTGCTCCTCGTGCGCCACGCCGTCCCGGCTCCGCTGCGCCCGTTCGTCGCGGTGGCGCACGGCTACCGCGCGCCGGCGCTGCCGACGGGGCTGCACCGCGGGCTGCCGTCCCGCCACCTCACGCTGGTCGTGGAGCTGGCCGCACCGCTGCGGGTCAACGGACCCGGGTCCGCGGTGGCCGCCCACGCCGTCGTCGGCGGCCTGCACACCCGGGCGGCGCTCATCGACGCCACCCGCCCCCAGGACGGCCTGCAGTACGCCCTCACCCCGCTGGCCGCGAGCGCCCTCCTCGGGCTGCCCGCGGCCGAGCTCGCCGAGCGCACCGTCGACCTGGCCGACGTGCTCGGCCGGGCGGCGGACCGGCTCGTCGAGGACCTGGCCGCGGCTCCCGGCTGGGCGGAGCGGTTCGCCCGGCTCGACGCGGCGCTGCTCGACCGGCTCTGCGGCGACGTCGCCCCCGTCCCGCCCGAGGTGCGGGAGGCCTGGCGGCTGGTGCACGGCAGTGGCGGCCGCTGCCGGGTCGAGGAGCTGGCCGCGCACGTCGGGTGGAGCCGGCGGCACCTGAGCGAGCGGTTCCGGCTGGCCACCGGGCTCACGCCCAAGCAGGCGGCGCGGATCGCCCGGTTCGAGGCCACCCGCCGGCTGCTGCTGGACCCGCGGCGTCCGCCGCTGGCCGAGGTCGCCGTCCGGTGCGGCTACGCCGACCAGCCGCACCTGGCCCGGGAGTGGCGGGCCCTCGCCGGGTGCAGCGTCGGCACCTGGCTGCGCGAGGAGTTCCCGTTCGTCCAAGACAGCGCCCCGGCCGAGGGGGCACCCTCCCCGGCATGACCGATGCGACGACCACCACCGCCCCTGCCCCCACCGTCTGGCCCAGCGTCGGCTTCACCGACGTCGACGCCGGGATCCGCTTCCTGACCGAGGGGCTCGGCTTCACCGTCACCGCCTGCTACCGCGACGAGGACGGCACCGTCGCGCACGCCGAGGCCCGCTGGCCGGACGGCGGCGGCGTCATGTTCGGCAGCCGCGGCAAGCCCGGCGACCGGGGCGCCCTCGGACCGCAGGGCGTCTACGTCGTCGCGGCCGAGCCGGCCACCGTCGACGCGGCCTGGGAGCGCGTCCGCGGGCTGTCCGGCGTCGAGGTGCTGCGGGAGCTGCACGACACCGACTACGGCTCCCACGAGTTCGGCGTCCGCGACCCCGACGGCAACCTCTGGACGATGGGCACCTACCGCGGCGCCTGACCCGGGAGCGGCGAGGCCCGGACCACCAGCCAGACGAGGACCGCCTGCCACAGGACCAAGCCGGTGAGCGCCGCGAGCCAGCCGGCCGGGGGGATCCCGACGAGCACCGGGCGGGGGACCACCGCCACCGAGCACAGCGCGAGGACGCCGCTCAGCCACACGGCCAGGGCGGTCCAGCGGTACCGCGGCGCCGTGCTGGGGCGGACGGTGACGCCGAGGGCCGACAGGTCCTCGGGCGGATGCCGGCGCAGCATCCGCCGCCGCGACCGGTAGACCGGCACCCCGGGGTACCGCTCGGCCAGCACCCGCTCGCACCGGCGACGACGGCGCGGGGAGAAGCGGGCCCGGCGGGGCAGGCTGACGGCCTGGACGCGCGCCGCGGCGGCGCGGAAGCCGGAGTCGCCGAGGACGATCCGACCGCGGGCGGCGACCACCGCCGTCACGTCCCCCCAGCCCGTCCCCAGGCCGGTGGAGCTGGGGTGGTACCAGCCGTAGAGGCCGCAGCCGCACCCGCGCGCGGGCGGCACGTGCGCCTCGTCCACCGCGCAGCGGGCCTGCTCGACCGGCCAGCTCCAGGGTCCCGCGGCGACGTGCACCGGCGGGCGCAGACCGTCCTCGGCCAGGCGGAAGCGGCGGTAGCCCCGCAGCTCCCCGGCGACCAGGGCGGGCGGGTCCGCGGCGGGGTCGACCGGGGAGGTCACGCCGGGGCGGGCACCGGTGCAGGCGGTGCCGGTTCGGGCGCCGGGCTCGGTGCGGCCGGGGCCGGAGCCGGGTCGGCGACCGGCTCGAACTCGATCTCCCGGCGCTCGGGGCCGATGTCGCCGGCCACGCAGGGTCCGGCTGCCGGGACGCTCCGGGGGGTCGGCGGTGCGGTCGGCGTGTGCATCTGCGGCTCCTCGCCCGTGCCACGGGGCCTCGGGCCGGTCGCCGGCGCCGCGCCCAGGACGCGCCCGCCGAGCCGGCCCCGCTGACACCGCAGTGAAGCACCAGCCGGCCCCCCGGGTAAGGCCTCCGTCGCCGGACGAGAGGCGAGGCGTCCGGCAGCTGCGGACCGAGCACGTCGTGACCCGGGCCGCCACGGGACGTCGGGACACGCGGGGCGGACCGTGCCCACCGCAGGGCCTCCTTGACCGCCCGGGGAGGCGTGCCCCAGGGTCGCCGCCAGTCGAGCCACGAGGGTGGAGGCCGTCATGGTCGCAGCAACCGGTCCCGCTCCTCGCCCGCGGTGGCGCCGCGCGCTCACGGCGGGGGTCGCCACCGGCGTCCTGGTCCTCGCTCCCCTGGGCGGCACGGCCTGGGCGGAGCCGGCGGTGGAGGTGGGCGCCGGCGTCGGGTGCGACAGCAGCGCCACCGCGCGGCTGGACGAGGTGGTCACCGCGACGCTGGAGCGGACGGGCGTCCCGGGGGCGATCGTCGGGGTGTCGGGGCCGGGCTGCCGGTACGAGGCGGCCTTCGGGGTCGCCGACAAGGCCACCGGGGCGCCCATGCGCACCGACTTCCACAGCCGCATCGGCAGCGAGACCAAGACCTTCACGGTCACCGCACTGCTCCAGCTCGTCGACGACGGCGCGGTGGCCCTGGACGACCCGATCGGCGAGTACGTGGCGGGGGTGCCCGAGGGCGACCGGATCACGCTGCGCCAGCTCGCGCGGATGCAGAGCGGCCTGTTCAACTACAGCGCCGACGAGGACTTCTTCCAGGCCCTCGTCAGCGACCCGTACCGGAGCTTCACCCCGCAGGAACTGCTGGGCTACTCCTTCGCCCACCCGCTGAACTTCCCGCCGGGTGCGGGCTGGGAGTACAGCAACACCAACACGATCCTGCTCGGACTGGTCGTCGAGGAGGTCAGCGGGCAACCGCTGCACGAGTACCTCGACGAGGAGGTGCTCGAGCCGCTCGCCCTCGACGACACGGTCTTCCCGACCGACAACGCATTCCCCGAGCCGCACGCCGAGGGCTACACCGTCCACGACGGGACCGAAATCGTCGCCACCGACTTCAACCCCTCGTGGGGGTGGGCGGCCGGGGCGATGACCTCGACCCTCGACGACCTGCACACGTGGGCGCACGCGCTGGCCACGGGCACCCTGCTCGAGCCGGAGACCCAGGCCCAGCGCCTGGAGACCGCTGCACCGGAGGGAGCTCCTCCAGGGCTCGGCTACGGACTGGGTCTCTTCGTCGTCTCGGGCTGGATCGGGCACAACGGCTCGCTGCCCGGGTACCAGAGCCTCACCCTGTACCTGCCGGAGCAGCAGACCAGCCTGGTGGTGCTGCTGAACTCCGACGCGCCACCGCTCAGCGGGGACGCGGCCGCGTCGTCGTCGGCGTTCGGCACCGCGATCACCGAGGTCGTCAGTCCCGGCCACGTCTTCCGGCTCTGACCCCTGGAGCCCGGCTGGACCCCTGGAACCGATGCGTCAGGACGGCGTCGGCACGGTCGGCCGGGTCTCCGCGTCCACCCCGGGCGCGCCGCTGAGCTTCCGCCAGAGCCAGCTCGACGGGACCCGGCGGCCGGTCACCACGTACTCGCGGACGGCCTCCACCACCAGCGTCGTCTCCAGTGCCCGGCGGGCGGCCGGCCAGCCGGCGAGCAGCAGCTCGTCCCCGGGCGCCAGGACGAAGTCGGAGGCCGGCGCCAGCGTGGCGTCGCCACCGCGCAGCAGGAGCAGCGGAACCGCGTGCAGGCACTCGTCGCGGTCCTCCGGATTGCGCATGAGGTCGCCGAGGCGCGCCTCCCCGGAGGCCAGCCAGGGTGTCAGGGCGGGGGCCTCCCGCTCGGTGAGCCGTACCTTCCACAACGCCTGGAGGTGCTGTCCGCACAGGTCGGTGAGCCGCTCGACCAGAGCCGCCGCCCAGGCGTCCCCGAGCGCCGGCATCGCCGCGAGGAAGCGCCAGAGCAGCGGCGTCGAGAGCTGCGCGTAGACCTCGTGCGCGACCTCCTCGGTCGGCACGAGGAGCGCGTCGAGCTCCATCGCGGCGAACAGCGGCGCGCTCGCGGGCCGGTTCTGGCGGGCGGCGAGGAACAGGGTCGGGTTGATCCGCCGTGCGGTCTCCGCCAGCGAGAGGTTGGTGATGTCGTTGTCCGTGCCGGCGACGAAGCCCACGGCCTCGTCGAGCCCCACCGCCGCCAGCACGTCGGCCTCGTAGCCGCCGGCCACGACGACGTCGTCCACGTCGTCGTGCGGGCTCGGGTCGATGACGGTGACCTCGATGCCCTCGGCGCGCAGGTCGCCGGTCAGCTCCTTCCCGAGCCGGCCGTACCCGCACACCACCCAGCGGCCGCTGCGCGGCGGCGAGGCCCGTGGCGGCAGAGGGGCTCCGGGCCCGCTCTCCAGCCAGGTCAGCAGCTGGTAGGACGCCGGCGCCCGCAGCGCCAGCTGCACGTGGTCGCCGAACAGGTCGAACGGGTTGACCACGCTGGGCGAGCCGAAGACCCGCATGCGGTCGGCCATGACGCGAGTGGTCGCCCGTGCGATGACCGGGAGGTCGGGACGCAGCAGGGCGGTCGTCATGACGACGGCGAGGTTGGCCTCGTCGTCGTCGGTGAGCGCCACGACCGCCTCGCAGCGGGGGTGGTCGAGGCCCGCGACGCCCAGGTGCCCGGGGTCCCGGGCGTCGGCGGCCAGTCCGGGGACGTCGCCGTGGTAGGACTCGAGTTCCAGACCGTCGATCCGCTCCTCGTCGCGATCGAGGACGACGACCCGGCGGCCCAGGCCGTCCATCGAGTGCCCGAGCAGCTCGCCGGCGCGGCCGTAGCCCGCGATGAGGACGAACGGCTCGGCCAGCCGCGCGACCTTGCGGGTGAAGCGCTGCAGCGCCAGCGCGGATCGGAACGCCCGGTCCTGCACCAGGCCGAGCAGGGAGCCGATGGCGTAGGCCCAGCCGACCACCGTGAGGTAGATCGAGATGGTCAGCCACATCCGCTGGTTGTAGGTGTACGGGTACGGGATCTCGCCGAACCCGATCGTCGTCGCCGTGTAGCTCATGACGTAGATGGCGTCGAAGAAGCCCATGTCGTGGGGCCGGCCCTCGTCGTCCACGCCGGGGATCAGCGTCAGGCCCAGCACGCTGACCGCGAAGATGACGATCAGCACGATCAGCGGCGCCCGCATGCGCCGCAGGATCAGGAAGATCGTCGCGGAGGCCCGGTTGGCCGACGCGGCGGCCGCCAGCAACCGGGCGCGACGGGCCCGCCGCTCATCCTCTTCCTGGCGCCGGTTGCGGTGTGCCCAGAACGTCAGCAGGGGGTTGCCCACGGCGGCCTCCGTCTCATCCGCGGTGGAAGGACACCGTCTCGACGACCAGCAGGACGACCGAGACGAGGTTGGCCAGCAGTGCGCCGCCGGAGAGCGACACGATGCTCGCCATCGTGCCGGGGGTGAGGCCTGCGGTGGAGACGTAGATCGCGTAGCCGTACACCAGCGCGGCGCTGATGAGCTGGAGGTCGGCGACCAGGCTGGTGGCCAGGTGCACCGCGCCGATCTGCGTGCGGTCGCCGAACTTCAGCACGGTGGCGATCAGGTTGACGACGACCGCCGCGAACAGCTCGAAGCGGTTGTGCAGCACCGGGTTCTCGATGTCACCGATGAAGAACCCGAAGTTCAGCGTGGCGGCGAGCAGGACGAAGAACCCGAAGACGACCTTCTCCAGGTTCACCCGGACCTCCTCCGACACCGACCCGACGAGGACGTGAGCATCCCCGTCCCCGGCCTCGCGCGCTACCGGCAGCGCAGCAGCGGCAGCACCACCCGGTCGACCAGCTCGGGGACGACGGTGCCGTCCAGCGGGCGCCCGGTGACCAGCCAGCGCAGCACCAGCACCGCGGGACCGACCTCCGCCGCGACCGACTCCCCCGCGCCCGCGGGGACCTCGCCGCGCGCGACCGCCCGGGCCAGCACGGCCGACCAGGCCGCGTCCCAGTTGGCCAGTGGCAGGCGGCAGCAGCCCTCCTGCAGCGCCGGGTCGTCGACGACGGCGCCGAGCAGGCTGCGCAGCGCCCGCCCGGAGGGGCCGCCGACGAGCGTCACGACCTCGGACAGGACGGTGACCAGGTCGTCGCGCCGGCCGCCGGTGTCGGGGACCTCCAGCACCGGGGCGCCCACGACGTCCAACACGCTGAGCAGCAGCTCGGCCTTGCTCGACCAGCGCCGGTAGATCGTCGCCTTGCCGACCCCGGCCGCCAGGGCGACGGCGTCCATCGTCAGGCCGGCGTAACCGGCCCGGCCGAGCACCTCCAGCACCGCCGACGCGATCGCCGCGTCGCGGGACGCGTCCAACCGGGGTCCGCCCGACCGGGTACGGGTCGGGGCGACCGTCCGGACCATTTCGTCACACTCCGTCACCGAACGAACGTAACGCGTGTTCCGGACCGGTGCAGGACGAACGGTGCGCACCGGGAGCTGCGCACCCGGACGACGCGGCGGAGCCGGCCGCGGTCCCCCGCGGCCGGCTCCGTCGTCCCCGTCCGGCCGGCGCTCCCGTCCCCTCCGGTCGCGCCGGTCGTCGGGCAGCCGGTGCCGCCGATCCCCCTCGGCGTCCCGGTCGTCCCCGTCCGGCCGGCGCCGCCGTCCCCACGGCGGTGCCGGTCGAACCGGCCGGCGGCTCCGTCCCCCCGTGCGATGGAGACGCCGGCTGTCCGTTCGGCCCCGGAGGGCCGGCTTCCCGGGACCCACCGGCGCGCTGCGCGCCGCTGACGACGTCGGTGCCGGTGTTCCGGGAACAGGGAGGACTCTGCTGGCCCATCCGCAGCGCCCCCGCCGGGGAACCGCAAGGAACCCGCACGATGCGCGGAATCCGGTTGCCGCCGTTCCTACCGTCGGGTCGTGGAGCTGGAGCGGGTCGTCCGCGAGGAGGACGGCGAACTGGTCGGGCACGTCGGCGTCGAGCGGCGCGGCGGCGCCGACGTGTGGGTGGCGCACGCCGTCTTCGGTTCCGTCCTGCGCGCCTTCCCGGACCGGGCGGAGGCGGTGGCGTTCCTGCGCCGGTCCGGCCTGCCGCTGCTGGCCGAGCGCTGGTGGTACTGGCCGTCGGAGGACGCGGAGTGGCGGCCCACCGTCCTCGTGGAGGCCCGCCCGGGCGCGGTCACCGTCCGGTTCGGCCTCGACCCGTACGACACCGTCACGCTCACCGGGGAGGCGCTCGGCCGGCTGGTCCTCACCCCCACCGGGTAGCCCGCGGAAGGCCGGACGCCGCGACGCCGTTGTCCGGGTGTGAGCAGGAACGTGGAGGTCGTCGTCATCGGCGCCGGGCAGGCCGGGCTGAGCGCCGCCTACCACCTGGCGCGGCAGGGGTTCGCGCCCGGCACGGGCTTCGTCGTCCTCGACGGCGAGACCCGCGCCGGTGGCGCGTGGCAGCACCGCTGGCCGTCGCTGACCCTGGCCCGCACCCACCACGTGCACGACCTGCCCGGCCTGCCGTTTCCACCGGCGCAGGACGACGTCCCGGCGGCAGCGGCCGTTCCCGCCTACTTCGCCGACTACGAGCGGCACTTCGCGCTGCCGGTGCACCGGCCGGTCCGTGTGCGCGCGGTCCGGCGGACCCGCGACGGCCGGTTCCGCGTCGAGACCGCGGACGGCGACTGGACCGCCGCTGCCGTCGTCAACGCCACCGGCACCTGGACCCGGCCGTTCGTGCCCCGCTACCCCGGGCAGGAGCTCTTCCGGGGCCGCCAGCTGACCCCGGTCGACTACCGGGGTGCTGCGGAGTTCACCGGCCGGTCGGTGGTCGTGGTGGGTGGCGGGGCCTCGGCGGTGCAGTTGCTCGGGGAGATCTCCGAGGTCGCCGACACGACCTGGGTGACCCGGCGCCCGCCGGTCTGGCGCGAGGAGCCGTTCGGGCCCGACGAGGGCCGGGCGGCGGTCGCGCTGGTCGAGGACGCCGTCCGCGAGGGCCGGTCCCCGGGGAGCGTCGTCGGCGTCACCGGGCTGGTCGTCACGCCGTGGGTGCGCGAGGCCCGCGCCCGCGGCGTCCTCGACCGGCTGCCGGTGTTCGACCGCCTCACCCCCGACGGGGTCGCGTGGGACGACGGCCGGTCCGTCCGCGCCGACGCCGTCCTGTGGGCCACCGGCTTCCGGGCGGCGCTGGGCCACCTGAGGCCGCTGGGGCTGCGCGGGCCGGGCGGCGGGATCCGGATGGCGGGCACGCACGTGGCCGGGGAGCCGCGGGTGCACCTGGTCGGCTACGGCCCCTCGGCGAGCACGGTGGGCGCCAACCGGGCCGGCCGCGAGGCCGCCGTGGCGCTGCGCCGGCTGCTGCACCCGGACACGGCGCTCCCCCGCTCGGCGTAGCGCCCCCGGCCCGGTCCCGCCCGGTCCTGCCCGGTCCCGCCCGTCGAGAGCGCGCGATCTCGACGGAGGGAGCGGGGTTCAGGGGGCGTTCAGGGTCGGTCCAGGGCGTTCCCGGATACCCGCCGGCGCCGGCGGCCGCGAGCCTCGACGCCATGACCTCCCCGACCTCCCGCGGCCGGGTGATCGCATGATCACCGCGCACCGGCTCACCAAGACCTACGGCGACCGCACCGCCGTCGACGGCATCAGCTTCACCGTCGAGCCCGGCCGGGTGACCGGCTTCCTCGGCCCCAACGGCGCCGGCAAGTCGACGACCATGCGGATGGTGCTCGGGCTGGACCGCCCCACCTCCGGCAGCGTCACCGTCAACGGCCGCCGCTACGCCGACTTCCCCGCCCCGCTGCGCGAGGTGGGTGCGCTGCTCGAGGCCCGCGCCCTGCACCCGGGCCGCTCGGCGCGCGACCACCTGCGCTGGCTGGCGGCCAGCAACGGCATCCCGCGGACCCGCGTCGACGAGGTGCTCGACCTGGTCGGGATCACCGCGGTCGCCGACCAGCGGGTCGGCCGGTTCTCCCTCGGCATGGGGCAGCGGCTGGGCATCGCGGCCGCGCTGATCGGCGACCCGCCGGTCGTCGTCCTCGACGAGCCGGTCAACGGGCTGGACCCCGAGGGCATCCGCTGGGTGCGCACCCTGGCCCGGGACCTCGCCGCCGAGGGCCGCACGGTGTTCGTCTCCAGCCACCTGATGTCGGAGATGGCGCTGACCGCCGACCACCTCGTGGTCATCGGCCGCGGCCGGGTGCTGGCCGACTGCTCCACCGCGAAGTTCGTCGCGCAGCACGCCGCCTCCCACGTGCGGGTCCGCAGCCCGCAGCACGACGAGGTCGCCACCCTGCTGCGCCACCGGGGCCTGGACGTCGCCGCGCACGGCGGGGAGCTGCGCGTGCGCGGCCTCGGCCCGGCCGGCGTCGGTGAGCTGGTCGGCCGGTCCGGGCTGCTGCTGCACGAGCTGACCCTGGTGCGCTCCTCCCTCGAGGACGCCTTCATGACCCTGACCGCCGACAGCGTCGAGTACGCAGGAGCCTCCCGATGACCGCCGTGGGCACGCACGCCTGGACCCGGGTCGAGACCGCGCCGCCGCCCGGTGCCACGGCTGCGCTGCGGGCCGAGTGGGTCAAGTTCTGGACCGTCCGCTCGACGCCCTGGTCGCTCACGGCGATGTTCCTGCTGGGCGCGGGCCTCACCACCCTGGTGTGCGCGCTCAGCGCCGGGGCCCTGGCGCGCGGTGACGTCGGCGAGCCGGTCGGCGCCTTCGTCACCTGGGGCATCGTGTTCGCGCAGGTCACCGCCGTCGTCCTGGGGGCGCTGGTGGTCACCAGCGAGTACGGCACCGGGATGATCCGCGCGACGCTGGCGGCCACCCCGCGGCGCGGCGCGGTGCTCGCGGCCAAGGCCGCGGTGCTCACCTCGACGCTGTTCGTCGCCGGCACGCTGACCGCGCTGGCCGGCTACCTCGGCGGCAACTGGTTCCTCGACCGCGAGGGCATCG
This sequence comes from Geodermatophilus obscurus, assembly GCF_900143215.1. Classification (GTDB taxonomy): domain Bacteria; phylum Actinomycetota; class Actinomycetes; order Mycobacteriales; family Geodermatophilaceae; genus Geodermatophilus; species Geodermatophilus obscurus_A. The sequence goes on along the minus strand of NZ_FRDM01000001.1, from coordinate 106,966 downwards.
GCCTGGCCCTGACCGACGACGGCGTGCTCCGGTCGATGGTGGGCAGCGGCCTCTACCTGGCCGGGCTCGGGCTGTTCGCCGCCGCCGTCGGCCTGCTGGTCCGGCACACCGCGGCCGCGCTGGCGATCGTGCTGGGCCTGGTCTTCGTCGTCGGGAACCTGGTGATGGTGCTGCCCGGCGCCTGGGGCGAGTGGGCGACCAAGCTGATGCCGGGCAACGCCGGGTCGGCCATCGCGACGCCGCAGTCGTTCAACCCGCTGCTGCTGGACCCCTGGGTCGGCTTCGCGGTGTTCGTCGCCGAGGTCGCCGTCGTCCTGGCGGTCGCCGCTGCGGTGTTCGCCCGCCGCGACGCGTGACGCCCGATCCCCGTTGATCACGGGGTCGTTGCGGGCGACCCGGCCGGACACGCCGGTGCCGTCGGCAACAGCCCCATGATCAAGGCGAGGGGGCCGCCGGGATCAGCCCCGCCCGGACGACGACAATGGGGCGGGTGACCGCACCAGACCCCCAGGCCGCTGGCCGGGAGACCGCCGACGAGCTGGTCCGCCGCCTCTCCGCCGGCGACGGCGCCGGGGTGGACGAGTTGCTCGCCGGCATCCCCGAGGTCCGCGACCTCGTGTTCGTCGGCGCCGGCCTGACCGCGATCGCGCGCGCCGACGGCCGGCGGCTCCCCCCGGCCCAGCGCGCACAGGCCAGCACCCGGCAGCTGGACCTGGGGCAGCTGCGCGACGCCTCCCGCGGCGACCCCGAGGGGCTGCGCACCTGGCTGCGCCGGTCGGCCGAGGAGATCCTCTTCCTCCGCGCGCTGCGCGAGGCCGCCGCACGCGTCGCCGGCTGACCGTCAGCAAAGCGGCTCGACCCACGGAGCCCGCCAGGCAGGCGGCTCGACGGGCTGCGCGTAGTACCGGGTGTCGCGCACGATCCGCCCGTCGTCGTCGAACTCCAGGACGAGCGCGACGTGCCAGACCTCCGCGCCGTAGTCGTTGACGCCCTCGAGGACCCACACGTGGCCGGTGCCGACCACGCGCCGCACGGTGATCCGCGGTGGGGTGGGGAACGCCTTCTGCATCGCCCGCATCGCCTCGCGGCCGCGGACGCGCTCGCCCGACTGCGGCATCTCCATCACGTAGTCGGCGTGCCGGACGCGGTACTCGTCCTCGGCCGACAGGCCGGTCCCCGAGGTCAGGCCGAGCAGCCGGTCCAGACCCGCCCGCATGGCGGTCGCGTCGTCGTCGGCCACCGCGCGGCGGAACAGCTCGAGGACCTCGAACTCGCTCATCGCTGACGTCTACACCCGGCCGGCCGGCGTGGGCAGGGGCCGGCGACCCGGTCAGGCCGGCCGCGTCGCCGCCCGCGCCAGCGGCAGGGCGAGCAACAGCACACCGGCGACGAGGACGTAGGTCCACGGCAGACCGACCCCGGCCGCCACCACCCCGAGCGCCAGGGCGCCGACGGCGGTCCCGGCGTCGAACGAGGCGTTCCACATCGCGCTCGCGGCGGTGGTCCCACCCTCGCCGGCGCGGGCGAAGGCGGTCAGCAGCGTCAGGTTCTGCACCGCCCCGTAGCCCGCGCCGAAGACGGCGGCACCGGCGAGGACCCAGCCGGCTCCGGTCCCCAGCCCGAACGCGACGGCGGTGAGCCCGGCCGCCGAGGCGAGCAGCGCCAGCGGCAGCAGCAGCCGGGTGCCCACCCGGTCGGCGAGCACGCCGGCCCGCCAGCGGCCGACCGCCCCGGCGATCCCGAAGACCAGCAGCGTCGCCGTCGCCAGGGTGCCGTCGGGCCGCTCGATCGGCAGGAAGGTCACCAGCCCGCCGCCGGCGAGGGTGACCACGAGCAGCACCACCGACGGCGGCAGCGCGGCCCGCACCGCGGCGCGGGAGGACGACCTCCCGGCCGGCCGCTCGGTGCGCGCCCCGCGGACCACACCGGGCACCAGCGGCAGCGCGAGCACCGGCGAGGCGGCCAGCCAGGCCAGCCAGGTGACCTGGTCGTCGAGCACCAGCGCGACCCCGGCGGGGACGGCGAGCAGGTTGGGCACCGCGATCGCCAGCCCGTAGATGCCGATCGACTCGCCGCGCCGCGCGGCCGGGGCGACCCGCGCGGCCAGCATCGCCCCGAGCACCGTGAGCACCGCGAACCCGGCGCCGCGGACCGCGGAGACCGCCGAGAGCCACAGCAGCCCGCCGTCGACCGCGTAGAGCGGCGAGGGCGCGCCGAGGGCCACGAGCCCCACCGCCAGCACCGGCCCCGCGCCGAACCGGGCGGTCGCCGCCGGCACTGCCGACTGTCCGGCGACGGTGACGACGAGGAAGACAGCGGTCACCACACCGGCCGTGTCGGCCGCCGCGCCCCGGGCGACCGCGAGGGTGGGCAGCGAGGCCAGCGTCAGGCAGAAGCTGGTGAAACCGAGCACCGTCGCACCGACCAGCGCCCGCATCGCCGGCAGCCGCCACAGCGACGTCCGCGCCTCCGTCGTCCCCCCGGCCACACCGCTCCCCTCGCCCGGGCACCGTCGCCCGGCCGACCAGCATGACCGGCCTGGCGTGCCGGCGCGGCAGCGGGTGCGCGGGGGCTGCGCGCCCATCGACGTCCGGGCACCATCCGGGGATGGCCGCGCCCCAGCCCGTCCCGTCGGGAGACCGTCCCCGTCCGGTCTTCAGCCGCCTGTACGCGCGGATCAGCGAGGGGATGGACGCCGAGGGCCTCGCCGCGCTGCGCACCGAGCTGCTGGCGCCGCTCTCCGGGACGGTTGTCGAGGTCGGCTGCGGCAACGGCCGCAACTTCGCGCGCTACCCGCCCGCGGTGAGCCGGGTGACCGCGGTGGAGCCCGAACCGCACCTCCGGGCGCTGGCGACCCGGGCGGCCGCCGCGGCCCCCGTGCCGGTCACCGTGGTCCCCGGCACGGCGGAGGCGCTGCCGGTGCCCGACGCCGCTGCCGACGCGGCGGTGCTGTGCCTGGTGCTGTGCTCGCTGCCCGACCGCGCCACGGCGCTCGCGGAGATCGCCCGCGTGCTGCGCCCCGGTGGGACCCTCGCCCTCCTCGAGCACGGCCTCGGCCCGACCCGGCGGGTGCGTGCGGTGCAGCGGCTCGCCGACGCGACGCTGTGGCCGCTGCTGGCCGGCGGCTGCCACACCGCGGTCGACCCGGTCGGCCTCGTGGAGCGGGCCGGCTTCGAGGTCACGGCCCTGCGCCGACTGCGCTTCCCCGACTCCCGCCTCACCCTCCCGGCCACCTCGCACGTGCTCGGCCTCGCCCGCCGGCCGGCCTGACCGCCGAGGAGAGCGCGTGCCGCTGCTGACCGTGGGCCACGGGCCGGAGGACCGCACCCGCCTCGGCGCCCGGCTGACCGGGGCGGGGGTCGGGCTGGTCGTCGACGTCCGCCGGTTCCCGGGCAGCCGCAGCAACCCCGACGTCCGGCGGGAGGCGCTCGCCGAGTGGCTGCCCGCCGCCGGTGTCGGCTACCGGTGGGACGCGCGGCTGGGCGGGCGCCGCCGGCTCCCGCCGGGCGAGCCGGTCGCCGACGGCTGGTGGACCGTCGCCCAGTTCGCCGCCTACGCCGCGCACACCCGGACGCCGGAGTTCGCGGCGGCGCTCGACGAGGTGCTGGCCGATGCGGCGACGGGGACCGTGTCGGTGATGTGCAGCGAGAGCGTGTGGTGGCGCTGCCACCGGCGGATCATCGCCGACGTCGCCGTCCTGGGCCGCGGCGTGCCGGTGCACCACCTCATGCCCGATGGCCGGCTCACCCCGCACGCCCCGTCCGCCGGCGCGGTGCTCGGCGCCGACGGCCGGCTGGACTGGCCTGCCGGCTGAACGGCGTCCTCCCTCACCGCCGCGCGTCCTCCCCGACGGTGCGCACCCAGGGAGGACGCGCCATGATCAGGTCACCTGATCATGGCCGCAGCCTCACGCCATGTGCGGGTAGCGGTGGTCGGTCGCCGGCACGAACGTCTCCTTGATCGAGCGGGTGCTCGTCCAGCGCTGCAGGTTCTGCGCGGCGCCGGCCTTGTCGTTGGTGCCCGACGCCCGGCCGCCGCCGAAGGGCTGCTGGCCGACGACGGCGCCGGTCGGCTTGTCGTTGACGTAGAAGTTGCCCGCCGCGAACCGCAGGAAGCGCTGCGCGTGCGCGATGGCGGCGCGGTCCTCGGCGATGACGGCCCCGGTGAGCGCGTACGGCGCCGCCGACTCCATCTGGGTGAGCACCGTGTCGTAGTCGGCGTCGTCGTAGACGTGCACCGCCAGGATCGGGCCGAAGTACTCGGTGGTGAAGACCTCGTGCCCCGGGTCGGTGCCCTCGATGACCGTCGGGCGGACGAAGAAGCCCTCGCTGTCGTCGGCCTGCCCGCCGGCCACGATCGACAGCGCGGGGTCGTCGTCGACCCGGTCCAGGACGCCGGACAGCTTGGAGAACGACTTCCGGTCGATCACCGCGCCCATGAAGTGGGAGAAGTCGGTGACGTCACCCATCGGCAGCGACTCGGTGACCCCGACCAGGTCGTCGCGCAGCCGCGCCCACACCGACCGCGGCACGTACGCGCGCGACGCCGCCGAGCACTTCTGGCCCTGGAACTCGAACGCGCCGCGCACCAGGGCGGTGCGCAGCACGTCGACGTCGGCCGAGGGGTGCGCGACGACGAAGTCCTTGCCGCCGGTCTCCCCGACGATGCGCGGGTAACCGCGGTAGGAGGAGATGTTCTCGCCCACCGTGCGCCACAGGTGCTGGAAGACCGCCGTCGACCCGGTGAAGTGGATGCCGGCGAGGTCCCGGTCGGCCAGGACGACGTCGGAGACGGCGATCCCGTCGCCGGTGACCATCGTGATCACACCCGGCGGCAGCCCGGCGGCCTCCAGCAGCCGCATCAGGAAGTGCGCGGCGAACTGCTGGGTGGGCGCGGGCTTCCAGACGACGGTGTTGCCCATGAGCGCCGGCGCGGTGGGCAGGTTGCCGGCGATCGCGGTGAAGTTGAACGGCGTGACGGCGTAGACGAACCCCTCGAGCGGCCGGTGGTCGCTCCGGTTCCACACCCCCGGCGAGGACACCGGCTGCGCGGACACGATCTCGCGGGCGAAGTGCACGTTCCAGCGCCAGAAGTCGACGAGCTCGCAGGCGCTGTCGATCTCGGCCTGGTAGGCGGTCTTCGACTGGCCGAGCATCGTCGCGGCGTTGAGCGTCTGCCGCCACGGCCCGGCCAGCAGCTCGGCGGCGCGCAGGAACACCGCGGCCCGGCCGTCGAACGACAGGTCCTGCCACGCGGGGGCGGCCGCCTTGGCGCAGGCCACCGCCTCCTGCGCGTCGGCGTGCGTGGCGTGCGCGGCGGTGCCGAGGACGGCGGCGTGCCGGTGCGGCTGGACGACGTCGAAGCGTTCGCCGCCGCCGAGGCGGTGCTCGTCGCCGATCGTCATGGTCAGGTCGAGCGGGTCGCCGGCCAGCTCGGTCAGCCGCTGCTGCAGCGCGCCGCGCTCCGGGGTGCCGGGGGCGTAGGTGAGCACCGGCTCGTTGCGCGGCGGGGGGACGTTGGTGACGGCGTCCATGGGACTTCCCTTCAGTTGGTGCTGACGAGGGAGCGCAGGAAGAAGCGCAGGTTCGCGGGACGCTCGGCCAGCCGGCGCATGAAGTAGCCGTACCAGTCGACGCCGTAGGGCACGTAGGCGCGCACGCAGACGCCCTCCGCGGCCAGCCGGCGCTGCTCGGTGGCACGGATGCCGTAGAGCATCTGCACCTCCCAGGAGTCCGGCGTCCGGCCCTCGTCGTCGGCCAGCCGCCGGGCCAGCGCGACCAGCCACGGGTCGTGGCTGCCGACCATCGGGTGGCCGGGTCCGCGCATCAGGACGCCGAGGCCGCGGGCGTAGGCGGCGTCGACGTCGGCGCGGGACTGCCACGCGACCGACGGCGGCTCGTCGTAGGCGCCCTTGACCAGCCGCACCCGCGACCCGGGCACGGCGAGCGCGGCGGCGTCCTCCTCGGTGCGGTGCAGCGCGGCCTGCAGCACCGCCCCGGTGCCCGGGTGGTCACGGCGCAGCTCGGCGAGGACGGCGAGGGTGGAGTCGACGGTGGCCGACTCCTCCATGTCGAGGGTGACCGTGGTGCCGATCGCCGACGCCGCCTCCGCGACCGGCCGGACCAGCTCCAGGGCCAGGTCGGTGCCGCCGCCGGGCAGCGCCTGGCCGAACGCCGAGAGCTTCGCCGACACCTCGGCGGCGCCGCCCAGCCGCAGCGGTGCCAGCCCCTGGAGCAGCGCCAGGTAGGCGTCGCGGGAGCGCACCGTCTGGGCGCGGTCGGTCACGCCCTCGCCGAGGTGGTCGAGGGTCACCGCGAGGCCCTCACCGCACAGCTGCCGGACGACGGCCAGCGCCCCGTCGAGGGTCTCGCCGGCGACGAACCGGTCGACCACCCCCCGGGTGGCCGGGGTGCCGGTGACCAGCCGGCGCAGCTCCGGGCGCCGCGAGGCACCGAGCAGCAGGGCCTTCTGCGAGAGCACGCGCCACCTCCGCCACCGGGGATCGAACTCCTCCGACGCTAGGCAGCCGGAGCCCCCGGGGCCAGCGACAGACGTACGGTGTCCGCCGTCGGGGTGTCATACACCTGTACAGGAGGACGCGGGGTGCGCGACGAGCTGCAGGAGCTGGTGGACCGGGTGGCGGGCCTGCTCGGCGCCCCGGCGACCCTGGAGGACGCCGACTTCACCCTGCTGGCCTTCTGCGCCCACCCGGTCGACGGCGCCGACACCCCGGTGATGGACGCCGTGCGCACCCGCTCGATCCTCGGCCGGGGCTCGACGCCGGCCACCCGGCGCTGGTTCGAGGACTTCGGCATCGCGGTCGCCGAGGGGCCGCTGCGCACCCCCGGCGACCCGGACGCCGGGATCCTCACCCGCCTGGTGCTGCCGGTCCGGCACGCCGGGCGCACCCACGGCTACCTGTGGCTGCTCGACGGCGGACGCACCGACCCGGCCGCCGCCGACGACCCCGCGCTGACCGGTGCGGTGGAGCTGGCCACCGAGGCCGGGCGGCTGCTGGCCGAGCGGGAGGACAGCGCCGGTGACCTGGCCCGCCCGCTGGCCACCGCGCTCACCGGCTCCCCCGCCGCGCGGACCCAGGCGGTCCGGACGCTCGCCGCGGCCTGGGGCGAGCGGCGCCCGGTGGTGCTCGTGGCGCTGCGACCGGCCGGAGCGGGGCTGCCCGCGCCGTGGCGGGCGCCGGCCGCGGGTGCGGTCAGCGCCGTGCTGCCCGCTGACGGGCTGGTCGCCGTCGCCGTTCCGCTGCCCGGACGGGCGGACCTGCGGCCGGCCGCCGCGGTGACCGCCGCCGCGCTGGCCGGCCTGCCGCCCGGCAGCACCGCGGGGTTGTCGGCGGTCGGCGCCGGGGTCGAGGAGCCCGCCGGGCGGTGGGACCAGGCGCGTATCGCGGCGCGGGTCGCCGCCGCCGTTCCGCGCTTCTGCCCCGTGGCGCACTGGGACGAGCTCGGCGGCTGGCGGCTGGCCGCCGCGCTGCCCGGCCCCGACCCCGCCGTCCGGCCGCTGCTGGCCGACCCCGTCCTCACCGCCACCGCCGAGACCTGGCTGGACGCGGGGTGCAGCGCGGCGCGGGCGTCCGCGGCCCTGCACGTGCACCGCCAGACGCTGTACTACCGGCTCGCGCGGATCGCGGAGCTGACCGGCCTGGACGTGTCCGACGGCGACGCCCGGCTGCTGCTGCACGCCTCGCTGCGCAGCGCCCGCCTCACCGGGTCGTGACCGGGCGCGCACCCCGGCCGCACCCCGCGCCGGGCAGCGGGCAGTCGCCTAGTCTCGGAACCGGTATGGGTGCTGGAGGAGAGGCGTCGTCTCGACACGCGGAGGGCGCCGACGTCCTCGCCGAACTGCGCAGGGCCACGGCCGTCGAGCACGAGCAGGTGGAGGCCACCCTCGGGCTGATGGACCCGCAGCTGGACCGCGACCGGCTGGTCGCCGTCCTCACCCGGCTGCACGCCTTCTGGACCGCCGCCGAGGCAGGCCTGGACACCTGGGCCCGCCGCCGGCCAGGTGACGCCGAGACCGTCGCCTGGTCGCGGCGGCGACGCGCCCACCTGTTCGCCGAGGACCTGCGCGCCCTGGGCGCCGAGCCGGACGCCGGGGCGCAGCCCGAGCTACCCGCCGTCGAGGACACCGACCAGGCCCTGGGCCGCCTCTACGTCCTGGAGGGCTCCACGCTCGGCGGCACGTTCATCTCCCGCCACCTCGCCACCCTGCCCACCCTCGAACCCGACGTCCGGCTGGGCGCCTTCTCCCCCTACGGCGCCGAGACCGGTGCCATGTGGCACGCCTACCGCCGGGTGACCCGGGAGCGGGTCGCCGCGGGCGGCGACCCCGGCCGGGTGGTCGGGGCCGCGCGGGCCACGTTCACCGCGCTGGCCGCCTGGTGCGCGCCGGTCGGGGCGCCCGCATGACCGACTACGAGCCCGACCTGCTGCCGACGGGGACGCCGGTCGACCTGTCCAACTGCGAGCGCGAGCCGATCCACGTGCCCGGCAGCATCCAGCCGCGCGGGGTGCTGCTCGCGGTGAGCGAGCCCGACCTCGTCGTCGTGCAGGTGTCGGAGAACCTCGCCGGCCTGGTCGGCGTCGACCCCTGCGACGCCCTGGGCCGCCGGCTGCCCGAAGTCCTCGGGGTGACCGCGGCCGGGGCGGTGGCCCGGTCGGCCAGCGCCTTCGGCGACCTGCGGGAGCGCAACCCGGTCGAGATCACCCTCGACGTCGAGGGCAGCCCGGTGCCGGTCGACGCGCTGCTGCACCGTGCCGTCGTCGGCCCCGACGACGGGGTCAGCCCGCCGACGGCACTGCTGGTCGTCGAGCTCGAGTCCGCCCACGGCCCGCGGCCGTTCTCCTTCCCGAACACCTACCAGGCGGTGCGCGGCACGGTCGCCGACCTCAACCGCGCGACCTCGCTGCCGGAGCTCCACGACATCACCGCGCAGGCGGTGCGCGAGCTGACCGGCTTCGACCGCGTGATGGTCTACCGCTACGACGCCGACTACAACGGGGAGGTGGTGGCCGAGGCCAGGGCGGCCCACCTCAACACCTTCCTCGGGCTGCACTACCCGGCCAGCGACATCCCGGCCCAGGCGCGGGCGCTGTACGAGAAGAACTGGATCCGGCTGATCTCCGACGTCGACTACCGGCCGGTGCCGCTGCGGCCGGTGCTGGTGCCCTCCACCGGGGCGCCGCTGGACCTCACCTTCTCGACCCTGCGCAGCGTCTCGCCGATCCACGTCGAGTACCTGCAGAACATGGGCGTGCGTGCCTCGATGTCGATCTCGCTGCTGCGGAACGACCGGCTGTGGGGCCTCATCGCCTGCCACCACTACTCCGGTCCGCACGCTCCGCCCTACGCCACCCGGGCGGCGGCGGAGTTCCTCGGCTCGACGCTGTCGCTGCGCCTGGTCGACCGCGCCGAGGAGGACGAGGTGCACCGTGCGCTGCAGGTGCGCTCGATGCTGGCCTGGCTGGCCACGGCCACCCGCGACGAGGACCGTCCGCTGGCCGACACGCTGCTCGGCTCGCCCAGCCTGCTGGACCTGCTGCCGGCCGACGGCGTCGTGGTGCACCTGCAGGGCCACCGCGGCAGCCGCGGTGTCCCGCTGTCCGCAGGCGTCGCCGAGGCGATCGCGGCGTGGGCCGCCGCCCGGCGCGAGGACGTCGTCGCCACCGACTCGCTGCCCCGGCACGCTCCGGAGCTGGCCGTGCCGGCCGACCCCGCGTGCGGGGTGCTGGTGCTGCCGCTGCCCGACGGCCAGTTCGTGCTCTGGCACCGGGCCGAGGCGCGGCGCACCGTCGACTGGGGCGGCGATCCGCACAACAAGGCGCTCGCGGAGCGCGAGGGCGACACCGTGCGGCTGAGCCCGCGCAAGAGCTTCGAGCGGTGGCGGGAGACCGTCCGCGACCGGTCCGAGCCGTGGACGGCGCAGGAGCTGGCCGTGGTCGGCGAGTTGCGCACCCACCTGCTGGAGGCGCTGTACGCGCGCAGCCGCAGCATCGTCCGCGCCGCGGAGACGCTGCAGCGCTCGATGCTCACCGACCCGCCGGAGTCACCGCACCTGCAGGTCGCCGTGCGGTACGTGCCCGCCACCCGTGAGGCCCAGGTCGGCGGCGACTGGTACGACGTCTTCGAGCAGCCCGACGGGTCGACGGTGGTCGTCATCGGCGACGTCGTCGGGCACGACACCGCGGCCGCCGCCGACATGGCGCAGCTGCGCGGGCTGCTGCGCGGCATCGCCTACGACAGCGCCGACGGCCCGGCCACCGTCCTGCGCCGGCTCGACTCCGCCGTCGCGGGACTCGGGCTGCACACCATGGCGACGGTGCTCGTCGGCCGGCTGACGCCCGACCCGGAGACCGGCGGTGCCCGGCTGCGCTGGTCCAGCGCCGGGCACCTGCCGCCGCTGCTCGTCGAGCCCGGCGACGGCGTGCTGACGCTGACCACACCCCGCGCCGAGCTGCTGCTGGGCGTCGACCCGGCCGCGCGGCGCACCGAGTCCGAGGCACTGCTCGAGCCGGGCTCGACGCTGCTGCTCTACACCGACGGCCTCGTCGAGCGGCGCGACCAGGTCTTCGACCTCGGCGTGGCGCGGCTGGCCGGCGAGCTGGTCGCCGTCCGGGACCGCCCGCTCGAGGCGGCCTCCGACGAGCTGATCGGCCGGATGCTCCGCGACGGCGCGGAGGACGACGTGGCGCTGGTCGCCGTCCGGCTGCGCGGCTGAGGAAGGACCCCGTCCTCCTCACCGTTCGCGAGCTCACGGCGAGCCTCTGGACGGGGGCGGGCCCGTGGGTCTCCGACGATGAGGCCTGCTCCCCACCCGTCCCGGTCAACACCCCACCGCGGGGATCGTGACCGGGCGGGTCTTGCGGGATGCGCCTCCCGCGCCGTCGACCTGTCGGCCGAGTGCCCGGTGAGCCTTCGGCCAACGGTCGCGGGCACGAGTTGCGGCGCCTGTTCGGTTCCGTGCGTGGACGATGGCGCGGCGGACTTCCCGTGGCAGTGCCCCACGCCCGTCAGGTCCGCCGGCCGACTGCCGTCGGCGGACCACAGCCGAGGACAAGTCCGCTTTACACATAGACAAGCACCCTTTACGTTTCGCCCATGACCGAGCCCACAGGCACCAGGAAGAGTCGCGCCGAGATCGAGCGGCGGCGGGCGGCAAGGCGGGACAGCATCCCCATCGGCGTGGCCATGGCGGCCGCCGTCGCGGCCTTCGCAGTGACCCTGACCGACCCGGAGGACCCCGGCGACACCGTCATCTGGGCCGTCCCGATGCTGGCCCTGCTGGCCCTCGGCCTGCGGGCCGAGCTCCGTGACCTGCGGCGAGCCGACGAGTACGAGCGCACACTGCTGCTCGAGGCGCTCGCCCTCGGCTTCGTCGTCGTGATCGTGCTCCTGTTCGTCGGAGGCCTCTTCGTGGCGGGGGGCGTGGGCGACCCGAGGGTGTGGCTGAACGTCAGCTTCATCGGCGGGCTCCTCGGCTGGTCCGCGATCAAAGCCGTCAAGACCCGGCGCGGGTGATGCGCAATCGCCTGCGCGAACGCCGGGCGGCGCGTCGCTGGAGCCAGGCCGACCTGGCCGATCGGCTGGGCGTCTCCCGCCAGACGGTGAACGCGCTCGAGAACGGGCGGTACGACCCGAGCCTGCCGCTGGCCTTCAAGATCGCCGAGGTGTTCGGCGAGCCGATCGAGTCACTGTTCCTCCCACCGCCGTAGGAGAACGGGCTACGGGCGCCGCGCCGGCTCGTGACCTCCATCCCCAACGGCACTCGGGGACGAGGTCGGCTGTGGCGGTCCGGTCAGCGGACGAGGCCAGTCGGCACGGCTGGCGACGGTCAGCGGACCGGTGATTGACGAGCCTGGTTCCGGTCACCGAAACAACACCGTCGGGCGACGCCGCCATCCGGTCGGGCTTCAGTGGCCACCGACGGCCCCCAGCTGATGGAGTCCGCTGACCCATCCTGCTGCGAGGGGAAGCCCGGCGGCGGCGCGTCGGGGCACACATCGACAGCGCCGACACGGAGGGACGCGCGTCAGCCGATCCGCTCGAACAGGGACACGACGATCCCCTCTGGTCCGCGCACGTAAGCCATACGCACACTGCCCTCGTACTCGCCGATGCCGCCCACGAGCCCGTAGCCGTCCGCGGCCACCGCGTCGACGGCCGCTCGGAGATCGCCCACCTCGAAGGACACGTTGCGCAGACCCAGTTCATTGGCCATCGCCGTCGGCGATCCGGGTACGTGGTCGGGCGTGACGAAGCTCGCGAGCTCCAGCTGGGTCCCGCCCCCGGGTGCCCGCAGCATCGCGATCTCACAATGTGCGCCGGGGATGCCGCAGACCGTCTCCACGAACTCGCCCTCCACGGATCCGTTGCCCTCGACCTCGAGACCCAGCCTGACGAAGAACGCCGTCACCGAGCTGAGGTCCGCGACGGTGATGCCGACGTGGTCGAACCGTTGCACGTGTGCCATGGGAACCAGCCTCCAGTGGTGATCTGATCGCTTCGTCCCTGGGACGGAGCCGGCGCAGGGATCTCGACAGGTTCAGCCGCAACGCCTGGTCTCCTCAGGATGAGAAAGGACCGCCAACGGCATCCTGCTCCCGCGGCGCAGACCAGCGGGCCCTCGGGAACACTCACTGCTGGCGAGTGGTCAGCCGGTCAGCCGATGCGGCAGCGCGGCGGGACCGGGTGAGGACCAGTCCGCCGAGGACGGCGGCGGTGAGCCCGACCGCCACGGCCAGGAGGCCTCCGACGATCCCGGAGCCAGTGCCAGGGCCTCCGTCGGCGGCGGCCACGACCAGTCCGCCGACACCCGCCCCGGCCAGCCCCGCCACCAGGGCCACCCCGCCGCCCCTCCCGCTGCGGGCGCCAGGACGACCAGGGGAACGGGCCAGGGCCAGCCCTCCGACGATCGCGCCGGTCAGCCCCAGCAACACGGCCACCACGGACCACGAACGCCCAGGGGTGAAGGCGCCGACACCGGCGCCGGTCGACTGGACCACGACGTGCGCGGCTGCCGGCGCGGCAGACCCCAGGAGTGCGAGCGTGGCGGACGTCGCTGAGGCGATCAGGTGAGTGACGGACATGGTGCATCTCCTCTGCTGCTCGTCACGTCGCCGTGGTCGGCGCCGTCACTGCAGTGACGGGCGTCGACGGGAGGATGTGACCGATGGACGAGGGAGCGGCAGGAGCGCAGCCGCTGGCCGAGCAGTTCGAGGCGCATCGCGCACACCTGCGGGCGGTCGCGCACCGGATGCTCGGCTCGGCGGAGGAGGCCGACGACGCCGTGCAGGAGGCGTGGCTGCGCCTGCAGCGCCACGGGTCCACCGACGTGGCCAACCTTGGTGGGTGGTTGACCACGGTCGTCGGTCGGCTGTGCCTGGACGTGCTGCGCCGCCGGAGGGCTCGCCGCGAGGAGCCACTGGACCTGCACGCGCCGAACCTCGAGGGCGGGCCCGAGCCGGAGCACGAGGCGGAGCTGGCCGACTCTGTCGGCCTGGCACTGCTCGTCGTGCTGGACACCCTGACGCCGCCGGAGCGGCTCGCCTTCGTGCTGCACGACCTGTTCGCCGTCCCCTTCGACGAGGTCGCGGCCGTCCTGGACCGCACTCCGGCCGCGGCGCGACAACTGGCAAGCCGCGCTCGGCGCCGGGTGCAGGGTGTGCCGGCGGGCGCCGCCGACCCCACGGACGCCCGGCGCCGCCAGGAGGTGGTGCAGGCGTTCTTGGCCGCCGCACGCGGGGGCGACTTCGCGGGGCTACTGGCCGTGCTGGACCCGGATGTCGCGCTGCGCGCAGACGCCGCCGTTCCCGATCTTGGTGGGCTGCAGCGGCTCCGCGGCGACCAGGCGATCGCCCGCGCCTTCCTGGGCAAGGCGCGGGCCACGCGAGCAGCGCTGCTCGACGGAGCCCCCGGGGCGGTTTTCCTGTTCGGTGGACGGCTGCGCGGGGCGCTCGAGTTCGTCGTTTCCGGCGGCCGGATCACCGCCGTGGACGTCGTCTTCGACCCCCTCGTCCTCGACGCGCTCGACGTGGTGCTCCTCGAGGACTGATCCCTGGCACCCGTGCGCGGCCCCGACGGGGCGTAGTGGGTCACTCCACCGAATCACGCGGTAGTGGCCAGGGGCTGACTCACGGTGTCGGCACCGTCGTCACGCTGGTCAGCGCTCGGCGCCGCCCCGCGTTCAGTCCCTCGGCGTCGTCGGGCTGCTGCCGCATCGCCGTACTCGCTGGTACAGCACTCTGCAGGTCCACGGCAGGCCGTGTCCCGGCTCCGGCCCTTCGCCGACGGATCGCGCCCGGGCACGTCACTCCACGCGGTCGAGAACCTCCCGAAGGATGGATGGGCCGAGTAGCACGACCTCGGGAATCGGCTGCAGCGCCCAGGGTGGCGGCTCGGTGCCGTGCGCCTGCGCGACCATCCGGGCGAACTGGCGCTCGAAGCCAGCAGGGGTGCACACGAGCAGGTACCGCGCCGGGGCATCGCGGCGGTTGACGAGCGCGTGCGCGGCACCGCGCGGGGCGAAGGCCAGCTGTCCGCCAGTGCGGGCGAGGAGCGCGTCGCCGACGCGGAAGACGAGCTCGCCTTCCAGTATGTAGAAGGCTTCGTCGAAGTCGTGCCTGTGCAGCGGAGGTCCCGCGCTGCGCGCAGGGACGATGTTCTCCACCACGGACACCTGGCCACTGCTGTCCTCGCTGCGCAGCAGCACAGTGCTGCGGAGGTCGGGGGGCATGGCTTTCCTCTCGGTGTCGACCGGGGCGCGGTCAGGCGCCGGCGGGTTGGAAGAGCTCGACGGGGTTGCCGCAGGGGTCCTCGATGAGGACCTGCCGCCCTCCGGGGCCGCTGACGACGTCGTTGCGGAAGGTGACACCGGCGGCGCGCAGCCGGCTCACCTCGGCGTCGAGGTCGTCTACGACGAGGTGCATGCGGTTCCAGCCGCCCGGCACGGGCGTGCGGCCGTCGGGCATGGGCCGCCCCGCCGTGCTGGCCGGGCCGCTGAGGAGGAGCCGCAGCGGGCCGCGCACCAGCTCGGCGAAGGCCGGCCGGGCGTCGGCTCGCAGGGCGAAGCCGAGCTGGCCGGCGTAGAAGGCGACGGCGGTGTCGACGTCGTCGACCAGGTAGCGGACGCTGCCGACCCCCTCGAGCGTGGCGGGGATCTGCGTTCGAGCATTCACGGCGGTTCTCCTCTGCTGCCTGTCACATCGCCGCGGGCGGCGCCGTCACAGCACTGACGGACCGCGACGGGAGGATGTGACCGGTGACCGAGGCCTCGGCACGAGCAGAGAGCGACCAGGCGAGCGTCGTCGCAGCGGGTTGCCCTTCGGCGGCGCGGCGGCGGTGCGGGCGGCTGGTCGATGGAGGAGAGGGATCCCGATGACGGCCGCGGCCATGAGGACGCCCCTCCTGGCGGCTGTCGCGGCCTGTCGAGCAGTCAGCCGGGGCTTCTGACGCGTCCGCCGCAGGACGAACGCGGCAGCACGCCGGCACGGGCAGGCGGCGGTGGAGCATCTCGGCGAGCACTCGGCACGGTCATCAGGGTGGTCAGGCGGCCGTCGGGTGACACGGGCTCAGAGCCCTCCTGGATCCCGGGAGCACCCTGCCTTACCGCGCCGTCTACTCAGCCTCGCTGCCGTGCTGGTTGCCGCGGGAAATGCGCAAGACGCCGCCCAGAACTTCCTCCTCGTGCTCGGCATCTTGATCGGTGGCGCGCTTGTCCTCGTCATCTTGTGGGCCTTCGTCAGCGACTTCGCCCGGGGCCTCGCAACGAGCTCAGCAATCCCAAGGGTTTCGCCTACAACATCGCAGGATGCGTCGGGGATCTTTGGTGCTGGTCACCCTGATCGGGACGGCGATCAGTGGCAACGTTGCCGGCTCAGCCACGGTCGGCCTGGTCATCGGCGGGCTTCGGCTGATAGCGGCCATCTACGGCAGCTGACGTCTCAGGGAGGACCGAGGCAGGGGCCGCGTCCGGCGGACCATCCCCTCCCGGGTTGCGGTGGGGGCGGAGGTCCCGTCCGAGTTCGGGAGGTCCTCCCGTCCCATCGCCGCAACGACGAGGCCCGTACGCGATGGCCGTGCGCCGGCGCAGTCGCGATCCTGCATCGGCGCCTGCCCCGGTCAGTCGCGGTGCTGCACGACGTTGAGGATGTTGCCGTCTGGGGCTCGGACGAAGAAGCGGGTTACGCCCCACTCCTCGGTGGTCAACGGATGGACGATCTCGTAGCCACGCTCCTGCGCCTGGGCGTAGGCGGCATCGATGTCGTCGACCCTCACCGAGATCACCGGGTCCTCAGGGGCAGTGGCGTCCCGGGTCATCAACTGGATGTTGATACCGCTGCGTGGGGAGGTGTAGCGCGCAACCCACCCCAAGTTGAACTCCTCCGCGGTCAGACCGAGGTAATCGGTGTAGAAGCCCTTGGCCGCTTCGAGGTCGGTCACGTGCAGGTCGGCGATGATCTCCGTGACGCGCATGGCGCTGCTCCTGGTCGTCGGGCCTGCCCGACGATCTTCGCGCGCCCGAGCGCTGGTGTCGAACATGGGTCGGTGTCCCGATCCCCAGCGGGACAGGAGAGGTCGCGCACCTGGCGGTTGGGCAGATGCACCACTGCGGGTTCCTCGAGCGACCACGGGACGCCGTGGAAGTCGGCCTACTTGGCGAAGAGCCGTCGCCTGATCACCTCGCGCACGTCGGCGCGGCTGCGGGTGCCGTGGTCGGCGGCGATGAAGTGGTCGGCGATCGCCACCGAGAAGGCGATCAGGCTGCGAGCCTCGAGCTCCTCCTCGTCAGCGCAGACGGTGCTCAACAGCGTGCGCAGGTAGTCCATCCGGAAGTTGTCGACGCGTCGCAGGCGATCGGCGACCGCCGCGTCGCGCCGGGACCAGTCGCGAACCGCAAGGTCGATCGGCAGCAACTCGTCGCTGAACGTGAGCTCGGCGGCCCGCCGCGCCCTGGTCATGGCGTCGCCACCCTCGTGCTCGACGCGGTCGATCACGTCCTCGGTGCTCCTGCGGTCCCACGTATCGAGCATCTCGTCCAGCAGCGCCCGCCGGTCCTCGAAGTACCCGTAGAAGCCGCCCTTGCTGACGCCCAGTGCCCGCGCCAGCGACTCGATCCGGACCGCGTCCGGCCCGCCGGCGGCCAGCGCCCGCAACCCTTCCTCGATCCACCTGTGGCGAGGCGTGCGCGGCGCCGCCATGACCTGCCTCCCGTCCGCGCCGACCGCCTCTATACGGCGCCGTACACGCCCGGGTAGCGTCGATGTACGACATCGTATAAGGGGAGGTTCGACATGCGCATCGCACCCGAGGTCCTCCAGACGGGCGGCTCAGCAGGAGTGGCCGATCGAGATCGACCCCGCGGGGCCGAGCCGCACCACGGTCTGAGGCTGCCCCCGGGCCAGCACCCGGTCGAGGGGTTTCCGCGCTTCGGCACCCACCTGCACCACCCCCCTCCAGCCATCCCCGAGGCCTATGCGATCGAGGTCAGCGGGGCCGTGGCAGAAGCCTTCGCGCTGCCGCTGGCCGAGCTCGCGCGGCTACCCCGCCGCGAGCTCACCGCCGACTTCCACTGCGTCGCCGGGTGGTCGGCCCTCAGCCTTCGCTGGGAGGGCGTCGCCTTCGGGACCTTCTACAGCGAGATCATCGAGCCGGCGCTCGACCGAGCCGCCCCGGTCACCCACGTCGTCTTCGCGGGACTCGACGGCCACAGCTCGGTCGTGACGATCGAAGACGCGCTCAACGATGATGTGCTGATCGCCGAGCACCTCGACGGCCAGCCGCTCGACGGTGACCATGGCGCGCCGGTCCGTCTCGTCAGCCCGAGCCAGTACGGCTTCATCAGCACCAAGCACCTGAGCCGGATCGAGCTCCACACCTCCGAGCCGACGGGCGCTCACCAGTCCCTGGTTGACCGGCTGCTCGAGGAGCATCCGCGATCAAGGGTCCGGGAGGAGGAGCGTCATGGCCGCCTCCCCGGCTGGTCGGTGCGGCCGATCTACCGGCTCCTGATCCCGCCGATCCGGTTCCTCAGCGCCCGGGGTCGCCGGCGCGCCGTGGCTCGCGAGTGACTCGGAGGAACCGTATCTGGGCCTCCTCGGTCTCGTGCGGTTGAGCTCGTGGTGCGGCTCGCGGGACTGCGCCCACATCGTCGTTGCGGGGTCCTTGATCGGCGCACCACGATCCCGCTTCCGGGATGCGACCACCGCCGGCTCAGCGCGCACCGAGTCCCGGCGGCCGCGGCTGAGATGAGTGCAGCTACCGGCTGGCGATCAGATCCCCGGCTGTAGCGTGCTGCCGACCACGCTCGGGGAGGTCGCGGTGACCATCGCATTCTTGATCACGTCGCTGGTCATCGTGGCCACGCCCGGCACCGGTGCGTTGTTCACCATCTCGCTGGGGCTCTCTCGAGGGGCGAAGGCCAGCCTGGTGGCCGCTGCCGGCTGCACGCTGGGCATCGTGCCGCATCTGGCCGCGGCGATCACCGGCACCGCGGCGCTGCTTCGCACCAGCGGAGTGGCCTTCGAGACGATGAAGCTGCTCGGCGTCGCCTACCTGCTGTACATGGCCTGGGCGACGTGGCGGGACCGCAGTCCGCTGGTTGTCGACTCCGCGCACGAGTCGCACTCCTGGCTGCGGGTGGTGACATCCGCGGTGCTGGTCAACCTGCTCAACCCGAAACTGACCCTGTTCTTCTTCGCGTTCCTTCCGCAGTTCGTGCCGACAGCCCGTGGCAACGACCAGCTTGCAGTGATGCTCGGCCTCAGCGGCGTGTTCATGGCCATGACGTTCATCGTGTTCGCGGCCTACGGCGTCTTCGCCGCCGCCGTGCGCCGCCACCTCCTCGATCGGCCGCGCATCGTCCAGCGAATCCGACGGGCCTTCGCCGTCTCGTTCGTCGCATTGGGCGCCAAGCTGGCAACGATCGACCGATAGCCGATCCGCTTGCGGGCACCGTTGGTCGGTGCGGTCGGTGGTCATCACTCCCGTGCTCGATGCGGATGACCCGACACGACGAGTCCTGCGCCGTCGTGTGACGGGGCTGCACCACGACTGACGGGGCTGCACCACGACGGCCGCGCCAGCAGGAGGCCGGAAGACGCCGTGACACACGCCGTCCGGCCTCCTGGCGCCACCCGGGCCCGGCCCGCGCTCAGCCGAGGGAGTCGATGAGCTCCCGGCAGGCGCTCTCGCAGCGCCGGCAGGCCTCCGCGCAGATGCGGCAGTGCTCGTGCATCTCGGCGTGGCCCGCGCACTCGTCGCCGCAAGCCTTGCAGGCTGCGGCGCAGGCCTCGAGGACGGCACGGGTCAGGTTGGCGTCGTAGCCGGTGTGCCGGGAGAGCACCCGACCGGTGGTGTCGCAGACGTCGGCGCAGTCGAGGTTGGTGCGGATGCACGTCCGCAACTGGTCGACCATCTCCTCGCTCAGGCAGGCGTCGGCACATGCCGTGCACGCCTGGGCACACTCGTAGCAGGCCTCGATGCAGGCGACGAGCTTCTGCCTGTCGATGCCCCCGAGGTCGGCCGGGTAGGTGTCGAGCATCTGGCTGGCAACGGTCACTGGTCGGTCCCTCCGTCGGCCCCACGCACGCATGGGGCAGGCTCGTGGCGGCGGTCGGGCGACCGCCGCAGGATCGGGTACCCAGACGGGCGTACGGGCACCGGGCTGATCGACCTCAGCCGCTCCTCCGGCGAGGAGGACACGGCGGAACGCGGCCGCCCGGGCAGCCGCGTTCCGGCGTCAGTCCTCGTCCTCCCCGGGCGGGGAGCTGAACCGGGCGCTGAGCCCGTCGCCCTGGTCGCCGCCCTCCCCCGGCAGCGGCGCCTCGTCCTCGGCCGCGCGCACGACGGCGTTGTCGGCGACGTCGTCGTCCTCACGGCTGGCCGGCGCGTCCCGCTCGAGTTCCTCGAGCACCCGTCGCTCGTCGTCGGTCAGGTCGGCCGGCCCGAGGTGCTCCCCCGGCTCACCGGCGTCCGACCCGCTGGCCATGGCCGAGTCGGGGATGGGGTCGTCCGGGCTGGTCATCGTCGTCTCCTCGGGCCGGATACCGGGTCAGCGGGGGAAGTTGGGCTCCAGACGCGGCACGATCTGCATCTCCGGCACGAAGGCTGCCGGGTGCAGCGTCACCAGGTAGCGCACCATCTCCGCGACCGCCGACGGCGGCATCATCAGGTGGGCCGGGATGCCCCACTGCTCCATCATCGGGGTGTCCATCGCCGCGGGGACGACCGCCTGCACGCGGCACGGGAAGGGCCGCTCGACGCCGTCCGCACCGCGCACCGCCTTCTCCCGCAGCTCCCGTTGGATGCACCTGGTCGCGTTGAGGAAGCCGGCCTTGGAGCCGTTGTAGGCGATCGCGCCGCTGCCCGAGGTGATCGCCGACAGGCTCACGATGTGGACGACGTCGGCGGTGCAGCCCTCCGGCAGGTGCTGGACCCGCTTCACGAACTCGCTGGTCAGGAAGACCGGCCCCTCGCAGTTGACCGCCTGCACCCGCTGGTAGTCCGCGAGGTCGATGTCGGTGATGTAGCCGGGCCGGTCGATGCCGGCGACGTTGGCCAGCACGTCGAAGGCGTCGCCGTGGGCGTCGAAGAGCTCCTGCACCACCGCGCGGCGGCTCGCGTCGTCGGTCACGTCGAGCGCGACGACCTCCGCCGACCCGCCCGCGTCGGCCACCAGCTTCGACGTCGCCTCACTGCCGGCCGGGTCGATGTCGGCGATCGCCACGTGCGCACCGGCCTCGGCCAGTGCCACGCAGGTGGCCCGGCCCAGTCCGCTCGCGCCGCCCGTGACCAGCGCCACCCGTCCCTGCAACGCCCTGCTGTCGGCCATCCGCTCCTCCGTCCGTCGATCAGGATCTCGCCGACCAGACTGGTGGATGCCGTCGCCCGTCGCAGGTCGGACGATCACACGGCCCTGCCCACTCGTCGCCCTCCGCTCCCGGGCGGCTCCTCGCTCGCTGTGACTCCTCTCGCCTCCGCGCTCGCTCCGCTCCTCGCTCGCTGGCGCTCGCTGCGATGCCCACTCCCTGTCGGCTCGGCCGCTCGCTGCGATGCTCCCGACGGCGTCAGACGACGCCGGCCCTCCCCGACGCCGTCCGCACCCCGCCCAGCCCCGTCCCCCACACGTCGGCGAGCGTGACCGTCTGCAGCCCGCGCTCGGCGATCAGCTCCAGCAGCTCGTCGTAGACGGTGGTGATCGTGGGCTGGTTGACGTGGCCGACGATCACCGCCTGCGCGGTGAACCACTCCCGTGCGGCGGCCATCAGCTCGGCCGGGGTGAGCAGCCGGTTGTCCTCCAGCGTGCCGTTCCACATGACGATCGTCGGGTGCCCGAGATCGGCGCTGATCCGGTCGACCCGCTCGTCGTGCGACCCGAAGGGCGGGCGCAGGAACGGCGTCCGGACGCCGAAGGTGCTCTTGATCCAGTCCCGGTTGCGACCGATCTCCTCGGCGATCTCGTCTTCGGAGAGGGTGGCCAGGTCCGGGTGCGACCAGGTGTGGTTGCCCAGCGCGACCTGCCCGGAGTCGACGAGCGGCTGCAGCCGGCCGGCGTTCTCCTCCCAGGAGGAGTAGCGGCCGTTGGGGAAGAGGGTCAGCCGGACACCGGAGTCCTCGGCGAACCGGCAGACCGACCCGACGACCTCCGAGCTGGTGCCGTCGTCGAGGGTCAGCGCCAGATGGGTGCCGTTCCCGGGCAGCCGGTCCACCACGCCCGTCGGCGCGGGCAGCACGCCGGGCAGCGCGGGCGCGCTCGCCGGCTCGGCGGCCGCGGCGGTGCTCACCGGCGCCCGCGCGGGGTCGACGAGGCCCGCCGTGCCGCGACCCACGGCCGTGCCGGCCAGACCCGCGGCGAGGAAGAGGAGGAACCGTCGGCGCTCCATGCGGCGGACGCTAGGGAGGGATCCCGACCCGCCCGCGCAACGACACGAGGCCCCCGGGTGGCCGGTACCGTCCGCGCCCCGGCGGTCACCGGCCGTGCTCGGCGTCTCGTGGTGCGCGCCGCATCCGCCGTCCGCGGCCGGTCCGCAGCCGGCCCCGTCGGGGCTAGCGTCGCCCGCATGGACGTCGCGTGGGAGGACTCGCGGCGGACGTTCGCCGACGCCGCGCAGTGGTTCGTCCGGACGGCCGCCCTCGTCGGTGACCGGTGGTCGGAGCCCGCCCTGGGCGAGTGGGACGTCCGCGCCCTCGTGGGCCACACGAGCCGCTCGCTCCTGACGGTGGAGACCTACCTCGCCCGTCCCGCCGCGACCATCGAGGTCGCCTCCGCCGGTGACTACTTCCGTGCGACGCGGGCGGTGGCCGCCGACCCGGCCTTCGCGGCGCGCGGACGGGACGCCGGGGTGGCCCTGGGCAGTGATCCGGCCACCACCGTGGCGGGGATCGCCGGGCGCGTGCTCCGGCTCGTCGAGGCCCGGGACGGCACCGAGCTGCTGACGACGATCGCGGGCGGCATGCGGCTGGCGGACTACCTGCCCACCCGCACCTTCGAGCTGGCGGTGCACACCGCGGACCTCGCCACCGCGCTGGGCGCGCCCCCGGACGTCCCGGCGACCGCCGCGGCGCAGGCGCTGCGGCTGGTCGCCGACCTCGCCGTCGCCGAGGGCGTCGCCGGCCCGCTCCTGCTCGCCCTCACCGGCCGGACCGGCCTCCCGGCGGGCTTCTCGGTGCTCTGACGCGGCCGGCCGGTCAGCCGACCGGGACGAGCCCCGCCTCCTCGATCAGACGGGCCTGCTCGCGGCACCACGGCGACCACGCGTCGCGGTCCTCGGACTCCTGGCGCCTCCGGAAGGTCGCCCAGTCCAGCAGCTCCCACTCGCCGACCTCGTCCGGGTCCGGCGCCGGGGTGCCGGCGAAGCTGCCGAGGTAGACCGGGCAGATCTCGTTCTCCACGACGCCGCGGAACTCCGCCCGGTAGCGGTAGCCGGGCAGCGCCGGGCGCAGCTGGTCGACCTGCAGACCCAGTTCGAAGGCGGCGCGGCGGGCGATCGCCGTGGCGTCGTCCTCCCCGGGGCCGGGGTGCCCGCAGACGGTGTTGGTCCACATGCCCGGGAAGGTCTGCTTCCCCTCCGCGCGGCGGGTGACCAGCAGCCGGCCGGCGTCGTCGAACAGGTACGCCGAGAAGGCCCGGTGCAGCGGCGTCTCGCCGTGGTGCACCAGCGGCTTGGGCATCGCGCCGATCGCCGTCCCGTCGTCGTCGAGCAGGACGATGAGCTCCTCCGAGGCCGTCACCCGTCCATTGTCGTCCTGCCGGCCCGCCGCCGCCGACCTGACCTGGTCGTCGGTGTCCGCACGGTGCGCGGTGGGGACGGCGACCACCGGGGCCGACTGGCGGGGCAGCGGAGCGGGAGGCACCGTGCCGGGGTGGACAGCTTCACGC
Organism: Geodermatophilus obscurus; assembly: GCF_900143215.1. GTDB lineage: Bacteria > Actinomycetota > Actinomycetes > Mycobacteriales > Geodermatophilaceae > Geodermatophilus > Geodermatophilus obscurus_A. The sequence goes on along the minus strand of NZ_FRDM01000001.1, from coordinate 83,574 downwards.
GCGACGGTCTGGTCTTCGACGTCCGGGACGGCGGCCCGGCCGGCGGGGAACCGGTCGTCCTGCTGCACGGCTTCCCGCAGGACGCCGCCGCCTGGACCGCCGTCGCCGACCGGCTGCACGACGCCGGGCTGCGCACCCTGGCCGCCGACCAGCGGGGCTACTCCCCCGGCGCCCGGCCCTCGGGGCGCGCGGCCTACCGGCTGCGGGAGCTGACCGGCGACGTCCTGGCGCTGCTCGACGCCGCCGAGCTGGGCAGCGCGCACGTCGTCGGGCACGACTGGGGCGGCATCGTCGGCTGGGCGCTGGCCGCCGGGCACCCGGAGCGGGTGCGCACGCTGACCGCTCTGTCGGTGCCGCACCCGGCGGCGATGGCCAGGGCGTTCGTCACCAGCGACCAGGCGCTGCGCTCGTGGTACGTGGGGCTGTTCCAGCTGCCGGTGCTGCCCGAGCGGCTGCTGCTGGCCGGGGACGGCGCGGCGCTGCGCCGGATGCTGCTGACCAGCGGCCTGCCGTCCGACCTCGCCGGGCACTACGTGCGGCGGATGCAGGAGCCGGGCGCACTCAGCGCCGCCCTGGCCTGGTACCGCGCGCTGCCGCTGGACGCCCGCGACCCGGTCGGCACGGTGCGCGTGCCGACGCTGCACCTGTGGAGCACCCGCGACTTCGCCCTCGGCCGCACCGCGACCGAGCAGACCCGGCGGTTCGTCGACGCCCCCTACCGGCTCGAGGTGCTCGAGGGCCTGCCCCACTTCATCCCCGAGCTGGCGCCCGACCGGGTCGCCGAGCTGGTCACCCAGCACGTGCGCGCGCACGGCTGACCGGTGCCGGCCGCCGCCGGGCAGCGCCGCGCGGTCACCTCGTCGGACTCCCGCAGCCCGGCTGCGGCGAGCGCGGTGGGCAGGCCGTCGTCGTGGCGCTGGACACGGGCGATGACGCCGTCGGTCACGAGGAACCGCGCGGCGACGACGGCCCGGCCGCGCTCGGCACCCGTCGCCGGGTCCGCCCAGGTGGCGTCCTGCTCGACGACGACCTCCCCGCCGGCACCGCAGAACCAGCGCAGCGGGCGGGCGCGGAACCCGGCCCGCGCCAGCCACGGTCCCAGCACCTCGCGGCCCCGCACGCTGCCCCGCGGCCCGACGATCTCCAGGTCCGGCGCGCACAGCGCCGTGGCCGCTCCGGTGTCGGCCCGGTCCACCGCGTCCAGCCAGGCCTCGACGACCGCGAGCTGTCCCGTCACGACCGCGACCGCAGCCCGCTGCGGCATGGAGCGCGCCTCTCCCGGGCACACCGAGGACCCGTCCGCAGCCGACCCCCGGGAGCACCCCGTGACGACCACCCGCACCCGCCGCTGGCGCCTGGCCGCCGCCGGTGTCGCCATCGCCGCGACCTCGTTCACCACCGCCGCGTGCGGCTCCGACGTCGTGGACGACGGCGTCGAGCAGGAGGTCGAGGACACCGGGAACGAGATCGAGGAGGAGGTCGAGGACACCGACCAGGACGACGACGGCTGACCCGCCGATCGCGTGACCGCCGACGGCCCGGGGTAGGGCGTCCGCCCGTGAGCTCCGACGCGACCACCACCTCGGCGACCCGCGCGCAGCGGCTCGACCGGCTGCCGTTCACCCGCGAGCACGGCCGGCTCGTGGTGGGCTCCGGCCTGGGCTGGGCGCTGGACGCGATGGACGTCGGCCTCATCTCCTTCGTGATGGCCGCGCTCGCCGTCCAGTGGTCGCTGACCCCGACCGAGCTGTCCTGGATCGGCGCCATCGGCTTCGTCGGCATGGCGCTGGGCGCCACGCTCGGCGGCCTGCTGGCCGACCGGATCGGCCGGCGGCAGGTCTTCGCGCTCACCCTGCTGGTCTTCGGCGTGGCCACGGGCGCCGCCGCGCTGGCGTGGTCGGTGGCCTCGCTGCTGGTGTTCCGCTTCCTCATCGGGCTGGGTCTGGGCGCCGAGCTGCCCGTCGCCTCGACGCTGGTCAGCGAGTACGCCCCGGCGCGGGTACGCGGCCGGGTGGTCGTGGCGCTGGAGGCGTTCTGGGCGGTCGGCTGGCTGCTGGCGGCGCTGATCGGCTACCTCGTCGTCCCCGGCAGCGACGACGGCTGGCGGTGGGCGCTGGCGCTGGGCGCCGTCCCCGCGCTGTACGCGGTGGTCGTGCGCCGGGGGCTGCCGGAGTCCGTGCGCTTCCTGGAGCTGCGCGGGCGGACCGACGAGGCCGAGGCCGCGGTGCGCCGGTTCGAGTCGGCGGCCGGGGTCGCCCCGGTGCCGTCGGCCCCGGCGCAGCCGACGCCGGCGCCGCGACCCGGCGCGCTGTGGGCGGCGGGCTCCCGCCGGCGGACGGCGGCGCTGTGGGCGGTCTGGTTCGGCATCAACTTCGCCTACTACGGCGCTTTCATCTGGCTGCCGACGCTGCTGGTCGCCTCGGGCTTCTCGCTGGTTCGCTCGTTCGGCTTCACGCTGCTCATCACGCTGGCCCAGCTGCCCGGCTACGCCGCCGCGGCCCTGCTGGTCGAGCGGTGGGGCCGCCGGCCGACGCTGGTGGTCTTCCTGCTCGGCTCCGCCGCCGGCGCCGGGCTGTTCGCGCTGGCCGACGGCGACACCGCCGTCCTGGTCACCGGCATGGTGCTGTCGTTCTTCAACCTGGGGGCCTGGGGCGCGGTCTACGCGGTGACGCCGGAGGTCTACCCCACCGCGCTGCGGGCCACCGGCGCCGGCGCGGCTGCCGGCTTCGGGCGGCTCGCCTCGATCGCCGCCCCGCTGTGCGTGCCGCCGCTGCTGGCCGCCGGCGGCAACGGCCTGGTCTTCAGCACCTTCGCCGCCTTCTTCGTGCTGGCCGCACTGGCCGCCTGCCTGCTGCCGGAGCGCCGCGGCGAGTCGCTGGAGGCCGCCGTCCGCTGACCACGCCCCCGGGCTGACGGGAACTGTGCAGAGCTCTCTTTGCAAACAGGTCTCTGCATTTCTACGGTGGGCAGCGTGCCCGACGAGCCGTTCACCGACGTCCACGACCCGCGGGTGCTCCGTGCGCTCGCCCACCCCCTGCGCAACGCCCTGCTCGGCCTGCTGCGCGCCGACGGGCCCTCGACGGCCTCCAAGCTGGGCCAGCGGCTGGGCGAGAGCAGCGGGACCACCAGCTACCACCTGCGGCAGCTGGCCGACCTCGGCTTCGTCGAGGAGGTGCCCGGGCAGGGCACCGCCCGCGAGCGCTGGTGGCGAGCCCGGCACCGCAGCACCCGGTGGCGGACCGATGAGCTGGTCGACCAACCCGGCGGCCGCGAGGTCGTGGAGGAGCTGACGCACCTGTCCGTCGGGCAGCAGCGCCGGTTGCTGGCTGCGCACGCCGAGCAGCGGGACGAGCTGGACCGGGAGTGGCGGGAGGCGACGTCCCTCAACGACTGGGTGCTGCGCCTCTCGCCCGCGCGAGCCCGCGCCCTGACCGACGAGCTCAACGCGGTGCTCGAGCGGTGGCGGGCCGAGGAGGAGCAGCCGGACCAGCCCACCGTGCACGTGCTCGTCGACGTCTTCCGGCTGGCGGAGCTGCCGGCGTGAGCCGCCCGCTGACGGCCCGGACGGCCACCCGCCGCTACGTCGGGCTGACCGCGCTGCGCTGGCTGCCGGTCGGCCTGAGTACGCCGGTGACCGTGCTGCTGGCCTCGGCCCGGGGCCTGTCCCCCGCCGACATCGGGGTCGTCCTCGCCGTCTACTCGGTGGTCACCCTGCTCCTCGAGCTGCCCACCGGCGGGCTGGCCGACGCCCTCGGCCACCGGCTGGTGCTGGCCCTCGCCGGGCTGGTGACCACCGCCGGGCTGCTGCTCCTGGTCGTCGCCGACAGCACCGCGGCCTTCGCGCTCGCGTGGGCGCTCCAGGGCGTCGGGCGGGCGCTGGACTCCGGCCCGCTGGAGGCCTGGTACGTCGAGGCCGTCCGCGCCGCCGACCCGGACGCCGACGTCACCCGCGGCCTGTCCCGCGCGGGCGCGGCCGACGGGGCGGGGCTGTGCCTGGGCGCCGTGCTCGGCGGCCTGCTGCCGCTGCTGGCCGGGGACGGGAGCAGCGAGGTGCTCGCCCTGCCGCTGCTGGTGGCCGCCGCGCTCGCCCTGGTCTCGGTCGTCGCGGTGGCGGCGCTCGTGGTCCCGGTGGGCGCTCCCCGGAGCAGTGGCGCTGCCGCACTGCGGGCGGGCCTGCCCGAGGTCCCCGTCGTCGTCCGGGCCACCGTCGGGCTGGTCGCCCGGGACCGGGTGCTGCGGCGGCTGCTCGGCATCTCGCTGCTGGTCGGGGCGGTGCTGACCACCCTGGAGCTGCTCGGCCCTTTGCACGTCGCCGAGCTCACCGGCAGCCGCACCGAGGGGGCCGCCGTCTTCGGCGTGGTCATGGCGGTCTCGTACGCGGCGGCCGGGCTCGGCGCGCTGCTGGCGCCGGCCGTCCAGCGGCTGGCCCGGGGCTCGGTCGCGGCGGCGACCACCGGGCTGGCGGTGCTCGGAGCGCTCGCCGTCGCGGCCGTGACGGTCGCCGGGCCCCTCGCGCTGGGCGGCCTGTTCGCCGTCTTCCACGTCGCCAACGCGGCCGCGTGGCCGCTGTGGAAGCAGCTGCTCCACGGGCAGGTGACCGGCGGGCAGCGCGCCACCACCCTGTCGGCCTCGTCGCTGGCGCTGATGGTCGGAGCACTGGGGGGCAGCCTGCTGGTGCCGCGCCTGGTCGAGGCGGTGGGGCCCCCGGCCGGGTTCCGGGCGGCCGCCGTGGCGCTGCTGCTCGTCGCGCTGGTGTCCCTGCGGCTGCGCCCGCGGCACTCCGGGCCGCAGACGCCGGGTACACCGGCCGCGACGGGGGTAGCGGCGGGACATGGCTGAACCCACCCGCGACCGCCTGCAGGGCCTGAAGGTCGCCGTCACCGGCGCCAGTGGCAACGTGGGGACGGCGCTGTTGCGCCGGCTCACCGCACCCGGCGGCGGCGTCGCGGAGGTGCGGGGGCTGGCCCGGCGGCAGCCGCCGTCCCTGGCCCCCTACGACGGCGTCCGGTGGCACCTCGCCGACCTCGGCGAGACGCGCAGCGAGCACGAGCTCACCCGGTTCCTCGACGGCGTCGACGCCGTCGTCCACCTGGCCTGGGCGCTCCAACCGGGCCGGCAGCCGGAGCGGTTGCACCGCGTCAACGTCGAGGGCACCCGCCGGGTGGCGCGCGCGGCCGCGGCCGCGGGCGTGCGCCACGTCGTGCACCTGTCCTCGGTCGGCGCCTACGCCGCCGGCGGCGGGGACCGGGAGGTCGCCGAGGACTGGCCGGTCACCGGCATCCCGAGTTCCCAGTACAGCCGCGACAAGTCCCAGGCCGAGCTGGTGGTCCGCGAGCTGCTCGGCTCCCGGCAGGGGACGACGCTGACCGTCGTGCGGCCGACGCTGGTGCTGCAGCCGGAGGCCAGCAGCGAGATCGGCCGGTACTTCCTCGGGCCGCTGCTGTTCGGCGCCGCCCGGCTGCTGCCCGGCCAGGTGGCCCGGCTGCTGCCGCTGCCGCTGCCTTCTTTGCGCGTGCAGTTCGTGCACGCCGACGACGTCGCCGACGCGCTGGTGGCGATGCTGGACCGCCGGGCCGGGGGGCCGTTCAACCTGGCCGCCGGGCCGACGTTCGACGCCGACGGCTTGGCCCGCGCCCTCGGCTCGGTGCGGGTGCCGGTCCCGGCGATCGCGCTGCGGACTGCGCTGTCGGCCGCCTTCCACGCCCACCTCGTGCCGACCGAGCCCGGCTGGCTCGACCTGGGCACCCAGGCGCCGGCGCTGGACAGCAGCCGCGCCGGCCGGCTGCTGGACTGGACGCCGGCCCACCGTGGCGACGACGTGCTGCGCCAGTTCGTCGCCGCGCTGGGCCGCGGCGAGGGTGCACCCGGCGCGCTGCTGAGCCCGGCCGGCGGGCCCGAGCGCGACCCCGCCGGCGATCCGGCCAACGTCCCCGGGCCCCGGGCGACCTGAGGGTCCGCGGTCGCCGCGCAGACAGGAGGGGCCTTCCTCAGCCTCGCGGCATGCCGGCGTCCCGCAGCAGCCCGCCACCGATGATCACCCGCTGCACCTCGCTGGTGCCCTCGTACAGCCGGTAGAGCCGGGCATCGCGGTAGAAGCGCTCGACCGGCGTCGTCCGCAGGTAGCCCAGGCCGCCGTGCACCTGCACGGCGCGGTCGACGGCCCGGCCGACCATCTCGGTGCAGAACAGCTTCGCCGACGACGGCCCGATCGCGGTGTCCTCGCCGGTGTCGTAGCGGGCGGCGACGTCGCGGACCATCGCCCGGCCGGCCAGCAGCTCGGCGTGCGTGTCGGCGATCAGCGCCTGCACCAGCTGGAACCGACCGACCGGGGCGCCGCCCTGCTTCGCGGTCGCGGCGTAGGCCACCGACTCGTCCAGCACCCGCTGCGCCATCCCGACGCAGAGCGCGGCGATGTGCAGCCGGCCACGGGAGAGCACGGTCAGCGCCTTGGCGTAGCCGCGGCCCTCCTCGCCGATGAGCGCGTCGGCGGGCACGCGGGCGTCGTCGAGGAACACCTCTGCGGTCCAGGCGCCGGCCTGGCCCATCTTCTCGTCCTTGGGCCCGACGGTGACCCCGGGCGCCTTCGCGTCGACGACGAAGCTGGAGATGCCACGCCCGCCCTTCTCGGCCGGGTCGCTGCGGGCGAACACGACGAACAGGTCGGCGATCGGCGCGTTGGTGATGTAGCGCTTGGCGCCGTTGAGCACCCAGCCGTCGCCGTCCCGCCGGGCGGTGGTGCGCAGCCCCGCGGGGTCCGAGCCGGCCTCGGCCTCGGTCAGCGCGAAGGAGCCGATCAGCTCTCCGGACGCCAGCCGCGGCAGGTAGGCCTTCTGCTGCTCGTCGCTGCCGAACTTCGCGATGACCTGGCCGGCGATGCCGTTGTTCGTGCCGAACAGCGAGCGGAACGCCGGGGTGGTGTACCCGAACTCGAAGGCCAGCTCGACGTCCTCGGCCATCGAGACGCCGAGCCCGCCGTGCTCCTCGGGCAGCGCGTACCCGAACAGGCCCATCTCGGCGGCCCGCGCGCGCAGCTCGTCGGGGATGCGGTCCTCGTCCTCGATGCGCTCCTCGAGCGGGATGACCACCTCCCGCACGAGCTGCCGGACGGCGTCCCTGACCTGGCGGAAGTCCTCGGCGTCCACGCCACCATGGTGCCGCGCGTTCCGCCCGGCCGCCGCAGCGGTCCCCGGCGCCGCAGACCGCGCTGCGCAACCGTGCGAGTACCGTTTGTCGTCACCGGCGTTGCGGCGCTAGCGTCGGGACGCCGCCCGAAACCGCTGGCGGTGCAGCACATCCCTGCCGAGGTACCCGTGCCGCACCTGCAGACCACCGTCGTCCACGCTCCCGACCAGGTCGTCGTCCGGCTGACCGGCGACGTCGACGTGGTGGCCGCTGCGCGGCTCACCAGGACCCTGCAGGAGGCTGCGGTCGGCGGGCGCGGCGCGGTGGTCGTGGACGTCGCCGGCGCCTGCTTCCGCGACTGCTCGGGCCTGCAGGTGCTGGCCGTGTTCAGCGACGCGCTGGTCCCGGCCGGCCGGCGCTGTCGCATCGTGGGCGCCCCCGCGGCGACCCGCCGCCTCGTCCGCTCCGCCGGGTTCGGGGAGCGGCTGGAGCTGGACGGACCCGTGGACGCCGGGGACCCGCGTCCCGCCGCACCGCTGACCTCGCCCCGCACCCCGTCCCCGGTGCGCCGCGCGGCCCTGCCGTACCAGGGACGGCACGCCCGGCGCGCCGAGGAGCGGCCGGGCCGACGCCGACCGCGGCCCGGCTCGCTGCGCCGCTGGCGCTAGCGGCCCCGCCCCGGACCCGCGACGGGTGGCGGGACGGCGGGACCCTGCCGAGGCCTTCAGGCGAGCGCGTCCAGGCGGGCCATGTCCTCGTCGGAGAGGCGCAACCGGGCCGCGCCCAGGTTCTCGGTCAGGTGCTCGACGGACTTGGTGCCCGGGATGGGCAGCACGACCGGCGACGTGTGCAGCAGCCAGGCCAGCGCCACCTGGGACGGCGTGGCGTCGAGCTCGCGGGCGATGTCGGCGACCGGGCTGTCCGGCGCGGCCAGGTCCCCGGTCGCGATCGGGAACCACGGGATGAACCCGATGCCGTGCTCTGTGGCGTGGTCGAGGACGTCCTGCGACTGGCGGTTGGTCAGGTTGTAGAGGTTCTGCACGCTGACGACGTCGACGATCGAGCGGGCCTCCTCCAGCTCGGCCACCGAGACCTCCGAGACGCCGATGTGGCGGACCTTGCCCTCCTGCTGCAGCTCCTTGAAGGCGCCGAGCTGGTCGGCCAGCGGCACCTCGGCGTCGATGCGGTGCAGCTGGATGAGGTCGATGCGCTCCAGCCGCAGCGTGCGCAGCGACAGCTCGACCTGCTGCTTGAGGTAGGCCGGGCGGCCGACCGGCGTCCAGATGCCCGGGCCCTGCCGGGTCAGGCCGGCCTTCGTCGCGATGACCAGGCCCTCCGGGTAGGGGTGCAGCGCCTCGGCGATGATCCGCTCGCTGACCACCGGGCCGTAGGAGTCGGCGGTGTCGACGAAGTCGACCCCCTGGTCGACGGCGGCGCGGACGACGCGGCGGGCGTTGTCCGGGTCGGCCGGCTCGCCCCACACGCCCGGGCCGGGCAGCTGCATGGCGCCGTAGCCGAGGCGGTGGACGGGCAGGTCCCCGCCGATCGAGAAGGTGTCACTGGGCGCGACCGTGGTCATGCTGCCTCCGCAGGGGTCGGCCCGCGGCCGGGCGCCACGGGGTCCGTCGTGCGCGGCAGCGCCCGCACCGGGCGTTGCTCTTCCAGGATGTGACCGCCGACACACAGCGAGGAGGGCCCATGGGCGAGATCGTGGTGCTCCGGCACGGGCAGACCGAGTGGAGCCTCAGCGGCCAGCACACCAGCGTCACCGACCTGCCACTGCTGCCCGAGGGCGAGGAACAGGCCCGCCGGCTGCGCGGCGAGTTCGGGGACCGCAGGTTCGCGGCCGTGTGGGTGAGCCCCCGGCTGCGGGCGCGGCGGACCGCCGAGCTGGCCGGGCTCACGCCGACCGCCACCGACGAGGACCTCGTGGAGATCGACTACGGCGGCTACGAGGGGCGGACGACGGCCGAGATCAGCGAGGAGATGGGCCGCACCTGGTCGGTGTGGGTCGACGGCACCATCCCCGGGGCGACACCCGGCGAGACCCTGCAGGACGTCGGCGCTCGGGTGGACCGGGTGCTCGACCGCGCCCGGCCGCTGCTGGAGGACGGCGACGTGGTGCTGATCGCCCACGGGCACGTGCTGCGCATCCTCACCGCCCGCTGGCTGCGGCTCGAGCCCGCGGCCGGGGCCCTGTTCGCGCTGCCGGCGGGCTCCTACGGCGTCCTCGGGCACGAGCACGCCCGCCCGGCGCTCACCGGCTGGGGCCTGCACTGACCCGCGCCACCGGCGGCGGCACGGGGCGGCCGAACAGCCAGCCCTGACCCAGGTCGGCGCCGAGCCGGGTCACCTCGTCGGCGATCCGCTCGGTCTCCACGCCCTCGGCCACGACCTGGGCGCCCAGGGTGTGCGCGGCCTCGATCACCGAGCGGACCATGGTGCGTGCTCCCCCGTCGGGCAGGGCCTGCACCAGCGCCCGGCCCAGCTTGACGACGTCCGGGCGGACGGTGGCCATCAGCGAGCGGCTCGACCAGCCCGCCGCGACGTCGTCCAGCGCCACCCGCCAGCCCAGCGAGCGGTGGTGCTCGAGCACCGAGAACAGGTGCCCGCGGTCCCGGACGGCGGACACCTCGCCCACCTCGACGACCAGCCGGGACGGGTCGATGCCGGCGTCGCGCAGCGCCTGCCCGGTGCCGGCCAGGCTGACCTCCGGCCGGTGCACCGACGCCGGGTCGGAGTTGACGTAGAGGTCGGCGTCCCCGAGCCAGGGGGCCGCGCCCGTGATCGCCGACTCGCGGCCGATGCGGTCCAGCCGCGGCAGCCAGCCGGCCGACTCGGCGACGAAGAAGAGGTCCTCGCCGCCCACCTCGCGACCGTCGACCGTTCCGCGCAGCAGCGCCTCCTGCGCGACGACGGTGCGGTCGTCGAGCCGGACGATCGGCTGGTACACCGACCACAACTCGGCCTCGGCCAGCAGGCCGATCTCCGCGGTGACCCCGCGGCGGGCCAGTTCCACGGCCAGCGTGGGGGCGGTGAGCAGCCGCGCGGCCAGGGCCGGTCCCCCGTCCGGCGGGTCGGTGGCCACCCGGAGGTCCTCGGCCTCGGCCGTCGTCAGCTCCCGGGCGAGCCGGCGGAACAACCGGTCGACGCCGCGGCCGCCGTCCTCGTCGTCGAGGTCGAGCAGGTCCGGCGCGATCGACACCGCCAGCCCCAGCGCCCGCGCCGTCCGCGCCACCTCGGCGAGCAGGTGCGCGTCGGAGGTCGCCAGCAGGACCCGGGTGGCCCGGCCGGGCAGGTGCCAGTACTCCCGGCGCCGGAGTCGTCCATCGGTGCTCGCCACCGCACGAGGATGACCGAGGCGCACAACCGGAGCGGAGAGGCGCGCGGTCGGTCCTCCTGGCGCACGCGGCCGGTGAGCGTAGTGCAAGGGCACTAATTGCGGCGACATGCAGTCCCAGAACTGTCGTCGGCGCTCACTTGAATGTCTAAGGTCAACTCATGGTGCTTGTGCAAGAGGCCGGGCCGGTGCGTTCCTCGCGCGGTGGGCGCCCCCGGGACCCGAGCCGGGACGGCGTGATCCGGGCGGCCATCCTGCGCCTGCTGGCCGAGGTCGGGTACGGCGCGCTGACCATGGACGCGGTGGCCGCGGAGGCCGGCGTCGGCAAGGCGACCATCTACCGCCGCTGGCGCACCAAGCAGGACCTCGTGGCCGACACCATCACCGAACTGAACAACAGGACGGTCATCCCGGCGGACACCGGGTCGCTCGAGGGCGACCTCCGGGAGGTGCTGCACGCCATCGTCGACGTGGTCAACGGGCCCATGGGCGCCGCCACGCGGGCGCTGCTGTCCACCGTGCCGCACCACCCGGCGCTGGAGGAGGCCTTCGGCGACGGCCCGGTCGGGGTCTGGCGGCGCGCGTTCGAGCAGCTCTTCGCCCGCGCCGAGGCGCGGGGTGAGCTGCGCCCGGGCCTGGCCGGCACGGTGACCGCCGAAGCCTTGATGGCTCCGCTGGTCCAGCGGTGGCTGATCACCGGCCACCCCGTCACCCGGGACTACGCCGACGAGGTGCTGAGAGACGTCGCGCTGCCACTGCTCCGGGCGAACTGCGGGCCGACCGCCTGAGGGATCACCAGCCCCGGGTGCCCGGCTCGCCCTTGAACGGGCCGACGACCTCGTCGGTGATCCAGCCGCCGTAGAAGTCACCGGCCTGCGCGCGCACGGTCTCGCCGTCGACGAGCGCGCGGTCCACCCGGCTCGGGTAGAAGGCGACTGCGCCGCGCAGGTGCGCGTAACGGTCCACCGGGTCCTCGTAGGACCAGCCCACGGACGGGAAGCGCCGCCCGTCGACGACGGCGTCCCAGTAGGTGGCCGCACCCTTCCACTCGCACCACGAGCTGCCGGACGCGCGCTGCAGCACGCCCTCGGCGACGTCCTCGCGCGGCACGTAGTAGACCGGCGGGTGGCTGGTCTCGCAGACGCGCACGGCACGGTCGGTGCTCGCCACGACCCGGCCGCCGAGCTCGACGACGACCCGCCGCCCCGTGACCTCGGCCGAGGGTGGGCGGGGGTAGTCCCAGACCGACTCCTGGCCCGGGCCGACGGGGTCGGGGTGGGGGTGCCGCACGTCAGTCGTTGCGGTGCCGGACCTTCTGGACCAGGACGAGGGTCATGAGCAGGCCGACCGCGCCGACCGCCGCCATGCCCACCGGCGTCTGCAGGAACTGCTGGACGGCGGCCTGGCCCTGCGACTTCAGGCGCTGCGGGCTGCTCCGGTAGGCCAGCTGGTCCAGGGTCGCCGCGAGGGACTCCCGGGCGGCGTCGATCTCCAGCTGGATCTGTCGAGGGTCGCGAGGCACGGGCGACAGCCTGCCAGACGTCGCCGGAGAGGGCGCGTCCGTCGGCCGGGGGCCACCCGCACGGGCTGCTCCTCATACTCTGTGTCCACGCGGGAGTGGTGTAACGGCAGCCACGCCAGACTTAGGATCTGGTGCCTCCGGGCGTGCGGGTTCGACTCCCGCCTCCCGCACTCGGGCCGGCCCAGGGCGACGTGCAGCTCCGGAGCGGTGGACGGCCGGGTGGGGTCGTCGTCCTGGACGGCGCGCCGCGCCGGCCCCTCGACCGCCGGCCCACGGCCGTCCGACTCCGGCACCGTGGCGACGTCCATCATGGGGGTGCTGCTGCCCGGAGCCGCGTGTCCGCGCGTGTCGCCGGCACCGACCCCATGATCAACGCCCGACGACGACCCGCCGCTCCCGGAGGTGGGCCGGAGGGCCGTGAGCGAACTCACGAGGGAGGACTCCCGGGACGGCATCCGTGCAGCTCAGCGGCTCGCTGAGCGGAAACGGGGCCGAACGCGGAGCGACGGGGACCCGTAGTCTAGGTGTACAGGCCCGTCGCGCAGCGCTGCCCGGCCCGCCGACCTCCCCCTGCACGTCCAACGACCCCGTCGGAGCTCATGACCTCCCCGCGCACCGAGACGACTGACCGAACCGAGCAGATCGAGGACAAGGAGAAGCCCTCGGGCACCCAGCTGAGCGCCACCCAGGTGGCCGCCGGCGCCCTGGCCGCGGTGTCCTCGGCCGTGGTGGCCTCCTTCTTCGGCCTCGCCGGCACCCTGATCGGGGCTGCGCTGGCCAGCGTGATCAGCACCGTCAGCGCCGCCCTCTACAGCAACTCGCTGCAGAGGACGAACGAGAAGCTGCGCCGCGCCCGCGGCCAGCTCACCGGACGCCAGTCGGCGGTCGAGGAGACCACGGTCGCCCCCGCCGCCGCGACTCCGCCGACCCAGGTGCTCCCCGCCCACCTCGACCCGCGGCGCGCCCCGGCCCGGCGGTCGGGGCCCCGCTGGACGAGGGTGGCCGTCTACGCCGGCGCCATGTTCGTGCTGGCGATGGGCATCGTCACCGGGATCGAGCTGATCGGGCAGAAGCCGGTGTCGGCCCTCGTCGGCGGCACGGAGACGTCCAGGACGACGACGCTCGGCGAGATCACCACCGCGTCGTCGTCCTCCGAGCAGCAGGACGACGACGGGTCGACGCCGTCGTCCCCCACCACGACCGCGCCGGCCACCGGGAGCAGCGCCCCGGCCACCGACTCGGACACCGGGACCGACGAGGGGTCGACGTCAGAGGAGGACGGGGGATCGGACAGCGAGGAGTCCTCGTCGGCGACGCCGACGCAGACCTCGAAGGCCGAGCCGACCACCGGCAGCCAGCGGTCGGGCTCCTCGAGCTCCCCGACGCAGTCGTCCGGGAGCTCGGCGCAGGACGACGCGTCGCCTGCTGCCAAGGCCGCGCCGACCACCTGACGCGACGCGTGGACGCCCGCGGTTCCGAGCACCGGAACCGCGGGCGTCCGTGCGTCCTGGCCCGGGACGGCGACCGTCGCGTCGCCCCTGCCCCGTCAGGACCGGCCGAGCAGCTCCGCGACCAGGGGCACCAGAGCGACGAACGCCTGACCGCGGTGGCTGCGCGCGTCCTTCTCGGCCGCGGTGAGCTCGGCCGCGGTCCGCTCCAGCCCGTCGGGCAGGAACACCGGGTCGTAGCCGAAGCCGTTGGAGCCGCGCCCCTCCCGGACCACCTGGCCGCGCCACGACCGCTCGAGCACCCGCTCGGCGCCCTCGGGCGTGACGACCGCGGCTGCGCAGACGAACGCCGCACCGCGCCGCTCGTCGGGCACGTGAGCGAGCTGCCCGAGCAGCAGTGCGGTGTTGGCGGGGTCGTCCCCGTGCCGGCCCGACCAGCGGGCGGACAGGACGCCGGGCATCCCGTTGAGCGCGTCGACGGTCAGGCCGGAGTCGTCGGCGACCGCCGGCAGCCCGGTGTACCGGACCGCCTCGCGCGCCTTGAGCAGCGCGTTCTCCGCGAAGGTCGCACCGGTCTCCGGGGCCTCCGGGTAGTCCGGGACGTCGCGCAGGCCCACGACGGCGACCCCGGGGACGGCGCTCTCGAGCAGCCGCTGCAGCTCGGCGAGCTTGCCGGGGTTGCGGGTGGCCAGGAGCAACCGGTCGCTCATCGGGCGCCGGCCTGCTGCAGCGCCTCGGCCTGGATGCGGCTCAGCTCGGCGCAGCCGCCGACTGCCAGGTCGAGCAGCGCGTCGAGCGCAGCGCGGTCGAAGACACCGTTCTCCGCGGTGCCCTGGACCTCGACGAAGCTGCCGTCGCCGGTGCAGACGACGTTCATGTCGGTGCCGGCGCGGACGTCCTCCTCGTAGGCGAGGTCCAGCCGCGGCTGCCCGTCGACGACACCGACGCTCACCGCCGCGACCGACTGCACGATCGCGTTCTTCCGGGCCAGCTTCTTCCGCTCGCCGAGCCACGCGACGGCGTCGGCCAGCGCGACGTAGGAGCCGGTGATGGCCGCGGTCCGGGTGCCGCCGTCGGCCTGCAGGACGTCGCAGTCGATGGCGATGCTGTTCTCGCCGAGCGCGCCGAGGTCGATCGCGGCCCGCAGCGACCGGCCGATGAGCCGGCTGATCTCGTGCGTGCGCCCGCCGATGCGGCCCTTCACCGACTCGCGGTCGCCGCGGGTGTGCGTCGCGCGCGGCAGCATCGCGTACTCGGCGGTGACCCAGCCCAGGCCCGAGCCCTTGCGCCAGCGCGGCACGCCCTCGGTGACGCTGGCCGCGCACAGCACCCGGGTGCGGCCGAACTCCACCAGCACCGAGCCCTCGGCGTGGTCGAGCCAGTTGCGGGTGATCGTCACGGGACGGAGCTGGTCGGCCGCCCGGCCGTCGGGACGGGGCTTCGCCGAGGTCGTGGTCACGTCCGCCGACAGTAGTGCGGGCGGCTGCGTGCCCCCTGGCCCGCCTGGGCAGGATCCCCTGCATGCGATCAGAGCTGCGGACGGTCCGGACCGGCGGCGTGCCCACGGTGGTCGACCTCACCGACGAGTGCGCCGAGTTCGTCCGCGACGAGGCGGACGGGCTGCTGCACGTCTTCGTGCCGCACGCGACGGCGGGAGTGGCCGTCATCGAGACCGGCTCGGGCAGCGACGACGACCTGCTCGCCCAGCTCGACGTCCTCCTCCCCCGGGACGAGCGCTGGCGTCACCGGCACGGCAGCGAGGGGCACGGCCGCGACCACGTGCTGCCGGCGTTCGTCCCGCCGCACGCGAGCGTCCCGGTGCTGGAGGGGCGCATGCAGCTGGGCACGTGGCAGCGGGTCTGCCTGGTCGACACCAATCCCGACAACCCGCAGCGGCACGTCCGGCTGTCGTTCATCCCCGGCTGACGGCTCCGGGAGCATCGGACCTGCCACTACGGGGGCCGCGCGTCCACCCCCTGCACCGTCGTCGGCCCGGCGCGGCAGGATGACGGGCGTGACCGATACCGACGTCGCTCCCGTCCGTCTGGCCCCGGGTGACCCCGCGCCGGAGTTCACGCTGCCCGATGCCGACGGCAACCCGGTGTCGCTCGCCGGCTACCGCGGTCGCCGGGTGATCGTCTACTGCTACCCGGCGGCCATGACCCCGGGCTGCACCACCCAGGCCGTCGACTTCACCGCCGCCGCCGGCGACCTCGCCGAGGCGGGCCTCGACATCATCGGCATCTCCCCCGACCCGCCGGAGAAGCTGCTGCGCTTCCGCGAGAAGGAGGGCCTGCGGATCACCCTGCTGTCCGACCCGGACACGCAGGTGCTCGCCGCCTACGGCGCGTTCGGCACCAAGAAGCTGTACGGCAAGGAGGTCGTCGGCGTGATCCGGTCGACCTTCGTCGTCGACGCCGAGGGCCGCATCGAGAAGGCCTCCTACAACGTCAAGGCCACCGGGCACGTGGCCAAGCTGCGCCGCGACCTCGGCCTGGGCTGAACGAGGACGACCCTCTCCCCACTCCTCGTCCGCTCGGCGGGGGCCCGGGGGTGGCCGCGTCCCGAGGCTCGCCCCGAGCCCGCGAGGGGGACGAGGTCCTCCCACGGTGGGGAGGAGAGAGTCCGCCCCACCTGGAGGGTGGCCGCCGTTCAGGCCCGCCACGTGCCGGGACGCGGCTGGCACTCCGGCCCGCAGGGGTAGCCGTCCTCCCAGGGGAAGTGCCCGTCCGCGTGGCTCCAGGCCAGCTGGAACGCCGGCACCGAGTACTCGGGGGGCCGCTGGTAGAAGCGGTTGGCGCCGAGCACCACCTCCCCGGGGTTGGGTGAGACCTCGACGTACAGCCGACCGGCCCAGTCGTCCCAGGCGATCAGCTCTCCGGGGACCAGGTCGCGCCCGGCGGCCACCTCCCCGGCCGCCCGCTGCAGCACGCCGTGGGTGGTGTCGGCGCCCAGCCCGACCAGGACGAGCTCCGGGTGTCCGAGCCCGAACAGGCCGATGGTGTAGCCGAAGCAGGGTTCGTCGTCCTCCTCGCCGGAGCCGACGTACTGCACCGCCCAGCGGTGCTGCCGGATCACCCGGGCGAGGTGCGCGTCCTCCTGGTCGAGCCAGGCCGTCGTCTGCGGGTCGAGGGGCATGGGCGGAGCGTGCCCGGGAGGGGCGATCCCCGGCCGGCGGGCTGTGGACGGCGCCGACCGCTGTGGAGGGACCCGCGGACCGTCAGTCCCCCGCCTCCGCCCGCCGGGCCCGCGCACGCCGGCGGCCCTCGTGCATCGCCTGGACGCGGGCGACCGGGATGGTGTGGCCCTCGGCGACCAGGTCGGCGGGCAGCTCCTGCGGCTCGGGCAGCAGCGCCGTCCACGGGTCGCCGTCGCCCAACCGTTCCGGCGCCGTCCGGACGGTCACGTCCCCGGGTCGCACCGCCGGCAGGTCCTCCCACGCCACCGGCGCGGACACCGGCAGGCCCGGGCGGATGCGCGGGCTGTAGGCGGCCACGATCGTCGAGGAGCCCGAGCGGGTCGAGTCGAGGAACACCCGGCCGTGCCGGTCCTCCCGGATGTACGCGGTCGTGGCCAGGTCCGGGTCGAGCGCGGCGGCGCGGGTGGCCAGGGCGCGGGTCGCGGCGGCGGCGTCCTCGGGCCCCGCACCGCGTACGGGGACGACGACGTGCACGCCCTTGGACCCGCTAGTCTTGACCGCCCCGGCGAGCCCCGCGTCGGCGAGCGCGCGCCGCACCAGCTCCGCGGCCTGCACCACCACGCCGAAGTCGGCCCCCTCCGGCGGGTCCAGGTCGAGCACGATGCCGGTCGGCTCGGCCTCGGCGCCGGCGACGAAGAAGGGGACGTGGAACTCCACGGCCCGCTGGTTGGCCAGCCACAGCAGGGTGCGGCGGTCGTCGCAGAGCACCTGGTGCACCTCGCGGTGTGCGCCGAACGACCAGACCGGGACGGTGCGCACCCACTCCGGCGCGCCCTTGGCGACGTTGCGCTGCATGAACGGTTCCTGGCCCGGCCGCACGCGCTTCACCGACAGCGGCCGACCGGCCAGCTGCGGCACCAGGCGGAAGGCGTTCGCGTCGAGGTGGTCGACCAGCTCGCCCTTGGTGACCTCGAGCCCGTCGCCCAGCGGGGCGTCGAGGCTGGTCAGCCGGACGCCGTCCCGTTCGTCGTCGACCACCGGCCCACCGTGCCCGGCCGCGCGCGGCCGGGCAAGCGGGGGTGCCGCTCAGACGTCGTAGGTCGTGCCCGGCTCGACCAGCTCGGCGGCCGGGAAGACGGCCCGCGCGTCGGCGAGCTGGCCGGCGGGGTCGACCCAGGCCGGGACGTGGGTGAGCAGCAGCCGGCCGACGCCGGCCGCGGCGGCGTGCTCGCCGGCCTCGCGGCCGGTGAGGTGCAGGTCCGGCGGCAGGCCGGGGACGTCGGGGTGCGCGGCCTCGGCCAGCAGGACGTCGGCGCCGCGGGCGAGCTCGACGACGGCGGCGCTGGCACCGGTGTCGCCGGTGTAGACCAGCGACCGGCCGCCGGCGGTCAGCCGGACGGCGTGGCACTCGACCGGATGGGCGGTGCGGGCCGTCCGCGCCTGGAAGGGACCGAGGTCGAACGGAGCGCCGTCCAGGACGGTGAAGTCGAAGACGTCCTCGAGCGGAGCGCCGTCCCCGTAGTAGGCCGACGCCAGCCGCCGGTGGGCGCCGGGCGGGGCGTAGAGGGGCACCGGCCTGCCCCGGGACCGCCCTGAGTACCGGTGCCAGACGATGAACGGGGCGACGTCGAGGCAGTGGTCGGCGTGCAGGTGCGACAGGTAGAGGGCGTCGACCGTGGCCGGGTCGGCGAGGGACTGCAGGGTGCCGAAGGCGCCGTTGCCTAGGTCGAGCAGCACGCGGAAGCCGTCGTGCTCCACCAGGTAGCTCGACGCCGGGGACGTCGGCCCCGGACCGCTGCCCGAGCAGCCGACCACCGTGAGCCTCACCCGACCGCTCCTCGCTGCCACGCCGATGACGCAGGTGAGGCTAACCGCAGTGGCCGGGAGACCGGGCTCAGGCCCAGAGCTGGCCCTCCAGCGCGGCCGTCGCCTCCTCCAGCGTGCCCGCGTAGGCACCGGTGGACAGGTACTTCCACCCACCGTCGCAGACGATGAAGACGATGTCGGCCCTGCGGCCGGCGGCGGCCTCCTTGTCGGCGATGCCCAGTGCCGCGTGCAGGATCGCGCCGGTCGAGATGCCGGCGAAGATGCCCTCCTGCTCGACCAGCTGCCGGGTGCGGCGGACGGCGTCCTGCGGCCCGACGCTGAACCGGGAGTCCAGCAGCGTCGGGTCGTAGAGCTCCGGGACGAACCCCTCGTCGATGTTGCGCAGCCCGTAGACCAGCTCGCCGTAGCGCGGCTCCGCCGCGATGACCCGCACCTCGGGCTTCTTCTCGCGCAGGAAGCGGGAGACGCCCATGAGCGTGCCGGTGGTGCCCAGCCCGGCGACGAAGTGGGTGATCGAGGGCAGGTCGGCCAGGATCTCCGGGCCGGTGCCGGTGTAGTGCGCCTCGGCGTTGGCCGGGTTGCCGTACTGGTAGAGCATCACCCAGTCCTCGTGCTCGGCGGCCAGCCCCTTGGCGACGGCGACGGCCTGGTTGGAGCCGCCGGCCGCCGGGGAGCTGATGATCTGCGCGCCGTACATCTCCAGCAGCTGGCGGCGTTCGATCGAGGTGTTCTCCGGCATCACGCAGATCAGCCGGTAGCCCCGCTGCCGGGCCACCATCGCCAGCGAGATCCCGGTGTTCCCGCTGGTCGGCTCGAGGATGGTGTCGCCCGGCTTGAGCTTCCCCTCCTTCTCCGCCGCCTCGATCATCGAGATGGCGGCCCGGTCCTTGATCGACCCGGTGGGGTTGTGGTCCTCGAGCTTGGCCCACAGCCGGACGTCAGGGGTCGGCGACAGGCTCGGCAGCCCCACCAGCGGGGTGTTGCCGAGGGAGTCGACGAGGGAGGCGAAACGGGCCATGGCGAGCGCTCTTCCAGGGGAGGCGGACGGGTGCTGCGGAGCGGCGGGCGCTCAGCAGCCGCCGGCGACCGCCGGGAGGATCGTGACGGAGTCGCCGTCCTTGACCTGGGTGTCCAGCGCACCGGTGAAGCGCACGTCCTCGTCGTTGACGTAGACGTTGACGAACCGGTGCAGCTTGCCCTCCTCGGTGACCAAGCGGTTCTTCAGGCCCGGGTGCTTGGCGTCGAGGTCGTCAACGAGCGCGGCCAGGGTGTCCCCGCTGCCCTCGACGGTCTTGTTGCCGCCGGTGTGGGTGCGCAGGATGGTCGGGATCCGGACCTCGATGGCCATGGCGTGCTGTTCTCCTCTGGACTCAGGGGTTCGCGCGCTGCGCTGCCGCGCAGCGGACGTGCGTCTGGACGGGGAACGCCCGCTCGCCGTGGGGCATTCCGGAGGTCGGCCCCGTCCAGGACACCGCCCCGAGCTGGCGAGGGGTGGGGAGGACGGGGTCCTTCCTCAGTCGTAGACGACGGTGGTCGGCGAGTGGCCGAACAGGTAGGACTCGACGACCTCGACGTCCTCCTCGGTGACGGCGCCGTCGACGATCCGGAAGCTGCGGAACTCGACCTCGTCGCCGGCCAGGCCGGTCTGGTTCCCGTGGACGCGGGTCGACACCAGGACGTAGTGCGCGTCGGGCTCGGAGGCGAGACCGATGTCGGTGCGCGAGGGATGGGCCTCGGTCGCGGTGTGGGAGTGGTAGATGACCACCGGCTCCTCACCCCGGTCGTCCATCTCCCGGTACAGCCGCAACAGGTCGGCGGAGTCGAACTCGTAGAACGTGGGCGACCGCGCGGCGTTCAGCATCGGGATGAAGCGCTCGGGGCGGTCGCTGCCCTCGGGGCCGGCGACGACGCCGCAGGCCTCGTCCGGGTGGTCCTCCCGGGCGTGGGCCACGATGGCGTCGTAGGTCGCGCGGTCGATGCGCAGCACGTCGACCAGTCTAGGAGGCCCCGTCCTCCCCACCCCTCGCGGGCTCGGGGCGGGACCCTGGACGGGGCCGGCGATACGGTGCCCGTTCATGGTCCTGGAGCTGCTGATGACCGCCGGGGTGCTGGCCGTGGCGGTGCCCGCGCTGGTGGGCGGCGTCCGGGGGCTGCGCCTCCGCAGCGGCCACTACAGCAGCGACGTCACCGCCGACCGGATCTCGCTGGTGCTGCTGGTGACCGGCCGCCTGCTGACGCTGCTGCTGGTCGGGGCGCTCTCGCTGGTCGTCCTCGTCAGCGCCGTCGGAGCGGTCGTGCAGGACCTGGAGATGCCCGGCCTGGTGTCGGTCTTCTTCGTGCTCGACCTGCTGCTCGCGGCGTCGATCGTGCTCACCTTCGGCCGGCGCGCCCGGCGGCCAGTGCGTCGACGAGCGATCCCTGCAGACCGGTGAGCCAGTAGTAGACGGCCAGCTGCTGCCCCTCCTCGCTGGCGAGGTCCTCCGGCGGCTCGGTGTCCTCCTGGATGTCGAGCCGCGTGCCCAGCGCCAGGCGCAGGTCGTTGCTGGTGCGCAGCCAGGCGGTCGCCTGCTCGGGGTCCAGCCGGACGGTCCCGCCGTCCGGCGGCAGGGCGGCGCGGACGGTGGCCAGGTCGTCGGCCTTCCCCGCACGCAGAGATGCCTCGGTCAGCTCGCGGTAGTCGGCGGCCAGCTCCGGATCGCTGCGGTGGCCGGCGGGCAGCAGCCGGTCGACCACCGGGTCGCCGGCGACGTCCTCGGCGTCGGCGGTGAGCAGCTGCTCGAGCTGGTCGAGCAGCAGCGCGAGGATGCGGGCCTCGGCCGGCTCCAGCCGGGCCACCAGCTCGCTGCCCTTGCGGCGGAACGGCCTCATGCGTCGCGCTGGTAGCTGGCCCACAGCCCGTAGGCGTGCAGCCGGCTGGTGTCGTGCTCCATGCGCTCCCGCGGCCCGGAGCTCACGATGGCCTTCCCCTCCTCGTGCACCTGCAGCATCAGCGTGGTCGCCGTCGGCTCGTCGTAGCCGAACAGCTCCTGCAGCACGTAGGTCACGTAGGTCATGAGGTTGACCGGGTCGTTCCAGACGATGGTGACCCAGGGTCGGTCGAGGTCGCCGTGCTCCTCGACGGTCTCCTCCGGCGTCCGTGTCGGCGCGAGTGGTCCGGCCACGGCTCCACTCTAGGAGAACCGTCCGAGCGGTGGCCCCCGGCGGCCCCGCCTAGGCTCCGGGACCATGCCGACGGGTCCCGCCCTGCTCACCGACCGGTACGAGCTGACCATGGTCGCCGCGGCCCTGGCCGACGGCACCGCCGACCGCGACTGCGTGTTCGAGGTCTTCGCCCGGCGGCTGCCGCACGGCCGCCGCTACGGCGTGCTCGCCGGCACCGGCCGGCTGCTGGAGGCGCTCCCCGACTTCCGGTTCACCGACGAGGACCTCGCCGCGCTGCGCGAGCAGGGGCTCACCGACCCCCGGTTGCTGGACTGGCTGGCCGGGTTCCGCTTCAGCGGGGACGTCGACGGCTACGCCGAGGGCGAGCTGTTCTTCCCCGGCTCCCCCGTCCTCACCGTCCGGGCGCCGTTCGCCGAGGGGGTGCTGCTGGAGACGCTGGTGCTCTCGGTGCTCAACCACGACAGCGCGATCGCCTCCGCCGCGGCGCGGATGGTCACCGCCGCCTGCGAGCGGCCGTGCATCGAGATGGGTTCGCGGCGCACCCACGAGGAGGCCGCGGTCGCCGCCGCCCGCGCCGCGTACCTGGTCGGCTTCGCCTCGACCTCGAACCTGGAGGCCGGCCGCCGGTACGGGGTGCCCACGACCGGCACCAGCGCGCACGCCTTCACCCTGCTGCACGACGACGAGGAATCGGCCTTCCGCGCCCAGGTCGCCGCGCTCGGCGTCGGCACGACACTGCTGGTGGACACCTTCGAGGTCGACCAGGGCATCCGCACGGCGGTGGAGGTCGCCGGCCCGGAGCTCGGCGCGATCCGGCTGGACTCCGGTGACCTGCCCACCCTCGCCGCTCACGCCCGCGAGTTGCTCGACGAGCTCGGCGCCACCCGCACGCGGATCATCGTCACCAGCGACCTCGACGAGTACGCGATCGCCGGGCTGATGGCCGCGCCGGTCGACGGCTACGGCGTCGGGACGGCCCTGGTCACCGGCTCCGGCGCACCGACGATGGGCATGGTCTACAAGCTGGTGGAGCGCGACGGCGTCCCGGTGGCCAAGCGGTCCCTGGGCAAGCCGTCGGTGGGCGGACGCAAGTCCGCCGTCCGCCGGCACGACGCCTCCGGAACGGCGACCGCCGAGGTGGTGAGCAACGAGGCGGTCCTGCCCCGGGACGGCGACCGGCCGCTGCTCGTCGAGCTGGTCCGCGGCGGCGAGGTGTGCGCGCCGGCCACGCCGCGCGAGGCGCTGGCCGCCGCGCGGGCACACCACGAGCGGGCGCGGGGGGCGATGCCCGCCGAGGCGTTCGCGCTGTCCCGCGGGGACTGCGCCATCGAGACGCTGACGGCCTGAGGAGGACATCGATGAGCCGCGCCCTGCTGGTCGTGGACGTGCAGAACGACTTCTGCGAGGGCGGCAGTCTCGCCGTCGCCGGAGGAGCGGACGTCGCCGCCGCGATCAGCGCGCACGTCCGCGCGCACGCCGCCGACTACGCGCACGTGGTGGCGACCCGCGACCACCACGTCGACCCCGGCGGCCACTTCGCCGAGGAGCCGGACTACCTGGAGACCTGGCCGGCGCACTGCGTCGTCGGTACGGACGGCGTCGAGCTGCACCCTCGGCTGGAGCGCGAGCCCATCGAGGCGGTGTTCGACAAGGGCGAGTACGCCGCGGCCTACTCCGGCTTCGAGGGGCGCTCGGACGGCGTCCCCCTGACCGACTGGCTGCGCACGCACGCCGTGGACGCCGTGGACGTCGTCGGCATCGCCACCGACCACTGCGTGCGGGCGACCGCGCTCGACGCCGTCGCCGAGGGGTTCGCGACGCGGGTGCTGCTGCCGCTCACCGCCGGCGTCAGCGAGGCCACCACCGACGCCGCTCTCGACCAGCTGCGCACCGCCGGCGTCCAGCTGGAGGGCACCGTCCACCGCGCGGGCTGAGGCGCGGCGCGCCGACTGCGGTCAAGCCGGCGTTCCCACGCCTCGGCAGCGCCCGGGTTCCCGGCAGTTGGTGGCACGTGGCCACGGTGTCGGCCGGTGGGCCGACGGATCACACGGCGTCCAGGACCTCGTCGCGGGTGAAGCCGAGCACCTGCAGCACCGCGTCGAGGTAGGGCTGGTTGAGCGCCGTGTGCGCCTGCTCCCGCACGTAGGGCTTGGCGTTGAAGGCGATGCCCAGCCCGGCGGCGTTGAGCATGTCCAGGTCGTTGGCGCCGTCGCCCACGGCCACGGTCTGGTCCAGCGGGATGCCGTACCGGTCGGCGAAGCGGGCGAGCGCGCGGGCCTTGCCGGCGCGGTCGACGATCTCCCCCACCAGGCCCCCGGTCAGCCGCCCGTCGGCGACCTCGAGGGTGTTGGCGGCGGCGAAGTCCAGGCCGAGCTGCTCGGCCAGCGGGTCGGTGATCTGGGTGAAGCCGCCGCTGACGATGCCGCAGCGGAACCCGAGTCGCTTCAGGGTGCGGATGAGGGTGCGCGCGCCGGGGGTCAGCACGAGGGCCTCGCGGACCTCCTCGAGCACATCGACCGGCAGCCCCTCCAGCGCGGCGACACGGGCCCGCAGCGACTGGGTGAAGTCCAGCTCCCCGTTCATCGCGGCGGCGGTGATCCGGGCGACCTCGGCGGCCCGCCCGGCGCGGGCGGCGAGCTCGTCGATGACCTCGCCGCGGACGAGGGTGGAGTCGACGTCGAGCACGATGAGCCGCTTGCTGCGGCGGGCCAGGCCGACCTGCTCGACGGCGATGTCGGCGCTGCTCCTCGAGGCGATCGTGGCCAGCGCGGTGCGCAGCTCGGTTGCCTCGGCGCCGGAGACGGTCAGCTCGAAGCTGGTCACCGGGTAGTCCGAGAGCCGGCGGATGGCGTCGATGTTGCCGCCGATGCCCGCGATGGCCGAGGCGGCTCCGGCGACGGCCTCGGGTGGCACCGGACGGCCGAGCAGGATGACGTGGTGCGGCCGGCCGTCGGGGGCGGCGTCCAGGCCGGCGTCGGCGGCCGATTCCACCTGCACCCGCACCCCGGTCGCCTCCGCGACGTCTGCGGCCAGTCGTTCCAGCGCGGCGAGGAAGAGCTCCTCCGCCACCGGGCCACCCTCCGCCGGCAGTGACCCGACGACCACGCCGAGCACCAGCTGACCGTGGACGACGACCTGCTCGACGTCTACCACCTCGACCGGCGGGAGCCCTCCCCCGGGCGCAGCGAGGGCTGCGAACAGTCGCGCGGTGACCCCCGGCCGATCGCCCCCGGACACGGTCAGCAGCGCCCGTGGGGTGGACACGGCGGGCGGGGACGTCCGGGGAGCGGGGTCGAGCGGCACGACAGCCATCCTCCCGCACCGCGCTCCGGCGTCCTGCCACCGGCCCGGGCGCCGGACCGGCCCCGGACGCGGCGACGCCCCGCCGGTCGAGACCGGCGGGACGTCAGGTGACGTGCTGGAACGGCCCCTTCACAGCAGAAGGACCCCTTGCCCCCCGACACTCGCAAGCTCGCGCCGGGACCCTGCAGGGGGCCGGCGCGGCGTGGGGGGCGAGGGGTCCTTGATCAGGTCGGGTCGGGGTCGTTCGGCCCCTGCCGTCGGCCGCCGGTGCCACCGAGCTCGCCGGCGTACGGCTCGTGCCGCTTGCCCGCGTGCGCCTCGTTCTGCAGGCGCTCGATGAGGTGCGGGTAGTGCGCCTCGAACGCCGGCCGCTCGGAGCGGATCTTCGGGATCTCGGTGAAGTTGTGCCGCGGCGGCGGGGACGAGGTGGCCCACTCCAGCGAGTTGCCGTGGCCCCAGGGGTCGTCGCGCAGCGCCAGGCGGCCGTACCGCCACGACTTCGCCACGTTGTAGATGAACGGGATGATCGAGGCGCCGAGGATGAACGAGAAGATCGTCGACACCGTGTTCAGCGTGGTGAACCCGTCGCTGGCCAGGTAGTTGGCGTACCGGCGCGGCATGCCCTCGCCGCCGAGCCAGTGCTGCACCAGGAACGTGCCGTGGAAGCCGATGAACGTCATCCAGAACTGCAGCTTGCCCAGGCGCTCGTCCATCATCCGGCCGCACATCTTCGGGAACCAGAAGTACATCCCGGCGTAGGCGGCGAAGACGACCGTCCCGAACACCACGTAGTGGAAGTGCGCCACGACGAAGTAGCTGTCGTTGACGTGCCAGTCCAGCGGCGGGCTGGCCAGCAGCACGCCGGTCAGCCCACCGAGGAGGAAGGTGACCATGAAGCCGATCGAGAACAGCATCGGCGTCTCGAAGGTCAGCTGGCCGCGCCACATGGTGCCGATCCAGTTGAAGAACTTGATGCCGGTGGGCACGGCGATCAGGTAGGTCAGGAAGGCGAAGAACGGCAGCAGCACCGCACCGGTGGCGTACATGTGGTGCGCCCACACCGTCAGCGACAGGCCACCGATCGCGAGGGTCGCGAACACCATGCCCTTGTAGCCGAACAGCGGCTTGCGGCTGAACACCGGGATGATCTCGGTGACGATGCCGAAGAACGGCAGCGCGATGATGTAGACCTCGGGGTGCCCGAAGAACCAGAACAGGTGCTGCCACAGCATCGGCCCCCCGTTCTCCTCCGAGTAGATGAGGGATCCCAGCTGCCGGTCGGCCAGGAGGCCGAACAGGGCGGCGGTGAGGATCGGGAAGGCGAAGAGCACCAGCAGGCTGGTGACCAGCGTGTTCCAGGTGAAGATCGGCATCCGGAACAGCGTCATGCCCGGCGCCCGCAGGCAGGCGATCGTGGTGATGAAGTTGACCGCGCCGAGGATCGTGCCCAGACCGCTGACCGCCAGGCCGGCGATCCACAGGTCGGCGCCGGCGCCGGGGCTGTGGGTCCCCAGGGACAGCGGGGTGTAGGCGTACCAGCCGAAGTCGGCGGCCCCGCCGGGGGTGAAGAAACCGGACACCGCGAGGGTGGAGCCGAAGAGGAACAGCCAGTAGGAAAAAGCGTTCAGCCGCGGGAAGGCGACGTCGGGTGCACCGATCTGCAGCGGCATGATCAGGTTGCCGAAGGCGAAGAACAGCGGCGTCGCGAAGAACAGCAGCATCACCGTGCCGTGCATGGTGACCAGCTGGTTGTACTGCTCCGGCGACAGGAACTGCAGCCCCGGCCGGGCCAGCTCCCCGCGCATGAGCATCGCCATCAGGCCGCCGATGACGAACCAGGCGAAGGAGGTGGCCGTGTACATCAGGCCGATGGTCTTGTGGTCGGTGGTCCGCAGCAGGTTCGAGAGCCGCGAGCCCTTCTCCGCCTGGTGAACCGGGCTCGGCCGGCTCACGATCGGCGCCGGTGCGATCGTCACGGCCCGCAGCTTAGACGGTTGCTGCGACGGTCCTCCTGCCGACGCCGGGGGCACGCCGGTCGCCGCGGCTCAGCCGCCCCGGGACCGTTGCCGAACCGTGACCTGCGGGCCCCCGGTCAGCCGGCCCGGGTCCAGGTCGTGACGTCGACCGACACGGTCACCGGCGTGCGCTCGGGCAGCCCGGCCACCGCCGCGGCCAGGCCCGCCGGGCTCAGGTGGCGGGCGTGCGGGCCCATGCCGACCAGCGTCGTGACCGCCGCCCGGTCCAGCTCCAGCCGCTCGCGGTGGCCCGCCGCCGCGTGCGGGCGCAGGTGCGATTCGAGCGTCGCGGCGAGCCGGCGGGCCTTGTCCGGGTCGACCCGCAGCAGTCCCAGCGGACCGATCAGCTCGGCGAGGTGGTCGGCGGCCGGGGTGACGACCACCAGCCGCCCCTCCGGACGGAGCACGCGCGCGATCTCCGGGCCGTTGCGGGGGGCGAAGACGACGAGCACGCGGTCGACGGCGGCGTCGCGCACCGGCAGCCGGGCCCAGGCGTCGCCGACCACGGCCAGGGCCCGCGGGTGCGCGCCGGCTGCGCGGCGGGCGGCGTACCGGGAGGAGTCGAGGACCACCCCGACGGCGCCGGGCAGCCGGTCGAGGACACCGGCCAGGTGCTGTCCGGTGCCGCCGCCGAGGTCGAGCAGCGCGCCGGGCGGACCGTCGCCCCCGGTGGTGACGGCGGCCGTCAGTGCCCCGGTCACGCCGGCGTAGTGGCCGGCGGCGAGGAAGGCGACCCGGTCGGCCACCATCGCCGCGGAGTCCCCGGACGGCGGGACGTGCCCGGGCGGCAGCAGCGTGACGTGCCCCTGCCGCGCGCGGTCGAAGGAGTGCCCGGCCGGGCAGCGCAGCCCGGTGTCGTCCGGGCGGGCGGTCAGGGGCGCCCCGCACACGGGACAGGCCAGCAGCCGGATCGCCCGGGCGGGCCAGGGACGGCGGTGGCTCACCGGCTCGGCGCGGGGTCCGCCGCCCGCAGTGCCCCGCGGGACGACGCCTCGACCGCCCGCCCGGGGACGACGCCGACGGCCAGGGCCGCCCCGAGCCCGCCGACGGCGAACGCCGCCGGGTAGCCGGGCCCGCTCTCCACGAGCAGTGCGGCCAGCGGCACCGTCACGGTGGCGGCGAGGTTCTGCGCGGTGTTGTGGGCGCCCAGCGCCCGGCCGGCCCAGGCGCTGCCGGCCTGCTCGGCGACCGAGGTGAACGCGATGCCGTTCGGGCTCACCGTGACGATCGCCGCGAGGACGACGGCCGCGGCGACGGCGGCCGGGGCGAGGACGTCCGGGGTCAGGACCGCCACGACGGCCAGGGCGCCGACGACCACGGCCACCGCGACGGCGACCAGCCGCATCGGCCCCACCCGGCTGCCCGCGCGGTCCGACCACGCGCCCGCCCCCAGCCGAGCGGCCGCTCCGCCGAGCTGGGTGGCGGCCAGCAGCGTGCCGGCCGTGCCGGCGGACCAGCCGGCCGCGCGCACCAGGAAGTCGAAGCTGAAGGCGGCGACCACGAACTGCGGGACGACGAGCAGCGTGCTGGCCGCGTGCACCCGCCACAGCAGCGGCGAGCGGTAGGGCGAGGCCGGCCGCGGCGCGCCCGGGGACCTCGCCGGCCGCGGCGGGTCGCGCACCAGCACCGCGATGAGGACGGCGGTGCCCGCGCAGCCGGCGGCGAGCGCCGCGAACGCCGTCCCGGGGCCGTCCGCGGCCAGCCGCGGCAGGGTGAGGGCCGCCAGCCCGACGCCGATCGGCTGACCCGCCTGGCGGATCCCCATGGCCAGCCCCCGCTGGGAGGCGGGGAACCAGCCGAGCACCAGCCGGCCGCTGGCCGCGTGCACCGACGCGCTGCCCGCCCCGGCCAGCAGCAGCCACAGCCCCGTGGCCACCGGGGTCCCGGCCAGCGCGGCGCCGGTCGTGGCGGTCGCGGCGGTGCCGAGCCCGGCGCTGAGCACGAGACGCTCGCCGTAGCGGTCGGCCGCGGCGCCCCAGGCCAGCAGGCTGAGCACCAGGCCGGCCGTGGGTGCGCTCACCAGCAGCCCGATCGCCGCCAGCGAGAGCCCCTCGGCGCGGAGGGCGACGGTGAGGAAGGGCAGCCCGTTCTGGATCGCGCACGCGGCGACCAGCCCGACCACGCTGACCCCCAGGTGGCGCCAGCGGGCGTCGGCCCGCGTCCCGGCGGCCGCCGCCGTCACCTCTCGACCGGGTGGAAGGTCACGTCGCGCAGCACGCCGTCGTCGGCCACCGCGGTGACGAAGGTGCCGTGCGGCTGCCGGCGCCGGTCGGTGGGCGAGCCGGGGTTGACCAGCCGCAGGCCGGATGGCGCGCCCGCGCTCGTTGCCACCGTGTCCCAGGGGATGTGGCTGTGGCCGAACACCAGCAGGTCGGTGTCGGGGAAGCGGGCGGCGCAGCGGGCCTCGCGGCCTCGGCTGTCCCCGGTCTCGTGGACGACGGCCAGCCGGATGCCCTCGACCTCGGCGCGCGCGACCTCCGGCAGCCGCTCGCGCAGCGGTCCGTGGTCGTTGTTTCCGTGGACGGCGACCAGCCGGCGGGCGCGCTCCTCCAATCGGTCGAGCAGCGAGACGTCCACCCAGTCGCCGGCGTGCACGACGACGTCCGCGGCGTCGATCGCGGCCCACAGCACATGAGGAAGGTCACGTGCCCGCTTCGGGACGTGCGTGTCCGCGGTGAACACGAGGGATACCGGCACGTGGTCATGGTTGCAAACGGCTACCTTCCCGTGGCCCGGCTGTGGCCCGTCCCGCCGGCTCCCCCTTCCGCACCACCCCCGAGGACCCCATGAGAGACCCCATGCCCGCCCGCGCGTCCGACGCCGGCACCCTGGGCGACGAGCCCCATCCGCGGCGCTGGCTGGCGCTCGCCGTCATCGCCGTCACCGTGCTGCTGGTCATCCTCGACGCGACGATCGTCAACATCGCGCTGCCCGCGGTCTCCGCCGACCTGCAGATCAGCGCGGCGTCCCAGCAGTGGATCGTCACCGCCTACACGCTGACCTTCGGCGGCTTCCTGCTCCTGGGCGGCCGCATCGCCGACTTCTGGGGCCGCAAGCGCACCTACCTCGTCGGCGCGGGCGGCTTCGCCCTCGCCTCGGCGCTGGGCGGCGTCGCCCAGAACGAGGCGATGCTGTTCGGCGCCCGCGCGCTGCAGGGCGCCTTCGGCGCGCTGCTGGCCCCCGCGTCGCTCGCGCTGCTGACCGTGCTGTTCACCGACCCGCGGGAGCGGGCCAGGGCCTTCGCCGTCTACGGCGCGATCGCCGGCGGCGGCTCCGCCGTCGGCCTGCTGCTCGGAGGTGTGCTCACCGAGTACGCCGACTGGCGCTGGTGCTTCTGGGTGAACCTGCCGGTGGCGATCGTGGCCGTCGTGGCCGCCATCCCGATCGTGCCGGAGAGCCGAGCCCCCGGGGACACCCGGTACGACATCCCCGGCGCGGTGCTGATCACCGCCGGCGTCGCCGCCGTCGTCTACGGCTTCACCCTGGTCGCGGAGACCTCGCAGGAGAACGCCGCCAGCGGCATCCCGGAGAACGGCTGGACCGACCCGACCGCGCTGCTGTTCATCGGCCTCGGCGTCCTGCTGGTGGCGGCCTTCGTCGTCGTGGAGCTGCGCTCGCGCAACCCGCTGCTGCCGATGCGGATCGTCCTGGACCGCAACCGCGGCGGCGCCTACCTGACCTCGACGCTGGTCGGCGCCGGGCTGATCGGCGCGTTCTTCTTCCTGAGCCTGTACTTCCAGCAGGTGCTGGGCTACCAGCCGGTGCACGCGGGCCTGGCCTCGCTGCCGACCACGCTGGGCGTGCTCCTCTCCGCCGGCGCCGCCAGCGCCGCCGCGCCGCGGATCGGCCCCCGGCCGCTGATGGTGCTCGGCGGGCTGCTCGCCGCGGGCGGGCTGTTCACGCTGTCCTTCCTCGACGTCGACAGCGGCTTCTGGGCGCTCGCCTTCCCCGGCCAGCTGCTGCTGGGCCTGGGCCTGGGCTTCACCTTCGTGCCGCTGTCCAACCTGGCCCTCGTCGGCGCCGGCGAGCACGACGCCGGTGCGGCCAGCGCGATGCTCAACGCGACGCAGCAGGTCGGCGCCTCGATCGGCACCGCGCTGCTGGCGACGCTGTCGGTGGGTGCGATCACCGAGTTCCTCACCGGTGTGGCCGTCTCCGGCGGCAACCCGCAGGACCCGGCGGTCGGGCTCCAGGCGCAGGTCGAGGGCTACACCACGGCCTTCACCTGGGCCGCCGGCCTGCTGGTGCTGGGCGCCCTGGTCTCCGCGGTGCTGATCCGCGCCACCAGGGAGGACCTGCCCGAGGGGACGCCGGTGCACGTGGGCTGAGCGACTCCCCTGCTCCCCCGTTGATCATGGGGTTGTTGCCGATGGCGTCGGCGTGCCCAGCCGTGTCGCCTGCAACAACCCCATGATCGACGCAGGGTTCCGTCGGCTCGGAGGGAGCGCGGCGCAGGGGGCAGGACGACGTCAGCGGCCGCGCGCGGCGAGGGCCCTGAGGCGCTCGTTGTAGGCGGTCAGCTCGGCGTCCTCGGTGCGGTCGGCGACCCGGTCGAGCCGGCGGGCCTTGCGCTGCTCGGAGCCCATCCAGGCGAACAGCACCAGCGCCATGACGAAGACCGTCGGGATCTCGCCGAAGGACCAGGCGATGCTCCCGGCGGTCTTCTGGTCGGCCAGCGGGTCGACGCCCCAGCCGGCCGGGGGGCTGGCGAACGTCTCCACGACCAGCGAGCCGGCCATCAGGATCGCGACGCCGAAGAAGGCGTGGAACGGCATCGGCAGCATCAGCTCGATCATCCGGCCGCCGTGGCCGGTCGTCCGGGGCCACGGGTCCTGGGCCAGGATCGGGCCGAAGAACAGCAGTCCGGTCACCGTGAAGTGGGCCAGCATGAACTGGTGCCCGAACGGGTTGCCCATCAGCGCGTCGAAGACGGGCGTGAAGTAGACGGCGTAGAGGCTGGCCAGGAACAGCGGCAGCGTGAACGCTGGGTGCGACAGCACTCGGGCGGCCCGGCTGTGCAGCGCGTCGAGCAGCAGCGCCCGCGGGACGCCGGCCAGCCGCTTGCCGCGCGGCAGCGTCCGCAGCGCCAGGGTGACCGGGGCGCCCAGCAGCAGCAGGATCGGCACCAGCATCGACAGCACCATGTGCTGGGCCATGTGGAGGCTGAACAGCACCATGCTGTAGCCGTTGAGCCAGGTGCCGGTCACCGCGAACAGCGAGAGACAGCCCGCGACCCAGGACGTCGTCCGCCACCACGGCCAGGCCACGCCCGTGCGGCGCAGCACCCCGACCGCTGCGAGGTAGCCGACGATGCCGACCAGGCTCAGGACCGCCAGCCACGACCAGCCGTCGAGGTGGGGCAGGAACAACCGGCCCCAGGTCGGCGGCTCCGCGGGCACCCACATGCCCGAGTGATGACCGTGGTCCACCGCTGCCTCCTGCCGTGCCGTGCGCCTGGTGACTCCACTGTCCCACCACGGAACCCGACCGGGTGGCCCCGTCCAGGGCACCGCCCTGAGCCTGCGAAGGGTGGGGAGGACGGGGTCCTTCTACGAGGCGCGGGGGGAAGGGTGGCCCTTCAACGTCACTCGTGGACCGGCGCCTCGTGGCCGGCGTGCGTCTCGGCCTCCAGCTGGAAGGTGCAGTGCTCGACGTCGAAGTGGTCCCCCAGGCAGGCGCACAGCGCGTCGAGCACCCGTCCGCCGTGGCCGTCGGCCAGCGCCTCGTCGCTGACGACGACGTGTGCGGAGAGCACCGGCAGTCCGGAGGTGATCGTCCAGGCGTGCAGGTCGTGGACGCCGACGACGCCGTCCACCCCGAGGACGTGCGCCCGCACCTGGTCCAGGTCCACCCCGCGCGGCGCGGCCTCCAGGAGCACGTCGACCGCCTCGCGCAGCAGCGACCACGCCCGCGGCAGCACCAGCGCGGCGATGAGCAGCGAGGCGACGGTGTCGGCCGGCGTCCAGCCGGTGGTGGCGACGACGACGGCGGCGACGAGGACGGCGACCGATCCCAGCGCGTCGCCGAGCACCTCGAGGTGGGCGCCCCGGACGGCGAGGGAACGGGACCGGCCGGCATGCAGCAGCGCCAGGCCGGCGAGGTTGACCACCAGGCCGACCGCGGCGACGGCGAGCACCACGCCCGCGTCGATCTGCGGCGGGTCCCCGATCCGGCGGACGGCCTCCACGACGACGTAGCCGGCGACGGCGACCAGCAGCAGGCCGTTGGCGACGGCTGCGAGGATCTCCGCGCGCTGCCAGCCGAAGGTGCGCCGTCCGCGGGCGGGCCGCTGGGCCAGGGACACCGCCCCGAGCGCCAGACCGATGCCCACGGCGTCGGTGGCCATGTGCCCGGCGTCGGCGAGCAGCGCCAGCGACCCGGAGACCACCGCGCCGGCGATCTCCGCGACGGCCACCGCGACGGTGAGCCCGAGGACGACGGCCAGCCGGCGGCGGTACGCGGCCGAGGCGGTTCCCGCGGGGACGCCGTGGTCGTGCCCGTGCCCCATCACCACTCCCCCGCCGTCGCGTCCCGCACGCTCCGAGTGTCCCGCAGCGGGCCTGGTGACGTGCTGGAACGGCCCCCTGCAGGGACCCTGGCCCCGTTCCGGGTCCCGGCCCGAGCTTGCGAGGCTGGGGAGGACGGGGTCCTTCTGCTGCGGGTGGCGGGGGCAGGGGCGGCCCGTCCCGGGTCCCGCCCTGAGCCAGCGAAGGGTGGGGAGGACGGGGTCCTCTGTCAGATCTGGACGCCGCGCTCCTGCAGGTAGGGCACCGGGTCGACCTTCTGACCACCCAGGCCGCCCAGGCGCACCTCGAAGTGCAGGTGCGGGCCGGTGGACTGGCCGCGGTTGCCGAGCAGCGCGATGGTGTCGCCCGCGCGGACGACCTGGCCGGCCGACACCAGGATCTCGTCCATGTGGCCGTAGACGGTGACGTCGCCGTTGCCGTGCTGGACGAAGACCGCCAGGCCGTAGCCGCTGGCCGGGCCGGCCTCGAGCACGACGCCGTCCATCGCGGCCTTCTCCGGCGTGCGCATGGGCGCCGCGAGGTCGATGCCGGCGTGCACGGTGCCCCACCGGGACCCGAAGCCACTGGTCAGCCGGCCGCCGTCGACGGGCAGCACCGCCTCGGGGCGGGCGGCCTCCGCGATCGCCTCGGCGGCGAGCCGGTCGGCCTCGGCCTGCGCCTGCGCGGCGGCGGCCTGCTCGGCCTCCCGCGCGGTGCGGCTGGCGGTCAGCTCACCGAGCCGGGCGGCGGCGTCGGTCTCGGGGACCGCGGCCTGCGGTCCCCCGTCCAGGCCGAGCTCCTCGGCGACGCTGACCGAGGAGCGCTCGGCCACGTCGGTCTCCTCGGCGACAGCGCGGTCGCCGACGGCGAACAGGCCCAGACCGCTGGCCCCGACGAGCGCCGCGGCCAGGTAGACGGCCGGACGGCGGGCCGGCGCCGGGATCCGGCGGGTGCGGTGGCGGCTCCGTCGTCCACCGGTCAGGACCGGCACCGCGGAGGCCGGGCGGACGTCCTCGATGCCGGCGCGGGCGGTGGCCTCGGCCTGCTGGGTGAGGTCGGCGAGGTCGGCGACCTCGGTGAGCCGCGGCTCCTCGGTAGTGGTGCCCGACGGTCGCGCATCCCCCGTGCGCTGCGTCGGGACGGTGTGCGGGGCCGCCTCGTTCTCGTGGACGGGACGGTCGTGGTGGAGCTGGCTCATGCACCTGGCTTCCGGAGGGGATGGGGTCGTCGTGCGCTGTCCGGGGGAAGCGGACGCAAGCCATACAAACATGCCGTGACCATTTCGTGACCTTTGCTCGGGGGAATAAGGGTCCGGTCCGGTGAGCGGGATCACGGGGATGCGCGGTTGACCGTCGACGCCACGTCGACCCTGCCTGACCGACCGTGACCAACACGCCGAGGTACGGCGCACGGAGGCGCGATGGACGTCACGTCAGGGCACAAGACCCTTGTCCGAACCCGGTAGACAGCCCCTCGAGGAGCCCATCCCCCATGCGCGCAGTGACCTGGCACGGCCGAGCCGACGTCCGGGTGGACACCGTCCCGGACCCCACGATCCAGGACCCCACCGACGTCGTCGTCGAGGTCACCTCGAGCGGCATCTGCGGGTCCGACCTCCACCTCATCGAGGTCATGGCGCCGTTCATGACGGTCGGCGACGTGATGGGCCACGAGCCGATGGGCGTCGTCCGCGAGGTCGGCGCGCAGGTCACCGCGGTGAAGCCCGGCGACCGGGTCGTCGTCCCCTTCAACATCTCCTGCGGCACCTGCTGGATGTGCTCCCAGGGCCTGCAGTCCCAGTGCGAGACGACGCAGAACCGCGAGCAGGGCTTCGGCGCCTCGCTGTTCGGCTACACCAAGCTCTACGGCCAGGTGCCCGGCGGTCAGGCGGAGTACCTGCGGGTGCCCTTCGGCAACACGCTGCCGATCACGGTCCCCGAGGGGCTGCCCGACGACCGGTTCGTCTACCTCTCCGACGTGCTGCCCACCGCGTGGCAGGCCGTCCAGTACGCGGCGACGCCGCCCGGCGGCACGCTGCTGGTGCTGGGCCTCGGCCCGATCGGCGACATGTGCACCCGCATCGCCCACCACCTGGGCATCGAGAGCGTGTACGCGTCCGACGTCGTCCCGGAGCGGCTGGCCCGGGCCACCGCGCGCGGCACGCACGTCATCCGCTCGACGGACAAGGACGAGGTCGTGCAGCAAATCCAGGACGCGACCGCCGGCCGCGGCGCCGACGCGGTCATCGACGCGGTGGGCATGGAGGCGCACGGCTCCCCGCTGGCGAGCATCGCCCAGAAGGCCACCGCGGTGGTCCCCGACGCGGTCATGGAGAAGGTCATGCAGGTGGTCGGCGTCGACCGGCTGGCCGCCTTCAACACCGCCATCGACGCGGTCCGGCGCGGTGGGACCATCTCGCTGTCCGGCGTCTACGGCGGCGCGACCGACCCGGTGCCGCTCATGCGGATGTTCGACAAGCAGATCCAGCTGCGGATGGGTCAGGCCAACGTGTGGCGCTGGGTGCCCGACATCCTGCCGATCCTCACCGAGGGCGACCCGCTGGGCGTCGACGACTTCGCCACCCACCACATGCCGCTCGAGCAGGCGCCGCAGGCCTACGCGGACTTCCGCGAGAAGAAGGACGGCGCGGTCAAGGTGCTGCTCACGCCCTGACCCGCTCCGTGTGAGCAGACCCACGCGGCGTCCCGGGCATGCCGGCCCGGGACGCCGCCTTGCTCTCTCGGAGAGGGTCTCCCCGGAGGACCCAGCCGGACGACGCAGTCCGCCCCACCTCGTCCGCGCCGCCGTCCCTGGAGCCGCCCCGTGCCCCGCGCCCTGCTCGCCCTCGCCATCGGGGCCTTCGGCATCGGCACCACCGAGTTCGTCGTCATGGGCATGCTGCCCGAGATCGCCGACGGTCTCGGCGTCTCGGTGCCCTCCGTCGGCCTGCTGATCTCCGCCTACGCCGTCGGCGTGGTCGTGGGAGCACCCACCCTCACCGCGCTCGGCGTGCGGTTCCCGCCGCGGCGCACCCTGGTCGGGCTCATGGTGCTGTTCGTCGTCGGCAACGCGCTGTCGGCGGTGGCGCCCACCTACGAGACGCTCGCCGCCGCCCGGGTGCTCACCGCGCTGGCGCACGGCTCCTTCTTCGGCGTCGGCGCGGTGGCCGCCCGCCGGCTGGTCGCGCCCGAGCGGTCCACCAGCGCGATCTCGCTGATGATCACCGGGCTGACCGTGGCCAACGTGGTCGGCGTCCCCCTGGGCACGTTCGTCGCCCAGCAGACCAGCTGGCGGCTGGTGCTCGCCGCGATCGCCGTCATCGGCCTGGTCACGATCGCCGGGCTGATGGCCTGGCTGCCGGGCGAACTGGGCGAGCCCGCCGACCTGCGCACCGAGCTGGCCGCCTTCCGCCGCGGCCAGGTGTGGCTGGTGCTCGGCCTGACGATGGTCGGCTTCTCCGCGCTGTTCGCCGTCTACAGCTACGTCAGCCCGATCCTCACCGAGCTCGGCGGCATCCCGGTGGAGTGGGTGACGCCGGTGCTGGCGCTCTTCGGCGCCGGCACCACCGTGGGCACCCTCGTCGGCGGCAGGCTGGGCGACCGCTACGGCTTCTCCTTCGTCGCGGTCGGCCTGCTGGCCACCGCCCTCGTGCTGGCCGCGTTCGCCCTCGTGGCCCGCACCCCGGTCGCCGCGGTGGTGCTGCTGGTGCTGTTCGGCACGCTGGCCTTCGCTCTGGGTCCGGTGGTGCAGAACGGCGTCATCGAGGCCGCGCGGGTGCCCGGCGGCAGCCTCGTCTCGGCCGCCAACCAGGGCGCCTTCAACGTGGCCAACGCCCTCGGGGCCGCCCTCGGCGCGGCAGTGCTGTCGGAGGGCTTGGGCTACACCGCGCCGATCTGGGTGGGCGCGGTGCTCGCGCTCGTCGGCGCCGGGATCGCCGTCGTCGTGCGGGCGGCCGACCGGCGCGAGCAGGTCCGGTCCGCCGCGGAACCGGACGCCGTCCCCGCGGAGTACCGCACCGCAGCCTGACCGGCCGACCACCTGTCCAGGTTGATCATGGCGTTGTCGCAGGCGACTCGGTCGGACACGTCGGCGGCGTCGACAACAGCCCCATGATCAACGGCGGCTCCTGGCGGATCGGGCCGGGACGGACTGCTCAGTGGGCGCTGTCGCCGGCCAGCGCACGGGCGGCCGCGGCGTCGTCCTCGTCGAAGCCGATCTGACCGACGGCGCCGCGCTGGGCGGCCTGCCCGTCGATCCACCGGCGGTGCGCCTCCCAGGCCGACTGGCGGGTGGTGCCGAGGGCCTGCCCGATGTCGGCCCACGAGGCTCCGGCACCCCGCGCCGTCCGGACCGTCAGCTGTCGCCCCTGGCCGGCCTTGCGGGCGACCACCTCGCCGAGGGCCAGCAGCTCCAGCGCCTCGGCCCGGTCCAGGGGACGGGGACCCTCCGGATCATCGGGGGCGGCCAGGGAGTCGCGGGTCCGCAGCTCCTCGTACCGCCGGACGGCGGTCGAGAGGGTGTGCTCGCGGTCCAGGGCGTCGATGTCGGCCATGCCCCAGCATCCGTCAGGTCATCCTGACTGTCAAGCCGCCCTGACATCCCTCAGCGCACCCGCTGCGCCCGGGTCTCGTCGAAGACCGGCTCGGCCGACTCGTACACCCGTCCGTCGGTGCCGAAGACCAGGAACCGGTCGAACGAGCGGGCGAACCAGCGGTCGTGGGTGACGGCGAGCACCGTGCCGTCGAAGGCGGCGAGCGCCTCCTCCAGGGACTCCGCCGACAGCACGTCGAGGTTGTCGGTCGGCTCGTCGAGCAGCAGCAGCGTGGCGCCGGACAGCTCCAGCAGCAGCACCTGGAGGCGCGCCTGCTGCCCACCCGAGAGCGTGCCGAACGACTGGTCGCCGGCCTCGGCGAGGCCGTACCGGCGCAGCGCCGCCATGGCGCGGCCGCGGTCGACACCCGGCCGGCCGGGTTCCCCGTGCCAGAGCAGGTCGACCAGGGTGCGGTCGAGCCACTCCGGGTGCGCATGGGTCTGCGCGAAGAAGCCGGGGACGACGCGGGCACCGAGCCGCCACGAGCCGGTGTGCGCGACGCCCTGGCCGGCCAGCAGCCGCAGGAAGTGCGACTTGCCCGCACCGTTGGCCCCGAGGACGGCCACCCGGTCGCCGTACCAGACCTCCAGGTCGAACGGCCGCACCAGGCCGGTGAGCTCCAGCTGCTCGGCCATGACCGCGCGCACACCGGTGCGCCCGCCCCGCAGCCGCATGGTGACCCGCTGCTCGGGCGGCCGGTCCGGCGGCGGCCCCTCGGCCTCGAACCTCGCCAGCCGGGTCTGCGCGGCCCGGTACCTCGAGGCCATGTCCGGCGAGTTGGCCGCCTGCTGCTGCAGCGTGCGCACCAGCTCGACCAGTCGCGCGTGCTCCTCGTCCCAGCGCCGGCGCAGCTCCGCCATCCGCTCGTGCCGCGCCGTCCGCGCCTGCGCGTAGCCGCCGAACCCACCGCCGTGCACCCACGCCGTCCCACCCTCGACGGTGACCACCCGGTCGGCGACGCGGGCCAGCAGCTCCCGGTCGTGGCTGACGAACAGCACCGTCTTGCGGGTCGCCAGCAGCCGCTCCTCCAGCCAGCGCTTGCCGGGGACGTCGAGGTAGTTGTCCGGCTCGTCGAGCAGCAGCACCTGGTCCGGGCCGCGCAGCAGGGCCTCCAGCGCCAGCCGCTTCTGCTCCCCGCCGGAGAGGGAGGACAGCTCGCGGTACTTGCAGCGGTCGTAGGGGACGCCGAGCGCCGCCACCGTCACCGCGTCCCAGGTGACCTCGGCCTCGTAGCCGCCGGCATCGCCCCACTGCGCGAGCGCGTCGGCGTAGGCCAGTTGCGCGGTGTCGTCGTCGGTCTCCATGAGGGTCAGCTCGGCGGCCTCGACCGCCTCCCACGCGGCCCGCACGACCGGCGGCGCGAGGTCGACGAGGAAGCGCTGGACGGTCGTGTCGTCCCGCGCCGAGCCGATGAACTGACGCATCACCCCCAGCCCGCCGCTGCGGGCCACGGCGCCACCCTCGGGCACCAGGTCACCGGCGACGATCCGCAGCAGCGTCGTCTTCCCGGCACCGTTCTCGCCCACCAGCGCGGCGCGGGCGCCCTCACCGACCCGGAAGGAGACCCCGTCGAGCAGCACCCGGCCGTCGGGGAGGGTGTGCCGCACCCCGGTCACGTCGATGGAGCCCACCCCGACATCGTCCGGGTCGCGGCAACCGGTGTGCGGCGGATCCGGCGCCGGCCGGCTCCGGCGAGCCGCGACGAGCACCCCCGAGGCTGCTGGGGCGGTTGGGGGACGACGCGGCGGGTCGGGCTCCGGATCCGCGCGCCGGGACGGGATCCACATACGGTCCCGCTCCGACTCGCCAGCCCTGAAGGAGCCCTCCCGTGTCCCACCCTGCCCAGGCGCCGTACCAGCAGTACCCGCCGTTCCAGCCTCCCGCCCCGCCGAGGAGGGGTGCCGGGCTCGCCATCGCCTCGATGGTCCTCGGGATCATCGCGCTGCTGACCAGCTGGATCCCCATCGTCAACAACCTCGCCGCCGTGCTCGCCCTGGTCGGCCTGGGGCTGGGCATCCCGGCCCTGCTGCGCGCTCGCCGGGGCACCGCCGGGGGAACGGGCCTGGCGATCACCGGGCTCGTCACCTCGGTCGTGGCTCTTGTCCTGGTCGTCGTGACCCAGTTGTTCTACTCCGCGGTTATCGACGAGGTGGAGCGCAGCATCGACGAGGAGCTGAGCAGCGCACCGGCGGACGCCGTGGCTCCCGGGCTCACCGAGCCCGCCATCGGCGACGAGGCGGCTCCCGCCGCGGACGTCGTCGCCCTCGGGGTCCCGGCGCAGGTGGGCGACTACCAGGTCACCGTGGACGCGGTGCAGCTCGACGGCGACGCCGCCGTGGCCGCCGCCAACGAGTTCAACGAGGCCCCGACCGGGCAGTACTTGATCACCCAGCTGACCGTCACCTACACGGGGGCCGAGGAGGGCATGCCCGGCTGGGATCTGTCCGCGGTCTTCCACGGCACCGATGCCCGCCAGTACAGCGATGCGGACTGCATGGCCGTGCTCGCGGACGACGCGATGGACGCGCCCACCCTCAACCCGGGCGGCACCGACACGTTCCAGTTCTGCATGGACGTCCCGCCGTCCGCCATCCCCGGCGGTCAGCTCTCCGTCGAGCCGACGATGAGCTTCGACGACGAGCGGGTCTTCTACGCCGTCCAGTGACCCCGGCGCGGCCACGCCGGCCGGGCGCCCCGACGGGTGTCCGGCCGGTGTCGCCGTCCCGGCCGACGGCGCCCTCGGTCGGCTCCTCGCTCGCCGGGTCTCGCGGCGAGGCTCCCGCCGCGGTCAGCCGACCGACAGCAGGCGCTCCCGGGCCAACCGCTCGACCAGCTCGGGCAGCGCCGTCGCCGGTACCCCGCTGAGGTCCTGCCGGCAGGTGCGGA
The DNA here is from genome assembly GCF_900143215.1 of Geodermatophilus obscurus. Taxonomy (GTDB): domain Bacteria; phylum Actinomycetota; class Actinomycetes; order Mycobacteriales; family Geodermatophilaceae; genus Geodermatophilus; species Geodermatophilus obscurus_A. The sequence continues at coordinate 42,713 of NZ_FRDM01000001.1, read as the reverse complement.
CCACGGTGCCGATGACCTGGGGGCGCAGCCGCGCCCGGAACTCGTCGGCGAGTCGGACCACGGCCTGCTCGACGGCGGGGTCTTCGGTCAGCGTCATGCGGGGGCGCCTCCGTGCGCGCGGGGTGGGTGGACCAGTCGGGCGCTCTCGGCGCCGGCGACCAACGGTGACCGCTGGCGAGCGCAGACACCAGGGACCTAGGTCACCAGGCAACCCGTGGTTGCGTATCCCGTCCGGACGGGACCAGGGTGAGCATGGGTGGTCCGACCCGAGGAGGCGCGGGTGCCGTTCCAAGACCGCAGGGACGCCGGCCGGCAGCTGGGGCGCCGGATGGCGCCGTTCGCCGGCCGGGGCGTCGTGGTGCTCGGCCTGCCCCGCGGCGGGGTGCCGGTGGCCGCGGAGGTCGCGCGCGCACTGGGCGCCCCGCTGGATGTCGTCCTGGTCCGCAAGCTCGGCCTGCCACGGCGCCCGGAGCTGGCGATGGGCGCCGTCGGTGAGGACGGCGTGGTCGTCCTCAACGAGGACGTGCTGGACGCCGCCCGGGTCGACGAGGCGACCCTCGCCGACGTCGAGCGGCGCGAGCGGGCCGAGCTCGAACGGCGGGCCCGGCAGCTGCGCGGCGACCGGGCACGGCTCCCGCTGGAGGGACGGACGGCGGTGGTGGTGGACGACGGCATCGCGACCGGCGCCACCGCCCGGGCCGCCTGCGCGGTGGTCCGGGCGCACGGCGCGGCGCGCGTGGTGCTGGCCGTCCCGGTCGGCTCGCCGCGCGCCCTGGCCGAGATCGCACCGACCGTGGACGAGGTGGTGTGCCTGGAGAGCCCCCAGCACTTCACCGCGGTCGGGCAGGCATACGCCGACTTCCGGGCGACCGACGAGGAGGAGGTCCTCGCGCTGCTGCGCCGTCCGGCCCCGGCACCCGGGCCGGGAGTCCCCACCCCGCGGGACGAGGACGTGGTCGCCGACGCCGGTCCCGACGGACTGCCCGGGCACCTGACCGTCCCCGAGCACGCCGGCGGGCTGGTCGTCTTCGCCCACGGCACCGGCAGCAGCCGGCACAGCCCCCGCAACCGCGCCGTCGCTGAGGTGCTGCGCTGCGCGGGGATGGCCACCCTGCTGGTCGACCTGCTCACCCCGGCCGAGGAGACCGCCCGCGGCCCGGTCTTCGACGTCGAGCTGCTGGCCGGGCGGCTGGCCGCGGTGGCCCGCTGGGCGACGGCCGAGCCGTCCTGCGCCGGCCTGCCGCTGGGGTACTTCGGCGCGAGCACCGGCGCCGCGGCGGCCCTGGTCGCAGCGGCCCGGGACGACACCGTGCGGGCGGTGGTCTCCCGCGGCGGCCGCCCCGACCTGGCCGGCCCGGCGCTGGCCGAGGTGCGGGCGCCGACGCTGCTCGTCGTGGGCGGCCACGACCAGCAGGTGCTCGAGCTGAACCGGGAGGCGCAGGCCCGGATGCGGTGCGCGAACCGGCTGGCCGTCGTCCCGGGGGCCTCGCACCTGTTCGAGGAGCCGGGGACGCTCCGTGCCGCCGCCGAGCTGGCCCGCGACTGGTTCGCCACCCACCTCGTCCCGGCGGCTCCCGCGGAGCAGCCGGCCCGGCGGCGGGCCGATCAGCCCGAGGAGTAGGCGTTCGCGCCGGCCCCTGTCGCGGCCACGGCGTCCTGCAGCAGCGCAGTGAGCTCGGCCCGGTCGACGCGGTCCAGCGAGGAGAACCGGATGCAGCTCTTCCCGCAGGACACCCGGCCCAGCCGGTCGGCGCGGGACTCGGCCAGGTAGGCGCCGTCGACGACCGCGCAGACGTAGAGCGACAGGTGGCGCTTCTGCGCCGCCAGGGCGATCAGCGGCCACGTCGTCGTCTCCCGGGCCGACCGCGGTCGGTAGGGCATCAGCCCGTAGCCGAGCACCAGGCCGGAGCCGACCGGCACCAGCTGCCGGTCGATGCCCGGCGCGGCGGCCGTGACGAGCGCATCGGCGGCCCGCAGCTCGGCCTCGCGCGGGCCGGCAGCGGAGAACCACTCCTCGATCCCGGCGTCCACGGTCCGCCGCCTCAGCCGAGCACGATCGACAGCACCGTCGCCGCCGCGGTCAGCAGCAGCGCCAGCACCACGACCGTGGCGACCAGGCGCCGGCGGCGTTCCGCATCGGGTCCGCCGGCCCCGCCCATCCCCATCACGTCCCGCACGCTACCGCCGGCCTCCTGCAGGGTCCCGCCGCGAGCCCGCGAGCGGGGGGCAGGGGGTCCTCCACCCGCCGCTGCGCCGCCCCCACAGCAGGGTGTCCAGCGCGGTGCCGGCCGGGGTCTGCCGGCGCACCTGCTCCAGCCGGTCGACGTCGAGCAGCTCGGCCACCGGGGCCAGCCGGGGGACGCTGTGCAGGATGGCGGGGTCCTGCGGGCCGCCGACCCCGTGGGCGACGTTGTCGGCGTCGTGGCCGAGGACGAGCAGCCGCCCGCCGGGCCGCAGCCAGCCGACCGTGCGGCGCAGCAGCGCCGTCGTCTCGGCCTCCGGCAGGTGCAGGTAGGCGACCAGCACGAGGTCCAGCGAGCCCGGCGGGGCGTTCCAGGCGAGGACGTCGGCGGTCACCCAGGTGACGCGGTCGGCACCGGGCCGCTCGCGCCCCCGGGCCAGCCCGGCGGCGGAGAAGTCGACCGCGGTGACCTCCCAGCCGCGTCCGGCGAGCCACAGCGCGTGCCGCCCCTCCCCCGCCGCCAGGTCGACCGCGGTGCCCGGCGGCAGATCGGCGAGCAGCTCGGCGACCAGCGCGTTGGGCTCGGCCGACCACTGCTGCTGCGCGGCGTAGCGCGCATCCCAGTCCGCTGCCCGCACGCGGGCAGTCTGGCAGTGCCGGCGCGCGGGCGCGGGTCACCGTCGCACCCCGCTGGCAGGCTCCGGCCATGACGACGGCACACGACCTCGCGCTGCTGCGGCTGGTGGCCCAGCGGGTCGCCGGCCCGCCGCCGGCCACCGCGACCGAGGCGGTCCGGCTGCTCACGTGCGTGCAGGGCCAGGACCTGCCCGGGGCGCTCACCTCGGTCGCGTTGCGGACGGCGCAGCGCACGCGGGCCGGGGTGGAGGCGGCGCTGGACGCCGGGGAGGTCGTCCGCTCGTGGCCGATGCGGGGCACGCTGCACCTGCTGCCCGCCGAGGACCTGCCCTGGATGCTGGAGCTGCTGGGCCCGCGGGTGCTGGCCGGCGCCGCTCAGCGGCGAGCCGCGCTCGGTCTCACCGAGGCCGACACCGAGCGGGCGCGCGAGCTGGTCGTCGCGGCGCTCACCGGCGGCCGGCGCTGCGGACGCAGGGAGTTGCTCACCGCGGTTGCCGCGGGCGGCGTCGCCGTCACCGGGCAGCGCGGCTACCACCTGCTCTGGTACCTGGCGCAGACAGGCACCCTCTGCATGGGGCCGATGGCCGACGGTGAGCAGGCGTTCGTGCTGCTCGGCGAGTGGGTGACCGTGCCGCGGCGGCTGGACCGGGACGCCGGCCTGGCCGAGCTGGCGCTGCGCTACTTCCGGGGGCACGGGCCGGCCACCGTCGCCGACCTCGCACGTTGGGCCGGGCTGCCGGTGACGCAGGTGCGGGCCGGGGTGGCCGCCGTCCGCGACCACCTGGCCGCCGTCGAGGTCGACGGCCGGGAGCACCTGCTGGCGCCGGAGACCCCCGACCTGCTGGCCGAGCACCGCGCCGAGGCGGCCGGGCTGTTCCTGCTGCCCGGGTTCGACGAGTTCGTCCTCGGCTACGCCGACCGCAGCTGCGCCGTCCCGCCCGAGTTCGCCGACCAGATCGTGCCCGGCGGCAACGGCGTCTTCCGGCCGACCGTCGTCCACCGCGGGCGGGTGCTGGGCACCTGGGCGTGGCAGGGCCGCGGCGCGAAGCGCTCGGTCACCGCGACGCCGTTCACCACGTTCCCCGACGCGGTCGCCGCCGCGATCCCGGCCGCGGCGGCCGCGCTGCCGTGAGGCGGCGGTACTCCCGCACCACGAGCACGGTGATCGCGAGGTCGAGCGCCGCGGCCGCCCAGAGCAGCGACGACCCGGTCCGTGCCGCCCGGTACGCCTCGTAGCCGATGAAGACCGCGAGGACGCCGATCGCCACCGGGTACGCGGGTCGCAGCTCACGCAGCAGTGCCACGATCAGCCCCAGCTTCACCAGGCCGTGGAGGGTCAGGTAGACGACGGCGAAACGTGCGGTCGCCACCGCCCAGCGCGGCCTCCCCGGCCGTGAACCGCTCGGCCAGGATGCCGTGCGGGCTGCCCAGCAGGTGGTGCGCGACCACCCGACGGGTCAGCTCCCCGAGGTTCCGTGGGCCCACCAGCGCGAGAGCGACGCCCGCCAGCAGCTCGACCGCGCCGTCGAGTCCCTTGAGGAGCAGGGCGGCGCGCAACAGCCGGTCGGTGGTGGTCGTGCCCGGCATCGTCCTCGGGGATCCACAGCGTCCAGGCCCGCGGCGCCGCGCCCCCAACAGGTCCAGGCCCGCGGCGCCGCGCCCCCGACAGCGGAGAGGACGGGGGGTCGTGTCCGCTGGCGCACGGTCGCTCGCTGCTCGTCGCGCGGCGGCTCCCCGGCGGACCCCGGCTCAGCTCTCCAGCTGCTGCGCGAACCGCTCCAGGTCGTCGAGCACCAGCCCGGCGCCGAGCGGGCCGATCGCCAGGAACCAGCGGTCGTCGCTCACCTCGAACGCGCGGCCCTGCTGGACCGCGGAGAGCCCCTGCCACAGCCCGCCGGCGGTGATCTCGCCCGCGGCGGTCGCTCCCTCCTCGCCGTAGGAGGCGGAGAAGACGAGGTCGCCGTCGGCCCGGCCGATCTGCTCCGGGCTCACCTCGACGAAGGTCTCGGCCGTGCGCTGCAGCTCGGGCCGGGCGAAGCCGACGTCAGCCAGGACGTCGCCGATGAAGGAGCCCTCCCCGTAGAGCCGGACCGCCGAGCCGTCGAGGAAGCGCACCACGCTGACCTCGGTCGCCGCCGGGTCGCCGTAGCGGGCGCCCACCTCGGCGGCGCGCTCCTGGTACCCGGCGAGCAGCTCCTCGGCCTCGCTCGACCGGCCGAGCGCCTCACCGGCCAGCCGCAGGTTGTCCTCCCACGTCTCCCCGATCGCCTCGGCGTAGACGGTCGGTGCGATCGCCGAGAGCTCGTCGTAGATCTCGGCGTGCCGGACGGCGTTGGACAGGATGAGGTCGGGCTCCAGCGCGGCGATCTGTTCGAGGGCCGGCTCGGCGATCGTGCCGACGTTCGCGATCTCGGCCGGGTCGACCCCGGCGTCCTCGATGTAGGCCGGCAGCTCGTCGCTGACCCCGGTGCGCACGGCGCCGACCGGGGTGACGCCCAGCGCGAGCACCGCGTCGAGCTCACCGGTGTCGAGGACGACGACCCGCTCCGGGCTGCCGGTGATCTCCGTGCTGCCCGCGGCGTGCTCGACCGTGCGCACCTCGTCTGCGGCGGACGTCCCCGTCGACGCCGTCGTCCCCCCGTCCGCCGCCCCGCAGCCGGTCAGCAGCAGCGCTGACGCCACCGCCAGCGTTCCGCACGTCGTCCGCACCGCCGCCTCCTCCCGGAGCCGGCATCTCCGACTCCGAGAGGAACTTAGGGCAGCCTTGCCTATGCCGGGCTGACCGGGTCGGCCCGCTCGACGACGAACACCGGGATCTCCCGGTCGGTGCGCTGCTGGTACCGCTCGTACTCGGGACAGACCTCGACGGCCCGCTCCCACCACTGCCGCCTCTCCTCGCCGGTCACCTCGCGGGCCACGCCGTCCCACGGCTCGGACCCGTCCTGCACGGTCACCTGGTCGGGGTGCCGACGGAGGTTGGCCACCCACGCCGGGTCCTTGGGAGCGCCGCCCTGCGAGCCGACCATCGCGTAGGCGCCCTCGTGCTCGACCCGCATCAAGCCGTTCTTGCGCACCTTCCCGGTCCGCGCACCGCGGGTCCAGAAGACCGCGATCGGGATCCCGGTGTCGCGCAGCGTGTCGGCCCCCTGCAGGGTCCCGCGGCGAGCTCGCGAGTCGCGGGGGGCAGGGGGTCCTTCTACTGCTCGCGCACCCTGGCCTCGGGACTCGGCTCGTACTCACCCTCCAACGGCATGCCGCTGACCGTAGGTCGGCTACCGGCGGCCGGCCTGCGGAGCCGTGAAGTCGACGGTGTGCGGCACGAAGAAGCTCAGGTTGTCGGTGACCAGCCCGTCGCTCTCCCGGATGCCCAGGCCGGCCGGCTCGCCGTCGACCACCCAGGCCCCGAGCACCGGGTGGTGCGGGCCGTCGACGCCGGCGAAGTCCGGCAGGGGCGCGAACTCCTGCACGATCCAGCCCTCGGTGCCGTACCGGCCGGGCATCTCCACCGCGACCTGCCCGTCGCGGACGATCTGCACGTTGGCGCCCTCCCGGCCCCACAGCGGCTTGCGCACGAACGTCTGCCAGGACGAGGGCATCTCGTCGGTGAAGTAGGCCGGCAGCAGCAGCGGGGAGAGCGCCGGGTCGCTGCCGAAGAGCTGCCACAGCACCGGCAGCAGCGCCTTGGTGCTCCACAGCATCTTGTAGGCCGGCTCCACCCAGGTGGTCCCGCCCGGACGGGCGGCGTCGGCGAGGACGGCGGCGCCGAACTCGTCCTCGATCAGCCACTCCCACGGGTAGAGCTTGAAGACGACGTCGAGGTGGCGGCCCTGCTGGTCGTAGAAACGGCCGTCCCCGTCGTCGAGCGCGATGTCCTCCACGACCAGCTCGATGGCCTCGTAGCCGGCCTGCACGACGGTGTCCATCAGGTACGCCACGGTCATCCGGTCCTCGCCCGAGCGCTCCTCCGCCGTCCAGGCCAGGTGCACCCGCGGGCGGACGCCCGTGCGCCGCTCCCAGCGCAGGAGGTTGCGCTGCCAGGCGGCGACGAGCCTGTCGTGCAGGGCGTTCCACTGGTCGGCGCCCTGACCGGTGAACAGGTGCCAGTTCCACTGGGTGACGGCGGACTCGACCAGACCGGTCGGGGTGTCGGCGTTGAACTCCAGCAGCTTCGGCGGGCCCTGGCCGTCGTAGCGCAGGTCGAAGCGGCCGTAGACGCTCGGCGGCTCGGTCTCCCAGGTGCGGCGGATCTCCGGGCGGGCGATCGGCGGGATGCCCATCCGGTCGAACAGGTCGTGCTCGACGACGTGGTCACCGGCGGCCACGCACATCTGGAACAGCTGCGCGACCCAGCCCTCCAGCCGCTGCACCTCGGCCATCGTGAAGTCGTAGAACGGCCCCTCGCGCCAGTAGCTGCGCATCTCGCCGCCGGGCAGTTCCGTGCGGTTGTAGACCAGGCCCTGGGCCTCGATCTCGGCCTCCCAGCCCGGGCGGACCACCCCCGCCTCGACGCGCCTCACTCTCCAGTCCTCTCCTCGCCCGGATCCAGCGGCCCCGTCCCGGGTCCCGCCCTGAGCCTGCGAAGGGTGGGGAGGACGGGGTCCTTCTTCAGCTGCCCGCGCCGACGCCGGAGCCGGTGCCGGTGCGGCCGCCCACGCCGGAGCCGATGCCGCCGGTGACCCGCGTGCCCCCGGTGACCTTGCCGGTCGACGGCAGGCCGGCACGCTGGCGGGCAGCCGTGTCGGTGGGGTTGATGCGGGTGCCCCCGCCGGGGAGGACGGTGCCGACCGGGAGGCCGGGGCGGAAGCCGCCGAGGTACAGGAAGAACAGCCCCGCGCCGGGGCCGCGGTAGCCGTCGTCGCAGTAGTCGTCGTCGACGATCTCGCCGTCCTCGTTGGTGCAGTAGGCGACCTGCTCCTGCTCCTCCTCGTCCGTTCCGCAGGCGGCGAGGAACCCGGTGGCCGCGGTCGCCAGCACCGTCGTCGTCAGGGCGCTGCGGACGCGGTTGGAGACCGCCATGTGCTCTCCCGGTGTCGCAGGGGTGTCCACCGACCCTAGATCGCTGCGGTCCGACGGTGGATACCACCGCACCCGGGTGCCGGATCCGGGCCGGAGCCGTACGGTTCGGCCTCTGAGGTCCGTTCCCGCGCGGAGGCGCTGATGTCCGACCGCCAACCCCCCGAGATGGCCCAGGTCGCCAGTGAGACCGGGGCCAAGAAGGCCCACCGGACCTGGGACCGCGTGCTGGTCAGCGCCTTCCTCGCCGGGGCCTACATCTCCTTCGGTGCGCTCGTCGCGATCACCGTCTCCTCCGGCCTGGACCCCGCCACCTGGGGGACGCTGCCGACGCTCTTCATGGGCGCCGCCTTCACCCTGGGCCTGGTCCTGGTGCTCATCGCCGGGTCCGACCTGGCGACCGGCAACATGATGCTGGTGCCGCTCGGTGCGATGCAGGGCCGGATCAGCATGGGCGACGTGGCCAAGAACCTCACCCTCGTCCTGGTGGGCAACCTGATCGGCGCCCTGTTCGTGGCCTACTTCCTCGCCGTGCAGACCGGGGTCATCGGTGCGCCGGGGGCCTCCGGCAGCGCCGCGCTGACCCACGACCGGCTGGCCTCGATCGCCGAGGCCAAGGGGCTGCACGAGTCGCCGTGGCAGATCTTCCTCCGCGGGGTGGGCTGCAACTGGCTGGTCTGCCTGGCGGTGTGGATGTCGCTGGCCGCCCAATCGGTGTCCGGCAAGGTCCTCGCGATCTTCTTCCCGATCATGGCCTTCGTGGCCATGGGCTTCGACCACGTCGTGGCCAACATGTTCTTCCTGCCGGCGGCGATCTGGGCCGGCGTCCCCGGGATCGGCTGGGGCGACGTGCTGCTCAACTGGCTGCTCGCCGGCGCGGGCAACCTCGTCGGCGCGGTCGTCTTCGTCGCGACCTCCTACTGGTACCTGTTCCTGCGCGACGAGCCGGCCGAGCAGCCCAGCCGGACGCCGACCGGCGGGGAGGCCGCCGAGCGCGCATGACCTGAGCCGCGCAGGGGCACCGCCGCTGCTGCGGACGGCACCGTCCCGTCGTGCCACGGAACCGGGAGGGTGCCCACCGATGAGGTGCAGCGAGCGAGCAGACCTCGATCCGTCGGGCGTGCAGCCTTCAGCCACGGCACGTCCGAGCAGCGCCAGCGGTGGTTCCGCACAGGCCACGAGACCCGTGACCCCGCGCAGTGCGACACGTTCGCCACCGACGACCTGGGGTGAGCAGGAATCCCTCCGCCCCCACGCGCGAGCCTTCGCCGACCGCCGTCCTCCGCGCTTCCCCTGACGGGGCTGGGGAGGCCGCCGCCCGCTCGCGGTGATCAGCTGGGATCACCGTCGCGCCGCCTGGCTCGGCACCGGTGGTGAGCCAGGAGCCGGCTCGATCAGCTCACCTGATCACCGGGTGGCGGACGCTCGGGCTCCGACGTCGACGGCCTGCTCGTCGGCCTCGACCGCGGCGTTCCACTCCGCCTTCTCGGCGCGCCAGCCCTCGTCGGTGCGGCCCAGCCGCCAGTAGCCGGACGCCGAGAGCTGCTCGCGGGGCACCGAGCGCTCCACCCGCAGGAAGCGGCGCAGCTCGCGCACGAACGCGGCCTCGCCGTGCACGAAGGCGTGCACCGAGCCGGCGGGCAGTGCGGCGCCGCGGACGGCGGCGACGAGGGCCTTCCCCGGCAGCCCGGCGCGGTGCACCCAGGTCAGCTCCACACCCGGCACCAGCGGCAGCGGCTGCTCCTCGGCGGCGTCGGCGACCTCGACGAACACCCGAGCCGCCGCTCGCGCGGGCAGCCGCTCGAGCGAGGCGGCGATCGCCGGCAGGGCGGTCTCGTCGCCGGCCAGCAGGTGCCAGTCGACGTCCCCGCTGGGCGCGTAGGCGCCCCCCGGACCGAGCAGCTGCACCAGGTCGCCGGGCCGGGCGGCCTGGGCCCAGGGCCCGGCCAGCCCCTCGTCCCCGTGGACGACGACGTCGAGGACGAGCTCACCGGCGACGGGGTCCCAGCCGCGCACCGTGTAGCTGCGCAGGCACGGCCACCACTCGCGCGGGTGCTCGGTCTGCACGGCGTCCATGTCGAACGGGGCGGTGTACGGGGCGCCGGCCGGCGGGAGGACCAGCTTGACGTAGGCGTCGGCGAACGTGGGGGCGAAGCCGGCCAGACCGTCCCCGCCGAGCACCACCCGGACCAGGTGCGGGGTCGGGCGCGACGTCCGCAGCACGGTGGCCAGCCGGGGCGTGCGCGGGCGGCGCGGGGCCTTGTCGGCCATGGCGGGGCTCCCTCGGGTCAGGCACTGATAGGCAAGCCTCACCTTAGTCCGCGCTCCCGGGAGTGCGGACCGCCGCAGGGAGCCGGGGTGCACCGTCGCCGGTCGGGGGTGCCGGGAGGGCTCCGCCGGCCGCCCGCCGCCCCGGCGACGGTGCGAGCACGGACCTCCGCAGCCGGGCCGCACGCCGCCCCGGGGCCCTGCCGTGTCCGCACACCGATGTCAGTGCCGTCGGACACGCCATGTGTGGGTGATCGTTTGCCGGGTATCGCCTCGCCGACCATGACATCTGCCGAGGAGGAACGATGACTCACTCCATCGACGCTCCGTTCCCGCCGCCGCCCTCCACCGGCACGGGCGCGACCAGCGCAACCAGCGGGACCACCGCGACGACCACCACGACCACCACGTCGACGGGCTCTCCGTCCACGAGTGACGTGGCGAAGGACGAGGCCCGCAACGTGGGCCAGACCGCCGCCCAGGCCGGCAGCCAGGTCGCCTCGACCGCCGCCGACCAGGCCAAGGAGGTCGCCCACGAGACCCAGCGGCAGGCCCAGGACCTGCTGCACCAGGGGCGCCAGCAGCTGCGCCAGCAGACCGTGGCCCAGCAGCAGAAGGCCGCCACCGGGCTGTCCTCGCTGGCCCAGGAGCTGCGCGGCCTGGCCGACGGCAGCAGCCAGGGCGCACCCGGCCCGGCGCGTGACCTGCTCCAGCAGGCGTCGAGCTACGTCGAGCAGTTCGCCGACCGGCTGCAGAGCCGTGAGCCGGCCGACCTGCTCGACGACGTCCGCGCCTTCGCCCGCCGCAAGCCCGGCACCTTCCTGCTCGGCGCCGCGCTCGCCGGTGTCCTCGCCGGCCGGCTCACCAGCGGCGTGAAGGCCGCGCACAGCGACAACTCGTCGTCCACGGGCTCGCAGCAGCAGTACCGGACCGACTACACGCAGACCAACTACGTCGACCCGGCGCCGGCCTACTCCGGCTACGCCGAGACGACGTCCTACGAGACCACCGGCGCGGCGACCACGGGCACGCCCGTCCCGCCGCCGCCGTACGGCACCGTCCCGCCCGCGGGCGCCGCCGTTCCGCCGACCACCCCGGCCGGCTGGGACGACCCGACCCGCCGTCCCGGTCAGGGGGTCTGACCCGATGAGCTCTCCCTACTCCGGCGCCACGCCGGTCGGTTCACCGCAGGGCCAGGACCCGTACGGCCAGGGCAACTACGCCGTCGGCCCGGACGAGGCCTACGGCGAGCACAGCGGGAACCTGGGCACGCCGTCCACGACGGAGGGCCGTCCCGACGTCGAGGGCACCTCGGTCGGGCAGCTGTTCGGCGAGCTGGCCAAGGACCTCTCCACGCTGATGCGCCAGGAGGTCGCCCTCGCCAAGGCCGAGGTCCAGGCCGAGGCCAAGAAGGCGGGCAAGGGCGCCGGCATGATGGCCGCGGCCGCGGTCGCCGGGTTCCTGACGGTGCTCTTCCTCTCCAACGCCCTGTGGTGGGCGCTGGAGAACGTGATGGACGCCGGCCTGGCCGCGCTCATCGTGGCCGCCCTGTGGGCCATCGTCGGCGCCGTCGCCTTCTCCATGGGCAAGAAGAAGCTGCAGCAGGTGAACCCCAAGCCCGAGCGCACCGTGGACACGCTCTCAGACGTCCCCAGCGCTCTGAAGCCCAACTGACCACGGCCCTGCGGCCCTCTCAGACATCGGAGTACAGAACATGACCACGAGCAACGACCCCGAGGCCATCCGCCGGCAGATCGAGCAGACCCAGCGCGAGCTGAGCTACGACGTCGATGCCCTCAACGAGAAGGTGAACCCCTCTCGCGTCATGGACCGCCGGGTCAGCGCGGCCAAGGGCCGCGTCTCCCGGGTCAAGGACCGGGTCATGGGCAGCGCCCAGGACACCCGGGCCTCGGCCCAGTACCGGACGCAGGACGTCGCGGGCACCGTCCAGGACCGGGCGCAGGGCGCCGCCGAGTCCGTGCAGGGCGCCGCGCAGCAGGCCGCGCACGCCGTGCAACAGGCCCCGGACACCATCGTCCGGCAGGCCCAGGGCAACCCGCTGGCCGCGGGCCTCATCGCCTTCGGCGTCGGCTGGCTGGTCTCCAGCCTGCTGCCGGCCTCGGAGCGGGAGCGCCAGCTGGCCCAGCAGGCCGAGTCCACGGTTCGCGAGCACAAGGACGAGCTCCTCGCCCCGGCCAAGCAGGCCGCGCAGGAGGTCGGCGAGCAGCTGCGGCCGGCCGCCCAGCAGGCCGTCGAGGAGGTCAAGTCCACCGCGCAGGACGCCGCCCAGACCGTCAAGCAGGAGGGCCAGTCCGCCGCGCAGGACGTCCAGGGCCAGGCCCAGCAGTCCCGTCAGACGGTGCAGAGCCAGTCGGGCAGCTGACGCAAGGACCACCCTCCTCCCCCCGCCTCGCAGGATCGGCGCGGGCCCCTGGAGGGCGGCCGTTCCAGTCGGTCACCGCGCCCCGCCGGGTCCTCCCGGCGGGGCGCGCGTGCGTCCGGTCCCCTGTTGGGGTGAGGCCGCGCCGGGCCGGCTGCAGCGCGGGCAGGAGGGCGCCGACGTCCACCAGGACGACACCGCCCGAGCGAGGGAGCCGACTCGTGCCGACCGCAGCGCCGCGCGTCCTGGTCGCCGCCGAGGACGACATCCGGGCACTGGCGGGTCCGGCCGTCCGCGGGGCCGGCGCGGACGCCCACCCGGCCGAGCCCTGCTCCGTCGCCGGGCTGGTCGCCCGGGTGCACGAGCTCTTCGCCGGAGCGACCCCGTGACCGTCCTCGAACCCGCGCCGGCCGAGGAACTGACCCGGCTGCGCGCGGAGAACGCCGCGCTGCGCGCCCGGATGCAGCACCGGGACGGCGAGCTGGAGGTCGCCACCCGGATGCTGCAGGCGCGGGCGCGGACGATGACCAGCGTCATCGACGCGGTCACCGAGCAGTCGATCATCGGCACCGACGTCGACGGCGTCGTCCGCGTGTGGAACCCCGGCGCCGAACGGATGCTGGGCCTGCCCCGCGCCGACGTCGTCCGCCGCCGGTCGATCACCGACTTCCACCTGCCCGAGGAGCTCGAGGAGGCCGGCGGCGGGCTCGCCGCGCTGGTCGGCACCGCGCAGGAGCAGGGCAGCGACGTCCGGGACTGGACCTGCGTCGCCGCGGACGGCACCGAGCTCACCGTGTCGGTGACGGTGACCCCGCGCACCGACGACCGCGGCGTGCACGCCGGCTGGAACTTCGTGGGCACCGACGTGACCGAGGCACGGGCGACCGAGCGCGCGAAGGACCAGTTCGTGAGCCTGATCAGCCACGAGCTGCGGACCCCGCTGACCTCGATCCTGGGCTACCTGGAGCTCGTCCTCGACGACCCTGAGCTGGGCGAGGAGCTCCGCCGGTACCTGGGCACCGTCGAGCGCAACGCCCAGCGGCTGCTGCGCCTGGTCGGGGACCTGCTGTTCACCGCGCAGGTGGACGCCGGCCGGTTCAGCCTGCAACCCGGGGACGTCGACCTGGCCGCCGTCGTCCGCGCCGCCGAGGAGACGGTGCGGGTGACCGCGGGCTCGTCCGGCGTCGAGGTCTCGGTCGACGTGCCCGACGGCGGCCTCGTGGTGCACGGTGACGCCGTCCGGCTCGGGCAGGCCTGCGACAACCTGGTCTCCAATGCGGTCAAGTTCACGCCGGCCGGCGGCCGGGTCACCCTGGCGCTGCGGGCGGCCTGGCGCCGGCCGGACGGCGCGGTCGTCGACGCCCCGCAGGACGGCGCGGTGCCCGTGGCCCGGCTCGCGGTCGGCGACACCGGCATCGGGATCCCCGCCGGCGAGCAGGCGCAGCTGTTCGCCCGCTTCTTCCGCGCCTCGACCGCCCGGCGGCACGCGGTGCCCGGCGTCGGGCTGGGCCTGGCCATCACCCGGGCCATCGCGGCCGCGCACGACGGCACCCTCGAGGTCAGCAGCATCGAGGGTCAGGGCACCACGTTCACCCTCACCCTGCCCCGCTGACCGGCCCCCTTGCCGGGTCCCGCCGCAGGCCCCGTCCCGAGGCTCCGACCCCGTCTCGGGTCCCGCCCCGAGCTTGCGAGGGGTGGGGAGGACGGGGTCCTTCTCCGAGGGGTGAGGAGGACGGGGTCCTTCCACGGCGGGGGGTAAGGGGGTCCTTCGTCTTGCGCACTTCTTGCGGTCGGCGGGCGGGGAGGCTGCGGCCGGGCGGTCAGGGTCGTTGCCGTCGCGGGTCAGAGCTGCTCTCCACCCGGCGGCCGGCCGATGAGGAGGACCAGTCGTGAGCGCCCTCCCGAAGGCCCTCGTCGTCGGCGCCGACGCAGCCGGCGGCGCGCCGCTCGCCGGCCTGCTGCGGGTCACCGGGTGGGACGTGCGGGAAGCCGCCGGAAGCCGCGACGCCCTCGGCCTGGCCCATCGTCTGGACCTGGACCTGGTGGTCGCCGACCTGGCCGGTCCGGTGGGCGAGGCGCCCGCCCTGCTGCGCCGCCTGCGGCTGGTCGGCTGCCGCGCCCACCTGCTCGCCGTGACGGACGACACCGACCCGCAGGCCCGGGCCGCCGTGCTCGAAGCCGGCGCCCTGGCCTGCCTGCCCAGGTCCGTCGGCGTCACCCTGCTGGTGGACCTGCTGGACCGCCGGGCGCCCGGTCGGCAGGCACCTGACGCCGGGCACCGGCCGGTCGACGACGTCGACGCCGAGCTCACGGACCGCCTGCAGCGGCGCTACGCCGCCGCGCTGCCCGACCGGCTCACCGCCATCGCCGACGGCGCCCGCAGCGGGGACGCCGTGGCCCTCGCCCGGGCCTCGGCCACGCTGGCCGGCACCAGCGCCCAGCTCGGCCACCCGGAGGTCGCCGCGGTCTGCCGGGCCATCGCGCGGGACGCCCGGCGCGGGGTCCTCGCGCACGAGCTGGTGGTCGAGCTGCGCACCGTCGCCGGCTGCTGACGAACCACCGCGGCCCCCTGCAGGGGTCCCACCGGCCCCGCCCAGGGCGGCCCCGTCCAGAGGCTCGCCGCAGGCCTCGTCCCGGGTCCCACCCTGAGCCCGCGAAGGGTGAGGACGAGGTCCTTCCACGGTGAGGGGGACGGGGTCCTTCTCACCGTGGGCTGGGGAGGACGGGGTCCGCCTCCGAGGGGTGGGGAGGACGGGTCCCTGGTCAGGCCACCAGGCGGTAACCGACGCCCCGCACGGTGCGGATCGACGGCGACGAGAGCCCCGCGGCCTGCAGTTTGCGGCGCAGGTTGGACATGTGCGCCTCGACCAGGCGGAGGCTGCCCTCCCAGTCGGTCCGCCAGACCTCGCGCAGCAGCGTCTCCCGCTGCAGCACCCGGCCGGGGCGGGAGGCCAGCGCGGCGAGCAGGTCGAACTCGGTGCGGGTGAGGTCGACGACGGCGCCGTCCACCCGCACCTCGCGGCTGTCCTCGTCCACCTCCAGCTCGGCGAGGCGCAGCACCGACTCCTCGACCGGCGCGGGGCCCGGGGCGGGGGTGCGCGGGCGGCGCAGCAGGGCCTGCACCCGGGCGACCAGCTCGCGCGGCGAGAACGGCTTGGCCATGTACCCGTCGGCGCCGACGGCCAGCCCGATGAGCAGGTCGACCTCCTCGGCGCGCGCGGTGAGCATGAGGACGTAGCACTCGCTCTCGACGCGGATCTGCCGGCACACCTCGGTGCCGTCGGCGTCCGGGAGGCCCAGGTCGAGGACGACGACGTCGGGCGCGGCTCGACGGACCTCGGCCAGCGCCTCGGAGCCGGAGGCGACCGCGCGGACGTCCATCCCCGCCCGGCGCAGGACCGTGCAGACCAGCTCCCTGATCTCCTCGGTGTCCTCGACGACGAGCACGGACTGCTCGGGCACGACGTCTCCTCCTCCTGCGTGTGGAACCGACGCCGACCGCAGCGGCCGCGCGTCACCTGACCGGGGCATCGGCGGTGGCCCGAGCCGTCTTGAGCGCGGTGTGCCGGCCTCACCCGGACGGAGGAGCAGGTCAGCCGCGGTCCGCGGCGGCGGGACGGCGCAGCTCGACCGCAGCGGACGGGAACGGCGCCGTCTCCCCCCGGTGCACCGCGGCGACGGCGAGCCCGCGGGCGCCGCCCAGCCGGGCGACGGTCGCGACGACGTCGTCCTCGACTCCCGGCGTCATCACCGAGAAGGCCACGACCACGCGGCCCGCGGGCGCGAGGACCCGGGAGACGACGTCCCAGGTCTCCTCCTGGCCGGGGTCGGAGAGGGCCCGCACGTTGAACGACACGACGGCGTCGAAGGGGTGCGGGCCGAGATCGGCCTCGTGCAGGGCCGCCGCCTGCACCCGGACCCGGCCGGCCTCGACCGCCGCGCGGTTGCGGCGGCCGGCCGCGGTGACCATGGTCGGCGAGCGGTCGACGCCGACGACCGCGCCCGCACGCTCGGCGAGCAGGGCCACGAGGACGCCGTGGCCGCAGCCCACCTCCAGCACCCGCTCGCCGGGCCGCGGTGCCACCACACCGGCGGCCCAGGTGAGTCGCGCCGAGGCAGCCACGGCGCCCACGGTAGGGCCCTCACCCCGACGGGGCGGGTCGACCGGCCTGGGCTCAACCCCCGCCGGGCCGGCGCCGACGCAACCAGCACCTCAGCCCCGAGGGAGCCCCCGGGGCCCGCTGCCCCGCCCAGCAGGAGGACCGCCATGATCGGTCTGACCCGTCGCACCGGCGAGCGCTGCCGCCTGGACCCCGACCACATCGAACGGCTCGAGGGCGGGCACGACACCGTCGTCGTCACCACCGACGGCAGCTCCTACTGCGTCCGCGAGACGGTCGACCAGGTCATCGGGCGGATCGTCGAGGACCGCGCCGGCGTGATCGCGGCCTGCTACGTGCTCGACCGCGGTGAGGACCCCGATCCGCAGGGCCTCGGCGGCTCCGGCACCCCGCCGCGGGCGCACGCGCCGGCGCCCGTGGTGCCCATCCGGCTGCCCTGACGGCACCGGCCGTCGTCTCCCCCGAAGAGAGGGGCGCACCCGTCCCGGGTCAACACCGGCCGGCAGCGGCCGATGCACTTCCCCGAAGGACACCGGACCAGCGAGGAGACGTCGTTGAAGCTCGCCGCCCGCGGGATGCCCGCCACGGACGTACAGGTCTACAGCGAGGTCGCCCGGCTGCTCGACCGCCGGGCGGCGCTGAAGCACCCGCCGTTCAGCCTCACCGTGTCCGACTCGGTGGCGCTCGGCATCGCGCGGCTGTTCCGCAGCCCGTCGCTGTCCGGGGAGGTGCTGGACCGGTTCGCCACCGGAGGGAGCGTCGACAGCGACGAACTGATCGAGGCCGCGCGCTTCGAGCAGGGCTACGCCTCCGCCGAGGGCTACGCCGCCCTGCGCTGCCTCGTGCTGTGGGTCCACAACCGGACGCACCGCACCGAGCAGCGGTCGTCGCACGCGAGCTGACCGATCCGGGCGCCGGCGTCAGCGCTCCCGCACCAGCACCAGCACCGGCACCGGCACCGGCACCGGCACCGGCACGAGGACGATCTGCACGATCGAGGTGAACAGGCCCCCGGCGTCGACCGGCAGGCACGTTCGCACTGCCGCCACCGGTGTGGCCACCACCACCCAGGAGTCGTCGGTGCCGGCGGCGAGGATGCGGGCATGGTGGCCTTCTTCCTCCCGCGGGCGAGCGACGACGAGCAGGCAGAGCGGCTCTACGAGGCCCTCGCGGAGTTCGCCGGGTGCGAGCCCGCTCCCCGCGGGCAGCGCGTCCGGGCGATCGCCTTCCCCCAGGACGGCGCTCAGTGGGTCGCCGAGGTCCGGGAGGAGCTGCGCGGGCAGCGGACGACGCAGCAGCTGCGCCGCGGCGAACTCATCGAGCGCACCGAGACGCTGACGTCGTCGACGCGGGTGCTCGCCGTCTACCCGGGCAGACCGTTCGTCGTCGTGACCGACGCCCAGCCGATCACCGGCACGCCGTCGGAGTGGGCCAACCCGTTCCACGCGGACCCGGACCGGGTCACCTGGTTCGACGCCTCCTGACCCGCACGGCCCGGGGTCGCGCATGCGGGTCCGGTCCGGCCCGCCTGACGGCCACCCCCGGCCGACGCCGAACCAGCGCGCAGACGCGCCGGACCCCGGTGGGATAGCGTCCCGCGGGATGCCGAGCCGAGCAGCGGAGACGGACCCCCTGGCCGATGCGCTGAGGTCGCTGCTGCACGCGTGCCACCTGCTGGCGCCCGACGACCTGCCCGTGGTCGTGGCCGACTGCGCCGCGCGGATCGGCGTCCGGGAGACGGTGCTCTACCTGGCCGACTACGAGCAGGTCACCCTGGTGCCGGTGCCCGGCACCGGCGTGCCGGAGCGTCAGGAGCTGTCCATCGAGGGCACCCTCGCCGGGCGGGCCTTCCGCCGGGTCGAGGTGGTCGGCAGCGCCGTCCAGCACGGCCACCGGCTGTGGGTGCCGCTGCTCGACGGCGTGGAGCGCCTGGGTCTCGCGGAGCTGCTCCTGCCCGCGGAGCCCACCGCGGAGGAGCTCGACGCCCTGCTGGTGTTCGCCACCCTCGTGGCCGAGCTGGTCGTGGTGCGGGACGCCTACACCGACGTGTTCGCCCGGCTGCGCCGTCGGAAAACCCTGTCGCTGGCCGCGGAGATGCAGTGGCAGCTGCTGCCGCCGCTGACCTTCGGCACCGACCGGGTGGTCATCACCGGTGGGCTCGAGCCGGCCTACGACATCGGTGGGGACTCCTTCGACTACGCGGTCAACGGCAGCACCGCCGACCTGATGGTCATCGACTCCGTCGGCCACGGCCTCCCGGCCGCCGTGCTGGCAAGCGTGGCGATCAGCGCCTACCGGCACGCCCGCCGCAACCGGCTCGACCTTCCCGACACCGCCGCCGAGGTCGACGCGGCCATCGCCGGCCAGCTCGGCGGCAGCCGATTCGCCACCGCCGTGCTCGCCCGCCTCGACATCGACACCGGCCGGCTGCGGTGGATCAACGCCGGCCACCCCGCGCCGCTCATCCTGCGCGGTTCGTCCCTGGTGCAGCCACCGCACTGTCCCCCGGCCCGCCCGCTGGGCCTGCAGGACGGCAAGCCGGAGTGCTGCGAGACCCGCCTGGAGCCCGGCGACCGCCTGCTGCTGTACACCGACGGCATCACCGAGGCCCGCTCTCCCGCCGGGGAGTTCTTCGGTGAGCAGCGGCTGGCCGACTTCATCAGCGCCGCCGTCTCCGCCGGCGAACCGGCGCCGGAGATGGTCCGGCGCCTGATGCGGCACGTCCTCACCCACCAGGCCGACCAGTTGCAGGACGACGCCAGCATCGTGGTCCTCGAGTGGCTCACCGGCGGGGAACGCCGCACGCTGCCCGGATCGGACTGACCGGGGACACCCGTCGACCGGTCGTCGGGGAACCGGGCCGGCCGTCCACCTCGCGACGTCCCACCTCGCGACGTCCCGCCCCGCAGGCACTCTCGTCCCCTGACCGGGCAGGATGGACGGAGGTCCCCTCCGGGTGCGCCGACCGACCACGAGGGACCGCCGGCCCGCCGTCCGGCGTCCGGCTCGGGACCGCCGTGGAGGAGGAGTCGTGCAGGCCAGGGACGTCATGACCCGCGAGGTCGTCACCGTCGGACCGGACACCTCCGCGAAGTACGCAGCGGAGATCATGGCCGAGCGCGGCTTCGCCGCACTGCCGGTCGTCGACGAGGACGACCGGCTCGTCGGCATCGTCGCCGAGGCCGACGTCCTCCGGGACCGGATGCCGCCGGACCCCCGGCTGCACCTGCGCCGGGACGGGCAGCCGCCGGCACCGCCTCCGTCCCTGTCGGTGCACGGGGTGATGACGCGCGAGGTCCGATCGGTCGAGGCCACGGCCGACGTCGCCGACATCGCGCGGGTCTTCGTCGACGAGCGCCTGCGCAGCGTGCCCGTGCTCGACCGCGGCCGGCTGGTGGGCATCGTCAGCCGTCGTGACGTGCTGCGGGCGCTGGTCCGCCCGGACGAGGAGATCCAGCGCGACCTGCTGCACCTGGTGGAGGGCTACACCGGCGCGCTCGACTCGTGGGAGGTCACGGTCACCGACGGCATGGCCACGATCCGGCGCACCCGTGGCGTCCCCGAGCCGACGGCCGAGGTCGAGCAGCGGGCGCTCGCGGCGCTCGGCCGGACGGTCGGCGGGGTGGTGGGGGTGCACGTCCGGCCGATCGGGGACGCCCAGACGCCGGGCGGGGGCCCGTCACAGCCCGCCCACGGGTAGTGGCGACCGGGCCGTCGCTCGGTCGGTCCGGGCCGGGGTGCTGCCGAGCGGCCGGCGGACCGGGCTCGATGACGCGTGAGGTGCCTCACCGGCACGGCTGACCCGGCACGCTGAACGCTCCCGGACGGGCTGCGGTGACCGCGATGCGGGCACCGGTCGGCGACTTCTGCGACCGGGGCGACCGGGGCGACCGCGCCGATCACCTCGCGCTGGAGATCTCCGGCTGTCGGCAATGCGGCTTCGACCGCGCCGTCCACCGCGAGGCCGACCCGGCTGGCGCACGACGACAGGCGGCACCGCGCCGCGGTGGTGCTCACGAAGCCGCAGCGAACGGCCGAACCACAGGAGCCCTGCGCGACATCAGTCACGGTGCCGATGGGGCGGACACCCTCGTCGAAGGCGGCTCTCCCGGACCCACGTCCATCCCACGTTGCCGGTCGTCGGCAACCAGACCCGCACCCGATCGACCGGACGACGCCGTGGAGAACGAGGCACCCCGGGCGCATGCTGAATGGGAACCCGAGTAGATGGAGAGAACAGCATGCCCCTCACCCTGTCCCGCACGCCAGAGGCTGATCTGCGCCAGGTCGCGCCGGCAGAACTGCGGACATCTCCTGCCGAGATCCTCACCCGTGCCCGACCGGATGTCGGCGACCTCCTCCCCGGGCCGCTCAGGAAGGCGAGAGCGACGAGAACGCCCATCGACGACGTCGACGAGTGGGGAATGCAGTCCTTTCCTGCCAGTGATCCGCCGCCGACCTGGTGAAGGACCTCGACAGGAACCACAGCACGTGACACGAGGAAAGGTGAAGAAATTGCTGACGCACGATCTCATGCGACTGAAACGGGAGCTGGAAGACACCCGGCTGTCCGCCGTGCACTCCACGCTCGGACTCTCGGTCCTGCGCGCCGCTCTGCACTCGTTCGACAGTGGAGCGAAGGGTGGAGCACCGGCCCACGTCAGGGTGGTCGAAAAGGAATCCGATTGAGACACGCGCCGCGAGTCAGCGGCTCATCGGCGGCGTGACCGCAGGAGCCCTGATTGCCGGTCGACGGTCATCGTTCGTCCCCGACGACGTGGTCCGCACGTCACGAGCCACCGGTGACCTGAACGCATCGAGACCCCACTGGAGGAACCAGGTGTCCACTGCCACCCTGGACAGGAGCATCGCGTACGCGGCGCCCACGGCCGCCCCCCTGACGCTCACCGACCGCTGCGACGCACCCGCTGTCGTGGGCGGCCCGAACGGCCGGACCGGCCGTGGCGCCTGCGGCGCGCAGGGCTTCGTGCGCGCCGCGCTGCCCAGCGGCAACGACCTGGTCTTCTGTGCCCACCACGGCCGGGAGCAGGAGGCGGCGCTCGCCGCTGCCGGTGCGATCATCCGCGACCAGAGCAGCGAGCTCAGCGTCGAGGTGTCCTGACCGGCCAGGTCGGTGCACCGCGACGCTGGCGCGGCCGGACTGCAACCACCGGCGGGCCGTCTGTCAGGGGTCCGCCGGAGCAGTCACAGCTTGTACAGCGGCGGGTTGGGCAGGACCGTGCGTCCGAAGGTCGACGCACTGACTCCCGCCAGGCACGCGTACCAGGCGACGGCAGCGGTCACGAGGCCCAGATAGCCGCCCGCCGTGACCACGGCGTCGTTCTGCGCCACATCCCCGACTCCGAGCAGGAAGAACGTCGCAGCGAGGAGCGTGAAGAGCAGGGCCAGCACCGCGGTGGTGCGCAAGGAGGCGACCCACATGATCACCGTGAAGATGCCCCAGCCGATGAGGTACCAGCCGACCACGGTCGCCCGGTCACCGGCATCAGGGATGTCGGCCGCGTAGAAGGTGACGAACGCCCAGAACGACAGCCAGAAGGCGCCGTAGGAGCTGAAGGCGGTCGCGCCGAAGACGTTGCCCTTGCGGAACTCCCACATGCCGGCCAGCACCTGGATCGCGCCCCCGTAGGCGAGCGCGACGCCGAAGACGATCGGCTCACCGGCGGCCGGCAACAGACCTGCGTTGAACAGGCTCAACAGGAACGTCGTCAGCGCGAAGCAGCCGAGACCGAGCGGCGCGGGGTCGGCGATCATCCGTACGTTCTCCGAGGCGAGCTCCCTGGCCATGGCCACCCGGCCGGCGGTCGGGTCGCTCAGATCGGCGAGGAACTCGCTGTCCCCTCCCGCGGTCTGCGTACCGGTGCTGGTCGTTGCGTTGACTGCCACTGCAAGACCCCCTCCTGATCGACGCTGGGAGCGGTGCAGGCCGGCCCGTGCGTCCTGGGTGGTTCCCGCACAGCGGGAGGAGACGTCTGTGGTCCGCGGATCCACGACCGCCGTGGCCACCATCCGGGTCCGGGCTGAGGTGCGGTGGCTTCTCCCGAGCCGTGCGGCGGCGGGCCGGTACCCGTTCGTCTCACTGCGTCGGTCGGTCCACCCGGCTCTGGGTGCCGCTCGCGTCGGCTCCGCCTCCCCGTACGACAGTGGTGTGGGCCACATCGAGCCGTCAAGACGACTCCGGCGTGTCCCGGCCGCGCCGACCGGAAGTCGGGCCGGCTCGCTCCGGTCGCCAGGGTCGCAGTCACCGGCATCGCCGCAGTGCTCGTGGCGCTCGTCACCCGGTCGTCCGGGTCCCACGGCGCAACGGACGACGACGCAACCGTCCTGCTCCGGCCGCCGGAGTCGCTGGATCACCGGCAGGCGCTTGCTGACGCGCCATCGGCAGCCACTTCAGCCGAGGCCTGGGGCGTCTTCGACAGGTCGATGTGACTGGCCGGACACGTTCAGGGCTGCCGTGCCGCAGCTGCCTCGTCGATACCCGGCATGATGCCTCTGGCCAGTCCTGCTGCAGCGGCTTGTGGCGCCGGCGCGGCCCCGTGGCTCCGCAGCCCCGGTCTTCTCAGCGCCGTCGCGGTCGTCGGCGCAGGAGCTGGCCAGCTGAAGCGCCGAAACGGCTGGTCACTGGCCGAGGCGGCCTGCACGGTGTCCCCGGACGTGGTGCAGCGGCTGCTGCGCACCGCGGACTGGAACGCCGATGCGGTCCGTGACCAGTTGCGCGGTCATGTGCTCGGGCGGCTCCACCCGAGCGCAGTGCGCATCGTGGATGAGACCGAGTGCATCAAGAAGAGCGCCGGCTGGGCTGGAGAGGCCCGGCAGCACACCGGCAGCACCAGCGAGACCGACAAATGCCAGATCGGCGTCTTCCTCCTTGCCTGCGCTGGCGCCGCTCGGGCGCTGATGGACCGAGAGCTCTACCTGCCGCGGGCCTGGACCGACGACCGCGACCGCGCCGCCGGCATGGCGCTGTGGTCGGCTCTCGCCACCAGACCCACGTTGGTCCGCCGCATGCCGACCCGGGCGCTTACTGCTGGCGTGCCGGCCAGGTGGCGAGCCGCCGATGCGGTCCAGGGGTGCGCCAAGCGGCTGCGCGTGTGATGCGGGCAGGCCGGGGTGCCCTACGTGCTGCCCCCGGCCAACGACACCGTCGCGATCATCGACCGTCTCGGCTTCGTGGCATGGCGCTCGACGAGGGAGTCTGAGATGGTCCAGTGCGGGAACAGCTTCGACCTTGTCCACGGTGCGGAGTAGCGCCGGTGGCTTCAGGAGGAGACATGTCAGAGAAGCAGGACCACGTCCCGGGAGCTGTCGTCCGCATCAGCGAGATCGTGGGCAGTTCGCCGAATTCTTTCAGCGACGCCGTACGCAATGCCGTACAGGCAGCGGCGCAGACGGTGCGCGGGATCCGCGGCGTCGAGGTGATCGGCAGCAACGCCGACGTCGACGAGAACGGCAACCTCTCCCTGTACAAGGTGCACTGCAAGATCGCCTTCGTCGTAGAGCGGTAGATCCCCCCGCTGGCAGCCGATCGAGAGGACCGTCGGCTGATGCCAGGTGGTGGCACGAAGCGGCTGAGCGTGCCAGTCGGCCTGCCCCACCTGGTGTGAGCCCGTCGTGCCTCTTCAGCGACTTCGTGCATGGTCAGCGGCAAGGCTTGCTCGCGGGGAACGCAGCGCGGTCGGGTGTGTCAGGACGCCGGCCCGTGCCGCCGCTGTCGCCGATCGCCGGGTGACCGGACTGTCCCAGGAGGTCCTGGCTGAGCTCGTCGGACGAGCCGGGGCCGCACTGGCGGGCGCACCTGGATGCGCGGCTGGCCGGTCGACCACGCCAGCGGGCGGTCGGCGCCGGGCTCCGGGACCGGTTGGTGTTCGTCGACCGGTGCTGGTGACCCTGGTGCAACTGCGCCACGGGGTCACCCCTGACGTGCTCGCCGGGTGATCGCAACCCGCCCTGACCGGGTCAACGACCGGGGTCGCCGACCAGGCACGAGGTCGTCAGGTCGGCGCAGCCGCTCCACTGCTTCGGACTCCACCCGCTAGGTGAGGGGCAGTCCGACGTAGCTCTCCGCGAGGTTCTTTGCCGCCGTGGGGGAGCTGGTGACCAGCTCGAGCTCGGCCAATTGGCGGCGTAGATCGAAGTCGGTGGCGTCGGAGAAGCGGTGCAACATGGAGGTCATCCAGAAGGAGAACCACTGGCCGCGCCACACCCGTTGCAGCGCCGTCCGGCTGTAGGACTCCAGCAGGCCGATGTCGTTGCTGTCGTAGTAGGCCCCGAGCGCCCGATCGAGCACGTGCACGTCCGCGACAGCCAGGTTCATGCCCTTCGCTCCCGTCGGCGGCACGGTGTGCGCCGCATCGCCGGCCAAGAACAGTCGCCCGTACTGCATCGGCTCGCAGACGAAGCTGCGGAACTGCAGCACGTCCTTCCGGAAGATCGGGCCGGTCTGCACGGTCGCCCCGGAGGGGGCGAGACGAGCCTGGAACTCCTCCCAGATCCGGTCGTCCGACCAGTCGTCGACGTTGGTGGCCGGGTCGCATTGGAAGTACATCCGCTGCACTTTGGGCGAGCGTGTCGAGATGAGCACGAACCCGCGCTCGGAGTGGGCGTAGATCAGCTCATCCGACGAAGGCGGCGCCTCGGCCAGGATCCCGAACCAGGCGAAGGGGTACTGGCGGAAGAAGTCGGTGCGGACCTTGCCCTCTGGGATGAGGAACCGGGTGGAGGTGCGGGAGCCGTCCGCGCCGATGACGAAGTCGCATTCCAGCGTCTGCCGGGCATTCCCGTGGGTGAAGCGGATGGTCGGCTGCTCCGTGGCCAGGCCCTCGACCTCGGTGTCACTGACCCCGAACCGGAGGTCCGCGCCGTCGGCGAGTCGCTTGGCGATCAGGTCGATGAGCACCTCGTGCTGGGCGTAGACCATCACCGCCCGCCCGCCGGTCAGCTCGTACATGTTGATCCGGTGGATACCGCCGGAGAAGGCCAGGTTGATCCCGTGGTGGACGAATCCGTCGCGCATCATCCGGTCCCCTACCCCGGTCTGGCGCAGCAGGTCGACCGTGCCCTGCTCCAGGATCCCCGCCTTGATCGTCTGCTCGATCGACTCACGGGTCTGGAGGTCGATCACCACCGACTCGACCCCCCGCAGGTGCAGCAGATGCGACAGCAACAACCCCGCCGGACCGGCCCCGACGATCCCGACCTGCGTACGCATGGCTGGCTCCCTCTGCAGTGGGTCGCTGGTCCGACCGCGTCCCGGCCGTTGCTCGGTGGGTCGCCCGCCGGGCGAACGCTCAGCCCTCCGGGGTGTCCGGCGGGGCGAAGACGACGAGGACGGAGAGATCCTCGGTGACGTCGACGAAGCGGTGGTCGGCGCCGACGTCAACCGAGACGACGCTCCCCCGCTGCACGTCGATCCGCTCGCCCTCCACCTCCAGCGTGCCGCGTCCGGCCAGCACGACGTAGACCTCGTCGGCGGAGTGCGGGTGCTGCGGGTCCTGCCCGCCGACCGGGAGGTGGTAGATGCCCATCGAGATCCCGGGCCGGCGCAGGAACTCCGCGTAGGACCGTGACCGGTCCGCCTGCAGCTCGTCGAGTTCGAACGCCTGGTAGCTGCTCATGTCGCCTCCTGATCAGGGAACGTCGATGGTGATCGCGGCCTGCTGCCCGTCCGCGCCGGCCAGCCCGCCGGTGCGGGGGCTCACCACCCGGGAGACGCAGGACTGCAGGCGGTCGCCGGCCTCGTGCTGGGCGTCGCTGAGGAAGACGTCGCGGTGGTCGATCACGCCCTCGAGGCCGAGCACCTTGACCTGACAGAGGCCGCACTCCCCGCGACGGCAGTCGTACATCATGTCCGCACCGCAGGCCTCGAGCGCTTCGAGCATCGACACGTCGTGCGGCACGAGCGTCTCCAGCCCGAGCCGGGGGATGCGCACCGCGAAGGCCTCGGGGGCGAAGCGGCCACTGCTGCCGAAGGTCTCGAACCGCAGGTCGGCCGGCCGGCGGCCGGCTTTCGCCCAGGCCGCCTTGATCGCGTCGAGCATCGGGGTGGGGCCGCAGACGTACAGCTCGCCCCCCTCGGGGACGCTGTCGACCAGTTCCGCGACGTCGAGCGAGGCGCCCTCGTCGTCGATCCTCAGGTCCATGCGGTTCCCGTGCTCGGCGGCCAGCTCGTCGACGAACGCCATCAGGCTCCGCGAGCGGGCGCCGTAGACGAAGCGGTAGTTCGCACCGCGGGCCTTGAGCGCCTTGCCCATCGCGACCAGTGCGGTGATGCCGATCCCGCCGGCGGCCAGCACGTACCCGGGCTTGCCGTAGTTGAGCGGGAAGTTCTGCAGCGGCTGGGTGATCTGCACGACCTGCCCGCGGCGCAGCGCGTGCATGTACGCCGACCCGCCCCGGCTCTGCCGGGCCAGCTGTACGCCGAGGATGAGCTCGGACCCGTAGGCGCCCATGCCGACGACGGAGTAGGACCGGACGTCGGCTCGGCCGTTGACGTACACCCCGATGTCGATGTGGCTTCCCGGCGGTGCGGGCGCCTCGAGCCGCTCGGGCTCGAGCACCACCTGCCGCACGTGCTGGGCGACCTCGCAGACGTCGAGCACCCGGGCTTTGCCCCACCGCTTGTGGGTCGTGGCTCCCATCGTCGGCCCCGCGTCAGAAGCCGCGGCCCATGAGGCCGGCGGTCGGCTGTTCGCGGTGGCGGGCAACGGCCTCGGCTGCCTCGGCGCCCTGGCCGGTGCCACCGTTGGCGTTCTGCTGCTCCTCGGCGTTGGCCGCGCCGGTCAGGGTGCTCATTTCCCTGGCGGCGTTGCCCGCCGCCTCACCGGTCTCCTCGACCTCGGTGCCCAGCTCCCGGTCGATCAGCCGCTGCACGATGCGCCGGGTCCACATGCTGCCGGCATCGATGTTGAGGTTGTAGAAGTCGTAGCCCGGGTTGGCCTCGATACCACGCTGCTGTGCTTCGAGCATCACCTCGTCCTCGAAGAAGACGTTCGAGACGCCCTCACGCAGCCGGGTGGTGATCACCTGCTTGTCCAGGCACCAGTCGCGCGCGAAGGCCCAGAGATAGAAACAGGTGTTGTCGGTCTCCGGCGTCATCGTGTTGATCACCGTGCCGGTGACGCCCTGGCTGCGGTCGCCCTCGGGCGCCCCGGTGCCTGCCTTGGCGACGCCGACGTCGATCGCCACGGTCGACGGTGCCGTGTACCGGATGATCTGCCACCGATCCACGGGCCCCTCGTAGTCGGGGTAGCGGTCCTGCAGGTTGCGCTTCCAGAACGGCGGCGGGTCGATGCCCAGCATCCACTTGGTCACCGTGACGGTGTTGCCGGCGTGGGTGACCTCGAAGTCCGACTCCGACAGTGCGTCGTGCCCGATGCTCGACCCATGCACGAACTGCTCGTGCGTGAGGTCCATCAGGTTGTCGACGATCAGCTGGTAGCTGCAGTTGACGTGAATGGTCTTGCCGTCGCCGGCCCAGTTCGGGTCGTCGTTCATGTACAGGTCGGGGATCATGTCCGGGTCGGCCAGGGCCGGGTCGCCGGTCCACACCCAGACGTAGCGGTGCCGCTCCACCACCGGATAGGAGTGCACCGTCGCGCTCGGGTTGATCGTCTCCTGCGCCGGCATGTAGGTGGCCCGGCCGTCGGCGTCGTAACAGATGCCGTGGTATCCGCACATGATCTCGTCCTCACCGCGCAGCTTGCCCATCGAAAGCGGTGCGAGCCGGTGCCAGCAGGCGTCGGCCAGCGCCACCGCGCGGCCTTTGGTGGTGCGGTAGAAGACGATCGGCTTGCCCGCGATCGTCTTCGGCAGCAGATTGCGCCCCACCTCGTGGTCCCACGCGGCGGCGTACCAGGCGTTGAGCGGGAAGTGGCGGAAGGCGGCGTGGCCCGACGGCGTGCCGGGGGCCTGGATCGGTGCTGACATCTTCTTCTCCTCAGGGCGGTGCCACCGGAGTGGGACGCCGGATGTGCGGTTGCGGACAGGACAGGCGACGGTGCGGGCAGCCGCGCGTCGGCTGCCGGAACGCGCCGGATCAGGCGGGTATCGGGTCCTCGTGGTGGGCCGGGGCCTCCCGGACCATCGCGTAGAGGAAGAAGGACACGATCATGATCCCGGCGGCGACGTACACGCCTGCGGCCCAGCTTCCGGTCGCGTCCCGCAGGATCCCACTCACGACCGGGCTCAGGACCGCACCGATCTCGGAGACCAGGTTGAGCATCCCGAACGCCGAGCCGCGCTCGCTGGCCGGCACGAGGTCGCCGGTTATGCCCTGGACGATGGGCTGCAGGGCGTTGAAGAAGACCCCGGAGCTGAACAGCAGCAAGCCGAGGAGGGCCAACGACGGCTCCCGGCCACCGGAGATGCTGAAGCCGAAGACCAGCACCAGGACGGAGTAGACGGCGGTGCAGATCAGCGCCAGCGGCTTGCGACCGCGGCCGCTCCGGATCGCGCGGTCGGCCAGCCACCCGCCGACAGGAAAGCCGAGAATACCGGCACCGGCGTTGAAGGCCGCGGTCAGCGCGGCCGCCATGAGGCTGCTGGACGCCGCCTCGCGCACGATCTGGACCGACCAGAAGCTGAAGAACCACAGGTTCCACAGGATCGCGATGTAGGCGATGTAGATCAGCCACATGTTGCGGTTCAGTAGGGCCGCGCCACGGCCGGACTGTTTGACGCTGCGCACGATCACCGCGATGTAGACCAGCGCGATGAGCGAGGCGATCGACGCGGTCAGCCACTCCGGCCACTCGAGCGTGTCGGCCAGCAGGAACAGCGCCACGATGACGACGAAGGTCGGCAGCGAGAACAGCACCAACCGCAGGAACGGCGGCCCCAACCGCATCGCGCCCATCGTCGACCGGAAGAAGCTGAAGGCCGCGATGACGACCAGGAAGGTGAACCCGGCGAAGACGAAGAAGGGCAGCCGCCAGGCCCCGTCGCCCATGCCGAGGTTCGCCCCCCAATTGATCAGGAGCGGCGTCAGGACGATGCCGAGGGTCAGGCCGACCGACAGACCGACGATGACCACACCGAGCCCGAGCGTCCGCTTGGCCACCGGCGTGTGATTGATGATCAGGGTGCGGTCGTTGGAGTAGAAGACGCCCTCGCCGAGACCGGTGAGCACGCGAGCGGCGACGAACGCCACGAGCCCCGTGACCAGGCCGGAGACGATCGTCAGCACCCCCGCCGCGAGTAGCGAGACGATGATCATCTCGCGGTGGCCGTACTGGTCGCCGAGCCGCCCGCCCGGGTACTGGGTGAGCATGTAGCCCAGGAAGAACATGGAGCCGACCAGACCGCCTACCGTCGCCGGGTTGGACGCGTCACCGATGAACCCCGTCTGGTTCTGGATCATCCACGCGATCACCGGTCCGGTGAGCGTCCGGTCCGCGTAGCTGACCACCCAGCCGAGCAGCAGGATCGCCCACAGTGCCTTGTACGGCATCAGCGGGTGCCCTTCCTGGTGCGTCTCCAGGAGCTGCTCGTTCTGCGCGGTGTCCTCCTCATAGCGGCCTGTTGTCATGACCCCTCCCGAACGAGCTGCCGTGAAGACGCCGGCTTGGCGGTGACCACGGTCGGACGAGAACGCCGTGCCACCCTCCGCCGCCGGGGAAGTCTGTGGTGCGCGGGGTCTCCGCCCCCCTGGCTCCCGGACGATGAGCGGTCCGGAGCCGGCGATACGAGTGACGTCGGACCGTCCGACCGTCGGCCGGTCGCGACGTCGGGTGCTGGAGGTGTGGAGATGCGCCCGGCCGCGGCAGGTCCGGTGCCGCTGCAGGACGGCGGGGACCCGACCCCGCCCTCACGACCCTGCCGAGCACCGTCGTGCGGTATCGCGACGCGCTGACCGGAGTTCCCACTCCGCGCTCCCAGTGGACATCCAGGCTCCTGACGAGGAACCAAGCGTGGCAGGCGTCGCCCGCATCCGCGCGGCGAATCAGAGCATGGTAGGCGGCTTCCACCATCGGGACATCCCCGCGACCGAGCCGCGGCCGTCCCGCCGGCGGCCGCGGAAGTTGTTCGCCGATCGCGGCTACGACACCTACCGCCGACAGCTGGCGGGCTCGCGGCATCACCCCGCGCATCGCCCGCCGCGGCGTCGCCCACGGCTCCGGCCTGGGCTGGCAGCGCTGGGTCGTCGAACGAGGCTTCGCCTGGCTGCACGCCTCCAAGCGACCACGCATCCACTACGAGCGCCGCGCCGACATCCACCTCGGGCTACTTCAGCTGGCCTGCGCCCTGATCTGCTATCGACAGCTAACTGGCGTCATGAAACAAGTTCTGAGGCTGAGAAGACATTGCATCAGTTGGTCTGGAGCCGGCGGGCGCAGACGAGAGTGATGGCGAGCCGGGCCAGCGCGGTGATGGTCGTGGCGGTGCGGTCGTAGCGCAGGGCCAGGCGGTTGTAGGACAGCAGCTAGCGGATCGTGCGTTCGACGACCCAGCGGTGCCAGCCGTGGGCTCCGTTCGACAGCCCGGCTGCCCTCGGACTGGCTTCTCGATTCCCCGACTGCGCTCATCAGTACAGCCACGGTGAGCTCCGGGGTCACCTGCTCCGGTCGCAGCGGTGATCGGCCAGTCGTCCGTTCAACCGCGAGGAGGAGCCGCAGCAGATCCCTCTCTGCGGCCAACTCCTCAGCTGGGGCTTCCTCCACGGCCTGCGCCAGTGCCTGCTCGTAGGCCTTGGCCGCTTCCTCGCTCGCCAGCCCGTGCCCGGCGCCCTCTTGGTGTCCCAGAAGCTGCCCGAACTCGGCTTGCGCTGGCAGGTGTGCCAGCTTGGGCAGGATCCTGTCCACGGCGACCTGCACATCTTCCGGCGACGACAACTGGCGCACCGCCCGCAGCACAACGTGAGCCACAATGATGCGGGGCTCCATGAGGTCCAACATGCCGCGAGGGCGGTCGGGGATGGACGGCATCAGGTCGAGGAGCACGATGCCCAATGGCCACATCACCGCGCTGGAGCAAGGCCTCGGACGCCGGGGTGATCGGGTTGTCCGTGACGCCGGCGGTGCCTGCCTGCGAGATATCCGTCAGGCCGGCGATCGGGCAGCCAGTCGGCTCCCATCCCCTACTCGTCGCTCCGACACGTTCAGGCCCTTTCGGTACGACGTTGGTCTGGCTGGCCACCACGGTGGCACCAGGCGCATCGACACCCCCGACGGTGCCGAGAACGCCGTGAGCACTCTCGGCGAGCTGTCCCAGCAGCAGCTGATCACCGCGCTCGACGCCGCCACCGTCTCCCGGCGCGGAAGGCCGCTGTGGGAGGCGAGGACGTGACCGGCGCGCATCCGGCCGGGTCGCCGGCCATGACCGGGCCATCCGCCGTTGATCCGGACAGCCGGCCCGTCGAGTCGCCCCCGCCCCGGGGCGACCGGGGGCCGGGGAGGACCGGTCGGCCGGCGCCGCGGTGGTGGAGCCTGTCGCTGCCCGGGAGCTGGGGGGCGCTGCTGCTGGTGTGCGCGTCCTTGACCCCGTCGCTGTTGCCGCGCAGTGGCGTTGCCCAGGGTGTGGTCAGCGGGATCAGCGCCGCGATGGGCTACGGGCTGGGTGTGCTGGCCGCCGCGGTGTGGCGGGCGCTGGCCGACCGCGGCCCCCGCCCGCCGCGCCGGTGGTCGTGGCGGGTGTTCGCCGTCGCCGTGGTGGTGATCGGCACGGTGTTCTTCGTCCTCGGCCGGCGGTGGCAGGGAACGCTGCGCGAGCTGATGGGGATGCCGGCCGAGCCGCTGGGGCGGGCGCTGCTCGCCCCGGTCGTCGCCCTGGTCGTGTTCGCCGTGATCCTCGCCGTGTGCCGCCTGGTTCGTGGCGCGGCGCGGGTGATCACCCGGCTGCTGTCCCGGTGGATCGGCCCGTCCGCCGCCCGGGCCCTCGGCGGGCTCGCCGTGGCCGTCCTCGCGATCGTGCTGGTCAGCGGGGTGGCGGTCGACGGGTTGCTCGCTGCTGCCGATCGGGCGTTCGCGCTGGAGGACCAGGAGACCCCCGACGGTGTCGAGCGCCCGACCAGCCGGCTGCGCTCGGGCGGGCCGGGGTCGCTGATCGGCTGGGACGGCCTGGGCCGGGAGGGCCGCACCTTCGTCGCCGGCGGCCCGTCGGCTGCCGAGATCGGCGCGTTCACCGGCACGGAGGCGCCCGAGCCGATCCGGATCTACGGCGGCGTCGCGACCACCGACGACGTCGGGGCTCGGGCGCAGGCCGCCGTCGAGGACCTGGAGCAGGCCGGCGGCTTCGACCGGGCCCGGCTGATGGTCGCCACCACCACCGGCCGCGGCTGGCTGGACGCCGGCTCGTTGTCGGCGTTCGAGTACATCGCCGCCGGCGACTCGGCGGTCGTCGCGATGCAGTACTCCTACGTCCCCTCGGGGCTGTCCTACCTCATCGACCAGGACCGGGCGCGGGCCGCCGGGCGGGAGCTGTTCGACGCCGTGTACGAGCGGTGGGCGGCGTTGCCCCCCGATGACCGCCCGGAGCTGTACGTCTTCGGGGAGAGCCTGGGCTCCTTCGGCGCGGAGGCGGCCTTCAGCGGAGAATTCGACCTGCGCAACCGGGTGACCGGGGCGCTGTTCGTCGGCCCCCCGAACTTCAACGCCCTGCACACCGAGTTCCGCGACGGGCGCGACGCCGGCAGCCGCGAGATCGAGCCGGTGTACCGGGATGGGCGCACGGTGCGGTTCAGCAACGAGATCAGCGGCGGCGCCCCGCCGGCCGGCGAGCCGTGGACCGGCACCCGCGTGCTGATCCTGCAGCACCCGTCGGACCCGGTCACCTGGTGGAGCCCGTCGCTGCTGTTCGGCCGGCCCGACTGGCTGGCCGAGGACCCCGGGCGCGACGTCCTGCCCGAGATGACCTGGATCCCCCTGGTCACGTTCTGGCAGGTCACCCTGGACATGCCGTTCTCCACCGACGTCCCCGAAGGCCACGGGCACCGCTACACCCGCGAGTCGGTCGACGCCTGGGCGCTGTTGCTCCGCCCCGCGGACTGGACGCCCGAGAAGGCCGAGCGGCTGCGGGCCCTGCTCCGGTGACGACGTCGGTGACCGCGCTCCCGTCGGCCCACACGGCCGGTCCTGCCCCGAGTCCCGCGGTCGACCACCGGACGCTGCTGCGCACCTACGAGCCGGTGCTGTGGTTCACCGAAGGTGAACTGTTCCTGCCCACGGCGGTCGCTCCGTACGTGGCCCAGTGCAGCCTCCGGGCGGGCGGACCGGATCGCGGCACCGCCCCGCTCGTCCCCGCCGGCGAGCTCGCCCTCGACCGGCTCGGCGAGCTCGGCGAACAGCTCCGCGACCGACCGCTGTACCTGCGCTACGTCCAGCACCCGCTGATGCGGGCAGAGGTGCGGGCGTGGCGGCGGCAGGCCCGGCCCCGGCTACGGGGTACCGCTCGGCTGGCCGCCGTGGGCGTGCTCGCCCGGCTCGTCGACGTCGTACTGCGGCTGTCGCTGCTGGTCCGCGGGCGGGTGCCGCGCGGGCTCGTGGCCGCCGCCGAGCGGCTCACTTCCGCGTCCGCGGCGCCCGACGGCTGCCCCTACTACGGCCGCGTCGTCACCGACGGCGGCTACACCATCTGCCAGTACTGGTTCTTCTACGCCTTCAACGACTGGCGCTCGACCTTCCACGGCGTCAACGACCACGAGGCCGACTGGGAGATGGTCGCCGTCTACCTGGCCGGAACCGGTGGCCAGGTGTCCCCGGCGTGGGTGGCGGCCTCCTCGCACGACCACCACGGCGCGGTGCTGCGGCGGCGCTGGGACGACCCCGGGTTGCGCCGCGAGGGCGACCACCCCGTCGTCTTCCCCGGCGCCGGATCCCACTCGGGTGCGTTCGTCCCCGGTGACTACGTCATCTCCGTCGAGGTCCCGGCGCTGCGACGCGCCCGTGACGCAGCCCGGCGCTGGCTCCGGCGCGGACCGTCGACGTCGAAGGGGTTCGCGATCCCATTCGTCGACTACGCCCGGGGCGACGGGGTCGCCGTCGGCCCGGGCACACCCGCACGTGGCGGCCGGAGCTGATCGACGACGGAACACCCTGGGTCACCGGGTTCCGCGGCCTCTGGGGACTGGACACCCGGGACGCGTTCGGCGGCGAGCGGGCGCCGGCCGGACCCAGGTACGAGCGCTCCGGCGAGGTCCGCCGCGCCTGGGCCGACCCGCTCGGCTGGGCCGGACTGACCACGGTGGCCCCCACGGCGGCCGAGGAGCACGCGGCGCTGCGGGCCCGGCTCGAGGAGGTCGCCGATCGCCTCTCCGTCCTCGATGAGGCGATCGCTGCGGAACGGTCGGCGCTGCGAGGGTTGCGCGCCCAGGCCCGCTCGCTCGGCACGAGCGTCGACACCCGCCGCCTCCAGCAGGAACGCGTGGTCGAACTCGGCACCAGGGAGGTGGGGCTGACCGCGATGACGGTCGAGCGGACCCGGCTGCTCGAGGAGCGCGCCGTCCACGCCGCGATCCTCGCCCGCCCACCGGACCCGGGACCGCCGGACGCGCACCTGCGCTCGGTCTCGGTGCCCGGCACGGTCCGGCAGCACACCACCTTCCTGCGGTGGTGGGCGGCGCTGAGCACACCGGTGCTCATCCTCGGCATCGGCGTGCTGCTCACCCACCCGAGCCTCGCGACGCTGTCGGCGTTCGCCTCCTTCCTCGCCGTCGTCGCCGCGGTGGAGGCCGCGGCACGGGGCAGGATCCGGCTGTTCCTCATCGTGCTCGCCGCGGCGGCCGTGGGGATCGGGGCCGCGGCGGGTCTCGTCCTGGCCCTGCTGAGCAACTGGCAGGCCGCGCTCGCCGTGCTGCTCGCCGTCACCGGGCTCGTGCTGCTCGCGCTCAACCTGCACGAACTGGTGGGCAGCACGGGACGACGGAAGCGCACCACTCCCGCGAGCCCGGATCCGTCGTGAGGGCCGGCCGATGACCACGGTGCTCCGCGAGGTCACGCCTCACGCACGTGCGATCGCCCTGCCCCCATCCGGCGTCATCGTGGCGATCCTCCTGCTGTTCACCCCCCGCCCCCGGCAGTCGGCCGGCGCCGTCCTGAGCGGCTGGACCGTCGGGATCGCCGGCGCGTCCGGGGTCTCCGTCGCGCTCACGTCGGTCATCGACCTCAGCGACGAGCCCGCCCTCGCGGCTGCCCCGGGTCGGCGGCGGCCCGTCAGGCGGAGTGCGCGCCGCTGGCCCACTGAGGAACAGCACGGCGGATGACGTAGTGGCCGTCACCACCGGGGTCCTGTCCCGCCCGGGCTGCTCGAGGGCGCCGGCGGCGGAATTGCGGTTGCTCGATCAGATTCGACAGCGGCTGCGCTGTTCGTCCCGGTGTCGATTCCGTCCTATGTGGTTCCGCGGGCTCACAGCGATGACGGACCCGGTGGCGGTTGCCGCCCAAGGTCTGCACCGACGAGGTGCAGGACCGGTTGCCGAGCAGCGGCGACCCAGCAGGAGGGCATCCGAAGTGCACATGTGGACAGTGCAGCTGGCCGATGACGGAAGAGCGGGTGGAGGTGGCACCCCCGGCCGTGGACGGAGATCGCTCGCCTGGCGCCCGAAGGCTCATCGACCGTTGAGTGATCCCTCCCCGGCGACTGCCCTCCCCGATACCGTCTATTGCACGACGCCGAGGCAAGGAGCTCGATCGTGCCGGAACCGTTTGCCTTGTCCGACGTCACGATCGTGGCCGGTGATCCAGCCGGCACCGTGCTGCCCGGTAGAACCGTTGTCGTGGGAGCGAACGGGAAGATCCTACAAGTCGGGCCGTCCGCGGATACCGTTGCCCCGGTTGGCTGTAAGATCCTGGACTCGACTGGGCGCTTCGTCGTCCCTGGCTTGATCAACGCGCACGCTCACCTGTTCTCCAACGGCCTGCCGCTGCCGAAGATCCTCCTCAAGGAATCCACGGCGGGAATCGTCGCGAAGCTCGGACGCGGTCCTCTCGGACGACGATTGTTCAAGAAGCGCACGAAGGCCAACGTGCTGACCCAGCTCCATTCAGGAGTCACCACGATCCGCAGCGTCGGAGACGTAGCCTACGAGGTCGTCGAGGTCGCGGACGAGATCGAGCGAGGCGAATACCTCGGCCCACGGGTACTCGGCTCGGGACCGCTGCTCGCAATCACCGGAGGACACGGAGCGCCGCAGATCGCTCTCACCAGCGATTCTCCGTGGGAAGCTCGCCGAAATGCCCGTACGCACGTGCAACGAGGAGTCAAGGCGATCAAGATCTCGGCTACCGCGGGCGTCACGGACGCTCGCGCCATCGGTTACGCCGGACGCCCGGAGATGACCGAGGAGGAGATGTCGGGGATCTGTGAGGAGGCCCACAACGCCGGCATCCGCGTAGCCGCTCACGCGCAGAGCACGGCCGGTATTCGCGCAGCGCTCCGTGCGGGAGCCGACACGATCGAACACGGTGCGGCGATGGATCCAGAGGTGATCGACTTGTTCCTCGACAATCCGCGCTCACTGAGCGGTTCCTCGGCGCTCATCCCGACAATCCTGGTATGTCTGCCGCTCCTGAAGTTCGACCAGTCGATCACGGGCGCCAGTGACGTCGTCAGAGCCAACGCGGCAATGATCTTGGAAGAGATGGTGCGGGGAATCGAGGACGCTCGGCGGCACGGGATCGCGGTCGGCATGGGCACCGACTCGGCACTCACTTACGTGACACACTATGATGCGTGGCGGGAGATGGACCTCCTCGTCCGTTATGGCGGGTTCACTCCGGCCCAAGCGTTGAACGCCGCCACTCGAACCAACGCGAGAATTCTCGGTCTGGACGACATCACGGGTTCGATCGAGACGGGAAAGGACGCAGACATGGTCGTCCTCGACGCCAACCCGATCGACGGGTTCCGGGCTCTCACGAATCCGCGAATGGTGATTGCGCGAGGCCACATAATCGACGAGCCCTCGGTTACCCGATACGCGGAATTGGATGAACGGCTCGACTCCATCTAGGCTGGACAGGCATCTTGGAAGATCAGCAGCGGGCGTGAGCCGTGCTGCGGTCAGGCGTCGACGAAACGAGCTGCTGCCGTGCCAGTGCGACGAACGCAATACAGTCGGATGATGTCGGCCATGGGATCGGACCGGAGTGCCCACTCGGGCAGAGCTACCTC
Organism: Geodermatophilus obscurus; assembly: GCF_900143215.1. GTDB lineage: Bacteria > Actinomycetota > Actinomycetes > Mycobacteriales > Geodermatophilaceae > Geodermatophilus > Geodermatophilus obscurus_A. The sequence goes on along the minus strand of NZ_FRDM01000001.1, from coordinate 4,990 downwards.
CGCGGCGTAGGTCCCACCGAGCCGTTCCTGCTATCTCCAGCATCTTGCGAACGATCCAAAGCCGCCATGAAGGCTCGATGAGCGATTCGGACCGGCCGGCTGCAAGTGAACCCTCAGTCGTGGTCATCCATAGCCAAGCCTTCACTGACGACCGCACGCGCTGCACCTCGTCGCCGTGGGCCGACACCGGGACTCCTCGCCGCCAGGAGGGCGAGGGGCCCGGATGGACAGCTCGCCTCTCCAGGATCCCGGTCATGCCGGGGAGGGTGTGTCGGGCCTACCGGGGTTGGCACGTTCCGCGCCATGGATGCTGTCCGGGTGCCTGCCGTCAAGCGCCACCCCTCACGCGCCCTGCTGCTCACCGAGCCGCCGCGGGCGGGCCTGGACGTCGCCGCCCTGGCGGCTGCCTGGCCGTTGCTCGCGGCCGCCCGCCGCGGCGACGGCCACCCGGTGCTGGTGCTGCCGGGGCTGATGACCGGCGACCCCGCCACTATGGTGCTGCGGACCGCGCTGCGCGCCCTGGGCCACGACGTGTCCGGCTGGAGCCTGGGCACCAACCGTGGCCCGACGGGCCGCGTCGTGAACACGTTGCGCGCACGACTCGAGCGGTTGCACCGCACCTCGGGGCGGCGGGTCAGCCTGGTCGGCTGGAGTCTCGGCGGTCTCTACGCGCAGGAGCTGGCCAGAGCCGCGCCGGGCAGCGTCCGCGGACTGGTCACCCTCGGCACGCCGGTGGTGCGATCGGCGCCCTGGGTCCGCACGGCCTCGGGCATCGTCGACGGCGGCGCCCGCCTGCTCCGCGGGGCGGCAGCGCTGCCCCGGCCCTGGGCCGAGCGCGGCTCGCTGCGCGTGCCCGCGACGTCGGTCTACACGCGGGCCGACGGCATCGTGCACTGGCCGTCGTGCCGGTACGAGGTCCGCGCTCGGCGGGAGAACGTGGAGGTACGCGGCAGCCACCTCGGCCTGGCCTGCAATCCCGCGGTGCTGTGGCTGCTGGCCGACCGGCTGGGGATGGCCGAGGGCGCTTGGACACCGTTCCGCCCTCCGCCCGGACTGAACCTGCTCTTCCCCCGCCGTCGATGACACGGGCAGACCCACCTCGAGGTCGTCGCCAGATGGGCCGCCCGGGACACCGCAGCCGGTCGACCTGATGCCGACACGTCTCCCCGTCACATCCGGGGCATCCGCCGTCGTTCGCGGTGGTGCTGCCTGCGCAGGTCAGAGGCCGCGACGTCCGCCTCGGTCCAGCCCCGGGACGCCCTGCACACCGCCTCTGGCCAAGCGTCCGGCCGGGTTCCTATCCTCCGGGGCCATGGTCGCCTGACCGGCGGGCCCGCAGAACCACCTCCGGGAGCACGTCGTGTCCCAGCAGCGCAGCACCGCCGAGGCCGCCCGGATCGAGGCCGGCCTGGCTCCCACCGGCCTGGTCACGTTCCTGTTCAGCGACATCGAGGGCTCCACCCGTCTGCTGCAGGAGGCCGGAGACGGCTACGCCGAGCTCCTGGAGGGCCATCGTTCGCTGATCCGCGCGGCCATCGCCGCCCACGGTGGCCGGGAGGTCGACACCCAGGGGGACTCCTTCTTCGTGGTCTTCCCGGGTGCGGTGGAGGCGGTGACGGCCGCCGCGGACGCACAGCGGTCGTTGACCTCTCACCCCTGGCCGGAGGGGCGCCGGGTGCTGGTTCGGATGGGTCTGGACACCGGTGAGGCCATGGAGGCCACAGCGGGATACATCGGTCTCGCCGTCCACCGGGCGGCCCGTATCGCGGCCGCCGCGCATGGCGGCCAGGTGCTCCTGTCGGAGACGACGGCGGAGTTGGTCAGGGACCGCGCGGTGCCCGGGGTCTCGCTGCACGACCTGGGTGAGCACCGGCTGAAGGACTTCCCGCATCCCCTGCGCCTGTTCCGGCTCGACATCGCGGGACTGCGCACGGACTTCCCGCCGCTGAGGACGCTGGTCCGGGGTTACCGACTGCCGACCCCGGCGACCTCGATCGTGGGCAGGGAGGAGGACGTCGCGGCGCTCGTCCGGCTCCTGGCCGACCAGCGCACACGGCTGGTCACCCTGACCGGCCCCGGTGGGATCGGGAAGACGAGGCTGGCCCTCGAGGCGGCGGGCGCCGTGGTCAGCGAGTTCCCCGGTGGCGTGGTCTTCGTACCGCTGTCAGCGGTAGTCGACCCGGCTCTGGTGATGGGCGCCGTGGCCGATGCCGTCGGCGTCCGGCGCGAGACCGGTGTGAGCCTCGTCGACGGGGTCCGGACGGCCGTCGGTGACCAGCGCACGCTGCTGGTGCTGGACAACGTCGAGCAGGTCGTCGACGCGGCGGGCGACCTGGCCGACCTGCTCGACCGGGTGCAGGCGGTCGTGGCCCTGGTGACCAGCCGTCAGCTGCTGCGGCTCCGGTCGGAACGACACCATCCGGTCAGGCCGCTGACCGAGCCGGCGGCCATCCGGCTCTTCACCGAGCGGGCGACTGCCGTGCGCCCCGGCTTCGGGCTCGGCCCGGACGACCTGGCCGTGGTGGCCGAGATCTGCCGCCGCCTCGACGGGCTGCCGTTGGCGGTCGAGCTGGCCGCGGCGAGGATCCGGCTGTTGCCACCCGAGACCCTGCTGGCCCGCCTGTTCGAGCGACTGGACCTCATCGGCGGTGGACCGGTGGACCTGCCGGAACGACAACGCACCCTCCGGGCCACCATGGACTGGAGCTACGGCCTGCTCGAGCCGCACGAGCAGGCGCTGTTCGCCCGGCTGGCCGTGTTCGCCGGCAGTTGGAGCCTGGAGGCCGCAGAGACCGTGTGCGGCCGGGCGGAGGAGCCGGAGGTGCTGGACACCCTGGCCGCCCTGGTCGACGCCAGCCTCGTGGTGGCCTCGGACGAGGAACCACGCGAGCCGCGCTTCTCCATGCTCGAGACGGTGCGGGTCTACGCACGAGAGCTGCTGGCCGGCGCCCCCGACCGGGTGGACGTCGAGCGCCGGCACACGCAGTGGATGTGCACGACGACCGCGGCCCTGCTCTCCACCCGGGGCGGGCAGGAGCACCGGCAGGCGGTGGAGGGCCTGGATCGCGACCGGCCCGATCTGCGTGCCGCGGTGCAGCGGACGCTGGACGCCGGGGACACGGCGACCGTGTCCCTGCTCGTCCGCAACGCCTTCATCTACCTCGTCCAGCGCGACGCCGAGGCCGAGGCCGTGGCCTGGCTGGACCAGGCACTGTCACGCGCCGGTTCCTCCGACCTGGCGGTGCGCGGGCGGCTGCTGACCGTCCGGGCCCTGGCCGCGACGGTCTTCGGGGACTTCGCGCTGGCCCGGTCGATGACCGGTGAGGGCCGGCGGCTGCTGCCCGACGACCCGGATCACCGCTTCGACCACGCCCTGGCGGCGGTGACGGACGCCTTCCTCGCGGTGTCCGAGGACCCCCGCACGGCCGGGCCCGTGGTGGCGGAGGCGGCCGCCCGGATGTCGGCGGTGGGTAACCGGCTGGGGCAGGCCTACATGGAGGTGACCGCGGGGAACGTCGCCCTCTACCGCGGCGACCTGGCGGCTGCCGGGGCCCACTATGCGACCGCGGTCGGGCTGGCCGAGCAGCTCGGCGATGACGCCATCCGCGGGCGGGCGCTGAGCCTGCGGGGTCTCACGCTGCTCATGGCCGGGAACGCGGACGCGGCCCGAGCATCGGTGATCGAGGGAGCCCGGATCAACCGTCGCGGGGGGCAGCCCAGCGGCATGGCCTACTCGCTGGACGGCCTGGCAGCCATGTCGCTGTCCGCGGGGCGACCCGGGGTGGCGGCGCGGGCGCTGGCCGCGGCGCGCGCCGTGCGAGAGGGAGTGGGACACCCTGCGTCCGCTGCCTTCACGCCCCTGCTGGAGGATCTCCTCGCGCGGGCCCGCAGCGCACTGGGGGACGAGGCGTACGAGGCCGCCGCGGCCGAGGGCCGGACGTGGGTGGCCCTCGAAGCCCTGGACCGGACACTCGACGACCTCATCCGGTCGGCACCGGCCACTGCTGAGCCTGGATCCGGCGTCGACGTCGTCGACGGACGCCGTACCGCTCGCTGGTGAGGCAGGACGAACTGCACCTCCGAACGAACGCCATGGTCCGGCCACCTTCGTGGCACCGAGCAGAGGCCTCATGACCAACGCGCGAAGCCCGTCCCGACGCATGACGCCGGTCGGCTCTGCACATGCCCGGGTGGCAGTCGGTCCTGCCTGGGCACGCCCGCCCACGCAGGCCAGCGTCGGGACGAGCGCGACCAGCCCCTCCCACGGGGCGATCACCGCACCGGGCCGACCACCTCTCGAGCATTCCGGTGCCGCGGCACCACATGTGCACCGCCTCGGCCCGCTCACAGATGCGAACGACGACGGACACCTACAGCCACGCGATGCGCGCTCTGGGCCGCGATGCGGCAGACCGCATGGGAAGTGCGCTGTGGGACTGACCTGACACCGTCTCTGCGCCGGTGGCCACCACGCTGGCACCAGAGACGACTCAGGCCGCTCTCCCAGCGGGAGAACGGCCTGGTCATCGGGGTGGAGCTGAGGGGACTCGAACCCCTGACCCCCACACTGCCAGGCCGTCGTGATCGCGTTCGCAGACATCCGCTGACGTTCGCAACGACGCCCCCAGCAGCACATTCACGGCTCTTCGCAGTTGAGGGTGTAGATCGGGCTGGCGCGTCGGTCCTGGGATAGACGTCGAGGCCTCCCGAGGATGGAAGTTCTCACACTGCCCATCCGGAAGACCTCGACGTGCCTGACGCTACCTTCGCTCGCCCCGACCTGACCACGTTCTGCCGCCTGGACGAGCTCGGCCTGGAGGTGCTCGGGCAGCGGCTCGAGCCCGATCGTGCGGTGCTGGCGTGCCGTGTCGTGGAACCCGACCAGTGGTGCCGGCGCTGCGGCTGCGAGGGCACACCGCGCGACACCGTCCTGCGACGGCTGGCGCACGAGCCGCTGGGCTGGCGCCCCACGACGCTGGAGGTACTCGTG